>NZ_JBEPUO010000019.1:0-66074 GCF_041691455.1 Phenylobacterium sp. | reverse complement strand
GCTTCAAGGTGGCCCTGGTCACCGACGGGCGGATGTCGGGCGCCTCGGGCAAGGTCCCAGCCGCCATCCACGTGACGCCGGAGGCCGCCGATGGCGGTGGCCTGGCCTATGTCCGCGATGGCGACGTGATCCGGCTCAACGCCCACAAGGGGACGCTGGAGATCAAGGTCGCGCCGGCCGAGCTGATGGCCCGCTCGCGCGCCATCGCCCCGCGCTCGGAGCCCGGCTATGGCCGTGAGCTGTTCGGCCTGATGCGCCGCGCCGCGGGACCCGCCGACGCCGGCGCCTGCTCACTGTTCGAGGCCGCCTGATGAAGACCCATTACTCCGGCCTGGTGGGCGACGTCGGTGGCACCAATGTGCGTCTCGCCCTGCTGGACGGCGAGGGCCGGGTGCGCAATCTGCACATCTATCCGGCCGCCAACTACGGCTCGCTCGGCGACGTCATCGCCGACTATCTCGAGCGCACCATGGGCCGCAACAAACGCCCGCCGCGCGCGGTGATCGCCGTCGCCGGCCCCGTGCTCGACGGTGAGATCGAGTTCACCAACCTCGACTGGCAGGTCTCCGAGGGCGAACTCCTGGCCCAGTTCGAGTTCGAGGCGGTGAAGCTGGTCAACGACTTCGCCGCCCAGGCTCTGGCCTGTCCGCTACTGACCGCTGAATCGCTGAAGGTCCTCGGCCCGGCCCTGCGCGGTGGGGCGGACTGCCCGATGGTGGTGCTGGGCGCCGGCACCGGCTTCGGCGTGGCGGGCCTGGCGCGCAGCGAGCGCGGCGATGTCGCGGTCGCCACCGAGGGCGGCCATGCGGCGTTCGCCCCTGTCGACGAGGTCGAGGTCGAGGTCTGGCAGCAGTTCGGCGCCCGCCACGGCCGGGTCTCCATCGAGCGGATTCTCTCCGGCCGCGGCCTCTTCGAGCTCTATGGCGTGCTGGCCGGCATGCGGCAGGCCGAGGCGACGCTGGAAGACGAGAAGGCGGTGTTCGAAGCCGCGGCCAAGGGCGACGCCCTGGCCGGCGAGACGCTCGACCGGTTCTGCGGCATCCTGGGTTCGGTGGCCGGTGACCTGGCGCTGAGCTTCGGGGCCCGCGGCGGGGTGTTCGTCTCCGGCGGCATCGCGCCGCGCATGGCCGATCGCCTGGCCTCGGGCGCCTTCCGGAAGCGCTTCGAGGACAAGGGGCGCCTGCGGGCCTACGTCGAGCAGATCCCCACCTCGCTGGTCATCCACCCCTATCCGGCGATCATCGGCGCGGCGCGCGAACTGGGCATGATGGAGCGCCTATGACCCTCGATGAGATCCTGGCCCGCGCGCCGGTCGTCCCGGTGCTGATCATCGAGGACATCGACCATGCCGTGCCCCTCGGCCGGGCGCTGGTGGCCGGCGGGCTGTCGGCGCTGGAGATCACCTTGCGCACCCCGGTCGCCTTGCAGTGCATCGAGCGCATGGCGGGCGAGGTCGAGGGCGCGGTGGTGGGCGCGGGCACGGTGCTGACGTCGGTCATGCGCCAGGCGGTCGCCGACGTGGGCGCCCAGTTCGCGGTCAGCCCGGGCCTGATCGAGGGCGAGAGCGACGACGGCCCGACGCCGCTGCTGCCCGGGATCGCGACAGCGACCGAGTTGATGGCGGGCCTGGCCGCCGGCTTCACCCGCTTCAAGCTGTTCCCGGCCAATGTTGCGGGCGGGATCGACGCCCTGAAGGCCTTCGCGAGCCCCTTCCAGCAGGCGACATTCTGCCCGACCGGCGGGGTCAACGCGGCCAACGCCGCCGACTACCTGGCGCTGCCCAACGTGGTCTGCGTCGGCGGGAGCTGGGTCGCCCCGCCCGACGCCGTCCGGGCCGGCGACTGGGCCCGGATCACCGAGCTCGCGCGCGAGGCGGCGGCGCTGCGCCGCTCGTGAAGTCGGTAGTCTACCCGCTGGCTCATCAACGTTGCTTTGGAGAAAGTGCGATCTTGATCGGAAGCCTACTTCGATCTGAATGGGGTGGCGAAATATCTGTGACCTTCGCCAAGGTCACCACTCCGCTAGCTCTCTCCCTGATCATGCTCTCCGGCTGCGGCGACGGGCGAGAGCCTTCGTCGACTGGTCTTCTTACCGAACCCGTCTCTTGTCTTGATCAGAAGAAAATATGCGCGGGCATGGAAGCGACGATGATCGACCGTTGGATCGCAGATGGCGGCGCGGTCGAGATCGAAAGCGCCGCATGTGGAAATGATCCCGCTAGAAAAGTATCCTTCGCAGCGGTCGATGAGATATTGAAGTGGTGCGCCACCGAGCCGCACATCGCCATCAAGGGAAGAACGGTGGACTATTCATTCGTGGTCTCAAGCGGGAAGATCGCGTCAATCACCATCCAACGGCGCGGTACGTTCCCTTAGGGTCAGGTGGTCAAGGCCCGCCGTCGTAGCGGACTGCCTCCAACCGCAGTTCAAGCTGCGGCTTCGCCCTGCTTGACTGTCATCTTGTCACCGCCCCAGGAAATTCCCGATGCGCCGTTCGGCGACGGAGCGGACGCCTTCCTTGTAGTCCTCGGTGTCGCGCAGCCAGCCCTGCTCGGCGGCCTCCTTGTCGGTCTGGGCGCGCACCGCGGCCGCCAGGTCGCCGCGCAGGGTCTTGCGGGTGGAGACGATGGCCAGCGGCGCGTTCTCGGCGATCTCCGTGGCCAGGCGCAATGCGGCGGCGCGCAGGTCCTCCAGCGGCACGACCTCGTCGACCAGACCCCAGGGCAGGCCGTCCTCGGCCTTCACCCGCCGGCCGGTGAGGAACATCAGCTCGGCCTTGGCGTGGCCGATCAGGTGCGGCAGCGTGTGGGTCAGGCCGAAGCCCGGGTGGAAGCCCAGCTTCACGAAATTGGCCGCGAACCGGGCGTCCGGCGAGGCGACGCGGAAGTCGGCGACCACCGCCAGGCCCAGGCCCGCGCCCACCGCCGCGCCCTGCACCGCCGCCACGATCGGCTTCTTGGCCGAGAACAGCCGCACCGCCTGGTCGTAGAGCGGGTTGACCGCCCCCAGCCCCCCGGCGCTCTCGCTGCGCACCAGGTCCGCGCCGGCGCAGAAGTTCTTGCCCTCGGACTGCAGCACCGAGCAGCGCAGTTCGACCTCGCCGTCGACGGCGTCCAGCGCGTCGGCCAGGTCGCGCATCAGCTCCACCGAGACGTGGTTGTGCGGCGGCCGGTCGATGGTGACGACGGCCACGTGGCCGACCGCCTTGACCGTCACATGGTCTCCGAAAGCCTGGTTCATTTCCTCGTCCCCAGAAGATTGCGGGCCACCACCCATTTGTGGACCTCGGTGGGCCCGTCGTAGATGCGCATGGTGCGGAGCTTGGCCTGCATCTGCGCCAGCGGCAGCTCCTTGGTCATGCCCATGGCGCCGAAGGCCTGCATCGCTCTATCGACTGTCTCATAGGCCATCTCGGTCGCGAACCACTTGATCATGCTGATCTCGTTGCGCACATCGCGACCCTGGTCGAGCTTCCAGGCGCAGTCGTAGGTCATCAGCCGCGTGGCGTGGATCTTGGTCGCCGCCTCCGCCACCCAGAACTGGATCGCCTGCCGCTCGCTCAAGGGCATGCCGAAGGTTTTCCGCTGCGGGGCATATTCGACGATCATGTCCAGCGCCCGCTGCGCCATGCCCACCGACCAGGCGGCCATCTGGATACGCCGGGTGCCGAGCCGGGTCTGCATCGGCGCAAAGCCCGCGCCCTCCTGGCCGAGCAGCTTCCAGCCCTCGACCCGGCAATCCTCAAGCGCGATCTCGTAGGTGTAGGCCCCGCCGATCATCGGGATACGCCTGAGCACATTGAACCCCGGCGTCCCCTTGTCGACCAGGAAGGCCGAGATCCCGCCCCGCGCCCGCTTCTCGGTGTCGGTCAGCGCCATCAGGATGGTGAAATCGGCGTCCGCGGCGCGCGAAATCCAGATTTTTCGGCCGTTGATTACCCAATCATCTCCGTCTCTTACGGCCTTGGTGGTCATGCCCGCCGGGTCCGACCCGGCGCCCGGCTCGGAGATCCCGATGGCCGAGATCGTCTTGCCCGCGACGTAGGGCGCCAGATAGGCGGCGCGCTGCCGCTCGTCGACGGTCTGCATCAGCATGCGCAGGTTCGGACTATCCGGCGGCAGGGTGTAGGGCGTGACGCAGCGCCCGATCTCCTCTTCGACCCCGACCATGGCGACCATCGGCAGGTCCGAGCCGCCGACGTCCTCCGGCGCGTCCAGGCCGAACAGGCCGAGTTCGTGCGCCACCTTGTCGAGCCGGGCGTGCTCGGCCGGCCCGATGCCCAGGCCCTTGCCGTCGGCCTCGCGGGCCAGCACCCCGGCTTCCAGCGGCATCAGTTCGTCGCGGACGAAGTTGGCCACCAGGTCCTTGAGCATCCGGTGCTCTTCGGCGATTTCGAAATCCATGGCCCCTCCCGTCGCGCGCTTGATCTTTGTAGGGTGATCATAACGACCGGAAGCGGCGAGGGGAGTGCGTAGGTGGCGAAACTCAAGGAATTGCAGGGGAAGGCCACAGGGCCGCTGGCCGGGATCCGCATCCTGGACCTGACCAGCGTCGTCAACGGCGCCTATGGCACCCAGATCCTGGCCGACCAAGGCGCCGACGTGATCAAGCTGGAAGATCCGGGCGGCAACCGCGGCGGCGGCGGCGACATCATGCGCTGGGCCGGCCACGTGCCCGAAGGCTGCCCGCGCGACATGGGCCCTATCTTCCTGACCATCAACCGCAACAAGCGCTCGATCGTGCTCGACCTGAAGAAGGAGAGCGCCAAACGTGCGGTCCGCAAGCTGATCGCCAGCTGCGACGTCTTCGCCGCCTCGGTCCGCTACGAGGGGCTGAAGCGCCTCGGCATGGGCTATGAGGACGTCAAGGCGATCAAGCCCGACATCATCTATGTGCACGCCGCGGGCTATGGCTCCGACGGCCCCTACGCCGGCGAGCCGGCCTACGACGACCTGATCCAGTCGGCCTCGGGCATGGCCGATGTCCTGCCGCGCACGGACGGCAACCCTGTGCCACGCATCCTGCCGACGTTGGTGGCCGACAAGGTCTCCGGCCTCTTCATGGCCCAGGCGGTGACGGCGGCCCTTCTCCACAAGGCGCGGACCGGCGAGGGGCAGTTCGTCGAGGTGCCGATGCTGGAGTGCGTGACCAGCTTCCTGCTCGTCGAGCACCTCTACGACCACACCTTCGAGCCGCCGCTCGGCCACTTCGGCTATCCGCGGGTGGTCAATCCCAACCGCAAGCCGTTCAAGACCAGGGACGGCTACATCGGCCTCTTGCCCTACACCGACAAGCAGTGGGACCAGTTCTTCGAAGCCGCCGGCTACGGCGAGGCGATCGCCAAGGACCCGCGGTTCGCCGACTATTTCACCCGTTCCAAGCACATCACCGAACTCTATGGGCTGGTCGAGCAAGCCGCGGCGACCAAGACCACCCAGGAGTGGCTGGACGTGCTCAAGCCCCTGTCGATCCCGGTGGTGAAGACCAACCGCTTGGACGACCTGGAAAGCGATCCGCACCTGGCCGCCGTCGGGCTCTTTGAGCGATACGACCATCCGGAGATGGGCGGCTACAAGCAGATGCGGCCGCCCGTGAAGTTCTCCAAAAGCCCCTCGAACATCCGACGCCACCCGCCGAGACTGGGCCAGCACACCGGCGAGATCCTGGCGGAGATCGGCGAGGACCAGGACGCCTGAGCCCATGCGTGTGGTGGTTATGGGCAGCACCGGATCGGGGAAGTCGACCTTTGCCCGCGCTCTGGCGGCGCGGATCGGGGCCGCGCATATCGAGCAGGACGCGCTGAACTGGGATCCCGGCTGGACCAACCTCAGCCAAGCCGATCCGGAGACGTTGCGCGGGCGCGTCCGCGCGGCGATTGCGGCCGACAACTGGACCACCTGCGGCAACTATTCGGTGGTGCGCGCCATGATCTTCGAGCGCGCGACCCACCTGGTCTGGCTAGACTATTCGCGGCCTCTCATCATGGCCCGCGTGATCCGCCGCTCATTCCTCCGCGCCATCGCGGGCGACGAACTTTGGGAAGGCACCGGCAACCGCGAGGACGTCCGCCGCTGGCTCGACAAGGAGCACCCGATCCGCTGGGCCTGGGACACCTACGCCCACAGGCGAAAGGCCTACGAGGCGCTATTCGCCGATCCTGCCAACGCCCGTCTGGAGATGCACCGTCTGCGCCGTCCAGCCGAGGCCGCGCCGCTGATGGACAGACTCGTCGCTCAGGCTCTTCCCATCTGACGGCTCAGGCCTATTCTGTAGGCCGCGCCGACCACAAGAGTCGGCCAATGGGAGATTTCCATGGGACCGCGGATGTTCGCCGCTTCGCTCGCCCTGTCGCTGCTCGCGGGCTCGGCGCTCGCGCAAGCCAAGCCGGCGGCCTACCAAGCGCCGAGGAACAGCTGGGGCCAGCCGGACCTGCAGGGCACCTACACCACGGCCACCATCACGCCGCTGACCCGCGATGCGAAATACGGCACGCGCAACGCCCTGACCAAGCAGGAGGCCGACGGTCTGGAGCAGGCGACCCGCGAGCAGGTCGCCCGCGCCGATGCGCCGACTCCGCCGGAAGCCACGGTCAAGGACCTCAAGAACGCGGACTGCGGCGCGGACGGCATCTCCGGCTTCAACTGCGGCTACAACCAGGGTTGGAAGGATCCCGGCACGACGCTGATCGACATCAATGGCGAGAAGCGCGCCTCGATCATCACCTCGCCGGCCAACGGCCAGTTCCCGGCCCGGGTCGCCAGCGCCGGCGCGGCCCCGCGGCCCGGCGCCCCGCGCGGCCGCGGCGCCCGCACCGACAATCCAGAGGGCTTCAGCCTGGGCGAGCGCTGCCTGTTGTCGTTCGGCTCCAGCGCCGGCCCGCCGATGCTGCCCCTGATGTACAACAACACCTACCAGATCGTGCAGTCCAAGGACGAGGTCGCCATCGACGTGGAGATGGTCCACGACGTGCGCCACATCCGGCTGAACAGCCAGCACTTGCCGGCCAGCATGAAAGTCTGGATGGGCGACTCGATCGGCCACTGGGACGGCGACACCCTGGTGGTCGAGACCACCAACATGCGGCCCGAGCAGGGGCTGCGCGGCGCATCGCCGAACCAGAAGGTGACCGAGCGCTTCACCCGCATCGGCCCGAACAAGCTCTCCTACAGGTTCACGGTCGAGGATCCGGGCGTCTACGCCGAGCCGGTCAGCGGCGAGGTGGCCATGAACATCACCAAGGGACAGGTCTACGAATACGCCTGCCACGAGGGCAACTATGCGCTGAGCGGCATGCTGGCCGGGGCGCGCGCCGAGGAGAAGGCCGCCCAGGCCCAGGCCGGCGGCGCGGCCAAGGCGGGCGGCGGGAACTAGGGCCGCGGAGGCCGGAAGCGACCAAAGCTCCCGTCAAGCGTTGCCGCTCCGAGACCTTTTAGGAGTGAGCGAATGCGGATGACCCTTGGCCTTGCTGCCTTGGCCCTGGCTCTGCCGGCCGCGCAAGCCCTCGCCCAGCCCCAATCTCCCGCGCCGCGCGGGAGCTATGAGCGCCAGTGCACGGACATCCGCATGAATGGGCAGTTCCTCTCCGCCACCTGCCGCGGGGCCCGGGGCGGCGGCCAGTCCTCCATCAATGTCCTGAGCTGCGCGGGCGACATCGGCGTCGACGTGACCGGCGCCTTGTCCTGCGCAGGCCCCGGGGCGGCGGCTCCGGCCCCGCCGGCCTATGCGCCGGGACCAGGGCCGGGACCAGGGCCGCGCCCAGGTTACGATCCGCGTCCGGGCTACGGAGACCGGCCGGGGCGGTATTCCGCGACGCTCTACGGCGGCCGCAACTTCCGCGGCCCCTCCGTGCGGATCGAAGACGAGGCGCCCAACCTGGGCTCGACCGGCCTTAACGACCGCGTTGGCTCCATCCAGCTCGACCGTCGCTCCGGCCCCTGGATCGTCTGCGCCGACGCCAACTACCGCGGCCGTTGCACCACGATCGGCGACAGTGTCGCCGACACCCGGCGCATCGGCATGGGCGACGCGATCTCCTCGCTGCGTCCGGCGCGCTAGACCGGGGCGAACACCGGGGCCGGCGGACCGCCCTCGGTCGGCTGGAACTTCACCTTGACCTTCATGCCGATGGAAAGGCCGTCCGGCGCCACGTCCACGAAGTTGGTCAGCACGGCGGGACCTTCGTCCAGGGTCACATAGCCGATCGCGTAGGGGCCGGTCGGCGAGCGGTGCATCACCGAATAGGTGTAGATCACGCCCTCGCCCGGGCTCTCTTCCCAGACCGTGTCCGCCGACATGCAGAACGGGCACATGGCCCGCGGGTACCAGAAGGCCTTCCGGCAGTCCGTGCAGCGCTTGATCAGGAACCGTCCTTCGCGGGCGGCGTCCCAGAAGGGCTTGGTCTCGATGCTGACCGCCGGCGCCGGGATTGGGCGGGTCATGGGGGCGTTGGGATCGCGCGTCTCGGACATGCTCAGCCCTCCCTTTCCATGATGACGGTGGCCGAGGCGTGGCGCGTGCCGAGCGAGCCGCCGGTGCCGTGGGCGATGGCCAGGTCGCAGTTCGGCACCTGCACCTTGGGATGGGCCTCGCCGCGCAGCTGGCGCACCGCCTCGATCACCTTGGTGATGCCGCCGCGGTTGGTCGGGTGGTTGTTGCAGAGGCCGCCGCCGTCGGTGTTGAAGGGCAGCTTGCCGACGCCGGAGATCAGGTTGCCGTCGGCGACGAACTTGCCGCCCTCGCCCTTCTTGCAGAAGCCCAGGTCCTCGAGCTGCATCAGCACGGTGATGGTGAAACTGTCGTAGATCGAGGCGTATTTGATGTCCGCGGGCTTCACGCCAGCCTCCTCAAAGGCTCTCGGTCCGGACCAGACGGCGCCCGAGTGGGTCAGGTCCAGATCCAGCCCGCCGCGCGGGCCCTTCGGCGCCTCGCCTGCGCCCATCACCCGGACCTTCGGCCGGTTCAGCGATTTCGCCACCTCAGGCGAAGTGACGATCAGCGCGCCCCCGCCATCGGTGACCACACAGCAGTCCAGCAGGTGCAGCGGGTCGGCGATCATGCGCGAGTTCACCACCTGCTCGACGGTGACCACCTCCTTCAGGAAGGCGTGCTCGTTCCACTGGGCGTGATGGCTGGCGGCGACCTTGATCCAGGCGAGTTGCTCGGACGTGGTGCCGTACTCGTACATGTGGCGCATGGCGCACATGCCGTAGGTGTTGTGGGTCGAGCCGCCGTAGATGTTCTCGAAGCCGGCCTCGGGCGGACCGTCGGTCAGGCCGTCGCCGCCCCCGCCTGCGGCCATGCCGGCGCCGGGCCTGCGTCCGCCGTGGCGCGGCCGGCCGGCCAGCGTGATCAGGGCGACCGAGCACTTGCCCGCGGCGATCGCCTGGGCCGCGTGGCCTACGTGGACGATGTAGGACGAGCCGCCGGTCTCGGTGGAGTCCAGGTGCCGGACGTTCTTCAGGCCCATGTAGTCGATCATCGAGAGGCCGCCGAAGCCCGGCGCGTCGCCGGCGCAGAAGTAGCCGTCGACGTCGTCCTTGGTCAGGCCCGCATCGATCAGGGCGCCCCTCGCGCACTCGGCGTGGAGCTGCGGGGTGGAGGTGTCCGGGGCGTCGCGGAGCGGATGCTCGAACGCGCCCATCAGATAGGCCTTGCCCTTGATGCCCATGATCCTCCCCGAAATATCGGCTTTGAAAATATGCCAGCGGCTTAGCAGCACTCCTCTCCCCGCCCAAGCGGGGAGAGGGGCGGCTGGGACCCGTCCGTCTCTCCCGTTGGTCGGCAAGGGCCCGCCTCGCGGCTATGGCCGGACCATCGGCGGATCACGCTCTCACGAGCCGCCCCTTACCCTACCCTCTCCCCCGCGCTGTGCGTCGGGGGAGAGGAGGTTCAGGCGACCTCTTCCTTCTTCAACCGCGCATCGCGCAGCGCGCTGCGCCGCACCTTGCCGGCGTCATCGCGCAGCGGCTCGTCGACGAACTCGTAGGAGCGCGGCTGCTTGTAGCTGACCAGAAGGTCGGCCAGATGGGCCTTCAGGTCGTCGGGCGTCACCGTTCCCTTGGCCTGGACGATGGCGTGGATCCGGTTGCCGAGGTCGTCGTCCGGCAGGCCGATCACCGCCACCGACTGCACCGCCGGATGCTCCTCCAGCGCCGCCTCGATCTCGGCCGGATAGACGTTGGAGCCGCCCACCAGGATCATGTCGGTGCGCCGGTCGGCGAGGTAGAGGTAGCCGTCCTCGTCGAACCAGCCGATGTCGCCCAGGCTCTCCCAGCCGCCCTCCATCACCTTGGCGGTCGCGCCCACATACTGGTAGGTCGGCGGTGAGCCCTCGGGCCGGCGCATGTAGATCTCGCCGACTTCGCGCGGCGGCAGGTCGCGGCCGTCCTCGCCGACCGCCTTCATCTCGCCCACGGTCACCTTGCCCACCGAGCCGCGGTGCTCCAGCCACTCGGCGCCGGAGATGATGGTCACGGCTTGCGCCTCGGTGCCGGCGTAGAGCTCCATCACCTTCTCCGGCCCGATCCAGCGGATGAAGGCCTCCTTCAGGAAGGCCGGGCAGGGCGCGGCCAGGTGCCAGAGCGTCTCCAGCGAGGCGAGGTCGTACTTCTCGCGCACGGCGTCGGGCAGATGCCAGATGCGGTTCATCATGGTCGGCACGACATAGACCCAGGTGGCGCCGCGCTTCTCGATCTCGGCCAGCGTCGCCTCGGGGTCGAACCGCGGCATCACCACTAGGTGGCAGCCCATGGCGATGGCCGACATCATCATCCCGAAGCCGGCGTTGTGGTAGAGCGGGGCCGGCAGGACGGCGATGGAGTCCGGGGTCAGCCGCCAGCCCCCGACCTCCGGGGTCTCCTTGAGCGTGACGCCGGGCTGGCCCGCCAGGATCAGCTTCGGCCGCCCGGTGGAGCCGCCGCTGGTGGGCGCCTTGGAAATCGGCGCGGTGGCGTCGGGCAGGTCGCTTTCGTCGTCGGCCTTCGCCGCGATATCGGCGACCGAGACCAGAGGCCGGTCGATCTCGTGCTTGAACTCGGCGATCACGATGGGGGTCCTGGCGAGCTCCATGATCTGTTCGAGCTCGCCCTTGGGCAGGCGGAACGACACCGGCTGCGGCGTCGCGCCGAGCTTCCAGATCGCATAGCAGGCCTCCACGAAGCCGACCCCGTTGGGCAGGCCGAGCGTCACCAGGTCGCCGGGCTTGACGCCAAGCGCGGTGAGGCCGCGGGCGATGCGGTTGGTGCGCCGGTGCAGCTCGACGTAGCTCAGGGTGGTCTCGCCGCAGCTCACCGCCGGCGCGTTCGGCTGGAATCGGGCGTGCTGGGCGAGCTTCGCGCCCAGGGAAATCATCTCGTCGGCCATCGCATCTTCCCAAATAAAGGCGGGGTCTTTGCGCCCCGTGGTCTGAAATCGTCGCGGGTCCGCCGCTATATTCGGCGGGCGGCCACTCTCCCCATCCGAGGCGGCGACCGCAAGGCCCCTTGGTTTCCCCGAGGTCGGCTTCCTAGCTCTCCTCCAGACCCAAGGAGTTGACGACGATGATGGACGGCAATGTCGCGGCGGTGTTCCAGGAGCGCCAGAAGGGCATGCTGCCCGGTGAGCTGGGCCTGGAGTGGGAAGAGGTCGCCACGGGCCGCGCGGCGGGCCACTTCACGGCCGCGCGCAAACACATGGCGCCCAACGGCTTCCTGCACGCCGCCTCGGTGATCGCCCTGGTGGACAGCGCCTGCGGCTACGCCTGCATGGCCTCCCTGCCCGAGGGCGCGTCGGGCTTCACCACCATCGAGATCAAGACCAACTACCTGGGCAGCGCGCGGGAGGGCGAAACGGTCGCCTGCACCGCGCGCCTGGTCCACGGCGGACGCATGACCCAGGTCTGGGACGCCGAGGCGGTCAACAAGACCACCGGCAAGACCATGGCCCTCTTCCGCTGCACCCAGATGGTGCTCTACCCGCGCTAGCGTTTCTTCGTTTTCTTCTTTGCCGGCGCCGCTGCGACCTCGGCGGCCGCCTGGGCGATCCAGGCCCGCAGGCCCTCGCGGTCGGACAACAGGGCGTCCGGCGCCAAGACGTAGGACTTGCTGGGCGGGGCGTTCGGCTCGTAGCGCAAGGGCTCGGCCCCGGGGGTCGCCAGCAATTCGGCGTTCAGCGCACCGGCCGCCTTCACCGCCAGGCCCACGTCGGACAGCGAGGCCAGCGGCCTGCCGTGGGCATAGGCCAGGATCCCGCCGAACATCGGCTTGAACATCAGCTCCAGGTCCGGCGGCGCCGCGTCCTCGAAGATCGCCTGCAGGGTTTTCGGATCGTGCGCCATGCCGGCCTCCCGGGCTGTCGCCGGCATCATAGCGTCACGCGCGGCGAAGTGGAGCGCCGCCCTTGCGCCTGCGGGGGTGGATGAGTAGGTTCCGCGCCTCGCTCAGCGGGCCCCTCTTTTGGCCCGGCGCCGGCTCTGGAGAGGTGGCTGAGTGGTCGAAAGCACCGCACTCGAAATGCGGCGTACCTGGAAGGGTACCGTGGGTTCGAATCCCACCCTCTCCGCCATACCCCGGTCAACGGGATACCGAGGTTCTTGCTGGCGGCGCTAAAGCCCTCCACAAATGCTGCTGGGCGATCGGCCCACGGGATGGGGGAAACCAGCTTTGCGTATTTCGTTGTTGGGCCAGGCGGCCCTGATCGCGCTCCTGGCCACGGCCGGGGTCAGCCATGCGGCGCCCTATCGTGACGGTCACTGCCAGATCGACGCGCCCGCCGACTGGGTGAAGTCGAAGACCCGCATCGCGCGGGCCGACAAGAAGATGTGGGCGAGCCTGCTGGAGGCGCCGACCGCCGCGGAGATCGTCAACATGGAAGTCGGCCTGAAGGCGGTGAAGGTCTCGGAAGACGCCCGCCAGGTCGTGTTGGTCAGCACGGCGTCCTACGGCGGTCTGACCAACAAGCTCTACCACGTGGTCTCGAAGACCTCGCCGGCCTGCGTGGCCGACGTGGCGGCCCCGGCCGGGCCCGACGAGGCGCTGGCCAAGAAGATCGGGCAGACGGTGACGGCGGTCAAATAGGCGGTCAGCGGGCCGCCGCGAGATAGTCCACGAGCCGCTCGCCGCCGGCGCCGGTGATCCGGGCTTCGACGCCGAACACCTGGCGCAGCAGATCGGGCGTCAGGACGTGCGCCGTCGGCCCGAAGGCGGCTAGGCGGCCGTCGAGCATCGCCAGGAGGTGGGTCGAGTAGCGCGCCGCGAGCGTCAGGTCGTGGGTCGCGGCGATCACCAGCTTGCCCTGCGCCGCGAGGGCCTGGAGGCGAGCGGCCGTGTCGAGCGAATGGCGCGGATCGAGGCCGGCGGTGGGCTCGTCGGCGATCAGGATCTGCGGGTCGCCGATCAGGGCCCGGGCCAGCATCGCCCGCCCCAGTTCGCCGCCGGAAAGCGTGGTGGCCGGTTGCAGGCGGCGGTCCGCGAGATCGCAGGCCTCGATCGCCTGGGTCAGGCGCGGCTCCAGCCCGCCCGGCAGGCCGCCGAAGGCCGGCAGGTGCGGCGTGAGGCCCAGCGCCACCAGGCGTTCGACCGCGATCGGCCATTCGGCGCGCGGGTTCTGCGGGAGGTAGGCGCGGCGCCGGGCGAGCGCCCGGCGGTCGATCCCCGAGAGCGGCGTCCCGTCGAGCCGGACCTCGCCCGCGTCAGGTTTGATCAGGCCGGCCAGCACCGAGAGCAGGGTCGACTTGCCCGCGCCGTTGGCGCCGACCAGGGCCACGAAGGCCCCGCCCTCCAGCTCGACCGAGACCTCACCGACGATGGCGCGCCCGTCGCGCCGGACGGTGACCTGGGCGGCGGTGAGCCGGGTCATGGCGCGACCTTCCGCAGACGCACGACCAGCCAGAAGAAGAACGGCGCCCCCAGGAGGGCGGTGAGCACGCCGAGGCGCAGCTCGGTGTTGGTGTGGATCACCCGCGTGCCGATGTCGGCCACCAGCAGCAGTGTGGCGCCCAGCAGGGCCGACGGCAGCAGGGTGCGGCTGGGAACGGAGCCCACGAACGGCCGGACCAGATGTGGCGCCACCAGGCCGATGAAGCTGACCGACCCCGTCACGGAGGTCGCCGCCCCGACCGCCAGGCCCACGCCCAGCAGGGCCAGGATGCGCGTGCGGTCGAGGTGGATGCCCAGGCTCTGGGCCTGGATGTCGCCCAGCGCCAGGGCGTCGACGGCGCGTCCCATGGTCGCCAGGATCGCCAGGCCGAGGCCGATGAACGGTGCAGCGAGGAAGACGTGGTCCCAGCTACGTTCTGAAAGCGAACCCAGCATCCAGACGCTCATCTCGTAGGCCGCGTAGGGACTGGGGGCGAAGTTGAGCGCCATGGCCAGGAAGGCGCTCATCAGGCTGGAGACCGCCGCGCCGGCCAGGATGAGGGTGAGCGTGCTGGAGCGCCCGAAGGCGAACGTCAGCGCGCCCGCCGCCATCGCGCCCAACATGCCGAGCAGCGGCGTCGCCATGCCGAAGACATGCGCCAGGCCGAAGTAGATCGAGATCACCGCGCCGAGCGCCGCCCCGTTGGACACGCCGAGCAGCCCGGGCTCGGCCAGCGGATTGCGCAGGAGGCCTTGCAGCACCGCGCCGGAGAGGCCCAGCGAGGCGCCCACCATGATCGCCAGGATCGCCCGCGGCAGGCGCAGTTCGGTGACTACCAGGCCGGCGAGATCGCCGCCTGGCGACATGAGGCCGTGCAACAGGTCCGCGGGGCTCAGATTCACCCGGCCGAGGAACAGGGAGGCGACAGCGGCCAGCAGGAGCGCGGTGAGCGCCAGCCAGGTCATGACATGGCCCGGAAGGGACGGGGCGGACTTCAAGGCGCCGTCCTCCGTTCCGGCAGGGCGTCGAGCGCGCGGCGTAGGTCGCGCGCGGAGTCGGCGGACTGCGGCAGGCCGCAGGTATGGGCGATGTCGTTGTAGGCGATGCGTCGGCCCGCGTAGAGCCGGCGGACGACGCGGTGCTGGCCTTCGTCGTCGAGCAGCGAGGGCTGGCCAAGGGTCGCGCCGCCGAACAGCAGGGCGTCAGGCCGCGCGGCGAGCAGTTCCTCGACGCCGAAGCTCGACTCGGCGACCCCCGGCCGGGCGGCGATGTTCACCGCGCCCGCCGCGGTGATGATGGCGTCGGTCAGGCTGCCCTTGCCGGGCACCGCCGTGCCGCCGCTCCAGGCGACCACCCGAAGCCGGCGCGGCGGCGGATGGGCGGCGAGGTCCGCCAGGGTCGCATCCATCCGCCGGATCAGGGCCGCCGCGCGAGCCGGTTCGCCGACTTCCTGGCCGACCTGCCGGATGATCTGGCGGATGTCGTCGAAGGTGTTGGCGTTCTTCACCTCCACCACGCGCGCGCCGGCCCGCCGGGCCATGGCGCGGGTCATGGACGCGCCCAGTTCGCTATCCAGGATCAGGTCGGGTCGGGCTTGGACGATGTCCTCCGGCAGGTCGTGGTTCACCGGGATGCCGGCCGCCTGGCCTGGGAACAGCGCGCGGGCGCCGTCCCGGGCCATGAAGGTCACCGACGCGATCCGGGCCTTCGGTGCGATCTGCAGGAGCAGCAGGTCGGTGCAGATGTTCAGCGACATGATCCGCCTGGGCGCCGGACGCCCCGCCGCCACGGCCGCAGGGGAGCCGGCGCCGACGATCGCGGCGGCGGCCAATCCCAGGGCGATGGGGCGGAGCGCAGGTTTCATCGTCAGAACCGCAGGCGCACGCCGCCGTAGGCCGCCCGACCAGGCGTCCGGAAGTTGACCACCTCGAAGTAGTCCTCGTCGAGCAGGTTCTCGACGCGGGCGAACAGCTCCACGTGGGGCGTCAGCTTGTAGGACCCGGACAGGTTCACGAGCGTGAAGGCCTTCAGCTTGACGATGCTGAAGTTCTTGAACTCCTCGTCGGTCATCTCACCGTTGTAGCGGGTGGTGAGCGTGACGCTGCCCTTGTCGCCCGGCGCATGCCAGGTGAGGTTGGCGCTGGCGATGTTCTTCGGCCGCCGGACCTCTTCGACACCGTTCTGCTTGGCGTCGAGATAGGTGTAGGCGACGTCCAGGCTGAAGGCTTCTGAGAGCTTGGCGTTGCCGAACAGCTCGACGCCCTTCTGCGTGGAGTCCGTGGGCTCGTTGCCGGTGGTGCTGCAGCTGAACGGCGGCGGCTGCCCCGGACGGGCGCAGAGGGCGGCCGGCGCGCCGAAGATTGAGAAGATCTCGTCGTGCAGGGTGGAGTCGAAATAGGTGACACCGGCCCGCACCTGGCCCTGCATCAGGGCGAAATCGGCGCCCACTTCCCAGCCTTCGGACCGCTCGGGCTTCAGGTTGGGATTGCCGACGAACGGGAAGGCGCCGGCGTTGAAGCCGAAGAGTTCGGTCTGGCTCGGCCCCTTGATCCCGGAGCCCGCGGCGGCGCGGACGCGGACCATCTCGTTGATCCTGTAGAAGCCCTCGATCCGATAGGTCGTGGCGTTGTCGAAGAAGTCGTTCTTGTCGTAGCGGACCGCGCCGTGCACGCCGGCGACGTCGCCCACCGCCAGGTCGTATTCGCCCACATAGCCGTCGTTGTTGACCGAGCGCCGGGTGGTGTCGGCGTTGAACGGGCCCGCGGGATTGGTGTTCTGGTAGGTCTCGCGCTCGTGGTCGTAGGCCACCGTGAAGGTGTGGGTCAGCTCGCCGCTGGAGAGCTTGTAGCTGGTGGAGATCAGCTCCTTCAGCCGCTTGCCCTTGTCGCCGCCGTCACGGACGAAGTTGTCGATGTTGTTTCGGGTCGCGTCCACGCCCTGGACCTGGAGACTGGTGAGCCACCTGTTGTCCAGGAAGCTGAAGTCGGCGATCGCCGCGCCATAGGTGCTGTCGGCCTTGGTCGAGCTGCCGGGGCTGTCGAGCACGAAGCCGGTTGCGCCGAAGTCCTGGCCGTTCACGTCGGCGTCGGTCTCGGTGTGGCGGTAGACGCCGCGCAGCTTCAGGTGCTCGCCCACCGGATAGGCCAGCTTGAGGGCCACGGACTTCAGCGTCGAGCCGATGTCCCGCGTGCCTACCGTGGCCACCGGATAGCCGTCCGTCGACTGGTAGCCGGCGCTCAGAACATAGTCCAAGCCGCCCTGGACGCCGCCGACCCTGACCGCGCCGCCGAGGGTGTTCATCGAGCCGCCTTCGGCTCGCACCCGGATGCCCGGGTCCTGGGCGCCGGTGGGAGTGATGTAGTTGATCACCCCGCCAATGGCGTCGGAGCCGTAGAGCGCGCTCTGCTGGCCGCGCAGTACTTCCACGCGGCTCACGTCGTCGGCCAGCAGGGTCGCGTAGTCGAACTCGCCGAAGAACGGGTCGGAGGCCTTGATCCCGTCGATCAGGGTCAGGACGTGGTTGCCCTCCGTACCGCGGATGCGGACCTGGGTCTGGCCGCCGATCGCGCCTGTGCGACTGACGGCGACGCCCGGAACGTCGCGCAGGACATCGGAGACGATGCGGATCTGCCGCAGCTCCATGTCCTGGGCGGTGATGACGCTCAGCGACGAGGCGACCTTGTCCTCGTCGATGCCGTCCGGCGAGCGGGTTGCGGTGACGATCAGATCGTCCACGGTGGTCGGGGATGTCGAGCTGTCGGCGGCGCAGGCCGCCGACGGGCTGGCCGCGATGAGCGCCAGGATGCTGGCGCGAAGTAGATATCTGGGCATTGAAGCCCCCCGTTTGCTTGCGTCTGAACGACAAGCGGAGAGCCTCCCAGGGGTCGAAACCCCACAGGCCGACGGGCCGGGTGGCGAGGACGCGGAAGCGCGCCAGCCGGACCGGTCGAAACGGCTCTCCACCGCTTCTGCTCGTCGCTCAGACGGAGTTCCGCGCCCCGGATTCCACTGATCCGAAAGCTCGAGCGACACGCATCGACCGGTTTCCTGGCTCGCGGGTCATAGCGTCATACGCGGACCTTCCCGGGCTTCGTCGCCCAGTGGTTGGCGAGAGGATCGAACCCTCCCGCCGATGCGTATGCGCTCACCGCTCACAGTTGCAGGGACAGCCGCAGATCGGGAGACGAAGGGTCTCCTTGCTACGTTCCCGTTTAAGCCCGAAGGCATCGGCGCGCTTGGTATCCACCCGCAAACGACGCGGGCAGGGCAGTCATACCTTGGCCACGCCGATCGGTTCAAGGCGGCAGGTTCCGGTGGAAATCCGGCGGGTCCGCCCTAAGGTCTTCGTGCGCCGCGGGGCGGGCGCGGGGGAACCTCATGGGCAAGGAGCGGCTGGCGGCGTTCAGCGACGGGGTGGTGGCGATCATCATCACCATCATGGTGCTGGAGCTGAAGGTCCCGCACGGGACCTCGTTCGCCGACCTCGCGCCGGTGGCGCCGGTGTTCCTGGGGTACGTCCTGAGCTTCGTCTACATCGGCATCTACTGGAACAACCACCACCACCTGCTGCAGTTGGCGACGACGGTGACCGGCCCGATCCTGTGGGCCAACCTGCACCTGCTGTTCTGGCTCTCCCTCGTGCCCTTCGCGACCGCGTGGATGGGCGAGAACCAGCTGTCGAGCGGCCCTGTCGCGCTCTATGGCGGGGTCCTGATCATGAACGCGCTGGCCTTCACGATCCTGATGACCATGCTGATCGCCCACGAAGGTTCCGACTCCGTTCTGGCCCATGCCATGGGCCGCGACATCAAGGGCAAGGCGTCGCTGGCGATCTACGTCACGGCCATCGCGCTCGCCTTCGTCCAGCCGATCGTCTCGGTGGCGCTCTATGTGCTGGTGGCGATGATCTGGTTTATTCCTGACCGGCGGGTCGAACGGGTGCTCAAGGGGGACTGAGGATGGCGGCGACGAGCGACGGGGCGCGCGCCTTCCGGCCTGGCCTGGTGATCGGGGTCTGCATCCTGATCGCGACGCTGGAGGGCTACGACGTCCAGGCCTTCGGGGTGGCCGCGCCGCACATGGCGCCGGAGCTGGGCCTGAACCCCAGCCAGGTCGGCTGGGCCGGCAGCGCGGCGAACTTCGGCCTGGTGCTGGGCGCCCTGGCCGGTGGCTGGGCGGCCGACCGCTGGGGCCGCAAGCCCGTGCTGCTGGCCTCGGTGCTGGCCTTCGGCTTGTTCTCGCTGGCGACCGCCTTTTCCCAGGGCTTCGAGCCGCTGTTGTTGGCCCGTTTCCTGACCGGCCTCGGATTCGGCGGGGTGATGCCCAACCTGATCGCGCTTGCCGCCGAGATCGCGCGGCCCGGACGCCGCGCGGCGCTGACCAGCGCCATGTTCTGCGGCATGCCGGCCGGCGGCGCGGGCGTGTCCCTGCTGGCCCGCCTCGCGGGGGAGCACGCCGATTGGCGGTTGCTGTTCCTGGTGGGCGGCGGCCTGCCGATGCTTATCGCGCCCCTGGTCGTCTGGGTGCTGCCGGAGACCCGGCCGCAGCCGGAGCCGCATCTCGACCGCAACCTCGCCAAGGCCCTGTTCGCCGAGGGGCGGCTGGCCCCGACGCTCCTGCTCTGGGCGGCGAGCCTGCTGACGCTGGTGGTGCTGCACCTGCTGCTCAACTGGCTGCCGATCCTGGTGGCGGCCAAGGGGCATACGGCGGGGGATGGCGCGACGGCTGCGCTGGTCTTCAATGTGATGGGCGTCGTCGGCGCCGTGGCGCTGGGCGTGGCGGCCGACCGGGCGGGCGTGCGGCGGACCATGCTGGTCGCCTTCCTGGCGCTTGGGGCGGCGATGGCGGCGATCGGGGCCGCGACGGGGCTCGGTCCGATCCTCGCGGCGGCGGCGGCGGCGGGGTTCATGCTGATCGGCGCGCTCTATGTCCTCTACGGCCTCGCGCCGGCGCTGTATCCCGCCCAGGTCCGCTCGGCGGCGGCCGGGGCGGCGGTGGGCGTCGGGCGGTTCGGTTCGATCCTGGGGCCGCTGGTCGCGGGCCAACTTCGCCAGGCGGGCTGGAGCGCCGGCCACGTACTGACCGCCATGGTCCCTGTGGCGCTGGTGGCGGGGGTCGCGGTCATGGCCATGACCTATCTGGCGAAGCTCGACAATTCCTGAGCAAAAACAAGCTCGACCTTGGCCTTTTTGCCGCCCAGAAGCCGCATGAACTCGCCTTGATCTTCGCCTATGGGTCCGCCGATGGGCGTCAAGACTTGCGTACAAACCGGCCTCGCTGGGCTTCGCCGCAGGGCGAATGCCTCGAACCGAAACCCCGCCGCGGCGGCTGTCCTGCTGAGCGCAGCGGTGGTTTCGCTGGGCCTCGCCGTGGCGGCGGTGCACGCCGAGGTGATCCACCACCGCTCCGATGTGCGGCTGACCAGCGGCCCGCCGCCGGAGCATTTCAAGGTGACGACCCGGCTCGTCTGGGAAGGCGCCGATCTGGATGGCGACGGGCAGCCCGACATCGCCAATCCCACCGGCAAGGCGCCGCGCCAGGCCGACGCCTATGGCGAAGGCCGCTTCCACGCCACGCGCGACGGCGGCGAGCGTGAGCATGAGGGCGTCGACTATGTGGCCACCGCCGGCCAGACCGTCGAGGCGCCGATTTCCGGTTATGTCGCCAGGATCGGCTACGCCTATCCGGACGACCAGACCCTGCGCTACGTCGAGATCGACAACCCGGCCCTGCACCTGACGGCCCGCGTCTTCTACGTGGATCCCAAGGTCGAGGTCGGCGACAGCGTGGCGGTGGGCCGCCCCATCGGCCAGGCCCACACCCTGCAGCATCGCTATCCGCTGGGGATCACCGACCACGTCCATCTGGAGATCGCCGACGCCAAGGGGCGCAGGCTCGACGCTGGGACCTTGATCGTGGCCCGCAACATCGACGACCGGATGGCGGCCGACTAGGACCCGCACGGCGGCTTGTCAGCCGCGCGCGAACATCGTTCAGTGACGGAACGACGCAGGTCTCCCTCAGAGGGCGGACGGCGCAGGTCCCGGGGGACGACGTGGCGGCGATAGATATCAAGGCGGCGCCCGGCGCCGTGCGGTTCGGCGACGGCGTGGTGGTGCTGCTCGCCGTGGCGATCTTCATCAACTACGTCGACCGCGGCAACCTGGCGACCGCCGCGCCGCTGATGAAGGACGAGCTTCACCTCAGCGCCAGCCAGATCGGCCTGCTGCTCTCGGTCTTCTTCTGGACCTATGTCCCGGCCCAGATCCTGGCGGGCTGGCTGGCCGAGAAGATCAATCCCTACCGCACCTATGCGCTGGGCCTCGCGCTCTGGTCGGCGTCCACGGCGCTCACCGGCGTCGCCAGCGGGTTTTCGATGCTGATCGTGCTGCGTCTCCTGCTGGGGCTGGGCGAGAGCGTCGCCTTCCCCTGCTCGTCGAAGCTGATCGCCCAGCACCTGCCGCAGCACCGGTTGGGGATGGCCAACGGCCTGGTGGCGCTCGGCCTGTCGCTGGGACCCGCCTTCGGGACCTTCGCCGGCGGCCTGCTGATGGCGCAGCTGAGCTGGCGGCCGGTCTTCCTGATCTTCGGCCTGGGGTCGCTGCTCTGGCTCTGGCCCTGGCTGTCGGTGACCCGCCATCTCTCCAAGGCCGACGATGAACCCAAGGTCGACACCGCCCCGCCCTTCGCCCAGATCCTGGCGCGGCGCGAGGCCTGGGGCGCCGGGCTCGGCCATTTCTGCAACAACTACGCCTTCTATTTCGTGATCTCCTGGCTGCCGCTCTACCTGGTGAAGACCCGCGGCTTCACGGTCTCGCAGATGGCCGAGGTCGGCGGCATGATCTACCTGGTCTATGCGGCGAGCTCGATGGCCTCGGGCTGGGTGCAGGACCGCTGGATGGCGGCCGGCGGTTCGGCGACCCAGGTCCGCAAGACCGTCATCATCTCCGGCCACCTGCTCACCGCCGCGGCCATGCTGGGCTGCATGCTGGGGAGCGCCCCGGTGGCCATCGCCAGCCTGTTCGTGGCCGGGGTCGCCTTCGGCCTGATCAGCCCCTCGCTCTACGCCATCGGCCAGACGCTCGGCGGCCCGCGCGGCGGCGGCAAGTGGATCGGCTTCCAGAACTGCATCGGCAACATCGCCGGCATCGTCGCCCCGATCGTCACCGGCGCGGTGGTCGACCGGACGGGCGAGTTCACCTGGGCCTTCGCGGTGGCCGGCGTGATCGCGGTCGCCGGCGCCCTCAGCTGGGCCACTCTGGTCCGCAAGATCGCGCCGATCGCCTGGCAGGCCGCGGCCGCCTGACCCAAAGAAAAACCCCGCTCCAGGCGGAGCGGGGTTTTCTATCGAGAAAAGTCTCTCAGTCCCGCTAGAGCGAGCGGCGGCCCTGGAGGGCGTGGTAGATGAACAGCACCACCACCGCGCCCAGGGTGGCGACGAGGATCGAATAGAGGTTGAGGCCGGTGACCCCGGCCGCGCCGAAGCGCGTGAACAGGAAGCCGCCGACAAAGGCGCCGACGACGCCGAGCAGCAGGTCCATCACGATGCCGCTGCCCGTCTTGTTGACGATCTTGCTGGCGATGAAGCCGGCGACAAGGCCCAGGATGATCCAGGCGAGAATTGACATGAGCGTCTCTCCAGATAGCCGGTGCGGGAACCCTTCCCTTCCGGCGGAATGCCGCAACAAGGTTCACTGAGGCGCTTCGGTTCCGCCCGGCTTCGCGGTAGCAACGATCACGCAACCTTTGCCGTGCTGAAGGGTTTAGTTCCGAGCGTGTCCGCTGCCCTCAAGGAGACATCTCGTGCGCAACAAGCTTCTCACCGCTGCGACCCTGGTGTGCTCGGCCCTGGCCGTGGCCACTACATCCCTTCCCACCGCCGCCCAGGCCCAGCATCGTCATAAGGTCCAGGTCTGCCGCGACGTCAGTTCGCGCGGCTCGCGCAACACCGGCACCGTGGTCGGCGCTGTGACCGGCGGCCTCCTGGGTAACGCCCTGTCGCACGGCGGCGGCAAGACCGGCGGCACGATCATCGGCGCGGGCGTCGGCGCGGTCGCCGGCCACCAGATCGCCAAGCACAACGACACCCATCGGGTCTGCCACTGGGAATACCGCTAAACCGCGGCGCGCCCGCCTCGGCTATCGTCTGACCTCGGCTAGCGTCTGACGCAGAGCCATCGGGCGCGGTGGAAATTCTCCGAATTGGCCACCCAGCCCGTGATCTTCGGGTTCACGATGTTGCGGTTCACGACGAAGAAGATCGGCGCGACGCCCTCGTCGTCGAGCATGGTCTGCTCGGCGCGCGCCAGGATCTGCGCCCGTTTGGCCTCGTCGGCCTCGTTGTCGGCCTGGGCCAGCAGCGCGTCGTAGGCGGGGCTCTTGTAGTCGCCATAGTTCTGCGCGCCGACGTCTGACTTTAGCAGGCCCAGGAAGGTGACGGGATCGTTGAAGTCGGCGTACCAGCTCATGCCGCCGACCTGGAAGTCCCGGTTGCGGTAGGCCGCGAACGCGATCTGGGTCTCGTTCTGCGCGATCGTCGCCTCGACGCCGATGGCCCGCCAATCGGCCTGAACGGCTTCGGCCAGCAGCAGGGTGTCCGTCGCGTTCTGGGTCTTGAACTCGATCTTCAGCGGACGCTTCGCGTTGAACCCCGCCTGCGCCAGCAGGGCCTTGGCCTCGAGCTGGCGTTCCGGGAAGGATTCATCGGCCCAGCGGAACCGCGGGCCTTGCGTGTAGTGCGCGGTCCCCGGGGGCGTGAAGCTGTAGGCCGGGACCTGGCCCGCGCGCATCAGCTTGGCGGTGATGAACTCGCGGTCGATGGCCTCCGACAGCGCGCGGCGAACGCGCTTGTCCTGCAAGGGGCCTTTGTCGTGGGTGTTGAACGCCAGGTAGCTGGTGGCCAGCGACATGTGCGGCCGCGCGTAGCCCGGCATCACCTCGTTCATGTGCTGCAGGCGGTTCGACAGGAAGCTGGTGTTGATGTCGAGTTCGCCCCGCTGCACCCGACGCTCGGCGGAGACCAGGTCGGGCGTCGGATAGTAGTTGATGCGATCGACGCAGACGTTCTTCGCGTCCCAGAAGCGGGGGTTCTTCGCCACCTGGATTTTGTCGCCGAGGCTCCAGGAGACGAGGTTGTAGGGGCCGTTGCCGACGAAGTGGCCGGGTTGGACCCAGGCGTCGCCGTACTTTTCGACCACATGCTTGGGCACCGGGAAGAAGCTCTGGTGCTTGGCGAGCTCGAGCATGTAGGGCGCGGGGTGCTCGAGCGTGAGCTGCAGGGTGTGGGCGTCGAGCGCCTTGGCGCCCAGGGTCTCCGGCGCGGCCTTGCCCTCGTTCACCGCCTGGCCGTTCTTCAGGATATAGACGAGGTAGGCGTAGATCGAGGCGGTCTTCGGATCGAGGATCCGCCGGTAGGCGTAGACGAAGTCCTCGGCGGTGACCGGAACGCCGTCCGACCACTGGGCGTCGCGCAGGTGGAAGGTCCAGGTGAGGCCGTCCTGGCTCGTCTCCGTCGAGGTCGCCATGGCCAGCGCCGGGCTGGCGTCGGGCGCGTCGGTGGTCAGGCCGACGATCAGGTCGGCGATGATGACGAACTCGTCGATCAGGTTGGACTTCTGTGGGTCGAGCGTCAGGGGCTCGGAGTTGTTGCCGTATTCCAGGCAGACCTGGCCCGCGGGGCAGGCCGGCCGATGAACCTTGTCCTGGCAGCCGGCGAGGGCCGCGGCGACGAGGACGGCGGCGATCAGCGGCTTCTTCAAGGACGGCGACTCCGGACAGGATCGCCATCACTCCCTTGCGGCTTGGAAAATGTCGAGGCGCCTCAGTGGAGGTGGAATTCGCCGCCCAACGCCCGTAGCTCGGCGGGCTTGATCAGCCGGCAATGGCCGACGGTCACCTTGAACAGCGGGCCCTCCAGCGTACGGGTCCAGAAATCCAGGAAGCCCTTGAGGACCGGGAAGTCCGGGAAGAGGTCGTACTCCTGCCAGATGTAGCTCTGCAGCAGGGTCGGATGGTCCGGCATGCGGTAGAGGATCTCGGCGGTGGTCAGGCCGTAGCCCGCCAACTGCTTCCTGAAGTCGGGCGACGCTTTCATGGCTATGACCCCGATGCTGTTCGTCCCACGCCAGGGTGGGCGCGATTTGTAAAGAAAGTATCCGCAGAATCAATACTTTAGCACTCGCGGGGTGCGAGTGCTGCTTGCGGCGCCGAAGGCGCCGGATCCGGTGGGGTGTCCTCCTGGCAAGGCTGAGCTAGTCTGACCCGACCGACGCCGGAGCCCGCCATGCGCGCCATCGCCATCGCCTTCGCCTGCCTCGCGGCCCTCGCGCCGCCGGCCTGCGCCCAACCCTCGGCCGCCCCCGCGCCCGCCAGCGGGCCCGAGCGCTTCGCCCCCGAGATCGCGGCCTTTGCGGCGGCCGATCGCGACCATAGGCCACCGCCGTGCGGCTTCCTGTTCGTGGGCTCCTCCAGCATCCGGTTCTGGAAGACGCTCGAGGCCGACATGGCGCCCCAGCCGGCGATCAACCGCGGGTTCGGCGGCTCCACCGTCGCCGACGTGGACTACTATTTCGAGCAGGTGGTGACGCCCTATCGCCCCCGAGCCATCGTCTTCTACGCCGGTGAGAACGATCTCAACGCCGGCGCCGCGCCGCGTGCGGTGACCGCCGACTTCGTCCGCTTCATGGACCTGAAGACCAGGGCGCTGGGCGCGGCGCCGGTCTATTTCATCTCGCTGAAGCCCTCGAAGCTGCGCTGGGCGCAACGTGACGCCCAGGCGCAGGTCAACGCCCAGATCCAGGCGCTCGCCGCCCAGCGCCCCGACCTGCGCTACGTTGACGTGGTTCCGGCCATGCTGACCGGCGGCGTGCCGAAGGACATCTATGTCGCCGACGGCCTGCACATGACACCCGAGGGCTACAAGCTGTGGACCGAGGTGGTGCGCCCGGTGGTCCAGGCCGAGGCCAGGCGCCCGACACGCTGCAAGGCCGACTAACAGCGTTCCGAACCGATTCCGGTTGGCGCCCGCCGCTTACGGGTTATCGTTGTTCATATGACCACCCCCAGAGGTGGCTCGGAGGACCGGCGCCATGAAGTTCACCTGGTTCAACCTGATGCCGTGGCCCTACCTGCCGGACGACTTCCGGGAGACGAACCGCTCGGTCTGGGTGGACATCGACCAGAAGCTGTTCGACCCGGCCAAGAGCCACGAGGTCTACAACACCTATATGGACCTCCTGGAATACGCCGACACCCTCGGGTTCGACGGCGTGGGGGTGAACGAGCACCACCAGAACGGCTACGGCATCATGCCCAGCCCCAACATCATCGCCGCGGGCCTGGCGCGCCGGACCAAGGACGCGGCCATCGTCGTGCTCGGCAACTCCATCGCCCTCTACAATCCGCCGGTCCGGGTGGCCGAAGAATTCGCCATGCTGGACTGCATCTCGGGCGGGCGGCTGGTGGCCGGATTCCCGGTCGGGACCTCGATGGACACCAACTACTGCTACGGCCAGATCCCCAGCCTGACGCGGGAGAAATACCAGGAAGCCCACGACCTGATCGTCAGGGCCTGGACGACGCGCGAGCCGTTCGCCTTCAACGGCCGCTACAACAAGCTGCGGCACGTCAACATCTGGCCGCGGCCGATCCAGCAGCCGCATCCGCCGGTGCACATCCCGGGCGGCGGTTCGGTCGAGACCTACGACTTCTGCATCGACAACACCTATTCCTACTCATACCTCAGCTTCTCCGGGTACCTGCGGGCCCAGGCGCTGATGAACGGCTACTGGAAGCGCGTCGAGGAACGCGGCGTCGACAAGAGCCCCTACCGCGCGGGCTTCGCCCAGACGATCCTGGTCGCCGACACCGACGAGGAGGCCGAGCGGCTCTATTCCGAGCACGTCAGCTACTTCTACAACCGCTGCCTGCACGTCTATCCGGGTTTCGCCGACGCCCCCGGCTACCGGACGATCAAGACCATCCAGACCGGCGCGCTCAGCCAGTACGCGCCTCCGCGCGGCGGCTACACGCAACTCACGTGGAAGGAGCTGACCGAGCAGGGCCACGTGATCGCCGGCTCGCCGGAAACCGTGCGCCAGCGGATGGAGGAGCTGATCAAGGGCCTGAACGTCGGCAACATCTTCTGCCTGATGCACGTCGGGAACATGCCGGCCGACAAGTGCATGTATTCCACCAAGCTCTTCGCCGAGAAGGTGATGCCGAAGCTGCGGAACATGTTCCCCGACTGGGACGACGACAACCGCTTCTGGACCACGCCGCTGGACAAGCGGGTGACCTCCGGCCGCCTGCCGAAGGAGGCCCCCACCGGCGCCGACCTCGCCAAGACCTACGCCGTGGAGGTCTGAGCGTGGACCTCAAGACCGTTCAGACCCGCCACGTCCCCGTCCGCTATTTCGAAGGCGGGCCCCCCGAAGGCAAGAATGGCCCCGACCTCGTCTACCTGCACGGCGCGGGTGGCGTGACCGCCGAGGACCCTTTCCTGGCTGCGCTCGCCGAAAAGCACCACGTCTACGCGCCGCTGGTTCCCGGCTATGGCGACAGCGAGGAAGCGCCCGAGATCCGCGACATGCTGGATTTCACCCTGCACACCTGGGACGTGGTCGAGGCGCTCGGCCTGAAGGATCCGATCCTCGTCGGCCACTCCATGGGCGGCATGATCGCCGCGGAGATGGCGGCGATCGCGCCCAACGACGTGACCCGCCTGGCGCTGATCGCTCCCGCGGGCCTATGGGATGACGACCATCCGGTCCCCGACCTCTTCGCGACCCTGCCGTTCGAGATGCCGGCGCTCCTGTTCCACGACGCCGAGGCCGGGGCGGCGATGATGACCGCCGGCCGCAATGTCGAGGATCCGGGCTTCCTGCAGGCCTATCTGGTGACCAACGCCCGCCAGCTCGGCATGGCCGGCCGCATCCTCTTCCCGATACCGGAACGCGGGCTCCAGCAACGCCTCTACCGGATCAAGGCCAGGACGGTGCTGATCTGGGGCGACTCGGACAGGCTGATGCCGCCGGTCTATGCGCACGCCTTCAAGAAAGGCATCCCTGGCGCCCAGCTGGTCTCGATCCCCGAGGCCGGCCACATGGTGATCGTCGAGAAGACCGCCGCCGTCGTCGAGGCTATCGGCGCGCTGGGCTAAGGGGAGCGCCGCGCGAGGTCGGCCTTCACGCGGCCCACGACCTCGCGCCAATCGCCCGGCTCGCGCTGGCGGTAGAGGCGGTGGCGCGGATACCAGATCGTGTCGTCGCGCCCGGTCAGCCAGCGCCAGTCCGCGCGATGAGCGACCATCAGCCAGCAAGGCTTGCCCATGGCGCCGGCCACATGGGCGACCGCGGTGTCGACCGCGACCACCAGTTCCAGCCCGTCGATGAGGCGCGCGGTGGCGGCCATGTCCGCGGCGCCGCTGTCCTCCGGATGCAGGCTCGTCATCCCCGGCCAGCCGCGCATCTCGTCCGAGAGATCGTCAGGCAGCGAGCGTTCATGGTCGAGGGTGTTGATCGCGGCGCCCTTGGTCGCCAGCCCGACACCGGATCCCGCCTCGCCGGACGACGGCAGATAGGGCGCGCGCGGTATGTTGTCCGTCCGGGCTTCGAGGCGCCCGGGCAGGGAGGCGATCAACACCCAGGCGTCATGCCGCGGCACGGCGACGTCGGCGCCCATCGGCAGGACGGTGACGCCCAGGTCCTTGAACAGCCGGACCAGCGGCGGCGGCGAGATCATCGTCACCTGGACGCCCCGGTTCCGGAGTTCGACGACGTAGCGGGCGAACTGGATCTGGTCGCCCAGCCCCTGCTCCGGCAGCACCAGCAGGCTCTGGACCGGCTCCCCCTTCCACTCGGGGAAGCTCAGGGGTTGCGACCAGTTGAGCCGGGTGGGGCGCTCCTCGTAGAGCTTCCACGCCTCTTCGAACTGACCGGCCCGCAGCAGGACATCGGTGAGATGCCGTCGAAGTTCTTGCGGCGTCAGGGCCCGCGGCGCATCGCTCATGGGGCCAACTACCATGCGGCCGCGCGGCGGTTCCAGACCGCTCCCGAAACACCCGCCGAGCCCCTACATGCGAAGAATGGCCCTCGCCCGTCAGCCCTCCCTGTTCGACGCCGCCACCGGGCCGCGCCTGCCCGAGGGCTTCGCCTACCGGCCCGACTTCCTGTCGGCGGCCGAGGAGGGCGAGCTCGCCGCCTGGCTCGCGACCCTGCCGTTCCAGGCCTTCCAGTTCCGCGGCTACGAGGGCAAGCGCCGGGTGGTCTCGTTCGGCTGGCAGTACGACTTCACCCGCAGCCACCTCACCAAGGCCGACGACATGCCGGCCGAGCTGCTGGGCGTCCGCGCCCGCGCGGCGGCCTTCGCCGGCCTCGCGCCTGAGGACCTGCAGCAGTGCCTGCTCAACGAATATCTGCCCGGCGCGCCGATCGGCTGGCACCGCGACAGGCCGGTCTTCGAGAAGGTGGTGGGGATTTCGCTGCTCGCACCCTGCAACTTCCGCCTGCGCCGTCGCGTGGGCGAGGGCTTCCAGCGGACAGCCATCGAGCTCGAGCCGCGGTCGATCTACGCGATCGCCGGCGAGGCGCGCAGCGCCTGGGAGCATTCGATCCCGCCGGTGAAGGCGCACCGCTATTCGATCACCTTCCGCAACTTCCGAGGCGAGACGCGGACGGCTTGATTGCCCGGGCGGCAGGGGTCCATACAAAGTTGAACGGCGCGTCATGATGCCGGACACCTTGCGAGGAAGACGCCATGAAGACCCTGCTGATCGCCGCCGGCGCCCTGGCGCTCATGGCCGGCCAGGCTGAGGCCAAGACGCTCAGCGTCACGCCGGGCGGCGACGCCCAGGAGAAGCTGCAGACGGCGCTGCTCGACGCCAAGCCCGGCGACACTGTGGCCATCGCGGCCGGCCGCTACGAGCTCACCGACGGCCTGTCGCTCGACATCGCCGGCGTGACGGTGAAGGGCGCGGGCCCGGCCGCCACGATCCTGTCCTTCAAGGGCCAGAAGAGCTCCGGCGAGGGCTTCCTGGTGACCTCCAACAAGGTGACGATCCGCGACCTCGGCGTCGAGGACTCCAAGGGCGACGGCATCAAGTCCAAGGGCGTCGACCAGATCAGCTTCGTGAACCTGCGCGTCGAATGGACCGGCGGGCCCAAAGAGACCAACGGGGCCTACGGCGTCTATCCGGTGGCCTCGACCAATGTGCTGATCGACAGGGTGACGGTGAAGGGCGCGTCGGACGCCGGCATCTATGTCGGCCAGTCGAAGAACATCATCGTCAAGAACAGCCGCGCCGAGTTCAACGTCGCCGGCATCGAGATCGAGAACTCGATGAACGCCGACGTCTTCGACAACGTCTCGACCCACAACGCCGGCGGCATCCTGGTCTTCGACCTGCCGAACCTGCCGCAGATGGGCGGCCATTCCACGCGCATCTTCCGCAACAAGGTGGTGCAGAACGACACCAAGAACTTCGCCAAGAAGGGCGCGATCGTCGGCGATGTCCCGACCGGCACCGGCGTCATGCTGATGGCCAACCGCAACGTCCATGTCTTCGAAAACGAGATCGACCAGAACCAGACGGCCGCGGTGATGCTGGTCTCCTACACGCAGAAGTACGACGACCTGACCTACAACCCGCTGCCGCGGGACATCGTGGTGCGCGACAACAAGATCGGGAAGAACGGCTGGGCGCCGCAGTTCCCGGGCGGTGACGTGATCGCCAAGGCGCTGGGCGGAGCCCTGCCGCCGGTGGTCTGGGACGGGGTCTCGAACTACACCCGCAAGGGCGCGACGGCGCCGGAGGTCGTGCATGTGCGGCTGCTGGACGGCCCGGTGGCCAACCTGCATTTTAGCGCGCCCGGCAATGTGTTCAGCGCCAAGCCGGAAATGACCCCCAAGATCGACGACGGCGCGGTGGCCGAACCGAAGCCCGTCGTCCTGCCGAAGGCGCAAGCGGCCCTATGAGAACGGCCCTCGCCGCGCTCGCGGCGATCCTCAGCCTGGGCGCGGCGCCGGCTCCGACCGGGGTGGCGCAGGGCGCGCTCATGGCCGCGACGCCGGCCCCGACGCTGGCGGCCTATCGTCTGTTCACGGATGATGGCGCGCAGCATCCGAACGCCGGCGTCACGCCCTATGCCCTGAACACCCCGCTGTTCAGCGACTATGCCGAGAAGTCGCGGTTCCTCTACCTGCCGCCGGGGACGAAGGCCCGCTACCGGACGACCGGGGCGCTCGACCTGCCGGTGGGCTCGACCCTGATCAAGACCTTCGCCTATCCGGCCGACTTCCGGCGGCCCGCGGAGAAGGTGCGGATGCTGGAGACCCGCCTCCTGATCCATCGCCGGTCCGGCTGGGTCGCGCTCGCCTACGTCTGGAACGCCGAGCAGACGGAGGCCCGGCTGAAGCGGGCGGGCACGCGGCTGGATGTCAATTTCACCGATGTACAGGGGCGGTTGCGGCGGGTGGACTACCACGTGCCCAACGCCAATCAGTGCAAGGAGTGCCATTCCCTGTCCGGGCGCATCGCCCCGATCGGGGTCAAGGCGCGCAACCTCAATGGTGACTTCACCTATGCGGAAGGTCCGGAGAACCAGCTCGCGCACTGGACGCGGACGGGGATGCTGACGGGCGCGCCGGCCCCCGACAAGGCGCCGCGAACCGCCCGCTGGGACGACGCCTCCGAGCCGCTGGAGGCCCGCGCCCGGGCCTATCTCGATGGCAACTGCGGCCACTGCCACAACCCCCGCGGCATGGCGTCGAACTCCGGCCTGTTCCTCGATCTCGAGGAGGCGCGCCCGGCCCACCTCGGGATCGGCAAGCGCCCGGTGGCGGCCGGCAAGGGCTCCGGCGACCTGGAGACCGACCTCGTCCCCGGCCGTCCCGACGCCTCGATCGTCGCCTACCGCATGGCCTCGACCGACCCCGGCGTGATGATGCCCGAGCTCGGCCGATCCCTGGTCCACGACGAGGGCCTCGCCCTGGTCCGCGACTACATCGCCAGGATGCAGCGCCCCTAGGCGTCTAGAGCAGGTCGCCGCCGGCGGCCATGGCGGTGGTGCCGTCCTTCTGGAAGGCCTTGATGACGTTGCGGCCCACCGTCCAGCGGTGCACCTCGTCGGGGCCGTCCACCAGCCGCTGCGAGCGGATGTGGGTGTACCAGGCGGCCAGCGGGGTATCGAGGCTGTAGCCCAGGGCCCCGTGCAGCTGGATCGCGGTGTCGACCACGTGGTGGACCATGTGGGCCAGATAGACCTTGGCGATCGAATTCTCCTGCCGCATGTCCAGGCCCTTCTCGGCCTTGTAGGCGATGTGCAGCAGCATCAGGCGGGAGATGTAGAGCTGGGTCGCGCACTCGGCGAGCATGAACTGGACGGCCTGGCGCTCATCCAGCTTCTTGCCGAAGGTCGAGCGCTGGGTGATGTGGGCCGTCGCCATGTCGAGGGCCCGCTGGGCCATGGCGACGTTGTGCATCCCGTGGCGCAGGCGCCCATAGGCCAGGCGGTGCTGGCCCATGTCGAAGCCGCGGCCCTCGCCGCCCAGCAGGTTCTCGGCCGGGACCACCAGGTCCTTGATCTCGATCTCGGCGTGGCCGCCGCCCATCACCTCGGCGAGCGGGCCGTGGACCGCCATGGTCGGGATGTCGCGCTTGATCCGGTAGCCGGGGTTGGGCAGCTCGACGATGAAGGTCGAGAACTGCTGGTGGCGCGGCGCGTCGGGATCCGTGCGGGCCATGACCAGGGCCAGGTCCGCGGCGCTGGCGGCCGACGAGAACCACTTCTCGCCGTTCAGCACATAGTTTTCGTTGCCGTCCTTGACCGCGCTGGTGCGCATGCCGGTGGCGTCGGCGCCGGCCGCCTTCTCGGTCATCGAATAGCAGACGCGCTTCTCGCCGTTCAGCAGCGGCTTTAGGAATTTCTCCTTCTGGAAGTCGGTGCCGTGCGCCAGCAGCGTCAGGATGGTGGCGTCATCCGGCCCCTGGCTGTTCATCGACAGCGCGCCCAGGTGGCTCTGGCCGAGCTCCATCTGCACGAGCGCGTTGGCCAGCGGGCCCAGGCCCATGCCGCCGTATTCCTTGGGCACGAACGGCAGCCATAGACCCTGGGCCCGGGCCTTCTTCCGCAGGTCGGCCAGCACGGATTTGTAGGAGGCCTCGTCCTTGATCTTCTTCTCGGCCGGGATGCATTCGTCCTGCACCCACTGGCGCACGCGCTCGCGGACCGCCTTGGCTTCCGGCGGGATCTCGAAGTCGATGGACATGGCGTTTGCCTCGCTGATGTTCGTTGGGTTCAGCGTGGGTCGCGGGACCGCGCGGGGCAAGCGCCATCGTCGGCGGGCGCGCAAAGAAACCGCCGCCCGGACGACGGCGGGTCGCAGCCTCGTCGCAAGCCGGGGTCAGCGCTCGGGCGTCGCCCCGCGCTCGCCGGTCTCCTTGCGGGCGCGCTCGAGTTCCTCGCCTTCGGGACCGTCGAGCGCCTCTTCGGCTTCCTTGGCCTTCTGCTCGACCTGTCCGGACTTCACGAACTTGCGCTCTTCCTCGTCGAACTTGCGGGCGGCGTCGTAATTGCCCTCGCCCTGGATCTGGGTCTTGTCGGTCATGGCCAGGCCTCCTTCTCGTCTTCGGGTAACCCGGCGGAGGCGCGACGGTTCCAATAGACTAGATCAATGTTACAGATAGAATAAAACGATTAGCTCTATTGTTCAGAACCGCCATAGTGGGTCATTGGAACACCTTCGCGCCGACGCCGGTCGGCGGACTGCTCCAAGGGAGACGACGATGAGCCTCGCGACCAGCAAGACCCTCGACAACCTCAAGGCCGCGTTCGCGGGCGAGAGCCAGGCGAACCGCCGCTACCTCTACTTCGCCCAGAAGGCCGACGTGGAAGGCTACAACGACGTGGCCGCGGTGTTCCGCTCGACGGCCGAAGGCGAGACCGGCCACGCTCACGGCCACCTGGAATTCATGGAAGCCGTCGGCGACCCCGCCACCGGACTGCCGATCGGCGGCACCTCGCTGAACCTCAAGGCCGCCATCGCCGGCGAAACCCACGAATACACCGACATGTATCCGGGCATGGCGCGCACCGCCCGCGAGGAGAACTTCGACGAGATCGCCGACTGGTTCGAGACCCTGGCCAAGGCCGAGAAGTCGCACGCCGGCCGCTTCCAGCGCGCGCTCGACACGCTCGACTGATCGCAAGGGGTCTAGAGGTCTCTCCAAGGCGGTGGCCCGACGGGTCACCGCCGTACGTCAGCGCGGCAGGTCAATCGTGAGCGAGAGCAAAGATGCGGGCGGCGGTCCGCCGCGGGAAGGCAGCCTCGACGCGCCCTTCCGGCATCCGATCGCCTGGCGCGACGACGACTACTACGACCTCGCAAAGGTCGAGGCCGAGATGGAGCGGCAGTTCGACGTCTGTCACACCTGCCGCCGCTGCTTCAATCTCTGCGACAGCTTCCCGCGGCTGTTCGACCTGATCGACGAGAGCAAGACCGGCGAGCTCGATAGCGTGCCGAAGTCGGACTACGCCAAGGTCGATGAGGCCTGCACGCTCTGCGACATGTGCTTCCTGACGAAGTGCCCCTATGTGCCGCCGCATCCCTTCGACATCGACATCCCGCACCTGATCCTGCGCTACCGGGCGGCCAAGCGTCAGGCCGGCCACCGCGAGTTCGTCCGCGAGCAGCTGGGCAAGACCGACCGCAACGGCAAGCTCGCCAAGCCGTTCGCAGGTGTCGTCAACGCGATGAGCGCGCGCCAGAACACGCCGCTGCGCAAACTGCTGGAAGCCATCGCCCAGATCGACGCCGAGGCGGAGCTGCCGAAGTACCACTCGAAGACCGCCACCGACCGGCTGAAGAGCCCGCTGGCGCCGGACCCCGCCGGCCCCGCCTTCGGCCGGCGCAAGGTGGCGCTCTATGCCACCTGCTTCGTCGACTACAACGAGCCCGACACCGCCGTAGCCGCCGCCCGCGTACTGGCGCTGCAGGGCGTCGAGGTGAAGCTGGTCTATCCGGAATGCTGCGGCATGCCGCAGCTCGAGGCCGGCGACCTGAAGGACGTGGCCGGCCGCGCCAGCCGCGTGGCCAAGGTGTTCGCGCCCCTGATCGCCGAGGGCTACGACGTGGTGGCGCTCACCGCCTCCTGCGGCCTGATGATGAAGTTCGAATGGCCGCTGATGGAGCCGGAAAACCCGGGGGTGGTGGCCCTGTCGGCGGCGACCAAGGACATCTGCGAATATGTCGTCGAGCTGCAGAAGAGCTTCGGCCTGGCCGAAGGCCTGACGCCGGTCGAGGGCGGCGTCACCCTGCACCACGCCTGCCACGCGCGGGCCCAGAACATGGGCGCGAAGTCGGCCGAGATGCTGCGGCTGATCCCCGACACCCGGGTCGAGCTGGTCGAACGCTGCTCGGGTCACGGCGGCACCTTCGGGGTGATGAAAGAGACCCATCACGTCGCCAACAAGGTCGGCCGCCCCACGGCCCGCCAGATCGCGGCCAAGGGGACCGAGACCCTCTGCTCGGACTGCCCGCTCGCCTGCAAGCACCTCGGCCAGCTGCTCAGCGCCGAGACCCGCCCCGAGGCCCACGCCGCCCCGCGCCAAGCCCACCCCATCGAGATCTTCGCCCGCGCCTATGGCGCGGTCTGAAGGAGCGCCCTCATGCCCGCCGCCCAACGCCTGATCACGCCTGCCGACCTGATCCCCGACGCCGACTACGCGAAGGAACGCCGCGAGCGCCGCGCCGCCCTGCTGCCGGTCAAGCGCCTGCGCCGCGTGGCGCTGGGCCCGGTGTGCACGATCATCTTCGAGAGCTACGACACCATGTTGTTCCAGGTTCAGGAGATGCTGCTGACCGAGAAGGGCGGCGCGGCCCAGGTCCCCGATGAGCTGGCGGCCTACAATCCGCTGATCCCCCAGGGCTCCGAACTGGTCGCCACGGTGATGTTCGAGATCGTCGATGAGGTCCGCCGCGAGCAGACCCTGGCGCGGCTGGGCGGGGTCGAGGACACCTTCTTCATCCAGATCGGCGCCGACCGGGCGCCCGGGGTCCCCGAGGGCGACGTCGAACGCACGCGCGAGGACGGCAAGACCTCCTCCGTGCATTTCCTGCGCTTTGTCCTGACGCCCGACCAGATCGCCCGCTTCCGCGATCCGGCCACCCAGATCCTGGTCGGCTGCGGCCATGAGCAGTACAGCCACCTCGCCGGCCTCACGCCCGCCACCCGCGCCGAACTGGCCAAGGATTTCGCCTAGCCCCCACCTGCTCCTCTCCCAGGCGCGAAGCGCCGTGGGAGAGGGCGGCGCCGGCGGCTCGAACATCCCCGCCGTTGAACCCGGCAGGCTCCCTCAAGCTCGCCTCAGCCCGCGAAACCCGCGTGCGTGATCTGCGAAAGCTTCGCGTCCACGGCCGCCGCCGCCAGGACCACGCCCTGCACCGCGGGATTGGCCTTGAGCCCGGCGATCACCGGGCCGCCCGCGAACGCGTCCGCCGCCTCGGCCGTCTCGAACAGGTATGCGCTGACGCCAGCCCCATCCGGACCAAGTCCCCAGATCTTCCACTTCAGGCCCGGCGCGCCGGCGATCCTGGCGGCGGCCTCCTCGGCCTTGGCTCTGAAGCCGTCCACATCCCCGGAAACCCGATAGGACACCGTCAGGAGCACCGACATCATCACAACCTCGTTCAAGCCGCGAAAGCGAACGGTGAAGGTAGGTATCCTTCGGCCTCGCGCTAGGTCGGACGGGTCAGCAGCTTTCCCTCGTAGTCGCGCTTGCCGATCGGCACGCCCCGTGAGCGCAGGATGTCGTAGGCGGTGACGGCGTGGAAATGGAAGTTGGGCAGCGAGAATGAGAGGATCAGGGTCTCAGAGGTGAAGGTCAGCCTCCGTGGCCCGATCTGCAGGTCCAGGTCCCGGCCGGCCCAGCTGTTGACCTCCTCGGGCGTCAGCGCCTCCAGCGCGCGTTCGCCCTGGCCCATCATCGCGCGCAGCTCGGCGAAGGGTACCGGTCCGACCAGGCCCGGCGGCTCGAACACGCCGGTCTTTGCGGCCTCGAGCCCCCACACGGCGTGATGCCACGCCGCTTCGATCTGGAAGTGGAAGGGCGCCATGTCGTCGATGAGCCGCAGGTGAACGAAGTCGTCCGGATCTGCCCCGGTCTCGGCGCAGTGCGTCACCGCGCGGTCGAGGAAGCCGCCGACTGCGCGCACCGTCTGCAGCAAGGTCGGCACGCTGAGATCGTAGAATGTTGTCGCCATCAGGCTCTCCGGTTCATGGGTCAGGCCGCCGTCGCACGTCGGGATCAGCCCATGTGCTTGGCGGCCATCTCTTCGATGGTGTCGATGTTCACATCCCGCAGGCTTCTGAACTTGACGCAGTAGCCCGTGACCGTCGCCTTCCCGAGCCGTTTTCCGTAGGTCTCTAGCAGGTATTTCTTGTCGTCCAGGCCCATGACGTAGACGGATATTCCGGTCGTGTTGGCGCTCAGGCCGATCCGGTAGAAGTCTTTCGTTTCGCCGTTGGCGTACTTTGTCGCCTGTAGCCCGTATCCAATGTTCGGGTTGGAAAACGATCTTGTTGTCGGCGTTCCGGCCGTCCAGGAACCAGAGCCTGCAGCCGGGCGAAATCCTGAGCATCATTCGATGCAAGGCTTGCAGCTCTTCGCGCTTCGGAGCGGGCTGGCCGGCGATATAGCTATCGATCTGCGCTTGCACGGTCATGTCGAGGTCCCCGGTTCGATCCTCATGGGCTCGGCGAGCCATCGCCGGAACGACGAACGAGCGCGGCGGAGTCCGACATCGTCCCGCAGGGCCTTCTCGGCGACAGTATCTTTTGCAAACCCAAGCGGACCCGCGTCCATAATCTCCTCAAGCGCCTGCTCTGGAACGAGAGCGAAGGCGACCAGGAAGAGTACGCCCGAGCCGGCCCCCGAACCGGCTCTTTCGGATACCGGCTAGGCCGCGGCGCGCCAATCGACCCCGCTCTTGTGCCCCCGGCGGTATCGGGCTCATCTGCGCTCACGAGTCCGCCTTGAAGAGCGGGCCGCCTCGGGAGGGCAGAGTTTGACCACCACGACCGCCGACGCGCCCGCGAGCCCCGCCACCCTGCGCAAGGTGGTGCTGGCCAGCATGATCGGCACCACCATCGAGTGGTACGACTTCTTCCTCTACGGCGCGGCCTCCGCGCTGGTGTTCGGCAAGCTGTTCTTCCCCCACGCCGACCCGACCACCGGCGTCATGCTGTCCTTCGCCACCTATGCGCTGGGCTTCGTGGCGCGGCCGCTGGGCGGGCTGGTGTTCGGCCACCTCGGCGACCGGATCGGGCGCAAGCAGCTCCTGATGATGAGCCTGATGCTGATGGGCGGCTCGACCGTGCTGATCGGCATCCTGCCGACGTTCAATGAGGTCGGTCTGCTGGCGCCGCTCGGACTGGTGCTGTTGCGCCTGGTCCAGGGCTTCGCGGTCGGCGGCGAGTGGGGCGGCGCGGTGCTGATGGTCACCGAATATGGCGACGCCAAGCGCCGGGGCTTCTGGGCCGGCTGGCCGCAGGCCGGCGTCCCGGCCGGCAACCTGCTGGCGGCCGGCGTGCTGGCGATCATGTCGGCGGTGCAGTCGAACACCGACTTCCTGGCCTGGGGTTGGCGCGTGCCGTTCCTGCTGTCGGCGGTGCTGGTGGGCGTCGGCTACTGGGTGCGGGTGAGCCTGGCCGAGAGCCCGCTCTTCCAGAAGGCGCTGGAGGACGCCGGCGCCCCGCCCAAGGCGCCGGTGCTCGATGCGATCCGCGAGCGTCCCGGCGGCCTCGCCATCGGCGCCGGCCTGCGGGTCGCGGAGAACATCTGCTTCTACGTCGTCACCACCTTCGGCCTCACCTACATCGTCGACCACGCGCATCTGTCGCGCACCCAGGCGCTGAACGCGATGCTGGTCGGCACGGCGGTCGAGGTCGTGCTGATCCCGATCTTCGCGGCGCTCTCCGACAAGGTGGGACGCCGGCCGATCTACTTTCTGGGCGCGGCGGGCATCGCCGTCTGGGGCTTCGCCTTCTTCCGCCTGATCGATACCGGCCAGACTCCGCTGATCATTCTGGCGATCGTCGGCGGCCTCGTCTGCCATGCGCTGATGTACGGGCCGCAGGCCGCGTTCATCGCCGAGCTCTTCCCCACCCGGATGCGCTATTCCGGCGCGTCGCTGGCCTATCAGGCGACGTCGATCTTTGCCGGCTCGCTGGCTCCGATCATCGCGCTGGCTCTGCTCGACCGGTTCAAGTCCTGGGTCCCGATCGCCATCTATCTGGCCATCGCCGGCGCGATCAGCGCCTTCTCGGCGCTGCGCGCGCGGGAGACCAAGGGCCTGAGCTTCGCTGAGATCGACGCCCTGAAATGACCGCCGTCCCGACAGGCGCCGAGCGGCGCAAGGCGGTATTCGCCAGCGCCATCGGCACCACCGTCGAATGGTACGACTTCCTGCTCTACGGCACCGCCGCGGCCCTGGTGTTCAACAAGGTCTTCTTTCCGAAGGCCGATCCGCTCACCGGCACCCTGCTGGCCTTCGGCACCTATGCCGTGGGGTTCCTGGCGCGGCCGCTGGGCGGGATCGTCTTCGGCCATTTCGGCGACCGGATCGGGCGCAAGCTGCTGCTGGTCCTCAGCCTCTTCATCATGGGCGGGACCACCTTCCTGATCGGCCTCCTGCCGACCTTCGATCAGGTGGGGCTGTGGGCGCCGGGGATGCTGATCGCGCTTCGCCTCGTCCAGGGCTTCGGCCTGGGCGGCGAGTGGGGCGGGGCGATGCTGATGGCCGTCGAATATGGCGAGGACAAACACCGCGGCCTCTGGGGCGGGCTGACCCAGGCCGGCGGCAGCGTCGGCAACTTCCTGGCGACCGGCATCCTGGCGGTGGCGGCCGCGACCCTGAGCCCGCACGACTTCCTGGCCTGGGGCTGGCGCATCCCGTTCCTGGCCTCGGCGGTGCTGATCGGCATCGGCTGGTGGGCGCGCGCCACCCTGACCGAGAGCCCGGTCTTCCGCTCGGCCCTGGAGACCGCCGAGGGCGCCCACGCCGCCCCGGTGATCGAGACCCTGCGGACCCGGCCCTGGCAGGTGGCGATCGGCGGCGGCCTGAAGGTCGGCGAGAACGTCTCCTACTACCTGATGACCACCTTCGGGATCACCTACCTGACCGAGATCCTCGGCCTGCCGCGCAGCGTGGCGCTGGGCGGAATGCTGGCCGGGGCGGCGGTGGCCTTCACCACCATGCCGCTCTGGTCGGCCTTGTCAGACCGCGTGGGCCGCCGCCGCGTCTATGCCTTCGGGGCCGGCGGGCTGGCGATCTGGGCCTTCGCCTACTATCCGATCCTGGCCACCCGATCGCCCGGCCTGATCGTCACCGCCCTGATGGTGGCCATGCTGCTGCACAGCGCCATGAACGGGCCGCAGGGGGCGTTCATCGCCGAGCTGTTCCCGACCCGCATCCGCTATTCCGGCGCCTCGCTCTGCTACCAGGTGACCACCATCGTCGGCGGGTCCTGGGCGCCGATCATCTCGGTCCTGCTGTACCGGCATTTCCAGTCCACCGTGCCGATCTCGATCTACCTGGCCGCCACCTGCGTGATCAGCCTGGTCTGCGCGCTGGTGGCGCGGGAGACCGCCGGCCTCACCTTCGCGGAGCTGGACGCCGATCCTCCCCAGCGAAAAGGGCCGCCCTCGCGGACGGCCCTTCCAGCTTCGGCCTGAGTTTTAAGACCTAGAAGATTTCGAACAGTCCCGCCGCGCCCATGCCGCCGCCGATGCACATGGTGACGACGCCGTACTTCGCGCCGCGGCGCTTGCCTTCGTACAGCAGGTGGGCGGTGCAGCGGGCGCCGGTCATGCCGTAGGGATGTCCGATGGATATCGAGCCGCCCGAGACGTTGTATTTCGCCGGGTCGATGCCCAGCTTGTCGCGGCAATAGAGCGCCTGGGACGCGAACGCTTCGTTCAATTCCCAAATGTCGATGTCGTCGATTTTCAGGCCGTTGCGCTCCAGCAGCTTCGGAATCGCGAACACCGGGCCGATGCCCATCTCCTCGGGCCCGCAGCCGGCCACGGCCATGCCGCGATAGGCGCCGAGCGCCTCCAGGCCACGCTTTTCGGCTTCCTTGCGTTCCATCATCAGGATCGCGGCGGAGCCGTCGGAAAGCTGCGAGGCGTTGCCGGCGGTGACGAACCTGCCTTCCTTGGCATAGCGGCCGCCCTTGAACACCGGCTGCAGCTTCTGCAGGTCGGCCAAGGTGGTCTGCGGGCGGTTGCCCTCGTCGGCGGCGATGGTGATTTCCTTGTCGGCGGTCTCGCCGGTCTCCTTGTTGACCAGCACCTTCATGACCGTGGTCATCGGCGCGATCTCGCGGTCGAAGCGGCCTTCGCTCTGGGCCTGGGCCGTGCGCTGCTGCGACTGCAGGGCGTATTCGTCCTGGGCTTCGCGGCTGACCCCGTAGCGCTCGGCGACGACCTCGGCGGTCTCGATCATCGAGGTGCCGAGCGCGGGCACGTTTTCCTTCAGCCAGGGATCGACGGCCATGAAGCCGTTGATGTTGCCGTTCTGAACGAGGCTGATCGACTCGATGCCGGCCCCGATCGCGATCGGGGCGCCGTCGTTGATGATGTACTTGGCCGCGGTCGCCACGCCCATCAGGCCCGACGAGCACTGCCGGTCGATGGTCATGCCGGACACCGTCACCGGCATTCCGGCCCGCAAGGCCGCCTGGCGGGCGATGTTGTTGCCGGTCGTGCCCTGCTGCAGGGCGCAGCCCATGGCGATGTCGTCGACTTCGCCGGCCTCGATCCCGGCTTGCTCGAGCACGGCGGACAGCGAGTGGGCGCCGAGCGTCGCGCCATAGGTGTTATTGAACGCGCCGCGATAGGCCTTGCCGATGGGGGTCCGGCGGGCGGCGACGATGACGGCTTCACGCATGGGGAGGGGTCCTGCTTGGGGAGGGGTGGCGGCCGCTCAGGCCTTGATGTCGGAGAATTTCTTGCCTTCGGCGACCAGCTTTTCGAGCAGCGCCGAGGGCTTGAACGCGTCACCCATGGTCGCCTGGAATTGCTGCATCTTGGCCAGCACCTTCTCCGCGCCGACCTGGTCGCCGTAGTGCATCGGACCGCCGCGATAAACCGGCCAGCCGTAGCCGTTGACCCAGACCACATCGACGTCGGACGGGCGGATCGCCTTGCCCTCTTCGAGGATCTTCGCGCCCTCGTTGATCATCGGATAGACGCAGCGTTCGAGGATCTCCTCGTCGGAAATCTTGCGCGGATTGGCGCCCGACTTGACGATGAAGTCGTTGATCACCTTCTCGGTGAAGGGGCTCGGCTTGGCGTTGCGGTTCTCGTCGTAGTCGTAGTAGCCGGCGCCGGTCTTCTGGCCTCGGCGGTCAGCTTCGCAGAGCACGTCGCGGATGGTCTCGCCCCTGGACTTTTCCTTCACCCAGCCGATGTCGAGCCCGGCCAGGTCGCTCATCGCGAACGGGCCCATGGGGAAACCGAAGTCGTAGAGCACGCGGTCGATGTCCCAGGGCATGGCGCCCTCCATCACCAGCTTCTGCGCCTCACGCTGGCGTTGGCCCAGGATACGGTTGCCGACGAAGCCAGGGGTGACGCCGACCAGCACGGCGATCTTGCCGATCTGCTTGGCGAGCTTCATCGAGGTGGCGATGACATCCTTGGCCGTGTGGTCGGCGCGGACGATCTCCAGCAGCTTCATGACGTTGGCCGGCGAGAAGAAGTGCAGGCCGATGACGTCCTGCGGCCGCTTGGTCACCGAGGCGATCTCGTCGATGTTCAGGCCCGAGGTGTTGGTGGCCAGGATCGCGCCCGGTTTGCAGATCGCGTCGAGCTTGGTGAAGATCTCCTTCTTCACGTCCATCCGCTCGAACACCGCCTCGATCACCAGGTCGACGTCCTTGAAGTCGTCCATGCTGAGCGAGCCCTTGATCAGGGCCATGCGCTGCTCGGTCTCTTCGGGCTTCGCGCTGCGTGACCGCTCATAGTTCTTGCGGATCACGCCCAGGCCGCGGTCGAGCGCCGCCTGCTCCTGCTCGACGATGACCACCGCGATGCCGACGTTGACGAAGTTCATGGCGATGCCGCCGCCCATGGTGCCGGCGCCGATGATCCCGACCGACTTGATCGGGCGGGTGGGGGTGTCGTCCGGCACGTCGGGGATCTTGTTGGCCTGCCGCTCGGCGAAGAAGTAGTAGCGCTGGGCGGCCGACTGCTGGCCCATCATCAGCTCGCCGAACAGCTTGCGCTCGGCCTTCAGGCCCTCGTCGAAGCTGGCGGAGTTCACCGCGGCCTCGACGGCCTTGATGTTGTTTTCCGGGGCCATGAAGCCGCGGAACTTCCGCGCATTGGCCTTGCGGAAGTCGGCGAAGATCTCCGGGTGGCCCTTGGCGGCTTCCAGCTTGGCGTTGTTGTCGCGAACCTTCACCAGGGGCTTGCCCTCGGCGACGGCCTTGCGGGCGAAGGCGAGCGCGCCTTCCTTGAGTTTGCCCTCCTCGACGATCTCGTCGACCAGGCCCATGGCCAGCGCCTGCTTGGCCGGCACGTGGCGGCCGGAGGTGACCATGTCGAGCGCGGCCTCGACGCCGACGATGCGCGGCAGCCGCTGGGTGCCGCCGGCGCCCGGCAACAGGCCCAGCGCCACTTCCGGCAGCCCGACCCGGGCCGAGGGCACGGCGACGCGGTAGTGGGCGCAGAGCGCGACCTCCAGGCCGCCGCCCAGCGCCGTGCCGTGGATCGCGGCGATCACCGGCTTGGGCGAGCCTTCCATCATGTCCTGCACATCGAAGAGGCTGGGGCCCGTCATGGCGCCGCCGAACTCGGTGATGTCCGCGCCGGCGATGAAGGTGCGGCCTTCGCAGATCAGCACGATGGCCTTGGCGTCCGAAGCGCCGGCCGCCTTGAAGCCCTCAAACAGGCCCTCGCGGACCTTGGCCGACAGCGCGTTCACCGGCGGCGAGTTGAGCGTGATGATCGCGATGTCGCCGTCGCGGGTCAGGGTGGTCACCGAATTGATCTCGGTCATGGGTGAGGTGTCCCTATGGCTGGCGGACCGCTCATTCATTTGGGGTGGCGGTCCGGAAATTCAAACGCTTGTTACAGGCCACGCTGGACCCCTCCAAGTCAAATGTGCGAGGGGATTGAGGCGGTCATCGACGCCGCCACAACAAGCACGGGGAGACGCCGCGATGATGCTCGACATGTTCTCATTGAAGGGCCGCACAGCCCTGGTCACCGGCGGCTCGCGCGGCATCGGCAAGATGATCGCCCGCGGCTTCCTCGAAGCCGGCTGCGCCAAGGTCTACATCTCGTCGCGCAAGGCCCCGGCCTGCATCGAGACCGCCGAGGAGCTCGGCCCCAACTGCATCGCCCTGCCGCAGGACGTCTCGACGGTCGAGGGGGTGAAGGCGCTGGTCGCCCAGTACCTGACCCACGAGGACAAGCTCGACATCCTGGTCAACAACGCCGGCGCCGCCTGGGGCGCGGAGTTCGACGAGTTCCCGGAAAGCGGCTGGGACAAGGTGCTGAACCTGAACCTGAAGTCGCCCTTCTTCCTGACCCAGGCGCTGCATGGCGCGCTGACCAAGGCCGGCACGCCCGATCGGCCGGCCAAGGTGATCAACATCGCCTCCATCGACGGCATCCGGCTCAATCCGCAGGAGACCTACAGCTACCACGCCTCCAAGGCCGGCCTGATCTACCTGACCCGCCGGATGGCGGCGCGGCTGATCGCCGACAACATCGCGGTCACCGCCATCGCGCCGGGCGCCTTCGCCTCGGAGATGAACCGCGTGGCCCGCGACCACGGCGACGAGATCGCCAAGCGGATCCCCTCGCGCCGCATCGGCCGCGACGAGGACATGGCCTGCGCGGCGATCTATCTGGCGAGCCCGGCCGGCGACTATGTGGTCGGCGACACCATCGCCGTCGACGGCGGCGTGGCGCTGGCCAGTCCTGGGGGGCTGTAGCCCGCCGCTTGGGCTTACCAGCGACCGGTGCTGGGATCGGCTGATGCGAACTTCGTGTCCAGCACCGAGGTCTTGAAACGAGCACCTGCGTCGGCGAAGTCGCCGCTCGTCAACGCGATGCTGGCTTTTCCGTCTTCGGATCGCGTGATTGCTCCTGCTGCGACCTTCGCGGCAAGGATACGATTGATCATCTCGATATTCGCAGTCGCGATCAATATCGCGTCGCCGAGGGTCAACGCCCAATCGGGCCTGTCCGATTGTCTTTGATAGCTGCGAACGGGAGCATGGCCACAACGACCTCACGGCCCTGATTGGCAACCAGAACAACGCCGATATCGCGAGTACCCTGAGGATTGACTTCAAACAGCATGGGAGCCTCCAGAGAGGCGCTCGAAGCCCAGGCATTCTGGGCGATGCAATACCTTAAGGCTACGTGGGGAAGGCCAGGTTGGCCGTCAAGTGGTCGAGCTCTAGCAGCCCGCCTGCGCCTTCCGCTCCCGGCGGCGGGCGGTGAGGATGTGTTCGGTATAGCCATTCGGCTGGGCGCGGCCCTGGAAGACCAGGTCCAGCGCCGCCTGGAAGGCGATGCTGGCGGCGGGGTCCGGGCCCATCGGCCGGTAGGCCGGGTCGCCCGCGTTCTGGGCGTCGACCACCTGGGCCATGCGGGCCAGCGTCTCGCGGACCTGGGCCTCGGTGCAGACCGCGTGATGCAGCCAGTTGGCGATGTGCTGGCTCGAGATGCGCAGCGTCGCGCGGTCTTCCATCAGCCCGACGTCGTGGATGTCCGGCACCTTGGAGCAGCCGACGCCCTGGTCGATCCAGCGCACGACGTAGCCCAGGATCCCCTGGGCGTTGTTGTCGAGCTCCTCCTGCACGTCGGCGGCGTTCCAGTTGGAGCGCGCCAGCGGCGGGGTCAGCAGTTCGTCGGTTCCGGTGCGTTCACCGGCCGCCGCCATCGTGGCCTGAAGGGCGGCCACGTCGACCTCGTGATAGTGCAGGGCGTGCAGCACCGCGGCGGTGGGCGAGGGCACCCAGGCGGTGTTTGCGCCGGCCTTCGGGTGGCCGATCTTCGCGGCCAGCATGGCGGCCATCATGTCCGGTGCGGCCCACATGCCCTTGCCGATCTGCGCGCGGCCGGGGAAGCCGGTCGCCAGGCCGATCTCCACGTTGCGCTTCTCATAGGCCGGCAGCCAGGGCTCGGCCTTGATGGCGTCCTTGCGCACCACGGGCCCCGCCTCCATCGCGGTGTGGATCTCGTCGCCCGTGCGGTCGAGGAAGCCGGTGTTGATGAACACGATCCGCTCACGCGCGGCGTGGATGCAGGCCGCCAGGTTGGCGCTGGTGCGGCGCTCCTCGTCCATGACCCCGAGCTTGACGGTGTTGCGCGGCAGGCCGAGCGCGTCTTCGACCCCGTCGAACAGCCGCACCGCCAGGGCGACCTCGTCCGGGCCATGCATCTTCGGCTTCACGATGTAGACAGAGCCGGCTGGGCTGTTGCGCCGCGCGCCCTTCAGGTCGTGCAGGGCGGCGGTCACGGTGATCAGGGCGTCGACCACGGTCTCGAAGACCGCCTCGCCGCAATAGCGCACCGCGTCGGTGGTCATGTGGTGGCCGACGTTGCGGACCAGCATCAGGCTGCGGCCCCGCAGCACCAGGTCCTTGCCGCGCCGCGTGGCGTAGCGCCGGTCCTCCGCCAACCGCCGGGTCTCCGCCCCGCCGCCCTTGGCGAAGGTCGCCGTCAGGTCGCCGCGCATCAGGCCAAGCCAATTGCGGTAGACGCCAACCTTGTCCTCGGCGTCGACGGCGGCGACCGAGTCCTCGCAGTCCTGGATGGTGGTCAGCGCCGCCTCGATCAGCACGTCGGCGACGCCGGCCAGGTCGTCCTTGCCGATCGGGTGCGCGCGGTCGATCTGGATCTCGATGTGCAGGCTGTTGTGGACGAGCAGCACCGCCTGCGGTGTTCCGGCCTCGCCGCGCCAGCCCACGAACTGACCGGGGTCAGCCAGCGTCGACTCCTGGCCGCCGCGCAGCCGCACGATCAGGCCGCTGCGGCCGATGACATAGCCCTCGGCGTCGGCGTGGGAGCCGGTCGAAAGCGGCGCCGCACGGTCGAGGAAGCTGCGCGCAAAGCCCACCACCTTGCCGCCGCGGACCGGGTCGTAGCCCTTGCCGCCGGTCGGGGGTTCGATCGCGTCGGTCCCGTAGAGCGCGTCATAGAGGCTGCCCCACCGGGCGTTGGCGGCGTTGAGCGCGAAGCGGCCGTTGGAGACCGGGACCACCAGTTGCGGCCCGGCGAGCCTGGCGATCTCCGGATCGACGTCCTGGGTGCTGATTTCGAACCGAGGGGGTTCCGGCAGCAGGTAGCCGATCTCGCGCAGGAAGGCGGTCTCCTCCGTCACGTCAAGCGGCCGGCCGCGGCGCTCGCGCCACCAGGCGTCGATCTGCGCCTGCAGGTCGTCGCGGCGCGCCAGCAGGGCCACGTTGCGCGGGGTGAAGTCGGCGAGGATCGCCTCGAGCCCGGCCCAGAACGCCTCGGGCGTCACGCCGGTCCCCGGCAGCAGCTCGTCTTCCACGAAGGCGTGGAGGATGTCGTCGACCGAAAGGGTGCTCGTGATGTCCATCGGCTTGACCGGGGCTCAATAAGGGGGCGTCGACCAGGATCGCGCAGGATGCAGCGCGGCCGGAAAAAAGAAAGGCCCCCGCCCGGAGGCGGGAGCCAAGGTCTCGTGAGATGAGTTCGTCCGCGCGCGCCTTACGCGAACTGGCCCATCGTGTTGTGGACGCCGCCGGCCTTCAGGGCCGCCTCGCCGGCGAAGTATTCCTTGTGGTCGTCCCCGATGTCGGAGCCCGACATGTTCTGGTGCTTCACGCAGGCGATGCCCTGGCGGATCTCCTGACGCTGGACGTTCAGCACGTAGCCCAGCATCCCCTGGCTGCCGAAATACTCCTTGGCCAGGTTGTCGGTGGAGAGTGCGGCCGTGTGATAGGTCGGCAGGGTGATCAGGTGGTGGAAGATGCCGGCTCGCTTGGCGGCGTCCGCCTGGAAGGTGCGGATCTTCTCGTCGGCCTCGATGGCCAGCGCGGTCGCGTCATAGTCGACGCTCATCAGCTTCTCACGGTCGTAGGCGGCGAGGTCCTTCCCGGCCTTCTGCCAGGCGTCATAGACCTGCTGGCGGAAGTTGAGCGTCCAGTTGAACGACGGCGAGTTGTTGTAGGCCAGCTTGGCGTTCGGGATCACCGCGCGGATGCGGTCCATCATGCCGGCGATCTGGTCGACGTGCGGCTTCTCGGTCTCGATCCACAGGAGGTCGGCGCCGTTCTGCAGCGAGGTGATCGAGTCGAGCACGCAGCGGTCCTCGCCGGTGCCGGCGCGGAACTGGAAGAGGTTCGACGGCAGGCGCTTGGGCCGCAGCAGCTTGCCGCCGCGGTTCAGCACCACGTCGCCGTTCTTCATGTCGGCGGGCGAGATCTCCTCGCAGTCGAGGAAGGAATTGTACTGGTCGCCGATGTCGCCCGGCTCATGGCTGACGGCGATCTGCTTGGTCAGGCCCGCGCCCAGGCTGTCGGTGCGGGTCACGACGATGCCGTTGTCGACGCCGAGCTCCAGGAAGGCGTAGCGGCAGGCGCGCACCTTGGCGAGGAAGTCCTCGTGCGGGACGGTCACCTTGCCGTCCTGGTGGCCGCACTGCTTCTCGTCGGAGACCTGGTTCTCGATCTGCAGCGCGCAGGCGCCGGCCTCGATCATCTTCTTGGCCAGCAGATAGGTCGCCTCGGCGTTGCCGAAGCCCGCATCGATGTCGGCGATGATCGGCACGACGTGGGTCTGGAAGTTGTCGACCGCGTCGAGCAGCTTTTCTTCCTGCTTCTTGTCGCCGGCGGCGGGGGCCGCGTCGAGGTCGCGGAAGATCTGGCCGAGCTCGCGCGCGTCGGCCTGCTTGAGGAAGGTGTAGATCTCTTCGATCAGCGCCGGCACCGAGGTCTTCTCGTGCATCGACTGGTCGGGCAGGGGGCCGAAGTCGGAGCGCAGCGCGGCGACCATCCAGCCGGACAGATAGATGTAGCGGCGCTCCATCGTGCCGAAGTGCTTCTTGATCGAGATCATCTTCTGCTGGGCGATGAAGCCGTGCCAGCAGCCTAGCGACTGGGTGTAGTTGGCCGGATCGGCGTCATAGGCCGCCATGTCGGCGCGCATGATGTCGGCCGTGTAGCGGGCGATTTCCAGGCCGGTCTTGAACCGGTTCTGCAGGCGCATGCGGGCCACGCCTTCGGGATTGATGCCGTCCCACGCGCCATGCTTGCTCTTGATGAGCTGGCTCATCTCGATGATGTGGTCTTGGTAAGCCATCTGCCTCTTCCGCGGTTGGCCGGACATGACGCGCCCGGAACTTGGACTTGCCGTACCGCGCCATTTTACCGGCCGGGAGTGACCACAAGGTTTAGCTGTCAAACTTTACAAGATTGTCTTGTAATGATGTAAGGAACGCACTTTACAAGGCGTCAGCACAGACATCATGGCCACCGACCGCCGCCTCTACATCGGGCCCCGCCTGAGGCGCCTGCGCCGTAACCTGGGCCTGACCCAGGCCGACATGGCCGGCGATCTCGATGTCTCGCCGTCCTACATCGCGCTGCTCGAACGCAACAATCGGCCGCTGACCGCCGACCTGCTGGTGCGCCTGGCCCAGACCTACAACGTCGACATGGCCGCCCTGGCCGGCAACGCCGGCGCGGACGAGGCCGCCCGGCTGCAGGCTGTGCTGAAGGATCCACTGTTCGCCGACATCGACCGCGCGGCGCTGGAAGTCTCCGACGTGGTGACCAACCATCCCGGGATCACCGAGGCGCTGCTCCGGCTCTATACGACCTACCAGGAGGAGCAGCTGGCGCTCGCCGACCGGGGGGCGGAGACGGGCGGGCCGGGCGGCGAGGGGGCGGAGGCGTCAGATCCGGTGGCGGAGTCGCGGCGCTTCCTGGCCGCGCGCCGCAACAGCTTCCCGACCCTCGACGATGCCGCCGAGCGTCTGGCCCAGGCGGTGAGCGCCCATGACAACATCACCGGCTACCTGAAGGCGCGCCACGACCTGCGGGTCCGGCGACTGCCGTCGAGCGTGATGGTCGGCTCCATGCGCCGGCTCGACCGGCATCGCCGCGAGATCCTGCTGGACGACGCCCTGGATGGCGCGAGCCAGGCTTTCCAGCTCGCGCTGCAGCTCGCCTACCTGGAGATGGGCGCAGAGATCGACGCGGTGCTCGCGGCGGGAAGCTTCGCCTCGGAGAGCGGCGAACGCCTGACCCGCCGGGCGCTGGCGAGCTACGCCGGCGCGGCCCTCCTGATGCCCTACTCGGCCTTCGCCCGCGCGGTCGAGGCCCGCCGCTATGACGTCGAGGCCCTGGCCCGCCAGTTCGGCTGCAGCTTCGAGCAGACCGCCCACCGTCTGACGACGTTGCAGAAGCCGGGGCAGGAGCGGGTGCCGTTCTTCTTCATCCGCGTCGATCCGGCCGGCAACGTCTCCAAGCGGCTCGACGGCGCGGGGTTCCCCTTCGCCCGCCATGGCGGCGGCTGCCCGCTCTGGTCGGTGCACTACGCCTTCCGCACGCCGCGCGAGATCGTCACCCAGTGGCTGGAGCTTCCCGACGGCCAGAGGTTCTTCTCCATCGCGCGCACGGTGACCGCCGGCGGCGGGGCCTTCGGCTCGCCCAGGGTCGAGCGCGCCATTGCACTCGGCTGCGCGGCGGAGCACGCCCACCGCCTGGTCTATACCCAGGGCCAGCCCGGGCCGGACGAGGCGGCGGCCACGCCGATCGGGGTCACCTGCCGGCTTTGCCAGCGCACCGAATGCAGCGCCCGGTCGGAGCCGCCGATCGGCCGCCAGATCCTGCCCGACGACATCCGGCGCACCAGCCTGCCGTTCGGATTTTCCGACACCTGAGCGGGCGTAAATTCAGCGAACACGTTACGCGATTGCATTGCGCGTGGCCGCTCTAAGCCGCTGGCGCAGCGGCGATTTCCATGCGCTACTTCCTGAAAATAACGGGAGTGAAACACGCTCCCGGATAATGCTGGGGGAAACATGGGTCAGGTGGCTGTTCAGTCCACGGACCGCTTTGAGCGCAAGCGCGAGGCGATTCTCGACGCCTCGACGGAACTGCTCAACAGCCGGGGCGTGAAGGGTCTGACGCTGGGGGTGGCCGCGGCCGCGGTCGATCTGTCGACCACCAGCGTCACCTACTATTTCAAGCGCAAGGACGATCTCGCCGCGGCGTGCATGATGCGCGGCGTCGGGGCCCTGATGGCGATCGTCGGCCTGGCGCTCGCCGAAGCCACGCCGCAGGCGCGGTTGCACACCCTGCTTCGGCTCTATCTGGAGCGGGTGCGTCGCGCCGCGGTGGGCGAGGCCCCGCCCCTGGCGCTGCTTTCGGACCTGCGGGCGCTGAACATGCCGCAGCGCGGCGAGGTGGCGACCGCCTATATGAAGCTCTTCCGGCGCCTGCGGCAGATATTCGAGGCGCCGGAACTGGCCTGGATGTCCCGGGGCCGGAAGACGGCCCGCACCCAGATGCTGCTGGAGCAGCTCTTCTGGGCCGCCGCCTGGCTTCCGAAGTACGATCCCGAGGACTACGGCCGCGTCCGCGAGCGGATGTACGACATCCTGGTCGGCGGCCTGGCCGCGCCCGGCCAGACCTGGAATCCCGAACCGCTGCCCATGGTCCAGCTCGCGCCGCGCGACCGCCACGAGATGAGCCGCGAGACCTTCCTCATGGCCGCCACCCGGCTGATCAACGCCCGCGGCTACCGCGGCGCCTCGGTCGACAAGATCTCGGCCGAGCTCAATGTCACCAAGGGCAGCTTCTACCACCACAACGACGCCAAGGATGACCTGGTGGTGGCCTGTTTCGACCGCACCTTCGAGGTGATGACCCGGGTCCAGCGCCTGGCCATCGACCTGCCGGGCGACCAGTGGACCCGGCTGATCAGCGCCACGGCCGCGCTCGCCGAATACCAGCTGTCGGACCAGGGGCCGTTGTTGCGCACCTCCGCGCTCGCCGCCCTGCCGGAGTCGATCCGCGCCGAGATGGTGAAGCACTCCGACAAGGTCTCCGACCGCTTCGCCTCGATGATCTGCGACGGCATCGCCGAGGGGTCGCTGCGCGCGGTCGACCCGTTCCTGGCCGCCCAGATGCTGAACGCCACGGTGAACGCCTGCGCCGAGCTCGGGGTCTGGGTGCCGGGGGTCAAGCAGAAGGCCGCGCCCGCGGTCTTCGCCCGCCCCCTGCTGATGGGCGTTTTCGAACGCTAGGGCAGCCGGGTCGCCTGCTCGGGTCAGCCGACGATATGGGTCTCTTCGGCGAGCGCGGCGGCTTCGCGAAGCCGGGCGATGTTCCGCTCATGGGCAGCGCGGTCGATGCGGTAGAACTGCAGGACGACCACCGAGCCGCCGTTGAAGATCAAGATGCAGGGCAGATAGTAGATCGCCAGGCGGCGTACGATGTCGGGGTCGACCGTGCCGGGCGCCGCGTGGGTCGGGAAGCCCACCAGCGAGATCAGTGAACCGGCGACGAACGCGCCGATGCCGAGCGTGAACTTGCCCACGAGGCCATTGGCGGCGAACAACACGCCCTCGGAGCGGGCGCCGCTCTTCACGGCCTGGTCCTCGGCCACGTCGGCGACCATCGAGGTGATGATCACGAAGCCCATCAGGCCGAGCGCGGCGGTCACCACCACGTCGGTGAACAGCAGTCCATAGAGCAGCCCCGAGCCGTTCGGCGGCATGATCCCCAGGAGCCGCCCGCCGATCGGCAGCATGGAGGTGAAGACCGAGGTCGAGAACAGCCCGATCATCGCCTGCTTCTTGCCGAACCGTTTGGCCAGGAAGGGCGCCAGGAAGACGCCGAGCACCGAGGATAGGAGACCGCCGGCGGCCAGCGGCCCGATCGCCTGTGACTTCAGACCCCACAGGTGCAGGTAGAAATAGTTGGAGAGCGTCGTGGTGATGCCGACGCCCGTGCCCCCCAGCAGACTGGAGCCCATGACCACGACCAAGGCGGGGTTGGCGAAGGTGGACGCGATCTGGCGGAACGTCTGTCCGACCGTCGCGCGCCGGACGGGCGGCTTGTGCAGATAGGGGATGCGGCTGTGGGTGGCGGCCGCGGAGATGAGGATACAGACCACAATCAGCACGGCCGAGAGCGCGCCGAACTGGGCGTAGCGCTCAGGATTGAGCACCCCGAGCGGGTTGGCCGCGTCCTGCCGCAGGAACACCGTGTAGAGAACGAGTTGCATGACCGCGATACCGCCGATCGCGAAGAACCAGCGGAAGGCCATCAGCGAGGTGCGCTGGTCGTAGTCGGGCGCGAGTTCGGGCGCGAGCGCGGCGGAGGGGATCTCATAGCTCGCCCCGGCGACCCGCAGCGCGATCATAGTCACCACCGCCAGGCCCAGGAGCTGCGTCGGCTCCAGTCCGCGCGGCGCGTGCCACAGGAAGTAGGTGAGCGCCGCGGCGGGCAGGGCCGAGGCGTACATGAAAGGATGGCGCCGGCCCCAGCGGGAGCGGAAATTGTCCGACCATTGGCCGATCAGGGGGTCCAGCACCACGTCGGCGAGCAGTGACACCAGGATCGCGGCCCCCACCCACACAGCGGGAATGCCGAGCACCTGGTTGAAATAGATCTGCAGCACCGCCGACGACAGGATCACGTAGGCGACGCCGTAGGCCACCGACCCCAGGCCGTAGGTCACCTTGAGCGGAAATCCGAGCGGCGGCGGCGTGGGGACCGGCGAACTCAAGGTCGCGCACCCAGGGACCTGCAGCCTGCCGCCATGACGTCCTCCCGCCGCATCGATGCGGCCTTCGTCGGACGTTCGGACTGTCGGGACAGCCGTCGTCCGCTCTCTGTGCATCGACCGTGCGGGAGGGCCACGGGGGCGTCAACGGATTTGATCTTACATTGTAGAAAGGTTCGAAGAATCGGCATGTTCCGTTACGGAAACCTGCGCAAAAACAAAGGGCGCGCCCTTGCGGACGCGCCCTCCGAACCGAATTTCCGGATCGTCTAGAAGCGGTATTGGAACTCCACGCCGAAGGTCCGCGGCGGGGTCAGGTTGTAACTGCTGTTGAGGCCGCTGTTGCCGACGGTGCCCGCTTTCTGGATGCCGTTGACCGCACCCGTCACAGCGCTCGCCGTGGTGAGCGGCACGCCGGGCGTGATGCCACCGTTCGACGCCGCGATCGTGGCGGCATTGAACACCCCGCTCAGACGCGAAGCGGATGCGCCGCCGTCGTAGCCGAGGTCGTCGAACACGTTCTTCACGTAGGCGATGATCGAGTACTTGTTTTGCTTGCCCTTCCAGGTGACCCGAGCATCGGTCTGACTCCAGGACGGCGCAGCGTTATACGACCGTTCGAAGATGCCGCCGTACTGCTTGTCGCGCCAGATGTAGCTGACCGAGGGCGACAGCGAGCCCCGCTCCAACTCCCAGGTGTAGGTGACGGAGAGCGCGACCTTGTTGCGGGGGGTCTGCGGCAGGCTGTTGCCGGACAGGTCCTGGGCCCGTTGCACGAGGCCGGTATTGACGTCGCAGAGCGGGTCCGGTTTGGGGTTGGTCGCCGAAGGGGTCGAGCCAGTGCCGGTGCAGGTCTGCAACCCCTGGGTCAGCGGCTTGGCTCCTGCCGCGAGAGCTTCGGGGTCCTGCGGATCGAAAATGCCTGAGAGCGATTTCACGTAGGCGTCGGTGTACGAGTAGTTGAACAGGACCTGCAGGTGGTCGACCGGCTGCCAGATCGTTTCCAACTCGATGCCGCGGCTGACGGATTTCGGAATGTTGACGTACTGGCTTTGGCTGACGGCTAGGCCGCCGGTGTTGTTGGCCACCGCTAGCGGCGCCTGGAAGCCGGTGAGGTCTTCCCAAAATAGCGCCAAGTTGACCTGCAGCGTCTTGTTGAAGAAGTCCTTCTTGAGGCCGACTTCGTAGTCGTTGTCGTGTTCGGCGTCCGTGAACGGGAACTGGCCGAGCGTGCTGGTCACGCCCGAATTGATACCGCCCATCAGATAGCCGCGGCTGTAGCGGGCGTACATCATGGTGTCCGGATCCGGATCCCACTGCAGGCCGGCCGTCCCGGTGGTGGCCGTCCAGGTGTAATCGTATCCGCGGGTCGCGAAGCCGTCCGACGTGACCGTCACGCCGCCGGGCTTTCCGTTGTTGACCACGCCTTTCGGCACGCTTGGACCGAGATAGGCCACGGCGCCGCTGGCGGTGACATCAACCGGCGGCGTCAGGGTGCCCAACAGGTTGGGCGACGAGCCCGACAGGCAGGCCGTGGTGCCGAAACAGATCACCCGCACCGATTCCGTGCCTTGGAGATTGTCGTGGCTGTAACGCAGGCCAAGCGTCGCCTTCAAGGTGTCGGCGAACTTCCAGTCGATCTGACCGTAGCCTGCGTAGGATTCCTGTTCGAACTGCGTACGGTTGTCGAAGAGCCGGCGCTGGAAGTCGGCTCCAACACCCGTGGGATTGATGCCAAGGGCAGCCCCAGCGTTCGTCATTACGCCGTCAAGCTGCGGCTGGTCGAACAGGGTCGTGAAGACCGGCTGCCTGTAGCCTTCCTTGTAGTAGTAAAGACCACCGATCCACTGGAGAGCGCCGTTGTCCGAGGAGGCCAGGCTGATCTCGTGGCTGATGTTGTGGTAGTCTTCTTGATAGGTCGAGGCTTGGCGGGGGTTTATTGTCAGGTTCTGACAGGCGCCGGGCCGGGCTAGGTTCGTCGCCGCGCAGCCCTGGGCCGCCGCGGGCGCCGCCGGGTTGAAGGGCGGCACCACGATCTGGAACGAACTGATCGAGCCCCCGCCGTTATCCGAGAACAGGGTGTAGTGGTAGTTGATCCCACCGCCCACGTACTTCAGGTCCATCCCGGGCAGGTGGTAGGTGTAGTTCACCGCGATGCCGAAGGCATTGTCCAGCGAAACGGTCTGGGCGACGTTGGTGGCGAACTTGCGCGGGTCGCTGGCGGCCGGGTTCACACAGCCGAGCGGCGAGGTGTTGACCACGTTGGTGACCACGCCCCCAGGCGCGCAGGCGAAGCCGGCGGCGACGTTCTGGGCGCCATATTCTCCCACTCCAAACGGGCCGGGCGAATAGCCGGCGCGCGCGCCGGGCCCGCCGGAGCCGTTGTTCCAGCCCGTGATGTAAGCCTTTGCCCAGCCGTCGGCATGCTCGCCGAACTTCGCCTGAAGTTGGCCTTCAACGTAGAACTGGTCGATCACATTGCCTTCGGACGGCATGCCAGGGACCACGTTGGTGTAGTAGCCGTCCCGTTGCTTTTCCCAATTTCCGGCTAGACGGTACTGCAGGCCCTCCGCGAGAGGTCCGGAGACCGCGGCTTCAATGAGCGTCCGGCCGTAGTTGGCCACGGTCGCGCGCACTTCGCCGTACGGATCTTCCGTCGGGCGCTTGGAGATGATGTTGATCGCCCCCCCGATGGAGTTACGGCCGTAGAGCGTGCCCTGCGGGCCGCGCAACACTTCGACGCGGTCGGAGAAGATCGGCGACTTGCCGGCGGTGACCGTCGAGGTGGTGTAGATGCCATCGTCGTACACAGCCACCGGGACCGCGACCGGGTGGGCGTTGGTCAGGCGGCCGATGCCGCGCACCGCGGCGCGGTCGTTGGCGCTGGTGTAGTTCAGGCCTGGCGTGAAGTTGGTCATGTCCTGGATCGAGTTGATCCCCAGCAGCTCCCGCTTTTCTGACGTGAACGCCGAGATGGCGACCGGCACGTCCTGCAGGCTCTGGCTCCGCTTTTCAGCGGTGATCACCAGCTCTTCGATGGTGTTGCTGGCCGCGGCGGTGGCCGCGGGCTTGCTTTGAGCGTGAACGGCCGTGGCGCCGAGCACCGTGGCGGCCAGCAGAGCGCTGGACGCCAAAAGGCGAACCTTGTGTTGCAACTTATCCTCCCCAGGGGCCGCGAGGGCCCAACAATTAAGACTGATATTATTGTTGTTCGAAAATCATCGCGGGCAGGCGCGAGCGCGCGATCACGATCGCGCGTCCGACAAGCAAATGCCGCAAGCCCCCATTCGTCCTCCCACCGCCCGTAGGCGGCCCTCGTCGGGCGTTTGGAGGCCAGCCAGCCACCATCGCCCATTCTTTTGTGGGCCGAAGGTGCGGGAGGCCTAGCGCAGCGTCAACGTTTTTTGATCTTACGTTACGGAAAGTTTCAACTTGTGACCATCAGTATCACAAGATTGTCCTGCAAAAACAAAGGGCGCGCCCTTGCAGGCGCGCCCTCCGACCGAATCTGGGTTTATCCTAGAAGCGGTATTGCAGCTCCACGCCGTAGGTGCGCGGCGGGGTCAGCGGGTAGGTGATGTTGAAACCGGGCTGCACGACGTTGCGCTGCGGGGAGACAACCGTCGCGCCGGGCAGGGTGCCGGCGATGCGGGCGCCAGTGGCGCCGCCATCGTAGCCCAGGTCGTCGAAGAGGTTCTTCACATAGGCGATGACCGAGTACTTGTTGTCCTTGCCCTTCCAGGTGACGCGCGCATCGACCTGGCTCCAGGATGGGGCCTCGTTGTACGAGCGCGTGAAGATCGAGCCGTACTGCTTGTCACGCCAGATGTAGCTCACCGACGGCGACAGCGAGCCGGCGTCCATCACCCAGGTGTAGGTGCCGTTCAGCGCGACCTTGTTCTTGGTCGACTGGGGCAGCTGGTTGCCGCTCAGGTCCTGCCCCCGAGTGGGGAGGCCGGTGTAAACATCGATCGGCCCGGCAGCGCCGACCGGCTTGGCGCCGGGCTGCGTGGCGGTCGGATCGGTCGGGTCGATGACGCCTTTCAGGTCGGTAATGTGGGCGTCGTCGTAGGCGTAGGTCAGCTGGAACTGCAGGTGGTCGATGGGCGACCAGATGGTTTCCAGCTCGAGGCCGTAGCTCACCGCCTTGGGCACGTTCAGGAAGACGCCCTGCGATTGGGCGATGCCGCCGCTGACGGCCGGCACGGTCACCGGCGCCTGGAAGTCCTGGTAGTCGAGATAGTAGATCGCCAGGTTGGTCTGCAGGGTGTGGTTGAAGAAGTCCTTCTTCAGGCCGACTTCATAGTTGTTGGCGTGTTCCGGCCCGGTGTAGGGCGAGGAGCCCAGGGTGGTCGAAATGCCGACGTTGAAGCCGCCCGCCTTATAGCCGCGGCTGTAGCGGGCATAGACCATGGTGTCCCGATCGGGATCCCACTGCACGCCGGCGGTGCCGGTCCAGGCGGAGAAGTTGGCGTCGTAGGCGCGGTGGGCGAAGCCGCCCGGAAGGAAGGTCACGCCGCCGATCCCGCCGGGGACCACGCCGCGGGGCGTGGTCGCGAGGTTCACGACGCCCGCCGTCACGTCCACGGGGGGCGCGAGGGAGCCGAGGCCTTCGGGCGTCGCGCCGCCGAGGCAGGAGGTCACCGCATAGCAGACCACCCGGACGTCTTCGGTGCCGTACTTGTGGTCGTGGCTGTAGCGGATGCCGAGCGTGGTCTTCCAGTCCGGCGCGAACTTCCAGTCGATCTGACCGAAGCCCGCGTAGGATTCGTCGTGCATCTCGGGACGGTCGTCATAGGGCCGCAGCAGGGTGTCGGCGTTGACCGGGCCGGTGAGGGTCGGCGCGGCCGCGGCGATGCCGGCGGAGGCGAGCTGCGTCTGGTCGAACAGGGTCGTGAAGACCGGCTGCTGGACGCCTTCCTTGTAGTAGTAGGCGCCGACCAGCCACTGCAGGTCCCCGTCGCCGCTCGACGACAGGTTCAGCTCGTGGCTGACCCAGTGCTTGTTCTCCTGGTAGGTCGAGGCGTAGCGCGGACGCACGTTGACGCCGGTGCAGCCCGGAACGACCGAGCAGGGCGTCACCTGCGCGCCGAGCGCCGCGCCGCCGGCCGCGAAGAACGGCGCCACCGGCAGGGTGAAGCCTTGGATCGCGGTGGCGTCCTGATCGGCGATCAGGGTGTAGTGGTAGTTGTCGTAGCCGCCGATGTACTTCAGGTCGGCGCCGCCGAAGTGGTAGGTCCACTGGGTCGAGAAGATGTAGGTCTCGTCCAGGGACACCGAGTTGGCGGTGTCGGCCGCGAACTTGCGCGGGTCGCTGTTGGCCGGGTTCACGCAGCCCGAGGGCGACTTGTTCACGACATTGGTCGGCACGCCGCTACAGGCGTAGCCGGGGTTCACGAAGAGCGCGCTGGGCTGGAACTCGGTCGTGTTGATCGGGCCGGTGGTGTAGGTGGCGCGCGCGCCGGGACCGCCGCCGCCGTTGTTCCAGCCGGCGACCGAGGCCTTCACCCAGCCTTCGAGGTTCTCGCCGAACTTCGCCTGCAGCTGGCCTTCGATGTAGTAGGTGTCGACGACATTGCCTTCGCTGGGCATGCCCGGGACGATGTTGGTGAAGTAGCCGTCGCGCTGCTTTTCCCAGTTGCCGGCCAGGCGGAACTGGAGATCCGGCGCCAGAGGACCGGAGACCGCCATTTCCAGCAGGCTGCGGCCATAGTTGCCGAGCGTGGCGCGGACTTCGCCATAGGGTTCTTCGGTCGGGCGCTTGGAGATCACGTTGATCGCGCCGCCAATGGAGTTACGGCCGTAGAGCGTGCCCTGCGGCCCGCGCAGGATTTCCACCCGGTCGGTGAAGATCGGCGTCTTGCCGGCTTCCACCGTCGAGGAGGTGTAGACGCCATCGGAATAGGTCGCGACGCCCGGGTCGGCCGACTGCACGTTGGTCAGGCGGCCCACGCCGCGCAGGCTGATGCGGTCGAGCTGGCTGGAATAGGCCAGACCCGGCGTGAAGTTGGTCATGTCCTGGACGCTGTTGATCCCCAGGAGGTCGCGCTTCTCGGAGGTGTAGGCCGAGATGGCGACGGGGACGTCCTGCAGGCTCTGGCTCCGCTTTTCAGCGGTGACCACCAGCTCTTCGATGGTGTTGCTGGCCGCGGCCGCAGCGGCCGGACGGGTTTGAGCGTGGGCTGACGTGCCGAGCGCGACGGCAAGCAAAAGAGCGCCGGACGCGAAAAGGCGAACCTTGTTGTGCAAAATTTGATCTCCCCAGTGGGCCAGATGAGCCAGGAATGAGCTGTCGCTTTTTCTTTCTCCACTGGCTCAGCCGTACCGGGGCGTCAACCGCCTCTGCCCAATTTACAACCCAATTTCGAAATGTTGGTTTGGAGTGTGGGGAAGTTGTCACGAGGTTTTTGTCATAAAATTCAAAAACACGGTTTGGCAAAGGCCTTTACCTAGCGTTACGTCTGCAACGTCTGGTTACCCCGTTACCAGCATCACCTTTCCCACGTGTGCGCCGCCCTCCAGATGGGCGTGCGCCTTGGCCGCTTCGGCGAGCGGGAAGGTGGCGTCGATCTGCGGCTTCAGCTTGCCGGCCTCGATCCACGGCCAGACCAGGCGCTCCACGGCCGCGGCGATCCTGGCCTTCTCATCGGCGTCGCGCGGCCGCAGGGTCGAGCCGGTGACGACGCCGCGCTTCTGCATCAGGCGGCCGATCGAAAGGGTGACGTCGCCGCCGCCCAGGCTGGCGATGAACACGATGCGGCCGCCGGTTTTCAGCGCGTCGAGGTCCTTGGCGAAATAGTCGCCGCCGACCATGTCGAGGACGACGTCGCAGCCGCCCTCGCCCTTTGCCACTTCGGCGAAATCCTCCGTTTTGGTGTCGACCGCCACATCCGCGCCCAGCTTGCGGGCCGTCGCCGCCTTGTCGGCGCCGCGGGCGGTGGCGATCACCTTCGCGCCGTGCGCCTTGCCCATCTGGATCGCCACGGTGCCGATGCCGGAGGTGGCGCCGTGCACCATCAGGGTCTCGCCGGGCTTCAGGGCCCCGTGCTCGAAGACGTTGGCGAAGACCGTGAAGACGGTCTCGGGCAGGGCGGCGGCCTCGATGAAGTCCAGGCCCTTGGGGATCGGCAGGGCGTGGCGCGCGTCGCAGACGGCGTATTCCGCATAGCCGCCCCCGCCCAGCAGGGCGCAGACCCGGTCGCCCGCCTTCCAGCGTCCCGCGCCCTCGACCACCTCGCCGGCGACTTCCAGCCCCATGGTCTCCGGCGATCCCGGCGGCGGCGGATAGAAGCCCATGCGCTGGATGATGTCCGGCCGGTTGACGCCCGCGGCGCGCACCCGGATCAGGATCTGGCCGGGCTTGGGCTCGGGGCGCGGGATCTGCACGGCCTTCAGCGCGTCGGCCGGGCCCTTGCCGCCTTCGATGGCGATCGCGGTCATGGTGTCGGTCATGTGGATGGCTCCGGCAAAGCTGTGCGCGCCGGGGTTGCGCAAACTTGCGCTTTGGCGGCTCGCGAGGTTGGATAGCGCCCCATCGGGGAACCGGAAAGTGGAGCCCGTCATGGAAGAGCCGGCTGAAGTCCGTATCGGCCGCGGCCAGCGCCTCATCGAGGCCGTCCGCGAGGACCTGGAACTGTTCGGCGTGGCCGAGCTGGAAGAGCGCATCGAGATCCTGCAGTCGGAGATCGCCCGGGCCCAGGCCCAGATCGAGCGCAAGCGGGCCGGGCGGGCGGCGGCCGACGCCCTGTTCGGCTCTGGCCCGCGCTAGTCTGACGCAGGGATTAGGCGCAAAATGGTCCAGATCGGGTGGCACGGCGGTTGCATTGACGGTTTTTCGCGACCGCTTGGCGGGCTGAGTATAGGTTGACCACCGGATGAGCGATCTCAACGTCCCCTCCACGCCGTGGCGCGCCGAAGTCATTCAGGACTTTGCGCGTTCCGAGCTGTTCCAGCGCACCTTCCAGGAAGGCATGGACCTGGTTGAGGAGACCGCCGGCTATCTGGACGGCGCAGGCCGCCAGGCCTCCAAGCTGCTGTCCCGCAACGCCGCGCTCGCCTATGCGGCCGAAAGCATGCGCCTGACCACGCGCCTGATGCAGGTGGCCTCCTGGCTGCTGGTGCAGCGCGCCGTTCGCGAAGGCGACATGCCGCCGAACGCCGCCTGCGAGGAGCGCTACCGGCTGGCCGGGGAAGAGGTCTGCCGCGCTACGGGCGAGGCCGAGGGCCTGCCCACCGAGCTCCTGACCCTGCTGGACCGCTCGGAACGGCTCTACGAACGGGTCCGCCACCTCGACCGGCGGATGTACGTCGAGGGCGACGCCGAGGAGGCGCCGCACCCCGTGCTGACCCAACAGGACCGCCTGAAGACCGCCTTCGGGAGCTAGGCTCCAGCCTATCGAAACGAGAAAACGCCGCGGAGAGCGATCTCCGCGGCGTTTTCTATTGGGATATCCTGTTGTCCCGGCCTGGGTCCCGGCCTTCGCCGGGATCAGTCGGGCTAACGCCGGCTCACTTGCGGGTGAAGCCGCCGAACTTGGCGTTGAAGCGTGACACGCGGCCGCCGCGGTCCAGCATCTGGTGGCCGCCGCCGGTCCAGGCCGGGTGGGTCTTGGGATCGATGTCGAGGTTCAGCGTCGCGCCTTCCTTCCCGTAGGTGGAACGGGTCTGGTAGCTCGTGCCGTCCGTCATCACCACGGTGATGAAGTGATAGTCCGGATGGGTGTCTTGTTTCATCGCGAAAGCGCCTGACGTAAGGAAGCGTCGAAAATGATCGGAAGGCCTCCTGCAGAGGGGGCCGTTCGAGGAAGCCGGGCGTATAGAGAAACGCCGGCGCAAATGCAAGGTGCGAGCGTCGATGAGTGAGCCCGGGTTGGAGCCGGCGGCCGGACGGCCGACCGCGGGGCAGGCCCTGGCGCAAACCCTCGACGAAGCCGCCGAGCGCCGGCCGAAAAGCCGCAACGTCCGGGCGCTCGGTCATCTGGTGCCGTTCGCCGCCGGCCACCGGCTCGACGCGGCCGCCGCCGGCGTCTTCCTGGTCACCGCCGCGGCGGCGAGCCTCGGCCTGACCGGGGCCGCGCGCCTGGTGGTCGACCACCTGACCGGCCCCTCGGCCCATCCGACGCCCGCGAGCACCGCGCCCTGGTTCTGGGTGCTGGGCGGGGTGGCGCTCGCCTTGGCGCTCTCCTCGGCCCTGCGCTACTTCTTCGTGACCAAGCTCGGCGAGCGGATCGTGGCCGACCTCCGCAAGGCGACCTACGCCCACATCCTGTCGCTCGACCCGGCCTTCTTCCTGATGACCCGGACCGGCGAGGTGCTGTCGCGCCTGACCACCGACATCCAGATCGTCGAAAACCTGCTCACCACCTCGATCTCGGTCTCGCTGCGCAACGTCCTGATGCTGGTGGGGGGCCTGGCCTACATGGTGGTGGTCAGTCCGCGCCTGACCGGCCTGGTGCTGATCACCTTCCCGGTGGTCATCGCGCCGCTCTTCCTGTTCGGCCGCCAGGTGCGCAAGCTCACCGCCTCCACCCAGGACCAGTTCGCCTCGGCCATCGGCCATGCCGGCGAGACCCTGGATGCGCTGGAGATCGTCCAGGCCTTCGGGCGCGAGGCTTCCGGCGCCGCGCGGTTCGGCGAGGCGGTGGAGAACGCCTTCCGCACCTCGCTTCGGCGGATGACCGCGCGCGCCCTGATGACCGGGGCGGCCATCGCCCTGGTGTTCGGGGGAGTCGTATGGATCTTCTGGCTGGGCGTCACCGCGGCGCTGAACGGCGAGATGACCTGGGGCACGCTGATCCAGTTCGTCTTCCTGGCGGTGATGTCGGCGAGCTCGGTGGGCGCGCTGGGCGAGACCTGGGGCGACGTCCAGAAGGCCGCCGGCGCCATGGAGCGGGTCTCCGAGATCCTCTCGGCGCGGCCGGGCATCGCCCCGCCGGCCCACCCGAGGCCGCTGCCCGCCCCGCCGCGCGGCGAGGTGGCGCTGGAGAACGTCACCTTCGCCTATCCTGGCCGGCCGGACATGCCGGCGGTGCGCGGCCTGACGCTCACCGTGAAGCCCGGCGAACGAGTGGCCCTGGTCGGCCCCTCCGGCGCCGGCAAGAGCACGGTCTTCCGCCTGTTGCTGAGGTTCTACGATCCGCAAGCGGGGCGGGTGCTGGTGGACGGCATCGACGTGCGCGACGCCGATCCGGTGGAGGTCCGCGCCCGCATGGCGCTGGTCGCCCAGGACTCGCCGCTGTTCTCCGGCTCGGCCCTGGAAAACGTCCGTTTCGGCCGCGAGGACGCCAGCCTCGCCGAGGTGCAGGCCGCCGTGCGCGCCGCCCAGGCCGAGGGCTTCCTGGCGGCCCTGCCGGAAGGCATCGACACCCAGATCGGCGAGCGCGCCCGCAGCCTCTCCGGCGGCCAGCGCCAGCGGCTGGCCATCGCCCGCGCGCTGGTCCGCCACGCCCCCATCCTGCTGCTCGACGAAGCCACCAGCGCGCTCGACGCCGAGAACGAACAGCTGGTGCAGCGGGCCCTCGACGAGGCCATGGCCGGCCACACCACCCTGGTCATCGCCCACCGGCTGGCGACCGTGCTCAAGGCCGACCGCATCGTGGTCATGGACGAGGGCCGCGTGGTCGAGGAGGGCACGCACCACGAGCTGGTGGCCCGCAACGGGCTCTACGCGCGGCTGGCGTCGCTGCAGTTCGGGGAAGCCGCCTAGCGGCCCGGCGCCGGGCCGAGCATCACGTTCAGCACCTTGTCGTCCTTGCCCGCCAGCGAGGCGCAGAGCAGTTGCGCCGGCTCGGTCCCCGAGGCGTTGCGGAAATAGTGCACCGTCGTCTCCGGCGGCTCGTAGGTTGTCGAGCCCTGGGCCGCCCGCCGCTCGGGCGCGTCGCCGATCTTCACCAGGAAGTCGCCCTTGGCGATGAAACAGATCACCGGGACGGTGTGCTTGTGCCTTGGCATGACCTGGCCGGGCAGGAAGTCCACCCGGTTGGTCTCCACGCGGTCGACGGATTTGCCGGGCGCGACAGGGATCACGGCCAGCGGCGTACGGGTCGGGATCGGCGCCTGGGCCTGCGCCGCAGGCGCCAGCGCAGCGGCGGAAACCAGGGCTGCCAGAGCTGCGAGGCGCCTCACCCTCGCGCCTTCACCGCGAGCCCCGGGAAGTCGCTGAACAGGCCGTCGATGCCGGCGGCGTAGAGGGCGTGGTAGAGCGCGTCCACGTCGCCGTGGACCATCGGGTCGGTCCCGTTGCGCAGCTTGGGCGGCAGGAAGGCGTTCTCGGCGCGCACCGTCCAGGGATGCACCGCCAGGCCCGCCGCATGGGCGTCGCCGACCAGGGCGGTGGCCGGCGCCAGCCCGCCGTCCGCCGCGGTGGGGATCACCATGGTGTATTCCGGCCCGACGCCGTTGGCGTAGGCGGCGATCGCCTTCATGCCCGAGGCCGAGACCATGTCCCTGTAGACCAGGGTGACGTCGGTCGGCCCGCCGCCCGGCGAGACCAGCTGAATGCGCGGCGCCTTGCACATCGTCATGATGGTCTTCAGCGGCAGGACGTCGAAGCACTGGATGAAGACCGGGGCGGTGGCGCTGTCGAGGTCGTTCTTCTTCAGGATGTCGGCCAGCCGGCCTTCCATCGGCAGGCCGATGCCGGCGAAGTAGTTGGCGTGCTTCATCTCCGGATAGGTGCCGATGGGGCGCTTCAGCCGGGCGCTCTCCGACTTCGCCAGGTCCAGCACCTCCTGGTAGGTCGGGATGGTCTCCTGGCCGTTGAACTTGACGCTTTCGGGCCTGAGTTTCGGCAGCCGTTCGCGGCAGCGGATGGTCTTCAGCTCTTCCAGGGTGAAGTCCTCGGTGAACCAGCCGCTCACCGCCTGGCCCTGGATCTGGCGGGTGGTGAGCCTGGACTCGAACTCCTTGTGCAGGGCCACGTCGGTGGTCTGGGAGATCTCGTTCTCGTGGCGGACGACGAAGTGGCCGTCCTTGGTCAGCACCAGGTCCGGCTCGATGAAGTCCGCGCCCTCGGCGATCGCCAGCCTGAAGGCCATCAGCGTGCTTTCCGGCCGCTCGCCGCTGGCCCCGCGGTGGGCGATGATCAGCGGCTTCTTCCTGAACCCCTGTGCGGCGGCGGGCAGGGCGGCGAGCGCGGCGGCTGCGGCGCCGGTCGCGCCCAGTGTGCGGCGTGTGATGTCCATGACGCTCCCCCTACTTCTCGTTCGTGACAGTCAGTCACTCGGCGGAGGTAGGGTCAACTAGCGCGAAGCCTGGCGCAGGCGCTCCAGGAGCTGCGGCTGGATCTCCAGGTTGCCGGCGCAGACCGAACCCGCGGCCAGCACATCGTCGCCGCCCTCGGCGTCGGTGACGCGGCCGCCGGCCTCCGTCACCAGCAGGATGCCGGCCGCCAGGTCCCACGGATGGAGGTCGCGCTCCCAGTAGCCGTCGTAGCGGCCGGCCGCGACCCAGGCGAGGTCGA
>NZ_JBEPUO010000018.1:0-70348 GCF_041691455.1 Phenylobacterium sp. | reverse complement strand
CGAACCCACGGTGGGCTTTCACCCACGGCGGTTTTCAAGACCGCTGCCTTAAACCACTCGGCCACCCGTCCGGGACGCGGTTTCTAGCAGGGGTCGGGGCCGCGCTCCAACCCGTCGGCGTCCTCCTGGGAAATCCGGCGCCTCGCCTGATAGGCGTACCGCTTTGCCCTTTAGAAGTGATGGCGATAACCATGGTCGCGACTACTCGCCAGGGGGAAAGCGTCATGAAACGATTTGCGATTGTGGCGCTTGCCGTCGCTGCGCTACTCGGCGCGAGGCCCGCAGCCGCGGCGGCCATCTTCGACGGAATCGGCAACTACGGGATTGTCTACACCCAGACTGGCAAGTTCGGTCCGTTCCACCCTAGCGGCGGCTCAGAAGGGCCCGCAGGACAGGAATTGCTGGGCGCGGATCCGATCGACATGTTCGTCGGTGGGTACGTGGCCGGCGGAAACTATAGCTACGATCTGGAAATAGATCCGGCCGCCCTGACGAGCGTCACCGCGACGCTCGCTCGCTATAGGTCTTTTGGTGTCTACTACGATGGCCACCTGGCCGGCGGCGCCGACACCTTCCTCGACGATCTGCCGGACCCTTCCTTTCACGCGACCGCCACCGGTTTTGCCGGGACATTTTCAAGTTCCACCTCGGACACGACCTTCGACGATGCGAGAGCCGTTGGGTTCTTTAGTCCTCCGCCGGGCACCCAGACGACGCGCATTGTTTCGGAGGTCAAGGTAGGTCTTGGCATCAGGCTCTATGCGGACCAAATCCTGCCGGCCACCGACTACAGGCTGACGCTGAGCAGTATCCCCGAACCCGCGACCTGGATCCTGCTGCTGGCAGGCTTCTATGGCGTCGGCGTGCGGCTTCGCTCGCGCAGGGTGCGGCGATCCTGCAGCGGGTTGTCGCCCGCTTCGTCCTAAGGTCGCCGCCGGGCTCCACTAGGGCCCTCACCAAGATTTTCCGATCCCGCGGCGCCATTTTCGAGCTTCGCCGTTCATGTCCGCATGCATGCGCGAAGCCACGAGATCACCATCGCCGTCTGGGGACGGAAATTCCGGGGCGCCTACCAGGTGGAGGGCGACCAGCTGCACGTCTCCAGCCCCTACGGCTCAGACCAGGAACCGCTCGTAGGCCCGGACCCTGAGGGGGCCGCCAAGCGCCTTCTGAGGGAGATCGTGCTCAAGAACGCGCGCTAGGGGAGGCGCCGCCCTCCCCTGAACCGACCCAGGTTGACGCCACGTCCCCGTCGACATCGCCCCCCGCCGGCGCCTACCCTCTCGGCAAAAGCCCTTGGGAGGCGACGATGCATGACCTGGTGATCCGCGGCGGGACCGTGGTTGACGGCACAGGCGCTCCGGCCCGCGTGGCCGACGTGGCGATCGATGACGGTCTGATCACCCGGGTCGGGAGCGTCACGGCGAAGGGCAAGCGCGAGATCGATGCGGCGGGCCTGCTGGTCACGCCGGGCTGGGTCGACATCCACACCCACTACGACGGCCAGGCGACCTGGGACTCCTACCTCTCGCCCTCCTGCTGGCACGGGGTGACGACCGTCGTCATGGGCAACTGCGGCGTCGGCTTCGCGCCCGCCCGGCCCGACCGCCACGACTGGCTGATCGGCCTTATGGAATCCGTCGAGGACATCCCCGGCGCGGCGCTCGCCGAAGGCATCAAGTGGGACTGGGAGACCTTCCCCGAATACCTCGACAGCCTCGACAAGCGGCCCTTCGTCCTCGACATCGCGACCCAGGCCCCGCACGGCTCAATCCGCGCCTACGTCATGGGCGAGCGCGGCGCGCGCAACGAGACCGCCACGCCGGCTGACATCGCCGAGATGGCCAAGATCACCCGCGAGGCGCTCGAGGCCGGCGCGCTGGGTTTCTCCACCTCCCGCACCCAGCTGCACCGCGCCAAGGACGGCGAACCGGTCCCGGGCACCTTCGCCGGCGCGGACGAGATGGTGGGCATCGGCAAGGCGCTCGGCGAGGCCGGCCACGGGGTCTTCGAGATCGCCTCGGACATGATGATCCCCGAGGACGAGTTCCACTGGATGAAGCAGTTCGCCGCGGCCTCCGGCCTGCCGGTGACCTTCGGCATGCTGCAGTCGCCCATGCAGCCGGAGAAGTGGCGCGACCTGCTGAAGCTGACGGAGGAAGCGCGCGCGGAAGGCGCCCAGATCACCGCCCAGATCGCCTGCCGGCCCACCGGCATGGTGCTGGGATGGCAGTCGACGGTGCATCCCTTCGTGCGCAAGTCGGCCTATCGCGCCATCGCCGACCTGCCCTTCGCCGAGCGCCTGGTCCAGCTGAAGGACCCGGCCGTCCGCGAGGCGATCATCTCCGAGGACGCCCCGCCCCCGCCCGGCATCGGCGCGATCCTGACCCACGGCTTCGGGACCATGTTCCGCCTGGAGCGCGATGGCCGGCTCGACTATGAGCCGCGCGCCGAAGACTCCATCGCCGCCGAGGCCAAGCGGGCCGGCGTCGACCCGCAGGCGATCATCTACGACATGCTGATGGAGAACGACGGGCGCGGGTACATCTACCTGCCGCTGCTGAACTACTCGAAGTTCAACTTCGACCACATCGCCGAGATGATGAACCACCCGGCGACGGTGCTGAGCCTCTCGGACGGCGGCGCCCACTGCGGGGTGATCTGCGACGCGAGCTTCCCGACCTACATGCTGACCTACTGGGTCCGCGATCGGGAGCGCGGCGTGCGCCTGCCGCTGGAGAAGGTGGTCTCGATGCAGACCCGCGACACCGCCCGCCTCTACGGCATGAACGACCGCGGCATGCTGGCGCCCGGCCTGAAGGCCGACGTCAACGTCATCGATTTCGAGGCCCTGCAGATCCTGGCGCCCGAGATGATCTTCGACCTGCCCGCCGACGGCCGGCGGCTGGTGCAGCGGGTCGAGGGCTATCGCGCCACGGTGGTCTCGGGCGTCGTCACCTTCGAAAACGGCGTCGCCACCGGCGAGCTGCCGGGCAAGCTGGTCCGCGGTCCCCAGGCCGCGCCGGTCCTGCTGGCGGCGGAATAGGCCCTTCAGCGGGGCTGACGGCGGCATCAGCTCTTGTCGGCTTGCCGTCGCTGGCGGCGGGCCTAGGGTTCGCGTCTCGAGTGGCATGAGAGCGAGGCGCTGCGATGTATCAGCTGCACTATTGGCCGACGCCGAACGGCAAGAAGGTCTCCATCCTCCTGGAGGAGCTGGGCGTCGCCTATGAGGTCGTGCCGGTGCACATCGGCCGCGGCGACCAGTTCACCGACGGCTTCCTGAAGATCAGCCCCAACAACCGCATGCCGGCGCTGGTCGACACCGCGCCCACGGCTGGCGGCGAGCCGATCAGCGTCTTCGAGTCCGGCGCGATCATGCTCTACCTCGCCGAGAAGGAAGGCCGCTTCTGGCCGCAGGACACGCGGACCAAGTACGAGGTGGTCCAATGGGTCATGTGGCAGATGGCCAACCAAGGGCCCAAGACCGGCGAGCGCGGCCATTTCAGCCGCGTGCCGCCCGAGCACGGCGACCAGTCCTACGCCCAGCGCCGCTTCGCCGACGAGACCCACCGGCTCTATGGCGTGCTGAACAACCGCCTCTACGACCGGCCCTATCTGGCGGGCGAGGAGTACACGATCGCCGACATGATCTCCTACCCCTGGACCGCCAGCTGGAAGCTGCAGGGCATCGATCTCGACGAGTTCAAATACTTCAAGCGCTGGTTCGAGGAACTCTCCGCGCGGCCGGCGGTCGAAAAGGGCATGGCGGTGACGGCCGGCGTACCGGCCGAGGACCCCGCGACGCTCCCGCCGGAGGAACAGGCGCGCCGGCGCAAGCTGCTCTACAACCAGCGCGCCCGTCCCGCGCCGGTCGCCTGACATGCTCCAGGGCCTGCCGGTCATCGACATGGCGCCCCTGTTCGGAGACGCCGAGGGCCGCGCCCGCGTCGCGCGCAAAATCGCCCGGGCCTGCGAGGCGCACGGCTTCTTCTATCTGACAGGCCACGGCATCGGCCCCGACGTCCTGGCCACGCTCGAGGCCGAGAGCCGGCGGTTCTTCGCCCTGCCGCTGGAGGCCAAGATGGCGATCTCCATGGCCAGGGGCGGCCGGGCCTGGCGCGGCTATTTCCCGGTCGGCGGCGAGCTGACCTCGGGCCGGCCGGACCTGAAGGAAGGCCTCTACCTTGGGACCGAACTCGGCCCCGACCATCCCCGCGTCCGCGCGGGCGTGGCCATGCATGGCGCGAACCTCTGGCCCACCGGCCTGCCGGGATTGAGGGCGGCGGCCGGCGCCTACATGGCCGGCGCGACCCGGGCCGCCGCGGCGCTGATGGAAGGCGTCTCGCTCAGCCTCGGCCTCGACGCCCAGTACTTCGCCCGCGCCTACACCGGCGAGCCCACCGTGCTCTTCCGCATCTTCCACTACCCGGCGACCGGTGCGCCGGACGTCGACTGGAGCCGGTCCTGGGGCGTCGGCGAGCACACCGACTATGGATTGCTGACCCTGCTCGCCCAGGACGCCTTCGGCGGCCTGCAGGTCAAGACGCCGGAGGGTTGGATCGAGGCCCCGCCGATCGAGGGCGCGCTGGTCTGCAACATCGGCGACATGCTGGAGCGCCTCACCGGCGGCCGCTTCAAGTCGACGCCGCATCGGGTGAAGAACGTCAGCGGCCACGACCGCCTCTCCTTCCCGCTGTTCTTCGACCCCGACTTCATGGCGCCCATGCGGCCCCTGCCCGCCGTCGCCACCGACGCCGCGATCCGCGACGCCGACAAGGCGGAGCGCTGGGACGCCGCCTCGGTCCACGACTTCGAAGGGACCTATGGCGACTACCTGCTGGAGAAGGTCGCCAAGGTCTTTCCGCAGCTCAAGGAAGCCGCGCTCGGCTAGTAGATCACCACGCTCCTGATGCTCTCGCCCCTGTGCATCAGGTCGAAGGCGTCGTTGATCTTCTCCAGCGGCATGGTGTGGGTGATCATCGGGTCGATCTCGATCTTGCCGTCCATGTACCAGTCGACGATGGTCGGGACGTCGGTGCGCCCGCGCGCCCCGCCGAAGGCCGTGCCGCGCCAGACCCGGCCGGTGACCAGCTGGAAGGGCCGCGTGGCGATCTCCTTGCCGGCCTCGGCCACCCCGATGACCACGCTCTCGCCCCAGCCGCGATGGCAGGCCTCCAGCGCCTGGCGCATGACCTCGGTGTTGCCCGTGCAGTCGAAGGTGTAGTCCGCTCCGCCGTCGGTGAGCTTCACCAGATGGCCGACCACGTCCTCGCCGATGGTCTTCGGATTGACGAAGTGGGTCATGCCGAACCGGCGGCCCCACTCTTCCCGCGCCGGATTGATGTCGACGCCGACGATCATCGCCGCGCCCACCAGCTTCGCGCCCTGGATGACGTTGAGCCCGATGCCGCCCAGGCCGAAGACGACCACATTGGCGCCGGGCTCGACGCCCGCCGTGTTGACGACCGCACCCACGCCGGTGGTCACGCCGCAGCCGATGTAGCAGGCCTTGTCGAAGGGCGCGTCGGTGCGGATCTTCGCCACCGCGATCTCCGGCAGGACCGTGAAGTTCGAGAAGGTCGAGCAGCCCATGTAGTGGAAGACCGTCTGGCCCTCGTAGGAGAACCGGCTGGTCCCATCCGGCATCAGGCCCTTGCCCTGGGTCGCGCGGATCGCCGTGCAGAGGTTGGTCTTGCGGGAAAGGCAGCTTTTGCACTGGCGGCATTCGGGCGTGTAGAGCGGGATCACATGGTCGCCCGGCTTCACGCTGCTGACGCCTGGTCCTACCTCGACCACGACGCCCGCGCCCTCGTGGCCCAGGATCGCGGGGAACAGGCCCTCGGAGTCCAGGCCGTCGAGCGTGTAGGCGTCGGTGTGGCAGATCCCCGTCGCCTTGATTTCCACCAGGACTTCACCGGCGCGGGGCCCTTCGAGGTCGAGTTCAACGATCTCGAGCGGCTTCTTGGCTTCGAAGGCGACGGCGGCTCGGGTTTTCATGGAGGGGTCCCCGGGGATCGATTGGCGAGGGCGACCCTTTCGCATGCCGCCGCGCCTGTGAAAACCTGGGGGCGCCGGACGTCTTCCTCCGGCGCCATTGCTCGACGACCGCGGTCCATCAGGACACCCTCGCCGCCGCCAGCCGGCTGTTGTATGCGGCCACCATGGCAGCCGAAGAAATCCTCGTCGACGCCCGCGGTCACCGCTGCCCGGTGCCGACGTTCAGGTTGCGCAAGGCCCTGGAGGCGGCGCCGGCTGGCGCGCGGGTGCGCCTGCTGGCCGACGATCCCATGGCGCGCATCGATGTGCCGCACTTCGCCGCCGAGGCGGGCGCCGAGATCCTCGGCCGCGAGGACATCGACGGCGGGTTCAGCTTCCTGATTGCGAAACCATAGGCTTGTCGCCGCGCGCGTCGGTGAGGACCGGCGGCTTGGCATGGGCGCCGATGGCGATCTCCACCTCAGTCGCCAGCGCCCCGCCGAAGAAGATCGCGTTCACGTTCCAGGACAGCCAGATCAGGAAGATCACCACGGTGGCGATCGAGCCGTAGGTCGCGCCCAGATGGGCGATCTGCTCGACGTAGAAGGCCGTGGCCCAGGAGGCGAAGAGGCAGAGCACCGCGGCGCTGAAGCCCCCCATCAGGGACGCCCGCCAGTCCACCGGCCGCCGCGACATCGCCCAGCGGTAGATCAGGCTCATGCCGAAGGTCATGAAGAGGCTGGCCCAGGTCCATTCGCTGTAGAGCCAGGAAACCCCGCGCAGAGGTTTGAGGTCGAAGGCCGAGCCCATGACCCGCAGGCCGAAGAACACCGCCGAGACGACCGCCAGCATGGCGAAGGTCGCCACCAGCACCACCAGGGCCATCAGGTTGAAGCCGACGAAGCCGTGCGGCTCGTCCTCGTCGTGGATGAACGACAGGCCCGCGAGCATGGCCTTGAAGCCCCGGTGGGCGGCGTAGAGGCCGACCAGCAGCGCGAAGGCCCCCTGGGCCGACATCGCCACATGGGGCGCATGCGCCAGGCGCACCAACTCGCTCTGGAAGATCTCCCGCGCCCCGGCCGGGATCACGCGGGCCAGCACTTCCCCTTCCCGCGCCGCCTGCGCCGGGTCGGAGAGCAGGCTGTAGAGGGTGATCATGATCGCCAGGGCTGGAAAGATCGCCAGCAGGCTGAAGAACGAGACGCCGCCCGTGTAGAGCATCACATCGCGGCCCCAGAGCCGCGTCAGGGCCAGGCCCAGGGTCTTCAGGCCGATCCGCAGCCAAAATAGCGGATCCCACTGAACGGCTCGCAAGCGGGTGATGAACTGGGGGGCCGCCATTACGGCGGAAAGTGCGGAGGAACGGCCCCGCGTGCAAGGGCCGCCGAAGAATTCCCCTCGACCTGTCGGCCTAAGGCGGCTTGGTTCGTCCTTAAGGACGGAAGCCGGCCAGATCGCCGGCGCTCATGACCAAAGGGAGATACCGATGCGCGTGATGGTGATCGTGAAGGCGAATCCGGAATCGGAGGCCGGCGCCCTGCCCTCTCCGGAGCTGATCGCGAGGATGGGCGAGTACAACAATGAGCTGATCGCCGCCGGCGTTATGCTCGACGGCGGCGGGCTTCAGCCGAGCGCCAAGGCCGCGCGCGTTCGCATCCAGAGCGGCACGGTCGTGGTCACCGATGGCCCGTTCACCGAAACCAAGGAGCTGATCGGCGGCTACTGGATCTGGAACGTCAAATCGCTGGCCGACGCCATCGACTGGGCCCGCAAGGCGCCCAGCCAAGGCGATCGTCCCTTCGACCTGGAAATCCGCCCGTTCTTCGAGCCGGAAGACTTTGCCGGCGTCGCCACGCCCGAGCTGATCGCCCAGGAGGCGGAGTGGCGCGACGAGCAGGTCAGGAATGCGCCGACGGCCTGAGGCCCATATGGAAACAGCGCGCCACCTTTTGAGGGGTGGCGCGCCGCCGATGGGCGTGTCGTTCCATCAGATTGATCGCCGCTTCGAGGGACGGGAGAGCGCGACGAACAACCCGGCGTCACATTGTGACCCGGCGGCTGAACCGAACCTGAACGCGTCCGTCAGGAAACGGCTTCCTCGACCGCGGCGTCCGAGCCGGTGACCGCGGCGACCTCGCTGGGCGTGAAGCCCCACTCGAGCAGCACTTCCCGGTCGTGGGCGCCGATAGCCGGCGGCGGGCCCTGGATCGCGCCGGGAGTCGCGGAGAATCGGGGCGCGGGCGCGGGCTGGATGACGCCGGCCACCTCCACGAAGGTCTGCCGCGCGGCGTTGTGCGGGTGCTTGGGCGCCTCGTCGAGGTCGAGCACAGGAGCGAAACAGACGTCGGAGGCGTCCATGATCTCGCACCATTCGGCCTGGGTCTTGCCGGCGATCGCCTTGGCCAGCTTCTCGCGCAGCTGCGGCCAGGCGCTGCGGTCCATCTGCCGGGCAAAGTCCGGATCGGTGATCCCGGTCTTCTCCAGCAGCAGCGCATAGAACTGCGGCTCGATGGAGCCGATGGAGATCCATTTGCCGTCGGCGCACTGGTAGGTGTCGTAGAAGTGGGCCCCGCCGTCCAGGAGGTTCTGGCGCCGCTCTTCCTTCCACATGCCCGAGGCCTTGAAGCCGTAGAACATGGCCATCAGCGAGGCCGCGCCGTCGCTCATGGCGCAGTCGATCACCTGGCCCTGGCCGCTCTCGCGCGCCTGGATCACGCCCGCCAGCAGGCCGAAGGCCAGGTAGAGCGCCCCGCCCCCGAAATCGCCCACCAGGTTCAGCGGCGGGATCGGCTTCTCGGCCGTGCCGATGGCGTGCAGCGCGCCGGTGATGGCGATGTAGTTCATGTCGTGTCCGGCCGCATTGGCATAGGGCCCGGTCTGGCCCCAGCCGGTCATTCGGCCGAAGACCAGCTTCGGATTGCGCTTCAGCGCGACATCGGGGCCGAGCCCCAGGCGCTCCATGACGCCGGGCCGGAACCCTTCGATCAATGCGTCGGCCTTTTCCATCAGCTTCAGGCAGGTCTCGATCGCCGCCGGCGTCTTCAGGTCGAGGGCCACGGAGCGGCGTCCCCGCGCGGTGATGTCGGAGGGCGCGCCGCCCCGTCCACCCTTGCGGTCGATCCGCACCACATCGGCGCCCAGGTCGGACAGCAGCATGCCGCAGAAGGGCCCCGGGCCGATCCCGGCGAACTCCACAACCTTCAGTCCCGTCAGCGGTCCCTGGCGCATCGCGTCACTCCCTTGTTGGCGCGAGAGTAAAGCGCCCTGCCCCTCGGTCAGCCAACCCCTCAGCCGCCGCCGGGCAAGGACTGGCCGTCGTCGACCACGATCAGGCTGCCGGTGATCGCCGCGGCAGACGGGCCCACGAGCATCAGAAACGCCGCGTCGAGGTCGGTCTCCTGCATCAGCCGGCGGCGCGGGAACCCCTTGAGCTGCTTCTGTCCGCCCTCGGTCGGCCACCAGTGGGTGTTGATGCCGGTGTCGATGTAGCCGGGGGCCAGTGCGTTGACCGCGATCCCGCGCCTCGCCCACTCGCGCGCCATGCCCTTGGTCATCATCGCGATCGCCGCCTTCGAGCCGCAGTAGACCGACAGCCCCGGCAGCACGGTCTGGCTGGCGATGGAGGCGATGTTGACGATCCGACCGGAGCCGGCTTCGGCGACGCCGGAGGCCAGCATGCGCCGGGCCGCCTCGCGGGCCGCGAAGAAGGCGCCGCGCACATTGACCGCGAAGGTCCGGTCGAACTCCTCGATCGAGACGTCCAGCGCCAAGCCCTCGCCGCCGACGCCGGCGTTGTTGACCAGGATCGAGACCGGTCCCAGCGCCGCCTCGATCTCGTCCAGCGCCGGACCGATGGTCTCCGCCTCCGCGACATCCAGACGCAGCGCCATGGCGCGATGGCCCGCCCCGGCCAGCTCGCCCGCGAGCGCCTCGACCTTGTCCAACCGCCGCGCCGTCACGGCCACCGCGGCGCCTTCCTGCGCCAGCAACCGCGCGAAGTGCGCCCCGAGCCCCCCTGACGCGCCGGTCACCACGGCAGTTTGACCTTGCAAAGACGCCGCCATTTTCGCTCCTCTTAACCTTTCGCGTGCTGTTGCAACTTACGCTTGCCGTCTAAGTTGACGCAGCTCGACTCACGTTTTCCGCCGAAGTCCGGCGGGTAGGAAGGAGACAGATGTCGTTAGGCGTCCAGGCGCGCATCCTGATCGTTGCGCGGGACGACACCCTGGCGGGTCCGCTCGCCGAGGGTCTGGACCGTCTTGGCTGGCGCACGATCACGGCCCGAGGCCGATTCGCCGCCGTCGCCGCCATCACCGACCTGCAGATCGAAGGGGTGATCATCGACCTGCGGGGAGTCGGCGAAGAAGCCCTGGGCCTCGCCCGGCGCCTGAAGGCGGCCTGCGCGCCGCGCCGCCTGCCGGTCATCGCCATCGGCGACCCCGATCCGATCCTGGAGACCTACGGTTTCGATGTGACGCTGGCGGCCCCGCTGCACCCGGCCCAGGCCGCCATGCGGCTGGAGACTCTGGTCCGCACCGCCGTCGCCGAGGAAGAGTTCGACCTCCGCACGGAGACCTTCGCCGAGTTCGGCCGCAAGCTCGAGCCGCCGGAAAATGACGTCAGCCCCTATCGGGTGCTGGCGATCGGCGAGCCTGCGCCGCAGTTCCTGGCGCTCAGCAACGCCCTGCTGCGCAACGGCGCCGACGTCGTCGGCGCCTTCACGGCCTATACGGCCTTCGACTACCTGCATGAGCGGATCTTCGACGCCGTGGTGCTCTGGGCGGGCGACAACCCGCAGGAAGCGCTGTCGATCGCCGCCGGCCTTCGCCGCAACACGCGCCTCTACCACACCCCCGCGCTGCTCTACATGCGCAAGGAAACCTATGTGACGGTCACGGAGGCCTTCCACCGGGGCCTCTCGGATGTCGCCTCCCCTGAGACGCCAGAAAGCGAAACGGCCCGCCGGGTCGTCGAGCTGGCCCGCAGCTACCGCCGCCAGATGGCGGTGCGCGCCGCGCTCGACCAGGCCCGCACCTCCGGTCTGATGGACGCCGCCACCGGGCTCTTCACCCGCGACCTCTTCGCCGCCCACCTCGGCCGCCTCGCCCAGGCCGCCAAGATCCGCAACCGCGCGCTCAGCGTCTGCGTCCTGAAGGTCGCCGAAAAGCCCGAGCTGAAGGCTGCCCGCGCCGATGGCTGGCTGGACCGCGCCATCCCGCAGATCGGCTCGATGATCAGCCGTCTGGTGCGCGTCGAGGACACCGCCGCGCGCCTCGGTCCCGAGGTCTTCGCGCTGGCTCTGCCCAACACGCCCGGCGCCAATGGCCGCCTGGCCGGCGAACGCATCGCCGCGGTCATCGGCTGCACCGCGTTCGAAGCGGGCGAAGGCCAACCCCCGTTCGTCGTGGAGTTCGACCTGGGCGTCGCCCCAGTGACCTCCGCCGAGACCGCTGGACGCGCGCTGGAGGAAGCCGCGGCGCACGCACACGCCCTGAAAGCGAGCTGAATGCCGACGCCACCGCCGAACGCGCCCTACTGGACCTATTTCATTCCGCTCATCGCGATCGGGCTGGTGATCCTGCGAAACAGCCGCGCGCGGCGCCTGCGGATCGAGACGCTCTGGATCATGCCGGTGGTGATCCTGGCGCTTGTCGGCCTGTCGTTCACCCAGCAGGCGACGCCCAGCCCGCTGATGCTGGGCATCGACATCGCCGCGATCGCCGTCGGAGCCCTGCTGGGCTGGTGGCGGGCCCGCTTCACCCATATCAGCGTCGATCCGGCCACCCACCAGTTGACCAGCCGCGCCTCGCCGGTGGGGATGCTGGTGATCCTCGGGATCTTCGCCCTGCGCTATGCGGTGCGCCTCTACGCCGCGCAAAGCGCCAGCTCGCTCGGGGTCCCGGCGATCGCCATCGCCGACGCCCTCTTGATCATCACCGTGGGCCTGGTCTGCGCGCAACGGCTGGAGATCGCGCTCCGCGCCTCGCGCCTGCTGGCTGAAGCCCGCGCCGGCGGCCCGACCTCGGCCTAGGCGACGACTGCCGAACGATCCTCGTCGCGCTCCGCCGCGGCGGTCTGGATCTCAGCCAGGATTTCGACCAGGGCGTCCGGCCGGATCGGCTTGGCGAGATGGAAGTCGGCGCCTGCGTCGCGGGTCGCCACGACATGTTCCGCCAGGGCGTCGGCGGTGAGCGCGACGATCGGCGTCGGCGACGAACCCCGCGCGGCTTCCGCGCTCCGGATCGCCCGAATGGCGGTCAGGCCGTCGACCTCGGGCATGTGCAGGTCCATCAGGATCACGTCATAGCGTCCCGCCGCCTCGGCCTCGATCGCCTCGCCGCCATCGCCCACGATGGTCAGCTCGACCCCCATGGGCTCGAGGATCAGCGACACCACGCGCTGGTTCACCGGGTGATCCTCGGCCAGCAGCACACGGCAGCCCGCGAGCAGGTCGTCCGGCCGGTCGCTGTCCGTGTCGGCCTCGACCGCCGCGAGGTCGGCCGCCGGCAGCGGCAGGTGGGCGAAGAACACCGACCCGGCGCCGGGCTTCGACTCCGCCCAGGCGCGCCCGCCCATCAGCGCGGTCAGCGACGCACAGATCGCCAGGCCAAGACCCGTGCCCCCGAAACGGCGGGTGATCGACACATCGGCCTGCTCGAAGCGATTGAACAGCCGTTGGCCTACCTCTTCCGAAAAGCCGATGCCGGAGTCGCGCACGGCGAACAGCACACCCGCATCGTCGCGGCTCACCTCCAGCGAAATCTCGCCCTGCTCCGTGAATTTCACCGCATTGCTCAGGAAGTTCGACAGGACCTGGGTGATCCGCAGTTCGTCGCCGAGCGCGCCGCCTGCCGCCGCCTCGTCCACCTGCCAGCGCAAGGTCAGACCCTTGGCCTCGGCGCTGGCGCGATGCAGCTCAGCCACCCGGCGCACGCAGATGTTGAGGTCGAAGCCCGCGGGGTCCAGCGCCAGCTGTCCCGCCTCGATCTTCGAGAAATCCAGGATGTCGGTCAGCACCTGCTCGAGCAGCCGCCCGGAGGAGATGATCAGGGCGGCCATCTCCTTGTCCTCGGCCGTCGTCTGGCGCGCGGCCAACAGGTGCGACAGGGCGACGACACCGTTCAGCGGCGTGCGCAGTTCGTGGCTCATGGTCGCCAGGAACGAGGACTTGGCCTGGTTGGCGCGGTCGAGCTCGGCGGTGCGCTCCCGCACCCGGTCCTCGAGACCCGTCGTCAGCTCCTGGGAACAGGCGCGCTCGGCGCTCAGGGCGCGCGCCAGTTCGCCGATCTCGTCGGTCCGCGATTCCAGCGGCTTGGAGGTGGGCTCCAGTTCCTCGGCGCCGCTCGCGTCGCGCACCAGCCGCTCGAGCGGCTTCACGAAGAGGCTGCGGGCCCACAGCAGGATCAGCCCGGCCTGGGCGAGCGCGCCCAGGAGGCCGATGGCCAGCAACGGCAGGGCCGATTGCGACGCCGCGCGGTTCACCGCCGCCTTGGGCAGGGTCATCAGGAAGTACCAGCGCGCGTCGATGTGACCGTAGGCGATCAGGTCCTGCCCATTCGGGCTGTCGATCACCCCGAATTCCCGGTTCTGGGCGCGGATGGCGCGGGCGACCTCATGCAGCCTCAGGCGGGCCTCGTAGGTGTGCACGGCCGGCGCGGTGACATAGGCCGTGGCCACGAACCCGGGATAGGCGATCAGCGAGCCCTTCTCGTCGATGATCAGGTTGGTCGCGCCCGGCAAGGTCTCGCGCATGGCGCTCAGGAAGTGCGAGCCCATCTGCATGCTGTCGGCCCAGGCGCCCACGTAGCGCCCATGCAGGTAGATCGGCGTCACGCACGCCGATAGCATCGTCTTGTGGGTGCGGTCGGTGAGCAGGGGCGTGAGCTTGGTGCAGCCCGTCGTGCCCTGCGGATTGTTCTGCGGCAGGCTCATCTTGACGAGTTCGAGCTTCGCCACATTTAGGTCGGCCGGGGCGTCATGATTGTAGAAGGAGATCTTCTCCGGATGGTCCGGGGCGAACATCACGATCCGGTTGGAGGGCGCGGCGAAGTAGAAATTGTCGAAACTGGCCCGATCGGCCTCGCCCGAGGCGCGGACCACATAGGTCACGGCCATCAGGAGCCGTTTGTCCTCGTCGCTGATCTCCGCGCCCTTGGACATGAAGGCCGTCAGGCCGTAGAGCCGGTCGCCGCCGGCGGCCAACCCCGTGGCCAGCTCCGGAATACTGCGCCGGGCGCCGTCCGCGCCGACCGGAAACAGCCTGTCGAAGTCGCGGACCGCCTGTTTCGTGTCGACGTGATCGTAGCGCTCCAAGAGGGCCAGGGTGGCCGACTGGTGCTTGCCGCGGACCTGTTCGAACATGGTCTGCTCGGACTTGGTGCGCTGCTTCACATAGAGCGAGAGGTCGGCCACGCGCATCTGCTCCGCGCGGTCGCGGAACATCACATAGGCAGCCACGGTCCCCGTCGCGGTGAAGGCCAGGGAGATTGCGAGCAACCCGCCAAGCAGCTTCTGCGACAGAGACAGGGATTTCAGCTGCAATCGCATACAGAGCCCCCACTCAAGGTTCCCTTTGTGACGACGAAGCTTTGCAATTTCGTTTAGCGCGGACCGGCGTTATCGGCTCCGGCGATCCGCCCGGAGATCGAAGCGCCCCTAGACGGCGAGCCGCGCCAGTTCGCTCAGCACGCGCTCGGCGGCGTTCAGCCGCTGTTCCGGCGTCTCCCACTCGCCCTTCACCACCACCCTGTTGTCGGGGCGGACCCGCCAGGCAACCTGGTTTTTCGACACGAATTCAATCAGCGCGCCGGGGTTCTTGAAGTCGTCATTGCGGAACGAGACGACCGCGCCCTTCGGCCCGACGTCGATCTTCGAGACATTGGCCTCGCGGCAGAGGCCCTTGATGGCTACGACCTTCAGCAGTTGCCCGGCCTCCGGCGGCAGCGGACCGAAACGGTCGATCAGTTCGGCGGCCAGCGCTTCGCGATCCTGCGCCTTCTCGGCGTCGGAGAGGCGCCGGTAGAGCGACAGCCGCACGTTGAGGTCGGGGACATATTCTTCCGGGATCAGCACGGCCGCGCCGGTGTTGATCTGCGGCGACCAGCCCCGGTCGTTGTCGAGGCCCTCGGCGCCGGCGCGGGTCTTCAGCTCGTTGACCGCGTCCTCGAGCATCTGCTGGTAGAGCTCGACCCCGATCTCGCGGATGTGGCCGGACTGCTCCTCGCCGAGCAGGTTGCCGCCGCCGCGGATGTCGAGGTCGTGGCTGGCGAGCTGGAAGCCGGCTCCCAGGCTGTCCAGCGACTGCAGCACCTTCAGGCGCCGCTCGGCGGAGAGCGTGATCTGCTTTTCCGCCGGCGTGGTCATGTAGGCGTAGGCGCGGCTCTTGGCCCGGCCGACCCGCCCGCGCAGCTGGTAGAGCTGGGACAGGCCGAACATATCCGCCCGGTGGATGATCAGGGTGTTGGCGGTCGGAATGTCGAGGCCGCTCTCCACGATGGTGGTCGAGAGCAGCACGTCGTACTGGCCGTCGTAGAAGGCGCTCATCACCTCCTCGAGCTGGGTCGGGGCCATCTGGCCGTGGCCGACCACGAACTTCACCTCCGGCACCTGTTCGCGCAGGTAGCGGGCCAGTTCGGGAAGGTCGGAGATGCGCGGGGCGACGTAGTAGGCCTGGCCGCCGCGGTACTTCTCGCGCAGCAGGGCCTCGCGGACCACGACCGGGTCCCAGGGCGTGATGTAGGTGCGCACCGCCAGCCGGTCGACCGGCGGGGTGGCGATGATCGACATCTCGCGGATGCCGGAGAGCGACATCTGCAGGGTGCGCGGGATCGGCGTGGCGGTCAGGGTCAGCATGTGCACGTCGGCGCGAAGCTCCTTGAGCTTCTCCTTATGCTTGACCCCGAAGTGCTGCTCCTCGTCGACGACGACGAGGCCCAGGTTGCGGAAGCCGACCTGCTTGGAGAGCACCGCGTGGGTGCCGACGATGATCTCCACCTCGCCGTTCTTCAGCGCCTCGCGGGTCTCCGCCGCCTCCTTGGCCGGCACCAGTCGCGACAGCCGGCGGACCTTCACCGGCCAGCCTTCGAAGCGGTCCGAGAAGGTCTTGAAGTGCTGGCGGGCGAGCAGCGTGGTCGGGGCCACGATCGCCACCTGCTGGCCGCTCATCGCCACCACGAAGGCCGCCCGGAGCGCCACCTCGGTCTTGCCGAAGCCGACATCGCCGCAGATCAGCCGGTCCATCGGCTTGCCCGCCGAAAGGTCCTCCAGCACGTCGCCGATGGCGGTGAGCTGATCCTCGGTCTCCTCGTAGGGGAAGCGCGCGCAGAATTCGTCGAACACCCCGTGCGGCGGGTCCATCGGATCGGTGACCCGGGTGGCCCGCTCGGCGGCGATGCGGATCAGGCCCTCGGCCATCTCGCGCAGGCGGGTCTTGGCGCGGGCCTTGCGGGCTTGCCAGGCCGCCCCGCCCAGCCGGTCGAGGATCACGCCTTCGGACTCGGCGCCGTAGCGGGTCAAGAGGTCGATGTTCTCCACCGGCAGGTAGAGCTTGGCCTCGCCGCCGTAGTGGATCTCCAGGGTGTCGTGCGGCGCGCCCTGCACGTCGAGGGTCTTCAGCCCCTCGTAGCGGCCGATGCCGTGGTCGATGTGGACGACGAGGTCGCCCTGGGTGAGCGCCGAGGCCTCCGCCAGGAAGTTCGACGCCCGCCGGCGGCGGCGCGGACGCGACAGCCGGTCGCCCAGGATGTCGGTCTCGGAGATGACCGCCAGGCTCTCGGTCTCGAAGCCGGACTCCAGCGGCAGCACGACGCGCTGCGGCGTCTTGGGGTTCGCCGCCTTGGCCGCGTCCCAATAGGCGGCGAAGGGGATGTCCTTCAGCCCGTGGTCGGCGAGCATCGAGCCCAGGCGGTCGGACGAACCGTCCGACCAGGAGGCGAACAGCACCCGCTTGCCGGCCGCCGCGAGCGCCTTGGCATGATCGGCCGTGGCCTCGAACAGGTTGACGCTGTCCTTCTGGCGTTCGGGCGCGAAGCTGCGGCCGGCGCTGGCGCCCATGTCGATGACGGTGTCGCCCTCGGCCTCGTTGAAGGACGAGAACCGCCGCGTGGCCCGTTTGGCGAGCAGTGTCTTCCATTCGTCGGCGGTGAGGTAGAGCCGGTGGGGCTCCAGCGGGTGGTAGTGGATCCGCCGCTCGGTCTGGGCGCGGCTCTCGTAGGCGTCGGCGATCAGCGCCAGCCGCTCGTCGCGCGCCTCGCGGGCGAGATGGTCGAGCGCCACGACCGCTCCGTCCGGAAGGTAGTCGAAGAGCGTCGCCATCGCCGGATAGAACAGCGGCAGCCAGTGCTCCATGCCCGCACGCCGGCCGCCCTCCGAGACCGTAGCGTAGAGCGGATCGTCGCCGGCCGCTCCGAAGGTCTCCAGGTAGCCGGACCGGAAGCGGGAGATCGCCTCCTTGTCGAGCAGGGCCTCGCTGACCGGCAGGAGGCTGACCTCCGTGAGCTGGCGGGTGGACCGCTGGGTCTCGGGATCGAAGGCGCGGATGGATTCCAGGGTGTCGCCGAAGAGGTCCAGCCGCACCGGCTCGTCGGCGGACGGCGGAAAGACGTCGATCACCCCGCCGCGGATGGCGAACTCGCCCTTTTCCGAGACCGTCGAGGCGCGCTGATAGCCGTTGATCGCGAAATAGGTCTCGAGGTCGGCGATCTCGACGATGTTGCCGCTCCGGGCAGAATAGCCGGCGCGCCTGACCGCGCTCTGCGGCGGCACGCGCTGGACGACCGCCGGCACGGAGGTGACGAGCAGGCGCGGCGTCTTCTCGTCCAGACCGTCGCAGAGCCGCGACAGCGTGGTCATCCGCTGGGCGGCGACGCCCGCCGAGGGTCCGATCCGGTCGTAGGGCAGGCAGTCCCAGGCCGGGAAGGTCAGGATCTCGACCTCAGGGGCGAAGAAACGGAAGGCCTCCACGAAGGCCGAAAGCCGGGTGCCGTCTCGGGCCACGAACACCGACAGGCCTTTGCGCGCCCGCACGACGTCGGCCATGACCAGCGCGTCGAAGCCCTCCGGCGCGCCGATCAGGTCCAGCCCGCCGGGATCGTCGGCCACCCGGCGCATCTGCGCCGCCGTCGTCGGACGGGAGCCGTCAGCCGCCACGGGCGCCGTCTCCGTGAACCTCGAGCCGGAACGCCTTGATCCGGTTCATGATCTCGCAGTCGTATGCAGGTGGCGTCGGCATCGTGCCGATGATCCAGGCGTAGACGTCCTGGTCGGGCTGATCGAGCAGGCCTTCGAACCAGTCCAGCTCGGGCCCCGAGAAGTCCGGGACATGCCTGTCCGCGAACGGCCCCAGAATGAGGTCCGCTTCCCTGAAGCCCCGGCGCCATGCGCGGAACCTCAGCTTTTTCAGCCGGGCGTCGTCATCGGTCGTCATGAAGAGGTGGCGGATATAGAGCGCGCGGTCCCCCATTGCCAGCCAGGATCGCGCCAGTCGGCTATGCTCCGCACATGCGGCCCGAGATTCTGTTCCCGCTCTTTGCGCCCGTCACCTCGCTCAAGGGGGTGGGGCCGCGCGTGGCGCCCTTGCTGGAGAAGCTGGCCGGGCCGATCGTCCGCGATGTCCTGTTCCTGACCCCGCACTCGCTGATCCGCCGCACGCCGGCCAGCCTCTCGGCGGCGGCGGACGGCCAGGTGATGACCTTTGAGGTGGTGATCGAGAACCACCAGCCGCCGCGCAGCAAGGCCCAACCGCTGCGGATGCGGGTGGCCGACGCCACCGGTTTCATCACCCTGGTGTTCTTCGGCCGGTTCGCCGACCAGCTGGAGCAGCGCCATCCGGTGGGCGCGCGCCGGATCATCTCCGGCAAGGTCGAGGATGAGAAGTTCGGCCGCCAGATGGTGCATCCCGACTACATGGTCGCGCCGGAAAAACGCGACGAGATACCCGAGCTGGAGGCCATCTATCCGGCCACCGAGGGCCTGCCGGCGCGCCGGGTGCGCACCTTCGCCCTGGAGGCCCTGGAGCGTGCGCCGGAGTTGCCGGAATGGCAGGACGCCGCCTGGTTCGCCCGCGAACGCTTTCCGGCGTGGCGCGAGGCTCTGGCGCGCCTGCACAACCCCGAAACCGAAGCCGACCTCGCGCCGTCCAGCGTCCACTACCGCCGCCTGGCCTATGACGAGCTCCTGGCCCAGCAGTTGGCCATGGCCCAGCGCAAGGCCGAGCGCCGCAAAGAGCCCGCCGCGAAGATCGCCGCCAGCGACACCGCCGCGAAGATCCGCGCCGACCTCCCCTTCGCCTTCACCGGCGCCCAGGACCGCGCGCTCGGCGAAATCCGCGCCGACCTCGCGGCGGGCGAGCGGATGAGCCGGCTGATCCAGGGCGATGTGGGCTCCGGCAAGACCGTGGTCGCCATGTGCGCCATGGCTGACGTGGCGGCCGGCGGCGGCCAGAGCGCGCTGATGGCGCCGACCGAGATCCTGGCGCGCCAGCACTTCGAGACCATCTCCGGCCCGCTCACCGACCACGGGGTCGGGGTCATCCTGCTCACCGGCCGCGACAAGGGCGCGGGCCGCGCCGAGAAGCTGCGGGCGCTGGCCTCGGGGGCGGTGAAGGTGGCCGTGGGCACCCACGCCCTCTTTCAGGACGAGGTGGCCTTCCACCAGCTGCAGCTCGCCGTCGTCGACGAGCAGCACCGCTTCGGCGTCGCCGAGCGGCAGCGGCTGCAGGCCAAGGGCTGGGCGACCCACCTGCTCGCCATGTCCGCCACCCCGATCCCGCGCACCCTGGAGCTGACGCTCTACGGAGACCTCGACGTCTCCCGGATCGACGAGAAGCCGCCGGGCCGCACGCCGGTCGCCACCCGCGCCGCGCCCATGACCCGCATCGGCGAGGTCGAGGCCCGGCTGCGCGACGCGGTGAAGGGCGGCGCCCAGGCCTTCTGGATCTGCCCGCTGGTGTCGGAGTCCGAACTGATCGACCTGAAGGCCGCCGAAACCCGCGCCGAGGAGCTGAAACAGACCATCGGCCCCAGCGTCGGGCTGATCCACGGCCGGATGGCGCCGGCCGCCAAGGACGCGGTGATGGCCGAGTTCGCGGACGGCCGCCTCTCCGTCCTGGTCGCCACCACGGTGGTCGAGGTCGGCGTCAACGTGCCCAACGCCACCATCATGGTCATCGAACAGGCCGAGCGCTTCGGTCTTGCTCAGCTCCATCAGCTCCGAGGCCGCGTCGGCCGCGGGCGGCAGGAGAGCGCCTGTGTCCTGCTCTACGACCCGCCGCTGTCGGAGACCGCCCAGAAGCGGCTCGATATCCTCAGGCGCACCGACGACGGCTTCCTGATCGCCGAGACCGACCTGGAGCTGCGCGGCGGCGGCGATGCGCTCGGGCTCAAGCAGTCCGGCTTCCCCGACTACGTCTTCGCCGATGTTCTTGGGCCCCACCGCGACCTGATCGCGGCGGCGGGCGACGACGCCCGGCTGATCGTCAACCGCGACCCGGAGCTGAAGACCGAGCGCGGCAAGGCGCTGCAGGTGCTGCAGGAACTGTTCGACTGGAAGGCGGGACTGGGGCTTCGGGACGCCGGCTGAGCGTTCAGGTGACGATATGCACGCTCAGGTCGTCATATTCGCCTTCGAGGTAGATCCAGATGCAGGACTTGTCGGTCGGCCGCACCTCGAATTCGCCGAACCACGCCCGGTCGATCGCCGGATCGGGATCCATCAGGATCGCCTGGTCGCCGCCGTCGGCGAACAAGGTCACCAGCGCCTCATGTGAGACCTCGATCCACTGAACCCGATAGCCGGCGGCCTTCAGGTCATCCAGCTTGACCTTGAGCCGCCAGGTCAGGGTCGAGGCCTCATCGGAGGCATAGTCGTCCTCAGCAAGCGGCGGCTCGTCGTATCTGTGGACTGCGCTCATTGGAGGCAGCTCCCGTCAGCCGGAGATAAGACCTCGGATTTCGCGGCGATTCGCCTGCGAACCAAAGACGAAAGCGAAGCTTGCGCCCTACCGGACCTTGATCATCCGCTTGCCGCGGTTCTCGCCGTTCAGCAAGCCGATGAGCGCGGCCGGCGTGTTCTCCAGGCCCTCGATTATGTCTTCCTGGACCTTGAGCTGGCCGGACGTCACCCAGCCCTGCAGTTCCTTGAGCGCCGCCTCGCGCTGGTCGTCGAAGTCCATCACCACGAACCCGCGCAGGGTCAGGCGCTTGGTGACGATCAGGCCGGGGATGCCGCGCGGGCCGTGCGGCGGGGCCGCGCCGTCATACTGCGAGACGGCTCCGCAACAGGCGATGCGGCCGAAGTTCTTCATGGCGAAGAGGCAGGTCTCGAAGATCTCGCCGCCGGTATTGTCGAAATAGACGTCGATCCCCTCGGGGACGGCCTCCTTCATCTGCTGCCGCAGGCCGCCGGCCTTGTAATCCAGCGCCGCGTCGAAGCCGAGTTCGTCCACCAGCCAGCGACCCTTGTCGGCCCCGCCCGCCACGCCGATCACCCGGCAGCCCTTGAGCTTGGCGATCTGGCCGACGATAGAGCCCACCGATCCGGCCGCGGCCGAGACCACGACCGTCTCGCCGGCCTTGGGCTTGCCGCACTCCAGAAGGCCGAAATAGGCGGTCAGGCCGGCGATGCCGTAGACGCTCATCAAGTGGGTCATCGGCTCCAGGGCCGGCAGCTTCGTCAGGCGCTTGGCTGGCAGGACCGCGTAGTCCTGCCAGCCGGTGTCGGCGAACACCACGTCGCCCGGCTTCAGGTTGGGAGCGTTGGATTCCACCACCTCGGCCAGGGCGCCGCCGGCCATCACCTGGCCGGACTCCAGGGCGGAGCGGTAGGTCGCCCCCTGCATCCAGGCGCGGTTGGCGGCGTCGAGCGAGATGTAGCGGGTGCGCAGCAGCACTTCGCCCTCGCCCGGCGCGGGCCGCGCGGCGTCGGTCAGTCGGAAATGCTGGGGGCCGAGCTTGTCGCCCTGCGGCAGCCGATCCAGCACGATCTGGCGATTGGCCTCGGCCATGGTCCGTCCTCCCTTTTCGTTGAGCTTACGAGGACCCAGGCTCAGCGTGGGGTCAAGGCCGCCACGCGGGCCCGCGCGTCGTTCTCCAGGTCGGCATAGAAGAGGTTGAAGCCGGGCGCCATGCGCTGTTCGGCCCAGGATCCGGAGGGCTTCAGCGAGGCCGACCTAGGCGCCGAGACGCGCAGCACGCCGCCCTCGCAGTGGGCGGAGACCTGCCGCGCCAGGAAGGCCGGGCGCGCGTCCCATTCGAGGCCCGTGGCGTTGGCCGCCCCCTCGTGCATGCGGGCCGGGGCCGGCTCTTCGACGCTTGCGCCAAGGATCGGGTTGAAGCAAAGCGCCGGCCCTTCGAGATTCTGCAGTTCGCCGGCGGCGTCCCAGATGAGCGCCCGGTCGAGCAGGATGCGGCCCCGGTCGATCTCGCTCGACGGCACGCTGGCCCAGGCGGCGAGGCAGCCGGCCTGGTCGCGCCGCATGCAGGGCGGCAGGACCGGATGGGTCGCCGGAACGACCGTCTCGATCAGATAGGCGCCGGCCAGCCGCGCCCGGAGCTGGGCGTTGGGCGCCACCTCCTCGGCCAGCAGGCGCGCGGCGAGCGTGCCTCCCTGTTCGACGCCGACGATCAGGAACGGCCGGCCTTGCCAGTCATGGTCGCGCCAGTAGCGGAAGGCCGCGGCCACGTCGCCATAGGCGAACTTGCGCGCGTCGCGGGCGTCCTCGCGCAGGGTGAGGAGGCTGTAGAGGCCGGCCTGGCGGTAACGCGGGGCGAAGATCCGCCCGACCCGCACGAACGGCCCGGCGTAGTTCGGCGCCATCACTCGCCGGAACACCCGGTCGGCCTTCGGGTCGGCGATCGGGCCGTTCCAGTCGGCGCCGCCCTCGTAGGTGGTCGGCGAAACGAAGAAGACGTCGGCCGCCGGCTCCGTCGCGGCCGGCGCCTGCGGCGTGGTCGGCAGCAGGAACCAGGCCGCGCGCTGGGCATAGTCGGGCGCCGGCGGCGGCCTATAGGTCTGGAAGGGTGTCTTGGGATCGAGCGAATAGCGGATCAGGTCGCCGCGGAAGACCGCGAAGGCCAGGCCCAGGACCACCAGGGCGCCGATGAGGCTGAGCGCCAGCCACCGCCTCGGGCGCGGCCACGGCTCGCTCATGGCTAGCGGTAGGGGTCGGGCTGGCTGAGATAGGACCGGACGTAGTCGCCAATCCCCTCCTCCAGCGGCGTCATGGGCTTGGCGTAGCCCGCGGCCTTCAGCCGATCCATCCGGGCCTCGGTGAAGTACTGGTACTTGTCGCGGATGGCCGGAGGCATCGGCGTGTAGTCGATCTGCGCGTTCTTGCCGGCCGCCGCGAAGACCGCGCGCGCCATGTCCTCGAAACTGCGCGCCTCGCCGGAGCCCAGGTTGAAGATGCCGTTCACCTCCGGGCTCTGGGTCAGCCACTCGGTGATATCGGCGACGTCGCGGACGTAGACGAAGTCGCGCTTCTGGCCGCCATCCGGCACGTCGGGGCGATAGCTCTTGAAGAGCTGCACCCCGTGGCCGTCGCGCACATGCGGCCAGATCTGCGAGGCCACCGACTTCATCGCGTGCTTATGCTCTTCGTTGGGCCCGTAGACGTTGAAGAACTTCAGCCCCACCCACTGCGGCGGCGCGTAGTCGCGAAGCGCCTGACGCATGGCGAAAAGGTCGAACAGCGCCTTCGACCAGCCGTAGGTGTTGAGCGGACGAAGCGCCGCCAGCGCCTCATAGCCGTTGTCGTCGTCGAAGCCGTAGGCCCCATCGCCATAGGTCGCCGCGGAGGAGGCGTAGACGAACCGCCGCTGGCGGTCGGCGCACCAGCGGAAGAGGTCGCGGCTCAGGGTGAAGTTGGAATGGACGATCTTGTCGGCGTCCGGCTCGGTGGTCGAGGAGACCGCGGCCATGTGGACCACCACCTCGATGTCGCGCCAGCGCTTCTCCAGCCAATCGAACATCTCCTCCGGCGCCACGAAGTCGCCGATCGCGTGCTTGGCGATGTTCTTCCACTTGCCGAGCTCGGCCTCGCGCAGGCGGTCGCAGACCACGACGTCGAGCGTCCGGTCCTCGGCGAGCTTGGCCACGATGTTGGAGCCGATGAACCCGGCCCCTCCGGTGACGAAGGCGATGCGGCGCTGGGTCATGCCGAGGCCTTCCGGGACATCTTGGCGATCGCCGCGGTGGTGGAATAGCCCTCGACGATGGCGGCGAGCTTCACCTCCCCGCCCCAGCCCTTGACCAGTTCGCCGCCGACGACCTCGCTCTCGGCATAGTCGGCGCCCTTGACCAGCACGTCGGGCCGGGCGGCCTCGATTAGCTTCACCGGCGTTTCCTCCTCGAAGGGCACCACCAGGTCCACAGACCCCAGGCCCGCCAGCACCAGGGCGCGGGACTCAAGGTCGTTCACCGGCCGCCCCTCGCCCTTCAGGATCCGGACGCTCTCATCGGAGTTCAGCCCGACGATCAGCCGGTCGCACCAGGCCCGGGCCTGGGCCAGATAGGCCACGTGGCCCTTGTGCAGGATGTCGAAACAACCGTTGGTGAAGCCGACCTTCAGGCCCTTGGCGCGCCAGCGGGCGACTTCGTCCATCATCCGCTGGGCGGTCGCGACCTTGGCCTCGGCCGGGGCCATGTGGGCCGACAGCGCCGCCTCGATCAGTTCGTCCGGCGACACCGTCGCCGTGCCCACCTTGCCCACCGCCACGCCGGAAGCGAGCTGGGCGAAGGCGATGGCGTCCTCGATGGCGACCTCCGCGGCCAGCGCCAGGCCGAGCGCGGCCAGCGTCGTGTCGCCCGCGCCAGAGGCGTCGAACACCTCCCGCGCCGCCGTCGGAAAGTGCCGGACCTTCTCGCCGCGAACCGCCAGGGAAATGCCCTTCGAGGCGCGGGTCACCAGGATCGCCTTGGCCTCCCAGAGTTCGAGGGCCTTGATCAGGGCGACCTCGACCTCGTCATCGGTCTCGGTCGGCAGGTCGGTGGCGTGGCCGAGTTCGGCGGCGTTGGGCTTGATCATGTCGACCGCGCCGTAGCGGGCGAAGGAGCGGGCCTTGGAATCCACCACCAGCTTGCCGCCGGACTCCGCGGCCGCATCGCGGCAGGCGGCGATCACGGCCTCGGTGACGACGCCCTTGCCGTAGTCGGAGAGCAGGATCGCGCCCGCGTCCTTAGCGGCGTCGCGGATCGTGCGCACCAGGCGCTGCTCGACCTCGCCGGTCACGGCGCGGCTGGTTTCGAGGTCCACGCGCAAGAGCTGCTGACCGCCGGAGACGAACCGGGTCTTCAGCGTGGTCGGGCGGTCCGCGTCGGTGACCAGATAGCCCTCGACGCCGGTCTCCTCGCCCACCAGGCGCAAGGCCTCCTTGCCTTCGGAATCGCCGCCGATCAGGCCGACCAGCGACACCTCGCCGCCGAGCGCGGCGACGTTTCGCGCCACATTGCCCGAGGCGCCCAGCATGACGAGCTCGCGAGAGCGGACCAGGACCGGCACCGGCGCCTCCGGCGAGACGCGGCTCACCTCGCCATAGACGAAGCGGTCGACCATCAGGTCGCCGACACAGGCGACGCGCCGGCCGGGCGCCAGGCCCAGGAGGTGCTGGAGCGCGGATAAGTCCATGGCGCTAGCCTGTGCGGCGCGTCGCATGCGCGGTCAAGCGGCCGGCCGGCGGCGCTTGGCGAGGGCGTCGTACTCCAGGAGCTCGCCGACCAGCGCCTCGAACTCGCTCATCGGCACCATGTTCGGGCCGTCGGAAGGCGCATTGTCGGGGTCGGGATGGGTTTCCATGAAGACGCAGGCAACGCCCACGGCCACCGCGGCGCGGGCCAACACCGGCACGAATTCCCGCTGTCCGCCCGAGGTCGTCCCCTGACCGCCCGGCTGCTGTACGGAGTGGGTCGCGTCGAACACCACCGGACAGCCGATCTCGCGCAGGATCGGCAAGGCGCGCATGTCGGAGACCAGGGTGTTGTAGCCGAAGGAGACGCCGCGCTCGCAGGCCATGACGTTCGGATTGCCGGTGGAGAGCACCTTGCCGACCACGTTCTTCATGTCCCAGGGCGCGAGGAACTGGCCCTTCTTGACGTTGACGACCTTGCCGGTGCGGCCGGCGGCCAGAAGCAGGTCGGTCTGGCGGCTCAGGAAGGCGGGGATCTGCAGCACATCGACCGCTTCGGCGGCCTCGGCGCATTGGTCGATCTCGTGGACGTCGGTCAGGGTCGGTAGGCCTGTGACCTCGCGGATCTCGGCGAAGATCGGCAGGGCGTCGCGCAGGCCCACGCCCCGCTGGGTGTTCACCGAGGTGCGGTTGGCCTTGTCGAAGGACGTCTTGTAGATCAGGCCGACGTCGAGACGCCGCGCCATCTCCTTCAGGGCATGTGCGGTCTCCAGGGCGTGCTGGCGGCTTTCGAGCTGGCAGGGCCCGGCGATGATCGACAGCCGCTCGGCGTTGCCGATGCGCACGGCCGGCCCGTTTGCGGGCTTGATCTCGATGACGGCGTTGGGCTGGGTCATGCGCGGTTCTAGTCCTGAAATCCCATACTGAGCTAGGTGGCGCGCGTCGGATCGCGGCGCAAGTTGCGGCCTGCGGCCCCCTCCCCACATCTATTCGTCAGCACGCCCCGTAATCCCCTGTGGTGCGAGTCCTCTCGCCGGGCTCGGGATTGGTGTTATTGTCGAAGGCAGGGAGTGGGGACCACCAGCATGAGCTTGGCCCAGGAATCTACGCTCACGAGGCTCGCCAGCGATCGCCGGGCCTTTTTCCGCCTGCCGGAGCTGGCGGGCGCGCCGGCGACTTTCCGCGCGGCGCTCAGGATCATTGCGCGCAACTGGATGCTGGGGTCGGTGACCTTCGTCATGCCGTCCGGCCGCGAGCTGAAGATCGCCGGCGCCGAGCCCGGCCTGGACGGCCGGCTGATCGTCCATGATTTCCGCTTCATGCGCCGCGTGCTGGCCACCGGCGACATCGGTTTCGCCGAGGGCTTCATGGCCGGCGAGTGGGACACGCCGGACCTGCCGGCGCTGCTCTGCGTCTTCGCGGCCAACTGGGCGCGGCTGCGCCGGGTGACCATGGGCAATCCGCTGGCCTGGACCTTCAACCGCATCCGCCACGCGCTGCGCGGCAACACCCGCGAGGGCGCGCGCAAGAACATCCATGCGCACTACGACCTGGGCAACGCCTTCTACGAGCGCTGGCTTGACCCGACGATGACCTATTCGTCCGCTCGCTACGAGCGCCCGGACCAGCCGCTGTCCGAAGCCCAGACCGCCAAATATCGGGCGCTGGCGCAGGGTATGGGTCTGCAGGCCGGCCAGAGCGTGCTGGAGATCGGCTGCGGCTGGGGCGGTTTCGCCGAGTTCGCCGCCCGCGAGGTGGGCGCCAAGGTGACCGGCATCACCATCTCCGAGGAGCAGTTCAAGTTCGCCAAGGAGCGCATGTTCGCCCAGGGCCTGAACGAGCGCGCCGACATCCGCTTCGTCGACTATCGCGACGTGGAGGGCCGGTTCGACCGGGTGGCGTCGATCGAGATGTTCGAGGCGGTGGGCGAAAAGTACTGGCCGGCCTATTTCAGCAAGATCCACGATGCGCTGGAGCCGGGCGGCCGCGCGGGCCTGCAGATCATCACCATCCGCGACGAGGATTTCGAGGACTATCGCGGCCGCGCGGACTTCATCCAGAAGTACATCTTCCCGGGCGGCATGCTGCCCTCGGAAGAGCGGTTGCGGCAGGTGACCGACAAGGTCGGCCTCGCCTGGACGGCCTTGACGCGGTTCGGGCAGGACTACGCCGACACCCTGGCCCATTGGCACCGCAGCTTCGACGCGGCCTGGGGCGACATCGCACCCCTCGGCTTCGACGAGCGTTTCCGCAAGCTGTGGAAGTTCTACCTGGGCTATTGCGAGGCCGGCTTCCGCATGGAGCGCACCAACGTGGTGCAGCTCTCGCTGGCCAAAGCCTAGGCGGCCTCTTCTGCTTCGCGCCTGCCGCGCTTAAGTAGCGGCCATGACCATCGCGGGCAGCGTCCTGGACGCCATCGGAAACACGCCGCTCATCCGGCTCAGTCGCGCCAGCGCTCTCACCGGCTGCGAGATTCTCGGCAAGGCCGAGTTCATGAACCCCGGCCAGTCGGTGAAGGATCGTGCGGCGCTCTGGATGGTGCGCGACGCCGAAGCCAAGGGCCTGCTCCGGCCCGGCGGCCGGATCGTCGAGGGCACGGCCGGCAATACCGGTATCGGCCTGGCCATGGTCGCCAAGGCGCTCGGCTATCGCTGCACCATCGTCATCCCGCGCACCCAGAGCCAGGAGAAGAAGGACGCCATCCGGCTCTATGGGGCCGAACTCGTCGAGGTGGACGCCGTCCCCTACGCCAACGAGATGAATTACGTGAAAATTTCCGGGCGTTTAGCGGAGGAGCTTGACGCGAAAGAGCCGGCCGGGGCGGTCTGGGCCAACCAGTTCGACAACGTCGCCAACCGCGAGGCCCATGTCTGCAGCACCGGCCCGGAGATCTGGGCCCAGACCGACGGCCGCGTCGACGGCTTCATCTGTGCGGTCGGATCCGGCGGCACCCTGGCCGGCGTCGCCGATGCGCTGCGGGCGCACAGGCCCGACGTCGCCATCGGTCTGGCCGACCCGCACGGCGCGGCGCTCTACAGCTGGTACACCGACGGCGAACTCAAGTCGGAGGGGAACTCCATCACCGAGGGCATCGGCCAGGGCCGCATCACCGCCAACCTGGACGGCCTGGTGATCGACAAGGCCTATCGGATTTCCGACGAGGAGATGCTGCTGGCGCTCTATGACCTCGTCGAGCACGAGGGCCTGGTGATGGGCGGCTCGACCGGGATCAATGTCGCCGGCGCGATCCGGATGGCCCAGGACCTCGGGCCCGGCAAGACCATCGTCACCGTGCTCGCCGACCATGGCCAGCGCTATCAGTCGAAGATCTACAACCCGGGTTTCCTGAGGGAGCGCGGCCTGCCCGCGCCGGCGTGGATGGAATGAGCGACCCGCTGGTCTCCACCGCCTGGCTCGCGGAACGCCTGGATGACCCGGCCATCCGGATCGTCGACGGAAGCTGGTGGATGCCGGCCGAGGCGCGCTCCGGCCGCGCCGAATACCTGGAGGCCCACATTCCAGGCGCTGTCTTCTTCGACATCGACAAGATCGCCGATCGTGCGACCGACCTGCCGCATATGCTGCCGAGCCCCGAGGCCTTCGCCCAGGCCGTGGGCCAACTGGGCCTGAGCCGCGACGCCACCGTCGTGGCCTACGACAGCTTCGGCGTCCGCGCCGCCGCGCGCGTCTGGTGGACGCTGAGGGTCATGGGCTTCGAAAAGGTCTTCGTGCTCGACGGCGGATTCCGGGCCTGGCGTGCGGAAGGGCGGCCCGTGGAGAGCGGCGATCTCGCGGCCAAGCCCGTCGCCGTCGGCCACGCCTTCGAACCCGCCCTGCTCCGCAACCTCGACGACGTCCGCGCCCTGATCGGGTCAAGCGCCGAGCAGATCGTCGATGCGCGAGGCGGACCCCGCTTTCGCGGCGAAGTCCCGGAACCGCGCGAGGGCGTGCGGTCAGGCCATATGCCGGGCGCCCGCAACATCCCCTTCGACAGCCTCCTGGAGCCCGATGGCCGCATGAAGCCCGCCGCCGAGCTCGCCTCGATCTTCCGCGAGGCCGGTGTCGACCTGGATCGTCCCATCGTGACGACCTGCGGTTCGGGGATCACCGCCTCAGTCCTGGCGCTCGCGCTCGCGCGCATCGGCCGTGACCGGGCTGCGGTCTATGACGGTTCCTGGACCGAGTGGGGCGCCCGCCCCGACACCGCCGTCGTCACCGGGGCCTGACCCATCGAAATCCGCCTCGCCCGCCTCTCCGACATCGCCCTGCTGCCAGAGATCGAACGGTCCGCCGGCCGCGCCTTTCTGGGGTCCAGCCAAGCCGCTGTCTCGAGCGACACGGTTTCGCCGGCCAGCTACTACCGGCCGCTCATCCCTGAGGGTCGGGTCTGGGTGGCGACCGAGGACGGCAAACCCTTCGGTTTCGCCTGTGTCGAAGCCTTCGAGGACGCCCTGCACCTCTGGGAAGTGGCCGTGCGGCTCGACGCCCAGAAGCGCGGCGCGGGCCGCGCCCTGGTCATGGCCGTCGCCGCCGACGCCCGGGCGAGGCGCCTTCCGGCCGTGACCCTGACCACGTTCCGCGACATCGCCTGGAACGGGCCGTTCTATGCGGGGCTCGGCTTCGTCGAGGTCCCGCAGGCGCAGGCCAATCCGCGGCTGGCCGCTCTGCCGGCGCATGAGGCCGCGCTCGGCCTCGACGTCGCCAACCGCTGCATCATGCGGCTCGCGCTCTAGCGCAGCGGCGGGGCGTAGAGCAGCCCGGGCTTTGGCGCGTTCCAAAGGGCGTTCAGGCCGCGGTCCAGCTTCAGCGGCGAGCCCGCGCCGATGTCGCGGCCGAAGATCTCGTGATAGGCGCCGACCTGGCGGATCACCTGGAAGGCCCAGTCCTTCGAGAGGCCCAGCATGGCGCCGTAGTCGCCCTCGACGCCGAGCAGCCGCCGCGTCTGCGGGTCCACCGCGGTCTCGCGCGCCTGGCTGACCGTCTTGGAGGTCAGGCCCAGCTCCTCGCCGAGGATCATGGCGTAGACCGTCCAGCGGACGATGTCGGCCCAGGCGGCGTCGTTCTGGCGCACGACCGGCCCCAGTGGCTCCTTGGAGATCACGTCGGGCAGGATCACGTGCGCGCCGGGGTTGTTGAGCACCGAGCGCGATCCGGCGAGCGCCGAGATGTCGGCGGTGAAGACGTCGCAGCCGTCGGTTTCGTAGAGCCGGCGCGCTTCGGCCTCGGAGGCGACCACCACGGGCTTGTAGTTGAGGCCCCGCGCCCGGAAGAAATCGGCGAGGTTGGCCTCGCTGGCGGTGCCGGCCTGCACGCAGATGCGCGCGCCGGAGAGTTCCTGGGCGCTGGTCAGGCCGAGCGCCTTGGGCGCCAGGAACCCCTGACCGTCGAAATAGGTGGTCGCGGCGAAGTCGAGGCCCAGGCCCGCATCGCGGGAGAACGACCAGGAGGTGTTCCGCGACAGGATGTCGATCTCGCCCTTCTGCAGGGCGCTGAACCGGTCCTGGGCGCTGATCGGGGTGAAGCGCACTCTGCTCGCATCGCCCAGCACGGCGGCGGCGACCGCCCGGCAGATATCGACGTCGAAACCGCGCCAGGTCCCCCGGATGTCCGGATAGGCGAAGCCCGGCAGCCCGGGGTTCACGCCGCAGGCGACGTAGCCGCGCTTGCGCACGGCGGCCAGCACCTTGCTGGGGGTGGCCTTGTAGTGGGCTTCGGCGGGGGTCGCGGCCTTGCCGGCGGGCGCAGCCGCCGGCGCGGGCTTGGAGGCGTCATTGCAACCGGCCAGGCCCCAAAGGAGCCCCGCCGTCAGAAACGTCGCCGCGGCCAGCCGCCGGATCATCCGTGCTCCTTGAAAGAGCCCACCCTCGGGCCCTAAGTGCGCCGAGGCACTCTCGCCCGGCAGACTAGGCCATCGCAACCCGAATGCCTGCACCCAAAGGCCCCCGTTCCGACAGCCGGGAGGAAACCCGCCTGATCCGCGCCGGCGGCGCCACGGAGTTGCAGGCCAAGACCGTCGGGCCGCCGATCCAGAAGGGCTCGACGGTACTGTTGCCCAACGCCGCCAGCCTCTATGACGACGCGAGCCAGCTTACCTACGGCCGCCAGGGCCTATCCGCCCAGTTCGCCCTGCGCGAGGCGCTGGCGGAGCTGGAGAACGCCAAGGGCGTCACCCTCTATCCGTCGGGCCTGGCCGCGCTCACCGGCGCGCTACTGACCGTGCTCAAGACCGGCGACGAGGTGCTGGTCACCGACGCCGTCTACAAGCCCACCCGCCGGTTCTGCGATCACGTCTTGAAGCGCTTCGGCGTCGCGGTCCGCTACTTCGATCCGCAGGCGACGCCCGAGGCCCTGGTCGGCGGCGCATCGGACGCCGTGCGGATGATCCTGATGGAATCGCCCGGCTCGCTCAGCTTCGAGATGCAGGACATGGCGGGGGTGGCGAAACTGGCGCGCGCCCGCGGCATCCTGACCGTCGCCGACAACACCTGGGGCGCGGGCTACCTCTACAAGCCCCTGGACCACGGCGTGGACATCGCGCTGCAGGCGCTCACCAAATACGTGGGCGGCCACTCCGACATCTTCATGGGCTCGGCCGCGGCGAACGATCCGGCGCTTGTCCACGCCCTCGAAGACGGCATCCACAACGTCGGCTGGGCCGTGGCAGGCGAGGACGCCTACCAGATGCTGCGTGGCCTGCGGACGCTCCCCACCCGCCTGGCGCGGCATGGCGCGAGCAGCTTGGCGGTCGCGGTCTGGCTGCGCGAGCAACCCGCCGTCGGCGAGGTTCTCCACCCCGGCCTTCCCGGCGCGCCTGGCCATGAGCTCTGGGCCCGCGACTATACCGGCGCCTGCGGGCTCTTCGCCTTCGCCCTCAAGCCCGGCCCGGAGGCGGCGGTGAACGCCTTCCTGGACGCGCTGACCCTCTTCGGCCTGGGCTTCTCCTGGGGCGGGTTCGAGAGCCTGGCGGTCTCCTGCGACCCGCAGCTCAGGATCCGCAAGATCAAGCGCGACTACGGCGGGCCCCTCATCCGGCTGCACATCGGCCTGGAGCACCCCGACGACCTTATCGCCGACCTGGACCGCGCGCTGGCGGTGTATGCCGCCCATCGGTCCTAGGCCGGGAACCAGTATCCCCTTCGTCGATTGCTGGATCAGGTCCAGCAGTTCGAAGGAAATCGATCATGAGCAGCACCGGCGCCGACGGCGAATTCCGAGGCGAGGCCGCGCGCGCCGCGGAACAGGAACGCAAGATCCAGAGTGAGATCGACGCGAAGGAGGGCCGTTCCTTCAAGCCGCCGGAAGACGATGAAAAGCCGATGCAAGCCGGCGCGCGCCTGTACCCCGCCCCGCCCTTCCCCAAGCAGCACCTCGAAAAGCCCGGACTGGAGGCCGACCTGGAGCTCAAGCCCTTGTGGGACGCGCCCTACTACAAGGGCTCCGGCAAGCTTGAGGGCAAGGTGGCGCTGATCACCGGCGCTGACTCCGGCATCGGCCGCGCCGTCGCCGTGATGTTCGCCCGCGAGGGCGCGGACGTCGCCATCGCCTATCTCGATGAGGACGAGGACGCCGAACTGACCAAGGCCGCCGTCGAGAAGGAGGGCCGCCGCGCCATCCTGATCCCGGGCGACGTCGCCGAGGCGAAATTCGCCGAGGCCGCCGTCCAGCGAACGGTGAAGGAGCTCGGCAAGCTCGACGTCCTGGTCAACAACGCCGCCTTCCAGGAGCATGTGGAGGACTTCGAGGACCTCACCGAAGAGCACTTCGACCGGACCCTGAAGACCAATCTGTACGGCTATTTCTTCATGGCCAAGGCCGCCGTGCCACACATGGCGCCCGGCTCGGCGATCGTCATGACCGGCTCGGTCACCGGCCTCTTGGGCAACAAGGACCTGCTCGACTACTCGATGACCAAGGGCGGCATCCACGCCTTCACCCGCTCGCTCGCCACGCACCTGATCCCCAAGGGCATCCGGGTGAACGCGGTCGCGCCGGGACCGGTCTGGACGCCGCTCAATCCGGCCGACAAGAACCCCGAAAGCGCGTCGAAATTCGGCGGTGGCACGCCGATGAAGCGTCCGGCCCAGCCGGAAGAGTTGGCGCCGGCCTACGTCTTCCTCGCCTCGCCGCAGACGTCGAGCTACATCACCGGCGAGATCCTGCCGGTGATCGGCGGCTATAGCGGGGGCTGATCCCCCTCAAGGGGTTTGAGTGGACGACGCCGGGCTGGACCGCTTCATCGCCGAGGAAGGCCTTCCCGAGACGTTCCGCCGGACCGTGGAGCTGGTCTGCGAGCCCCTGGCCGCACGCGCCCAGCGCCGCCGCATCGACCGCAAACGCTGCGCGGTGATCGGACTTTGCGGCGCCCAGGGCTCGGGCAAGACCACCATCGCCGGATACGCCGTGCGGCTACTCGAAGAGCGTGGCCTGCGCGCCATCGCGCTGTCGCTGGACGACTTCTACATGACCCGCGACGCCCGCCAGCGCCTGGCCAGGGAGGTCCATCCGCTGCTCGCCGTCCGCGGGCCGCCCGGCACCCACGACGTCGGCATGGCCGGCACGGCGATCGACCAGTTGCGCTCGAAGGGCAAGGTCTCGCTCCCCCGCTTCGACAAAGCCACCGACAACCGCGCGCCGCGCGGGACCTGGCAGACCGTCGCCTCGCCGGTCGATGTGATCATCCTGGAAGGCTGGTGCGTCGGCGCGGTGAGCCAGGGCCGCGCGGCGCTGGCGACACCGGTCAACGACCTGGAGCGCGACGAGGACCCGCAAGGGATCTGGCGCGGCTACGTCAACGATCAGCTCGACGGCCCCTACCAGGCGTTGTTCGCGCGCCTGCACGACCTGATCCTCTTGGAGGCGCCGAGCTTCAAGGTGGTCGCCGGCTGGCGCGCCGAACAGGAGGCGAAACTCCGCGCGACCGGCGCCGGCGGCATGAGCGAGACCGAAATCGCCCGTTTCGTCGCCCACTACGAGCGGCTCACGCGCTGGATCCTCGCAGAAATGCCCGGCCGCGCCGACTGGGTGGTGACGCTCGATGAAACGCGCCTGCCATATTCGTGAAACGCCGATCGGCTTAAGCTGCGGCATGCGCAAACTCGCTGTCCTGCTGGCCGCCGCCCTCGCCGTCGCGGGGTCCGCCGCCGCCCAGACCCCCTCGCCAGCCCTCCCACCGGCGAAGGCCAAGGTGCTTGAGGGCGTCACGGTGACCGGCAAGCGGCCCCAGACCAAACCCTGCAAGCCGCGCGACGCCGGCTGCGTCGCCATGGTCGTGGCCGAGCTGAAGACCCGCTATCCCGAGAAGCTCGGGGTCTGGTGCATGCAGCAGACCAACATCGCCATGGACCGGGCCGTCCACGCCGACTGGTACGGCACCAGCGGCTTGCCCCCTTCGACCGCCGGCACAAGCGTGGCGAAGGTGGTGCAGCAGGCCTGTGCGCCGGACAAGAAGTAGCCGGCCGCCGCGCCTGGCGCGCCCTGCAGGACTCGAACCTGCAACCGCTCGCTTAGAAGGCGAGTGCTCTATCCGGTTGAGCTAAGGGCGCCCGACCAGCGGCAGGGCTTAGTGCGTCCACGGGACCTTGCGGCCGAAGGCGAAGTTGTCGGCATAGGCCTTGATGATCCGTTTCGCCGGGTGGGGATCGATCATCTGGAAGGCGATGCCGTGCTGATCGGCGTAGCGCACGGCCTCTTCCTTGGTCTCGAAGGTCAGGCGCACCTGGCCCTCGGTGTCCGCCGTCTGGGTCCAGCCCATCAGCGGGTCCTGGCGTCTGGCGTCGCTGGGCTCGAACTCCAGCACCCAGCCGGTGGACTTGCCCCGGCCCGACTGCATGGCGGTTTTGGACGGTCGGAAGATGCGCGCGAGCATGGACGAACCCTTGGAACCTCTTTTTGCCGGCGATGGTCGGGGCGGCAGGATTTGAACCTGCGACCCTCTGCTCCCAAAGCAGATGCGCTACCAGGCTGCGCTACGCCCCGATTCTTCAAGTCTTTCAACACCAACCCGGAGGCCGCCGGCAAGAAGCCTCAGGAAGGTCACGACGCCGTTCCACCTCAGGTGCCACCCAGATAAAACGCGCAGCGCGGCCCAAAATCTGGACGAACCTGACTCGAACCACCTGCCTTCGAATAGGATCGAACGCAGGTGGGATCGAGCTAGGTCGCACCCTCAGGCGCGATGCCGCCTGCTGATAGCTTCATCCGCGCAAGACGCCAAGCTACTGCCGCCGCCAGCCTAGCCGTTCAGTCTGTAATCCAGGCGCAACTCCCGGCGCTTGTGGCGAGCATCAATGGTGTTGGTTGCGATCGCCGACGTCATGAACGCGTTCAACTCTGAAAGTTGATAGCGAGGGTCACGTCCCATCGCGCACGAGTATCGAGGACCGACGTTTCGGTATCGCCACTTTGCCAATGTCGACGGCTCCACGCCGAGATATTCGGCAGCCTCCTTTGACGGCAGCCAACGGTCTAATTGGGCTGGCGACGTCACCACGGGTGGGGTTCGAACAAGTGTCATCACGAGACGCGCTCCATCTCCGTTTGCAATCGAGCCTTGCGCATATGGAGGTAAAGCGTGATTTCGAGCGCGAAGTCGACAGCTTCGCGGCTCCGGTCAAAGCACCTCCGCTGTGCTTGACCGTTTTCATCGGTCCAGTCCACACTCCACGAATGCCACATCTCGCCATTCGGCAGCATCCACACTCTCGGATTCAACACGATCATATATATATCCCTTCAACTAGACAGCGAATCAGGCGCTGTTAGCCTCGGGATGCATCGACCGAGCCAATATCTATTCGAGTCATCTTATCGGAAAAGCTTCGCTAATCAACATAACGTCGTTCTGAAACGATTGCCGGGATTGACGTCAATCAACCCAGCCGGGCCTGCGAATGCCAGGAACGACGGCACTCAGGGCCGCTAAAAAACCCGCGCCGGAGTCGCCCTCACTGGGCTCACCACGCCATATATCCGGTCGTGCCGCGCCAATCCCGGACCAACCATGCCGATCTCGGACGAGCGTTTGTTCCGTTTTGGGAAATGGGCGTCTCGTGCGGCAACGAGCCGGCGTGCGTATGGAGCTGTCCGCCGCCGGTCTATGTTGAGCGGACTCGGTTCGGAAAATAGAATTGCTTCCTCTTCCTTGAAGGCGCGTGACGTCTCCATCACACCCAGCAAGGCGTTGGCGCACAGCCAGTCGGTAAGCTCGGCCTCGCCCGGCACCGAGTCCTGAGGTCCAATCGCCGCTTTCCTAATTGCGCCGACCTCAAGCTCAATTGCCAACAACGTCCTTCGAAGGGTCGACGACCAGGCGTCCCCGGCAAGATGCTGTTTTATTCTTGGGCCCCAGGTAGCGCTCGCGCCGGTGTAGAGGTGGAAATGGTCTCCAATCCGTCCAGGCACCGGAGCGGAGACGTCAAAGTAGCCGCTGGTTTCCATGAGGCGGTCACCCTGCCGAATGAAGACAACGTAGACCGCCCTGCATCCAGCGCGGCGTCAGGGGCTCGAACACGCGCGGAAGATCTATGCCCAGGCGGACGCGCGGCTGGGGCCGCACGACTGGGCGGTGGGCGACCTCTATTCGGTCGCTGACATCCACCTCTTCCGGCTGTTCTGGCGGTTCTTCAACGCGCTGAAGCCACCGGCCAAGGATTTCCCCAACCTCATGCGCCTGCACGACCGCATGCTCGAACGGCCTGCGGTGCAGCGCACCCTCGATGCGGAGGCGGCGGCCGGCTACGAGCTGCTCGCCTAGCCCCGCCCGCGCGCGCCGCTTGTGATCTGGGGAGCGGCAACCTGGAACTGAATCGACGATCGGTGGGTTTTTATAGCGAATATGTCCCGTTGGGGGGAGCTTGGTATGAGCAACGAGGCCCTGGATATGAAGACCCCGGCGCCGCGAGCAGATGACATCTACGTCGAGGCTATATCGCCGGCGACGACGCCAGAGCCGCGAGGATGGGGTTACTTGGCAGGCCAGCGCGTGCTGGTCATCGACGACGACGCGGACCTGTTGAACCTGATGAGAGAGGCCTTCGAAGAGGAAGGCGCGATCGTCAGCACGGCCGTCGACGGGTTGCAGGGGCTGCGCGCCTTCGCGGCGGAGCCCACAGACCTGATCGTGACCGACATCATCATGCCCACGCGCGAGGGTATCGAGACGATCATCGAGCTCAAGCGGCTATCGCCGTCGGTCAAGATCCTGGCGATCTCGGGGGGCGGCCGGATCAACGGCGACGATTTCCTTGAGCTCGCCAAATCGTTCGGGGCCGAAGCGACTCTGGGCAAGCCCTTCCGGCTGAATGACCTGATCGCGCTCGCCCACGCCATCCTGTCATCGCCACCATCCGCCCCCGCTTGACCGCCCGGCGGCCATGGAGCGGCTGACGTCCGACAATCTGAGCAACCTGCTCGACAGGTTCGGACCGACCATCGCGCACGGAGCCGTCAACCTCCTCAGTGTGGAGGCCGTCCGCGACAGGTCCGGCGATCGATGGTCCCGCAAGCGCGAGCAGGTGGAGGCCTTCGTGGAACGGGCCTTCGCGCGGATCGCGGGCGTGGACGTGCTCATCGTGGCGCTGAACGATACTGAGTTCCTCAGCATCCAGCCCGGCTCGGACCGCCAAAAGGCATTGAACCTGAGCTTCCACGTCCTGCAGGAGACCCTGACCTTCTTCCTGGGTGAGGCGCGGCGGGAAGACATGCGCATGTTTCAGGTCACCGGGTTCAGTGGCGGCGAACTGCAGGTCGAACTTCTCCAGGGCGCGAGTTTCAGCGAGCTGGCCGACGCAGCCAACGTGCGGGAGGCCGCCTGCACGGACAAGGCCGAGACCCCCGGCGGCGTCGCCCCGCCGATGTCCGACATCCCTCCGCGGGCCGAACGGGCGGCCAAGCTCGAGATCATGGGGGAGGATCCGATCCTCGCGACCTATGCGATAGAGCCCATCTGGAACATCGCCCAACAGGTGGTCACGGCCTACCACCTAAGGCCAACGCTGAACCGGGACGAAGCCGGCGAGCCGGTGGATGCGCGGGAGCTTTCCCCCAGGGCGGCCGAACGGCTCGTCCTGGCCGGCCTCGAACACGCGGTCAGCGAGGGCCTCGAGCGCGGCGCCCGCTTTGCAATCCATGTCGACGTCCCCTTCCAGGGACTCACCGCTTCACGCGCTCTCTACGGCCTCCTCCACCGGCTGCGCGAGCTGCCCGATGAGGTGAGGCGGATGATCGTCCTCGATCTGACGGGTCTGGAGGAAGGACTCCCGCATAGCCGGATGGCGGAGCAGGTTGCGGCGCTCGCTCCGGCCTGCCGGGCGGTCCTCGCGCGCGCGCCATCCCTCACCGCCGCCCTGGGCGAGTGGCGGTATTGCCGTCTCGCCGGCATCAGCCTCGACTGCAGCGACTTCGACGCGAGCGATCCGACCTATCACGCCCGTATGGCCGCTTTCGCGGACCACGCCTCGACGGTGACGAAGACGATCATCGGCTACGAACTGCGGGCTCGCAGCCTGACACTGGCCGCCTGGGCGGCCGGCTTCACCCACGTGACCGGCGTGGCGGCGCGCCGGCACATCGCCAAGCCCCTCTCCGTGCGGTGGAGCGCGACTGACCTCTACGCCGACGTCGGCGCCACGCCGATCCCGTCGCCCCGGGCGCCCACCCCGCCGGTCGAGTGGCGTGATCCGGCGTTGATCCCCTGGCTTGACGCCCTGGACGGTGTCGCCTGGATGATGGACGCCGCCTATGACGTGGTCGCGGTGGGGGGCACGGACTACGCCGCCGAAACCGATCCCCGCGACCTGTTCGCGCCGTCCCCCAAGGGATCGGAGGTCGACGCCTATCGCCGCGCGCTGCACCATTCGGTGCTGGACGGCCGCCGCGCCGGCTTGAGTTTTCATCACCGCCGCGACCTGCCCGGCAGGACCCGTACACAGCGCACGTCGCTCGCCCGCATCGCTCTTCCCGATCGCTATCCGATGGTCCTCTATCAGTCGCGGACGTTGGAGGAGGCCACCCGCTCTCCGCTATCCCTGCTGGAGCCGGACCGGATCATCGAGAATCCCGGCTCGCCCCCCCGGCGGTCCGTCGTCTCGATGTGCGCCCTATGCCAGAAGTTCGCCTGGCCGCCCGGGGCCGAACTCGCGGCTGGCGAGCTCGTCCCCGGCGAAATCTATCTCCAGCGTGGCGGGACCGCCGACGTCGGCGTGGTCCAGGGCGTCTGCCGCGCTTGCCGGGGGACGATCGGGGCTTCCGCGCGGCCCGCGCCGGCGAAGCCGCTCAGCCGTCGCGGGTCATCAGCTTGAAGACCCCGGAGCAGCGCACCACGTCGTGGCCGCCGACATAGGCGCGGCCCTCGGCGAAGGCGACCTCGCGGGTGGCCCGGGTCAGCTTAGCCTCCCCCATCACCCACTCGCCGACGCGGGCCATGTGCAGGAAGTCGATGGAAAGGTGGATGGTGACCGCCCGCTTGCCGGTCCCGCGCCAGACGGCGCCGGCCAGGACCCCGTCCATGAAGGCCGAGAGCATGCCGCCATGCACGAGGCCCAGGCCGTTGGCGTGGCGCTTCACGGCGAAGAAGGCCTGCTCGGCCATCGGCCCGTCCCCGGGCCGGTAGAAATAGGGTCCGTTGAGGGTCGAAAAGCCGCCTCGCCCTTCGGACGGGACATAGCCCTCCGGCGGCGTCGGGGCCGCTTCGCCGTCAGCCAGCTCTCCGCGCCTCATCGCGCCGCCCCTTTCGGCGGGGTCAGGCGGATCTCGTAGAGGTGCGGCCAGTTCTTGCCGGTGATGAACAGCCGGTCGTGTTCCTGATCATAGGCGATGCCGTTCAGGACGGCGTCCGCGTCGGCCGGCCGCGCCGTCTCTGGGATGCCGGTAAGGTCGATCCAGGCCTTCACCGCGCCGGTCCTGGGATCGATGCGCGCGATCTGGTTGGTCTGCCAGATATTGGCCAGGATCTCGCCCTTCACCCACTCCAGCTCATTGAGGTTGAAGACCGGCTGGCCATCGGCCGTCACCTTGATCCGGCGGATCTCGCGGAAGGTGACGGGATCGAGCACGCGCAGGCTCGGCGTGCCGTCGCTCATGATCAGATGCTGGCCATCCTGGGTCAGGGCCCACCCCTCGCCCGGGTAGTGGAAGGTCGCCTTGCGCGCGAAGCTGTTCAGGTCCCACCGGAAGCCGACCTGGCTGCGCCAGGTCAGGCTGATGATCTGCCCACCCCAGTTGACGATTCCCTCGCCGAAAAGGTTCGGCGCGATCGACTGCGACTTGAGGACCGCGCCATCCTTCAGGCGCACCTTGCGGATCGTCGAACGCCCCTCGATCCCCGTGCTCTCGTAGAGCAGGCCGTGCAGGTAGAAGAGGCCCTCGGTGTAGGCCTGATCGTCGTGGGGATAGACCGCCATGACCCGATAGCCCTGGATCGGGACCGCCGCTTCGGCCGCGCCGGAACTCAGGGCCAGGACCAGGCACGCGGCGAAGGCCCGAAGGCGCGGATGACAGGAAGACGACAAGCCACGCTCCTCGGCTGGGACGAGGCTATCCTTTGCGGCAGGCGATGCAGGCAGGCAAGACCGCCTTGCCGCGGCCGGGCCTAGTCGTGGTCGGGAAGTTCGATCTCGGCGACCACCAGGCCCTTGGGGCCCTCGGCGAAGCGGACCATGACGTCATCGCCCGGCTGGAGGTCTTCCATGCCCGAGCGGCGCAGGGTCTCGATGTGGACGAAGATGTCGCCCGGCTCGACGTCCCGCACCACGAAGCCGTAGCCCTTGGTGCGGTTGAACCACTTCACCTTGGCCCGCTCCAGCGGGCCGGAGGCGGCCGGCGGCCGGCGGGGCGGCGGACGGTTGGCGAAGTCGCCGCGCAGGAAGGATTCCCGGTCGTTGCGGAAGCCGCCTTCGCGCGGGCGGCGCTCAGCGGCCGGCGGGGCGGCGCTCTCGTCGATCTCCACGACCTCGGCGACCTGCCAGCCCTTGGGGCGGCGGACCACGTCGCAGGTGATGATGGAGCCTTCGAGCGCGTGCTCGCGTCCGGAGCTGCGCAGGCTCGTCACGTGCAGCAAGACGTCCTTGAGGTCCGTCTGGCTCGGATCGTCCGGGACGATGAATCCATAGCCCTTGCCCGCGTCGAACCACTTGACGCGACCGCTGATCCTTACGGCTTCTGCCGCAGAATCCACCTGCTCGAACTCGTAACCAGCCATCTGCCCCTCGGCCCGTTACTCTCCGAATACCGACTTCGGTTTGAGCCAACTATAACACTGTTCTGGTAACTCGACGCGCGTCAACGCGTAAAATGCACGCCTCAGGGGAGGAAATGTCGGATGGCCGACAGAAAGCGGGAATCGCCTGGCAGTCCCTAGGGGAGTCGAACCCCTCTCTCCAGGTTGAAAACCTGGCGTCCTAACCGATAGACGAAGGGACCGCGTGGCGCGAGGGCGGCTCTATATCCGCCTTCCCGAGGGGGTGCAAGACACCCGGCCCGCATGGCGCAAGGCCGTGCGGCTCAGGGCCTTAGTCCGCCTCAGGCCCGGCGGGGATCGGCGACGTCCTCGATCTCGAATTCGACGCCCTGACGGCCCTGCCAATCGTCGGGCTTCAGGCGGCCCGCCACATGCACCGCGCCGCCTTCGGTCATCAGCCGGCGGCCGGCCTCCGAGCCCTCGACGCGCCAGGCGACAGCCTTCAGCTTGCCGCCCGAGCCGTCGGTCAGGGTGCAGCGGACATGGCCGCCGCGAAGGGCCATCGGCCGCTCGACGCGGACATCGGCGGCGGCGAAGGTCGGCTCGACGTTCCCGGGGCCGAAGGGGGCCATCCGCTGGAAGTCCTGCCAAAGCGCCCGGTCGCAGCCGCGGGTGGTGACCAGCGCGTCGATCTCCAGAGCATCGGCCGCCGTGGCGATCTCGCTCTCGGCCGCCAGACGCTCGCAGAGGAAGGCGCGCAGCTCCGGGATCGTGTCCGGCCGCACCGACAGGCCCGCGGCCATGGCGTGGCCGCCGCCCGCCAGCAGCAGCCCTTCGTCATAGGCCGCCTGGACCGCCCGGCCGAGGTTGACCCCCGGCTGGGAGCGACCGGAGCCCTTGCCGACGTTGGCGGCGCGGTCGACGCCGACTACGACCACCGGCTTGCGGTACTTCTCACGCAGGCGCCCAGCGACGATGCCGATCACGCCCGGATGCCAGTCGTCGGCGGCGACCAGCAGCATCGAGGCCTCGCCCTGGTTGCTCTCGCTTTCGATATGGGCGATCGCGGCCTCGGTGACCTCGCGCTCGACCTCCTTGCGCGAAGCGTTGAGCGTGTCGAGTTCTTCGGCGAGCCCCCTCGCCTCCTCCGCGTCGTCCGTCGAAAGCAGCCGCGCGCCCAGGTCGGCGCGGCCGATCCGGCCGCCGGCGTTGATCCGCGGGCCCAGGATGAAGCCGACGTCGAAGACCGACGCCGGGCCGTCAGCGCGCTTGGCGACCTCCGCCAGCGCCTTCAGGCCCGGATTACGCCAGGCCGACATCACCTTCAGGCCCTGAGCCGCCAGCGCCCGGTTGAAGCCCCTGAGCTCGGTCACGTCGCAGATCGCGCCCATGGCGGCGAGATCGAGCCACTGGCGCAGGTCCGGCTCCGGACGCTCACCGAACAGGCCACGCTTGCGCGCCTCGCGATTGAGCGCCGCCAGCAGGACGAATGTGACGCCCGCCGCCGCCAGATGGCCCTGGCCCGAGACGCAGTCAGGCCGGTTGGGGTTCACCAGGGCCGCCACGTGCGGGATGCCCTCGCCGCGCATCAGGTGGTGGTCGATCACCACGACCTCGAGGCCGATCTCGGTGGCGCAGGCGAGCGCATCGTGGGCGGCGGCGCCGCAATCGACGGTGATCACCAGCTCGGCTCCCTCGGCCTTCAGCCGGCGAAAAGCGGCGGGCGATGGGCCATAGCCTTCGAGGATGCGGTCGGGGACATAGATCGGCAGGTCATGGCCTAGCGCGCGGAACCAGCGGACCAGCTGGGCGGCCGAAGAGGCGCCGTCCACGTCATAGTCGGCGAACACCACCAGGGGCCGCTTGCGTTCAAGGGCGTCCACCAGGATCTCGGCGGCGCGATCCATGTCGCTGAAAGTCGACGGGTCGGGGAAGAGCGCCTTCAGCGTCGGGTTGAGGTAGGTCTCGCCCTGCTCGGCCAGCACGCCGCGGGCCGCGAGCGCCCGGGCCAGGGGCTCGGAGAGGCTGTGGCTCAGCTGATGGCGGCGCACCAGCTCCGCGTCGGCCGCCCGTTCCCGCCAGAGGCGCCCGGAGAGCGAGCGCGTGACGCCGAGATAGCCGAGTTGGGCGCTGCCGTCCGCCAATTGCCGCTCCTCGATCTCCAAGCCCGCACTATCGGCCGCCGACGCGCGAGTCGCCAGCTACACGCGACGGAGATAGCCGCACGGCGGCGTCAGAAGCGGACGCATGTGACGCCGGCAGCCGCTGCGGCGAGGTGTCGCGGCGGTTGGGCCGAGCCGCGGCTGAGGGGCATTCTTAACGTCGCCGTGGTGCGGTTTTTGAGACTCTGGGGATTTTCTACGCCACCGAAAATCACGCGACCGACCCGCTGATCTCCAGCGCCCGCGCACTGGTCCCCGGAACCCCCATTCTCGCTGGTGTTGCCAGCCGCCTGGACGGGAGGAAGCCGTCCTGGCCGGCATCCAGTCGGTGATCGGCCGGCACACCCCAATCGTCGGGGGCAGTTCGGCGGACGAACAGATCGCGGGCAAGTGGCGGGAATTCTCGACGGACGGCGTCATGGCCGACCCTCTGGTGGTGTCGGCGTGGTTCCCGACGCTCGCCCGCGGCGCGGCCTTCCAAAGCGGCTATGCCCCCACCGAGCGCACCGGCACGGTGACGCGGGCGAGCGACCGCCAGGTCCTGGAGATCGACGGACGCCCCGCAGCCGAGGTCTACAGCGACTGGACCGATGGCGACGTGCCGTCCGGCCAGAGCGGCATGATCCTCGCCAAGAGCACGCCGACGCCGCTCGGCCGGCTGGCCGGCGAACTGGATGGGGTCCCGATGTTCCTACTGTCGCGCCCGGCGATCATCGGGCTGGACGGCGACCTGGCGCTGTTCACCGATATCGCCGAGGGCGACCAGATCGTCCTGATGCGCGGCTCCCCGGAATCCCTCGTCAAGCGCGCACGACGGGCGGACGGCCCGATCGCGGTCCGGTCGGCCTGACGCCCTAGATCGGCCGTTCAGGCGGCCCGCGCGGGCGCTCCGCCGCCTCCGCCCGGGCCTCGGCCAGGTTCTTCTCGCGCGGCACGTACCAGATCGTCCAGGCGGTCAGCAGCCCGATGGTCGCGTAGCTGATTGGCCCGCTGATCAGCATGAATAGCTTGATCGAGACGACGAACACCAGGACGCAGTTGAGTCCCGAGGCGGCCAGGAGGCCGACCGCCCAGGCGAGCGTGGTGATGGTCAGGGCTCTGCGGAAACCAGGATCGGTCCGTAGCGCCTCGAACGCCGCCACGCGGTCAGGCGCGGCCCGCCGCGTGCCCGCCCGGGCCAGCTGATAGATCAACGGCTTGCCGATCGCAGCCGAGCCCAGGAAGATCAGCCCGACCAGACCGGTCACCAGGTTCTCGCGCAACTGCAGGAACTTTACCCCGCCGCCACCGGCGAAGGCCAGCAGCGATAGGGCGATGCCGGTCAGCACGAGAATGGCGATGGCGTCGACCTTCCGCTGGCGAATGAACTCGACGACCGACCAGAGGATCGGGGGACCGGACGCGGCCATCAGCGCCCGGACGTCGCCGATGGCGCCGCGCAACGAGCTGTAGATCAGGAACGGCAGGAGGAAGTTGATGGCTACCTCCAGTCCGGCCTTCAGCCCGTGGGCGCGGGCGTAAGCGAGGATCTTCGTCAGTCTCGATTGGGTCATGAGGAACGCACTCCGCGCGCCAAGCGCTCGGCGCCGCCATCTACAAAAAGAACCTGACCGGTCATCATCGAGTTCTCCGGGCTGACGCACCAGGCGAGCGCCGCGGCGGCCTCCTTGGGACGTCCGGGAAACGCGCCGCGCATCGGCGTCATCTGCGCCGCCTGTGCGCGCAGGGTCTCGTCCGAGAGGATGTAGGCGGCCGCGGGGGTGTCGAAGAAGCCGAGCGCCACGACGTTCAGCGGGACCCCGGCGCCGGCCCACGGCGGCGCGATCGCCGCCCGTTGGCACCACGCGTTCAGGGCATGTTTGGCGGTGCTGTAGAGCGCCAAGCCATCACTGGCCGAGATCATGCCGCTCGACAGAGCCGTCGCCGCGGGCTCGTCCAAGCTGAGACAGGCTTCGAGCAGCGCGGGCTCCGGCGGCCGCAGGGAGGCGATCGACGACACCACCACGGCGCGCGGCGCGGGACTCGTCTCCAGGAGGGAATGCAGGCCCTCGAGCGTCGCCACCGCGCCGAAGAAATTCAACGCCAGACTGGTTTCCGCAGGCCCGCCCCCGGCATTGGCTACGATGGCGTCGATCCGACCGCCGGTCAGCCGCGTCACGCCCTCCGCCAAGGCCGCGCGGCCTTCGTTGGTGGCCAGATCAGCAATGACCTCGGCCTCGTGCAGGTCGCTGCCGATGACCCGGCCGCCGCGCTCACGTAGATAGCGCACCGTCGCGGCTCCGATGCCTGAGGCGGCGCCGGTGACGACATAGGTTCGATCCATGAGCATCTTCGGAGCTTGCGTTCGTCGGTCACAATCCGTACCGTACCGTTCGGTTCGGTACTGCAAGCCGAGCCCGGATGCAAGAGGCTTCGGCAAGCTGCGGCGATGCGGTTAGAGAGGACGAGATGAGCGGATCAGCCGAAAACCCGGCCAAGACCGAGCGACGCCGGGAAATCCTCGACGCCGCCTTCGTGGAATTCTCCGCCAAGGGCTATGCCGGCGCGAGCATGGCGGCGATCGCCCGTAGCGCGCGGGCGTCCAAGGAGACCCTCTACGCCTGGTTCGAAAACAAGGAGAGCCTGTTCAACACGGTGTTCGCCTCACGGCTCGACGCCATGGTCAGCCGGGTAGAGGTCGTCGCCGAAATCGAGTCGTCGCCCCGGAACGTCCTGCCGGTCGTCGCCGAGGACGTTATCCGGTTCATGCTGACGATCTCGCCGCTCTACCAGGCGATGGGGCCCGGCGAGCCCAGCGACAAAGCCCTGCGGCTGGTCGGCCGGACCATCGCCGAGGAGCGCAAGCGGTTCGTGAACTACCTCCTGCGCTGTCGCGACAATGGAGACATCGCCTTCGACGACGATCCGTTCGAGATCGTGTCGCTGTTCGTTGCCATGGCCGAGGGTGAATGGAGCCAGCGGCTCGCCACCGGGCTGATCGACGAGATCACCGACGAGATGATCAAGACCCACGCCCAGCTGGTTACGCGGATCTTCCTCAAGGGGCTCGCGCCGGCGTAGCGCAGGCCGCCCTCCCCTAGATCGGCCGCTTCATCCGCACTTCGCGCGCGGTCCGGGTCGCGGAGTTGAGCACCAAGGTGTGGGTGTGGACGAAGCCGCCCTCCACCTTCACCCCATCCAACAAGGCGCCGTTGGTGACCCCGGTGGCCGCAAAGATCGCGTCGGCGCGGACCATCTCGTGCAGGTCGTACTTCTTGTCGAAATCGGTGATGCCGACGCGGGCGGCGCGGGCCTTCTCGTCGGCGTTGCGGAACACCAGGCGGCCCTGGAACTGGCCGCCGACGCATTTCAGCGCCGCGCAGGCCAGGACACCTTCCGGCGCGCCGCCGGAGCCCACATACATGTCGACGCCGGTCGTGGGGTCGGCGGTGTTCATGACGCCCGCCACGTCGCCGTCGGTGATCAGATGGACCCGCGCGCCGACGGCGCGGAGGCCGGCGATGATCTCGGTGTGGCGCGGGCGGTCCAGCACGCAGACGGTGATCTCTGAGGGCTCGACGCCCTTGGCCTTGGCCAGCGCCTTGACGTTGTCGGCCGGGCTCTTGTCCAGGTCGATGACGCCGGCCGGATAGCCCGGCCCGCAGGCGATCTTGTCCATGTAGGTGTCGGGCGCGTTCAGCATGGTGCCCTTGGGCGCCCAGGCCATCACGGCCAGCGCGTTGGCCATGGCCTTGGCGGTGAGCGTGGTGCCTTCCAGCGGGTCCAGCGCGATATCGATCTTGTGCTTGCCGCCCTTGCCCACCTTTTCGCCGATGTAGAGCATGGGGGCCTCGTCGCGCTCGCCCTCGCCGATGACGATCTCGCCGTCGATGTCGAGGTCGTTCAGCGCCGTGCGCATGGCGTCGACCGCGGCCTGGTCGGCTTCCTTCTCGTCGCCTCGGCCGACCAGTTTCCAGGCGGCGATGGCGGCGATCTCGGTGACGCGGACCGCGTCCAGCACGAGGCTGCGGTCCAGGATTTGCGAACTCATCTCTTCAGCGTCTCCGGCCAAGTCTTTTCTTGGTTTGAATTAGATGCGCGCGATGCGTAGCAGGCGTGGGCGGTCGAGCACAGCCGAGAGACCGGCGATACGCTCGATCGCCGCTTTCAGCACGGATTCGGCCACCGCGTGGGTGGTGAGCACGATCGGCACGCCCTGGGCGTTCTCCACGGGCTTCTGGAGGAAGCTCTCGATCGAGACGCCGGCCTCGGCGAGGGTTTCGGAGACCGCGGCGATCACCCCGGGCTCGTCCTTCACCGACAGACGCAGATAGGCGCGGCCGATGCTCTTCGACGGATCGACCGGCGTGAACGGCTGCAACTGGCCGGCCGGCGCCTGGAAAACCGGTCGCACTGCGCCGGTCATCACATCGGCGATGTCGGCGGCGACGGCGGCAGCCGTGGGCCCCGCGCCCGCGCCCGGCCCCTGGACGAAGATGCGCCCGATGCGGGCGCCCTCGATGAAGAGCGCGTTGAGCGCGCCGCCGGCCTGGGCCAGCGGATGGGCGAGCGGGGCGAGCGAGGGATGCACCCGCACCAGCACGCCATCCGGCGAGCGGTCCGCGGAGGCCACCAGCTTGATCCGGTAGCCGAGGTCGCGGGCGAGTTGGATGTCCAGCAGGTCGACGCCCTCGATGCCCTCGATCTCGGCCGCCGCGTAGTTCGGGGCGCAGCCGAAGGCCAGGGCCGCCAGGATGGAGATCTTGTGGGCCGCGTCGAAGCCGCCGACGTCCATGGTCGGATCGGCCTCGGCGTAGCCCAGCCGCTGGGCCTCGGCGAGCACGTCGGCGAAGGACCGGCCGGTCGCCTCCATCTCGGTCAGGATGTAGTTGCAGGTGCCGTTCAGGATGCCGGCCACCGACTTGATCTCGTCGCCGACCATGGCCTCGCGCATGATCTTCACGGCCGGCACGCCGCCCATGACCGCGGCCTCGAACAGCAGCGGCGCGCCCTTGGCCTCGGCGAGCGCGGCGAGCTCCGCCCCGTGCTCGGCGATCAGCGCCTTGTTGGCGGTGACCACGGGCTTGCCGGCGGCGAGCGCCGCCTCCACCGCGGCCTTGGCCGGCCCATCCGAGCCGCCGATCAGCTCGACGAAGACGTCGACGTCCGGAGAGGTCGCCAGCGCCACGGGATCGTCGAACCAGGGCAGGCCTGCGATATCGAACGGGCGCGGCCGTGAGCGCGAGCGGGCCGAGACACCGGTCACCGACGCAACGCCGCCGGCCGGCGCGAAATCCGGCCGTTCGGACAGGAACTTGAGTAGGCCCGCGCCCACCGTCCCCAGGCCCGCGACGCCGACGCGCCAGGTTCTTTGTCCGGTCATTGGGCCGCCAGGGTGTTGTGGGCGCGCGCCAGGATCTCGTCGGACTGGCTGAGGAACTTCTTCACGTTGCGGGCCGCCTGACGGATGCGGTGTTCGTTTTCGACCAGGCCGACGCGCACGAAGCCCTCGCCATATTCGCCGAAGCCGACGCCAGGCGCCACAGCGACGCCCGCCTCCTCGATCAGGAGCTTGGAGAACAGCAACGACCCCGCCTCCTTGAACTGCTCAGGCACCGGCGCCCAAGCGAACATCGAGGCCGAGGGCGACGGGATATCCCAACCGGCCCGTTTCATCGATTCCACCAGCACGTCGCGGCGCGACTTGTAGATGGCGCGGATATCATCGACGCAGTCCTGCGGCCCGTTCAGCGCCGCGGCCGCCGCCACCTGGATCGGGGTGTAGGCGCCGTAGTCGAGGTAGGACTTCACGCGGGCCAGGGCCGCGCAGATCCGCTCGTTGCCGACCACCATGCCGACCCGCCAGCCGGCCATGGCGTAGGTCTTGGAGAGCGAATTGACCTCGACGGCGATGTCCTTGGCGCCCTCGACCTGCAAGACGCTCGGCGGCGGGTTGTCGTCGAAATAGATCTCCGAATAGGCGATGTCGGAGATCACCAGCATCTCGTGCTTCTTCGCAAGCGCGATGGCGTCCCTGTAGAAGTCGAGGTCGACACACTGGGCAGTCGGGTTCGAGGGATAGGAGAGGATCAGCACGGTGGGCGGCGGCGCCGAGTGCTTCACCGCGCGGCTGACACCCGCCAGATAGTCCTCGGGCGAGAGCGCCGGCACGTGGCGGATCACGCCGCCGGCCATGATGAAGCCGTAGGCGTGGATCGGATAGGCCGGGTTGGGACAGACGATCACGTCGCCGGGCGCGGTCAGCGCCTGGGCGAGGTTGGCGAATCCCTCCTTGGAGCCGAGCGTCGCGATCACCTCGGTGTCGGGGTTGAGCTTCACGCCGAAGCGGCGGTTGTAGTAGCCGGCCATGGCGCGCCGCAGGCCAACGATTCCCTTGGAGGCCGAATAGCGGCCGGCCTTGGGATCGCGGGCGGTCTCGACCAGCTTGTCGACGATATGCTTCGGGGTCGGCATGTCGGGGTTGCCCATGCCGAAGTCGATGATGTCCGTACCCTGGGCGCGCAGGCGCGCCTTGATGCGGTTGACCTCCTCGAGGACGTAGGGCGGGAGGCGTCGGATGCGGTGGAAATCGGGGGTCATGTCGAAGGTCTTGCGCCGCGAGATGCCCGGTTGCGGCTTTCATCGGAGGTGAATTAGGGACGGGATAGACTCCGGGCCGGAGCCAGCCAAGCCATGGTTCGATGAATTTTCTGCCTCCGCGGGGCCTATCTCTTGACCGGCGGAGGCGGTGTAGCTCGCTTGCGCTGGTCCCTGGCGAAGGCGTCGGTGTCCGCCTGCGCAGGCGGCGCGATCTCCGGTCCCGCGCCGGCCTTCACGTCGGCGGCGAAGGTCTCGGTATTGTTGAGGGTCCAGGTGTCGTCGCCGGTGGCCTTGACCAGGTCGGCCTTGGTCTGCTCGATCTCGGCCGCGGCCCGGCCATACTGCCTATGCGGCCGCACGTCCTTGGGGACCGGCGGGATGCCGGCGAAGGTCGGATAGGGCGCGTCGGACCGCACGCTCTTGGCGACTTCGGCGGCCACCGGCGAGCGCGGATCGACCTTGGCGTCCTCAAACGGATTGCCGACGCAGCCGCAGAGCATGGCGCAGCCGCCGACTCCCGCCAGGAGCAGTGCAGCCCGCCGGGTTCCGCGGGCGTTCACAAAAAGGCTCGACCGAACATTCATTTTCCGGTCCGGTCTTATGCGATGATCGAGACAGGCGAAAGGGCGCGCGCGCCCTTTCGCCGCCGGAGGAACCACCGATGAGCGGGCAAACCTCGCCGACCAAGGCCGCAAAGGGCTCCAAGGCCAAGAAGGGCGACGCCAAGTCCGGCAAGAAAGCCGCGGCCAAGGCCAACGGCAAGACCAAGGTGAAGCCCGTGGCCGAGGAACGGGCTGCGTTCGCCGAGCCGCAGATCGCGGCCCCGCCCCCGCCGGTCTTCACCATGCCGGGCCTCGACATTCCGGCCATGACGACCGACCAGCGGGCCCAGGTCGAGAAGCTGTCGATGAACCTCGCCCGCGCCGCGCTCACAGCCCAGGGCGCGATCGCCGAAATGGCCCTGCGCCAGGCCGACCGGCCCGCGGCCCTGTCGCCCGACCCGTTCCACGTGGCTCCGGCGCTCACCGAGGTGATGGGCCGCCTCGCCGCCCAGCCTGACCGGCTGATGCGCGCCCAGGCTGACCTCTTCGCCCGCTACCTCGACCTTTGGCAGTCGACCGCCCGGCGGATGGGCGGCGAGAGGCCGGATCCGGTCGCCGCGCCGGCCCGCGGCGACAAGCGGTTCGCCGATCCCGACTGGGCCGAGAACCCGGTCTTCGACGTGATCAAGCAGTCCTACCTGCTGACCGCCAACTGGATGAACGGCCTGGTCGCCGAGGTGGACGACGTCGATCCGATGACCAAGCGGCGCGTCGAGTTCTTCATGAAGATGCTCACCGACGCCTTTTCGCCTTCCAACTTCCTGGCCTCCAACCCCGCGGCCCTGCGCGAGGTGATGGCGACCGGCGGCGAGAGCCTGGTGCGCGGCATGGAGAACTTCGCCGCCGACCTCGACCGCGGCGGCGGGCAGCTCTCCATCGCCCAGACCGACTATGAGATGTTCAAGATCGGCGAGAACGTCGCGACCGCCCCCGGCAAGGTCGTGTTCCGCAACGAAATCATCGAGCTGTTGCAATTTTCTCCGACGACGGAGAGCGTCTGCGAGATCCCGCTGGTGATCTTCCCGCCGTGGATCAACAAGTTCTACATCCTCGACCTGCGTCCCGAAAACTCGATGATCCGCTGGCTCTCCGCCCAGGGGATCACGGTCTTCGTGGCCTCGTGGGTGAACCCGACCGCCGAGCTCGCCGACCGCACCTTCGAAGACTACATGCGCGAGGGCATCTACGCCGGAACCCAGGCGGCGATGGACCAGTGCGGCGTCGATCAGGTGAACACGGTCGGCTACTGCATCGGCGGCACCCTGCTCTCCTCGACGCTCGCCCACATGGCGGCCAAGAACGACAAGCGGATCGCCTCGGCCACCTTCTTCGCCGCCCAGCAGGACTTCTCGGAAGCCGGCGACCTGCTGCTGTTCACCAACGAGGACTGGCTGGCCGACCTCGAGAAGAAGATGGACGAAGGCGGCGGGGTGCTTTCCGGCCAGACCATGGCCGACACCTTCAATGCGCTGCGCGCCAACGACCTGATCTGGTCGTTCTTCGTGAACAACTACCTGCTCGGCAAGGAGCCCAAGCCCTTCGACCTGCTGTTCTGGAACTCCGACCAGACGCGGATGCCGAAGACGCTGCACATGTACTATCTGCGCAAATTTTACGGCGAGAACGCGCTGGCGAAGGGCGATCTCGTCCTCGACAACGTGAAGCTGGACCTCGGCAAGGTGAAGACGCCGATCTACGTCCAGTCGTCGAAGGAAGACCACATCGCGCCCGCCCGCTCGGTCTACAAGGGCGCGCGGCTGTTCGGCGGACCGGTGACCTTCACGCTGGCAGGTTCGGGCCACATCGCCGGTGTGATCAATGCGCCGGTCGCGGGCAAGTACCAGCACTGGACGAACGACCAGCTCCCCGCGAGCCTGGACGCCTGGCAGGCCGACGCCACGGAGACGCCCGGCTCCTGGTGGCCGCACTGGATCGCCTGGCTGAAGGGCAAATCCGGAAAGCAGGTCCCGGCCCGCGACCCCGCCAAGGGCAAGCTGAAACCGCTCGGCGACGCGCCGGGGACCTACGTCAAAGTCCGGAGTTAGCCTTCCCTCCTCGAGACGGAGAGGGACGCCGATGTTACTAAGGTTTAATGCCAGCTACCTTGCACCGCCTAGTACCTTGCGATAGGTCTTGGCTTCGCAAGGAGGCGCCGACGTGCCTGAAGCCATCGAGATCCAGCTGAAGAAGGGGGCGCTCGAGCTTTGCGTGCTCGCCCTCCTCTCGCAGCACGACAGCTACGCCTACGACATCGCCAGCCAGCTCTCCGATTCGATCGGCATGGGCGAGGGCACGATCTATCCGCTGATGCGCAGGCTGCAGAACGATCGGCTGGTCGAGACCTATCTGGTCGAATCGCAGACCGGCCCGTCGCGTAAATACTACCGGCTGACCGACGCCGGAAAGGCGAGCTTCGCCTCGCAGAAGGCCGCCTGGAGCTCGTTCTCCGGCGCGGTGCAAGGTATCCTTGGAGGGGCGAAATGACCCGTCAGGCGTTCATGGCCCGGTTGCGGGAAGGCCTTCGCGGCCTGCCCCCGTCCGCCCAGGCCGACATCGTCGCGGACTATGAGAACCATTTCAAAGAGGGCGAGGCCGCCGGCCGCAGCGAGGCCGACGTGGCCGCGGGGTTGGGCGACCCCGGGCGGCTCGCCCGCGAGCTTCGCGCCGAGATCGGCCTGAAACGCTGGGAGGAAGAACGCAGCCCGTCTGCCGGCGCCTCGGCGATCTTCGCGGTGCTGGGCCTCGGGGCCCTCGACATCCTGGTGCTGCTGCCGATCCTCATGGGCGTCGGCGGGGCGATGTTCGGCATCGCCATCGCGGTGATCGCGGTCTTCTTCGCCGGCGGCGTGGTCTTTGCCGCCGGACCGTTCACCGGCCTGGCCGGCGGCCCGACCGCCGCGGTCCTGGCCGGCATCGGCCTGATGTCGGGCGCGGCCTCGATGGGCGCGGTGCTGGCCATCTGCACCGTCGGCCTGGTCAACGCCCTCGTCTGGTACGGCCGCCTGCACTACCGGCTGCTCAAGCCGGCGCTCGAACCGCAAAGCCTGGGAGGCGTGCAATGATCCGCGTGCTCGTCATGATCGCCGTCACGGGCTTCCTGCTCTCGGTGGTCACCCTATCGACGGCCGTCGCGATCGGCGGCCCGGATCTGCTCAGCAACGGCGCCTGGAACTGGGGCCGCTGGAACTCGGACGGCGATATCTCGATCAACGGCCATCGCTGGGGCCATGGTCACGGCGACTGGGCCGAGAACGGTCCGCAGGCGACGCGCGAGGTCGCCTGGACCGGCGGCGACAGCCTCGACATCGATGTCCCGGCCGACGTGCAGTACACCCAGGCCCCAGGCCCCGGAAAACTGACCATTTCCGGCCCGCAGAACATGATCGAAGACATCGAGGTGGAGGGCGGCCAGATCCGCTTCGCCCACGGCCACCACGGCGCCCACTGGGGCAATCTCACCATCACCATGACCGCGCCGGGGGTGAACAGCTTCACCATCGGCGGTAGCGGCGAGGTCGCCATCGCCGGCTACAAGCAGGACAAGCTCACCCTGGACCTGTCGGGCAACGCCAACGTCAGGGCCAGCGGCGAGGCCAAGGCCGTGGCGCTGACGGTGTCGGGCTCGTCGGACACCGACCTCTCGGGCCTGAAAGTCGAGAACGCCGACGTCGACATCACCGGCTCCGGCGATGCGACCCTCGCGCCCACCGGCGCGGCGAACCTCAACATCTCCGGCTCGGGTGACGTCACGCTGCTGAGCCATCCGGCCAGGCTGGAAAGCAACATCACGGGCTCGGGCAGCATCCATCAGGAAGACGGCGGATCACCGTCGCCATCGCCCTCTCCGTCGCCGTCACCCTCGCCGCCGCAGAAGCACGGCAAGCGGCTCTAGGCGGGGACGAACTTCAGCGCGAGGCCGTTGTTGCAGTAGCGCAGGCCAGTGGGCTTCGGCCCGTCGTTGAAGACGTGGCCGTGGTGTCCCAGGCACTGGGCGCAATGGTATTCGGTGCGTGGCACGCCGATCGCGAAGTCCTTTTTCTCGGACAGTGACCCCGGGATGAAGGTGTAGAAGCTCGGCCAGCCGGTGCCGCTCTCGAACTTCCAGTCCGACTTGAAGATCGGCAGGCCGCAGCCCAGGCAGACGAAGGTCCCCTTGCGGTGCTCGGCGAGCAGCGGGCTGGAGCCCGGGCGTTCGGTGTCCTCGTGGCGCAACACCTCATAGGAAGCGGCCGGCAGGCGCGTCTTCCATTCCGCGTCGGAGACCTTGCGGAACGGCGAGGCGGCGTAGGGGTCGGCCGCGGCGAACGCCAGGCTGGGGGCCGCGGCGGCGAAGGCCGTGGCCATCAGGAAGCCGCGGCGGGAAAGGCTGAGGGTGCTCATGCCTGGATTACGTGGCGCCACGGACGAAAGTTACAAGCCTTCTTCGGTTTCAGCCCTGTCACGGCGCAGGATCACAGCCCCGCACCCTCCTCCAGGCCTAGCATCAGGTTGAGGTTCTGGACCGCCGCGCCCGACGCACCCTTGCCGAGATTGTCGAGCAGGGCCACCAGGCGGACCTGGGCTCTTTCGGCGTTCGGAAACACGAAGAGCCGCATGCGGTTGGTGCCGTTCAGCGCCTCCGGATCGAGGGCCGCCACATAGCCGCCGGCCCCGGCGCGGGCCTTGGCGAGGTCGGCGCATTCCGTGCCGCTCGCCACCTCCACGAACCGCTCGCCGGCGTAGGCCGCTTCGAGCGCCACGCGCAGGTCGCCCGGGTCCGGCTTGCCGGGCAGCGCCCACAGCTGCAGCGGGACCTCGACGATCATCCCTTGGGCATAGCGGCCGACCGAGGGGGCGAAGACCGGGGGATGGATCAAGCCGGAATGCCGCTGCATCTCCGGCAGGTGCTTGTGGGCGAGCGTCAGGCCATAGACGCGGAAGGCGTCGTTCGTGCCGGCCGGGACCGGCCCCTCGAACTCGCCGATCAGGCTCTTGCCGCCGCCGGAGTAGCCGGAGACGGCGTTCACGGTCAGCGGGAAGTCCGCGGGGATCAGTCCCGCCGCCACCAGGGGCCGCACGAGGCCGATGAAGCCGGTCGGATAGCAGCCGGGATTGCTGACCCGCGTGGAGCCGGCGATGGCCGCGCGCTGGCTCGCGTCCATCTCGGCGAATCCATAGGCCCAGTCAGGCGCCGTGCGGTGCGCCGTCGAGGCGTCGACGATGCGCACGCTGTTCGAAGTGACTAGCGAGACCGCTTCGCGCGCCGCGTCGTCCGGCAGGCAGAGCACGACGACGTCGACGCCGTTCAGCAGCTCGGCGCGCGCATCGGCGTCCTTGCGCCGCGCCGGATCGATGGAGACGACCTCCAGGTCGGTGCGGCGGGTCAGCCGGTCGCGGATCTGCAGCCCGGTGGTGCCGGCTTCGCCATCGATGAAGACTGTGTGGGTCATAGCCTCGAGATCCAGACAAAGAGAAAGGGCGCCTCGGTTTCCCGAAGCGCCCTTTCCGAAACGCGAGTTTTCGCGCGCGGCTTTAGCGCTTCGAGAACTGGAAGCTGCGTCGGGCCTTGGCCTTGCCGTACTTCTTCCGCTCGACGACGCGGCTGTCGCGGGTCAGGAGGCCGTGCGGCTTCAGGACGGCGCGCAGGCCGGGCTCGTAATAGGTCAGCGCCTTGGAGATGCCGTGGCGGATCGCGCCGGCCTGGCCGGAAAGGCCCGAGCCCTGCACGGAGACGACCACGTCGAACTGGCCCGCACGGTCGGCGAGATCCATCGGCTGGGCGATCATCATCCGCAGCACGGGACGCGCGAAGTAGATCTCCTGGTCGCGGCCGTTGATGGTGATCTTGCCCTTGCCGGGCTTGATCCAGACGCGGGCGATGGCGTTCTTCCGCTTGCCGGTCGCATAGGAACGACCCTGGGCGTCGACCTTGCGCTCGTAGACGATCACGTCCTCGGCGGCCTGCGTGCCCATGCCCTTCAGGGCGTCGAAGCCGGTCGCTTCGGTGGTGGGGGATTCGGACATGCTTACGCGCTCCGCACGTTCTTGGCGTTCATGTCGGCGAACGCGATGGTCTCGGGGTTCTGGGCGGCGTGCGGATGCTCAGGCGCGTTGTAGATGCGCAGGTGCGTCAGCTGCTTGCGGGCCAGCGGGCTTTCCTTCGGCAGCATGCGCTCGACGGCCTTTTCCAGCACGCGCTCGGGGAACTTGCCGTCGAGGATCTGGCCGGCGGTCCGTTGCTTGACGCCGCCGGGGTGGCCGGTGTGCCAGTAGTAAATCTTGTCCGACAGCTTCTTGCCGGTGAACTTCACCTTGTCGGCGTTCACGACGACGACGAAGTCGCCGCAGTCGACGTGCGGGGTGTAGTCGGGCCGATGCTTGCCGCGAAGACGGTTGGCGATGAAGGTCGCGAGGCGGCCGACCACGGCGTTCTCGGCGTCGATCACGATCCACTTCTTCTCGACCTCGGCGGGCTTCAGCGAAGCCGTGGTCTTCATCATAGGAAATTCATCCGGATCTTGGCGGGGCGAAAGGACCCCGGCGTGAGCGGGCGCATATGCCGACAATGCCGGACGCTGTCAACTCGCCGGTGGGAGAATATGCTCACGCCGTTGAAAACACGGCACTTTATTGATACGGTAATATACTACCGCTTCTCGTCCTTGCCCTTGGCTTCCTCGGCGAGATAGGCCGCGCTGAAGGTCTTCATCTCCTGCGCCTTGGCCTGCAGTGTCGGGTAGAACTGGACGAAGGTGGTGTCCACCGCCGCATGCTGCTCGTGGCAGGTGTTGCAGGCCGAGGTCTGCGGGAACGCCGCCTGCGAGGGGCCCTGCCCGCCGCCGAACCCAAAGAAGGCCCAGCCGCTCTTGAAGCGGGCGGTGTCCTTCACATGCGCCTCGCGGCCCAGCACGTCGGCCTGGAACACGCCTTTCTTGTTGATCGAGCCACGGCCCTCGCCCTTGCGCACCTCGAGCATGAAGATGGTCTTGTCGGGCCAGGTTCCGGTCTTCTGGTAGCTCTCGTAGGCCTCGCGGTTGACGAAGACATTGTCGAACGCGTGTGTGTCGCCCACGCCGGCGTTCTCGGAATAGGCCATGTCCATGCCGCTCGAGAGGTAAACCCAGGTCCGGTAGTCCTTCGGATATTCAAGCTTGCCGTCGGCGGTGTAGGCGAAAGCGGCCTTGTGGGGCTCGGCCCGCGAAACCGCGGTGACGGCCAAACCCCCTCCAATTGCGACGGCGAGCGCCGCCGAAAAAATCCGAACCCGCGATGACATGCCTTGCCCCCTGGTCTTCGCCGAAGCGACGTCGCCTCCTTGTGGCTCCGCTCGCCGGTGTCTGCAATGACGAGAAAACAGCGTTTCCGGACTCGGCTCAGATCCGGCGCACCCGCCAGGCGAAGGCGACCGCGAGGCTGAGCGTCAGGGCCGCGGTGAGCTGGTGGGCGACCCCAAGACCGACCGGCACGCGGGCCATCAGGGTGGCGATCCCGAGCAGGGCCTGGACGATCACTATCAGCGCAAGGCCCAGCGCAAGCTGCTTGGCCTCTACGGCGAGACGCCTCGACCGCAGCGCGCCCACGCCCACGGCCACGGCCGCGACCAGTAGCAGATAGGCGACCAGCCGGTGGTGCAGCTGCACGGCGCCCTGACTGTGCGCCAGCGTCGCCCACAGGCCCGCGCCGGCGTAGTCCTTCGGCAGCAGATGGCCCGCGAACAGCGGCCAGTCATTGTAGACCAGACCCGCCTGGTTGCCGGCCACCAGGGCGCCCAGCAGGATCTGGAAATAGATCAGGCCCACGAGCCAGAGCGCCCGGCCGCCCCAGGGGCTCGGCAAGGTCTGGCGCGCGGAGCCCGCCCAGGCGTCGAGCGCGGTCCAGACGAGGGCGCCCAGCAGGGCGAAGGCTATCCCTAAGTGGATCATCAGCCGTTCGGGCGCGACATAGACCCGCTCGGCGAGGCCGCTCGCCACCATCCACCAGCCCACCAGCGGCTCCAGGCCGATCAGGACGACGATCGCGACGAACTGCCAGAGGAGCCGCCTCGGCAGCTCGCGGCGGACCGCGAACCATGCGAGCGGTGCGAGGAAGACGACGCCCAGGAGCCGCGCCAGGAAGCGGTGCGACCACTCCCACCAGTAGATGAAGCGGAACTGCTCCAGCGTCATGGCCGGGTTCACGTACCGGAATTGCGGGATCGCCCGATAGCGCGCGAACTCCGCCTGCCAGTCGGCGAGGCCGAGCGGCGGCAGCGCGCCGGAGATCGGCTTCCACTGGGTGATCGACAGGCCCGAGCCGGTCAGGCGGGTCGAGCCGCCCACCACCACCATGGCCAGCACCAAGGCGGCGACGGTCAGGAGCCAGAAGGCGACGGCGCGGGAGCGGTCGGAACGCAGGAACGAGGTCATGAGCCGGGATCGGGCGCCATTCGGGCTGAACTGGGGCGCGGCGTATCGCGGAAAGCCGCGGGCGTCCACGCTTCCACCGGACGGACCGCGCGGCTAAGGACGGCGGATGAACCCGCGCGTGCGCAAACTGATCGGCCTCTTCGGCATCCTGGCCTTCCTGCTGGCCTACATGGGCCTCGTCGCGCGCCTGGCGCAGTACGTGCCTGACCACGGGCCGCTGCAGTTCGTCTTCTACGCCCTGGCCGGCGTCTGCTGGGGGATTCCGGTCCTGCCGCTCATCTCCTGGATGAACCGGACGTAGATCGTTGCTGGTCGCTCTTCCTGATCCGCCGAGCTGTCCCCAGTCGGCCGGAAAACGCTCCGCGGCTTTTCGGGATTGCGGCGACGATCATCGCCCGCCTATAAGGCGCGCTCGCCGCGAGGCGTCGGAGCGTAGCGCAGCCTGGTAGCGCACTTGACTGGGGGTCAAGGGGTCGCAGGTTCAAATCCTGTCGCTCCGACCATTCGCCGATCATCCCCCCAAGATGATGATCATTTGGACTTCAGCAGAGCATCCAGCCGTTGCTTGGCGGTCTCGAGGTCGCGCAGGGCTTCGTAGAGGCCGTCGCGGCCGGCCGCGGCCGGTCGGCCCTCAGCGGCGGGCGAAGCGCCCTCCCCGCCGCCGGCGCTGACCAGCCGGCGCAGACCTTCCTCGCGGTGCAGCCGCTGGACGCCCTTGATGGTGTAGCCCTCGTCGTGCAGCAGACGGCGGACGCCGCGCAGCACGGCGATGTCGGAGGGACGGTAGAATCGGCGGCCGCCAGCCCGCTTCATCGGCCGGATGAAGGCGAACTTGGTCTCCCAGAACCGCAGGACATGTTGCGGCACGCTAAGCTCGTCCGCCGCTTCGGAGATGGTCCGAAAGGCTTCCGGGCCCTTGGCCACGAGTTAAGCCGCCCTCACCGGGCCAGGGCGCGGTCGACCCGCGCCTTCATGACTTGCGAGGCGCGGAAGCCGATCACCCGGCGCGGCTCGATGGCGGCGGGCTCGCCGGTCTTGGGATTGCGGCCCATGCGAGCGCGCTTGGCGCGGACCTGGAAGACGCCGAAGCCGGAAAGCTTGACCTGCTCGCCCTTCTCCAAGGCGACCGCCATCAGCTCGAGCACGCGTTCGACCAGCTCTCCGCAGTCCTGACGCGTCAGGCCCACTTCCTCGTGGACCGCCTCACAGAGATCGGCTCGCGTAACCGTCGCGCCCTTCATGCTCGCCCGTGCCCCCGTCGCAATCCTGTAACGTTGCCCTGATTGTCCCATGACGTCAAAGACTTCAAGCGGGCGATTGCGGATCGCCGATAACCCTAGAGCCGAAGGACGCAGGCGCCCCAGGTGAGGCCTCCGCCCATCGCCTCCAGTAACAGCAGCTGACCGGGCTTGATGCGCCCGTCGCGCACGCCCTGGTCCAGCGCCAGGGGAATAGAGGCGGCGGAGGTGTTGGCGTGCTGGTCGAGGGTGGTGATCACCTTGTCCTCATCGATGCCCAGGCGCCGCGCGACGCCCTGCAGGATGCGCAGGTTCGCCTGGTGCGGCACGAACCAGTCGACGCTGGCGACCTCGACCCCGGCGTCCTCGGCGGCGGCCGTCACCGCCTCGGAGATGTTGACCACGGCGTGGCGGAACACCTGGTTGCCCTGCATCCGCAGCTTGCCGACCTGGCCGTTGGTGGACGGGCCGCCGTCGACGAACAGCAACTCCTGCTTGGTCCCGTCGGCGCGGAGCGCGAAGCCCAGCAGGCCGCGATCGTCCGTCGTCCCCTCGCCCTCCATTGGCTCCATCACCACCGCCCCGGCGCCGTCGCCGAACAGCACGCAGGTGCCGCGGTCGGTCCAGTCCATCAGCCGGGTCATGGTCTCGGCGCCGATCACCAAGGCGCATTTGGAGCGATTGCGGGCCACGAAGCCGTCGGCGACCGAGAGCGCGTAGACGAAGCCCGAGCAGACGGCCTGCACGTCGAAGGCGATGCCCACCGGGCAGCCCAGCTTGCGCTGGACGATGGTGGCGACCGCCGGGAAGGTGAGGTCCGCGGTGGTGGTGGCGACGATGATCAGGTCGATGTCGGCCGGGGTGCGGCCCGCCGCCTCCAGCGCCCGGCGCGCGGCGGCGGCGGCGAGATCGGAGACCGGCTGGTCGTCGGCGGCCTGGTGGCGCTGGCGGATACCGGTGCGCTCGACGATCCACTCGTCGGAGGTGTCGACGAACTTGGCGAGGTCGTCGTTGGTCACCACCCGTTCGGGCAGGTAGCCGCCGACCCCGGTCACAACACTACGCAACTGACGGGTCACTCGACGGCTCCTTGGGGCGCCTCGGCGGCGTGGGGTGGAGCCGGCTCGGCGGCCTCGGCGAGCGCGTCCGGCAACCGCCGCATGTTCCGTTCGATCTCGGCGGAGAAGTCGCTGCGGGCGAGGTCCGCGGCGAGCCGGATGGCCTGGGCGAAGTCCCGGTCGCTGGCCCCGCCATGGCACTTCAGCACGATGCCGTTCAGGCCCAGCAACGGAGCGGCCGGCGTCGGGCTCATTCGCTCGCGGAACCGCATCAGCGCCGAGCGTGCCAGGACCAAGCCCACCGTCGCCATCAGGCCCGAGGTGAGCGCGTTGCGCAGCTCGGCGTTCATGAAGCGCGCCGCGCCCTCCATGGCCTTGAGCGCGATGTTGCCGGTAAAACCGTCGGTGACGATCACGTCCACGGCGCCGCGGGTGATGTCGTCGCCCTCCACGAAGCCGCGGTAATCGAGGTCGATCTTGCCTTCGCGCAGGACGCGGTTGGCCTCGCGGACCTCCTCGTGGCCCTTCATCTCCTCGGAGCCGACGTTCAGCAGGCCGACGGTGGGCCGGGGCACGCCGTGTGCGGCGCGGTGGAAGGCCTCGCCCATGATCGCGAACTCCACCAGGCGCTCGGCGTCGCAGTCGATGTTGGCGCCCACGTCCAGGAAGGTGGTGACCGAGCGCGCGGTGGGGATGCTGGTGACCAGCGCCGGGCGTTCAAGGTCGGCGCTCATCCGCAGTATCAACTTGGATATCGCCATCAGGGCGCCGGTGTTGCCGGCCGAGACCGCGGCCACCGCCTGGCCCTCGCGCACCGCCTCGACGGCGTTCCACATCGAGGTCCCCTTGCCGCGGCGCAGCGCCTGGGCGGGCTTCTCATCCATGCCGATGACCCGCTCGGCGTGGCGGACTTCCACCCGGCGCGCGGCGTCGGGATGCTTGGCGAGCCCGGCGGCGATCACGGTCTCGTCGCCGTGCAGCAGGAAACGCACCGACTCCGGCAAAAGCGAGATCGCGCGCACCACAGCCGGGATCACCACGGGCGGCCCGTGGTCTCCGCCCATGGCGTCGATGGAAATCACCAGTGGTTGGGTCAAGACGGCGCTTTGGTCCTTCGACGGGTCCCGCCGGATTCGCCCGGGACGATAGCGCCCGGGCTCGGCAATGCAAACAAGGCCTTGAACCGGCTAGGGTCCGTCACCCTTCAGTTTCTTGAGCACCGCGAAGGGTGACTCGGGCTCGGTGGGCGGGGTGTAATCGAACTCCACGCCGGGCTTGCGGGCGAAGGGATCGATCTCCAGCGCCAAGTGCTCGATCACATAGGCCGCCAGGTCGATGGCGTCACCCTCCAGCACGTCCGGCGGATCGGGCGCCTCGGGGTCGTACTCGACCTCTCCGCCGCCGGCCGCCGGGGCCTGCGGGCTGCCGACGGGCACGATGCGGACATCGATGTCGCCCGCCAGGGGATGCTGGAAATTGTCCAGCGAGACCGCGCAGACCTGCTCGACGACGGCCTCGAACCGCCCGCTGATCTCCACCCCGTCGAACCATGGCTTGAGCGTCAGCTTCGCGGTCAGCGCCGGCAGGCTCTCCAGGCCCAGCTCGTGAGCGATCCTGGCGCGCTCGGCGGCGTCGGGCTCCAGCCGGACGCTGAGCGCGCCGCGGCCGACCTCGTGCAGCCGGACAGGCGTGGTCCAGGCCTGGTTCATGCGGCGATCCAGTCCACCTCGCCGGTCAGCAACCCCTCTGACGGCTGGTCCGCGAGTGCGGCGCGTTGGACCAGGACATAGTCCACCAGCTTCCGCACCGGGCGGGCCTCGGTCTGCGCATAGACCGTACGCGCCAGCAACGCCTCCAGCTCGGCCGTGTCAGGCAGAGCGGCGAAGGCGGTCTCATAGGATTTGCCGCGGCCATAGAAGGCTTCGCCCAGCTTGCGCATCTTGCGGCCCACGGAGAGGTCGCCGACTCCCATCTCGCGCAGCGCCTCGTCGAGGCCCTTCACATAGGTGTCGAAGAGGCTCTGGGAGACCTCGGCGGCGGCCTCGCCGTGACCGCGCAACCGGTCGATCAGCAGCAGCACATGCAGGCTGTAGACCTCGAAGCGGCCCTCGACCGTGTCGGGGGCGCCGAAGGCGGAATAGAGCGCCGGGTCACGCGATTGCGCCACGGCGCGGGCATAGAGCGCGCGGCCGGCGGCGAGGGCCGGGCGGGGTCGGAACAGTCGGTCCAGCAGCATGACGCCTCGATTTCGCCCGATCCGTTCCATAAAGCCGCATTGAACTAAGGGCCGAGCGACGATAGGTCAAAGCCCCAGGTCAAAAGCTTTCTGGCGTCAGAGCAGGTTCCAAGCCGCATATGTCCTCACGAGCCGCCTTCGTCGCCCTCGCCGCCGGCCTCCTGGTCCCGGCCGCCGCGGCCAGCCTTTCGGCCTGCGCGCCGATCACCAGCTATTCCGGCTTCCAGGCCATCGAGTCCGATCCGAAGGACGTGAAGATCGGGACCGACACCAAGTCGACCGTTCGCGGCCGGCTGGGCTCGCCCTCGGCCACCGGCACCTTCGACCCCAACACCTGGTTCTACATGAACCAGCTGAAGTCACGCGTCGCCTTCAAGCGGCCCGAAGTGGTTGCGCGCAACGTCGTGGCGATCACCTTCAACAAGGATTCCGAGACGGTCGAGAGCGTCAACAGCTTCACGCTGAAGGACGGCAAGGTCGTGGCGTTCAACGGGCGCGAGACGCCGACCCGCGGGCGCGAGCTGACCATCCTCGAACAGATCCTGGGCAACGTCGGCCGCGGCTCCATGCTGCCGCAGGACGACGAATCCGTCCCCGGCAACCGCCCGGGCGACCGCCGGAACTGAGCGCCAAGCGACTCATCCCCGCGAAGGCGCGGATCCAGAAATCAAAACGCCCCGGAGATCGCTCTCCGGGGCGTTTCCGTTTCGGCCTCTAGGCGAGGATCAGTGGATCACGCCATGGGCCAGGACCGCCAGCAGCAGCAGCGCCACGATGTTGGTGATCTTGATCATCGGGTTCACCGCGGGACCCGAGGTGTCCTTGTAGGGGTCGCCGACGGTGTCGCCGGTCACGGCCGCCTTGTGGGCTTCCGAACCCTTGCCGCCGTAGTGGCCTTCCTCGATCAGCTTCTTGGCGTTGTCCCACGCCCCGCCGCCCGAGGTCATCGAGATGGCGACGAAGAGGCCGGTGACGATCACGCCCATCAGCATGGCGCCGAGCGAGGCGAAGGCTTCGACCTTGCCGGCGATCGCCTTGATGACGAAGAACAGCAGGATCGGGCTGACGACCGGCAGCAGCGAGGGAACGATCATTTCCTTGATCGCGGCCTGGGTCAGGATCGCGACGGCGCGGCCGTATTCGGGCTTCACGTCATAGGTCATGATCCCGGGATTCTCGCGGAACTGACGGCGGACCTCCTCGACGACGGCTTCAGCCGCGCGACCCACGGCGGTCATGGAGAGACCGCCGAACAGGAAGGGCAGGAGGCCGCCGAACAGCAGGCCGACGACCACGTAGGGGTTGGAGAGGTCGAAGGCGACTGTGCCGAGATGGTCGAAGAACGAGCCCGGCGCGGCATTGGCCGCGAAGAACTTAAGGTCCTCGGTATAGGCCGCGAACAGCACCAGGGCGCCGAGGCCGGCCGAGCCGATCGCATAGCCCTTGGTCACCGCCTTGGTGGTGTTGCCGACCGCGTCGAGTGCGTCGGTGGTGACGCGCACTTCCGGCGGCAGGCCGGCCATTTCAGCGATGCCGCCGGCGTTGTCCGTCACCGGACCGAAGGCGTCGAGCGCCACGATGAAGCCGGCCAGCGACAGCATCGAGGTGGTGGCGATGGCGATGCCGAAGAGGCCCGCCAGGTTATAGGTGACGATGATGCCGATGATGATCGTCAGCGCCGGCAGCGCGGTCGATTCCAGCGACATGGCCAAGCCCTGGATCACGTTGGTGCCGTGTCCGGAGACCGAGGCCTTAGCCACCGACTTCACGGGCCTGAAGCCGGTGCCGGTGTAGTATTCGGTGATCACCACGATGGCGGCGGTGACGACCAGGCCGACGATGCCGCACCAGAAGAGGCTCATCCCGTCGAAGGACTTGCCGTTCACCGTCATGGTGGTGGTGACCAGCTTGCTGATCACCCAGTAGATCGCGCCCACCGACAGCACGCCGGTGACGATCAGGCCCTGATAGAGCGCGCCCATGATGTTGTTGTTCTTGCCCAGACGCACGGCGAAGGTGCCGATGATCGAGGTGATGATGCAGACACCGCAGATCGCCAGCGGCAGCAGCATCATGTTGGTCACCGTCTCGACGCCGGCCGGGGCGAAGAAGATCGCCGCCAGCACCATGGTCGCGACCGTGGTCACCGCATAGGTTTCGAATAGGTCGGCGGCCATGCCGGCGCAGTCGCCGACGTTGTCGCCCACGTTGTCGGCGATGGTCGCGGCGTTGCGGGGGTCGTCTTCCGGAATGCCGGCCTCGACCTTGCCCACCATGTCGCCGCCCACGTCGGCGCCCTTAGTGAAGATGCCGCCGCCGAGCCGGGCGAAGATGGAGATCAGGCTGGCCCCGAAGCCCAGGGCCACCATGGAGTCGACCACTTCACGACTGGTGTTCAGGTGGCCGAGCGGACCGGTCAGGATGGCGTAGTAGCCGGCGACGCCGATCAGGGCGAAACCCGCCACCAGCATACCGGTGATGGCGCCCGAGGTGAAGGCGAGCTTCAGCCCCTTGGCCAGACCTTCGGAAGCCGCCTGCGCGGTTCGGACGTTGGCGCGTACCGAGACCAGCATGCCGACGAAGCCGGCCGCGCCCGACAGGATCGCGCCGGTGGCGAAGCCGATGGCCGCCAGCGGACCGATCAGGAAGAAGACGGCGATCAGGATCACCACGCCCACCACGGCGATCGCGGTGTACTGCTTATTCAGATAGGCCTGCGCACCCTCTTGGATGGCGGCGGCGATCTCCTGCATTTTCGCGTTGCCGGGCGAGGCCCGGAGCAGCGAGGCGGTCTGCAGGGCGCCGTACAGCACGGCCAGCAGGCCGGCTCCGATCACCAGCATAAGTATCGAACTCATTTCGTGCGCACCCCTTTACGATCGCGCGGAGGGGGATCGACAGCCATCGTAACCACGCGGCCTCGGCTCGCTCCCAGCCCCAAGATTTTCCCCAAACACCGGGCGCGCTCTCTTAACGCCCCGAACGAGTGGCCGGAAAGTGCCAAAGTTGGCCGGTGGGCGCAACCTGCGCCTCCGGAGGGGCCTCAAGGGTGGGTTGGGACAGCCGGCCGGGGCGGCATGGCGCGCTTCTGGGGAGCCTGGGAGGTGACCACGACCGAGGTCATATTGCCGGCTCCGGCGATGACCGAGGCGGCCGGCGCCATGGCCGCCGAGAGCTTGGCTTCGTCGACCCTTTCCCAGCTGCCGGGCACGGTGAAGGGCGTGCGATGTCCGGCACGCACCAGGGCGTCGCGGAACGCCGGCTCCTTCTCGCGGATCTTGATCACGTCCGCCCCGTTTCGGAGGTTCACCCGGACGTAGACGAACACGTAGTTGACCAGCCGGCCGTCGAAGACCAGCGGCAGGGCCACCGGCTGCAGGTCGACATACTGGCCGACTTCTTTGGTCTTCTCGCCGGACTTTTCCGCAGCGTGCGCGGCGCCCGCCAGGATCAGCAGGGGCGCGGCGAGAATCAGCAGGCGCTTCAACATGGCCCCACGCTAGCGCGGGTGAAGTTTCCGCAAGGTTGAAGCCAGCGTGACCGTGACCTCGCCGGGTGGTAACCTCGTTCGCCCAAGGGCAGGAGTGCGTGCCATGCTTCCGAACCGCCGCCAGGCCGCCACCAGCCTGTTCGCCGCCGCAGCCGCCGCCCTTCCCTTCTCGCGGGCTGTCGCCCAGATCCGGATGGACGGTCCGGCCCTGGTGGAAGAGACGCCGACCCAGATCGACACCGGCCACGACGCCTTCGAGCACATGCTGGGCCCGGTGACCATCAACGGCCAGGGCCCGTTCCAATTCCTGATCGACACGGGCGCCAACACCTCCTGTGTGTCCAAGAGCCTCGCCGATCGCCTGGCGCTTCCCACGGCCGAGCCGGCCCGCGTCCACACGATCGTCGGCGTGCGCGAGCGGCCAGGGGTGCTGATCGATCGTCTGCAGGTCGGCGCCCGCAACCGCAAGGCTGTGCGCGCCGCGGTCCTGCCGCTCAACGACAACCTCGACGGCGTGCTCGGCATCGACTGGCTGAGCGGCCAGCGGCTCGAGCTGGGCTTCAAGGCCAAGAACCTCGCCATCACCCGCTCACGCGAAGAGGTCTCGAAGGAAGGCAGCGCCGTCGTGCCCGCGCGGCGCCGGCTCGGCCAGCTGACCATCGTCGACGCCGACCTCAGCGGAAAACGCATTAGCGCGATGATCGATTCCGGCTCGCAGATGACCATGTGCAACGCGCCGCTTCGAGAGATGGTGGCCGCCGCCGATCGGCGCCGCGGCCGGATCGATCCCTACCAGCGCATGCGGATGGAGACCCTGGTCGGCGAGCAGTTCTACGGCGAGATGCTGTTCCTGCCGTTCATGCGGCTGGGCGGCCTGCACCTGGGCAATATCCCGGTGGTCTACGCCGATATGCATGTCTTCGACATCTGGGGCCTGAAGGACAAGCCGGCCGTTGTGCTGGGCATGGACCTGCTGACCCAGTTCGACACCGTGTCCATGGACTTCGGCCGTTCGCAGGTGCGTTTCGACATCAGCGAGCCAGGCCTGCCGCCGGCGAGGCCGTTCCGATCGGCCTGAGTTCGACGCGGGCCGGCCTGGGGTTGCGTTGCGCGCGGCTTCCCGTAAATGACCTATGTAATATTCTAGAGAGGCGACGCATGAGTCGGCTGCGCATATTGTCTTGGGCGGCGTTCACGCTCGCCGTGTGCCTCACGCCCGCCCGCGCCGCCGAAAAGCCTCCGGCGGCGCCGCCCGGCTACGCCAAGGCCGTCGATAGCGTCGCGAACAGCTACGTGGATGCAGGTCTCTTCTCCGGCGCCATACTGGTGGCGAAGGACGGGAAGCCCATTCTTCGCAAGGGCTACGGCCTGGCCAATCGCGAGTGGTCGATCCCAGCGACCCCCGAGACGCGATTCCGGCTCGGCTCGATCACCAAGCAGTTCACCGCCACGGCGATCCTGCAGCTCGCCGAGCAGGACAAACTCGGCCTCGACGACCCGATCACCAAATACTATCCGCAAGCCCCGGCATCCTGGGCGCCGATCACCCTGAAGCATCTCCTGACGCACACCTCGGGGATTCCCAGCTACACGTCCCTGCCCGGCTTCTTCGGCAAGCTGTCGCGGGTCGACCGCACGCCCGAGGAGATCGTCGCCCTGACCCAGGACAAGCCCCTGGAGTTCACACCAGGTGCGAAGTTCAACTACGACAACACCGGCTACATCCTGCTGGGCTACGTGATCGAAAAAGTCAGCGGCCAGACCTATGCCGCCTATCTCCAGGACCACATCTTTGGTCCGCTCGGCCTGAAGAACACCGGCTACGACGACAGCGAGACGATCCTGCCCCAGCGGGCCGCCGGCTATACCGTGACGGGCGGAAAGCCGCGCAACACGCCCTACCTCGCCATGTCGCTCCCCTATGCGGCGGGCTCGCTCTATTCCACCGCCGACGACCTGCTGGCTTGGCAGCAAGCGCTGCAGTCCGGCAAGATCCTCAAGCCTGCGTCCGTGGCCGCGATGTTCACCGACCAGGGCTTCGGCTACGGCTACGGCCAGTTCATCTCGAAGGTGAACGGCCGGCGGATGTGGGCGCACGCCGGCGGCATCAACGGCTTTTCCACGGACCTTGTGCTGTTCCCAGACCAGGGCCTCAGCCTCGTAATCCTATCCAACAACGATCAGGCGCCGATCGACCGGCTGTTCGATCGCCTGAGCGGCTTCTACTTCGATCCGGCGATGCTGGCCGACGCGGCCCCGCCCAGCGCCAAGGACACGGCGGGCTATGTGGGCGCCTATCGCATGACGCCCAGCCTGACGCTAACGGTGACCCGCGGCGGCGGCCGGCTCTTCGCCCAGTTCGCGACCCAGAAATTCGAGCTCCGGCACGAGGTCGGCGCCACCTATTTCGTGCCCTCGCCACGGCTGACGGTCACCTTCGGCAAGGGCGCACCGTCGCCGCAGATCACCGTGCGCCAGGGGGCGAAGGACACCGTCGCCAAGCGGATCGGCTAGTTCGGCCGCCGCTTGGGCTTGCCTCCGGTCGGCTTGCCGGACGGTCGCGGGCCCTGAGGGCGAGCCCCTTGCGGCGCAGGACCTCGCGGCCTGACGAAGGGCTTTGGTCCGCCGGGCGGCCTTGGCCCGTCGCGGTTCACCGGCGGACGCGGCCCCCGCGGACGGTCCGCGGCCGGCGGGGCGGCGGCCGGCTCGATACGGATGTCGCCCTCGGCGGCGCCCTTCACCGCCTGGCGGAAGCGGGCCTCCGTCTCGGCGACGATCTCGAACTTGGTCTCGCGGTCGAAGATGCGGATCTGGCCGATGTCCTTCTTGG
>NZ_JBEPUO010000017.1:0-73917 GCF_041691455.1 Phenylobacterium sp. | reverse complement strand
CGATGCGCTTGAAGGCGTTCCACAGGGTGGCGTAGGTGCAGCTGCCCATGTCGACCGGGAAATTGCTCTCGAACATGCAGCGCTCCGGCCCGAAGGCGCCGATGCAGGCCTCGATATAGGGCGCCCACTCCCGCGCCAGCTGCTCGGACGGCGCCCGGGGCTCGGCCAGGAACGAGGGGAAGTTGCAGAAGGCCATGGCCAGGCCCCCCAGCTTCACCACCACGTTCGGCGACTTGGCGAGCTCGCCGATGTTGTCGCGCCAGATCCCGAACCGCTCTTCCAGCCGCCCGGCATAGCTCGCCCGACCGAGCGGCGTGCCGACGTGGTCGAGGACGATGGTGGTTTCCGGGAAGGCGCGGGCAAGGTCGATCAGGTCCGGCAGCTGCGGTTCCAGCAGCCAGGCGTCGAAGGAAAGCCCCATCGGCGCCAGATGCTTGAAGCCCCGGCGGAACTGGTCGGAGAGATAGAGCCCGGCCTCCACGCGGTTGAGCGGGCCCAGCACCTCCTTGTCGTGCTCGAAGGACGCCGAGTTGCGGATGCCCCGGAAGCGACCGCCGCCGGCCCGGACGTGGGCCTCCAGCACAGGCGCGACGCCATCGCCCAGCATCAGGTCGGCGCGGCTGACGATGCCGGCGCAGGCGCGGGTCTCGCCGTAGAGGCCGCTGGCGCTCATGGCCGCGACGCCGTTGACGAATTCGGTCTCGCCGACCACCCGCATCTCGACCGGGCCGTCGGTCTTGTACATGGCCCCGCACTCGACGAAGACCGTGGCGACGACGTTGTGGCCGCTGCCGGTGTCCGCCAGCAGCTCGTCCAGCAGATAGCGCCGGGCGTCGGCGATCGCCGTCATGAAGGGATGTTCGGGGGCCTGCGGGGTCGCGTAGTTGCGCCGGTCCCACAGGTGATGGTGCGGATCCACGATCGGCAGATCGGGCTCCAGGATCGGTTCGGCCATCCGGATCGTCTCCTCGCGGCCTCTTGCTGGGCGCGCGCGGCGATCCTCGCCTATCGGCGGGCCGGGCGGCAAACCAAAATGGCGCCGCCCTCAGGTCGGCGTCCGGTCAGGAAACGGCGGGAAGCGCGTAGGCCCGAAGCTGGCCCGGCAGGCGCATGGCCGCGCGGGTGGCTTCCCGAAGGTTCTGGAACCGGGCGGCGGCCTGGGCGCTGAGGGCCCATTCGGCGCGCCCGGTGTCACGGACGAGGTACTCCATGCCCTGGGGGCTGGTACGCGCGACAACTGCGGCGAAAGCCATGTCGTGTCTCCTGCGTTCGTCGAACCTGTTCTGTTTCGGTTCAACCTGCAGGGGATGTTTCAAGACCTGTGCCGCTTTGCCGCAGTGGCGTTTTCGCCCCTAGCTGGGGGGGCCCGCTCGCCGCGCCAGCAGGGCTGAGCCCTCCGGCGTGATGTCCCAGCCCTCGCGGCTGCGCTCGGCCAGTCCCAATTCGGTCAGCACGCGAGCCGCGCCGATATTGATGAACGGCGCATCCTTGCCCGCCTTCTTGAGGGCGAGGTTCTGGAGCGCATTCAGTTGGGCGTCGGTCAGGTCGGCCATGCCGCGACCCTACACCTTGAGCCGAGCTGTGCGCCTGGAATTCCGAGAGAGCAGAGGCCTAGCCGAGGAACTTGAGCACCAGGCCCAGCACGGCCATCGCCAGGAAGGCCCACATGGCGATGGAGAACCCGACTGCGGCCAGCAGTCCGAGGATGCGGCCCGACCGGGTGGCCGGGCGGTGTCCTTCATCGCCGACCGGAGGTTCCATCATCGCCCCGTTCACGCCACCTCACCTGCCGCCCTTTCTCGCCGCGCAAAGCCTCAAGGCTCGCACGTCTGGACGATCAGGGACTAAGGGGCCACGTCCGGCCGCGCCGCGCAAGGGTTTGCGGTGACGCTTTCGGCGTGGAGTCCGTTCGCCGAACGGGGCTCAGGGCGCCTTGGGCGAAAGGATCGCGGCCAGCTCCACGTCGAAGATCAAGGTCGCATCCGGCGGGATGCCGCGCTTCTGGATCGCCTGGGAACTGGCCGGCTGGGCGGTCGCCAACGGCCGTCCCGGGCCGTAGGCGAGGTAGGGCGGCATGGTGATCCGCCAGCGGTCGCCGGGCCGCATCAGCTGCAGCGCCGCGCTCATTCCGGGGATCACCGCGTTCACCGCGAAGGTCGCGGTCTCCTTCCCGTCGCCGGGGGAGGTCGAGAACACCTCGCCGCTCTCCAGCTTGCCGACATAGCGCATGGCGACGCTGTCGGCCCGGGTCGGATGAGGGCCCGCGGGCGGTCCGGAGGCCATCACCTGGTAGCGGATCCCGGGCAGGCTGACGGTCTGGGCGCTCGCCGCCCGGGCCAGGCCGAGGCCTGCCGCGATCGCCAGTCCGGCCATCACGAGGCGGCGCGCCGCTCCCTGGGGTCTGCTCATCGTGGCCGTACTCCGGTCGAACCTGACTATTGTCGCGGCCAAGCTAGGTCGGGCTTCGCCGTGTGACGAGGGAATAGTGGTCTATGGGCGCCGGCCGGCGAAGCCTCAACTTCCGGTGGGCGACGTTGCAAAGCACATCCGGATTTTCGATCTCCAGGTCGTGGCAGGCTGCGACAATCTGCACCACGCACAAATCTTGTATATCTAAGAATTCCCGTCACACGGGAACTTGGATACCTACAATGAACAAGCTTATATTGGTTAATCGTCAATTAATTACCCACTGGTGTTTAGATTTGCGAGTCAGCTATATTCATGTAGCTTCTGCAATATTACGGATAACCCGTTATCCGAAATTCGGCGGCTGAACCGGCGCGTCCCGTTAAAGGGCCGTCATTTTCGATACCGGGCTCGGTATCCGGGGTGGGGAACAACAGTATGAAGAACCTTTTGCCGACGGCGGCCATGGCGGCCGTCCTGATGGCGCCCGTCGCGGCGCACGCGGTGGCGGTGGTTGCGCCGACCATCACTGTGGTCACCTCGGTGGCGCCGAACGCCTTCGGCTCGCCGTCCTACGCGGGCTATGTGGCCAACGCGGTCGGCGCCCTGCATGACGGCCAGGCGACCCGCGGCGACCCGAACTCGCCGACCTACTACGCCGCCCAGTCGAATGTGCAGGCCAGCCAGGTGATCGTCACCAGCTTCCCGTCCTGGCTCGGCCAGGCCGACCCGGGAACCAACTTCGGCCCGAACTTCGCCAACGAGCTTGGCAACCGCATGCTGTTCGGCATCAAGATCGACGGCAACGGCGCGCAGTTCTCCATCGACCAGCTGTCGTTCACCGCGCAATCGAACGATCCGGGCGATGCGCTGGGCTTCGGCTTCGGGGTCGGCAGCTACACCTACAGCGCCGACTATGAAGGCGTGCTCGCCGGCGCCGACCACACCCTTTGGACCAGCGACGACATCTTCGTGACCTCAGGCCCGGCCAACCAGCTGGTCGATGGCCTGGTCGGCCGCGGCTCGGGCAACTCCTTCGCCAACGATCCCTGCGGCTGCACCACCGTGGCCGAGCAGCAGGCGGCGATCGACGCCGTGGCCAACTTCCCGGGCTACCCGACCCAGTTCACCGGCGCCTACAGCCTGGGCGCCGCCACCGGCTCGGGCACGTTCAACATCTCCGGCTCGGTGCCGGAGCCCTCGACCTGGGCGCTCTCCATCCTGGGCCTGGGCTTCGCCGGCGGCATGCTCCGCCGCCGCCGCTCGCAGGTCGCGCTGCAAGCCGCCTGATCCACCGCCGGTCGCAGGACCTGAACTTCAAGCCGCCGGGCGTCCGAAAGGGCCCCGGCGGTTTTCATCTGGGCCCATCTCCACAGCCGCCCCGCTCTGGACTACCGTGAGGGTTGTGAGTCCGGCCGAACGGGACCGGGCCGCGACAGGGAGAGACAGACGTGAAACTCAAGACGATCGGCCTGGCGCTCGTCGCCACCGCCTTCATGGCGAGCGCCGCCCTCGCCCAGACGGGCACGATGCAGCCCATCCCGAACCCGCCCGAAAAGGCCAAGGCGCATCACGCCAAGAAGAAGCACATGGCCAAGAAGGCCGAAGCCGCCGCCTCCGACGCCAAGGCCCCGGCCGCGGCGCCGGCGAAGAAATAGGATCTCCCGGCGGGCGGCGTTCCGGCGCCGTCCGTCGCCTGATTAGCTGACCGCGGACGCTGAGCTCTTCGGCATGGGCGCGGTCAGGCGCTTCTGGATGAGCTCGAGCCGGCCGGTCGCGACGCCGGGCGCGGGTTCGCAGGCCATGCCGTCGTTGTCCTCGTCCTGCCAGCGGACATAGGCCGAGGAGTCGCGCGGAATATTGAAATAGCCGGCGGCGTTGGCGATCTTGCAGGTCGCGAACGGCTTGGTCAGCGCCATCGCCGGATCGCGGAAGGCGTAGGACAGCCGCTCGCCGTACTGCGGGTACATCCGGTTCAGGCCCAGCACGATGACGACCGCGCAGGCCGCGATCCACAGGCCCATCAGCCGCCCCAGCGCCCCGCCGCCGCGCGTCCCGCCGGTCCCGCGGGCGGTCTCCTGGATGTTGTCCATGGGTCGAAGCTCCTCGGTCCGCGAAGAGCTTGCCGCATTACGGTGAAACTTCGGTTCACCCCGCCGATGAATCTTCGCCGCGACGCCGCTGAGGGCCTCGCCTAGCGGCGCGCGGCGTCCAGCACCTCGAACACCGCGTCGACCACCACCTGCGGCCGTTCCTGGTGGATGTAGTGGCCGGAGCCCTCGACGATGCGGTTGACGCCGCGGCTCGAGAGGCCGGCCATCTCGTCGTGCATGGTCACCCAGACCTTGTGCACCGCTTCCAGCTCCTCCGGCGTGAGGCCCGGGCTCGCGCTCTTGCCGGCGGTCAGGATGACCAGCGGCTTGGCGCCGAGCGGCCTTGGCCCGCGGGCCTCGCGCGCGGCGACCAGCTGGTCATTGTCGTCCTTGGCGAAGACCTCCATCTCGCCCAGCATCGCGCGGTAGTAGGCAGGGCCCCGCGCCTCGACAAGGAACGCCTGGGCCTCCGGCGACGGGCCGGGGGCGCCCAACACGCAGAGCTTGGCGCGCTCCGGCGGCCGGGGGCTTTCGGCGCACGGACGCATCCCGCCATAGGCCGCCTCGGTTTGCGCCGCGAGCTTGGGCGCGGCCTCCGACATCCGCTTCATCTGCCAGTCGGCCGAGGGATCGACCAGCACGACGCCAGCCACGTCCTTGGGATAGGTGAAGGCGAAGAGCCGCACGTCGAAGCTAGCCAGCGAATGGCCGACCAGGATGTAGGGCCCACGCAGGCCCGCGGCCTTCAGGGTCGCGGCCAGGTCGCCGACGATCGCGCGGCTGTCCCGCGGCGCCGGTCCCGGCGAACTCCTGCCATAGCCCGCGCGGTCGTAGGAGCAGACCCGGGTGCGGGTCGCGATCTGGTCCTGCACCGAGTTCCAGCTCCAGGCCCCGTCGCCGAGCCCGGCGTCCAGCACCACGACCGGACCGCCCGCGCCCTCGCAATAGAGGTGCATCTGGCGCCCGTCCGGCAACCGCACGAGCTGGGCGTTCGCCAGGTAGCCGCTCCACCAGCCCACCGACGGCGGCGGCGGATCGGCCGCCTGCGAGGCCCCGGCCAGCAGCGCCGACGCCGCCAATCCGGCCAGGACACCCGACAAGCGCTTCATGAAATTCCCCCGCGACAGCCCGCCACACAGCAGGCCCGACGCCGACCCTTCTGTGAAGCCCTCCCGTGGAGCCTCCCGGCGCGCCGCCGGCCCGCGCTACTTCTGCTTGGCGGCCGCGTCAGCCGCGGCGTCCATCTTGCGGCCGGCTTTGGCGGCGGCGGCTGAGGTGTCGGCGGCGGCGGTGTTGGCGGCGGCCGAGGTGTTGGCCGCGGCGTCATGCGCTGCGGACACGGTGGCGTCGCCCGCGCGGTCCGCGGCGGCGGCCGCGTGATCGCCCGCCGCCGCGGCGTCGTTCTGGGTCTTCTGGGAGCAGGCGCCGAGCGCCAGGCAGGCGACGGCGGCGGCAGCGATCAGGGAAAGGCGCATCGGGATCTCCGGTGGCTCCTCACAACGGGAGCGTGACCTGCGAAACGCGCGGACCGGCGGATCGGCTCCAGCCGGCGTCCGGGCCGCCAGGGAACGCCGCCCGCCGCCGCCCGTTGGCCAGAGGCGCCCTTCCTGCGTTGGAGATCGGCGATGAGCCGTCGCGGCAACCCCTTACTCCGTCTCGGCCTCGACAGCCTCTGGCTGGGCGCGGAGGCGCAGGGCGTGATCGCGCTGCGGATGCTGAAGTTCGCCGCCGGCGGCCCCGCCGCCACGGCCGAAGTCCAGCTCATGGTCGCTGAAAAGCTGCGCGCCGCCGCCGAGACCCAGGCCCAGGTGCTGACCAGCCTGCTGGCCGGCCAGGGACACCTCGCCCCCACCCGCGCCGTCGCCGGCTACCGCCGCAAGGTGCGCGCCAACCGCCGGCGCCTGGCGAAGGCCTGAGGCAGCCGCGCGTCAGACCTTGGGTTCGTCGTCCGGCGCCTGGCGCTGCACATATTCGGTCTGCGGCGGGGGCGGGGGCGTGATCTGCATGTTCATGCCGAAGATCAGCAGGAGCCCGGTCATGAAGATCGCCCCGCCGCGCCGCCGCTTCGCATAGCGCACGGCCCACACCGCGGCCGGGCACAGCACGATCGCAAGGGCGAGGGCCGCCAGGGCATAGATCAGGCCGTGCACCGGGCGCTCCGAGGCCCCCCGAAAAGCGCCGGGTCAGCCTTCTAGATGGGCCGGAACGGGGCGAATGGAAGCTTGGCCGCCTCGCGTCAGGCCGGCCGCGTGCGGGCGAGCCGGGCCTGCGTCTTCAGGGCCTCGCTCATCTCGCGGCGGGCGGTCACGTCGCAAAACACGTTGAGCACGTCGCCCAGCCGCCCGTCGAAGGACGGCAGGATGGTCGGATGGCCTTCGAGCCAGGCCCAGGTCCCGTCCTTCCGGCGATAGCGGAACTCGCGGTTCACCCGCTGGCCGGGCGCGACACGCTCGAACAGCCGCGCGCTGTTGTCGGCGAACCGCGCCAGGTCGTCCGGATGCACCAGGAAGGCGCCGTGCTGGCCGACGATCTCCGCGGGTTCGTAGCCGAAGGCGCGGCAGCTGTCGGAGATGTAGAGAATGAAGCCCCGGGCGTCGGCCCGCACCACGATGTCTCCCACGCCGCACGCCGCGACGAGGGCCCGTTCAGAGGTATCGCCGCCGTCCGCCATGTCGTCTCCACGGCCGGAAAGGTTCCGGTCCGCGCCACTAGCGCCCGGGCGTCTTGGCGATTGATGAACGCCCCCTGCGACCGACTGCCGCCGGTCCGGAGCCGCGGGCTCAGCGATAGGTCTTGGCCGCCAGCCGCCCCGCGCGCCCCTCGATCCGCGCCACCTGCCGCTTGATCGCCGTGAACGCCGCGCGCGAGGGGAGGCCGTCGATCGCCTCGTCAGCCTTCAGGTCCGCCAGGAACGCCAGCCAGCGCACGGCGTCGCGCTTGGCCTCGGTGTACATCGCCGTGAACTCCGGCTGGCGCTTCAGCCAGCCATAGACCGCCTTCTGCGACGGCATCTGCGGATCGGCGCAGATCCGATAGACCGCCTCTCCCTTCGCCACCCGGGCGCAGAACCGCTCCGCCCAGCCCCGCTCATAGGTGCTGCGCTGGCCCGAGACCCAGGAACGCGTGCGCCGCCGGCCGAACTTCGCCTCGATCGCTGCCCACTCCAGCCACCGCTCGCGCCGCAGCCGCGCGTGCAGCCGCCGGTGCGCCGCCCGCTCGTCCAGCATCTGCTGGTAGCGGCCGCCGAACTTCGGATGCATGTGGCGCCACCGGTGCAGGGTCGCCGCCGACGGCATCGCCGCATCGGCGCAGATCCGTTTGATCGTCTCCCCCCGGCTCAGCCGCGCCAGGATGATCGCCGCCAGGCGCGGATGATACTGGCTCTCCTTCCGGCCGCCCGTGTGCTCCATCTCCGGAACCCACCCGTCGTCCGGATGCCCGTCGTGCAGGAAGTAACGCATGGCGTCAGGATACACCGAAACGCTGGAAACTAGAACAAAAAGCGAACATACTCCCTTCGCCTCTTGCGGGAGAAGGTGTCGGCGCAGCCGACGGATGAGGGGTCGCACCGCGCCCTCCACCGCGAAAATCCAGAAGTGCTAACGGCCCCCGGATGGGCCCTGCGACCCCTCATCCGACCCCCTTCGGGGCCCACCTTCTCCCGCAAGGGGAGAAGGACCCTGATACCCCAGCCGCCTCGCCCCGGACCCACTGCGCCTCCTTCGCCCCTTGCGCGAGAAGGGCCCCGAGAGCCCCAGGCGTCCGCGCTCGTCCTTGACCGGAACGGCCGCCGAAGCTCCAATCCCGCGTCAGGAGCGCCTTCGCCGAACCGGTCGCATCGCGGCCACGGGAAGTTGCCGAGCGCGGGGTCTGCCAGAGCTGACATGGAACCGACCCCTGAGGGCGACCCGCCCGTCCGCCCCTACGACCGCCGGTACTGGCTGATCGGCCCGGCCCTCGCGCTCGCCTACGCGCTCGTGCTCTATGGCCTCGTCCATTGGTTTCGGCCCGACTCCGGAACCGTGGTGATCTCCTTCGTCATCGGCGCGCCGCTCGGCGCCTGCCTGATCGCGGTGCGGCTGGACGATCCGCACGGCCGCGGCGGGGCGTGGCGTCACATCTTCATGAGCGCCCTGGTGATCTCCTGGATGCTGCTCGTCTCCTTCGCGATCCTGCGGGAAGGCTCGCTCTGCGTCATGATGGCCGCGCCGCTGTTCTACGCCGTGGGCATAGCCGGCGGCCTGCTCGGGGGAATGCTGGCGCGGGGCTCTGTCGGGCGGACGCTCTGCCTGGCGATCATCGCCGCGCCCCTCGTCGGCATCCCCGTCGAGCCGCAGGACGCCTATCCGCGCGTCACCGAACAGGTGACCAGCGTGATCGACATCGCCGCCCCGCCGGAGGTGGTCTGGCGGCGCACGGTCGCGATCCCGGCCATCGCGCCGGCCGAACGGATCGCCACCTTCAGCCACAACGTGGTCGGCGTGCCGAGGCCGGTCTCGGCCCGGCTGGACGGCCAGGGCCCCGGCGCCGTGCGCCAGCTCGCCTGGACCGGCGGCGTCCATTTCCAGGAGGTCATCACCCACTGGGACCAGGATCGCAGCCTCGCCTGGCGGTTCCGCTTTGCGCCGGACTCCGTGCCGCTCGCCATCGAGCGCAACATCAATGTGCAGAGCGGCTATCTGTGGCTGAGCGACGGCGACTATCGCCTCGATCCCCTGCCCAACGGATCGACCCGCCTGACGCTGACCACCCGCTACCGCCTGCGCACCCCGATCAACGCCTACTGCGCCTGGTGGGGCGGGGTGTTCTTCAACGATTTCCACCGCGCCGTGCTGCACGTGATCAAGCTGCGCGCCGAAGGGGCGGCGGGGCGAGCCTGAGCCGCTTCACTCGCAGCGCTGGTTGTCCCACGGCGCGTAGGCCCGCTCAGGACCCCCGCCGGCGTGTGGCGGTCCCGGTCGGAACGGCCGTTGGCGAGCTAGCCTTGGTGCGCGCGGCCCTTGCGGCCGGCGGCGACCAGCAGGGCCAGCGCGATGCCGCCGGCGATCACCAGCAGTTTCCCGGCGGCGATATTTGCGAAGATCAACCCCAGGCCCGCCACGATCGCAAGGCCGGCCAGCGCGATTTGTGTTCGCCTCATGGATCTCATCCCCCGTTGTTCTCCGCGTGTCGCCGCCTGAGCGTAGCTGACAGTTCAGCTTCCGTCTGCAGCGGGTCGGATACGGACCTCGCCGCGGCTTCAGTCCGTCCTAAAGAAAAACCCCACCGGCGTCTCCGCCAGCAGGGCTTCCCAACTCATCACGGCCCGAGCCGCGCCCCGCGCGGCTCGAAGCGCAGCGTCCTAGTACCCCTGGATCTTCGCGTACCGATCCCTGTGGAACGCCTGGTTGCCGAACGCCGCCTCGGCCGCGCGCGCCCGCTTCAGGTAGAAGCCTGCGTCGTGGGCGTCGGTCATGCCGATGCCGCCGTGCATCTGGACCATCTCGTTGGAGACCAGGTGGAAGGTGTCGCCCATCTTGGCCTTGGACAGGCTCACCAGCTCCGGGACGTCGGGGCTGTCGGCGTCGATGGCGGCCAGCGCGGCTTCCACGGCCGAGCGGGAGAGCTCCAGGTCGGTGAACATCTTGGCCGCGCGGTGCTGCAGGGCCTGGAAGGAGCCGATCACCTGGCCGAACTGCACGCGGACCTTGAGGTAATCCAGCGTGGTCTCGAAGGCCTGGACGGCGGAGCCCAGCATCTCGGCGGCGACGCCGGCGCGGGCCCGGTCGAGCACCTTTTCGAGGAGCTCCGCCCCGCCGGTCAGCGGCTCGGCGGCGGCGTCCTTGAACTCGATGTTGGCGGCGCCGCGGCTGTCGGCGAGCGCCAGGCGCGTGCGGCTGACGCCCGCATCGTCGCCCTTCACCAGATAGAGGCCGATCCCGTCGGGGCCCTTGGCCGAGACCACCAGCAGGTCGGCCGCCATGCCTTCCAGCACGAAGGTCTTCTTGCCGGAGAGCTTGCCGCCCTTGAAGGTCGCCGTGACCTTGTCGGGCGCGTGGTGCGCGCCCTCGTCGATGGCGAGCGCGCCGACCGCCGTGCCCTCGGCGATCTTCGGCAGCCAGGTCGACTTCTGCGCGTCCGAACCGCCGAGGATCAGGGCCGAGGCCGCGGCCAGGCCCGACGACAGCAGCGGGGAGGCGGTGAGGGTGCGGCCGAGCTCCTCGAGGATCAGGCCGAGCGACAGGTAGCCGAAGTTCGAGCCGCCATATTCCTCGGGGATGATCACGCCCGCCCAGCCCATCTCGGCCATCTCGTTCCAGGCCGCGGCGTCGTAGCCCAGCTCGGCGCCTGAATCGCGCATCTTGCGGAAGGCGGTGACCGGGGACTTTTCCTGCACCCAGCTCTTGGCTGCGTCGCGCAGCATGCTCTGTTCTTCGCTCAGAACGGCCATCTTGGTTTTCCTCGTGAAATTCGCGTTGTTCTTGAAATCGGGTTCAGTGGTTCTGCGTCAGGTCCGGCAGGCCCAGGATGCGCTTGGAGACGATGTTCGACTGCACCTCCTGGGAGCCGCCGAAGATCGTGAAGGCCTTGCCGAACAGCCAGCCGCGCACGGCCTCCAGCTCGTCCTTGGTGAATTCGTCGCCCTCCCAGCCCAGGCCCTGGTGGCCCATGATCTCCAGCGTCATCTCGTGGCGCTCCTGGATCAGCTGGGTGCCGGCGTTCTTCATGATCGAGGTGGCGCTGGAGGGGCCGGCGTTGCCCTTGGATTCCATCATCGCGCGGATGGCGGTCTGCTGGAAAGCGCGCCAGTTGATGGCGTTGTTGATCAGCCGGGTTCTGAGGTCGCTGTCGGCGATCCGGCCCTTGGCGTCGACGCCGACATAGTCCTTGGCGAGCTGCTCCAGCGGCTTGCCGCCGCCGCCCAGCCCGCCGCCCGCCCCGGTGAGGCCCGACCGCTCGTGCTGCAACAGGCGCTTGGCGATCGTCCAGCCGCCGTTCAGCGGCCCGACCAGGTCCTTCTTCTCGGCCCGCGCGTCGGTGAAGAAGGTCTCGCAGAACGGCGACGACCCGGCGATCAGCGGGATCGGCCGGACCTCGACCCCCGGCTGATGCATGGTGAAGAGCACGAAGGAGATGCCCTCATGCTTTTTCGAGGTGTCTGTACGGACCAGGCAGAAGCACCAATCGGCGTATTGTGCGCCGCTCGTCCAAATTTTTTGCCCATTGATTTCAAAGTGATCGCCCTTGTCGACCGCCTTGGTCTGCAGGGACGCGAGGTCCGATCCGGCGCCCGGTTCGGAGAAGCCCTGGCACCAGGCGATCTCGCCGCGGACGATCGGCGGGATGTGCTCCTGCTTCTGCGCCTCGGTGCCGTATTCCAGCAGCGTCGGGCCGAACATCATCACGCCCATGCCGCCGATCGGGTTGTAGGCGCCGGCGCGGTTCAGCTCCTGCTGCACGACGCGGCCCTCGGCCGGCGAAAGACCGCCGCCGCCATAGGCCGCGGGCCAGGTCGGCACGCCCCAGCCCTTGGCCCCCATGGCGATGCGCCAGGCGTCCTGGTCGGCGTCGGGCTTGGCGCGCTCTTCTCGCATCATCGGGTTCGCGCGGCCCTTCAGCCCGGCGGGGAAATTGGCCGCGATCCACTCCCGCGCCTCGGCGCGAAAGCCCTCGAGGTCCGTACCGCCAAAATCAGCCATTCAAATCCGCTCCTCGAAATCCGTCGTTCAATTTCAAAATCCGCTCATCCCCGCGAAGGTGGGACCCAGGCTTTTTTCGTTGCGGCATCTAGCCAGCCGAACCCTGGGGAACGGAAGCATTTCAAACACAAAACACCTCGGCAATGTAGCCTTTTTGGCGCCGGGCGTGCCGGTGGCATGGCGGGCGAGTAGATCTGAATTCCGACGCGAGCAACGCGACCTGCTGCCGGCGCAGTTGCGCGCAACGCGCCGCAAGCTCAATTTGAGCGTCGCTGACGCGGCGGCGCTTCTCGGCGTCACGCTAAGGACGCTCGGGATGCGGGAAAACGGCAGACAGTAGCCGCCCGTCCCAGCGGTCGGACGATCGCTGCATTCCTCAGGCGCGAGCCGTAGCGGTGTGCGTTTCCATGAGCCATCCGAACCGCTGCAGCTTCAGGCTGGCACAGATATTCGTTCTCATTTTGTTCTAGGCACCACATGGGAACTATCCGGTTGACGTACCAGCCACTAGGGATAGACTTTGGATACCAAGGATGTGCCCTCTGCTGAGATTGAAATCACGCCTGAGATGATCACGGCGGGAAAGGATGAGCTGTGCGAGATGTGGGGAGAGATCAGGAATCCCCGTGACCAGGACGTATATTGTCAAGCTGTCGCCCGGATTTTTCGGGCAATGCGCGAAACTCAGCTAACAGCTCATCGCGCAGCCCCAAATACTCCTGCACCGCCTGCTCAACGCGCTTTCTGATTTTGTGAAGTTCGGCAATAGGCTCAAACTGGAAGCCGAAGACGAGCGGCCCATGTGCGGTGACCTGAAGTCGGGTGACCTTGCCAGTTCGGGTATGCATCACCCGTGTGTCATGCACGGATCTGTTGCGAGCCTCCTGAAGGCCGCCGATGCGGTCGCCATTGAACTTTCTCAGGCGAGAAAGAGTCGCTGCGCTAATGCCCCGCAGTTCGGCCAGCGAGATCAACGCCCTCATCTTTGGCTGGATCGAAAACATCTGGGCGGTCATGCATGCGCCCACCATGTCAGGGACGCCCGCGAGCTGCCATGTCGTGTTGTCGATTGCAAACTCCAGGTAGGCCCAGGCGTTGGCGATCCGACCGATGGCGGCTAGGTGATCAGCCGGCAAGAATGATGGTTTATCGTCGGGGTCGTCTGGATCGGCAGTCATGCTATTCTGCTCCCATGAAAGAGCGCGACCAACCGAAGGCCGGGGAGGCCGACCACCGCCGCGACGCAATGTTGCTGCACGCGCTAAAAACGCCGCCACAGCCGCGCAAGAAGCGCGACCGCAGTAAAGACAAGGGCGCGGAACAGGGCCCGCGCCCAGGTGCTGGCGCCTAGCTGCGACGGGATCCGAAGCCGAAGCTGGACCCGAACATATTGCGAGGCGCAGTCATGGGCCGATCACCGAGGGCATTGATGGCGTTCCCGAGATGACCGCCAAGCTCCCGGTTCTTGCGCCAGTGCAGCGCGCGGAGGTTGGGCGGTGCGTCAGCGCCGCCGAGCGCGCTCGGATGGGCGTGATCGATCTCCCATCCGTACTCGCTAAGTACGCCGTAGTCCGTACGCCGGATGAGGTGCCCGAAAGCGTCGATGCGCCAGTCCCGCGGCGGGAGGCCCTGGACTACTTGGCAAACCGTCCAAGCGGCGATCTTCTTCTGTTCATCGCCCGAGGGCGGCGGTAGGGTGTTCATGGCTAGGCGAGTCCTTCGAGGGTTAGTCTGATACCGCCGTTCTTTGCGGGGCTGGCGGACAGACAAGCCTAGCTGTAGCAGAGCGCCCGGCGAGTCGGACTCGCCGGGTTCTCTCATTGTTCTCACACTTTCGTGACCCGTTTTCTCAGCGCGAGCAGACGCTTAGCCTTCTGCTTACGCGTACGTGGCTTCCGCAGGCTGTCGGTACTGGAGACGCTTCCCCTTGGCGCCTCTCAGTAGTTCCTCTGCACGTTCAGCGTCTGACCATTTGCGGGTCGAATACCTGAAATCGAACTCGACCAAATAGCGGTGCATGTGCGCCTCGCTGATGCTGTGAAACGAGCCGTACACGCCGCGCTTGAGGATGGCGAAGTAGCTCTCGGCAGTGTTCGAATGCACGGCGCCGGGGCGAACGTATTCGCCGCTGGCGTGGTCGGTCCAAGCATGGCTGGCGAACTCGGCGCCGACGCCGAGGTAGATATTCGAGCCGTCCGTCCGCAGGTCCGATTTGCGGCTGACGTTGGTCACCAGCACGTTGCGGATGGTCCGCGCCGTGACGCTGGCCACATGGAAGGAGCGGGCCTCGCCGTCCCGCTCAACCAGCGTGACGATCTTGTGCTTGCGGTCCATGGCCACGTCGCGCGGCGGGCGCTTCTTGGAGTGCATGTTGCTGAGCTTGCCGCCAACGTAGGTCTCGTCTGCCTCAACCGTCTTGCCTTCGCCGCCCATCGGGCCGCGCGGAGTGGTGGACTTGGGGCACTCCCGCAGCCGGTGGAACAGGAACCACGCGCTCTCATAGCTAGCGAGGCCCATCATCCGCTGAAGCTGGAGGGCGCTCATGCCCTTCTTGCTGGCGGCCATGAAGTGAGCGGCGAGAACCCACTTGTGCAGCGGGATATGGCTGCGCTCCATCACCGTGCCGACCGTCACCGAGAACGGCTTGCGGCAATCCTTGCACTTGTAGACGCCGGGCCTGGTGCTCTTGCCGCCGAGCTTCGTGATCCTATCTTCCGTGACCCCGCAGCGCGGGCACACGGGACCGTGGGGCCAGAGCAGGCTTTCGAGGTGCGCCCGAGCCGCGTCGTCGTCGTGATAGATCGGGCTGGCGAGGTTGGTCTTGCGGCTGGTCATCGGTCTGGTCCTTCAATGACCAAACACTACCCCTTGGGGCTTGGTACGTCAACCGGATAGTTCCCCACCACATTCGCAATCTGCCAAGCTAGCGTTGCGTTTGCAGATTGCAGACGCCACCCGCCACTGAGTGCACACGGCGCGGCACAACGGCACGCAACCCCGACGATGAAACCTATGGAACGAATATCAGTTCGAAGCTTCCGGGGGCGTCCAAAGCCGGCGCAGTCGCAAAGCCACCCCCGAACTAGCGGGGCATCCTAGGTGCCTCGTACGGAGAAGGCGGTGAGCGACAGATGGCTATGGTACGCAGTCCGAACACCGCGCTGCATTCCGCTAGACCGTGGCGCATATCCGTCGATGGTCTATGACCATGAGGTCATCCCCTGGCCCCATTGGTGCTGCAAAGCGCCAGATGGGGGCGTGCACGTGGATGCGCGCGTCGGAGCGATCGACGTTCATCTTTCGCACGCGCCCCGCGGCCCAGACGAGGTGACCTGGACCTGCGATTTCCAAGTCCTGTTGGTTTCCAGGGATTGGCTAGTGCAGATCGAGGATCTGATCGACTACCACAAGGTGGCGCTTGGCCAAGTGTTCGTCGATGGTCGAGCCTTGCCTGATTGGGCGACCATCCACGAGGCCCATGCGCCGGGGTTTCTCTCGAGTGAGGGAAGGTCGAAGGTCTGCCCGATTTGTGGAAGCGTCTACGCAACCCTCTGGGGCAAGGTCTTCTTCACCGACCCTGCCGTTGCAGGCAGACCGCTGATCATTGCCTCCAAGGGGATTTTCGTACGAGAAGACGAAGCTGTTCGGCGGGTGCTGCGAACGCCAAGCGGCGTCTACAAGCCAACGCGCGTCGGGCTCAGGCGCGACGGTCAAGCGGCTCGCTAAGATCAGGCGTATTCGACCAAGATCTCGACCACCGGCATAGGATGGGCGAGCCTCTGGTCGGGCGTGGCGAAGGTAGCGCCATCAGAACACAGCCGAGGACGACGCGCATACCGAACCGCTCAATCGGGCAGATGCTATCCCCCTGGGTCCCCGCCTTCGCGGGGATGAGCGCTGTGAGTTAGCCTTTCTGCGTCACCTCCGGCAAACCGAGGATGCGCTTGGAGATGATGTTGTACTGGATCTCCTGGGACCCGCCGGCGATGGTCCCGGACTTGCCGCGCAGCCACGCCCGGGTGGTCAGGATCTCGTCGCGGCTGAAGGCCTCACCGGTCCAGCCCAGGCCCTGGGCGCCCAGGATCTCGACGGCGAGCTCGGCCCTCTCCTGGCGCACTTGGGAGCCGACGTTCTTCAGCACCGAGGAGACCGCGCTCGGCCCTGAGTTCGACCGGGTCTCCGCCGCCGCCCGCTGCCCGGTGAGCTGGAAGGCCCGGGCCTCCATCAGGTGCCGGGTCAGCCGCGTGCGCAGGTCTGGATCGGCGAGGCGCCCGTTGTCGTCCATGCCCACATAGTCCCTGGCGAGGTCTTCCAGCGCCGGCCCCGGCACGACGCCCGGTCCCGCCGCGCCCGGCTGGGCGTTGGCGCCGGAGATCCCCTGGCGCTCGTGCTGCAACAGCCGCTTGGCGATGGTCCAGCCGCCGTTCAGCGGCCCCATCAGGTTTTCCTTGGGCACCTTCACGTCGGTGAAGAAGGTCTCGCAAAAGGGCGTCGTGCCGTTGATCAGCAGGATCGGCCGCGCCTCGACGCCCGGGCTGCGCATGTCGATCAGAAGGAAGCTGATCCCCTCATGCTTCTTGGTCTGGTCGGTGCGCACCAGGCAGAAGCACCAGTCGGCCAGGTGCGCCCCGCTCGTCCAAATTTTCGACCCGCTCACCAGCCAGTGGTCGCCCATGTCGACGGCCTTGGTCTGCAGGCCGGCGAGGTCCGATCCGGCGCCGGGTTCGGAGAACCCCTGGCACCAGCGCAGCTCGCCCTTGACGATCGGCGGGATGTGCCGCTGCAGCTGTTCTTCGGTGCCGTATTCCAGCAGCGTCGGACCGAACATGATCACGCCCATGCCGCCGATCGGATTGGGGGCGCCGATCCGGGCCATCTCCTCGCCCAGCACCTTGGCCTCGGCGCGGGAGAGGCCCGCCCCGCCATAGGCTTTCGGCCAGGTCGGCGTGCCGAACCCCTTGGCGCCCATGCGGTCCTTCCAGAGCGCCACCTCGCCGGTGGGCTTCTCGGCGCTCATCTCGGTTTCGGCCACGGCGCTCGCGTCGCGCCGCAGCGAGTCCGGGAAGTTCGCCTCCAGCCATTCCCGCGTCTCCGCCCGGAAGGCGTCGAGGTCCGCGCCGCCGAAATCCGCCATGGTCGGTCCTCCGCGCTAGCCGTTCTGCGTCGTGTCGGGCAGCCCCAGGATCCGCTTGGAGACGATGTTCGACTGGATCTCCTGGCTACCGCCGAAGATCGTCGTGGCCTTGCCCGAGAGCCAGGTCCTGACCGCCTCGCGCTCGTCCTTGGCGAACGCATCGCCCTCCCAGCCGAGCCCCTGGGTCCCCATGATCTCCAGCGTCAGCTCGGCCTTCTCCTGGCCGATCCAGGTCCCGGAGTTCTTCATCACCGAGGTGGTGGCGCTGGGGTTGATGTTGCCCTTCGCCTCGACCACGGCGCGCTGCATGGTCAGCGCGTGGGCCTTGGCGTCGATCAGGTGCCGGGTGAGCCGGGTCCGCAGGTCTGCGTCGGCGATCCGGCCCTTCTCGTCGAGGCCGACATACTTCTTGGCCAAGTCGAGCACGCTGGCGCCGCCCATCATCCGCGCGCCGCCCTGGCCGGAGCGTTCATGCTGCAAGAGGCGCTTGCCCACCGTCCAGCCGCCGTTCAGCGGCCCGACCATGTCGTCCTTCTCGGCCCGCGCGTCGGTGAAGAAGGTCTCGCAGAAGGGCGAATTGCCGGCGATCAGCTTGATCGGCCGCGTCTCCACCCCCGGCTGATGCATGTCTATCAATACAAAGCTGATACCTTCATGCTTCTTCGAAGTATCTGTGCGGACCAGACAGAAACACCAGTCGGCATGCTGTGCGCCACTTGTCCAAATCTTCTGGCCATTTATTTTCCAGTGATCTCCGGCGTCTTCGCACTTCGTCTGAAGACTTGCGAGGTCCGAGCCGGCGCCCGGCTCGGAATAGCCCTGGCACCAGCGCAGCTCGCCGCGGACGATCGGCGGGATATGCCGCTTCTTCTGCGCCTCGGTGCCGTATTCCAGCAGCGTCGGGCCGAACATCGAGGTGCCCATGCCGGCCACCGGGTTCTCCGCCCCGACCCGCGCCATCTCCTGCAGCAGCACGCGGGCCTCGGCGCCCGAGAGCCCGCCGCCGCCGTATTCCGTCGGCCAGGTCGGCGCGCCCCAACCCTTGTCGGCCATCCTCTGCTTCCAGAGCTTGCCGTCCTCGGTCAGGCCTTCGGCGCCGGGGATCATCGCCATCGGCTGGTTCGCCAGCGACTTGGGGAAATTGGCCTCGAGCCAGTCGCGCGCCTCGGCGCGGAAGGCGTCCAGATCGGAACCACCGAAGTCGGCCATCTCGAAATCTCCCTAATATCTTATATTTTCAATACTTTAGAAAAATTCTAGCACGGAAACGCGCGGGTTTGGAGTCTCCGCTTACTTGGGATCCGGAAGGCCCAGCACCCGCTTGGAGACGACGTTCAGATTGATCTCCGAAGTGCCGCCCTCGATCGAATTGGCCTTGGACCGCAACCACGAGCGCACGGCCGCCAGCTGCGCCTCGGAATAGGCCTCGCCCTCCCAGCCCAGGCCGTTCAGCCCGAAAGCCTCGATCATCAGCTCGTTGCGCTCGTGGGCGATCTTGGCGCCGGCGTACTTCATGATCGCCGCGGTGTTCGACGGCCCGTTGGAAGACCGCGCGTCGTCGGCCGCCCGCTTCATGGTCAGCTGGAAGGCGCGGTTCTCCATCAGGTGGTCGGTGATCCGCCGCCGCAGATCCGCATCGGCGAGCCGGCCGTCCTCCTCCACGCCCAGCGCGGCCTTGGCCGCCTCCGGGATCGTCGGCATGGCCACGGTCTGGCCGATATTGCCCGCGCCGAGGGAGCCCGCGATCGAGTCCCGCTCGAACTGCATCAGCCGCTTGGCGATCGTCCAGCCGCCGTTCAGGGGCCCGAACAGCTGGTCCTTGGGCACCTTCACATCGGTGAAGAAGGTCTCGCAGAACGGCGAGGCGCCGTTGATCAGCAGGATCGGCCGCACCTCGACGCCCGGCGCCTTCATGTCGATCAGCAGGAAGCTGATGCCCTCATGCTTCTTGGCCGTGTCGGTCCGCACCAGGCAATAGCAACGGTCGGCATGCTGCGCGCCAGAAGTCCATATTTTTGAACCATTTACGAGGAAGTGATCGCCCATGTCCACGGCCCGGGTTTGCAGGCCCGCCAGGTCCGACCCGGCGCCCGGTTCGGAGTAGCCTTGGCACCACCACACCTCGCCGTTCACGATGCCGGGGAAGTGCTCTTTCTTCAGCGCCTCGGAGCCGTACTCCATGAGCGTCGGGCCGAAGAACGAGATGCCCATGCCGCCGATCGGGCTGCGGGCGCCGATCGCGGCCATCTCCTCGGCCAGCACCTTGGCCTCGGCGCGGCTCAGGCCGCCGCCACCGACCTCCTTGGGCCAGGTGGGCGCGCCCCAGCCCTTGGCGCCCAGGGCGAGCCGCCAGGCCTTGGCCTCGGGACTTTCCGGCCGCGCCTGCAGCTTGGCGAGCTGACCCATCGGGTCCTTCGCTAGGCCCTTGGGAAAGTTCGTCCCCAGCCACGCCCGGGCCTCGGCCCGGAAGGCCTCAACGTCGCCGCCAAAATCCGCCATCGAAATTCTCAGTCCTAAAAATCAAAAGTCCCGGCGCCGCTCGAAATAGAACGCCGCCGCTGTCGCCCTACTTGGGATCGGGCAGGCCCAACACCCGCTTGGAGACCACGTTCAGATTGATCTCCGAGGTGCCGCCCTCGATCGAATTGGCCTTGGCGCGCAGCCAGCCGTGCACCGCGGCGGTCTCCGCCGGGCTGAAGACCTCGCCCTCCCAGCCCAGGCCCTGGCCGCCCATGGCCTCGACCATCAGCTCGGAGCGCTCCTTGGCGAACTCGGCCGCCGCATATTTGATGATCGAGGTCGCCGCGCTCGGCCCGTTGGCCGCCCGCGACTCCGCCGCCGTACGGCCTATGGTTTGCCGCAGGGCCTGGAAGTTCATCTTGTTGAGCGTGATCCGCTGGCGAAGGTCGAGGTCGGCGAGCTTGCCGTCCTCGACGCCGACGTAGCGCTTGGCCACATCGCCCAGGTCGCCCGAGGCGCCCCCACCGACGCTGCCGCCCTCGCCGAAGCCCGCCGAGATGTTCTGCCGCTCGTACTGCAGGAGCCGTTTGGCGATCTCCCACCCGCCGTTGATCTTGCCGACCAGGTTGTCCTTGGGGATCTTCACGCCGGTGAAGAAGGTCTCGCAGAACGGGCTCTCGCCGGAGATCAGCTTGATCGGCCGCGTCTCCACGCCCGGCGTCCGCATGTCGATCAGCACGAAGGATATCCCCTCGTGCTTCTTGCTGGCGTCGGTGCGCACCAGGCAGAAGCACCAGTCGGCCTTGTCGGCGTAGCTGGTCCACACCTTCTGGCCGTCGATCTGCCAGTGGTCGCCCTTGTCCTCGCACTTGGTGGCGAGGCTCGCGAGGTCCGAGCCCGCGCCAGGTTCGGAATAGCCCTGGCACCAGCGGATCTCGCCGCCCACGATCCGGGGCATGTGCTCCTTCTTCTGGGCGTCGGTGGCGTACTCGAGCAGCACCGGTCCCAGCATCCAGATCCCGAAGGAGAGCAGCGGCGGGCGGTAGCGGCCGGCGGCGATTTCCTGCTCGACCACGCGCGCCTGTTGGGCGTTCAGTCCTCCGCCGCCGTACTCTTTCGGCCAGGTCGGCGCGGTCCAGCCCTTCTCGGCGGCGCGGCGCATCCAGACGCTTTGGGGATCCTCGGATCCTGCGAAGGCGCGGCCGCCCCAGACGGCCTCGGGGTCGGTCTTGGCGGCCGGGTCGCGCAGCTCGGCCGGATAGCTGGCTTCCAGCCAGGCGCGGACTTCCGAACGGAAGGCGTCGAGGTCGGCGGCGCCGAAATCAGCCATGGCGGTCTCCAACACTCAAGGACAGGCGGCCACCTTAGCGTTGCGCCTTGCGAGAGCAAGCGGGACTAAACAGACGTTTGAGCGACGATCGGGCGCGATTTGCGGCTATAACCCGCGATCCCTTTGGCAGACCGACAGGCCTGGATGCGCTTCTTCAACGACCTTCGACCGGCGGCCTTCGCGCTCGCGCCATGGACGGCCGCCATCCTGACCCTGGCGGCCGGGGTGATGCTTCTGGCCTCGGGCGCGACGCCGTCGGAGCCGGTGCGGTTCATGCGGCTGATCCAGATCACCCCGGTCTACCTCATCGAGGCGAGCCACTTCCTCTCCAGCATCCTGGGCCTGGCCCTGGTGCTGCTGGCCTTCGGGCTGCGCGCGCGGCTGGACGCAGCCTGGGGCGCCACCATGGGCGCGCTTCTGCTGGCCGCGACGCTCGCCCTGCTCAAGGGCTTCAACTGGGAGGAGACGGCGGCCCTGGTGCTGCTGGCGATCCTGCTCGCGCCCTTCCACGGCGCCTTCCCGCGCACCTCTCGGCTGACCCGCATGGAGATCACCCCCGGATGGCTATTCTCGGCGGCCTGCGCCGTGCTGGGGACGGGCCTGCTCGGCCTGTGGTCCTTCCAGCATTCCGACTACGCCGACCGCTCCTGGTGGCGGGTGATGGCCGACGCCGACGCCGAGCGGGCCATGCGCGCCTGGGCGGCCGCGGCCCTGCTGCTCTTCGCCTTTGGCCTCTGGCGGCTCTTCGTCTCGGCCGCCACCCCGCCGGTGGTGGGCGAGACCGATCCCGACTTCGAGCGGGTCCGCTCGATCCTGGCCACGGCGGAGGCGGCCGAGCCCGGCTCCAACCTGGCCCTCCTGGGCGACAAGCGCTTCCTGTTCTCGGGCTCCGGCGAGAGTTTCCTGATGTTCGGGGTTCGCGGCCGCGCCTGGGTGGCCCTGGGCGCGCCGGTCGGCCGCCGCGACGAGCGCCAGGAACTCCTCTGGCGGTTCCGCGAGCTTGCCGACTCCCACGCCGCGCGCCCAGGCATCCACGGCCTCAATGCCGAGGATCTGCCGGAGATCGTCGAGCTTGGCTTCTCGATCCAGAAGGTCGGCGAAAGCGCCGCGGTGCCGCTGGAGACCTTCTCCATGGACGGCCGCAAGCGCGGCACGGCGCGCCGTGCCTGGCGCAAGCTCGGCGAGGCGGGCGCCACCTTCGAGGTGCTGCAAGGCGAAGCGGTCACCGCCATGCTGCCGACCCTGCAGGCGATCTCCGACGATTGGCTGGCCCACCACGCGGGCGGCGAGAAGGGCTTTTCGATGGGCGGCTTCTGGCCGGGCTATGTGCAGGAGTTCCCGGTGGCGCTGGTCCGCGTCGACGGCAAGCCCATGGCCTTCGCCACCCTGTGGACCACGGCCCGGCGCAGCGCCTTTTCCATGGACCTGATGCGCTATGCCGACGACGCGCCCAACAACATCATGGACTACCTCTTCGTCGAGCTGATCAACTGGGGCCGCGAGCAGGGCTACGAGGCCTTCGAGTTCGGTATGGCCCCGCTGGCAGGGCTCGATGACCGGCCGTTGGCCCCGATCATGTCGCGGGTCGGACGCCTGCTCTTCGAGCGTGGCGAGGAGATTTACAATTTCCAGGGCGTGCGGCGGTACAAGGACAAGTACGACCCGCTGTGGCAGCCGCGCTATTGCGCCGCCCCCCAGAAGTGGTCGATCCCCTGGCTGATGGCCGACGTCGGCCTCTTGTCGTCCGGCGGGGTCGCCGGCCTCTCCAAACGGCCCAAGAAGGTCGAGGAGCCGAGGGAGGCGAAGGACGAGGTCCCGGCCGCGGCCTAGTCCCTCACATTGCGGTCGATCAGGCGTCCGAGGTCGCCGTGGTCGCCTTCGGCGCCGTTGTGCCGAAGGGTGGAGCGGAACTCACCAACCACCAGCGGGCCCTTGACCGGTCCCTTGGCCACATAGCCGACGGTGCGGTAGCCGGAGGCCGCACGCCGGTCCGCCGCCAGCACATAGACCAGGGAGGCGTTGGTCCGCCCGATATCCTCGGCCAGCACCTCGGCGCCGTTGACGCCCACGTGGACCACCGTGTGCTTGTGGCCGTGGCCGACATTGACGTCGGCGTTCTCGCCCTCGCTGTGGACCTTGATGCCGAACATCTTCACGTCGGCGCGGCCGCCCGCGGTGTGGACGTGGAAGAAGGGCAGGTCGATATCCGCGCGGTCGCCGGACTCGTCCCGATCGGCGGAGACGGTGGACTGGCGGTAGACCGGCACCAGGGTGTGCAGCTCGACCTTGGTCGGCGACATGGCCTCCGACGCCGAGCGGCCCTCCAGGGCGACCAGCTTGAGCCGAACCGTTTCACCGGCGGCGCCTTGGTAGTCGCAGCTCATGCCGTCCGCCGCCCGGGCGGTCCGGGTCAGCGCGCCCTGGCTCGCGGGGCAGTCGAGGGGGCGTAGCGCGGCGCCATCGGCGGAAGCCGCCGTCGAGAGGCCCGCGGCCGCGCCCAGCGCCGAAACGGCCAGGGCGCCGAGGAGAAGTCTACGCGTCATCCGATGTCCCAAGCTCCGCAATTTTGCAGAGGCGACGTCACGGTCCGGCGGGCTGAAAGTCCAGTGAACTCGCGGTAACGAGCCCGCCGTTCTATCGGTTCGGCCCCGTGGTCATCCCCAGGAGGTTCACAACGTGGACCAGCATGGCCAGCAGGCCTGCGGCCGCCAGCAGCATGAGGAAGCGCCAGGGCATGAGCCGGGGTCCGCGATGCGGATTGGGCGGTCGCGCGCCGCGCCAGCCGGCGAAGACCGCGAACGCCAGGAAGGCCGCGCCGATCGTGAGCGTGAGGGGAAGATCCATCTGCGACGCCATATCGCAGGCGGGCCCTCGGAACGGAAGCACCGCCCCTCGCGGGGACCGAACCGTCCACAGCTCAAGGCTTCAAACCACTACATCTAGCGTTAAGCGCTAATTTACACCCTAGGGAACGGTGCTAGCGTCGATCAGTCCAAGGAGGGGCTGATTCGATGACGGCGGCGGCGCCATGGAGCGTCAAAGGCATCGATCCGAAGGCCCGTGAGGTCGCCAAGGAGCTTGCCCGCCGTTCGGGCATGACGCTCGGCGAGTGGCTGAACCGGGTAATTCTCGAGGACGATGTTCCCGAAGAAGTAACTTCGGAGGCGCACTTTAGCTCGCGGCCGCAGCGCGCCGTGACCGAAACGCCGAAGTCCTTCATGCCCACCTCTCCGAGCACCTCGGGGCCCGATGACCTGGGACGGATCGCGTTCGCGCTCGATCTGCTGACTGACCGCATCGAATCCTCGGAGATGCGGACGGGTCTGGCGATCTCCGGCGTGGAGCACTCCGTGCGCCACGCCATGGCGAGGCTCGAGACCGCGGAACGCGAGCAGCTGGCGGTGGCCAGCCGCCAGGACGCCGCCGCCGAGAAGCTCGCCGCCGAACAGGCCGCCGCCGCCGAACGGCTACGGCGCATGGAGGAGGAAGTTTCCGGCCCCCGCTCGACCGAAGCGCTGCGGGCTCTGGAAAACGCCATCTCCCGCGTGGCCGGCCAGGTCGTCGACGGCGAGGAACGCCGCCGCGAGGGCTTGGCGACGCTGGAGGCCCGACTGGCCGCGGCCGAGGCCGGCGACGACCCCAAGGTGCTCATCGAAGAGGTCGTGACGCGGCTCGGGCAGCGCATGGCCGACGCCGAGGCCCGCACCGGCGAGGCTCTGGAGAGCCTGCGGGATTCGCTTGTTCAACTCGATCAGCGTATGCACGCCGCCGACGGCAGCGTTCGCAGCGACATGGATCGCCGGCTGGAGGCGCTGGCTGACCAGCTGACCCAGCGCGTCGAAGAAGCCCGCGCGGAGATCGCCGACCGGCTCGCCTCCGCCGGCTCCGAGCAGATGGAGGTGCGCCTCGGCCAGATGGCCGACGAGGTGGCTGCCGTCGAACAGCGCTCGGCGCGCGCTATTGAGACCATGGGCCGAGAGGTCTTGAGCATGGCCGAAACCCTGAACCGGCGCGTGCAAAGCGCCGAGCAGCGCAGCGCCGAGGCCATCGAACAGGTGGGCGGGGAGATCGCGCGCATCGCCGGGGCCGTGGAAGGCCGCCTGGGACGCACCGACCAGCTTCACGCCGAGGCGCTGGAGCGCCTCGGAGCCGAGATCGGCCGCATCACCGACCGGCTCACCGACCGCATCCTCCAGTCAGAGCGGCGCGCCGCCCAGGCCATCGACGACGTGGGCGAGCAGGTCGCCGCGGTGACCGAGCGGATCGAGCAGCGCCACGAGCGCGCCGCCAGCGACCTGGCCGAACGCCTCCGTCAGAGCGAAGAACGCAACGCACGGCTGCTTGAGGCCGCGCAGGACCGGCTACGCGACGAGCCCATCGCCCTGCCGTTCCGCGAACCGGTTGCGGAGCAGCAGCCCGAGGAGCCGACGCCCGAACCGTTCAGTAGGGCGCCCACTGAACTGGCCGCCGAGCCCCGTGTCGAAGACGCGGGCGAACCGGAGCCGGCCGCCGCGCCGGTCCAGGCCGAGGCCGTGGCCAGCGACGCCCTGGCCACGCCGATGGTGTTCGGCGCCGAACTCTTCTCGCGCGCCGAGTCGGTCAACCAGCCGGCGCTCGATCCGGGCAATCCGGCCTTCGACGAAGAGGACTTCGCCGCCGTCGACGCCTTCGCGCCGATCTCCGAGCAGGAGCGTGAGGAAGACCCGCTCGACCTGGAGGCCCCCAAGTTCCGCGAGGACGCACGGTCGCTTTCGACGCGCGAAGTGATCGAGCAGGCCCGCGCCACGGCGCGCGCCGCGGCCGAGGCGCGCCGCGATGCGACCGTTCATGCGCCCGAACCCTCGCCGCGCCGCGCGCGCCGCGGACTGTTCGCCGCGCTCAAGCCCGGTCGTCCGACCTCCACCTGGCAGACCGCCCTGATGGTTGCGGGCGGGGCCGCGTTCCTCAGCGTCGGGGCCGCGGGCGTCGTCCTGATGGAAGGCCCCCACGCCGCGCGCCTGGCGCCCGAGGCGCGGGCGATCGAAGGCACCGCGCGGGCCGCCCTGGCCCTGAGCCCGGGAAGCGACGCGACCGCGCCGCCGCCGGCCGCCATAGAGACTCCGCCGGCGCCCGTTGCGTCCGCCGCCGCCACGGCCGGAACCGATCCGGTGGCGACCGACTATGTGGAAACCGTGCGGGCGGTCGAGGCGAAACAGCCCGGCGCGCTCGCCCATATGAAAACCCTCGCCGACGACAGCTGGGCGCCGGCGCAGCTCTACCTGGCGCGGCTCTACGAGACCGGCCAGGCCGGGGTCGTCCAGAACCTCGCCGAGGCCCGCCGCTGGACCCAGCGCGCCGCCGAGGCCGGCGATCCGCCGGCCATGCACAACCTGGCGCTCTACTATTTCCGCGGCGAGGGCGGGCCGCAGGACGCCGCCGCCGCCGCCCAATGGTTTAAGAAGGCCGCTCAGCACGGCGTGGTGGATTCGCAATATAATCTGGGCCTGCTCTACCAGTCGGGGTCCGGCGTGCCGCGCGACCTCGCCCAGGCCTATCGGTGGTTCAGCATCGCGGCCAATGCCGGCGACCCGGAGGCGAAAGCCAGCGCCACCGACCTGGCGGGCAAGCTGCCGGCCACCCAGCTGGCCGCCGCCGAAAGCCAGGCCGCCGCGTTCGAACCGGCCCTGGGCGTCACCGCAACCCCCGCCTCCGGCCTCTCCGTCCTCGCCGCCCAGAAGGTCCTGGGCCGCCTCGGCTACTACAAGGGCCGGCCGGATGGCGCCGTCTCGAGCCAGCTGAAGCTTGCCGTGACCGCCTATCAGCGCGATCAAGGCTTGGCGGCCACCGGGTCGCTGGACCCGGCCACCGTTTCCCGGCTCTCCGTCCTCACGCGTTGAGCCGGGTGCGGGCGCGCCGCTCGTAACCCCCGAGGCGCTGAACGTTGGACCTCTACCTGCCCATCGCCGAGGTGTCGGTGAACGCGCCGCTCCTGGTGGCGCTGGGAGCGCTGGTGGGCTTCATCTCCGGCATGTTCGGCATCGGCGGCGGCTTCCTGATGACGCCAGTGCTGGTGTTCCTAGGCATTCCGCCCGCCGTCGCCGTGGCCAGCATGTCGAACCATGTCGCGGCCTCGTCGATGTCGAGCGTGATCTCCTACGGCCGCAAACGCGCCGTCGACTTCCGCATGGGCGGCGTGTTGGCGGGCGGCGGCGTCGTTGGCGCCGTGGCGGGGGTGGAAATCTTCCGCTGGCTGCGGCTCTTGGGCCAGGCCGATCTGGTGGTGGCGCTCTCCTACCTGATCTTCCTGGGCGTCATCGGAAGCCTGATGTTCTGGGAATCGATCGGGGCGATCCTGCGCCGTCGCAGCAACGTGCCCGCCCCGCCCCGCCGCGACCGCCGGCCCCCCTGGCTCTACGGCCTGCCGCTGAAGATGCGTTTCCCCCGCTCGCGGCTCTACATCAGCGTGATCCCGCCCATCGCGCTCGGGGCTTTCGTGGGCGTGCTCTCGGCGATCATGGGCGTGGGCGGCGGCTTCGTGCTGGTGCCGGCCATGGTCTATGTCCTGCGGATGCCGGCCAGCGTGGTGGTCGGCACCAGCCTCTTCCAGATCATCATCACCACGGCGCTCACCGGGGTGCTGCAGGCCGGCCGCAACCAGACGGTCGACATCCTGCTGGCGACCCTGCTGCTGGTCGGTGGCGTGCTGGGCGCCCAGTTCGGGGCCCGGGCCTCCTCCCGCTTCCGCGCCGAGGAGCTCCGCGCGCTCCTGGCGCTGATCGTGCTGCTGGTGGGCCTCAGGATGGGCCTCGGCCTCTTCTTCACACCGCACGAGCCCTTCGTGCTGATGTCCGGGACCGGCGGCTGATGGCGCTCGCCCTCCCGCCCGCCGCCCTCCCGCCCGCTGCCCCGGCGCCGGCCAGCTCGGCCGTGATCTCGGCGGCGCTGACCGAGACCAATGTGCGGGTGAACTCCGACTTCCGCGGCGACCAGATCGTGCTCTACGGCGCGGTCTTCGATCCGCTTTCGCGGCCCAGCGATGTGGTGGTCATCGTGCGCGGGCCCGATCAGCCGGTGCGGATCGCGCGCAAGAGCCGGGTGGCCGGCGTCTGGGTGAACAGCCGCCCGGTGGTCTTCCAGGGCGCGCCGGGCTTCTATATCGCCGCCTCGACACGACCGCTGGACGACATCGCCCGCTTCGGGGTGCTTCGCCGGCTGGGCGCGGGGGTCGACCACCTGGCGATCAACGCCCCGGCCGAGCAGCGCACGGAGACCCGCTACGGTGTGCGCGACGTGGTGGTGAGCCGACTGGGCGCCGACTACCTCGACTGGCGCCGCGCCGTGGTGCGCCTGAAAGAGGCCGAGCACCTCTACGACGTCGACGAACGCGGCGTGCGGTTCGTCGACAAGAACCTGTTCCGCGCCGAGATCGCGCTGCCCGCCGAGGCCCCGATCGGCCGCTACGACGTGCGCATCCTGCTGTTCCAGAACGGCCAGCCGGTCTCCGAGAAGGACCGTACACTTACGGTTGAGAAAGTCGGCGCTGAACGCAGCCTTTACCTTTGGGCCCATGAGAGGCCATGGTCCTATGGTCTAGCTGCGATGGCCTTCGCGCTGGCGGCCGGTTGGGCGGCTTCGTCCGCGTTTCGGAGAGACTGAATGGTGACGGACATGCCGGAACCCGCAGCTCGCCACGATTCCATCCCGCCGGCGCTCTGGGGCATTGCACTGAGCGCGCTCGCGCCTTTCCCGGTCTCGGCGATCGCCTATGGCTGGGGCGCCGCCGACGTCGCCCGCCCCGCGCTCACGGTGATCCTGACCTGGTCCGGCGTCGTGCTGGCCTTCCTGGGGGGCGTGCGCTGGGGCATGGAGACCGGCCGGCCGCAGCCCCGAGCCGAGCGCCTCTTGATCTCGGTGCTGTCTCCGGTGGTGGCCTGGAGCCTGCTGGCCGCCCGCCACCGCATTCCCGACGGCTGGATCGTCGCCGGCTGCATCGGCGCTTTCCTGGTCCAATGGCTGTTCGACCACCAGGCGCCGGACGTGCCGTCGCGCTATCCGAAGCTGTCGACAGCGCTCACCGCCGGGGCTTGCATCTCGCTCGCCGTCTGTCTCGACCAGGCGATGAAGACCGGGCACGTCTAGTCGCCGGCGAGCGACCGCCAACCCACCGCGTGCACTCGGCCGTTTCCGAGTGCGCCCGCCAGGGGCGGTCGGACGAACAGGCCGTCGAAGGCCTTGTCCCGCACATTCAGTCCTCCGGCGTAGGCGCCGAAGGCCGGCAGGATCATCCGCTCGGCGTCGGTGACGAAGCAGCGCCTGCGCACCGTGCCGCGCGTCGCCTTCACGCGGGCCGCGGGATGCAGGTGGCCGGAGACCTCGCCCGGCTGCGGGCCGGCCCGGGGTTCGTGGCGCAGCGTGAGGCCTAGTAGGTCCAGCTCCGCGGCGACCTCGCCGGGGAGCGCGCGGGGACCGTCCGCGTCATGGTTGCCGATCACCCAGACCAGCGTCCGGCCGCGCGCCAGGTCGCGCAGGCGCTCGGCGTCGTCGTCGGCCAGCCGGGCCTCGGACTTGCGGTCGTGGAAGGTGTCGCCCAGCAGGATCACTGTCACGGGCGCCAGGGCCTCGACCTCAGCGGCCAGGCGCTTCAACGTCTCGCGGGTGTCGTAGGGCGGCAGCATCTGGCCGCGCGCGGCGTAGGAGGAGCCCTTCTCCAGGTGGAGGTCGGCCACCACCAGCGCCCGCGCCGCCTCCAGCCAGAGCGCGCCGGAGCAGCGCAGCATGGCCCGAACCGCGCCGATCGGCGTCCACAACGAGCCGCAATCGGCGACTGCGTGGTCGTAGACAAAGGACTTGGCGGCCAGGGCGTTCATCCCAGCGCCTCGGCGATCAGGTCGTCCTCGGCTTCGCGCAGGATCATGGTCTCCCCCGTTTGCCCCGGCGCGCGCTCCTTGCCGATCTCCAGCAGGATGGGCACCGAGAAGGGCGACAGATGCTCCAGCGCCGCATGCCGGATCCGCCCCTTGATACGGGCCAGCATCTGCCCCAGCCGCGCCACATCGATGAGCCCGGTCGCCGCATCGTCGCGCGCGCACCGCAGCAGGAGGTGGTCCGGCTGATGGCGGCGAAGGGTGTCGTAGATGAGGTCCGTGGAGAAGGTGATCTGCCGCCCCGATTTCTGTTGCTCGCCCGGGAAGCGCCGCTCGATCAGCCCCGCGATGATCGCGCAGCCCTTGAAGGCGCGCTTCATCATGAAGCTTTCGGCGAGCCAGGCTTCCAGGTCGTCGCCCAGCATGTCCTCGTCGAACAGGGCGCCGAAATCGAGGCCTTCGAGGGGGTTAAGCGCCCAGATCGCCATGGCGTAGTCGTTGCAGACGAAGCCTAGCGGCGCGGCGCCGATCCGCTCCAGCCGCCGGGTCAGCAGCATGGCCAGCGTAGTGTGCGCCAGGCGGCCTTCGAAGGGGTAGCAGACCATGAAGTTGCGCCGGCCGCGTGGGAAGGTTTCCAGCAGCATCTCGTCTTCCTCGGGAATGACGGAGCGGTCGCGCTGCGCCTCCAGCCACTCGCGAACGTCGGTGGGCAGCACCTGCCAGTGGGCCTGGTCGTACATCAGCTGGCGCACGCGCTTGGCGAGGTAGGTGGAGAGCGCGAACTTCGAACCGCCCCAGGACGGCATCTTCGGGTCTGCCGAGGGCGCGGGCTGGACGAGGACGTCGAGGTTGGTCACGCCCACCAGCCGCCAGACCTGGCCCGCGAAAACGAAGGTCTCGCCGGGCTCCAGCATCTCGATCATGCCCTCTTCGATCTCGCCGACCTTGCGGCCGCCGCGGCCGCCCCGCATGGCGATCCGGACCGACAGCATGGCCGGCGAGACGATCGCCCCGACGTTCAGCCGATGGCGTTGGGCGGTCTCGGCGTTGCGCACGCGCCAAAGCCCATCCGGGCCTTTCACGATCCGGCGGAACTTGTCGTAGTTCTTCAGCGCATAGCCGCCGGTCGAGACGAAATCGACGACCTGCTCGAAGTCCTCCCAGATCAGCTCGCGATAGGGACCGGCGCTGCGGACCTCGTCGTAGAGCGCCAGGAGATCGAAGGGCTCGGAACAGGCGCAGCCCATGACGTGCTGGGCGAGCACGTCGAGCGCGCCGACGCGGGGCGGGTCGCCGTCGAGCTTGTTCTCGGCGATGGCTTCGCGGGCGGCCTGACACTCCAGCATCTCGAAGCGGTTTGCCGGCACGAAGATCGCGCGGCTGGGCTCGTCCAGCCGGTGGTTGGCCCGGCCGATCCGCTGCACCATCCGCGAGGCGCCCTTGGGCGAGGCGAGCTGGATGACCAGGTCCACGTCGCCCCAGTCGATGCCGAGGTCGAGGGTCGAGGTGCAGACCACGGCGCGCAACTCGCCCCGCGCCATGGCGGCCTCGACCTTGCGCCGCTGCTCCGCGGCGAGGCTGCCGTGGTGCAGCGCGATCGGCAGGCTGTCCTCGTTCAGGCGCCAGAGCTCCTGGAAGGCGAACTCGGCCTGGAAGCGGGTGTTGACGAAGACCAGCGCGGTCCGCGACTTCTTGATGACGTCATAGACCTCCTGCATGGCGTGCTGGGCGGTGTGGCCGGCCCAGGGCACCTTCCCCTCCGACAGCAGCACCTCGACGATCGGCTCCGCGCCGGCCGGCCCGCGCACCAGGTCGATGGAGCTGTTGCCGCCGGCGCTGTGGTTGGCCATCCAGGCCTTGATCACCTCCGGGTCGTCGACGGTGGCCGAGAGCCCCACGCGGCGCAGGTTCGGCGCGAACTGGGCGATGCGGGCGAGGTCGAGCGCCAGCAGGTCGCCGCGCTTGGAGGCGTGCAGGGTGTGAATCTCGTCGAGGATCACGCACTCCAGGCTCTCGAAATAGAGCCGCGCCCCCTCCCACGCGCAGAGCAGGGCCAGTTGCTCAGGCGTGGTCAGCAGGATCTCCGGCGGCTTCATCCGCTGCCGCTGGCGCCGCGAGATGCCGGTGTCGCCGGTGCGGCTCTCCGCGGTGATCGGCAGACCCATCTGCAGGATGGGGGCGCCCAGGTTCCGCTCCACGTCCACCGCCAGCGCCTTGAGCGGCGAGATATAGAGGGTGTGGAGACCGCGGGGCGTGTTGGCCGGCGGCCGCTCGGCAAGCGCGATCAGGCTGGGCAGGAACCCGGCCAGCGTCTTGCCCCCGCCGGTCGGCGCGATCAGCAGGGCGTCGCGACCCGCCTGCGCCCGCTCGATCATCGCCAGCTGGTGGACGCGCGGGCTCCAGCCCCGGCTGGCGAACCAGTCGGCGAACCGCGGGGGCAGGAGATCGGCGGCAGGGACCGCGCTATCGGCCATCCTCGCCCTATAGCATGTTCATGTTACGTTTCACGCCCAAACAGGCTGCCCTCAAGCCCGCGCCGGGTTCTCCAGGCGGGTCATCCAGTGGTCGGCGTCGAAGGTGGGGTCGCCGCTCAACCGGCGCCAGAGCTTGATGCGGTTCACATATTCGAGGCGCCCGGTATCCTGCTCGAACCAGGGCTCCGGCGTCATCAGGATGCTCTCCACGGTCTCCGGCTGCGGCGTCTTCACGAAGAAGATCGGCCGCTGGGCGGGTTCGGCCGGCAGGGTCGCCATGTCCCACAGGCGCACCTGCGGAACGGTGGGGTTCATGCGGATCTTGAACATGGTCCGCGTGCGGTCCGACAGGTTCACCCCGCCGCCGTGCCAGATGCCGTTGTGCAGGAAGAGCAGGGTTCCGGCCTCGCAGACCATGTGCTGCTGGCCGGCGATGTTCTGGTAGCGGCCGAGCGCCACCTCGCTGACCCGCCGAAGGTGGGTGCCCGGGATGAAGCGGGTGCCGCCCATCTCGCGGGTCACCTTGTGCGGGTAGTACATGACCTGCAGGTCGAACCCCTCGGAGGGGTCGATCGTTGAGTCCTGGTGGGTGTGCTGGGAGACGTTCTCGCCACCAGCCGCGTCGTAGTAGGCGGGCGGGAAGGTGACGTGCAGGAAGTGGTGGTCGAAGACCGGGTCGGGGCCGGCGAGACTCTGGATCGCGCCCCGGACCAGCGGCAGGGCGAGCAGCCGCTCGACGGCGCTGCCCTGCGGATAGGCGGCGGCGAGCGGGCCGCCGGGCGGAACCTCGGGAATCTGGGCCCTGGCGAGCAGCTCGCCGTAGGTGTGCATCATCTTGCGGCCGGGCTTCGGGTAGTCCGCCTCGCCCGCCTCGGCCAGGAACTGGTCGTTGATCTCGGCCGGCACGACGCCGTCGAAGCGAAGGAAGCCGCGGGCGACGAAGCGGGCCATTTCGAGCGAGCTGAGCAGTGGCAGGGCGGTCACGCGGCGGCCTCCACGAGTTTCTCGAAGAAAAACTCGTATTTCAGGTAGGCGAGGTCGAACTCATCGCCGCGGGTGTGCGGCAGGATCTGCGCGGCCTGGAAGAGCCGCCAGCCGTCTTTCAGGGCCTCGACCCCAGTGCGGTAGGGCGCCTGGTCGTCGTCGCCGGCCATGGGCCGCGTCTCGCCGGTCCCGTCATAGACCGCCCAGGCCACGGTGGGCGCGTCGAGCGCCGAATTGGCCAGATATAGAACCAGCACCTTTTGGCGCATTCGTTTCCTCCCGCCCGCCGCCGGATGAGGCGCAGGCCGCCCTCGCGCAAGCCTGCCATGCGGACGATTTACTTACGACGTAAATTATAGGCAAGGTGCCGCCGCCTCATTCAACGGAGACCCGCGGGCCATGAACCCCAACGCCGAGTTCGACATCATCGTCTATGGCGCCACCGGCTACACCGGCCGCCTGGTCGCCGAATACCTTGCCCAGCGCTACGGGATCGGCGGCGAGGTGAAATGGGCGATGGCCGGGCGCAGCGCCCAGAAGCTCGCCGAGGTGCGCGACGAGATGAGCCTGCCGGCCGAGACGCCGCTTGTGGTCGCCGATGCCGACGACCGGGGCTCGCTCGACGCCATGGTCCGCCGCGCCAAGGCGATCATCACGACGGTGGGGCCCTATCAGCTCTATGGCGACAACCTGGTGGCGGCCTGCGTCGCGGCCGGGACCGACTGCCTCGACCTGACCGGCGAGCCCAACTGGATGGCTCAGATCATTGGCGCCCACGACGCGGCGGCGAAGAAGAGCGGCGCGCGGATCGTCCATTCCTGCGGCTTCGATTCCATCCCCTTCGAGCTCGGCGTCTTCTTCGCGGAAGAGACCGCCAAGGCGAAGCTCGGCGGGCCGGTCCCGCGTGTGAAGGGTCGCATCCGCGGCATGCAGGGTGGGCTTTCCGGCGGCACGGCGGCCAGCGGCGCTGCGACCATGGCGGCGATGCAGAAGGATCCCAGCCTGATCGCGCTGATGATGAACCCCTTCGCGCTTACCCCCGGCTTCCAGGGCCCCGAGCAGCCTCCGGGTAATGCGGTGGAACATGATCCTGACGTGGGCGCCGACGTCGGTCCGTTCATGATGGCGGCGATCAACACCAAGAACGTCCACCGCTCGAACGCCCTGATGGGGCATCCCTGGGGCGAAGACTTCAAATATGACGAGATGTCGATTGTGGTCCCGGGCGCGCCAACCGAGTTCACCGGCATGGGCCCCAATGCGCCGAAGCCCGGCGAAGGGCCCTCGAAGGCCGAGCGCGAAGCGGGGTTCTACGACATCGTCTTCGTCGGGATCGCCGACGACGGGCGCAAGGTGAAGGTCTCGGTGAAGGGCGACCGGGATCCGGGCTACGGCTCGACTTCGAAGATGCTGGCCGAGGCGGCGATCTGCCTCGTCAAGGACGCGCCGGACGTTCCAGGGGGTGTCTGGACGCCCGGCGCCGCCATGCGGACGAAGCTCATCGACCGGCTCCAGGGGAACGCCGGTCTGACGTTCACGGTCGAGGGCTGAGCGAGGGTTGAGGACGCGCTCTAGGTCGCGTCCTCAGCGCCGCGCCGCGGTCAGCAGGCGTAACGGCTGGTCACCGGCACGCGACGGCCGATGTAGGGGTCCCAGACCCAGCGGGTGCTCTCGCAGGTCCGATAGCCGCCGTCATAGGCGTAGTACCCGTCCGGATAGTAGCCACGGTCATAATAGCCGCGGTTGTAGTTGTAGCTGTGGCCGTTGCTGGCGATCGCCGCGCCGAGCGCGAGGCCCACGACGCCGGCCGCGAGGGCCGCGCCGCCGTTGTTGTTGCCCCGGTAGTAGTGACCGCCGCCGTAAGAGCCGCCGTAGTAGCCGCCGTGCGGCCGGGCTTCGGCGGGCGCCGCCGTGGCGCACACCGCGCCGCCCAGGGTGATCGCCGCCATCGCGGCCGTGAGAAGCTTTCTCATCTTGGCCTCCTTGTGAGTGGGTAACGGCCCGAGGGCCGAAGTGTTCATGCTCACAAGGCTATGAATTGGCGACTGAATGCAGCCTGAACGGGCCTGTTAGGAAGCCGCAGGCTCGGCGAGCCCCTCGTGCTCCAGCGCCAGGCGCACCGCCGGCCGGGCCTTCATCCTGGCGACGAAGGCCGGCAGCGGATCGGGCAGGGCGATCGCCGTCTTCTGCGCCCACAGGCACATCACGAAGAGGTAGGCGTCGGCGACGCTGGCCTGGCCGCCGAACAGGTAGTCGTCCTTCAGGCGCTCGGCGAGATGGGTCAGCCGCTTGCCGATCATTTCCCCCGCGGCGGCTTTTTCGGCTTCGCTGGCGTCCGGCTTGAAGAAGGGTTTGAAGCTCTTGTGGATCTCGGTGGAGATGAACGCCAGCATCTCCAGCAGCCGGTAGCGGCCCATGGGCCCTGACGGCGCCAGCGAGGGGTCCTGGTCGGCGATCCAGCTCAGGATGGCGATGTTCTCCGTCAGGACCTGGCCATCGTCGAACTGCAGGGCGGGCACATAGCCCTTCGGGTTGATCGTCAGATAGTCGCGGCCGTCCTCGGTGCGCTTGGTCTTGGTGTCGACCTTGACCCGCTCGAAGTCGAAGCCGGCCTCATGCAGGGCGATGTGATCGGCGAGGCTGCAGGCGCCGGGTGAGAGATAGAGTTTCATGAGGTCCATCCGTTCTGGCGTGCGTCTTCGAAAACCCCCGCCGCGGCCCGCCCGTTCCCCGGCGTCACGGTGGACGCCCGGCGGCCGGCGGGTCAAGCTGGCGGCGAGCCATCAGGGGAAGCGCTATGCAGGACTTCGCAGGCAAGATCGCCGTCGTCACCGGCGGTGGCACCGGCATGGGGCGCGAACTCGCCCGCCAGCTGATCGCCGAGGGCTGCAGCGTCGCCATGTGCGACGTCTCGACCCGCAACATGGCCGAGACCATCGCGCTCTGCGAAGCCGACGGTGTGCCGCAGGGCGCGCGGATCACCGCCCATCAGGCCGACGTGTCGGACGAGGGTCAGCTGATCGCCTTCCGCGATGCGGCCGCCGTGGCGCACGACACCGACAAGATCCACCTCCTGTTCAACAACGCCGGCATCGGCGGCGGCGGCTCGATGATCGCCGACAGCCGCGAGGAGTGGGAGCGGACCTTCAACGTCTGCTGGGGCGGGGTCTATCTGGGCGTGCGCACTTTCCTGCCGATGCTGCAGGCCGCCGACCAGGCGCACATCGTCAACACCTCCAGCGTCAACGGCTTCTGGGCGAGCCTCGGCCCCAGCGTCAGCCACACCTCCTATGCGGCGGCGAAGTTCGCGGTGAAGGGGTTCTCGGAGGCCCTGATCACCGACCTGGCGCTCAACGCCCCGCACATCAAGGTTTCGGTGGTCATGCCGGGCCACATCGGCACCTCGATCGTCGCCAACTCCCGCAAGGTGATGACGGGGCGCGACGAGGATACGCTGAGCGAGGACGACCTGGCCCGCGCCCGCGCCCGGATCGCCCGGATGGGCATCGACGTCACCCAGATCGCCGACGACGCCCTGCAGGCCATGGTCGCCGAACAGGCGCGCCGCTTCCTGGAGGAGGCTCCGATGACTGCCGCCGCCGCCGCCACGGTGATCCTCGACGGCGTCAAGGCCGACCGCTGGCGTATCCTGGTGGGCGAGGACGCGCACAAGATGGACACCCTGGTCCGCAAGGATCCCGAGGCGGCCTACAGCCCCGAGTTCTTCGCCGTCCTGGCCACCGAAGTCGGCTGGCGGCTGGGCGGCAGCTAGCGGTGGCGACCGTCCTGGCGGTCCACGCCCACCCCGACGACATCGAACACCTGGCGGCCGGCGCTCTGGCGGTGCTGGCGGCGGGGGGCCACGCGATCCGGATCGCCACCCTCACCGCCGGCGAGTGCGGCTCGACGGAGACCGACCTCGCCGAGACCGCGCGGGTCCGCAAGGACGAGGCGGCGCGCGCGGCCGACCTCATCGGGGCCGAGTATCGCTGCGCGGACCTGCCGGATCTCGGGGTCTTCAACGATGACCGCTCGCGCCGGGCGGCCACCGAGCTGATCCGCTGGGCGAGGCCCGACGTGGTGCTGGCCGCCTCGCCGGCCGACTATCACCCCGACCACGAGGCCGCGAGCCAGCTCATCCGAGACGCCTGCTTCGCCTCGTCCGTGCCGAACTACCGAACGGGGCCGTCCGCGGCGCTGGAGGCCATCCCGCACCTCTATTTCATGGACCCGATCGGCGGCCGCGACCGGGAGGGAAACCGCATCCTCGCCGATTTCGGGGCCGACATCGCCCGCGGCTTCGCGCTCAAGCAGCAGATGCTGGCCTGCCATGTCAGCCAGGCGGAATGGGTCGCGCGCCAGCACGGGATTTCCGATCATCTGGCCTCGATGGAGGCCTGGTCGCGACGTCGCGGCCGCGACTTCGGCGTGCCGTTCGGCGAGGGCTTCCGCCAGTACCGGCACGAGCCCTATCCCAAGACGCCGCTGCTTCAGGACCTGCTGGGCGAGGCGCTGGTCATGGCCGCGTCGTAGCGCGCCCACATCGGCCGGCAGTCGAGCACCTCGCCCGACCCCATCGCCTCGTCGATGGCCATCACCGTCAGGCCGGCCTCCAGGCTGTCGAACGGCGTCACGGGAAACGCCGCGCCGTCGCGCAGGCTCGCCAGCAGGTCGCGGGCCATGTCCTGGTCGGCGCCGTTGTGGGCGTCCGCCGTGCGGTTCGCATAGTCGATCCGCTCGGGCTTGGCGCGGGCGAGGGCGCGGCGGACCATCAGCTTGTTGCGCACCAGGTCGGCGATCAGCGTCCCCTCGGTCCCGGCCACGTACCAGCGCCGCTCGGTCAGGCCCACGTGGCTGTTGGCGTGGAACGACAGGCGAACCTGGTTCTCGTATTCGACGATCGCGGTCTGGTGGTCGGTGACGTCCATGTCCGACTGGAAGGCGTCGTTCGCGCCCGCCCAGCCGGCGTCGTGCAGGGCATAGGCCGCCTCGCCGGTGTCCCAGGTCTGCGGCGCCGTGGCCGCCCGCTCGGCGGTGAAGATCCGCCGTCCGCCGAAGCTCGCCACCCGCGCCGGCCGTGCGCCGGCGATGCGGCCGAAGATATCGAAATCGTGGCAGACCTTGTCGAGCAGATAGGAGCCGCCCCACGCGGCCCTGCGCCGCCAGTTGCGGGCGAGGTAGCCGCCGTGCTCGGGCGGCAGGTGCTCGGTGGCGTCGATGGAAACGATCTCGCCCAGCTCGCCGCCATCCACCCGGGCGATCACCTCGCGCACGATGGGCATCGAGCGCATGACCAGGCCGATGTAGAGCGCCGGCATCCCGCCCGCGGCGAGCCGGCTCGCCAAGGCCAGGCTCTCGGCCTGGGTGCGGACGATCGGCTTCTCGGCGAACACCGGCCAGCCGGCGTCGAGCGCCAGGTTGATGTGCTCGAAGTGCAGGTGATTGGGCGTGCCAACCATGACCAGGTCATAGGGCCCGTGCGCGAGCAGCTCGGCGGCCGTCGCGAAGACCGGCCCTTCGGCAATCCCGGCGGCGGCGAGGATCGGCGCGCCGACCGGGGCGGGATCGACCTGGCCCGCCACCTCCAGGCGCCAGCCGACCTCCTGCATGGCCGCCAGCACATGGGCGATCCGCTGGCCCAGGCCGATCACCCCGATCCGGTAGGTCTTCATCGCCGCGCGTCGCCCCCGCTATCGAGGCACCTCAGCATGTTCCACGGCGATGGGCCACCGGACCGGCGGCGGGCGGCTACTTCTTTTCGGGCGCGGCCGGGGGCGCGGCGGTCGTGGTGGTCACCGGGCCCGAGCCGTCGACCGGCGTCGAGGAGGCGGTGGCCGCCTGTTGGGCCTGGGACTGCAACTGCGAGTCCGGAACAACGCTCGCCGGGGCGTCGGTGGTGACGGTCGCCTTGGCGGTGCCGGTGTCGGCCTCCGCCTTGCGGTCCTTGCTGCAACCCGAAACGCCGAGCGCGAGAACCACCGCGGCGGTCAGGGCCAGGTGAGTTGATTTCATGTTCGCCGTCCTTCTTGAGGAAATCTCGCTTCCTCAACTACAGGCTTCGCGGTCTTGTTCCGGCCCCCCATGGAGCCCCGGGCCATGCTGAAGACCGTCGACTACGACCAGCGGCAACACACCGTCTACGCCCAGGGCCGCGCGATCGCCCCGCAGGTGACGCTAGCGTGGATGGAGGTCTTCGCCCGCCATCTCCCCCGCCGCCGGCCGCTCGAGCTGATCGACCTCGGTTCGGGTTCGGGCCGCTTCGCCCCGGCGCTGGCCGACGCCTTCGGCGGTCCGGTTCGAGGCGTTGAGCCCTCCGCGGGGATGCGCGGGCTGGCCGAGGCGTCCGCGGCCCATCCCCAGGTGGCCTATCTGGAGGGCGACGCCGCGCGCATTCCGTTGCCGGACGCCAGCGCCGACGGTGTGCTGATGTTCCTTTCCTACCACCACGTGCCGGACCGAGCCGCGGCGGCCGTGGAGATCGCCCGGGTGCTGAAGCCCGGCGGCCGGCTGCTGATCCGCAGCACCTTCGCCGACACCATGCCGCAGCTCTGGTGGCACCAGTTCTTCCCGAGCGCGCGGCGGATCGAGCTTGAGATGTTCCCCTCGGTCGCCGAGGTGGCGGCGGCCTTCACCCCGGTCGGCCTGATGCGGGTCGCCTTCGACAGCCTCGAGGAGCGGTTCGCCGGCAACGCCGCGGAGATGGCCGCGCGCCTACGGCTGAGGGCGATCTCGACCTTCGAGCACATCGGCGAGGCGGAGATCGAGGCCGGCTTCGCCCGCCTCGACGCCTATGTCGCCGCCGACGATGGCGTCCAGCCGATCGTCGGGCGCAGCGACCTGCTGGTCCTGGGCTAGGCCGGCGCCGTCGGCTGCGGCGCGGCGTCGGCGGGCGCGGCCGGGCCGGTGATCGGCGTCGGCGTCACCGGCAGGGGCGGCGGCGGCCCGGGCGGGATCGGCCCGTTCGGCAGGCGCTTCAGGGCCTGGACCATGTAGCTACGCCAGATCTCTGACGGCGCGGTCGCCCCGGTGATCCGCTTCATCGGGGTGGCGTCGTCGCGGCCCGTCCAGACCACAGTCACCAGGCCGCCGGTGTAGCCGCAGAACCAGGCGTCCTTGTAGTCGGACGTCGTGCCGGTCTTTCCGGCCAGGTCGTAGCCGGGGATCGCCGCGTGGGTTCCGGTGCCCGAGGCCATCACCGTGCGCATCATCCGCTGCATTTCGCCGAGCGGCGGGTTGAGGATCGCCTGGGCCGGGGCCGGCGCGCGGCGCTGGAAGAGCACTTGGCCCCCGGCCGTGCGGATGCGTTCGATGCCGTAGGCCGCCACGCGGTAGCCGCCGTTGCCGAATGCGTCGTAGGCCTGGGCCATCTCCAGCGGAGAGACCAGGGTCGTGCCCAGCGCCATGGCCGGATCGGTGTTGACGGTGGAGACGATCCCCAGCCGCCGGGCCGTCGCCGCCACGTTCTCGCGTCCGACCTCGTCGGCGAGCCGGGCGGCCACCGTGTTGATCGAGTGCGCCAGGGCCTGTTCGAGGGTGATCGGGCCCAGGAATTCCGGTTCGAAGTTGCGCGGGGACCAGCCGTTGATGGTCACCGGTTCGTCGACCACCTGCACGTCGGGCGTACGGCCGGCTTCCATTGCGGTCAGGTAGACGAAGGGCTTCCAGGCCGATCCCGCCTGACGGTGGGCGTCGACGGCGCGGTTGTAGGGCGCCTTGGCGTAGTCGACGCCGCCGACCATGGCGCGCACCCGGCCCGATCCGTCCAGTGTCACCACGGCGGCCTGGCTCACGCCCTGCTTGGCGAAGCGGATGGAGACCGCCTTGGCCGCATCGCCGGCGGCGATTTCGGTGGGCAGGTCGAGCGTGGTCTCCACGATCAGGTCCTGGCGGACGGCGCCGACCGCCTGGCGGGTCTGGCCGTCCAGCCAGTCGACGAAATATTGCGCCGGCGCGGTGGGCGCGGTCTTCCAGACCTTCGGCGTCGCGGCCAGCGCCCGGTCGCGTTCGGCGGCGCTGATCGCACCGCTCTCGACCATGGCCGCCAGCACCAGCTTAGTCCGCTCGGCTGACTTCTCCGGCTGGTCGGCGGGGTCGTAGTGGGTCGGCGACTTCAGGATGCCGGCCAGCGTCGCGGCCTCGCGCACCGTCAGCTTCGAGGCCGGCTTGTTGAAGAACCGCTGCGAGGCGGCTTCGAGGCCGTAGGCGCCTTCGCCGAAATAGACCCGGCTCAGGTAGAGGGCGAGGATCTGCTTCTTCGAATAGGTCCGCTCGAGCTGCACGGCGTACATCAGCTCGGTCGCCTTGCGCTCGATCGTCTGGTCGGCGGTGAGGTAGAGGTTGCGCGCCAGCTGCTGGGTGATGGTCGAGGCGCCCTGGCTCTTGCCGGACGAGAGGTCGGCCACCAACGCGCGCGCCATCCCGACCGGATCGAAGCCGGAGTGCTCGTAGAACCGCCGGTCCTCGATGGAGACAAAGGCGGCGGGGACATAGGCCGGCAGCTTCGCCAGGTCGACCGGCGGCGCGAACCGGCCCCCGCGCACGCCGATCACCGCGCCGGCGCGGTCGACGTAGGTGATCTGGGCTTCGCGGGTGATCGGCGGCAGACGCGGAAGGTCCGGCGCGGACAGCGAGAAGGTGGCGGCGGCGAAGAGGGCGAGCACCAAGGCGTAAGACTCCTAGCGGATGCGCGGCCCCTCAGCGCACATCCATCGCAGGCTCCTTGTGTCGCCGCTCGGCCTTACAAGAAAGATAATTCGCGGTAATGCGGCGACCGGGCGCGCCTACCAGCCGCGGCCGCGCGCGGAGATGACCAGGTGCGGGGCGGTGACGGGATCGACGGCGCCGGCCGCGAGCGAACGGATCACCGCCTGGGTCGCGCCCAGCGCGCGGAGCTGATCGACGACGGCCTTGGCGCGACCCTCGGCGAGTTCCTGGCGGTGCGCCGGCGTGCCGTGATTGTCCCCCTTGGGAAGGATCACCACCTCAACGCCGGGATTGCAGGTCAGCCAGGCCGCCGCCTTGACCAGGTTCTGACGGGCGGCGTCGCCGATCTCCGTCTCGTCGAACCCGAAGCCCACGTCTATCGGCGAGACCGAGGCGAGCGGCCCGCCCGAGCAAACCGCCGGCTTGGCCCCGATCCGGGCGCGGGTCTCGAGGACCGCCGGGCTGGGCGAAGGCTTCATCCGCGGCGTCGTGCAACCGGCCAGGGCGAGGACGCAGATCAGGCCGGCGGCGAGGGCGGGCGCGGATCGGCTGTGGAGCGGAGCATGTCGGGACATGTCTCGCCAGCTACCACCGTGTCTCCCGGGCGCCTAGTCGGGCTTGGCCCCGCCGCTTGCCTGCCGCATCGTCAAGGCGCGCCCAATCGGCCTTAGGAAACGCGCGGGAAGACGCCATGAAGATCGACCTCCTGTCGCCGGCGAGCTTCGCCGACGGCCAGCCGCACGAGCAATTCCGCTGGCTTCGCGAGAATGCGCCGGTCCGCTGGCATGACGAGCCGGGCGACGGGGCGGGCTTCTGGGCGGTCACCCGCCACGCCGACGTCTGGGCCGTGGACCGCGACTTCCAGGCCTTCTCCTCCGAGCCCACCATCATGATCCCCGACCCGCCGCCGGGGCAGGGGCAGGGCTTCGGCCCCTACAAGATGATGTTGATGATGGACCCACCGGAGCACACGGCGTTCCGCAAGCTGATCCGCCAGGAGTTCACCCTGCCGGCCGCGCGCCTGCGCGAAGAGCGCATCCAGGCCCTGGCCCGGCAGATCGTCGACGCCGTGATCGACAAGGGTGAATGCGATTTCGTGGGCGAAGTGGCGGGCGAGATGCCGTCCTTCGTGATCGCCGAGCTGATGGGCCTGCCGCTCTCCGACGGGCGCGAGCTCTACAAGCTCACCGAGACCATCCACACCGCGCCGGAAGCCCTGCCGCCGGGCGCGGGCGGGGCCGCGGTCGCCAAGATGTTCGAATATGGCTCCGGTGTGATCGCCGAAAAGCGCGCCCGGCCGGGCGACGACCTCGCCTCCAAGCTGCTCGCCTGCGAGGTGGACGGGCGAAAGCTGGAGGATGTGGAGTTCCTGCTGTTCTTCCTGCTGCTGGTGGACGCGGGCGGGGATACGACGCGTAATCTGCTGTCCGGCGGGCTGCTGGCGCTGATGGAGCATCCCGGCCAGTTCGCCTGGCTGATGGCCAACCTGCCGGATCGGCTGCCCGTGGCGCGCGAGGAGCTGCTGCGCTGGACGAGCCCGGTGATCTACATGCGCCGCACGGCCCGCCACGATGTCGAGCTCGGCGGCCAGCGGATCAGGGAAGGCGACAAGGTCGTCATGTATTTCGGGGCCGCCAACCGCGACCCGGCGGTGTTCGAGCGGCCCGACGCGCTGGACCTCGCCCGCGAGCCCAATCCGCACATCGCCTTCGGGACCGGCCCGCACGGGTGCCTCGGCCAGCACATAGCCCGCATCGAGATCGACGCCATGCTGACCGAGGTGCTGACCCGGATGACCGACTTCGAGCTGCCGGCGCCGCCCGAATGGCTGCCGTCCAACTTCATCTCCGGCCCCAGGACCATGCCATTGAGGTTCCGGGCCCGCTGAGCTGACCCAGGGCCCGGGCGCCGCCAGCGTTGACAACTGCGGGTTGCCACGCCCCAATGACCGGATCGCCGGGGGGTGTTGTATGCCGTTGGGTAGCGAAACCGTCACCCTTGCGGGGAGCGGGCTTGTCTTCAACAATACCTACGGCGCCGGTGTCACCGACGCCTATCGCGGTGCGGTGTTGGAAGCGGAGCACTTCCTCCAGGGCCATTTCGTAAGTCCGGTCACAGTCAACGTCAGCTTCGACTTCCAGTCGCTGGGCGATGGCATCGCCGAGAACCGGTTCTCCGTCTACGCGGTCAGCTATGCGGATCTGGTCGTCGCGCTCACGGCCCATGCGACCACGGCCGACGACGCATTGGCGGTTGCAGGCCTTCCGGCCATCGATCCCTCCGGCGGGCGGGGCTTCGAAATCAGCGCCGGCGAGGCGCAGGCGCTGGGCCTCTTCGGCCCGACCGGAAGGGTCGATGACACGGTCACCCTGAGCACCACTGAGCCCTGGACCTTCGGGTCCGACGCGGTTGGCGCACTGGAGCACGAGCTTACCGAAGGGGTCTTCGGGCGTGTGCAGAGTCTGGGCCTCAGCAGCCGCTTCGCCCCGCTCGATCTCTTCCGCTTCTCGCTTTCGGGCCAGCGCGATTTCACCGGCGGCCAGGATGGCGCCATTACGGTGTTTGGGGTCGACTCCAACCATCTGACGACCTTCGCCTATCACAACGCGATCAACGCAGCGGGCGTCAACGACGGCGGCGACCTCGGAGACTGGGAGTTCACCTTCTCCGACTCCTTCGGTGGGGGCGGCGGTGGGATCCCCAGCTTCATGTCGACGGTCGACCTGCGGGTGCTCGACGTCCTGGGCTGGACGCCGCCCGCCACGCCGCTACCCGGCTTCGGCGACGATTTCGCGAGCACGCTCGGCGACCCGGTAAGCCCGATGGGGCAGATCACCGTCGGCGTCGCGACGGTCGGCAACCTGGAACTGGCCGGCGACCGCGACTGGTTCCGGGTGCAGCTCAACGCAGGGACCGACTACGTCATCAACCTGACCGGCCAGGCGGGCGGCCTCGATGACCCGACGGTCTATCTCCACGGGAGTTCGGGCGGAGTGCTCGCCGTCGACGACGACATCTCCTACCCAGGCAACCTGGACTCCCGCCTCATCGTCCATGCGACCACCAGCGGGACCTTCTACGTCGAGGCGGGTTCCTTCGGCGACGAGACCGGCGGCCGCTACACGGTGAGCGTCCAGGCGGGCGCCACGGCAGCCACCGCCGGGAACGACGTGCTGGTCGGCCAGGCGGCGGGCTCGATCATCATGGCCCAGACCGGCAATGACACGATCACCGGGGACGACGCCCAGAACTACCTGCGCGGCGACGAAGGCGACGACTCCGTCTCGGGCGGCTCAGCCTTCGACGATATCAACGGCAACATGGGCAACGACACCCTGCACGGCAACGACGGCAACGATTGGGTGGTCGGAGGGAAGGACAACGACTTGCAGTTCGGCGACGCCGGCGACGACGTGGTCTGGGGCAATCTGGGCAACGACACGCTGGACGGCGGCGACGGCGCCGACCAGGTGCGGGGCGGCCAGGGTGACGACGTGCTGACCGGCGGGGCGGGCAATGACTACATCTCCGGCGACCGGGGCAACGACACCGAGAGCGGCGGGGCCGGGGCGGACCTGTTCCACGGCTCGCAGGACGCCGGGATCGACCGGGTGCTGGATTTCCATCTGAGCGAAGGCGACCGGGTGATGCTCGACCCCGGCACGACCTACACGGTGACCCAGGTCGGCGCCGACACGGTCATCGACATGGGGACGCCGGGCAACCAGATGATCCTGGTGGGCGTCACCATGTCGACCTTGCCACCCGGGACGATCTTCCTGGGCTAGCCATTCACTCCGCGGCGGGATGAACGGACAGAATCACCAATTGAGATCGGCGATCAGGCCGGCGTAGACCTCGATGCCGTCCCAGAGGTTGCCCAGCCGCAGGTTCTCGTTCTGGGCATGCTGGTTGTCGTCGTAGTTGGCGATGGCGACCCCCACCATCGGCGCCTTCATCTGGTTGACGATCTCGGCCATGCCGGAACTCGCGCCCATGAACGGCAGGCGCAGCACCGGATAGCCCACCGTGCGCGAGATCGAGGCGGCCACGGCCTTGGCGCCCGGCCCGTCCATCGCCGATTCCGTGGCGACGGAAGAGCCGGCGTCCCAGATGATCCGCGCGATCTTCGGATGCGCCAGCCGGGTCGCGAGGTCGGGCGCGTCGCGCACGATGAACCAGCCTTGCCGCGTCAGGTGCGCCTCGGTCAGCTCGCGCACGCGCGCCGGGGTCTCGCCGGGCGCAAGGCGGAAGTCGAAGGAGGCCTCGCCCTCGGTGGCGATGGCGTTGGCGGCGTTGGGTCCCTCGTCGCCGGCGTGGATGGCGCGCACGTTGAGCGTCGGGGCCATGTAGCCGTCGGCCAGCCGCGGCGGGCCGATATTGCGGCCCAGGCCCATGGCCCGCTTCAGTCCAGTCTCCACATCCGGCAGGGCGGCCAACGCGGTCTTGTCCGCCGCCGAGACCGGGGCCACGTCGTCGTAGAAGCCGGGGATCAGGATCCGACCCTCGTCGTCGCGCAGGCTCATCACCAGGGAGGCGATCATCACGGTCGGGCTGGGCGCCCAGGAGCCGTAGTGGCCGTCGTGCAGCGGCTTCAGCGGCCCGTAGACCGTGGCGGTGAAGCCGGTGATCCCGCGGTTGCCGAAGTTGATCTCCTGCTTGCCGGACTGGTGCATCGGGCCATCGCCCATGATCAGCAGGTCGCCGCGCACCAGCTCCAGGTTCTTGGCCACCAGCCGGGCGAAGTGCGGCGAGCCCTGCTCCTCCTCGCCCTCGTAGAGCAGCTTGATATTGACCGAGGGCTTGATGCCCGCGGCCTTCAGGGCGTCGAAGGCCGAGATGAAGGCCTGGATGGTCCCCTTGTCGTCGCCGGCCGAGCGGGCGAAGAGCCGCCAGTCCGGATCGAGCGGCCCTGTCGCGGCCTTCCAGTCCACGGGCCTGGCTTCGGGCAATGCCGTGCGCATCGACGGCTCGAACGGCGTCGAGATCCAGCCCTTCTGGCCGATCGGCTGGCCGTCATAGTGGGCGTAGAAAACCACGGTGCGCTTGGCGCCGGGCGTCTTCAGCGCCGCGAGGATCGATGGCGGCGTCCTGGGTTCGGCGGTCAGCAGCTGCGTCTTGAATCCGCGCTTCTGCAGCAGGGCCGAGATATAGGCGGCATTCTTCTCGACGTCGGGGACGGTGGTGGCGACGTTCGGCACGGCGAGCATTGCGGCGAAGTCCGAGACGATCTCTTTCTCGTGCGCCTGCCGCCAGGCGCGCACCGCGCCCGTCGGCGACGCCGCGCCGGCGGTCCCGGCCATCAGCAACACGGCGGTCATCGCCGCCACTCCCAGTCCCCGCAACGTCATGACGCCCCCCAAAGCCCGCAAACCCTCGGCCGGAGGCAGACCTAGCAAGTTCTGGCCGTGGATGCGCGCCCTTGGAGCCCCGCCCGCGTCTAGCCGGCGACGGGCAGGGACAGGAAGTCGGTGACAGCCTCGATCACAGCCAGAATCTCGGTGTTGGTGTGGGTGCTGTTCAACGGCAGGCTCAGCACATCGCGCGCCCACATCTCGGCGACCGGGAACGACTGGCCTTCCCACCGGCCCGCGTAGCAGGTCTGCTGATGGATCGGCGTGGGGTAGTGGATGTTGGCGTCGATGTTGCGCTCGGCGAGGTAGCGGAAAAGCTCGTCGCGGCGGCCCGGGCAGCGCACGGCGAAAACGTGCCAGACCGGCCGGCCGTAGGGATGGATCTGCAGCAACTCGAGCCCGTGCAGGTCGGCGAGGTTCGCGAGATAGAGTTCCGCCAGCTCGCTGCGCCGGGCGTTCAGCCGATCGAGCCAGGGCAGCTTGGCGCTGAGCACCGCGGCCTGCATCGGGTCCAGCCGCGAGTTGCCCCCGATGACCTCGTGCTCGTATTTCTGCATCGACCCGTAGCTGCCGAGACGACGCACGGCGGCCGCCAGCTCGGGATCGTTGGTCACCACCGCGCCGCCATCGCCGAGCGCGCCGAGGTTCTTGGTCGGATAGAAGCTGAAGGCGGCCGCGTCGCCGAGCGCGCCGCACCGGCGGTTGCCGTAGAAGGCGCCGTGCGCCTGGGCCGCGTCTTCCAGGATCTTGATGTCGCGGGTCCCTATGACCGCGCGGATCGCCTTGATGTCCGCCGCCTGGCCGTAGAGGTGGACCGGAATGACCGCGCGGGTGCGCGGCGTGATCGCCGCCTCGAGCAGGGTCGGGTCCAGAAGGCCGGTGCCGGCCTCGACATCCACCAGCACCGGCGTGGCGCCCACCCGGTCGACGGCCAACGCCGTGGCGATGAAGGTATGGGCTGGCACGATGACTTCGTCACCGGGCCCGACGCCCCAGCCGGCCAGGGCCATCGCCAGAGCGTCCAGCCCGTTGCCGACCCCCACCGCGTGGGTGGTCCCGCAATAGTCGGCGAACTGCGTCTCGAATTCCGTGAGCAGCGGGCCGCCGATGTAGACGCCCGACCGGATGACCTCGTGGACAGCGTCGGTGACCGCGCGTTCCATGTCGGCGTGTTGCCGTCCGAGGTCGATGAAGGGAACCGACGAGGCGCTATGCCGGCGCTCCCATTCGAGGAATTCGGAATGGTCGCGGATATAGTCCGGCTCGGTATAGGGCTGCGAGGCGAGGACCAGGACGAGGGCGTCCGAGGAGAAGTCGTAGAGGTCGCGCCAGCAGGCGGCGTCAACGACCAGGGCCTTGCCGTAGCCGGCCAGTCGGGTCCGCAGGATCTCCGCGCCCTTCGACACCGCGATCGTCACCTGTCCGCGCAGACAGATGAAGCATTGGCGCATGGTCTTGTGCGCATGGCCGCCGCGGCCCTTGCCGTTCGGGACGCCAGTCAGGAAATAGGCCCGCAGGACGGGGAAGCCGATGTGGGTCGCCGCGTCGGCCACGCCGAGCGTGCCGGTCTCGCTTTCGATCAGCTGGAGGTCGACCAGGCGCGCAAAGGACGCCGCTCCAGAGGTCGAAACCTTATCCGACCGAACTCGACCATCGTCCAACATGGAACACTCGACCCCCTGTGCTGCCGCAGTGCTGCAACGACCGCGCCAACTCCACCGCCTTCTGGATATCATGGTGTTGCGAAATCGAAACGAGCCAAGTCGTCGCGCCACCTTTTGAACACAATCTGCCCGGGTGTCGCGCAGCGTCTCGCGCGGGACGGTCGTCCGCAGCTCTCGCGGCCTTAGGCGAGGCGGAAAACGTGGCGTTTGATGATGCCGGCGGAGTTGCGCAGGGTCAGGCCTTCGGCCAGGCCACGCAGGGCGGCCAGCAGGGCGTAGATGCGCGAGCGGTCGTAGCACTCCACATCGTAGTCCTGGAGCTTCATCCGCCGGCCAAGCGGCTGCTCGAAGGCTGCGTCGTCGCGTCCTGAGAGACTCCATGCGCGCCGCCAGTCGCGAGAGATGGCCCGCCAGCTTCGCGCCCAGCGCCGCCGGGACTCGCGCCCCCGCGGCGGCTTGCGCCCTGCGAACAGATTGGCGTCATGCACCCGATATTCGACCAGTTGCTCGTCCACCACCCGGATCCCGCGCTCCAGCAAGGCGCGGAACGGCAGCACCACGTCCTCCTGCAGCACCTCGGCGTCGATCGGCCCATATTTGGTCCAGAGTGAACGCGAATAGGCGCTGGCGCAGCCCAGCGCGCTGATCGAGCCGCGGTTCAAGGCGCCTTCGAGGGTCATCGGCACGACCGGCGGCAGGCCCCATTTCGGCAGGGCCTTTCCCTCGCCGTCGATCACCGAGACATTCGAGCAGACCATGTCCACCGGCGTCGGCTCCAGCGCGGCGCGCGCCAGCTTGGCCACGCGGTCGGACCGCGAGATGTCGTCGCCGTCCTGCACCACGATCAGGTCGCCGGAAGCCAGGCCGGCGGCGCGGTTGTAGTGCTGGGCCACGCCCAGGTTCGTCGGATTGCGGTTGAGGATGATCTTGTGCGGGCCGGTGTAGGCCTGGGCCTCTTCCTGCATGATCTCGAAGGTCCGGTCCGACGAGCAGTCGTCGGAAAGCACGATCTCAAGCGGCGCATAGGTCTGCGCCAACGCACTGCGCACGGCCGCCCGGACGTAGGGCTCCTGCTTGTAGGCAACGACGATAACGCTCACCAGCGGTGTGGCGCTCATGTCGGAAACGGCCGGCGCCATCCACCCCCCAGAATCACAAGGCGCCCGGTCATCCAGCCCCCATGCCTGTGTACATATACTAGCAACAAAGGAGCTAACGCACCCTGAGCACGCATTCCACCCCTCGAAGATCGTGTTCGGTGATCAAGTTCTATCTCGGCGCGACGCGCCGCGAGGGGTCCTCAGTACTTTCCCTGAAGGATTCGACCGGAGTTCCAAGCGCTCGGAACGCGGCTAAGACTCCAGATTCCCGCAGTTTCCTGCATTTGGCTCGACGCTGGCGGGGCGGACGATCGCGCGATGGCGCCCCAACCGGTGATCTATATCGTCGATGATGACGACGCGGTGCGCGATTCGTTGTGCGTCCTGTTCGGCGTCGAAGGTCTGGCGGCGCGCGGTCATGTCTCGGCCCAGGCCCTGCTCGACGACCTGCCGGGGGTGCCCCACGGCTGCATCGTCACCGACATGCACATGGCCGAAATGACCGGCCTGGAGCTGCTTTGCCGCCTGAAGGCCCTGGGCGTCGCCCTGCCGGTGATCGTCATGACCGGGCGGGGCGGGCCGGCGCTGGCGGCCGAGGTGATGGCCGCGGGCGCCGCCGCCTTTATCGAAAAGCCCTTCGGACCCGAAGACATCATCGAGGCGGTCCGCACGGCGATGCGTGAGAGCGGACGGGTCACCGGCTAGACCCGGCTCTCGACGCGCCAGGCCATACGCACCAGGTCCGAGAGGCTTTCGGCGTGGGTCTTCATCATGATGTTGGCGCGGTAGGACTCGACGGTGCGCGGGCTGATGCCGAGCGCGCGGGCGATCTCCTTGTTGGAGGATCCCGCCACGACGCCGGCCAGGACGTCGCGTTCGCGGGAGGAGAGGCCGGCAATGCGCTTGGCGTGGTCGGCCCGCGAGCTAGTCCGCGCCTGGTCTTCGGCGAGCGTGGCCTGCGCCGCGCGCACCGCAGCCGTCAGTACATCGCCGTCGAAGGGCTTTTCGATGAAGTCCGCGGCGCCGTTCTTCAGGGCTTCGACCGCCATGCTCACGTGGGCCAGGCCGGTCATGACGATCACCGGGAAATCGGCGGTCCGGCCGTTCAGCCGCGCCAGCAGCTCCAGGCCGCTCATCCCCGGCATCCGCACGTCGGTGACGACGCAGCCCGGCTTGAGGCCATCCAGCGCATCCAGGAAGGCCTGGGCCGAGGGGTAAGTCCGCGTGTTGAACCCGGCAGCCGAGAGCATGGCGGCGATCGCGTGGCGCAGGGCGTCGTCGTCGTCGATGATGTGGACCAGGCCCTGGCCGCTCATGACCTCTGCGCCTCCGGCGCCCGCCGTAGCGTGAAGTGGAAGAATGCCCCGCCGTAGGGATCGGTTTTCCCGCGGATCGTCCCGCCATGCGCCTCGACGATACTGCGGCAGACCGCCAGGCCAATCCCCATGCCGTCGGCCTTGCCGCTGACGAAGGGCTCGAAGAGCCGCTCGGCGAGGTCCGCCGGCAGGCCGGGCCCGCTGTCGGCGACGAAGGCCTCCACGAGGCCCCCGGGGCCGGCCCGCCCGCCGATCCGCAGCTCGCAGCGCGGTGTCCCGGCCATGGCCTCCACGGCGTTGCGGATCAGATTGACCATCACCTGCTGGACCTGGAGCCGATCGGCGAGCACCCGGTCGGCTGCGGCCTCGAACTCGCGGCGCACGCTGACCGCGCGCCCGGCGCCGGCCATGGCCATGGCGAGCGACTCCTCGAACATCTCCGAGAGCGACTGCGGGGCGAGGGCCAGTTCGTTCCGGCTCACCTGCCCGCGGATGCGTCCAATGACGTCCCGCGCCCGGGCGGCCTGGCCCGCGACCTTCTGCAGGAGGTCGGGGACGCTGTCCGGCGGGGCGTTCTCGCGCTCCACGAGGCGTTGGGCCGCGCCGGCGTAGCTGGCGATGGCGGTCAGCGGCTGGTTGAGCTCGTGGGCCAGGGTCGCGGCGATCTCGCCCATGGCGTTCAGCCGGGCGACGCCGGCCAGCCGCCGCTGCATGTCGCTGAGCCGCTCGGCGTCGGCGGCGGCGCGCCTGAGGCCGAGCTTGCGCATGCCGCCGGCGATCGAGAACACCAGGCCGAAGAGCAGGAAGATCAGGACGCCGCCGGGCCCGAGCGGGGCTTCGCCGGCGGTCCGCAGCGCCCACTGGCCGACCCCGAGCCCGAGCAGGGTGACCGCGACCGCCGGCCAGAACCCGCCGATGAAGGCCGCGATCATGATCGCGGGCCAGGCCAGCAGAAACGGCGATTTCGCACCCAGCGCCTCCTGTAGGGCCATGCGCGACAGGATGATGAGCCCGCCGAGGCCGGCAGCCAGCAGCGCGGGCGGCGCGGCTCGCGTCCATTCACCCCCGGCATTCGGAACGCTACGCTTCACCGAGCCCATACCCCGTGGCCCCCAAGGCCCCACCATACCCCAGCCAAGCGTCGCTGCAATCGGTGGTTGTTGTCGCAGGCGAGAACTACCTTTCAACCGCGGCGCGAACCCGCTTTCCCGGATGACAGCGAGCGGGGAGAGGCCTTAGGCTCGGCTCGCACAACGCGGTTCCGCCGCCTCAGGAGACCTCCGATGCGCCAACTGCTCGCCGCCACCACCCTGCTGGCGCTGGCCGCCGCCGCCCCGGCCCGCGCCGACACCCTGACCGAGATCACCACCCACGGGATGATCGTGACGATCGCGGGCATGGACTACGACCTGGTCTTCACCCCCGACGGCAAGTTCACCAGCGCCGCGGTGCAGATGACCGGGACCTGGAAGGTCGACGGCGACAAGCTCTGCACGACCAACAACTTCGACCCCACCGAGCAGTGCGCCGCCTATCCGAAGGACAAGAAGTCGGGCGACACCTTCGAGCTGGTCACGCCCCAGGGCTCGGCGACGGTCAAGATCAAGTAGCCCCCATCGACGTGAACATGGACGCGGGGCGCCTGTGGCGGCGCCCGGGCGATTGGCGACGGGACCCGCCGCGGCTTGAGAAAGACCGGCGGCCCGCCGGGCGGGCCAAATCCAACCGGAGAGTCTAGGCGCGGCGTCCGGCTTGACCAAAATTTCGGTGTTCACGATTTGTTTCAAGCGGAACAATCGGGGCGCTGGATCGCGGTCCCGCCCCGTGACATGCAGGAGGCAACAACAAACCTGACTTCAGAGGGGACGGCTGTGCGCAAGGATCTTCGGGCTTCGAGGGCGGTGACGGGTCTGGCGCTGGCGATGGCGCTCGCGCCCGGCGCGGGGGCGTGGTCGCAGACCGCGCCGGCGGCGGCGGTCCCGACCTATGCGCCGGGGCCGGACTATGCCGGCGTGGCGGGTTCGGCGGCGGAGAACGCGCGGATCGAGACGCTGTGCGGCGCCAACCGCAACGCCAGGGACGGCTACTTCGCCCCGCCGGCCCGGCCCGACCAGGCGCGCGCCCCGCAGATCAAGTCGAAGGCCGGCCTCAAGGTCGAGGTGGTGGCGAGCCTCGACCGGTCGGTCGGCCTGGCCTTCCTGCCGGGCGGCGAGCTCCTGGTCTCGCAGCGCGCGGGCGGCCTGCGGGTCGTCGACGCCAAGGGCCGCGTCTCCGAGCCGCTGAAGGGCGCGCCGGAGATCGCCGGCGTGGTCGGCACCAGCAACACCGGCCCGGTGCTCGACCGCGACTTCGCGAAAAACCGCACCCTCTACTACGGCTACACCGCCGCCCCGCCGGCCAAGGGCGAGCCCTTCATGGGCCGCATCCTGAAGGCCCGGCTGTCGGCCGACGCCCGCAGCCTGGAAGACGCCAAGACCATCTATGAGGCGCCCTACCTGTCGCCGCGCCGCCTGGTGCAGGCCCGCGACGGGACGCTGCTGATCGCCTCGGGCGAGGTGGCCTCCGGCGGGCCCAACCCGCAGTCGATGACCGACCCGCGGGGCAAGGTGCTGCGGATCAACGCCGACGGCTCGATCCCCAAGGACAACCCCTTCGTGGGCAAGAAGGACGCCAACCCGGCGCTCTATGCCGTCGGCTTCCGCGACATCCAGGCCGCGGGCCTGAACCCGGCCACCGGCGACCTCTGGGTCGGCGAGAACGAGCCGATGGGCGGCGATGAACTCAACCGCATCAAGTCCGGCGGCAACTACGGCTTCCCGGTGATCAGCTATGGCCGCCAGAACTCCGGCGCCCTGATCAACGGCGGCAAGACCGCCCAGGACGGCATGGAGCAGCCGGCCTATTTCTGGACGCCCTCGATCGCCCCCTCCGGCCTGACCTTCTACGACGGCAAGGCCTTCCCGGCCTGGAAGGGCGACGTCCTGGTCGGCGCCATGTCCGGCCGCCAGCTCGTCCGCCTGCGGATGAAGAACGGCCGGGTGGTGGGCGAGGAGAAGCTCCTGATGGACCGCTGCAAGCGCGTGAAGGACGTACGCGAGGGCCCGGACGGCCTCGTCTATGTGATCACCGACGAAAGCCCCAGCGAGATCCTGCGGCTCGCGCCGGCGAAGTAGCGGACGCGGTTCAGCCCTTTGGCTCAGCCTTCGGCGGCTCGGCCGTTCCGGGTTCGTAGCGCAGCGGGATGTTGATCACCCCGCCGACCGTGGGGAGACCCTCCGCGGTCCAGGTGGTCAGGCGGAAGTGCGGGGCGAGCGTCAGCGCCGCCGCGCCGACGCCCTGGCCGGCCGGCTCCTCGGTCAACACTTTGCAATCCGTCACCGACCCGCCCTGCTGGACCGTGCAGGCGAGCTTCACCCGCGTCGTGCCGCTCACCGACAGCTTGCCGAAGGCCGCCGAGGTGTCCTCGGCGCTCGGCAGGCCCGCCCAGGCCGCCTTGCCGATCAGCGGCTGGCCGGCCTCCAGCATGGCCGGGTCGAAGACCACCGGGAGCTGGATGCGGACTCCGCTGATCGTCTTGCCGTCCGGCCCGGTGGGGAGTGCGCGGAACTGCTTGGCGAGCGCCCTGGCGGCGTCGGCGAAGCCCTCGTGCTTCGGGTCCTCCGCCAGGGTTTCGCAATTGCCGATATTGCCCTGCCGGTCGAATTCGCAATTGAGCGTGGCACGGCCGCCGAGCTTCGCCTCGCGGGCTTTCTTCGGGTAGGCGGCCACGACGTCGGCGTAGCTGGGCGCCTGAGGCCAGGCGGTCGCGGCGATGGCCACGCCGACGCTCCGGCCCATGGGCGGGGCCGAGCCGCTGGTGCCCCGCGGCATCTCGAAGTTGAACGGGATCATGACCGGTGCGACCCTGGGCTTGCCGCCGATCACCGCCGGCGCCATCAGCAGCTGCGGGGTGAGCGTCAGCGCCGCCCCGGCGAAGTGCGACCCGTCGGGCGCTTCGCTGACCGCCCGGCAATCGAACAGCGCGCCCTGCAGGCTGACCAGGCAGTCGATCGTGGCCTTGCCGCCCTGGCCGTGGGCCCAGGCGTCCTTGGGCCACACGCTCATCAGATCGCTCGGCGTGGGTTTGCGCAGCCAGTTGGGCGGCTTGTCGTACTTGATGGACGCGTTGCTGAAGACGTAGACGTCGCCGCCCACGGCAGGCGCCTGGGGCCCGGACATGTTCACGCGGAAGCGTGGCGCCAGGTCCAGGAGGTGCTGGCCGAGGCCTGCGGGGCGCTCCAGGATCAGCCGGCAGGCGTCGAGCCCACCGTCCGAGCGCGCCTTGCACTGCATCGAGATTTCGACGGTCGGGTCCTGCTTCAGGGCCTCGGGCCAGGTCGACATCAGTTCGGCGCTGGTCGGGCGCGCGACCCAGTAGTTGACCTGGGGCGGCGCCTCGCCCGCCGCGCCCAGCAGCACCGCGCCCGCGACCGCCAGGCCGACCCGCGTCCTCGACATATGCCCCACTCCCCAATACTCAACTGGAGCGTGCCACGCGCACGGGCGGGGGAAAAGATGGGTTGCGGGGCGCGGGCTTGACCGCGCTGAACCCTTCCATGGCCGCGCCCGTTAACCTTTGTGACCGTCAGAAGGAGGTCCCATGAAAAGCCACGAACCGCGCCGCATCGACGTGCCCGAGGTGATCGAGGTGTTCGTCGACCAGTTGAGGTTCCTGACCTTCGACGGCCACCAGCTGCGCATGGAGTTCGACGTGGTGCGCAAGGACGGCGCGGCCCCCGAGGACGAGAGCCGCCACTGGACCTATACGGCGAGCCGCCTGGTCATGTCGGCCCACGGCGTCCCGGCCATGCTCGACCAGATGGCGAGGCTGCAGGCCGCGATCGCCCCGCGGGCGGCGGCGGCCGCGCCCGAGCCGGAGCATGAGGTTGAGGCGGCGGAGCCAGTGCTGAAGTGGAAGGGCCGGGAGACGGTGCGGGGATAGGGGGCTTCGGACCCGGCTATTTCAGCGTCAGCGGGATTTCGCCGTCTTCGTCGCCGCTGTTGATGCGCAGCGAGAGGGTCTTGGCCGTCAGCGGCAGGGCGAAGACCAGGTCGGCTTCCTTGGCGCTGCGGGGGTCGACGGAGGAGTTAAGCCAACTGGTCGGCGCGCGGGGGACGCCGTCGACCGCCAGGCGGAAGCTGTCGTTCCAGAAGCCGATATCGTTGGGCCCCGCGTTGGTCAGGCGGACCTTCAGGGTCAGCGTGCCCGCCTCGGCCGTCCGCCGCTCGACCCCGGCCGACAGCAGCTCATAGGTCCCACGTCCGCGATTGTTGCCGAGCGTCACCTGGGCGCCCGGCGCGAAGCTCACGGCCGGCGCGCCGGCGGCGGGCGCGGCCTGGGCCTGAGGCGGCGGAACTTGCGGCGTCTGGGCCTGCGGGACGCCCGGCGCCTCGGCCGACGCCGCCGCGGCAGAGCGGTGCAGCAGGCCCGCCTGGCTGAGCGCCAGGATCAGCCCGCCGATGGCGGTGAGCAGCGCCGCAACGGCGGTCACCATGCCCGGCAGCGTCTGCCACCAGGACGCTCGGCTCTCGGCCTTGGGCTCTGGGTCCTGCGGCATGATGGCCCTGCTCCACTGTGCGCTGCGGTCAGTTGACGCCTAGCGGACGGCGGGGAGCAAGGGCGGAGGTATTTCCACCTTCCCCGGAGAGTGCGCTAGCGAGGAGATGGCTTGGCTTTGGGTACCCGATTGGATTTCAAAAGGTCGGCTTCGATACGTCGTGCCCGTTCTCGGGAGGGAGTTTGCCGCTACGCTCCATCATTTTAGCGGTAACGTCTAAAGCACCTAGAAGCGGCGCTGTATTGATACGTATTGCGGCCGGAGAACAGCTCATGACGTATCCGGCGAAGCCGGCGACAACGTAAATGGTTTCGTGGTCAGGCTTTCCGGCCTGCAAGGCCGCGGTAGCCGCATTGTATTTTGCTTCAATTGGCTTTAGGAATTCCTCGATCGCGCGAGGTTCTTCAAGGTATTTGTTAGTGCTGCCCTCGTCGATTCGACAAACTGCTTTTGCTGTCGGGGTGAATGACTTGAGGTCACTCTTGCGGACGGCGTGCATTAGCCCATTCAACGCGGGAGAGTAGAAGCGCTTGAGGTGGACCTGGGAAACGTAGTGGTCGAGAGCCATGGCGTGAAAACAGAAACCGCTCAGTTGATGAGGCGTGATCTTACCACAGTACAAGTTCCCATTTTGTTCCGGTCTCGATCCCCCCCTCTGTCGCCAGGCTTCTCCTGCCGCAGCTTCGGCGCGGATCGCGCATGTCGCCTCCCGCCCCGCCCACACAGTTTGAGCCCTCCGCTCCCTGCGCCAATATGTCGGACTCGGGCCGACTTGACCCGCACCGTCCCCTCCGCGAGACCCCGCATGACGCTCGACTTCCGCCCCCATGACGCCATCGTGGCGCGTACGGACCTCGTCGGGGCCGAGGGGTCTCCGGTGATGGTGTTCGACAACTTCGCGGCGGAGCCGGAGGCGCTGGTGGACTATGCGGCGTCGGTGGCGCCGTTTCCGCCGGCGGCGCAGAGCTTCTATCCGGGGGTGCGGGCGGCGGTTCCGATGCCGTTCGTGCGCGGGGCGCACGGCTATCTGGACGGGGCGTTGCGGGCGGTGTTCGGGCTCGGCGACCAGGCGGTGGTGAGCGGCGGCTGGGAGTTTTCGCTGGTCACGCAAGGCCCGGAGACGCTGAGCCTTCGCCAGCGGATGCCGCACATCGATTCCACCCATCCCGGCAACCTGGCGCTGCTGCTCTACCTGGCGCGCGAGGGGCAGGGCGGCACGGGCTTCTATCGCCACCGCAGCACCGGCTATGAGACCATCACCGAGGCGCGGTTCGACCGCTATGAGGCGAGCCTGAAGGCCGAGGTGGCCGCGCTCGGCGAGCCGCGGGGCTATGTGTGCGGCGACACGCCGATCTTCGAGCGCATCGCCGACTATGAGCCGGTGTTCAACCGGATGATCGCCTACCGCAGCCGCAACCTGCATGCGGCGAGCCTTCGGCCAGGGTTCGCGGGCGATCCCGATCCGCGGACCGGGCGGCTGACGCTGAACCTGTTCCTGCACTACCGGGCGAAGAGTTCTTGACCACGGAAAACACGGAAAGAGCACGGAAAGGAGGATGGCCGCAGAGGCCAGGATGAATGAGCGATCACGCTGCCGGCGCGATCAATGGAGTCCGCTGCTGTGGTGGGGCAGGCGCCCTTCCGTGCTCTTTCCGTGTTTTCCGTGGTTCCAAAAATAGAGTCGCGCTTGCGCCGCGGTGTGACGCGAAGTTCCCATTCCGTTCCGGGGTGAATCCGGCTAGCAACGCCAGGTGAGTTTTCCCCCCGCCACCCTCGATCTCGCGCCGGCGCTGGTGGTGCTGCCGGGGCCGCGCGCGGCGGTGGCGGATGCGACGGGGCCGCAAGGCTTGCGGGCGCCGGATGCGCGGGACCTCTTCGAGCAGTGGCCGGTGCTGGTGGCCCATGCGGCGATGACCGCGCGGCGGCTGGGGGTGGCCGTGCCGCCGCGCAGTCCCCGGGTGTTCGATGCGCTGGAGCTGTTCGCCTTCGTGCGGCCGGGGCGGTTCTGCGCGCCGTCGGCGGCGGGTCTGGCCCAGGCGCTGGGGCTGCCGGAGCCGAAGGGGGCGGCGGCGCAGGCGGTGGCGCTGCGCGAGGTCTGCGGCCTGCTGCTCGGCGAGCTGGGTTCGGCGCCGGAGCCGTCGCGCGAAGAGGCGCTGGCGGTGGCCGAGACCCTGGCGCGGGGCGGCTGGCCCTGGGGCGCCGCGGCGATCGGGGCGCTGCGGTCGCAGCCCGTGGGCAACATGTTCCGCACCTCGGGGCTCGACGCCTGGGCGCGGCTGACGGAATGGGAGGCCGAGGCGCCGCCCGGGGAGCCGGGGACCAAGCCGGTCGAGCCGGCAGCGGCGGCGGCGCGGCTCGCGGAACTCTTGGTCCGCTCGGGGCTCGACGAGGCGCGGCCGGCGCAGGCGGAATATGCCTCGGAGGCGGCCTACGCCTTTTCGCCCCGCGACAAGGAGGGCGAGCCGCGGATGATGCTGGCCGAGGCCGGCACGGGGATCGGCAAGACGCTGGCCTACCTCGCGCCCGCCTCGCTGTGGGCGGAGGCCAACGGGCCGGCGGTCTGGGTCTCGACCTATACCCGCGCGCTGCAGCGGCAGATCGAGCGGGAGAGCCACGCGATCTATCCCGACCCCAAGGTCCGGGCGAAGAAGGCCGTGGTGAGGAAGGGGCGCGAGAACTACCTCTGCCTGCTGAATTTCCAGGAGGCGGTGAACGCCGCGCAACTGGGCGGTGGCGACCTGGTGGGGATGGGGCTGGCGTCGCGCTGGGCGCGGGCGACCCGGGACGGGGACATGACCGGGGGCGACTTCCCGGCCTGGCTGCCGACGCTGTTTTCGGTGTCGCCGGCGGCGCAGGCGAGCCCGGCCAATCTGGTGGACAGGCGCGGCGAGTGCATCCACGCGGGCTGCCAGCACTACCGCACCTGCTTCGTGGAAAAGGCGATCCGCGGCTCGCGGCGGGCCGACATCGTGATCGCCAACCACGCGCTGGTGCTGACCCAGGCGGCGTTCGATGGGGCGCGGGCGGCCCGGGGGTCGAAGGCCGACGGGGAGACGACGCAGCTCAAGCGCATCGTCTTCGACGAGGGCCACCACCTGTTCGACGCGGCGGACTCGGCGTTCGCCGCGGCGCTGTCGGGGGCGGAGGCCGCGGAGCTGCGGCGCTGGATCCGTGGGCCGGAGGGGCGCGGCCGGCGCGGGCGGGGGCTCGAGGCGCGGCTGATGGAGGTGCTGGGCGACCACGAGGAGGCGCAAGGGGCGCTGATCGAGGCGACGCGGGCGGCGGCCGTGCTGCCCGGCGAGGGCTGGTCGGGCCGCATCGCGCCGCCGAACGGGGAGGTCAATCCGCTGGGGCCGGTGGAGCAGTTCCTGGTGGCGGTGATGGAGCAGTTGCGGGCGCGGGCTGCGCCCAGCGAGGTCGGGATGGAGTGCGCGGCCAGGCCGGCGCTCGACCTGGTGCGGGAAACCGCGCGGGCGGCGGCCGAGGGGCTGGCCAAGGTCGAGGCGCCGCTGGTGGCGCTGGCCCGGCAGCTCGAGGACGTGCTGGACGCCGAGGCCGCGACGCTGACCACGGCCGACCGGGCGCGGATCGAGGGGGCGCTTCGCGGCTTGGACAGACGCGCCCGGATGACCTTGCCGGCCTGGCGCTCGATGCTGCGGGCCATCGACGAGGACGCCGAGGACGACCCGGACTTCGTGGACTGGTTCGACGCGACGTTCCTGTATGGGCGCGTCGTGGACGCCGCCTGCCGCCGCCACTGGGTCGACCCGACCGAACCCTTGACCAATGCGGTGATCGCGCCCGCCCACGGGGTGCTGGTGACCTCGGCGACGCTCGCCGACGCGACGCTGGACGACCCCTTCGCGCTCGCCGAGATGCGCACCGGGGCGGCGCGGCTGCCGGACCGGCCGAAGACCCTGAAGCTCGCCTCGCCCTTCGACTATGCCAACCAGGCCCGGTGCTTCGTGGTCACCGACGTCGGCCGCGAGGATCCGCGCCAGGTGGCCGCGGCCATGCGCGAACTGTTCCTGGCGGCCGGCGGCGGCGGGCTCGGCCTGTTCACCGCGATCCGGCGGCTGCGCGCGGTGCACGAGAAGATCGCCGGGCCCTTGGCCGACCAGGGGATCGCGCTCTACGCCCAGCATGTGGACGGCCTGGAGGTGGGCGCGCTGGTGGACATCTTCCGGGCCGAGGAGGACGCCTGTTTGCTCGGCACCGACGCGGTGCGCGATGGCGTGGACGTGCCGGGCAAGTCGCTGCGCCTGCTGGTGTTCGACCGGGTGCCGTGGCCCAGGCCCGACATCCTGCACAAGGCGAGGCGCGTGCGGTTCGGCGGCAAGGGCTATGACGACGCCGTGGCCCGCGGCCGCATCGCCCAGGCCTTCGGCCGCCTGATCCGCCGCGCCGACGACAAGGGCTGCTTCGTCATGCTCGACGCCAGCTCGCCCACCCGGCTGTTCTCCAGCCTGCCGGAAGGCGTGGCCCTGCAGCGCGTCGGCCTGGTGGAGGCGATCGAAGGCGTGCAGGAATTCCTGGGGACCGCGCCGCGCTAGGCCAGCGCCTTGGCCAGCCCGTCCAGGATCATCGCCCAGCCGGATTGCGTCTGCTTCACGTACGCTTCGAAGACGCCCTGGTGGGTGAGGGTGAGTTCGCAGCCGGAGCCGGACGGGGCGAAGTCGAGGGTGATGCGGGTGAGCGTGGGTTCGTAGGCCGGGACCGCGAAGTCGAAGACCAGGCGCCGGGGGCGGTCGATCTCGATGTAGGTCCCGACGTGCTCGACATCGCCCATGTCCGGGCGGCGGTCGGTGAAGGTGAAGCCGCCGCCGACCCGCGGGTCGATCTCGGCCTTGATCATCCGGCCGGTGGGCGTGGCGAACAGGAACTTGCCGGCGATGGCCGGGTCGAGCCAGGCGTCGAACACCCGCTCGGGCGCGGCGTCGTAGCGGTGGGTGGCGCGGACGGTTCCGGTCTTCTGGGTCATGACGCGTCCTTCAGGAGGTCGTCCAGGCGGGCGAGGCGATGGGTCCAGAGGCCCTGCTGGCCCTCGATCCACCGGGCGGCCTCGTCGAGCGGCGCAGGGTTGAAGCTCAGGATGTGCTCGCGCCCCTCGACCCGGCGGCGGACCAGGGCGGCGCGCTCCAGCATGCGGATGTGCTTGGAGACCGAGTTGAGCGAGATCTGGAAGGGGGCCGCGAGCTCGGTGACCCTCGCCTCGCCGGCGGCCAGCCGGGCCAGGATCGCGCGGCGCGTGGGGTCGGCCAGGGCGGTGAGCGTGTCGTCGAGCATCATTCACCCATAGAGGTGAATAGAGCCGGACGCAAGCTAGGCGGCGATCCGCAACTGCTCGAAGAGGTCGGCGGGGAAGGGGGAGACGTAAGGGGTGACGCCGAGCCTGGCGCGCACCTCGGCGAGCGGCAAGTCCCAGATGGCCTCCCAGTTGACGCCGAGCAGCGGCGGGGTGCGGCGGCCGTGGGCCCAGGCGGTGAGGATGGTCTCCAGCATCAAGGGGCCGCCCTCCGGCCGCTCGAAGGCGACGCGGGTCAGCACCATGCCGAGGAACATCGAGGAATAGTGGTGGCCGAACTGGGCGAGCTGGAAGGCCGAGATCGCCACCTCATGCAGCGCGGTCGTCCGGTAGCCGGCGACGATGTGCCAGAGGTCATGGCACTGCAGGATGCGGGCGTTGAGGTAGGCGAGCGGGGCCGGCAGCTTGTCGAGACCCAGCGCCTTGCGGTCGAGCACCTCCAGGTCGAAGCCGTTGTCGACGATCAGGCTGTGGAACTCTCCGCCCAGCGAGTCCTTCGGGCAGGCGGCGAGCGCGGCCAGGGTGAACTTCTTCGGATAGCCCTGGGCGACGGCGGCGGGGACGCCCGGATAGGCCAGCGACGCCAGGCCGACGCGGGCCTGCATCTTGGGCGAGATCAGGCCGGTGAGGGCGGCGGTCTTGGTGGTCAGGTTGACCGCTCCCAGGCCCTCGCGCGGCTCGTCGAGCAGCTCCCAGAGCGCGGTCCAGAAGGCCGGCGGGATCCGCTCCGCCTGGTCCGGGGTGGCGATGGCGACCGGGCGCACCCCCAAGGGCTCGCCGAGATAGCCCTCGGCGACCGCGTCATAGACGCCGGGCAGGGTCTCGGGCGCCGCGGCGGCGGCGTGCAGCCAGAGCGCCGAGAGCGCCTTCAGGTCCTGCGGCTTGGGGTCGGCCTTCAGCCGCGCCCCCAGCCCGCGGACCGCGTCCTGCTCGTCAGCGCCATGCGCCGCCAGAGCCTGGAATCCGGCCCGTTCCTGGTCGTCGGCCATGGGCTGCGATCAGCCGCCCTGGCGCTGGCGCATCGCCGCCATGGCCGCGGCCAGTTCTTCGGCGGTGATCTTGCCGTCCTTGTTGGCGTCGACCATGTCGAAGCGTTCGGCGGGACGGCCGGCGGCCACCCACTCGTCCTTGCTGACGGTCCCGTCCTTGTTGGTGTCCCACTGCTTGATGATGTCGGCCGCCGACGGCATGGCGCCGCCGGGCGCCGGGGCGGGTTGCTGGGCGGCCGCGGACGTCGCGCCGATCAGGAGCGCGGCCGCGGCCGCGGTGAGGATGACGAGGCGCATGAGGGAATCTCCCGGTGGGTGTCGCTGACCGATGGGACCCTAAGACTGTTGCGCGTTTGTGTCCGGATCGGCGGGCGCGCGATGGTCGCGGCCGAAGTTCGGCTCGGCGCTTTCCTGACCCGCCGCGATGATCCCGCGGCGGATTTCGCGGGTGCGGGAAAAGAGCTCGAACAGCTTGTCGCCCTCGCCCCAGCGGATGGCGCGCGAGAGCGCCTGCAGGTCTTCGGTGAAGCGGCCGAGCACCTCCAGCACCGCGTCCTTGTTGGAGAGGAAGACGTCGCGCCACATGGTCGGGTCGGAGGCGGCGATGCGGGTGAAGTCGCGGAAGCCGCCGGCCGAATATTTCATCACCTCGCCGCGGGTGACGCCCTCGAGGTCGGCGGCGGTGCCGACGATGTTGTAGGCGATCAGGTGGGGCAGGTGGCTGGTGACGGCCAGCACCAGGTCGTGGTGGCGGTCGTCCATCAGCTCGACGTTGGAGCCCAGCGCGCTCCAGAAGTCGCTCAGCCGCTGGAGGGCGTCGGCGTAGGGCTCGTCGTCGCGGGCCTGGGGCGTGAGGATCACCCAGCGGTTCTGGAAGAGCTCGGCGAAGCCGGCGTCGGGGCCCGACTGCTCGGTGCCGGCGATCGGGTGGCCGGGGATGATGAAGCAGCTTTCCGGCAGCGCCGCGGCCAGCGCCTCGCCGACCGCGGCCTTCACCGAGCCCACGTCGGTGACGGTGGCGCCGGGCTTCATGCCGGGCGCGGCGGCGCGGGCGGCCTCGCCCATGGCCATCACCGGCACGGCGAACACCACCAGGTCGGCGTCGCGCACCGCCTCGGCGGGGTCGGCGGTGACCCGGTCGGCGAAGCCCAGCTCGACGATCCGGGCGCGGGCGGCCTCGGAGGCGTCGGCCACGGCCACCTCGCCCACGGCGCCGGAGGCCCGCGCGGCATGGATCACCGAGGATCCGATCAGCCCGCAGCCGATCACCGCTATCTTCGCGTAGACGGGCGCGGTCATTGGGCCATGAAGTCGGCGAGCGCGTCGACCAGGGCGCGGTTATGCGCCTCCAGGCCAAAGGTGATGCGGATGTGGTCGGGCAGGCCGTAGTTGCCGACGCCGCGCACCAGCAGGCCGCGCGCGGTCAGGAAGGCGTCGGCGTCGGCCGCCGTCCTGCCCGGCGTCTTCGGGAAGCCGACCAGCACGAAATTGGCCGCAGAGGGGCCGACGATGTCGAGACCGAGGCCGCCGAGCTGCTGGGTGAGCCAGGGCCGCCAGGTCTCGGTCAGCTCCAGGGAGGCGCGCTGGAAGTCCTCGTCGCCGAGCGCGGCCACGGCGGCGTGCTGGGCGGCGATCGAGGTGTTGAACGGCAGGCGGATGCGGTCGACCGCCTGGGCGATCTCCAGCGGCGCATAGCCCCAGCCGATGCGCAGCGCGGCCAGGCCGTGCAGCTTGGAGAAGGTGTGGGTGACCACGACGTTGGACGCCGTCCGCGCCAGGTCGAGCCCGTCGTCGAACGTCGGGTCCAGCGCGAACTCGCCGTAGGCCCCGTCCAGCACCAGCACGACGCTGGGCGGCAGCTCCTCGTGCAGGCGGCGGACCTCCGAGAACGGGATCCAGGTGCCGGTGGGGTTGCCGGGATTGGCCAGGAAGACCAGCCGTGTGCGCTCGTCGACGCACTTCAGCATCTCGTCGACGTCGATGCGGAAGTCCGGCTCCTTGGCGCGGCGCACCTCGGCCTGGACGGCATAGGCGCCGATGGCGAAGGCCGCGAAGCCGAACTCGCCCTGGACGATGTTGTCGCCCGGCTCGAGGAAGGTGGTGTTGAGGAGCTGGAACACCTCATCGGAGCCGCAGCCGAAGATCAGCCGCTCGGGCTCCAGGCGGTAGCGCTCGGCGACGGCGGCGCGGACGATCGAGGCGCGCGGGTCCGGGTAGACGTGCAGGCTCTTCCCGGCGGCGGCGTAGGCCTCCTGCGCCTTGGGGCTCGATCCCAGGGCGTTCTCGTTGGCCGACAGCTTGACCGGCTCGGCGATCCCGGGGGCCTTCGACTTGCCGGGCACATAGGCATGGATTTCCAGGATGCCCGGCTTGGGAAGCGGCTTGTCCGCCTTGGAACGGTCGAGGGTCGGGGCGTCGTCGGACATCGTCGGATTTGGCTTTGGTGGGGCGCGAAGGCCGGGCCCGCCTCTTACACGCCGCCCGCTATGCGTCCAAGGCCGGCCTTGGACCTCCGGAGGGCCAGGAGCGCCGGAACCCGGGTAGCAGTTTGACAAACAATGGTACGTCATATTCCCAGGGGCAGCGTACGTCGCGATGGGGGGGGCGAAGTATGTCATCACGCGAATACCCGGCTGCGCGCGAGCGCGCGCCGGCCGACACGACGGTGTCCGCCGCACGCGACCTCCCCCTGGGTCTGGGCGCGATCTTCTTCTGGGCGGCGACGATCTTCTACGGCGCCTGGGAGGTCTGGCGCACGTTCCTGCCGCTGGAAGTCGACTACGACGAGGCCTGGGACGCCTGGAACACCCAAGCGGCCCTCGGCGCGGGGCCGCTCTATCCCGCGCAGGACGCGCTGATCAGCAACAACTATCCGCCGCTCTCCTACTACCTCGTGGGCTTGAGCGCGAAGCTCAGCGGGATCGACTTCATCCTGGCGGGACGGCTCGGCTCCCTGCTCGGCCTCGGCGCCAGCGCCGGCGCTCTGGCGATGATCGTGCGTCAGTTCGGCGGCTCGCGCGTGGCCGCGGCGCTCGGGGCGGGCTGGTACCTGGCGACCATGGTGCGGTCCTGCTCGGGCTTCATCGGCATGAACGATCCCACGCTGTTGGGCCTTGGCGTCATGTCGTGGGCGCTCGTGCTCTTCATCCATCGGTATCGGGCCGGCCGGTCCACCGACATCGCCATATTGCTCATGGTCGCCGCCGGCTTCGTGAAGCACTGCCTGATCGCCACGCCCGCCAGCGTGCTGATCTGGCTGTGGCTGCAGGGCGACTACCGCAAGGCCATGCGGGCGACCCTGGTGGGCGGCGTCAGCGCGGCGATCGGTCTGGCGATCTGCACCGCGGTCTACGGCGGGGCCTTCCTGGAACAGCTGTTCCTCTACAAGCGCCACTTCTATTGGCGCCCGGCATGGCTCGCGCGGCAGACGATCATATTGGCGGTCGCGCTCGGCTGCGGCCTGTTCTGGACCTGGCGGCGGCGCACCAGAGAGGCCGCGTTCGTGTTCATCTTCCTCGTCGCGGCGCTGGCCGTGTTCGTCGGAGGCCGCAGCGCCGGGGCCGTGGGGATCAACGCCATATTCGAACTGATCCTGGCCTGCGCGATCGCCGTCGCCCTGGCGCTGGATGGGGTCGGGACCTGGATTCCCAAGTGGCTCGGCCCCCGGACGGCGAGATGGGGGATCGTGGCCGGGCTGGCGGCGCTCATGCTGCATTCCCACAATGCGAAGGCGCATCTGTTCTGGATCAGCCCGGAGTTTCACCGCGCGACGGCCCGTCAGATCCAGGCCGCCGACGCCGAGGTCGCGCGCGTTCGGGCGCTCCCGGGCCTCGTCTACTGCTCGACGATGACGGTGTGCTATCGGGCGGGCAAGAGCTTCGTCTATGACCAGACGGCCGTGGACGAGCGGGTGTGGTCGGGTTTCTGGACGCGCGCCCAGGTCGATCAAAAGGTCAAAAGCCTGGGCATCGTTACGGCTCCGGGGACCGACGTGGGCGCCTGGAACGCCAGATGCCAGTGCGACGAGTGACGGCGGCCTAGAGGTCCAGCGGCTGCGGAGCCGCGCCGATGACGCCGGAGAGCTTGCCGGGCGCCCGGACGAGCCGCGGGTCGTCGGGCTGGTAGTAGCCGGAGAGCAGGAAGAGCTTCAGCCCGCCGGTCTCGACCAGCAGGGTCGCGGCCACGCCGTCGCGGCTGAGCGCCTGCTCGACGGCCTTGGCGCTCTCGCCGGCGTCGGTCACCCAGAAGGTGTTGTCCGCGCCGGTCGGCTCGACCTCGACCTCGGCCACCGCCAGGGCCGACAACGGGCCCCAGGCGGCGAGGCAGGGCAGGGCGGCGAACACCCGCAGCTTCGGCTCGGCCAGCAGGCGGCCCCACCAGGCGCTGTCGGGGGGGAGCGCGCAGACCGCGACCCCGCCGAGGGCGCGGGCGGCGGCCAACGCGTCCTCCGGCTTGGCGACCTGGCGCAGCGACGGGGCGATCCCGAAGCGCAGGCGGGCGACCTCGACGGCGCGGCCGGCGTCGCGGCCGCCCCAGACGGAGAGGTGGAAGGGTCCCTGCGTCGCCAGGCTGTCACCGATCAGCTCGCGCCAGATGCGCACGATCAGGCCGGGCTTGGCGCCGTTGCGCGGGCCGGCCAGCAGGCGGCGCAGCAGCATGGCCTCGCGCGCCGGGCGCAGGCCGAACTTGCCGCCATCGCCGGCGGCCTCCTTGGCGGCCTTGACCACGTGGGCCAGGCTGGCGCGCTCGACCACCAGGCGCAGCAGGTCGGCGTCGATGGCGTCGATCCGCTTGCGGACCTCATCCAGCGACGGCGGCGGTTGCGGTGTGGCCTCGGCCATTTTCTCCCCCAAAGCGAAGGATCGCGACCTAGGTCATTGCGGCCAGGGGCGCAATAGGCCCGCGCGCCGCAAGAAAGTTGCCAATGAAACCAGATGCGTCGGCAAGGCCGGCGGCGGCTGAAGGTGAACCTTCGCGTTGAGACGGTCGGACGATGGAGTCTCACTCATTGCGGAAGTTTGGCACGTCCGCTTCTGGGCACGCGCCCGATGTCCGCTTTCGACCCTTGTCGGAAGTTCGCAGCGTCTGTTTCCAGGATGACACCCATCACCGCCAAGTCGACCGCTCGCGCAGGTTGCGCGTGATTGACCAGTATCCTCGCGTGGGTTCTCATCCAAGCTGGTCGCGATAGTGAACCAATCAGATTGGATGGCACACATGCTCAAGGTGTTTTTGAAGGCTACGCCATTCGCGATGGTAATTGCTTGTATCTGTAGCGCATCAAGCGCCGCCACTCTGGTTCAATCACGGTCGTGTGCGGGATCGACTGCCTCCGGACCACTCGGGGCGGGCTTCTCAGAGGTCACGTTCAGCTGTCCCGTCACGTTCAACAAGTTTGACGGGGCGTTGGGAATTCTCACGGCCGTTCAGTTGTCTGTCAGCCTGTCCGACGACGTCTCCGTCACAGGCCACAACCCAACGGCGGAATACCAGACCATCGACTTCCAGGGCGACAATCACACTATTCAGGCCGATTTGACGGCGATCTCGGGCTTGCCCGATTACCATATCGGGACAGGGCACAGTGGCGGCCAGCCTACCGTTGTCGCGCCAGGGAGCGACTACACGTTCTCCGAACCTTTCCCCCTTGGTTTTCCGGCTCAGATCTCGTTCGTTGATCCGGCCGGGTTTGTCGGCTCCGGCGCTTTCGAGTTCTTGGGAGTAACCGACCTAAAATTCACTTTCGTGATGAGCGACCCTTCGCTGTCATATGACGTTTTCGCCTCCAACGACTTCAGTGTAGATCTTACCTATTTCTATGCTCCGCCCAGCCCTGTGCCAGAACCGCAAATTTGGATGTGCCTTGTCCTCGGTCTCGGCTTCCTAGGCGTACGGATGCGGTCGCGAAGTCGGCTGATGTTTATGGCGCCTAGGGCCTAAGAGCACCCCAGACCTGCGGCCGGACATTCGGCGCGGCACGCTGAGCATTGGAGGCCTGCCCACAGCCAATGTCTGCTTGCGCCAAGCAACCCAACGTCTGCAACCCACCCGTTGGCGAAGATTGGAGAGTCCGGTTACGGGTAGCTACTGCGTAAACCGCTGGGGGGCGGCATGGACATCCACAAGCCCAAGCCGTGGCACGGCGCGCGCGAGTTCCTGAAGGAATATCTGATCATTGTCATCGGCGTGCTGACTGCGCTGGCGGCGGAGGGCGCGGTCGAGGCCGTGCGCCACCGGCTGGAGGCCAACGAGGCGGCCGAGGCGATTGGCGGCGAGATCGTAAGCGACGTCACCCGCATCCAGCAGCGCGACTTCGCTCACGCCTGCGTGCAGAAGCGGCTGACCGAACTGGAAGCTATCGTGGACGCCGCGACGCCGGACGGGCGCATCCGCGGGCCAAGCTGGGTCGGCCGCCCGCCGCGCTACGCCGTCGAAACCGCGCGCTGGGAGGCGGCCTCGCAGAGCGGCAGGGTGAGCCTGCTGCCGGCGGATCGGCAGTCGCGGCTGGGGTTCCTCTACACAACCCTCCGCTACTACTACGACCTGAACAACGCCGAGCAGCAGACGTGGTCAAGGCTGGACGGGCTTACGGGACTGGATCGGCTGGGGCCGGAAGGGAGGCTTTCCATCAAGGGCGAGATTGAACAGGCGCGGTTCTACGACGGCTCCATGAACCAAGTCGCTGGGCTCCTACTGAGGCGCGCCGCCGCGGAAGGCCTAAGGCCGATGAACCGACACGATCCGGCGTGGGCCATCTGCCTGCCGATCACGGCATCCGCGGCCGAAGCCCGAGCCTCGATGTTCAAGAGCCACGGCGACCACCCGCAACGCTGAACGTCCGCTCCCCACCCGTGGATGACCTCCATCGGGTCCGCTCCTCTCCCAGATGCGGAGCATCGTGGGAGAGGTTGGGAGAGGGCGGCGCCGTCGGCGATTACGGCCGCGTTGTTGAATCAATGGCCCGCGGACGCCGATTTCAGCCAAGGCGTTCGATGCGCCGTCCGCAGGCGGCGCGCTGTGCCGCGCCGGAGCTTGGAGGTGACGGCGACGACCTTTGCCGTGGAGGTCCTCGATCCAAGCGGAGCGCGTGGCCCCAAGCCTCGGCGCCGCCCTCTCCCAACCTCTCCCTCTCGCTTCGCGGGGAGAGGAGCCTCGAATAAAAGGCCGCGTTTGGCGCATCTCGACCTTCGGGCGGCCGAACATCCGCTGGGTACCGCGGCGGACGCGCCCCGCCATCGGGTCAGGGCCCGACCGGTCAGGTGATCAGCCACCGGGTCACGTAGATCTGGGCCTTGCGGGCCAGTTCCGGGGGGCCGGTGAAGTAGAATTCGCTGCCGAAGAAGGTCCGCCGTTCCCGCCACCGCAGCTCGCCGGTGTCTTCCGTCGACAGGGTCTGCCGCAGCAGGTCGCTTTTCTTCTTCGGGACAAACGACACGAAGGTGGCTTCGATCATCTCATCAACTCTTAGCGCCCCCTCGCAGATAGGGCGACGAGTCTCGAAATCCGCCAAGAGATACCGTTGTGACGCTTGTTCATCACAGGCGGACGGTCGCGGGACCTAGCCGGCGTGGGCGTTCGGATCCTGGCCCAGGGCGTTGAGCAGTCCGTCGATCGAATAGGGCTTCTTGAGCAGGAGGAAGCCGTGCGTGCCCTCCTCGGCGATCACATGGCTGTAGCCGCTGGTCAGGATGACCTCGAGGTCCGGCCAGCGCGCCCTGATACTCTGGCCGAGCTCTATGCCGCTGATGCCGGGCATCACCACGTCGGAGAACACCAGGTCGAACTCCGCGGCGCGGTGTTCCAGGAGTTCCAGCGCGGCCTGCCCGTCGCCGACCCAGGTCACCGTCTGGCCGAGTTCGCGCAACAGGCCGGCGGCGAAGTGGCCGACGCCCTGGTTGTCTTCGACGAGCAGGATGTGGCGCACCGGGACCGTCGTCGGATCGACGCTGATGGCCGCCTGCGCCGCCCCGACCTCGGCCAGGGTGCGCGGCAGGTAGAGCGTGAAGGTGGCGCCCTGGCCGAGCTCGCTCCTCACGTCGATCTCGCCCCGCGACTGCTTGGCGAAGCCGTAGACCTGGCTCAGGCCCAGGCCGGTGCCCTTGTCCACCGGCTTGGTGGTGAAGAACGGCTCGAAGATCCGCGCCAGCGTGTCCGGCGGCATGCCGGTTCCGGTGTCGGCGATGTCGATCGCCACGAAGTCGCCGCTCGCCTCGGCGTGGCCGCGCACGGCCGGCACGCCGGTCGCCGAGCGGATGGCGATGGCGATCTGGCCCCCGCGCGGCATCGCGTCCCGGGCGTTGATCACCATGTTCAGGATCGCCGTCTCGAACTGGCTGGGGTCGGCCTGGATGCGATGCGGAACGCTCGGCGCGTCCACCGTGACGGTCACCGAGGAGCCGACCGTCGTGCCGATGATCTGCTGCAGGCCGCGCAGGCGGTCGCCGACTTCGAACACCTCGGGCTGCAGCGGCTGGCGCCGCGCGAAGGCCAGGAGCTGACCGGTCAGCACGGCGGCGCGTTCGGCCGTCTCGGCGATCGCCTCGACGTAACGCACGCGCTTCTCCTCGCTGAGGTTGGGGCGGCGCAGAAAGTCGGCCGAGGCGCGGATCACCGTCAGCAGGTTGTTGAAGTCGTGGGCGACGCCGCCGGTGAGCCGGCCGATCGCCTCCATCTTCTGGGCCTGCACCAAGGCTTCGCGCGCGCGCTCGATCTCACGCTCGGCGTTGCGCTTCTCGGTGACGTCGCGGGTGATCTTGGCGAAACCGAGCAGCTGACCGCGGTCGTCGTGGATCGGGTCGATCAGCACATTGGCCCAGAAGCGTTCGCCGTTCTTGCGCACCCGCTCGGCTTCGCCTTCGAACTTGCCCTCCCGCAGGGCGGTTTCGAGGGCGTAGGCCGGCTTGCCGGCCGCCCGGTCCTCCGGCGTATAGAACAGCGAGAAATGGCGGCCGACGATCTCGCCGGCCTTGTAGCCCTTGATGGCTTCGGCCCCGGCGTTCCAGTTGGTGACGTTGCCCTGCGGGTCGAGCATGTAGATGGCGTAGTCGCGGACCCCCTGGACCAGCAGGCGGAAGGCCCGCTCGCTCTCCGCCAGGGCCCGGTCGGCGGCGCGTTTCTCCGAGACGTCCCGGGTGATCTTGGCAAAACCGATCGTCGTACCGTCCGCGGCGATCACCGGGTCGATGACCACGTGGGTCCAGAACCGCGTGCCGTCCTTGCGCAGCCGCCAGCCTTCCGACTCGAACCGCCCCTCGCGCGTCGCCGTCTCCAGCGCCCGCTGCGGCAGGCCGGCGGCGCGGTCCTCCTCGGTGTAGAACACCGAGAAGTGCCGCCCGACGATCTCCTCGGCGGTGTAGCCCTTGAAGAGCTGGGCGCCGGTGTTCCAGGTGGCGACGCGGCCATCGGCGTCCAGCAGGTAGATCGCGTAGTCCTTCACCGCCTCGATCAAGAGCTGGAATCGCTCCGCCTGGGCGAGATCGGTGAGCTGTCGCGGCGGTGGGGGCTTGGACATCGGGACGCCTGAGTACTCTGTCCTGGCCAGGCTGCCGGCCAGGTCGCACGGTGCAGGAGATTTGACTAGCACGTCATCTGCACCTGCGCGCGCCGTCGCGACGTCAGCAACCTGCCACGCCCTGCTGTCGGATCAAGCGCTAAAGTCGGCGTGGGCCCGGGTGCGCCGCAACGTGAAGAGAAGGCCCCTCCGGCCCGCCAGAGTTCGCAAATAAAGGCGGCGGCGCAGCTTGGAACAAGCCTTCGGTCAGTTCGTTGAGCCCACGCAAAACGAAAGGGAGATCGAATGAAAAACCTGCAGAAGACCTTGGCGGCCGGCGCGTTCATCGCGTCCGTAGCCGGCGGCGCGCTGGCGCTTTCCGCGACTTCAGCCTCGGCCGACGTGGCCTGCAACCGCTACGGCGAATGCTGGCGGGTGGCCGAACGCTACACGACCTATCCGACCAACCTGGGCGTGGTGTTCCACGACGACGCGTGGCGCCAGCACAACCGCCATGGGCGCTACCACTGGCGCAAGGATCGCAGCGACGACCACGGCTACTATTCGCGCGGCCACTGGAACCGCTTCGACAAATAAAGAGGGCTGAAGAGCCGGCGTCAGGCCGCGGCGACAGCCGCGGCGGCGTCGGCGGCTTCGCCGAGCGCCTCCTGCAGGGCGGCCAGCAGGTGTTCCGGCTTCATCGGCTTTTCGACGACGCCGTTCATGCCGGCGGCGAGGTAGCCCTCGGCGTCTTCCGGCTCGGCGTTGGCGGTGAGGGCGATGATCGGCACCAGGCCCGGCGGGCCCGGCAGGGCGCGGATGGCCTTGGTGGCGGCCACGCCGTCCATCACCGGCATCTTGATGTCCATGAGGATCAGGTCGAAGCGTCCGGCGCGGGCGGCCTCGAGCGCCTCGGCGCCGTCGTTGGCGCTTTCGCTGGTGCAGTCGAACATCTCGCACAGCGCCTGGGCGACCATGCGGTTGGTGGCGTTG
>NZ_JBEPUO010000016.1:0-79071 GCF_041691455.1 Phenylobacterium sp. | reverse complement strand
CCCATCGGCCGGGCGCTTCACCGTGCCTCACAGCTTGACAAATGGACATGAGTGGTAGGGGTCGAGCGAGACGTAGATGGTCCGCGTCAGCGCCTGGCCGGGGCCGGGCGCGGGCATCGGCGCCTCGCGCAGCACGAAGGCGCCCGGCTCGGGCCAGGCGCCCAGTGGCGCGTCGGATCGGGTCCAGTAGCGATTGGCGGCCATGGGCCGGAGCCTATGGCCGGGCAGGGCCTTCCGCTAGGCGTCATCGACAGGCTGCGTGGCGACCTAGGCGACGAGCGGGCGCGATCGCGCGGGCAGGAACCTCGGGTTGCGCAGCAGGGCGGCGCTGGCCAGCGCGACCAGCACGCCGACCGGGAAGATCTCCAGGAAGGTCATCCCCAGCCGCATCATCGGGTTGGCGTAGCTCTTGCGCATGGCGTCCATTTCGGCGGTGGCCTTGGCATAGGCCGCGCCGCTGACGCCGGCCGCGCGTTTGGCCGCCAGGACCGAGTCCGCGTACTTGTCCATGAAGGTGTAGTGGGTCGCCGCCATGTAGATTTCCCAGCCGATGCAGTAGGCGACCCCGGCGACCACTGCGATCGCCAGTCCGAGCCCCAGCGCGGGCCAGAACCGGATCACGCCGCCCAGCGCCCGGTCGCGGTGCTGCTTCACCGCCACCAAGATCGAGGACAGCCCGACCAGCATGGTCAGGTAGCCGAACCAGAGGCCCAGGCCGTTGTCGATTCCATCCCCGAAGTTGGCGATGACAAAGACGCTGACGCCGATGACGGCGAAGCCCGAGATCAGGCCGTAGGTGAGGATGAGGCGGATCATGGTGTGGGCTCCTTTGCCATTCGCGGGCAGGCTCCGACGAACCGTGACGGGAGGCTATCGCCCGAAAGGGTGAGATCGTGCGTTTCGCCCGTTTGGCCGGCGTGGATCACGGGATCAGCTGCAGGTCGCGCGCCTTGCCGATCGCCTGGGTGCGTCGGGCGACCTCCAGCTTGGCGAACAGGTTGGCGATGTGGGTCTTCACCGTGTTGGGCGACAGGCCGAGCGTGCGGGCGATCTCCTTGTTGGACTGGCCCGCCGCGAGGTGCTCCAGCACCTTCATCTCCTGGCCGGTGAGCCCGAGCGAGGCCTGGGCGGCGGCGTTGAGGGCGAAGGGCGCGGGCGCGGCCCGCGAGGTCAGCTTCCAGCCCAGCCAGACGCCGCCGGCGGCGAAGGCCGTGCCGATCACGGCGATGTAGATATCCCGCGAAAAGGCCCGCGCCATGTACTGGTACTCCAGCCACTGCAGGGCGAAGGCGCCGCCGGCCAGGACAAGCGCCCAAAGGACGATGGTGCGGATCATTGGCGCGAGGGTGCGCGATCCGGCGCGGCGGTCAACGCTTCCGCGGGGGCGGCTACCTGCCATCGGACGAGAAGGCCAAGAGCAGGTTGCTCGCCCCGGCGGTGCCGTTGTAGCCCGAATGGACGAAGAGCATGCCGCCCGCGATCGTCGCCCCGCCCATGTCCAGCGCGCCGCCGGGCGCGGCCTTGATCCCGTTGACTGTGTCGATCGGCGCGGTGGTGTCGATGTCCCAGATCAGCCTGCCGTCCGCCGCGGCGTAGGCGCGCAGATGGCCGTCGAGCGCACCCGCGATCACCGCGCCCGGGATGGCGGTGGCAGCCTGGGAATAGCCCGGCAGGCAGCGGCCGGAGGGCACGTTGCAGGGCAGCCCTTTGGGCGCGTCGACCTGCCAGAGCAGCTTGCCGGTGGCGGCGTCGAGGGCCGCCAGGCCCGGGCGGCCACGCGCCGGATTGTCGGCGAGGGGCGCGTAGAGGACCTTGCCGTCGGTGGCCGGGCCCCATTCGACACCGCCGCCCGCGCCGCCGCTGCCGAGCTTCGGCGTCGCCCACAGCGTCTTCCCGCTCACCGGGTCCATGGCGTAGACGATCGAGGATTTGTTGCCGGTGACCAGCAGCGCCTTGCCGCCGGGCAGGTCGACGAGCTGCGGCGAGGAGCCGAAGTCGTAGTCGGGGCCGCGCTGGCCGAGCGGGCCGTTGACGGTTCCGGACATGAAGTTGTCCTTGGCCAGCACCTGGTTGACCCAGCGGATCTTGCCGGTGAGGAGGTCCATGGCGACCACGGCGTCCGAGGTCGGATGGTCGATCTCGGTGTAGCTGTCGCCGGTCGCCACGTAGAGCTGGCCGCGCCTCGCGTCGATGGTGGGCGCCGACCAGATGGCCCCGCCGGCCGGGCCGTACATCTGGGTGCCGGCCGAGTTCTTGCGCGTCGGATGCGGCTTGTCGTCGAGGATGGCCTGTTTCCAGAGCTGCTTGCCGGTGACGGCGTCGAGCGCCACGACGGTCCCGACGAAGGTGCAGCAGCCGTAGGCGCCGACGTTGCCCTGGCTCTCCTCGGAGGCCGAGAGCGGCACATAGAGGACGCCCTTGTAGAGCGCCGGCGAGCCGGTGATCCGCCCGACGCGGTGGTCATCGACGCGGGCGCTCCAGAGCTCCTGGCCGGAGCCGGCGTCGAGCGCGTGAACGAACATCCGGTCGTCGCCGATGTAGAGAGCGTAGCGGCTGGCCGCCTTGGGGTGCGGCCCCAGGCTCATCGAGGCCCGGGCCCCGCCCTTGAAGTCGTAGCGCCAGTGGACGCAGCCGGTCCTGGCGTCGAGCGAATAGGCCTTGCCGCCGAGGCTGGCCACGAACAGCCGGTCGCCGAAGATCAGCGGCTCGGTGTTCTTCGTGCCGGGATAGGCGAAGGCCCATTTCACCTTCAGGCGCGGGAGGTCGGCGGCGGTGAAACCGGGCTTCGGCTGATAGCGGCTGTTGGCGAGGTCGCGGCCCCAGCCGTTCCACTGCGGCCCATTCGGCTGCAGCGGGCCGTTGGTCTTGCAGAGGTTGGGATCGGGTCCCTGGGCGACCTGCGGTGTCGGCGACTTGCCGGTGATGAAGCGCACGACGCCGTAGATCTCGGCCTGGCTCATCCCTTGGGCCATCGCCTTCATGCGCCCGGCGGTCAGCACGTCGTAGACGTCCTCGGGGCTGCGCGCCTCGAGCTCGCGGCGGTTGGGCGCGCGGTCGACCGCCGGCTCATGGCAGGCCGCGCACCGGGCCTTGAAGATCGGCTCGCCGTTGATCGGATAGAGGCCCGCGGAATTCTCCGGCGGCAGGACAAATCCGGGCTTGGGCGTGGGCGGCGGCGGCGGGCCGGCCGGCGGCTGGGCTCCACCGGGCGCGGCGAGCGAAAGGGCGGCAAGCGCTGCGACGAGCGCGGCGGTCAGATGGCGCGGCATGGATGTCGGTTCCCCCCCGGCGGTCACGATAGCCGAGCCGAAATCGCCGGGTAAGGGCCGTGTCTAACGGGCCTGCATCAGGCCGTTGTAGACCAGCTCATAGGCGTCGGACGTCGCCAGCACGTCACCTCGGAACGGTTTATCCATGTCGGCCACCAGGAAGATCACGATCCCCAGGAACATCGACAGGATCGCCGTCAGGATGGCGTGGACGTTGATCTGCATGTCGAGCATCCAGATGATCCCGACGGTGAAAGCCGCCCCGATCAGGAGCACGGTCCAGAGAAGATCGGGGATCCCCGCGGTGATCTTGACCAGCCGGTTACTTCGCAGCTCGACGAGCTTCTCGAACTGACCGGCGGCCTCGGCGTAGGCGATTTCGTCGGCCTTGACCGTCGGATGCACCGCCAGGAGATGCTTCTGGAAGGTCATGACGATCGCGGTGCCGCCGGTAGGCACGAGACCCTTGCGCTGGGTCGGCCAGTCCTTCTCGATCGTCTCCTTGGCGTAGGCCCGCAGATCGGCCAGCAGCTGGGTGCGGTTGGGTTCGGGCAGGGCGTTGGTGTCGCTGTAGAGCGCCGACAGGGTTGAGGCCTCGCGCTCGATGAGGTCGCCGGTCGACTGGAAGTTGGCGTAGACGCCGACCGCCACCAGCCCCAGCAGGATGCCGTAGAAGACCGAGAAGCTCGCGATGTTCAGGGACACCATTTCGTTGGTGCGGTCCTGCCCGTGGATCCACTTGTGGAAGAGCGGCCGCACCAGGAACATGCCGGCGAGACTGAGCGCCATGGCGCCCAGGCCGAACGAGCCGCCCACCAACCAGGTGGGATAGTCATACATCCAGGAAAACATAGCGCAGCACCCCCAAAACCTGTGTCGCCCCGCTCCCGCGGCGCGTGTGGATCAGCGCCCGACGACCTGTCCGGCGCGCCAATCCTGCCCCGCGCGGCCGCGCCGCCGTCGGAGCGCGGCGCCCAGGGCGCCGAAGCCCAGCACCATCATCCCCCAGGTCGCGGGCTCGGGCGCCGGGGCCGGCGGTGCGGCGGCGAGGCGGATCGTGCGGACTTCCGGCGCCGGCGGCGCTGGCGGCGTGACCACCGGCGGAATGATCACCACGACCGGTGTCACCACCACCACGGGGGGGTCTGGGACGACCGGCGGATCGGGCGTGACGGGCGGCGGAACGGGGGTGGACGCGGCCACCCACTGCGAGGCCGGGGCGGGCGCGCTCTGCGGCGCCGGGGCGGGGGCCGGTGTGTCGGGCGGCGCCGTGGCCTTCGCCGGCGCGGCCTTGGTGGGCGCCGCGGAGCCCCGGGCGATCGCGCCAAAACCCGAGACCGGCCGGCCCAGGACGGCGGGCGCGGTCGGCGCGTCGATGGCGTCGTCCTGGCGTTCCGGAGCATATTTGGGCAGGGCGGCGAAGCCGCCGGCGCCACCCACCGCTTCCGCCAGGGTCAGAACCGGCCCCTCCGCACCGTCGTCGAGCGGATCGTAGACCGCAAGGTTCATGCTCGCCGCATGCCGGTTGTTGGCGAAGAGTTGCTCGCCGCTGTGATGCAGCCGCCCCATCGGACCAAGCATGGGCGCGCTGACCACCGCGACGCACGCGATGGCGACAACACCCATGACCGCATTGTGACGCATACCAGAACCGCCCCGCCGCCAATCCAGCCCCAAGGTGGCGCGGACAGCTTCCCCGAGTATTTAACGTTAAAAAAGGATTAAATACACAGTAAAATTCGCTGCTGGAATTTCGAGCACCTTGTCTGCCGATGCGCGAGAAGCGGGCAAAACGGTCTTCACTTACCTTTGCTTGCAGTCAGGGCCACTGGGCCGCGCCTCGCGCGGCCGCTTACAGCATCGCGCTTGGTGGCTGTTTTCTGCCCCGGCCGGTCAACATCTGGAAAGCCTATTGCCGCTATCGTGCCTGCACAGGGGATGGCGGCCCGACCGCCGGACGTAAGGAGCCGCGGCGGCGCCATGAGGTTTTTCGGGACGAAATTGCCGATGGGATGGCTCTGCGCGGCCGCCCTGCTGGCCTTTTGCCCGGCGACGGGGGCGGCGGCGGCGATCCAGATCGTCTCGGCGGGCGATGAATTCGCCGCCGCGCACCCCGGACGCCACGCCAAGGCGACCGCGACCAAGGCCTCGGGGGAGGATTTCCGCACGACCATGGACCGGGTGTTTGGGGCGGGGCGGTGGCGCCAGACCAGCGGCTATCGTTCGCAGGCCCAGGAAGACGCCCTGCGCCGGCAAGGCGCCGGAACCGTCGCCCCGGGGCGCGTCTCATACCATTCGATCGGCGGCGCGGACTCGCCCGGCGCCTATGACGCCGTCGTGGACCGCATGCCGCTGGGGGCCGCCGCGGCCAAGCTGAAGAGCGCCGGCGGCGGCTTCTCCCGCGTGCTGGCCGAGGGCGCGCATGGCCCTCAGGGCGCGCACCTGCATATCGAACTGGCGAGGACCGCGCCTGCGGCGGCCGCGCCCGAGGCGGTCACGGACGATGCGGTCTATCGGCGCGAGGCCCGCGGGCGGCGGCGGTCGCTCCTGACCCAGGCGTCGTCGGCGGGCGCTGCGCTGAACTGAAGCCGCGCGGGCCTACTGCGACGCGCCCCTGGCTTCGATCGGGGCGATCTCGACCAGCACATCGCCCCGGACGAAATGGATCACGTCGTAGCGGTCGAGCGTCGGATCGACGTGGGGCGGGACGAAATCGACCCGCTCGCCGCGCGCGACCGGCTGGCCCCCGTCTTGACCGGAAGGGGGTCGCATCAGCCGGCCATGCTCGTCGCCGAAGAAGCGATAGTCGCTCGCCGCGAACTTCGGCGTGAGGGCGGCGGGCAGGGGGCCGTCGGTGGCGAAGGCCTTGAGGCCGGCGTCGACGGTGACCCACTTCGGATGATTGGCGCTGATCACCGTGGCGGCGATCGCCAGGGCCTGTTCGAAGGCCCCGTCGGCGTCTTCCTTCAGCGCGTCGCGGTACTCGCGGTCCATAAAGGCGAAGGAGCCGGCCTGCACCTCGGTCAAGACGCCCTGGGCCGCGTCGGCCTCGAACGTACCGGTGCCGCCGCCGGTGACCACGCCGATGTCGGCGCCCGCCTGGCGCAGGGCCGCGATGACGGTCGTGAGATAGGCCATGCCGTCGGCGACCGCGGCGGCGCGCGCATTGCCGCCCTCCATGTGCTGCCAGTGGCCACCGTAGCACTGGACGCCGAGGAACGTCAGGTTCGGCTGGGCGGCGATGGCGCGGAACACCTCGACGGCCTGGGCGGGGTCGTGGACCCCGGTGCGGCCCATGCCGGGATCGACGTCGATCAGCACCTGGATCGGACCTCGCGCCGCCACGCCCAATTCCGCAGCGCCGTCAATGTGATCGACGACGATCCTGAAGTCGGGGACAGTCTGGGCGAGCTGGGCGGCGCGCTCGGCCTGGGCGGCGCCGGCGATCGGCGAAGTGACCAGGATCGCGCCGATCCCGGCGGCGGCCATGGCCTCGGCCTCGGCGAGCTTGGCGCAGCAGATCCCGACCGCGCCGGCCGCGATCTGACGGTGCGCGATGGCCGAACACTTGTGGGATTTGGCGTGGGGCCGCAGCGCCAGGCCCGCCGACTTGGCGCGGGCGGCCATCTTGGCGACGTTGCGGTCGAAGGCGTCGAGGTCGAGGACGGCGGCCGGTGTGGGGATCATGGCGCGGGAGCCCGGCTGGCCGACCAAGCTGGCGTCTGCGGCGCGGCTGGGCATCAGGCGTCCATAAACCCGGGCATCCAACCCTCGTGGGCGGTGCGCAGGCGCTCTAGGTCGAGACTGAAGAGGCCCGGGCGGGCCAGGACCTGGCCGCCGGCCTCGCCAACGATGCGGGCCGGGACGCCGCTGGCCTCGGCCGCGGCGAGCAGCGCGTCGGGAGCCGGCGTGGCCACCAGGTAGCGGGCCTGGTCCTCGCCGAACAGCCAGGCGTGCGGCGGCAGGTCATCGTCCACGAGGAGCTGGGCCCCGACCTTGGCGGCCAGCGCCATCTCGGCCACGGCGGCGATCAGTCCGCCATCCGAAAGATCATGTACAACAGAGGCTTGCCCGGACTGAATGAGGTTCCGCACGAAGTCACCATTGCGGCGTTCAGCGGCGAGATCGACAGGCGGCGGGGCGCCGTCCTCGCGGCCCAGCAGTTCGCGCAGATACATGGACGCGCCGAGTTCGCCCCGGGTCTCGCCCACCAGCACCAGGGCGTCGCCTGAGGTCATCGAGGCGAAGTCCGCGCGCCGCGCATAGTCGGCGATCAGTCCGACGCCGCCCACCGTCGGTGTCGGTGGAATGGCCGCTCCGTTGGTCTCGTTATAGAGGCTGACGTTGCCGCTCACGACGGGGAAGTCCAGCGCCCGGCAGGCCTCCGCCATGCCTTCGATGGCGCGCACGATCTGGCCCATGATCTCCGGCCGCTCGGGATTGCCGAAGTTCAGGTTGTCGGTGATGGCGATGGGCTCGGCGCCCACGGCGGTGAGGTTGCGCCAGGCCTCGGCCACGGCCTGTTTGCCGCCTTCGTAAGGATCGTTCTGGACATAGCGCGGCGTGACGTCGGAGGTCATGGCCAGCGCCTTTCGGCCGCCGTGCACGCGCACGATGCCGGCGTCGGCGCCGGTGGCGCTATCTTCCAGAGTGTCGGCCATGACGTGACGGTCGTACTGCTCCCAGAGCCACCGCTTGGAGGCCATGTCCGGGGCGCTCATCAGCTTCAGGACCGCCCCGGCGTAGTCGTCGGGCGCGGGCACGTCGGCCGCGGCCAGGCGCGGCTGCAGCTTCGGCGCGACCCACGGCCGATCGTAGAGCGGGGCGTCGTCGAACAGGGGCGCCAGCGGCACATCGCAGACCGTCTCGCCCCTGTGGGTCAGCACCAGGCGCCCGGTGTCGGTGGTCCACCCGATGGTGGCCGCGTCGAGGCCCCACTTGGCGAAAATCCGCTCGCCGTCGGCCTCGCGCCCGGGCTTGAGGATCGCCAGCATCCGCTCCTGGCTCTCCGACAGCATCATCTCGTAGGCGCTCATGCCCTCTTCGCGCTGGGGCACCATGTCCAGATTGAGCTCGACGCCGACGCCGCCCTTGCCGGCCATCTCGACCGAGGAGGAGGTGAGGCCGGCCGCGCCCATGTCCTGGATGGCGGCCACGGCGCCGGAGGCCATCAGCTCCAGCGTCGCCTCGATCAGCAGCTTCTCGGCGAAGGGGTCGCCGACCTGGACGGTGGGGCGCTTCTCGTCCGAGGCGTCGTCGAACTCGGCGGAGGCCATGGTCGCCCCATGGATCCCGTCCCGGCCGGTCTTCGAGCCGTAATAGACCACCGGCAGGCCGGGCGAGGGGGCGGCGGAGTAGAAGATCTTGTCGGCGTCGGCCAGGCCCACGCACATGGCGTTGACCAGGATATTGCCGTCGTAGCCGCGGTGGAAGTTGGTCTCGCCGGCCACCGTGGGGACGCCGACGCAATTGCCGTAGCCGCCGATGCCGGCCACCACGCCGGACACCAGCCGCTTGGTCTTCGGATGGCTGGGATCGCCGAACCGCAGGGCGTTCAGCAGCGCGATCGGCCGCGCGCCCATGGTGAAGACGTCGCGCATGATGCCGCCGACGCCGGTCGCAGCCCCCTGGTAGGGCTCGATGTAGGAGGGGTGGTTGTGGCTCTCCATCTTGAAGATGCAGGCCTGAGGCTTTCCGTTTTCGTCGGGGCCGATATCGATGACCCCGGCGTTCTCGCCGGGGCCGCAGATCACCCGTGGGCCGGTGGTGGGGAACTTGCCGAGGTGCTTCTTGCTGGATTTGTAGGAGCAGTGTTCGGACCACATCACCGAGAAGACGCCGAGTTCCACCGGGCTGGGCTCGCGGTTCAGGCGCTGGATGATGACGTCATATTCGGCGCGGCTGAGGCCGTATTCGGCGGCCGTTTCGGCCATGGTCTTGGCGGGCGCTGGGCTCATGGCGGGCTAATAGCGGGACTCGGAAGCAGGCGCGAGCGGAGCGTTGGCTGTAAGCGGCCTATCGCGTCTGGCCGCCGTCCACCGGGACCACCGCGCCGGTGACGAAGCTCGCCAGTGGGCTCAGCAGGAAGGCCGCGACCGCCCCGATCTCCTCGGGCCGGCCGAAGCGGTTCAGGGGCACCTCGCGCTTCACCCAGCGCATCCAGGCCTCGCCCCTGGGTCCGGTGGAATTCTCCTCCCAGGTCCCGCCGGGGAAGATGATGTTGCCGGGCGCGATGGCGTTGACCCGCACGCCGCTGGCGCGGCGATCTTCGCCAGCTCCTTGGTCAGGTGGTTCATGCCGGCCTTGGCCGTGCCGTAGGTGAGGCCGGTGCCAAGCGCGCCGAGGCCGGCGATCGAGGAAATCAGCAGCACCGAGCCCTCGCCGCGCGGGGTCATGCGCCGCAGCGCCGCCCGCGACAGCCGCCAGGCCGAATCCAGGTTCTGGGTGAAACCCTTGTCCCAGGTGTCGTCGTCCACCTCGATGCCGGGCGGGCAGGGGTAGAGGCCGACGTTGGCGACGGCGCCGAAGATCGGGCCGAAGCTGTCCTCGGTGCGGGCTACGGCCGCGTCGATCACCGCGGTCTCGCGCATGTCGCCGGCGATGGCGATGATGCGGTGCTCGCCATGGATGGCGGCCAGGCGCGCACGCTCGGCCTCCAGCGCCTCCGCGCCGCGCGCGGTGATCGCCAGCTTCGCGCCCTCGGCCAGGCAGGCCTCGACGATGCCGAGCCCGATGCCGCGGCTGCCGCCGGCGATGAAGATCACCTTGCCGTCCAGTCCCAGATGCATGCGCCGCGTCCTCCGACCGCCCTCAAGGGGTCCGGCATTTAGCGGGACTTTGGGAGACAGGCGATAGGGCGGGGCGCAGCGGCAAACTCGCAGCGCCTGAAAACCTGGGGATTTGGGGGAGAAGCGTCGACTGACCTGCGCCCAATCAGGGGGGCTGGGGGGGCTGTTCAGGATCCGGACCGGATGCCGATCAGCCGACTGCCCCCATTAACCGTGCGGATGTGGCCGTGGATGGCCGCGATTGGGGCCATTTCTGGGCGTTGCGTCCCAACCACAGCTTACGGCGAACTTTTCGCATCCTGCGTGCAGGCTCTTGCAAGGCGCCGCCGGCCGGGCGATCACGTTATCCAACGGCGGTCGATCACTCGAACGCCGGGGCGTGGGGCCCCGCGGCGCTTCCCAGGATTTCGGTCCTGCGCGGACAGATGGAAGCGGCTAGAGGCAGTCCGAAAGGGCTGCCTTTTTTGCATTCGGCACCGCCGGCCTCGAGCGTGACCCGGGTCACAGCGATGGGCGCAGGCAGGGCCTAGGAAGCACGCCGTCGCAAGCCGCGACGCCGTAAAGCTTCGAGGAGCTTCCAATGACCCGTTCCAGCCTGAGCGCCGTGCTTGTCGCGATCGCGCTTGGCGTTCCCGCCGCCGCGTCCGCCCAGGACGCCGTCATGACCGTCCGTATCGGCGACCTGAACCTCGCCGGCGCCCAGGGCCCCGACATCGCCCGCCACCGCATCAAGACGGCCGCCAGCCGGTTCTGCGGCGCGGGTGAACGGATCGACCTCACTCAGATGGCGCTGCAGCGCGGCTGCGTCGCCCAGATGAGCCGCAAGGCCTCTCACCAGCTCGACCAGGCCATGATGGTCGCCAGGCCCGGGGCGCTGCAACTCGCCAGCCGCGGCGCCAAGTAGACATGCCATCGACGACGTTGTGGGGGCGTCCGTCGACAATCGCGCTTGTGATAGGGTGGCGATGGTGCGTCGAACAACGCTTACGTATTTCGGCGCACCTTCGGAGGTGCGGTATGGTCTCACGGGCTTCGGATCCGCTCGAACAAGTCCTTGCAGCCTTGCAAGGCGCCGAGGTTCTGAAAGCCTTTTCGCAGGACGCTTGCCGGGCGTTGGCGCAGGCCGGCTCGCCGATCGACCTCGCCGCCGGCGGTGTCCTCTGTGAGACCGGCGATCCCGGCGATGCGGTCTTCGTGATCCTCACCGGGGAGATCGAAGTGCGGACGACCTCGCCAGCCGGGCGCGACGTGCGTCTGGTGGCGCTCGGCCGGGGGGCCGTGGTCGGAGAGATGGCCGTCCTCGACGGCGGGCCGCGATCGGCCGACATGGTCGCGACCCGCCGTTCGCGCTTGTGGCGCATCCCGCGCAGCGCCTTGCTCGACCGGCTGGAGGCGGAGCCCAAGGCGGCCGTCGCCCTGCTGGTCGAACTGAGCACGCGCCTGCGCAAGACCAATGCGGCGCTGGAGTCCCGGGCGACGCTCGGGCTCGGCGGGCGCCTGGCCCAGCTCGTCCTGGCCGAACAGAACGCGGTGGGCATGATAACGCTCACCCAGGCGGAACTGGCCCGCCGGCTCGGCGCCTCCCGTGAGAAGGTGAACCGGAAACTTCACGAATGGGCGGCCGAGGGCTTTGTGGTCATCACCCCCTCGGGCCTGCGCCTGCAGGCGCCGGATCGACTACTCGGGGTGGTGGCGAACCAGGCGAACAGCTAAAAGGCCGGCGGGGGCCAACAACTCAAGGTTCAACAGACGCGCCGGCGCGCCGGGGCCAAGACAAAACGAGGGACTGCTTTCCTATGCCGATGCTCCAGACCTTTTCGCTCAGGCTCAACAACCAGTTTCATCCCGATCGCATTGAAGAGTTTGCGGCGCTGCGCGCGAAGCACTTCGCCCACGGCAACCCGCTCGATCTGAGTTTTCTCGAGGACGCCGGCACGCCGCTGCACCGCGCCTGGAAGAGCTATATCGCCAACATGCCGATGAGCTTCAGCGAAGCCCTGCGCAGCGTCATCTACTATGCGCTGTCCACGACGCCGCCGACGCCGATCAATTTCTCCTGGGCGCCGGGCTACGACTACGAGCTCAACATGTGGCAGGCGCCGGACACCAAGCTGACGCGCGGCGGCATCACCGTGCTGCTGAAGAGCCGCTATCCCGACGACAAGCATCCGCTGGCGACGTGATCGGGGACGACTAGCTGATCGCCTTCTGGACGACCGGCCCGACGCCGGCCAGGCGCAAGCCCTCAATGAAATCCTCACGGTCGCTTTCGCGGGCGTAGGGCCCCGGCCGCATCTGGCGGCCGGCGGCGAGCTGTTCCAGCTGCGGGGGAAACGCCCTGCGAGCCTCGTCGAGGCGCCCCGAGCGCGCGAGGCTCGCGGCCAGGATGCCGGCGCCGCGGACGTCGCGCATCGCGGTCGCGCTCTCCGCGTGACGGATGGCGTCCTCGAACTGCCCGGCGTGGTAGTGCGCGAGCGCCAGCAGGCTCAGCATGGGCCCCTGCTGCGGATCGTAGGGGCTATATCGCAGACTGCGCTCTATCGGCGCGATCGCCTCGCCTGGACGCCCTGCGTAGATCAGCACCTGGCCGAGCCGGAAGTGGCCGAAGCCGAAATTGGGGTTGAGCGCCACCGTCTTGCGCGCCTCGGTCAGGGCCTCGCCGTGCCGCCTCAGGAAGAGCGAAGCGCCCGAGGACGCGAAGTAGCCGTAGGCGTCGCGCGGATCCAGCCGGATCGCCGTGTGGGCCGCCTCCCGCGCCGCCATCAGGTCGGTAAGGGCTTCGGTCGACCATCCGTAGACGGCGCCGCCATAGAGGGCGCGGGCGAGGCCTATATGTCCAAGGGCAAGGTCAGGGTCGCGCGCAATGGCTTCGCGGAAGAGCGTCAGGGCGAGCCGGTACTCCGGTTCGGTGACCTTGTTCATGTGCCACATGCCGCGCTGGAAGCAATCCAGGGCGTTGAAATCCTTCAGGTCCTTGCGGGCGATGCGCGCGCCTTCGCTGTGCAGCATCGCCGGCTCGATGGCGCCCACCACCTGCTCGGTGATCTCGTCCTGCAGCGCCAGCAGGTCCTCCAGCTGACGATCGAAGCTGTCGGCCCAGATGTTCGAGGCGCTGGTCGCCTCGATCAGCTGCGCGGTCACCCGCACCCGCCGGCCGAGTTTCCGCACACTGCCCTGCAGGACGTAGCGCACGCCCAGTTCCCGGCCGACCTGGGCCACATCGACGTCGCGGTCCTTGTAGGCGAAGCTGGAATTGCGGCCGATGACGAAGAACCAGCGCCATCGGGAGAGCGCGGTGACGATGTCCTCGGTGATGGCGTCGGCGAAATACTCCTGCTCCGGATCGCCGCTCCTGTTCTGGAACGGCAGGACCGCGACGGAGGGCTTGTCCGGCAGCGCCAGGAGGGCCGGCCGCGGCGGCGCGCCATCGCGGCGCACCTGATAGACCCGCACCGGGCGCGGCATGTTCTTCAGCATCTGCTCGCCGAGGTCGTCGAACTCCACCTCCAGCCGGCCGTGGGTGTCTTCCTGGACACGGGCCGAGACGCAGATCCCGCCGGGATCGGCGAGGCCCTCGAGCCGCGCGGCGACGTTCACGCCCTCGCCGAAGATATCGCCGCTGTCGATCACCACATCGGCGGCGTGCAGGCCCATGCGGAATTCCAGCCGGCGGTGGATGGCGAGCGGCGCGTTGCGTTCGACCACGCCGGCCTGGATCTGGATCGCGCACTGCAGGGCGTTGACTACGCTGGCGAACTCCACCAGCAACCCGTCGCCGGTGGTCTTGATGATTCGTCCGTCATGCTCGGCCACCAGGGGCGTGATCAGGTCGCGCAGATGATCGGCGAACTGGGACAAGGTCCCGGCCTCGTCGGCCGCCACCAGGCCGCTGTAGCCGACGACATCGGCCGCCAGGATCGCCGTCAGCCGGCGCTGAACCTTGGCGCGCGTCAACGCGCCGCCCCGCGGTCCGGCGCGGCGGCCGGCCCAGGCAAGCGAGCGCCCATCCCTCCGGGGGCGGTGCGACCTCGGCGCCCTGGTGACAATGACATACAGCCCTCGTGCGCCCGTTCGGTGAACGTCCTGCGGTCAGGCGTCACCTCCGGCTTATGTGCCCGCCGGGCCTGCGCTCGCAAGCTTCGAGACGCACCGGCCATAGGGCCACGATGACCGTTAAGTCAACGCAACCTATGGATGGCGCTAATCCGCCGCGTCTGCGGAGGACGCGCGTCCGATGCGGAATTCTTTAGCGAAATTGGACCATGGCGCGGGCGGCCTGCCCGTTTGCGGGCGGCTTCGGGAGCGGCCCGCGAGGGTGCGGGGACAAGCGTGGGTTGTCGTGCGCGCGAGGGCTATCGCCAGGCGCGCGGGCCTGGGCCGCCGGTCGCGAATCGATCCTCGCACCGGCGCGCCGGCGGACTCAGAACAGGGTGTCGTCGATCTTCATATGTCTGACGTGGCGGGTCGGCGGCAGAGGCCGCTCGAGCGGCCTCGGCACCAGCAGGCAAAGCCCGGTCGCCAGGCACGCGATGACCAGCAGGGCGATGGTCGTGGCCGCGGGGTAGACGACGCCGATCCGTACGGCGATCAGCATCGCGACGACGGCGCAGACGACGTAGGTCGTGGCGGCGGGCTTCCTTTTCGATGCGCGGCGTCCCGCGCCGGGCGGGCTCACGCCGCGTCCCGGCTGAACCGGCTATCCTCGACCACGCTCAACACCGGCGGGCCCGTGACGGCGTTGCGATCCAGGCCGACGCCAAGGCCTTCAAGGAAGTAGCTCGCCGGCAGGTCCAGCGCGTGCGCCAGCAGGATCAGCTTCGCCACAGAGATACGGTTCACCCCGGACTCGTATTTGTGGATCTGCTGGAACGTGAGGCCGCACCGCTGGGCGACCTCCTTCTGGCTCATGTCCATCAGCCGGCGGCGCGACCGCAGCCGCCGCCCGACTTCACTGTTGATCCTGCTGTCATCCATGCCACGCACTCCCCTACGGACCGTCGCGGAAACCCCACGCTGGCCAGGGAGAGAATGGATCGTCGCCGCGCCGGGGCCTGTGACCGCGGTCACGCTGCGTGGATTCGGCCTTCCGGAGGCCCGCTAGGCCAGGTTCAGCCGCCGACCGAGCGATAGATCAGCCGCACGAAGCTGACGCTCTGCTGGTCGGTGGCGTCGGCGCGGCTCTGCACGCTGGCCGCCAGCGGCTTGGCCGCCACGACCTGGTCCTCGGTCATGCCGGACGCCTTCAGCTTGGCCACGGCGTCGCGGGCGTCCGCCACCAGCGTCCGATATTTGGCGAGGTCGTCGCGGCTCATCAGCGGACCATGGCCCGGGACGATCTTGGTCTTCGCGTCGGATCGCTTCAGGAAGGCGTCCACCGCCGCGACGATGCCGTCGATGTCGCCGCGGTCGCCGACGTCGATGTTCGGATACCGCGCGCCCACCGAGACGATGTCGCCGGTCGCCAGCACGTCGGCGTCCGGGACCCAGACGGCGGTGTCGCCCTGGGTATGGGCGTTCGGCATGTGGACCAGCTCGGCGCGGCGTCCGTGGACGGAAAGCGTCATCCGGTCCGCATAGGTCCGGCTGGGCAGGGCGCCGTTCGGGGCGGGCGGGGTTTTGACCCCGGTGAGGGCGTTGGTGGTTCCCTCCGCCATGCTGCGGCGCAGGTTCGCATGTCCGATCAGCGTCGCGCCATCAAGCGAGAAGGCCTGGTTTCCGCCCGTGTGATCCCCGTGCAGGTGGGTGTCCACGACGTAGCGGATGGGCTTGTCGGAGAGCTTCCCGACCGCGGCCTTGATCTTGTCGTGCAGGGGCGCGAACTCGGTGTCGACCATGATGACCCCGTCGTCGCCGGCGATCACCGTGATGTTGCCGCCCTGTCCCTGCAGCATCCAGGTCCGATGGCCGAGGTCGGTCGCGGTGATCTCGGTGGCCGCGAAGTTGGGCGCCGCAGGGGCCGGGGGCGGGGCTTGTTGCGCCGCCGCGGCGCCCCCCAGCAGGGCTGTCGCCGCCGCCAGCGCACCCAGGGTCAACCGGTTCATCTGCAAGCCTCGTCAGCCAAGGTTGTTTCATCATGCATGGCGGAAACCCCGGGGCAATGCGAGCCCAGGTCGGCCACCCATCTAGGGACGCACCGGAGAGGCCGCCGGCGCCGCCTTCTGCCAGGTCACCGGCATGGGGTCGCGGCCGCCCTCGGCGATGAAGCGGCCGATCCTCGCGCGCAGCACGGGCAGGGGCACGGCGCCCGTCGAGAGCACGGTGTCGTGGAAGGCGCGGATGTCGAACCTCGAACCCAGCGCCTTCTCGGCCTTCGCCCGCTCGTCCACGATGGCCATCATGCCGAGGTAATAGGAGAGCGCCTGGCCGGGCCAGGAGATGTAGCGGTCGACCTCGATCTCGATGTCATGGTCGGCGAGGGCGGTGTTGTCGTGCAGGTAGGCGATCGCCTGGGCCCGCGTCCAACCCTTGTGGTGGACGCCGGTGTCGACGACCAGGCGCGCGGCGCGCCACATCTGGAAGGTCAGCATGCCGAAGCGGTCATAAGGGGTGTCGTACATGCCCATCTCGACACCCAGCCGCTCGCAATAGAGCGCCCAGCCCTCGCCATAGGCCGAGATATAGACCTCGCGGCGGAAGTCCGGCAGGCCGGTCTGCTCCTCGGCCAGCCCGCCCTGGAACGAGTGGCCGGGCGCGGACTCATGCAGGGTCAAAGCCGTCAGGTTGTAGAGCGGGCGCGAGGGAAGGTCGTAGGTGTTGAGCAGGTAGGTCGAGGTCCCGCCGCGGGCCGATGTGTAGAACGGCGCGATGTCCGGCGACACCGGCTCGATGCCGAAGCGGCTGCGCGGCAGCCAGCCGAAGAACTGCGACGCCTTGCCATCCACCCGCTTGGCGATCCAGGCGGCCCGGTTCAGCAGCTCCTGCGGGTCCTTGACGTAGAACTGGGGGTCGGTGCGCAGGAAGGTCAGGAATGACGGGAAGTCGCCCTTGAATCCGGTCTCCTTCATCACCTCCAGCATCTGGGCGTGGATCTTGGCGACCTCGCTGAGACCCAGCTGGTGGATCTGCTCGGGGTCCATGTCGAGGGTGGTGAATTCCTTGATCTGCGCCCGGTAGTAGGCCTTGCCCTCTGGCAGCGCCTCGGCCGCCAGGGTCTCGGTGGTGCGCGGCACGTAGTCCTGGCGCAGGAAGGTCAGGAGGCCGGCGTAGGCCGGCATCACCTTGCCCTCGATCGCCTGCTTGGCCTCAGCCTGGAACTGCGCCTGCTCGGCCGGCGTCACCGACGTCGGAAAGGCCTTGAACGGCTTCCACAGGTTCGTGCCCTCGGCGCCCTTGGCCTGCGAGACGATGGAGACCGAGGCGTCGCGTCCCACCAGCGTCGCCCGCGGCGGCGTGAAGCCGCGCGCCAGGCCGGCGCGCATCTCGTCCTCTTCCTCGCGGAAGTAGCGCGGGACGTCGTTCAGCAAGGCGATGTAGTTGCGGTAGTCCTGGGCGGTGTGGAATTTACGCGAGGCGGTGAAGCCCAGCCCGGACCAGAACGAGGAGTCCGAATTGAACGGCTTCTCGTATTCGCGGAACCTCTGTTGCGAGATCAGGGTGTCGATCTGGTCGGCGTAGACCTCGTAGTTGACCTGGTTGTCGGCCGACAGGCCGGTCTCCGGGATGCTCGCCAACTCGTGACGCACGTTCTGCCAGTAGGCGAGGCGCCGCTGCTGGCTGGCCGGATCGACCTTTGGCAGGCGGTTGGGGATCGGCGCGTCGGCCTTGTCGCGCTCCGGGAACTCATTCATCCGCCAGGCCCATTCGGATTTGTAGAGCGCCTGGAAGCGGGCGTCGGCCGGGCTGGGCGCCGCCGCCGCCGCGCCGGCCAGGAAGAAGCCCGCAAGGGTCAGGCCGGCGAGGTGGCGTAGGCGCATCGATCACTCCACGAATCACGAGAAAGCCGCCGACATCCCCTGAGCGGCGATGGCGCAGGTTGGCGCTTTAGCGGTGGTTGGCCAAGCTGAACCAGAGCATGCTCGGCGGCGCAACGGGACGATGAGGGGCCGATGAAGCGCAGGACCATGCTGCAGGGCGCCGGCGCGGCGCTGGCGACCTTGGCCGGTCCGGTCCGGGCGGCGGCGGCGAAGCGGCCGCCCAACTTCGTGATCGTGCTCTGCGATGACCTCGGCTACGGCGACGTCAGCATTTACGCCCAGGGCGGCATCAAGACGCCGGCCATCGCGCGGATGGCCCGCGAGGGCGTGGTGGCGACCGACTACTACGCGCCCGCCAATCTCTGCAGTCCCTCGCGAGCCGGGCTGCTCACCGGCCGCTATCCGGTGCGCACCGGCCTCGGCTACGAGGTGATCATGCAGCAGGACGACCGCGGCCTGCCGCTCTCCGAAGTGACCATCGCCAAGGCGCTGAAGCCCGCCTACGCGACGGGCCTCTTCGGCAAATGGCATCTGGGTCACCTGGGCCCTGCCTGGCCGCCCACCCGGCACGGCTTCGACACCTTCTTCGGCATCCCCTACAGCCATGACATGAAGCCGCTGGCGCTCTACGAGGCGCACGCCGGCTCGGACGCGACGGTCAAGAGCGAGCCCGACCTGCCGCAGCTCCAGCAGCAGTTCTACGCCCACGCCGAGCAGTTCATCGAGGCCAACAAGGATCGGCCGTTCTTCGTGGAGCTGGCGCTCTCGGCGCCTCACCTGCCGGAACACCCGCACGCCCCTTTCGACTCCTCGACCTTCGCGGGGCCGTACGGAGCGGTGGTGCAGGAGATCGATTCCATCGTCGGCCGGCTGCTCGACAAGCTGAAGGCGTTGAAGATCGAACGCGACACGGTGGTGGTCTTCACCTCCGACAACGGCCCCTGGTTCGAGGGCTCGCCCGGCTGGCTGAGGGAACGCAAGGGCGGCGGCGGGTTCGACGGCGGCTACCGCGTGCCGTTCGTGGCCTGGGCGCCGGGACGCCTGCGGGCCGGCCGGCGGGTCTCCTCGATGATCTCGGGCATCGACCTCCTGCCGACCTTCCTGGCCATGGCCGGCCTGCCGCCGCTCGAGGGCGTGACGCTGGACGGGCGGGACATCGGCAAGGTGCTGAGCGAGGGCGCGGCCTCGCCGCACGAGGAACTGGTGCTCTTCGACAATGAGACCCCGATCGCCATCCGCACCCAGGGCTGGAAGTACATCGACGGCATCTACTACCGGGCCAACCGCTTCCCGATGTCACTCCTGGGCTACGAGGAGCTGTTCGACCTGAAAGCCGACCCGTCGGAGAACTATAGCGTCGCCGAGACCCATCCGGAGATGGCCGCGGCCATGAAGGCCCGGCTGGAGACCGCCAAGGCGACCTTCGCGCCCTACAAGCACAAGGACATCCCGCCCTATTTCAAGACCCTTCAGGCCCGGATGCGGGGCCTCCAGGACTAGCTAGCTCGACTGGGTGTTGTCCGGCAGGCCCAGGATGCGCTTGGAGATGATGTTGTTCTGGATCTCGGACGAGCCGCCATAGATCGACATCGCCTTTCCGGCGAGCCAGCCGCGGACGGTCTCGATCTCCTCGCGGGTGAAGTCCCCGCCCTCCCAGCCGAGGCCCTGCGCGCCCATGATTTCGAGCGTGAGCTCGGCGCGGGTCTGGGCGACGTGGGTGGCGGAGTTCTTCAGGACCGAGGCGCCGTTGGTGGCGCCATTGGCCTCCTTGGACTCGGCCATGACCCGGGCCAGCGTCAGGCCATGGACCTTGGCGTCCATCTCGTGACGGACGAGGCGGGTGCGCAGGTCCTGGTCCTCGATCCGGCCGTCGGCGTCTACCGCGACGTAGCGCTTGGCGACCTCGTGCAGCGGCACGGTGCGTCCGCCGCCGACGGCGCCGGTCTGGCTGGCCCGCTCGTGTTGCAGCAGGCGCTTGCCGACCGTCCAACCCACATTCAACTGACCGAGAAGCGCGTCCTTGGGCGCCGTGGCGTCGGTGAAGAAGGTCTCGCAGAACGGCGAGGCGCCGGCGATCAGCGCGATCGGCCGCGTCTCGATGCCCGGCTGATGCATGTCGACCAGCATGAAGGAGATGCCGTCATGCTTCCTGGCCGAGGGGTCGGTGCGGGTCAGCAGGCCGCACCAGTCGGAGTATTGGGCGCCGCTTGTCCAGGTCTTTTGGCCGTTGATGACCCAGTGGTCACCAGCGTCGACAGCCTTGGTCTGCAGGGAGGCGAGGTCGGAGCCCGCATTGGGCTCGGAGTAGCCGACGCACCACTGCACCTCGCCGCGGACGATGGGCGGGATGTGCTTGGCCTTCTGGGCCTCGGTCCCGTAGTCGAGGATGGTCGGGCCGATCATGGTCACGCCCATGCCGAACAGCAGCGGGTTGAAGGCCCCGGCCTTGGACATTTCTTGCTGCAACACTCGGGCCTGCTGCGGAGCGAGGCCGCCGCCGCCGTATTGGGTCGGCCAGGTGGGCGTCGCCCAGCCCTTTTCGCCGATGGCCTCGCGCCAGGCCGCGAGGTCAGCGCTCTGGCCTTGCCGTTCCGACATGGCCACGGCGCCCTTGCCGGCCAGGGATTTGGGGAAGTTCGCCTCGATCCAGGCGCGCGCCTCGACGCGGAAGTCCTCAAGCTCGAGGTCGCCTCCAAAATCCGCCATGACACGCTCCCTTGCTCTTCGTCGCCGCCACCCTAGCGCCCGGCGCGGCGGCGACAAGCGTTCCCCAAGGTGAGGGAACCTCTGCCGGCGCCGAATATTTCTACGGAGCCGCACGGCGCGGCGGTTGGGTAACAATCAGACATTCTACAGCCGCGTTTTGGGCGCATGTAACTCGACATGCCGCCCGGGCTGGACGATAGGGCTGGCGTCTCCATCCATGACCCGCAGTGGGTTGTCCTCTCAACTTAGGTCCCGCGGTTGCGCGTCTTGCTGAAGCTCTCCCACTTGCCTGTCCTGGCGCTCCTTGTGGCCCTCGCGGGCTGCGGCGCGAAAGAGGCCAAGAAGCCGCCCCGGACCCCAGAGGCGGGCTATGTCACGGTGACCGCCCAGGACGTCGCGCTGCCGATCGAGCTGGCCGGCCGCACCACAGCCTACGAGACCTCGGAGGTCCGCCCGCAGGTTTCCGGCGTGATCAAGGCGCGCCACTTCGTGGAAGGCAGCCTCGTCAAAAAGGACCAGACGCTCTACGAGATCGATCCCAGCCTCTATCGCGCCGCGGTGGCCCAAGCCGAGGCGAACATGGCGAACGCGCAGGCGACGCTGGAGGCCGCCCAGGCCAAGGCCGCCCGCTACAAGCCGCTCGCCGACATCGAGGCGGTCAGCAAGCAGGACTACACCGACGCCCGCGCCGCGGCGAACCAGGCCGCCGCCCAGGTCGCCCAGACCAAGGCCGCGCTCGACACCGCCCGGATCAACCTGCGCTTCACCCGCGTGCCGGCTCCGATCGGCGGGCGGATCGGCCGCTCGCTGGTCACCACCGGGGCGCTGGTGACCACCGGCCAGACCGATCCCCTGACCTCGATCCAGCGGCTCGACCCGATCTTCGTCGACATCCAGCAGTCGAGCGCCGACCTGGTGACGCTTCGCCGCGAGCTCTCCACGGGCGGGGTGACGCCGTCATCGGCGGCCGTGACGCTGACGCTCGAAGACGGCAGCCCCTATGCCTCGCCGGGACGGGTCGAGTTCTCCGAGGCGGTGGTCGATCCGAACACCGGCACGGTGACGGTGCGCGCGGCCTTCCCTAATCCGACGGGTCTGCTGTTGCCGGGGATGTATGTCCGGGCGCACCTGTCCCAGGCGACGGCGCGCAACGCGATCCTGGTCCCGCAGCAGGGCGTCTCGCGCGACCCGCGTGGCGAGGCGACGGTCTATCTCGTGGGGCCGGGAAACAAGGCCGTGCTGAGGACCATCCAGGCGAACCGCACCGTCGGCGACAAATGGCTCGTCACCGGTGGGCTCGCCGTGGGCGACAAGGTGCTCACCGAAGGGCTGAACAACGTGAAGCCGAACCAGCTCGTCCATCCGGTCCCTGCGGGCTCGGCGCCGCGCCGCCCGGGCAAGGCGGGCGCCGCGGGCGCACAGAACAGCGGCAGCCCGCGGCCGGGGTACTAGACCGGCATGATTTCCCGGATTTTCATCGACCGGCCGATCTTCGCCTGGGTGATCGCGATCGTGATCATGCTGGCCGGACTGGGCTCGATCAATTTGCTCTCGGTCGAGCAATACCCGGACATCGCCCCGCCGCAGGTGAACATCCGCGCGAACTATCCCGGCGCCTCGGCGGAGGTGCTGGAGGCCAGCGTCACCCAGATCATCGAGCAGCAGCTCACCGGCATCGACGGGCTGATCTACTTCTCGTCCACATCGGACTCGTCCGGCAATGTGAACGTCACGGTCACCTTCGAGAAGGGCACCAACCCGGACATCGCCCAGGTCCAGGTGCAGAACAAGGTCCAGCAGGCGTTGCCGCGGATGCCCCAGGAGGTGCAGCAGCAGGGCCTGGTCGTCGCCAAGTCCAATCCCGATTTCCTGCTGATCGCCTCGATCTATGACAAGAACGACCGACAGACGAGCGCCGACGTCTCCGACTATGTGGTTTCGAAGATGCAGGAGCCGATCGGGCGGATCGCCGGCGTCGGCGACTTCCGCGTGTTCGGCGCCCAGTACGCGATGCGCATTTGGCTCGACCCTTACAAGCTGGCGGGCGTCAAACTGGTGCCGGGCGATGTGATCAGCGCCATCCAGGCGCAGAACACACAGGTCGCCGCCGGACAGATCGGCGGGCTTCCGTCGGCCGACGCCCAGATGCTGAACGCCACGGTGACCGCGCACTCCCGCCTGACGACGGCCGACCAGTTCCGGAAGATCATCCTCAAGACCCAGACCGACGGATCCAAGGTGCTGTTGGGCGACGTGGCGCGCGTGGAACTGGGCAGCGAGAACTACAACACCAACAGCCGCCTCAACGGCCACCCCGCGTCCGGCATCGCGGTCAATCTGGCCCCCGGGGCCGACGCGCTGAAGACCGCCGAGCTGGTCCGCGCCGAGATCGTCAACCAGGCGAAATCGTTCCCGCCCGGCTACGAATACGCCTTCCCCAACGACTCCACCGCCTTCATCAAGCTGTCCGTCCGCGAGGTGGTGCAGACCCTCGTCGAGGCCATCATCCTGGTGGTCATCGTGATGTTCGTCTTCCTGCAGAGCTGGCGGGCGACCCTGATCCCGGCGATCGCCGTGCCCGTGGTCCTGCTGGGGACCTTCGGCATCCTCGCGATCTTCCATTTCAGCATCAACGTCCTGACCCTCTTCGGTCTGGTGCTGTCGATCGGCCTCCTGGTCGACGACGCGATCGTGGTGGTCGAGAACGTCGAGCGCGTGATGCACGAGGAGCCGGGAATCTCGCCGCGCGAGGCGACGATCAAGTCGATGGACCAAGTGCAGACCGCGCTGATCGCCATCGCCTTGGTGCTGTCGGCGGTGTTCCTGCCGATGGCCTTCTTCGGCGGCTCGGTGGGCGTGATCTACCGCCAGTTCTCGATCACCATCGTCTCGTCGATGGTGCTGTCGGTGATCGTGGCCCTGGTCCTTTCGCCGGCGCTGGCCGCGACGCTTCTGAAACGGCCGGGCGAGGAGCATCACGACAGCAACGTCGTCGACCGGGTGCTCACCCGCTTCGGCGGACGTTTCAACGCCTGGTTCAACCGCAGCGCCGATCGCTATCAGCGTGGCGTGGCGTGGGTGATCGCCAGGATGCGGCTGGCCATGGTGGTCTACGCCGCCTTCGTGGTGATCCTGGTCGTGGTGTTCCTGCGGCTGCCCACCAGCTTCCTGCCGGCGGAAGACCAGGGCATCGCCCAGCTGCAGTTCACCCTGCCGCCCGGCGCCACCATGCCCCGCACCCTGGCGGCGGTGAAGCAGATCGAGGCCTATTTCCTCACCAAGGAGAAGGCCAATGTCACCGCGGTCTACGATGTGCTCGGCCAGAGCCAGCAGGGCGCCGGCCAGAACGCTGGGCGAGGCTTCATCTCCTTCACGCCCTGGGACAAGCGCAACGGCAAGGACAACACCTCGCAGGCCATCACCCGCCGCGCCACCCAGGCTCTGGGCGGGCAGCTGCGCGACGCCCAGTTCTTCGCACTGAACCCCCCGCCGGTGCGCGGCCTGGGCCAATCGAGCGGCTTCACGCTGGAGCTCCTGAACTCCGGCGGCCTCAGCCGTCAGCAGTTCAAGACCGAGATGAACCAGCTCCTGACCGAGGCGCGGAACGACCCGCTGCTGACCGGCGTCCGGCAGAACTCGCTCGACGACAACCCGACCCTCAACGTCGCCATCGACGAGGAAAAGGTCGGTGCGCTCGGGATCCCGCAGGCCCAGGTCGACCAGACCCTCACCGTCGCCTGGGGCGGCAACTACGTGGACGACTTCGTCGACCGCAATCGGGTGAAGCGGGTCTTCGTGCAGGCCGACGCGCAGTACCGTAGCCGGCCCGAAGACCTGGGCGCCTGGTTCGTGCGCTCCTCGAGCGGCGAGATGGCGCCGTTCTCGGCCTTTTCGAAGATCAGCTGGGCGCAGGCGCCGAGCACGCTCGGCCGCTTCAACGGGGTGTCCAACTACGAGATCCAGGGCGACGCGGCGGCGGGCAAGAGCTCGGGCGAGGCGATGGACCGCATGCTGGCGATCGCGGCCAAGCTGCCCGGAGTCTCCGTCGCTTGGAGCGGGCTCTCCTACCAGGAGCGGCTCTCGGGCGGCCAGGCGCCGTTGCTGTACGCCGTCTCGCTGCTGGTGGTCTTCCTGTGCCTGGCGGCGCTCTACGAGAGCTGGTCGGTGCCGTTCTCGGTGCTGCTGGTCATCCCGCTGGGCCTCTTGGGAGCGGCGCTCGCGGTCGCGGCGCGAGGCCTTTCCAACGACGTCTATTTCCAGGTGGGGCTGCTGACCACCATGGGGCTGTCGGCCAAGAACGCGATCTTGATCGTCGAGTTTGCCGAGGGCGCGGAGAAGCGGGGTCTGCGGCCCTATGAGGCGGCGCTGGAGGCCGCGCGGCTGCGGCTGCGGCCGATCCTGATGACCAGCCTGGCCTTCATCTTCGGGGTGCTTCCGTTGGCGATCTCGACCGGCGCGGGCGCCCAGAGTCGGATCGCCATCGGCACGGCGGTGATCGGCGGCATGCTGACCGCCACGGCCATCGCGATCTTCTTCGTGCCGATGTTCTTCGTGATGGTGCGGATGATCTTCAAGAGCCGGCACGCGCCGCCGGCGGAGGGCGAACCGGACGCTGCGCAGGGGACGCCGGCGTGAGGCGCGCGCTCGCCCTTGCGCTCAGCGCCACGGCGCTGGCCGGCTGCACGCTGGAGCCGGCCTACGTCCGCCCGACGCCGGCCGCGCCGCAGACCTGGCCGGTGGGCGCGGCCTATCCGGCGGCCCGCGCCGCGACGCTGCCCTCGGTCAGCTACCGCGACATCTTCAAGGACCCGCATCTGCAGGCGATCATCGACCGCGCGCTGGCCGGCAACCAGGACCTGCGGATCGCCATGGCCAATGTGACCATCGCCAGGGCGCAGTACCGGGTACAGCGCGCTCAGCTCCTGCCGCACATCGACGCCACGGCCGGCGCCACCGAGACCCATGGAAAGGTCCAGGTGATCCAGCCGAACGGGACCATCGCAAGTCCCCGGGAAACCACGCGGAGCTATCAGGCCGACGTCGGCTTCAGCGCCTTCGAGATCGACCTTTTCGGGCGCCTGCGCTCGCTGAGCCATGCCGCCCAGCAGCAATATCTGGCGAGCGAGGCCGGCGTCCATGCCGCGCGGCTGACGCTGGTGGCCGAGGTGGCCGACGCCTACCTGACCTTCGCCGCTGACAGCAGCCTTCTGGCCATCGCGGCGGAGACCGTGACCAGCGCGCAGAAGAGCGTCGACCTGACCCAGGCGCGGCTCTCGGGCGGCGTCGCGCCGCGCACCGACCTGCGCCAGGCGCAGACCGTGCTCGACCAGGCGAAGTCGGATCGCGCCAACCTGACCACACTCGTCGCCCAGGATCGCAATGCGCTGGAGTTGCTGGTCGGCGCACAGGTGGCCGACGCCGACCTGCCGGCCTCGATCGAGAGCGTCGATGGGCTGCTGGGCGAGGTCCCCGCCGGACTGGACAGCCACATCCTGCTGCGCCGGCCCGACGTGGCCGAGGCCGAGCACCGGCTGCGTGCGGCCAACGCCCAGATCGGCGCGGCGCGGGCTAATTTCTTCCCGACCATCAGCCTGACGGCCCTGGCGGGCGCGGCGAGCCCTGAGCTGGGCGCGCTATTCAACGGCAGGAACTTCAGCTGGACGGGTTCAGGCTCGGCCGCCCAGTCGATCTTCGCTGGCGGGGCCAATGTCGCCAACCTGTCGCTGGCCAAGGGCCAGCGGGACCTGGCGCTCGCCCAGTACCAGCAGGCGATCCAGACAGCGTTCCGGGAGGTCGCCGACGGCCTGGCCCGGCGCGGCACCATCGACGACCAGATGGCCGCCCAGACCTCGCTGGAAGCCGAGGCGCGCGACGAATATGTGCTGGCCGACGCGCGCTACAAGGAGGGGATCGACCCGTTCCTGAACAGCCTCGAGGCCCAGCGCACGCTCTACAGCGCGCGCCGGATGCTGGCCTCCACGCGCCTGCTGAAGGCCGACAACCTGGTGACCCTCTACCGCACCCTGGGCGGCGATCAGCTGGTCGACGCCATGGCGCCGCCGAAGACCGCCAGGCCCTGACCGCGTACGGTCAGCGCGCCTCCACCACCGGCAATTCGATGTTCGTGGCCTCCGCGCCGGCGTGGAAGATCCGCTGGGTGGCCTTCTGGTAGTCGGCGGGCTTCGCGAAGAACACGTTGGGGACGAAGGTCTGCGGGTTGCGGTCGTAGAGCGGGAACCAGCTCGACTGGATCTGCACCATGATCCGGTGGCCCGGCAGGAAGACGTGGTTCGCGGTCGGCATCACGAAACGGTACTTCTCGACCTTGCCCGCGGGGATCGCCTTGGGCGTCACAAAGCTCTCGCGGTAGCGGCCGCGGAAGATGTCCATGGCGATGGGCAGCTCGTAGCCGCCCAGCTCCACCTGGCTCGGCACGACGTCCGGATAGACGTCGATGATCTTCACCACCCAGTCGGAGTCCGTGCCGCTGGTCGAGGCGAAAAGGTTGACGATCGGCGCGCCGGAGATCTGCACCGCTGCGGTCAGCGGCGGCGAGGCGTAGGTCAAGACGTCGGGCCGGCCGTCCACATGGCGCTGGTCGGTGGTCAGCCAGTAACGCCACTGATCGCCGTCGTCGTGCCGCACCGGGCGACGCACGTACGGCACGGGCTTGGCGGGATCGGAGACGTATTCGTCGAAGGCGGGCGCTGACCCGGCGGGAGCCGTGAAGCCGAGACCCAGGCCGGGCTCGAGGTAGAGCGGTTTCATCTGCGCCGCGCACCCGCTCTCGCAGGCCCGCGGCCACGTCTGCAGCCGGTTCCACTCCATCGTTCCGGTCTGGAAGATGAACACCGGCGGGGTATCGGCCTTCGGCGCGCCGGTCTTCAGGTGCGAGTCCAGGAACGGTTTCAGCACCTTCAGGCGAAATTCGGTGGCGGTGTCGCCGGGCAGCTTGAGCGCGTTCAGCTGGCGCTGCTCATAGTTGACGCCGGAATGCCGCCAGGGCCCCAGCACCAGGAAGTTCATGTCGTTGTTCGCGTCCTTTGGCTCGGTGGCCATGTAGGCGTGGATCGTCCCCCACATGTCTTCCTGGTCCCACAGCGCGCCGACCCACATGGTCGGGACCTTCAGCGGCTGGCGGGCGAGCTCCTTGTCGAGCGCCTGCTGGCTCCAGAAGTCGTCGTAGGATGGGTGCTCGGTGACCTTGAGGTAGTAGGGGATCTGGTCGAGCCCGGCGGCCTTGCCGTAGTCGCCCGCCGAGCCCGCGCGCAGGAAGTTGGTGTAGTCGTCGAAGGTGTCGCGCGGGATCGGCATGCCCTCGCCGCGGGCGCTCATCTGGCCGGTGAAATAGTCGAAATTGGTCTGGCGGAAGGCGCCGTAGTGGAACCAGTCGTCGCCCATCCAGCCGTCGACCATGGCGCTCTGCGGCACGGCGGCCTTCAGCGCCGGATGCGGGTTGATCAGGCCCATCAAGGTGGTGAAGCCGTCGTAGGACGAGCCGATCATGCCGACCCGGCCGTTGGTCTCGGCCACGTTCTTCACCAGCCAGTCGATGGTGTCCCAGGTGTCCGTTGAGTGGTCGATCCTGGTGTGGTTCAGGGGGCCGATCAGCGGGCGGGTGACGACGTATTCGCCCTCCGAGCCATATTTGCCGCGGATGTCCTGGTAGACCCGGATGTAGCCGTCGGTCACGAAGGGCTCGTCCATCTGGGCGAGTTCGGCGTCGATGTGCGGCGAGGAAAACCGCTCAGCCCGTTTCTTGGCGTTGTAGGGCGTCCGCGTCAGCAGGATCGGGGCGTCGCGCAGGCCCTTCTTCATGACGATGACCGTGTAGAGCTTCACCCCGTCGCGCATCGGGATCATCACCGTGCGCTTGACCCAGTCGTTCCTGGCGGTCGGGACGTCGAACCGGTCGGGAATGTCCGGCGTCATCGCCGGCGTCTGGGCCGCGGCGGGCAGGGCGGCGAGCGCCAGGGCGGCGAAGGCGCTGAGGGCGAAGGCTCTGAAGGTCATGGAGATGTCCTAGGCGCTGGCGAGCGCGCTCTGGAAGAGGATGGCGCCGTCGGCCGAGCCCAGCTCGGCCTCGAAAGCGCGGTCGGGGTGGGGCATGAGCCCCAGCACGTTGCCGCGGCCGTTGACGACGCCGGCGATGCCTCGCGCCGAGCCGTTCGGGTTATCGAGGTAGCGGAACACCACCTGGCCCTCGCCCTCCAGCCGGTCGAGCGTGGGTTCGTCGGCGAAGAAATTGCCCTCGCCGTTGCCGACCGTCATGGCCACCTGCCGGCGGCCGGCGTAGCCCGCGGTGAACCGGGTCTGGGCGTTGGTGACCTCCAGGTCGACGGCCTTGCAGACGTACTTCAGGCGCTCGTTGCGCAAGAGGGCCCCCGGCAGCATCCGGGCCTCGCAGAGCACCTGGAAGCCGTTGCAGATGCCGACGGTCGCCACGCCGCGCTCGGCGGCCGCCTTGACCTCGGTCATCACCGGCGAGAGCGAGGCCATCGCCCCGCAGCGCAGGTAGTCGCCGTAGGAGAAGCCGCCCGGCAGGACGATCAGGTCGAGGCCGTCGGGCAGGGCGGTGTCGCCGTGCCAAACCATGTCGACGGAAGCCCCCGTGGAGCGTTCGATCGCCACCTTGCAGTCGCGGTCGCAGTTGGAGCCGGGGAAGACGATGACGGCGGCTTTCATTCGGGGGCTCCCGTTAGGGTTGGCGCGGGGAAGCGCGTGCGGAAATCGAAGGCGTGAGCCGACGGCCCCCGCGCCCTGATGTGGTCGAGCCGCGCGAAGGACTCGGCGCGGTCGGGCAGGCTCTCGGCCGGGATCCACCACATGGCTTGGTAGGGCTGGGTCGCCGGCTCGAACCAGCGCTCGCGATGTTTCACGAAGTGGCCGTGGGCGCTGCGGTAGGCAAAGGCGGCCAGCGCCTCGGCGCTCTCCCAGACCGAGAGATTGGCGAGGATCATCGGGTCGATGTCCTCGGCGGGGATTTCGGAATCGAAGCCGGCGCCGACGGCGCGCCAGACGAAGCCGTGCGAGGCCTCGGCGAGCGCGTTGATCCGGTCCAGCGCCTCGCGGAACTCCGTGCTCTCGGCTGCCTCGATCGGAGCGGCCAGGCGGGCGACGTTGAACTGGGCGAGGTGGAAGCCGCTCATCTGCGGGTCCATGTCTTGAGGGAGTCGAGGTAGGCCAGGAGCTGCTTGTAGCCCTTCTGGTCGCCATAGGGGCAGCCTGTGGTCACCACCTGGCCGCCGCTTGCCCGCTGCATCATGATCGCCGGATGGCCCGGCGCGCCCTTCTCGGTGATCAGGTAGGAGGCGTGGCCGTCCTCGCTGGAATAGAACAGGTAGGGTTCGGCGGACTCGTGCGGCGCCGGAACCAGATGCGGCTGGGCCTTGATCCGGGCGGCCTGGGCCTCGAAGGGCTGGGCGCAGTCGAGGGCCATGGCGGCGGGGGCCGCGGCTTCGGGTTTCGGCGCACAGGCGCCCGCGAGCGGGAGGATGAGGAGGAGGGGGACGAGCCCCCTCACGCCACCTCCACGCGGTAGCTTTCGATCACGGTGTTGGCGAGCAGCTTGTCGCACATGGCCTTGACCTCGGCCTCGGCCGCCGCCGCGTCCTTGGCGGCGAGGTCGAACTCGATGGTGCGGCCGACCCGGACGTGTTCGACGTCGCCCCAGCCCAGGCCATGCAGCGCTTGCTCGACGGCCTTGCCCTGCACGTCGAGGACGCCGGGCTTCAGCGAGACGTGGACGATGGCCCGCACTAGTGGAGGCCGCCTTGGATCACCGTCGGCATCTCCTTCATGATGCCGAGCCGGCGGGCGACTTCGGTGTAGCTCTCGATGACGTTGCCGAGGTCGCGGCGGAAGCGGTCCTTGTCGAGCTTCTCATTGGTCGTGGAGTCCCAGAGCCGGCAGCTGTCCGGGCTGATCTCGTCGGCCAGGATGATGCGGGCGAAATCGTTCTCCCACACGCGCCCGTACTCGACCTTGAAGTCGACGAGGGTGATGCCGACCGCGCCGAACATGCCGGAGAGGAAGTCGTTCACCCGAAGCGTCAGCGCCATGATGTCGTCGATCTCCTGGGTCGAGGCCCAGTTGAAGGCGGTGATGTGCTCCTCGGAGACCAGCGGGTCGTGCAGCTTGTCGTCCTTCAGGCAGAACTCGATGATCGAGCGCGGCAGGGCCTGGCCCTCGGGCAGGCCCAGGCGAACCGACAGCGAGCCGGCCGCGACGTTGCGGCAGATGACCTCCAGCGGGATGATCTCGACCTCGCGGATCAGCTGCTCGCGCAGGTTCAGCCGGCGGATGAAGTGGTTCTGGACGCCGATGGCGCCCAGCTTGGTCATGATGTGCTCGCTGATCCGGTTGTTGATGACCCCCTTGCCCTCCAGGACCGCCTTTTTGGTGGCGTCGAAGGCGGTGGTGTCGTCCTTGAAGTACTGGATGAGGGTGCCTGGCTCGGGTCCCTCGTAGAGGATCTTCGCCTTGCCCTCGTAGATCTTCTTACGGCGGGTCATCGTCGCGCCTTCTCCGTCGGCGAGGGCTTTACCAGTCGGGACAACGAAAAGCGCGCGCGGCTCACCCTCGCGCGCGGATCCGACTCGGCGTCTCGCTTCATATGAGGCCTCACAAAATTAGCGGATGCCGGCCATGGGCGCAAACCGCGCCGCGGCTTAGCGTTTCGATTGCGACAGGGGGCCGGTCGGGATATGGGAACGCCCGTTCGTGCCACATTTGGGGACCACATGACGACCTTTGACGACCGTGAACGTGGTTTCGAGAAGCGTTTCGCGCTCGATCAAGAGCAGGAATTCAAGGCTTCGGCGCGGCGCAACCGCGCGCTGGGCGAGTGGGCGGCCGGCCTGATGGGCCTGGCGGACAAGCACATCGCCGAATACGCCCAGGCAGTCGTGAAGTCCGACTTCGAGCAGCCCGGCGAAGACGATGTGCTGCGCAAGGTGTTCGAAGACCTCAAGGGCGCCGGCGTCTCGGTGACCGAAGGCGACGTGCGCATGAAGATGGCTGAACTCCTGGCCCAGGCCCGGGAAGGCGTCCGCGAGGGCAAGTAAGCCTTCAGGTCTTCGCCGTTTCGAGCCCCTTTGCCGCCTCAACTATTGGACGGCTGATCTTCTTCGGGACGATACTGGACCAGGCTTCGAGCACGAGGTCGGCCAATTCGGTGTCGTCCAGGCGGTCGAGCTCGACATAGCTCCAGTAGCCCGTCCCCACCCGGCACTTCGAAAACGTCTCCGGCCGCACCTCGAACAGCAACTCCTGATGCGCCTTGTCGAGCTTCAGGATGGTGCGGTCGCGCCAGTGGAGCGCGAACGATTTCTTGCCCACGTTGAACCAGGGGTCGCCCTTGTAGGTGACCTCGTGGGCGCCCGGCAGGGCGAGGCTCAGGCGGCGGAGATCGTCGACGGTCGCGATGCCTTCTGCTCCTCCTGCTCGCCGAACACCCGCGCGAAGATGCGATCGACGGCCTTGAAATGGTAGCCGAGGTCGAAAAGCTCGGCGAGCTCGGCGTCGGAGAGGGTGACCTCTGGGTCGGCCTTCAGGAAGTCCAGGAAGTCGCCTTCGCCGCGCCAGACCCGCATGGCGTTGCGTTGGACCGCGGCGTAGGAGGCCTCGCGAGACATGCCTTTCTGGGTGAGCGCCAGCAGCACGCGCTGCGAATGCACTAGGCCGCCCAGCCGGTTCAGGTTCTTCAGCATATTCTCGGGGTAGATCACCAGGCGTTCGACGACGCCGGCCAGCCTGCGGAGCGCGAAGTCGAGGTGCACCGTGGCGTCCGGGGCGATGCCGCGCTCGACGGAGGAGTGGCTGATGTCGCGCTCGTGCCAGAGGGTGACGTTCTCCAGCGCCGGGATCACGGCCGAGCGGACCAGGCGGGCGAGGCCGGTCAGGTTCTCGGTGAGGATCGGGTTGCGCTTGTGCGGCATGGCGCTCGACCCCTTCTGGCCGACCTCGAAGGGCTCCTCGGCCTCCAGCACCTCGGTGCGCTGCAGGTGGCGGATCTCGGTGGCCAGCCGCTCGACGGAGGAGGCGACCACGGCCAGCGCCGCGAAATAGGCCGCGTGACGGTCGCGGGGGATCACCTGGGTCGAGACCGGCTCGACGGCCAGGCCCAGCTTCCCGGCGACGTACTCCTCCACCTTGGGATCGATGTGGGCGAAGGTGCCGATGGCCCCGGAGATGGCGCAGGTGGCGATCTCGAACTTAGCCATGGCCAGCCGCTCCTTGGCGCGGACGAACTCGGCGTAGTGGCCGGCGAGCTTAAGGCCGAAGGTGGTCGGCTCGGCGTGGATGGCGTGGCTGCGGCCGACGGTCGGCGTCAGGCGGTGCTCGTAGGCCCGGCGCTTCAGCGCGGCCAGCACCAGGTCGACGTCTTCCAGCAAAAGGTCGGTGGCGCGGCAGAGCTGCACGGCCAGCGCCGTGTCGTTGACGTCCGACGAGGTCATCCCCTGGTGCAGGAACCGCGCCTCGGGCCCCACGACCTCGGTCACATGGGTCAGGAAGGCGATGACGTCGTGCTTCACCTCGCGCTCGATCTCGTCGATGCGGTCGGGGTCCCAGACCGCGTCGCGGCCCTTCTCCCAGATCACGCGGGCGGCCTCCTTGGGGATCACCCCCAGCTCGGCCATGGCGTCAGCCGCGTGGGCCTCGATCTCGAACATGATCTTGAAGCGCGTCTGGGGGCTCCAGATCGCGGCGGCTTCCTTGCGGGCGTAACGGGGGATCATGTCGCCCCCTATGCGGGCGGGCTCTCTCCGGAGTCAAATTTTGAGGCGAAAAACCGAGGACCCACGGCGAGGCCCGCGCAGCGGGCGCCGTCAAGATTGACCACGGAAAACACGGAAAGGGCACGGAAGAAAGAGCGCCGGCGCTCTCCGTGTCCTTCCGTGGTTTGAAAGACTGAGCCTCCGCCACCGCGGAGGCCCGAGGTCAGTCGCCCTCGCCGCGGTCGGCGCGGGCCTTGGCGAGCGCTTCCTTCAGGCCGAAGGCGGCCAGCAGGTAGTGGAACGCGCCCCAGAGGCTGAAGGCGTAGGAGACGATCACGCCCTGGCGGGTGCCGAGCACCAGCGCCGTGCTGCAGGCCGCCTTCGCCGCCGCGCCGGCCGTGGCCAGCGCCTTGCCGCCCGGGCAGGCCGCCTGGAACGAACCCGTAGGCGCGCTGAAGAACCCGCCGATCGCCTCCCAGAGCGAGGTCGCGCCCGTATTCGCGAAGTGGAAGGCCGCGAAGTGGTCGATAGCCCAGCCGGCGAAGGTGGGGCCGAGACCCAGGCCGATCAGGTTCAGGAAGAAGAACAGGATCGCCGTCGCGGTCGCCCGCCGGCGGGTCGGCGCCATGTTCTGAACCACCCCGAAGGTGGGGCCGAGATAGACGTAGGAGAACAGCCCGGGCAGCACCAGCAGCGCGGCCGCGACCTGCCAGGTCCCGGCCGTATAGACCGCCACGATGATCGGATAGGCCACGGCGACGCCGATCGCCGGGACCAGCGCGTACCAGCGCGGGTGGAAGCGGGCCAGCCGGTCGGTGAGGTAGCCGCCGGTCAGGGTTCCGATCCCCTGGCCGATCCCGGCCACCAGGCCGGTGATCAGCCCCACGGTGCCGTAGGTCAGGTGGAAGGTGCGGATGAAATAGGGCGGCGCGAACTGGCCGCCGGCGTAGCCCGCGAAGGAGACCAGGGTCACCCCCAGCACCATGTTGACCACCGGCCACTTGCCGAACAGCGTGCCGATCACTGCCCCGATCTCGCGCATCTCCGCCCCGAAGCTGGCGGCGGGTTTGGCCGGCTCGTCGGGCGCGACATCCTCCACCAGCCCCGGCCGCGAGGCGGGTTCGGAATGCCCGCGCGGCGGCTCCTTGATCAAGAGCCTGATGGCCACGGCCACCGCCACGCCCGGCAGGCCGACCAGCATGAACGCCGTGCGCCAGGTGAAGTGGTCGAGGATCTGGCCGCCGATCACCGCCCCCAGCATCGAGCCGAGCGGGATGCCGAAGGAATAGACCGCGAGCGCCGAGGCGCGTTTCTTGGGCTCGAAATAGTCGCTGATCAGCGAGTGCGACGGTGGCGAGAGCCCGGCCTCGCCCACCCCCACCCCAAAGCGGAAGGCGGCCAGCATGGCGAAGTTGGCCGCCAGCCCGCAGAGCCCGGTGAACACCGACCAGATGACGATGGCGCCGGCGATGATGTTGACCCGGGAAAACCGCTCGGCGAACCGCGCGATCGGTATGCCCAGGAAGGTGTAGAGCAGCGCGAAATAGAGCCCGCCCAGCAGGCCCAGCTTGGTGTCGGAGATCTTCAGATCTTCTTTGATCGCCTGGCCGATGGTGGCGATGATCGTGCGGTCGATGAAGTTGAAGGTGTAGGCCGTGACCAGCAGCGCCAGGACCAGGCGCTTGTAGTTGTCCGAATAGACCGGCCGGGCCGGCGCGGACGACCCCGCGCGCGCGGAGTTGGCGGGTGTTGCGGTCATGGCCTGGCGTCGTCCCTATCTCGCGCCCGCTGGCCGGGCGGCGGTGTTTGGGGCGAGGTTAGCGGGGGGAGGGGTGGGGGGATAGACCCATGTCGGCGCGGCGAGCCCGCTCCCCTCACGGCACCGGCGCGGCGGCCAGGTAGTTGTTCCGTTTATCGATGTCGCCGACGGCGCTCATGATGAAGGCGCTGCAGGTTTGGGGGTAGTTGGGGGCCGCCGTCGAGTTGGTGGTGGCGATGGTCACCGTGCGGCGGACCGTGGGGCCTTGCGGGAGCTGGCCCAGGTCGCAGGTCGCCGACGCGGTGAAGCCGCCCAGCGCGGGGCCGGCGACACAGTGGCCGGGGCCGCCGGCGACCTTCATGGCGAGGATCTTCTGCACCTGCAGGGGCAGGAGCACGATCACCCTGGTCTGGCGGGAATCGTCGTCGTTCTGGTTGTTGATCACCGCGGTGCAGGTGAAGGCCTTGGGGGTCTTGGCGCCGGTGACCGAGACGATGTTGACGTCGGCCGAGCTGACGGCCTGGGCGCGGGCGGGACCGGCGTGGGCGAGGATGAGGCCCGCGGCGAGCGGGGCGGCTGCGAGGATAAGCTGGGAGACGAGGGTACGCATGAGGGAGCACTCCCTTTGGTTGCGATACCTGAGGTTGCGCCCGTTGCGCACAGAAGTCACTACCTGGGGTAGTTCCCGCCTTCGGGGGAAGGGCGGGGTCGTTGCTGACGCCGGCTCGCCATTTTCGCATTTCCCGGCCCGGCTCTAACGACCGCTTAGGCAAGGTCCCGTATTTAGGGCGTTGAGGGCAGCGGGCCGGGCGGGGTATCGCCTGTCCCGCTCATGCTATGGAGACCCTATGGAACTGGTGATCGGCACCAAGGCTTGGTCCACCTGGTCGCTTCGGCCGTGGCTCGTCCTGAAACGGACGGGCGAGCCGTTCAAGGAGACCCTGGTGGAGCTGCGCCAGGAGAACGGCGCCTCGGAGGCCGCGATCCTCGTCCATTCGCCGACCGGCCTGGTGCCGGCGCTGAAGGACGGCGACGTGGCGATCTCGGATTCGCTGGCGATCTGCGAATATCTGGCCGAGCGGTTCCCGAACCTGGACCTGTGGCCCAAGGACACCTGGACGCGGGCCTATGCGCGGGCGGCGGCGGCGGAAATGCACGCGGGCTTCGCCTCGCTGCGCGGCGAATGCCCGATGGATCTTTCCATGTGGCCCAAGGCCCGCGCGCTGTCGGACGCCACGCACAAGGACATCCGACGGATCGTCAAACTGTGGACCGGCCTGCTGACCAAGTTCGGCGGCCCCTACCTGGGCGGAGAGACCTGGGGGATCGTCGACGCCTTCTACACCCCCGTGGCGACCCGGTTCCGCACCTATGGCGTCAAGCTGTCGGACTTCGGCGACCGCGGCGCCGCGGCCCGCTACGCCGAGCGGGTGATGGAAGAGCCGGAGTTCAAGGCCTGGCTCGAGGGCATCTGACGGCCGGCCGCGTCCTGCCGGCTCGCGGCGGACGGAGCGCGTCATAAGGTCCGCATAGTTGGCGCGGGCTCGGCCGCGGGCCAGTCTGGCCTTGCCAGCGGCATGGATTGCCGCCGAATGGGGCTCCGCAGTCCGTGAACCTCCGCGAGCCCCCTTTCTTGCCACGCCTTTTGCCATCGCCGTCGGACTGGATCGCGCGGCTGAGCACGCCCGGGCGCTATGCGGTGGGGCTGGGCATGGTGGCGCTGTCCTGGGGGGCGGCGGAGCTGCTGCACCTGTGGACCGGCTCGCCCCGGCTCGGCGGACCGTTCCTGGTCGGCGTGCTGGTCACCTCCTACCTGGTGGGCTCGGGCCCCGGATACCTGGCCGCGATCGTCTCCTTCGTGGTCTACAACGTGCTGCTCGCCAATACCCGCTACAGCCTGGCGTCCTACACGCCCGAGGATGTGCTGGTGCTGCTGACCTTCCCGACGGTGGCGCTCCTGATGGGCAACCTGACGGGCCGCGTGCGCGATGAGGCCAAGCGCGCCGAGGCCCGGGCGCTGGCCACCGCCGTGCTCTTCGAGGGCACGCGAGAATTCTCGATCTCCGACGACCCGGCGCTGATCCGCGCCCGGCTGGCCGACCACCTGGCCGCCGCCGCGCAGGGCCGGGCCTTCGTCATGGCCGGCGAGGCGCTCTATTCGGCGGGCGGCGAGGCCCCGGCGCCGATGGTGCTGAGCGCCGCGCGCGCCCTGGCGCTGGAAGAGGGCGCCGAGCTTCGCACCATCGAGGCGGCCGGCTGGCGGGTGCGGCGGATGACCGGCGGCGGCGCGGCCGGCTGGCGCGCCGATCCGCCGCTCGGCCCCGACGAGGAGAGCCTCCTGCAGATCCTGGCCGACGCCGGGGCCGCGGCCACCGCGCGCGCCCAGCTGGCGGTCGCCAAGGCCGAGGCCGAGGCCCGCGGCCGCACCGAGGACCTGCGGAACGCTCTGCTCTCGTCGATCAGCCACGACCTCAGGACGCCGCTCGCCGCCGTGCTGGCCTCGGCGAGTTCGCTGCAGGAGTTTGGCGACAAGTTCGACGCCAAGACCCGCCGCGACCTGACCGCGACCATCCAGGAGGAGGCCGAGCGGCTGAACGCCTTCGTGACCAACCTGCTGAACATGACCCGGCTGGAATCCGGCGCGCTGGACGCCCAGAACGCCACCTTCGACCTGGCCGAGGTGGTCGATCGCACGCGGCGGCGCTTCGAGCGGCTGCGAGGGCAGCGGCGGATCGTCTGTGCGCTCGGCGAGGACGCCGGGGTGGCGCTGGGGGACCCGGTGCTGTTCGAGGTGGCCCTGGCCAATGTGCTGGAAAACGCGGTCCGCTACAGCCCTGACGGCGGGGAGATCGCGCTGTCGAGCTTCCAGCGCGACGGCGAGGTGGTGGTGCAGGTGACCGACGAAGGGCCGGGCGTCACCGCCGGCGAGCTGCCCCGGCTGTTCGAGAAATTCTACCGCGGCTCGGCCGCCAAGCGGACGCCGGGCACCGGATTGGGGCTCTCCATCGTCCGCGGCGTCATGCAGGGCATGGGGGGCCAGGCCAGCGCGGCCTTGCGGCCGGACGCGCCGAGTGGGCTGGTGTTGTCGCTGATCCTGCCCGCGGCGAAGGCATGACGAAAGGTACTGAATGAGTGGGGCTTTGGGCCGGCTGCTGATCGTCGACGACGAGCCGCAGATCGTGCGCGCGCTGACGCCGGCGCTGGCCGCGGCGGGGTTCAGCGTCACGGCGGCGGAGAACGGCGAGGCGGCGCTGGGCCAGCTGGCCGGCGAGCCCAGCGAGGTGGTGATCCTCGACCTCGGCCTGCCGGACATGGACGGCAAGGAAGTGATCCAGCGTATCCGCGAATGGTCCGACGCCCCGATCATCGTGCTTTCGGCGCGCGACCTGGAGAGCGAGAAGATCGCCGCGCTGGACCTGGGGGCCGACGACTTCGTCAACAAGCCGGTGGGCGTGGGCGAGCTGCTGGCGCGGATCCGGGCGGTGATGCGCGGGCGCGAGCGCCGGTTCTCCGCCCAGCCGAAGTTCCAGTTCGGCGAGCTGGAGATCAACTTCCCGGCCCGTCGGGTGATGATCGCGGGTGAGGAGGTGCGGCTGACGCCGCGCGAATACCAGCTGCTGCGCATCCTGGCGGGCCACGCGGGCCAGGTGGTCACCCACCGCCAGATCATCCTGGCGGTCTGGGGCACGGAGACCAACGCCGACGCCCAGTTCGTGCGCGTGCTGATGGCGCAGCTTCGCCAGAAGCTCGAGGCCAATCCGGCGAGCCCGGAGCTGCTGATGACCGAGCCCGGTATCGGCTACCGCCTGAGCTGCGACGACTAGCGGGGCGGCTCAGGGCTCGTTCGAGGGCCGGTCAGGCTGCCCGCGGTGCGGCTTGCAGGCGGCCACGACGACGAATTCACCGGGGATCGCATAGCCGTCGGCCCCCTTCCACGCGCCAATCGCCTCGAGGTAGCGCGCCTTGGCCCGCACCCGGGTCTCCGCGGCGAACCGCGCCCAGGCCATGGCGACCGGGCCTCCGACGAAGGCGGCCTCGCAGGCTTGATCGCCATGCGCGGCCGAGCGGCAGCGGACATTGAACGACGGCGAGCGCCGCCGGGGTCTTCTGGCGCGCGGCGGGCGGGCCGGACGCCTAGAGACCTGTCCGGACAGATCGGCGCGGTGTCCCGACAGGATGGCGGTTGAGCCGCTCGGCCGGGGGGTGGACACCGGTGATGTGGGACGCCTTGGTCCCGCGCTGCAGCGAGACGAGGCGTCATGGCGGCTGAACACACCGGCGAGCCCGCGGCGGACACCGTCGCCCGCGAGGCGGTGGAGATCGCCAAGACACTGGCCGCGGCGCTGGCGATCGCGCTGGTGCTGCGGGTGGGGGTCTTCCAGCCCTACACGATCCCCTCGTCGTCGATGGAGCCGGGCCTGGTGACCGGCGACTATATCGTGGTGTCGAAGTGGTCCTACGGCTGGAGCCGGGCCTCGGTCCCCTTCAACCTGCCGGTGATCCCGATGATCGGAGGCCACCGGCTCTTCGGCCGCGATCCTGAGCGCGGGGACGTGGTGGTCTTCCGCCTGCCGCGCGAGCCGGACGTCGCCTACGTCAAGCGGCTGATCGGCCTGCCGGGCGACCGGGTGCAAGTGGTGGGCGGCGAGGTGCGGGTGAACGGCCGCGCGATCCCGCGCCAGTTCGCCGGCCTGGCCGAGGACCACGACGCTCCCGGGCGGATCGTGCCGCGGGTCGTGGAGACCGCGCCGAACGGCAAGCGCTATGTGACCTTCGGCGGCTCGCGGGACGGGGACGGCGACAACACCGACGTCTATCTGGTGCCGGCCGGGCGCTACTTCATGATGGGCGACAACCGCGACAACTCGCTGGACAGCCGCTGGCCGATGGAAGTGGGCGTGGGCCTGGTGCCGGCGGAGAACCTGGTCGGCCGGGCCGAGGCGATCGGCGTGTCGTGGCGGGCCGGCGCTTCGGTCTTCAAGCCCTGGACCTGGCTAAACCTCGACCTCAGCCGGGTCTTCCGGCGGATAAACTAGTCACCGTCCGGGCGCGGCCTCGTAGCGGGCGCGGAACTCGGCGAAGCTGACCTTGCCGTCGTGGTCGCTGTCGAGGCGGGCGAACTCGGCCAGGCTGATGGCCTGGTCGCCGTTGAGGTCGAGGCGGTCGAATTCGGCGCGCAGGCTCGGCCGGGCGAGCGAGGGCAGGGCGACGGCGCCGAGCGCGGCTGCGATCAGGGCGCCGGCGATCAGATGCCGCGAACGACGGCCCGCGGCGCGCGGCGGCTCGTGGCCCTGCAGGCGACCGTCGATATAGCCGCGAAGCGCCTCGCTGGCCGACTGGCCCCGGTCGCGGCAGCTGGCCATGAAGGCCAGCTTGGTCGGATAGGGCAGGCGGATTTCGAGCGTCTCGCTCTTCTTCAGGCGGGGGCCCTTGGCGAAGGGTTGGGTGGACATGGCGCCTCGCGATGGCTGGCTGCGCAGGATCTGGGAGGCTGAACCAAGCGCAAATCGCGTGCCGGTGACAGCAAAAACCTGTCCGGACAGGCCCTAGGACGCCGCCCCGTGGCGCTCCAGCAACCGGACGATCTCCGCCTGCTGCGCCTTGGCGTCGGGCGAGCCGGCGCCGCCGCGGCCGCTCTGCCGGGTCGCGAGCAACATCGGCGTCGAGCCGTTTCCGTTGGCCCGCCGCGCATCCGCCCCACCCGCCAGCAAGGCGCTCACCGCCGCTGCGCATCGCGTGCGCACGGCGCGGTGCAGCGGGGTCACGCCGCTTCGGTCGACGGCGTTGGGATCGGCGCCCGCTTCGAGCAGGACCGCGACGGTGGCGGCCTGGGCGCCGGCGTCCCACCGCGGCGAGCCCGGCAGGCCGTCGGCGGCATAGTGCAGCGGCTCCGCGCCTCGCCGATTTCGCGCGCGGACGTCGGCGCCGAGGCTGAGAAGCCTGCGCGCCACCTCCGGCCTGTGGGCGGCGGCGCAGACATGCAGGGCTGTGTCGCCCGCATAGACATAGTGTCCGATCGCATCGAGATGGTGCGGCTTCGCATCCAGCCGTGTCGCGCCGACCTCGACGCGCCCCTGCGCCAGGGCCGGGAGGGCGGCCAGCAGCCGGTAGACCGAAGCGTCGTCATCGGAAGCGATGGCCTTCAGCAGATCGCCGAAGGCGGCATGGTCCGAGGTCATCCCGTTCCGTCCCGTGGCCCGTGAAAGCGCGCGCCCGAACTGTACGGCGGGCGCGGCCGGGACGTCAGCCCCAGAGCGCCGTTGGGAAACAAATCCAACTTCGGACGCTTTTCAGGTCGTTCTAGGGACGCTCAAGGCGGCCGCTTCGGCCCGGCAAGGTGTGGATGGATCCCAGCGGACTCCTCAACGGACTGGCGCAGGCCACGGGCTGGGTCATCGCGCACGCCCAGCTGGTGGCCGGCGTCCTTGTCGCACTGATCATCGCGGCCTTTCTGTTCACCCGCCGCGGCTCGAACTGAACGCCGCACGCCGGCAAGCTGAGCCGTAGGTCATCCACTGTTCACGGGTGGTGGCGCATAAAGGTCCAGCAGCGGCGGTCTATGACGAGCCAATCGACCGCCACTACCCCTTCCCCGAGGAGGCGGTGGCCGCCGCAGCAATCTCCCGCCGGTCCGGGGCGGGTGCGCTGCGAGGCAGCCGCAACGCCCAGTTGAAACCCTGGCGCAACACAAAGCTAACCAAGCAAATCCTTATAAAATCAGCATAAATCGAATCGCGACAATGCGACACGGTTCCGCTTGTTTGCTGAGGTGACATGGGCGCGGGAACGTCATCCGTTCGTAAGGGGACGAGATGGCCAAGCTGTCGGCGGTGCTTTGCGTACACAATGAAGAACGGCGCCTGGGCCCCTGCCTGGAGGCGCTGAAGTTCGCCGATGAGATCGTCCTGGTGCTGGACCGCTGCACCGACCGGACGCGCGCGATCGGCGAGGCGCACGGGGCGGTGATGGTCAGCGGGGTTTTCCCGCTGGAAGGCCCGCGCCGCGCGGCCGGCGTCGCGGCGGCCTCGGGCGATTGGATCCTGGAAGTGGACGCTGACGAGATCGTGGGCGCCGACCTGGCCGCTGAGGTCCTGGGCGCGCTGGATGACGGCGCCTGCGCGTGGCGCAAGGTTCCCGTGGACAACTACGTCGGTGGCCGGGTGATCCGCCGGGGCTGGGGCGGGGCCTTCGGCACGACGCTCGCCGCCAGGCTCTATCGCCGGGGGACGAAGAGCTGGGGCGGCGAGCGGGTGCACCCCAAGGTGACCTTCGATGGCGCGGAGGGCCCGAAGCTCACCGCGGCGATCCGCCATCAGTTCGGCGAGAACGTCTCCGACGTATTCCGCCGGCTCGACCGCTACACCGACCTGCGCGCCCAGGACTTGCGCGAGCACGGCGGCAAGACCGGTCTGGCGGACAACGCCTGGCGCGGGCTTCGGCGGTTCTGGAAATGCTACGTGAAACGGGGCGGCTGGCGCGAAGGCGGCTGGGGCCTCCTGATCTCGCTGATGGCTGGGCTCTATCCGCTGGTCTCGGCGCTTCGGGCCGATCTGGACGCGCCCGAGGCGGAGCCGGCGGTGCTGGCCCAGGCCGCCTGAGGCCCAGGTGCAGACGCCGTCGCTGTGGCTGGAAGCCGGGCGCTGGCGCCGGGCGGGGCGAACCGCGCGGCTCTGGTGGCGCGACGACGACGCGGCCGGTCCCTCGCCACGGCTTGACCGACTGCTGGCGATCTCCCGCGAGACGAAGGTCCCGCTGACCCTCGCGGTGGTGCCGGGCGGCGACATGCCGGCGCTGGCGGCGCGGCTGGCGGATACGGCCGGGGTCGCGGTCGTCCAGCACGGCGTCGATCACCAGAACCGCCGCGCCGGGTCCGTGGCGGGAGAGTTCCCGCACGACTGGACGGAAAGCCAGGTCGAAGCCGAGCTTCGCCGCGGCTGGCGGTTGATACAGGGCCTGCCCCGCGCCCAGCGGGTGTTCGTGCCGCCTTGGAACGACATCCATCCGCGACTGCAGGCGGCGCTGCGGGCCGGTGGCTATGCGGCGTGGTCGGCGAACGGCGCGCTGGGCGGCGGCGCGCCGGCCCGGGCGGACGTCCATCTCGACCTGCTGCGCTGGCGCGGCGGGGCGCGGTTCCGGGGCCAGGGACGGCTGCTGGCGGCGCTGGCCGCGGAGATGCGCCGCCGGCGGCGGGCGGGGCTTTGGGACGCGCCGATCGGCCTTCTGACCCACCATCTGGTCCACGATGAAGCGGCCTGGGGGTTCTTGGCGGACTTCCTGCGCTGGACCTCGCGCCGGCCGGAGTTCGCCTGGGTCTCACTGACGCACCTGGTTCGCGAAAACGGTGAGCGGGGTTTCTCGCCCGTCCGCGCCTGCTAGGATTGCGGCGGGGACAGCTTTCGCGAGACCGGATGACCGAACCGCCGTCAGAACCGAGCAATGAGGCGCGCCTGGAAGCGGTGCTCGAGAGCGTCAGCGACGGCTTCTATGCGCTCGATACGGCCTGGCGCTACGTGGTCTTCAACCGCGCGGCGGAGGAGTATTTCGGGGTCCCGCGCAAGGCGATGCTGGGGCGCAACATCTGGGAGATCTTCCCGCAAGGGATCGGCACGCCGTTCGAAAGCCACTGCCGCGCGGCGATGGACAAGGGGGTCTCCACGACCTTCGAGACCCCGTCGCGGATGCGGCCGGACCGGGTGGTGGAGCTGAGGATCGTGCCGATGCGCGGCGGTGGGGTGGCGATCACGCTGACCGACGTCACCGAGCGGCGCAACGCCGACGCCCGCCAGCGGCTGCTGGTGAACGAGCTCAATCACCGGGTGAAGAACAGCCTGGCCACGGTGCAGGCGATCGCCGCCCAGAGCCTGCGCGGAGCCGATGTCTCGGACGAGGCCCGCGAGCGGTTCATGGCCCGGCTGATGGCCCTGGCGCGGGCCAACGACGTGCTGGTGGCCGAGACGTGGACGGGGGCGAGCCTGACGGCGGTGGCCGCCGAGATGGCCAAGCCGCACGGCGACCGGGAGCGGTTCACGATCGATGGCCCCGACATGCACATGGGCCCGGAGACCGCGACCGCCATGGCGCTGGGGCTGCATGAACTGGCCACCAACGCGGCCAAGTATGGCGCGCTCTCGACGGCGGAGGGGCATGTGTCGCTGACCTGGGCGGTGGACGGCGAGGGAGAGGCGAGGCGGCTGCGCCTCACCTGGCGCGAGGGCGGCGGGCCGACGGTCGCCGAACCCGAAACCCGCGGCTTCGGCAGCCGGCTGATCGAGCGGGGCCTGGCGCGCACGCTGAAGGCCGAGGTGCGGCTGGCCTATGAGCCGACCGGCGTGGTCTTCACCCTGGCGGCGCCGCTGAACGAGAGCCTCAGCGAAGGCGTGGGCGCAGCGGCCTCCTAGGCCTGGTCGTGCGTCTTCACGCGCTCGAAGAAATAGGTGATCGGCACGCCGAGCGCGCCGCCGATCCGCCAGAGCTGGACGGCCGAGACGCTGCACTGGCCGGCTTCGTACTTGTGGATCTGCTGGAAGCTGACCCCGCAGGCGTCGGCGAGGGCGCGCAGGGTCATGTCGACCAGCCGGCGGCGCCGGCGGATGGCGAAGCCGATGTCGGTCTGGATCTGCTGGGCCGCGGCCGCGGACATCCGCATGGAGCGCAAGCCGGGCGTGGCCTCCGCGACCAGGGTCGGGCGGGCCGGGGCGGACGTGGCGCCATCCTGCCAGTCGAGGATCGCGGCGGTAGAGGCTCCATTCAGGTCCATGGGATGCTCCGTAGGCTGCGCCGGGGACTTGCGGCTAGGGTTGAGGGTCGCGGCTAAGGGCCGCGGCCAGCGCGCGCCGCTGGCTGCGCAGGACGGCGCCCATTCCGCCGAAGCCGATGATCATCAGACCCCAGCTGGCGGGTTCCGGGAGGCTGCCGCCGGCGGCGTTGTGGGCGCCGCGAGCGATGTGGACCGCTGTGGCGGCCGCCGCCGGGGCGGCCTGTTCGGGCACCAGGCCCTTGGCCGTGTCGGGTCCTTTGGCGGCGTCGGGCGCGCTTGCCGGATCGGCAAAGGCCGGCGCAGCCGCCAGCATGATCCCGGCCGCGATAGCGGCAGGCACGAATAGTCGCATGACACCCACTCCCTTTATCGCCGCCTGGAGGCCCTCACCTGGGCCTCGCACCCGCCGCGCACTCTGACTTAATGCTGCACTGCGGGGAGATGCAGCAAACGGCAGGACGATGCACAAGGTTGCACGCCCCTATGACGCCGGCATGTCAGCGGCGCCTCAATTGCTGCGCTGCGGCGTCAGGCGCCTTCGCGATAGGCCGGTCCGCGGGCCAGCGACCGGGAAAGCGGCAGACGCAGCAGGAGGTCGCCGCCGATCGCGGCCTGACTCGGCCCGAAGTCGCCGGTCAGATGCTGTCGCAGGGCGTCGGAGATCGAGGCGTCGGGCGCCACGGGATCGAGGGCGGCGAACTCGGCGAAGCGCCTGTCGTCGGCTTCGGGATCGCCGGTGAGATCGCCGACGCGTTCGAAGACCATGCCGTGGGCGGTGGGCGTGCGCCCGGCGTCGAGCGCCGGCGCCAGGACCAGGCCGTCGACCACATCGGCGCGGGCGGTCCCCACCCCGTTGAACAGGCCGAACAGCACCGCGCCGCTGGTGACGTCGATGCAGATGGCGGCGATCTGGTTGCCGAACGGCAGCATCCAGCCGTCGACCACGGTGCCGCCGGTGCCGATCCGCAGGCGCAGGAGGCCGCAGGCGTCGCGGCGGATCATCCCGTGGTCGTGCACGAACCGGCCGGGCGCCAGCACATAGGGTCGCGTGGAGCGGAAGAAGCCCTCATAGGCCTCGCCGCGCAGGGCCGTGGCGGCCAGGAACTGGTCCATCTGGGCCAGCGGCAGGCCCTGCAGGGCGCCGCCGACCCCGGAAAGGCCCTCGAGATCGGCGCCGAGCAGCTCGGCGAAGGCTTGCGGGTTGCGGTCCCAGTCGAGCGCCGTGAAGCCCGGGACACGTTCGGCGATCAGGCCGGAAAGGCGCGAGAGATTGTGCGCTGACGGCTGGACGGCGCCGCTCACCCAGCGCCCGACCACCGACTTGTCGACGCCGAGGTCCGCCGCCAGCCGCGCGCGGCTCATCGACAGCACCTTCAGCACGAGTTCGAGTTTCTTGGCGAAGGGTCCGCTCATCCGTTCTCTCTCTCCCAGATGGGATAAGCCGCCGTTAATTCCGCAGAACGTGTTCTCCGGGAGGAGGGGTTTGACGAGGAGCCCGCGAACGCCGCAACTGAGGCGATGACCCTAGCACCCGCCGGCCCGCGCCCGCTTGCCCTGATCACCGGCGCCTCGGCCGGGATCGGCGCGGCCTTCGCCCGGGCCTATGCGGCGCGGGGCTATGACCTGGCGCTGTCGGCCCGGCGCGCCGACCGGCTGGAGGCGCTGGCCGCGGAGCTTTCGGCGAAGCACCTGATCGAGGCCTTCGCGGTCCCGGCGGACCTGGCGGCGTTCGAGGCGCACGCGGGTGTGCTGGCGGCGGTGGCGGCGCGGGGGCGGGTGGTCGACGCCCTGGTCAACAACGCCGGCTTCTCGGTCGCCCAGAGCTTTGTCGGCGCGCCTTGGGAGCGCCAGCGCGAGTTCCTGATGACCCTGGTCGTGAACGCCTGCGGCCTGGCCTATGGGGTGATCCCGGGCATGGTCGAGCGGGGTCGCGGCGCGATCGTCAACGTCGGCTCCATGGCCGCCTTCGCGCCGGGCGTGGCGGGTCACAGCCTCTATCCGGGCGCCAAGAGCCTGAGCGTGAAGTGGAGCCAGTCGCTGGCCGCGGAGCTGAAGGGGACGGGCGTCAAGGTGACGGTGACCTGCCCGGGCTTCACCCTGACCGAATTCGCGGAGGCCAACGGCACCAAGGCCGTGATGGACGAGGCGCCGCGCCGCTTCTTCCAGACCGCCGAGCAGGTGGTGGCGACCACGCTTGCGGCCAACGACCGCGGCAAGACGGTGGTGGTGCCCGGACTGCACAACAAAATCGCTGCAACAATGCTGCGCTATCTTCCTGAGTCGCTGCTGATCGCGATCCTGACGCGGGCCTCGGCGAAGTATCACCTGGAGGACTAGCCATGGCCCATTTCGATGTCGTGATCATCGGGTCGGGCGCGGGCGGCGGCACGCTGGCCCAGCGGCTGGCGGCGTCCGGCAAGACCATCCTGATCCTGGAGCGCGGCGAGCAGCTGCCCCGCGAGGCGGAGAACTGGAGCTCGCGGGCGGTGTTCGTGCAGCACCGCTACCGCACCCAGGAGAAATGGTACGACAAGCAGGGCAAGCCGTTCACGCCCAACACCCACTACTGGGTCGGCGGCAACACCACCTTCTACGGCGCGGCGCTGATGCGGCTGCGCGGGCGCGATTTCCAGGAGGTGCAGCACGCCGGCGGGGTCTCGCCCGCCTGGCCGCTCAGCCTGACCGACATGGCCTCCTACTACGCCGAGGCCGAGGTCCTGTGGCGCGTGCACGGCTCGCGCGGCGACGACCCGACCGAGGAGGGGAACGAGGGGCCGTACGCCTACGCCGCGGTGCATGACGACCCGGGCATCGCGCAGCTGCGGACCCACTGGCAGGAGCAGGGCTGGAAGCCGTTCTCCCTGCCGTTGGGCATCAACCTCGACCAGGCCCATCCGGTGACCTCGGCCTGCATCAAGTGCAAGACCTGCGGCGGCTATCCGTGCCTCCTGAAGGCCAAGTCGGACGCCCGCTCGATCGCCATCGAACCGATCATGGAACTGCCGAACGTCACCCTGCTGACCGGGCGCAAGGTGACGCGGCTGGAGACCGATCCGGGCGGCCGGACGGTGACCGAGGTGGTCTGCCAGACCGAGCAGGGCGAGGAGCGTTGGAGCGGCGACATCGTGGTGCTGGCGGCCGGCGCGGCGAACAGCGCCGCGGTGCTGCTGGCCTCGGCCAACGCCGCCCACCCCGACGGCCTTGCCAACAGCTCCGACCAGGTGGGGCGGAACTACATGTTCCACACCCTGACCGCGATGGTCTCGCTGACCTGCGCCCATGTGGACGTGACCTTCCCCAAGACGCTGGCCTGCAACGACTTCTACTGGGGCGAGCCGGACGGCAGCTACGACAAGCCCATGGGGCACATCCAGCTCCTGGAATACATGTCCGGCCAGACGCTGGAGGGGCAGGTCTCCGACTGGCTGCCGCCGGGGCTTGTCCCCGACGCGATCTCCGAAGGCATCGCCGAACGGATGCTGTCGATGCTGGTGATCTCCGAGGACCTGCCGCTGCCGGAGAACCGGGTGCGGGTGACCCCGGACGGGCGGATCAACCTCGACTACACCTACAACAACCTGGAGGGCCACGAGCGGCTGGTGAAGAAGCTGCACGCCTCGCTGGACGGCTTCGTCGACCACGCCCACCCGGTCTCGCAGCACCATTTCGAGATCGGCAGCCTGCTGCCGCTCTACGGCACGGCCCACCAGGCCGGCACCGTGCGGTTCGGGACCGACCCGAAGAGCTCGGTGCTGGATCCCTGGTGCAAGGCCCACGACCTCGACAACCTCTATGTGGTGGACACCTCCTTCTTCCCCTCGATCGCCTCGGTGAACCCGACCCTGACGACGGTCGCCAACGCCATGCGGGTCGGCGATCACCTGCTGGAGCGGCTGGGCCACGGCGGCCGGCCGCCGAAGGCCCGCAGCGTGGCGCGGCCCCGGTCCCACAAGAGCGCTGAAAGCCTGGCCTGAGCCGGGAACCGCAAAGCCGGCAAAGCGTTGCCGTAACGGGACGACGCGGTCGCGAGACGCCGCGCGAGGGTCTGCGCTGCCGGGGGGTCTAGCGAATTGGTGTCAGCGAAGCTCAGCGCCGTCTTGGGGATGGCGATCGGCGTGAGTCTGGCCGGCGTCAGTCTGGCCGGCGCCGCGCGCGCCGAGGACGTCGGCGCGGCCGACACCACTGTCGAGAAGCTCAAGGACCTCTCGCTGGAGGACCTGGCGAACCTGACGGTGACCTCGGTTTCCAAGCGCAGCGAACCGCTCGGCGAGGCGGCCTCGGCGATCTATGTCATCACCCACGACGACATCGCCCGGTCGGGCGCCACAAGCGTGGCGGAGATGCTGCGGCTGGCGCCCAACGTCCAGGTGACCCAGACCAGCGCCAGCGGCTATGTGATCACGGCCAGGGGCTTCAACGGCAATCCCGGCGCCCAGAGTTTTTCCAACAAGCTGCTGGTGCTGATCGACGGGCGCAGCGTCTATTCCCCGCTGTTCTCGGGCGTCTACTGGGACATGCAGGACGTGCTGCCCGAGGATGTCGAGCGGATCGAGGTGATCAGCGGCCCGGGCGCGACGCTGTGGGGCGCCAACGCGGTCAACGGCGTCATCAACATCATCACCCGCGCCACCGCCCAGACCCAGGGCGGCCTGCTGGATGCCGGGGTGGGCGATCACGGCCGCCAACTCGGCCTGCGTTACGGCGGCAAGGTTTCCGAGGACCTGACCTGGCGGATCTACGGGCGCGCCGTGGCCGACAACGGCGAGCGGACCGCGGCAGGCGCCAAGGCCGGGGACGAGTGGTCGCGCGTCCAGGGCGGTTTCCGCCTCGACTGGGCGGCGCGGCCTGCGGACATGATCACCTTCCAGGGCGACGTCTTCCGCGGCTCGGAAGACGAGCCCCCGGCGGGTGACGAGAACGTCGGCGGCCGCAACCTCCTGGCGCGCTGGAATCACACCTCGGGCTCAGGGGCGGAGCTGCAGGTGACCGCCTATTACGACCACGCCGAGCGGGCCACGGAGGGCGGCGGCGGCAAGTTCAAGGTGAACACCTACAATATCGACGCCCAGGACAGCTTCACCCTCGGCGAGCGCCAGCAGATCGTGTGGGGCGGCGGGATCCGCACCAGCCAGTACAGGATCAGCGGGACGCCGACGTTCTTCTTCAACCCCGCGTCGGCCGACCTCAACCTGGCCAACCTCTTCGCGCAGGACACCATCACGCTCGCGCCGACGGTGCGGTTGACCCTCGGGCTGAAGGTCGAGGACGACCCCTATGTGAAGCCCGAGCCCCTGCCCAACCTGCGCCTGGCCTGGTCGCCCAACGGGGCGCTGACCCTGTGGGGCGCGGTGTCGAAGGCGGTGCGTTCGCCGACCCCCTTCGACCGCGATGTGGTCGAAAAGTTGGGGCCGACGGCGCCGCCGCAACTGATCGGCGACGCAGCCTTCCAGCACGAGAAGCTGACCGCCTACGAGGCCGGCGCCCGCTTCCATCCATCGCCGCTCGCCAGCTTCTCGGTTTCGGCCTTCTACAACGACTACGATCAGCTGCGGACCATCGAGCTGTCCCCCGGCCGAACCCTGCCGCTGGTGTGGGGCAACCTGCTGGAAGGTTCGACCTATGGGCTGGAGGCCTGGGGCGAAGTCCGGGTGCAGCCGTGGTGGCGGGTGTCGGGCGGCGTCAGCACCCTGCATGAGGACCTGAGGTTCAAGGCGGGCGCGGTCGGCATCGTCGGTCCCCGGCAGGACGGGGAGGACCCGAAGGTCCAGGCGTCGCTGAAGTCCTCCATGGATCTCGGCCGGCGTTTCACGCTCGACGGGGACCTGCGCTATATCGGGGCCCTGCCGGACGGCCTCGCGCCGGCCTATACCGAGCTGAACAGCCGGCTTGGCTGGAACCTCACCGATCGCCTACAAATCTCGGTGTCGGGCCGCAATCTGTTGCACGCCCGGCATGTGGAGTACCCCGGTGGTGAGGCCATCCAACGCACTGTCACCGCCGACCTGCAATGGCGCTTCTGAACGGGCCGCGGCGGATGCCAATGCGCTCTAGGCCGGCGGGTCCGGGATGGCGCGCCGCGGCGGCCGGCCTGGCGGTCCTGATTCTCAGCGCCGTTTCGCCGGCGCAGGCCCAGGGCCCCGGCGGCCTCGAGCTGGCGGTCAAGGCGACCTATCTCTACAAGCTCGCGCCCTTCGTCAGCTGGCCGCCGACGGCCTATGCCGCGCCAAACGCGCCGCTGGTGATCTGCGTCCAGGGCCAGGATCCCTTCGGACCGCTGCTCGACCGGGCGACCAGCGGCCAGGCGGTGGGGACCCATCCGGTGGTGGTGCGCCGGCTCGCCAGGCTCGATGCCGACTCCGGCTGCCAGATCGCCTATGTCGCGGGCGGACCCGCCCAGTCGCAGGCCCAGGCCCTGGAGGCCGTGGAGGACGCCCCGGTGCTGACGGTGACCGACGAGGCGCGCGGCAAGGGCGCCAGGGGCATCGTCCACCTGCTGCTGGAGTCGGGGCGGGTGCGGTTCAGCATCGACGCGGGCAAGGCCGAGGCCGGCGGCGTGGCGATCAGCTCCAAGCTTCTGGCGCTCGCCGTGGCGGTGAAGCGATGAGCGGGCCGCGCCGTTCTCTCGCCGACCGGCGGCTGGTGAACATCGCCTGGCTGAGCGTGGCCGCACTGCTGGCAATCGGCGCGCTGCTCGCCGCGCGCGCCGAGGTCGGCTACCGCACCCAGGCCGAACGTCAGACGGAGGTGCAGGCCGACATCCTGGCCGCCAGCGTCAGCGCCGCACTCGCTTTCGACGACCGCGAGGCGATGCGCGAATATGTCGACGCGCTGCGGGTGAACCGGGCCGTGGCGGCCGCGGCGATCTACAACGCCTCGGGCCGGGCGGTGGTGGTGTTCAACCGCCGCGCCGCGCGCCCGCCGCCCGCCCACTTGCACGACCTGAGCTCGCGCTTCGCCGACCGGCACGTCACGGTGACCCGTCCGGTGGCCGAGAAAGGCCAGCGGCTTGGAGCCGTCTACCTGGAGACCCTGCCGGAGCCCTGGACCACGGTGCTCGGCCGGCACTCCGGCCTGGCGCTGCTGACGGTGCTGGCGTTCCTGCTCCTGGGCGTGGTCACCGCGGCGGCTTCGCAGCTGCAGACCCGCGCGCGGCTGTTGGCCGAGGCCAATGAGCGCCTGCGCGAGGAGATGGTCGCGCGCGGCAAGGCCGAAGAGGAGCTGCGCCAGAGCCAGAAGATGGAGGCCCTGGGCCAGCTCACCGGCGGAATCGCCCATGATTTCAACAATCTGCTGCAGATTGTTCATGGCGCGTTCGAACTGATCCTGCGGAAGCCCGAAGACGCCGCCAAGGTCGCCTCCTGGTCCGAGAACGGCATCGCCGCGGCCGAACGGGGCGCGAGCCTGACCCGGCAGCTGCTGGCCTTCTCGCGCAGCCAGAAGCTGGAGCTGCGGCCGTTCATGGTCAGCGAATTGATCGACGAAATGCGCGACCTTCTGGTCCGTACCCTGGGTCCCGACATCGAACTGGTCTTCGCGCTCGGCGAGGATCAGGCGCCGGTGATGAGCGACCGCACCCAGTTGGAGCTGGCGGTCCTCAACCTGGTGATCAACGCCCGCGACGCCATGCCGAACGGCGGCCGGCTGACCATCGCGACCGGGGTGCGCCACATCGAGGCGGCCAATCCGCTGCTGGATCCCGGCGACTATGTCGAACTGAGCGTTACCGACACCGGGGAAGGCATGCCGCCCGAAGTGATGGATCGCGCGTTCGACCCGTTCTTCACCACCAAGGGGGTCGGCAAGGGCACGGGCCTGGGGTTGAGCCAGGTCTATGGCGTCGCGCGGCAGGCCGGCGGGGCGGCGCAGATCACCAGCGCTGCGGGACTTGGCACGACCATCACCCTCTTCCTGATGCGCTCGGCCAAGGGCGCTGAGCGCGAGCGTGAGCAACGGGAGCAGGCGCCGATCCTGGCCCCGGCCGCCGGGCGCACGGTGCTGGTGGTGGACGACGAGCCGCAGGTCCGGGCGCTCACCTGCGAGACCCTCGAACTGCTGGGCTACCGGGTGCTGCAGGCCGATGGCGGCCCGGCGGCCCTGGACGTCCTGGAGCACGAGACGCCGGACCTCATGCTGTTCGACTACGCCATGCCGGGGATGAACGGGGCGGAGCTGGCCGGGATCGTCCGCGCGCTGTTCCCCGACACGCCGATCGTCTTCGCCAGCGGCCACGCCGACACCGCCGCCGTCGAGGCGGCGCTGGGCGGGCAGGCCACGATCCTGCGCAAACCGTTCAATATGGAGACCCTGGCCCAGACGATCGCGGGCCTGTTGGGCGCCGGCGAATCCTAGCAGGCGGCGCGGCCTTGCAGCCTCGCCGCCTACGGGAGAGATGAGAAGCCGTCAGGGCAGATCGGCCGCGCGTCTCGAGGGGATTGATACCGAAGCGGCCGCGAATTCGCACCCTAGGGGAATTACGGTAGGAAAATTGCCTAGGACGGATCGACGGTGTGCGCCTAGCGGCGGCCGGCGAAGCCGATCTGGGTGAGTTCGGCGGCGGGTTCTGCGATGGCGGCGGCCCGCAGCCGAACGAGCTCGCGGGCCCGGACCCCGCAGAGCACGGCGTCGAGGCCGGTCATCAGCGCGATCAGGAAGCCGAGGTCGCCTTCGCGAAGGCCCTGGCGCCAGACGTAGGAGACCCAGAACCGGCCCAGCGCGCGGCCGATGTCGCCGAAGAGGCCGCCGGTCTCGCCGGCGTCGGCCAGGTCCTGGGCGCGCAGCGCGGCCCGGCGGTCGAGGCGGGACAGCATCTGGCTGACGTCGGGATCGGCGTGGCGGACCAGGGGGGTCTCGATCTCGCCGGAGTAGCGGCCGTCGAGCACCGCGGCCGGGGCGATCCGCCCGGCTTTCCAATGCTTCACGTGGCGGCGATAGAGCCGGGGGGCCATGACGTCGCCCAGGCCCGCGCCCCAGCCGCGGCGCACCAGGGTCTCGCCGACGTAATTGTGCAGCGGCACCTCGAACCAGTCGCCGTCCGGCCGGCCATGGATGGCGGCGCGCACCTCGTAGGCGAGCTTGCCGTCGACCTGCTCGTCGGTCTCGACCTCAAGCACCCATTCGCCGAGGCAGGCGGCGACACCCGCGGCCTTGCGCTGGCTTTCGAGAGGGAAGATCCCGTCGAGCACGCGGGCCCCGAACTGGCGGGCGATCTCCTGGGAGCGGTCGGTGCAGCGGTCGGCCACGACGACGATCTCGTCGCAGAACTCCAGCCGGCGCAGGCAGTCCGCCAGACGCGCCTCGTCGTTGTGCGCGCACACCAGAGCCGAAAGCTTCACCAGCGACCCCCGTCCCGAAAACACCCCGCGGCGTTAATCCGCCGTCAAGGTAAAGACGCCGCGGCTCAGCTTCGCCCCCCGTTCGCCACAATTGGGAATCTGTCGATTTCTCGACTCTGCGGCGGGATGTCGCGGAGGGTCAGAAGTTGGCGGCCAGCCGGACCCCGATGGTGCGGGGGCGCTGGGGGGTCACCTGGCGGACTTGGCCGACCAGGATAAAGGGATTGCCGTAGGCGAAGGTGTTGCTGGCGGCGTTGGCCGGGTTGGTGACGAACAGGCCGACGCTCCAGCGCCGGGCGACGACCTCGGCCAGCAGGTCGGCGTCGATCACCGTGTCGGTGCGCGCCGAAAGCGTCGGGTCGAAGGTGAGGCGGGCCGGGCCCACGATGCTGGCCTGGCCGACCAGCCTCAGGGACAGCTCGCCGACCAATGGGCGGTCGTAGCGCACCAGCAGGCCGCCGGACGCCCGCGGCGCGCCGGGCAGGCCCGAGCCCAGGTGGGCGGCGAAGTCCGGATTGGTGCGGGTGAACTTCGGCGCCGAAAGGAGCGCATTGGCCTGCACCGCCAGGCCGAACGGCCATTCGTAGGCGACCTCGGCCTCCAGCCCCTGGATGTGCGCGTCGCCGACATTGGCGGTGTAGGCGAGGCCGGAGAGCCGGTACTGGTCGGACTGGATATTCGACCACAGGTCGAAGAAGCCCGCCACGCGCAGGACCAGGTGACGGTCGAGGAACCGGCCCTTGGCGCCGATCTCGAAGTTCTCCAGCTTGTCGGGCTCGAAGGTGGTGCGCCGGGGCAGTACGGTCAGGAAGTTGGTCGTGTTGACGCCGCCGGGGCGGAAGCCTTCCGAGAACAGGCCGTAGACCAGGGGCCCGTCGGCGAACTCGTACTGGATGGAGAGCTTCGAGGAGACGCCGCTGAACGTGCGGCTCTCATTCACCTCGCGCGGCTCGGTCGGCGGGGCGCCGACGATGGCGGAGCGCACCTGCAGCTTGCTGTCGAAGGCGCGCGCGCCGGCCGAGGCCGTCCAGCCGGGGGCGAACCGCCAGGTCCCCTCGCCGTAGAGAGCGAGCTCGTGCAGGTGGTCGCGGCGCTCCTCGTTGTAGACGCGGGTGAGCGCACTCGACAGCCTGGACGCCAGGAGGCTCGGGGTGACCGCCTGGTTGGCCAGGATGTCCAACGACGCCGGCGTGCGCTCCTGCGACAGCGAGCCGTAGATCCCGGCCAGCCAATCGACCTCGCCCGCCCCGGTGGAGGTTATGACGATGTCCTGCACCAGGCGGCGGATACGCGCGGCTTCGGAATAGAGGCCGAGGGTGGCGTCGCTGTTGAACCTTTGGATGTCGCCGTTGGTGGCGTCGTAGAGGCTGCTGTAGTCGTGCTGCACGTAGGAGGTCGAGGCGGTCAGGTCCGCCCATCCGAGCTCGCCGCGCAGGGTCGCGGCGCCTCGGGCGAAGTCGTTGCGTGAGGCCTCGCGGACCTGGTTGACCCGGCTGGGGGCGTTCGCGCCGCCGTCGCCGTCGCCGAAGCTCTGTTCGGCGCGGAACGTGGAGGCCGCGGGGGGCGAGGCCAGGGGAGACGCCGGCAAGGTCGTGTACTGGGTGTCGCGCGAGTTCAGGCGCTGGCCGGCCGCGGCGAGGTCCAGCGTCCAGCGGTCGCCGAGCGCGAAGCGCAGCGCCACCCGGCCACCCGCGCGCGAGGTCGAGTCCACGTTGGAGAGCCGCAAGGGGACATTGTCCAGATAGCCGCCCTGTTCGTCGTAATAGGCCACCAGCCGAACGGCCGCGCGGTTCTGGACCAGCGGCAGGTTCAGATAGCCCTCGGCGTCGTAGGAGGGTGAGCCGCCCTGGGTGTTGGCCGCGGTGGCCTGGACGCCGCCCGCGATACGCTCGGGGTCAGGTTTGTTGGTGACGATGCGGTAGACGCCGGTCAGGGCGCCGGAGCCGTAGAGCGCGCCCTGCGGCCCCCGCACGGTCTCCACCCGCTCCACGTCTGTGAGCCGAAGGTCGGGGTCGGGGGCGTTATAGTTGATCGGTCCGTCGTTGAGATAGGTCGAGACCGTCGAGCGGGCGCGCCCGGTGAAGGCCCCGTCCGAGAGGCCGCGCATCATCAGCTTGTCGCGCCCGGGGCCGAGGTTGGTCATCAGGACGCCGACCAGCTGGCCCGCCGTGCCCCGCGTGTCGACCGCGCCGGTGGCGAAGAGCTGTTCCCCGGAGATGACGGAAACGCCGGCCGGCAGGGTGTCGAGACGTTCGGGCCGCTTGCGGGCGGTGACCAGCACCTCGGTGACCAGCGGCGCGCCGGGCGTAGCGGCGGCGGCGTGCGCGGCCGGCGCGAGCGCGGTGATGCGCACGGTCTGGGCGTCGACGATCCGGAAGCTGCAGGGGGCGCCTGAGAGGATGCGGGCGAGCGCGTCGCTCAGGCTGTACTCGCCGGAGAGCCCCGATCGGCCGCCCGCGCCGCAGCCCGAAGCGCCCAGCAGCGAGACATTGGCCTGCACGGCCAGGTCGATCAGGGCCTCGGCGTAGGGTTTGGGAGCGATCTCGAAGCGCCGGCGCGCTTCGGCGGCCTCAGCCCGGCTGGCGAGCGTGAGGAGACACAGTCCCAAAAGGGACGCGCACGTGAAGGCCGCCGGCCTGGATATGGCCCTTTGTCCCCCTCATGGCTTCGCCGCCGGATCGCTGCGAAGCACGATGCCGTCGCCTGAGGGTAACGCCTTGATCGGGGCGAGCAAGGCGAGGCGTCGAATAACCGCCGCCTGGTCGTCGAGCACGAGCACGCCGGAGACCCGGATCTGGGCCAGGGTGGGGTCGCCGATCACGATCGGACGGGCGAATTGCTGGTTGAGGTCGGCGACCACATCGCCCAGCGGCTGGTCGCGGTAGATCAGCCGCCCGCTCTTCCAGCTGAACACCTGCTGGGGATCGGCGGCGCTGACCTGCACGCTGGCCGCGCCCTCCAGGTGGTCGAGGCGCTGGCCGGGATGCAGGCGGAAGGTGCGACCGGCGGCGCCTTCGCTCGGCTGCACCTCGACGACCCCGCGCTCCACGGTGACCGAGAGCAGCCCGGCGCGGCGGCGGACGTCGAAGCGGGTGCCGACCACGCGCACGGTGCGGTCGCCGGCGGCGATCAGGAATGGGCGAGCCTTGTCGGCGGCGACGTCGAACACCGCTTCGCCCTCGGCCATGACGACGCGGCGGTCCTGCGCGCCCAATCGGACGCTGAGACTGGATGCCGCGTTGAGGTCGATCGCCGAGCCGTCGGCGAGCTTGACGCTGCGGTGCTCGCCCTTGGCGGTGGCGTAGGTCTGGGTGGCGGTCTGGAAGCCGCCGAAGGGCATGACCGCGATGGCGACGGTCGCCGCCGCAGCGAGGCCGCCGGCGACCAGCCAGCCGCGGCGGGCGGTCCGCGACATGGGGCGGCTCGGCCGGCGGGCCGGGGCGGCCGCCAGCGCATCGGCGATCCCGGCAGCCGAAGCCTCGAACTCCAGGGCGATGGAAAGCGTCGCGTCATAGGCCGCCGCGTTGGCGGGATGGGCGGCCAGCCAGGCGTCGAACGCCAGGGCCTCGGCCTCGTCGAGGTCGTGAGCCTGCAGGCGCACGAGCCAGTCGGCGGCCGCAGCGCGCCTGGCCTCATCGCCCCTGTTCCAGGCCTCACTCATCAGCGTACCCAACGTGGCGCAAACCGGCGCCTGACAAGGTTATTGACGTCACCGGGAGCCGCTGCCCCCCCGTCCAACTCGCCCCACAGGTGTGCAATTCTGAGTTGTTCATGGCGCAAGCTTCGCCGTAAGGGCCTTGAGCGCGGCGGAGATGTGCTTCTCGACGGCCTTGACCGAGATCCCCATAGCGCTTGCGGTCTGGGCGTGGCTGAGACCCTCCAGCTTGTGTAGGCGGAAGGCGCGGCCGGCCTGAGGCGGCAGGTCCTGGACGGCCGCGACCAGCTGGCGCAGGCGCTGGGACGAGGCGGCCGCGTCGTCGGCGGCGGGCTCGTCGGCCACGTCGACGCCGCCGATCTCGGTACGTGCGACCTGGCGCCAGGCGGTGTCGCGGGCCGCGGCCCGAGCCTCGCCGCGGGCCCGGTCGAGCATCAGGTTCAGCGCCATGCGGTAGAGCATGGCGGCGGGCGCGCCCACCTCGGCGGCGCGGTCGCGCCCGGCGATCTTCAGGTAGAGCTCCTGGGCGAGATCCTCGGCCACCGGCAGGGAGCCCGCGCGCGCGGCCAGGAAGCGCACGAGGTTCGCCCGGCGCTCCAGGTAGGCGGCCAGCAAGGGGTCGTCAGAGGCCTCAGCCATCGGCGACGCCCGCGGGACGGCAGGTCCACACCTGCCAGGCGCCGCCCCAGGGGGCGAGAACCACCGCCTCGTCGAGGATGGTCACCGCCGGCTTCAGCTCGCGCCAAAGCGCCAGCGGGTGGCTGGCCAGCCACTGGGTGACCCCGACCACGCCGCCGGGCGCGAGCAGGCGGCCGCAGCGGCTGAGGGTCTCGCGGACCGGGCCGAGGTATTCCAGGCAGTCGGCGATGACGATGGCGTCGAAGCGGGCCTCCGGCGCCAGGTCCGCCCCGTCGGCCACCTGGAACGCCGCGCGGCCCAGGGCGACGTCCTGGGCGAACCGGGCCTGGGCCCCGGCGATGGCGCGGGGCGCGATGTCCGTCCCCAGGTAGCTTGCCGGGCCAAGCCGGCGCATCGAGTCATAGAAGGCGCCCTGGCCGCAGCCGATCTCGAGGACGCGGGCCCCTGGACGCCGCTCGGCGATCATCCCGGCCAGCATGTGATGGTGGTGGCGCCGTTCGGGGTCGACCAGGCCGTCGTAGAGGCCGGCGGCGTGATGGGCGTCCCACTGCTCGGCGGGCGCGGCGCGGGGCGCGCCCGGGCCACGCGGCCGGAACACATGGGCCAGCCCCGGCCGGTCGAGCACGGCCAGTTCGATCAGGCGGCGTAGGCGCAGATAGGCCATGGCGCTGTGTGCCGCATTTTGGGGGGAGGCGCCTAGACCATGAGGCCCGCGCCCTTGAGGAAGCCGAGCAGGGCGGTGTTGAAGACGGCGGGCTGGTCGAGGTTGGCGCTGTGGCCGGCGTCGAGGATCACCACCTTCTTCGCGCCCGGGATCTTGGCGGCCATGTAGTCGGAGGCGGCCAGGAAGGGCGTGTCCTTGGCCCCGACGATGACCACGGCGGGGACGGCGATCGAGGGCAGGCTTTCGATCACCCGGGCGGTTTTCTGGGTGAGCATGCCGCGGGCGGCGCGGGCGAGGCCCGAGGCGTCCCGATGGCGGGCCAGCCGCACCTCGGCGCTGCCGCGTGCGCCGTCCGGCAGGCCCTCGGCCTCCAGCCGCTCGGCGCGGGCGATGGCGTTGGCGTTCCAGCCCTCGCGGGCCTGATCGTTCTTGTAGCCGGGGCCGGTGTCGACGATCAGCAGGGCCCGCGTGCGCTCGGGGTGCGTGGCGTGGAAGGCGAGGCTCATGTAGCCGCCGAGCGAGAGCCCGCCCACGACCGCGTCCTTGGCGCCCACCGCGTCGAGCAGGGCGGCCATGTCGGCGACCGTGGCGGCTTCGGAATAGGCGGCCTGGTCCGTCGGATAGTCCGAGCGGCCGTGTCCGCGCATGTCCCAGGTGATGACCTTGAAGTGCTTGGCGAGCGGCGCGACCTGGCCGGCCCACATGTCGCCGGTGGACGAATAGCCGTGGGTGAGGATCAGCGCCGGTCCATCGCCTGTGACCTCGTAGTGGATCTTGACCCCGTCACGGTCGAGCATGGGCATGAGCGGCCTCCATCTCTCGGCTCTCACGGCCGATGGAAGAAGGTTAGCCCGCCTGTGGACGGACGGCGAGGCTCAGACGGCCCGGTTAATCCTGTAGGGCGAGATCTTGGGCGCGCTTTGCGGCTCGGCGGCGGCCTTGATGGCGTCCAGCAGGCCGGACACCAGGATCGGCTTGGAGACGTAGCCATTGAAGCCGAGCGCCTTGTAATCCTCGGGGCGGCGGCTGGTGACGTCGGCCGTCAGCGCGATCACCGGGGTGTTGCGCTCGGGGCCGGGCAGGGCGCGAAGGCGCTCGACCGCCTCGATGCCGCTCATGCCGGGCATGTGGATGTCCATCAGGATCACATCGAAGGACTGCTCGGCGACATGCCGCAGGGCCTCGGCGCCTGAGGCGGCCTTGACCGAGCGGTGGTGGAAGGCGGTGAGGATCTCCTCCACGACGCGCAGGTTCATCGGGTCGTCGTCCACGTGCAGGACGACGAGCGAACGACCGACGGTGGGATAGGGCTGCGACAACGCTGCCGGGCTCCAGATTCAGCCTAAATTCTGACGGCAGAACGTTGAGGTAAGGCTGACAAGCTCGGTTAACGCCGATTAAGCGTGAATCCTCACCAGGCTACTGGGTTTGCAGTTCCTCGCCGGTGACGGCGTAGGCGCCGTCTAGCCAGCCCAGCACCTCGCGGGCCGCGGGATGGTCGAAGGCGGCGTAGCGCTCGCGCAGCTTGGCCCGGCGGGCTTCGCTGAGGTCGCCGAGGTTCGCGTCCTGCAGCACGTTGAGGTCGGCGGTGAGCTGGGCGGCGAGCTCCGGCCCGCAGACGGTGAGCGCGGCCTCCTGGAAGGCCCGGCCATAGGCATAGGCCTCGCCCTCAGCGTAGCTGGCGGCGAGCGTCAGCAGGGGAATGGCGCTGAGCATGGCCTGGGAGGCCGGGTTCGCCGCGTGGCCGGCGATGTGCGGTCCGATCACGGCCGGGCGGCCGGTGAAGGCGCGCAGGTGCAGATGGCGGCTCATCCGGGGGCCGTCGTTGACCGGATAGTTGTCCCACAGGAACGGCTTTCGTCCCATCTGCTCGGCGACCCGGGCGAGGTGGCCCGGGGAGAATTCCAGGGCGCAGACCTCCTCGCCGGTCCACATCAGGTCGATGGCGGGGTCTAGCGCCGCGCCCAGGTCGGCCAGGTAGTCGGCGGGGCGCTGGCCGAACACACGGTCGAGGACGGCGTCGTCGGTGTAGTAGCTGGGACAGACGATCAGGCGCTCGGCCCGGGTGCGCTCGGCGGCGAAGTCGACGATCTCGGCCTGTCGCCGGGCCAGGTCGGAGAGGTCGCCGCGCATATCGTCGAAAAAGATCGCCAGCCATTCGCAGCCGGCCGCGCCCAGGGCCGCCAGCTTGCGGGTGAGGTCGGTCTTGGTCTCGGGCGTGAAGTCGAAATGCAGCTCGAACGGCGAGAGGCCAACGCCGAACTTCACCCCGGCAGCGCGGCAAGCCGTGGCGAAGGTTCCGATCCTGGCCATCTCCTCGGCCGGATGCGCCTCTCGCCAGCGGCGGCGCAGGAAGGCGTCGGCCTTGGGCGCGTAAAGGTAGAAGCCGTAGCCGTGGGGCGCCAGGAACTGCATCAAGGCGGTGCGCTCGGCCCAGCTGTAGGGCCGGCCGAAGAAGCCCTCGACGATTCCGAGCGGTGGGGTCATGGCCCCGATCCTTTCGGAGCCGCCGGCGAAGTCAATCGCCGCGGCGTTCAGGGCTTGAAGGTCGCGAGCAGGACCATGAGCTCCGGCTCGTCCACCCGGCGGGCGGCCTCGACGAGGGGGAGCCAGAGCTTCTCGCGCTGGCCGAGCTCGGGATAGGCCTCAGCCTCGCTTTCCACCAACAGCGGGAACACCGCGACCCGCACATGCTGCAGGCGGCCGTTCTTCAGGCGTTTGTCATAGGCGTAGGTCCCCGTCGGGCGCTTGGCGACCTTGCCGCGCACTCCGGATTCTTCGAAGGCCTCCTGGGCGGCGGACTTCCCCGACTTCATGCCCTTGATCGGCCAGCCCTTGGGGATCACCCAGCGATGGGTCTCGCGGCTGGTGATCAGCAGCACCTCGACCTCGCCCTCGGCGTCGCGGCGCCAGGGCAGGGCGGCGAACTGGACGCGCGGCTCGCGGTCGGGCTCGTGGCTGGAGGGCTTCTCGGCGCGGCGCTTGGTCATGCTCAGCCCCACGTCCGGTCGGCCAGGCGCGCCAGCCAATAGAAGCCCGCGCCCAGCAAGCCCGCCACCGGCATGGTGATCACCCAGGCCCAGACGATGCCGCTGGCGACGTTCCAGCGCACGGCCGAGACCCGGCGCGCGGCGCCGACGCCGACGATCGCGCCGGTGATGGTGTGGGTGGTGGAGACCGGCACGCCGATGTTGGTGGCGAAAAACAGCGTCAGCGCGCCCGCGCTCTCGGCGCAGAAGCCCTGCTGTGGCGACAGGTGGGTGATCTTCGAGCCCATGGTGTGGACGATCCGCCAGCCGCCCATCAGCGTGCCGAGCGCCATGGCCGCCTGGCAGGAGATCACCACCCAGAAGGGCACGTGGAAGGCGCCGGTCAGCTTGCCGTGGGCGTAGAGCAGGACGGTGATGATCCCCATGGTCTTCTGGGCGTCGTTGCCGCCGTGGCCCAGCGAGAAGGCGGCCGCGGAGACGAACTGCAGCCTGCGGAACACGCCGTCGGCGAAGGCCGGCCGAGCTTTCACGAAGGCCCAGGAGACGATCAGCACCAGCAGCAGCGCCAGCGCCAGGCCGAGCGCCGGGGAGACGACGATGCCGGCCACCGTCTTCCAGACCCCGCTCCAGATCACCGGGCTGAAGCCCGCCTTGGCGAGACCCGCGCCCAGCAGGCCTCCGATCAGGGCGTGGGATGAGGAGGACGGGATGCCAAAGAGCCAGGTCACGATGTTCCAGGTGATCGCCCCGCCGAGCGCCCCGAAGATCACCGCGTCGGAGACGATGCCGGGCGAAATGATCCCCTTGCCGACCGTCTGGGCCACGTGCTGGCCGAAGATGGCGAAGGCGATGAAGTTGAAGAACGCCGCCCAGAAGACCGCGTAGCGGGCCGGCAGCACCCGGGTCGAGACGATGGTGGCGATGGAGTTGGCGGCGTCGTGAAGCCCGTTCAGGAAGTCGAACGCCAGCGCGACCGCGATCAGCACGATCAGGAGGAGGCCGGGGCCTGCGAGGTCCATCTAGAGGTGCTCGATCAGCACGGCGCTGATGCGGTTGGCCACGTCCTCGAAGCGGTCGACGACCTTTTCCAGGTGGTCGTAGATCTCGGCCCCGACGATGTAGGCCATCGGATCGGCGCGGGCCGGGCCGCGGTAGAGGGCCTGGATGCCGGCGTCGTAAAGGCTGTCGGACTGGTCCTCCAGCGCCGTCACCTCCTCGGCGATCTTGTTGAGGCGCCCGGCGTTGGCCCGCAGCGAGCGCAGCAGCGGGATGGCCTCGGCGGTGAGGTCGGCGGTCTTCACGATCACGTCGCCCAGCCGGACCATGTCGGGCTGGAAGGTCCGCTGCTCGAACAGCATGATCGCCTTGGCGGTCTTGTGCATCTGGTCGATCGCGTCATCCATCGAGGAGATCAGGTCGCGGATGTCGCTGCGGTCGAAGGGCGTGATGAAGGTCCGCCGCACGGCCAGCAGGACGTCGCGGGTGATGTTGTCGGCCTCGTTCTCGTGGCGGGCCACGTCCGCGCAGAACACCGGCACCTGGTCGCCACCGTCGAGCAGCTGGCGCAGCGATTTCGCGCCCGCGACCAGCGTCAGGGCATGGGCCTCGAAATGGTCGAAGAACTTGCCCTCCTTGGGCAGGAGGGCCTGGAACCAGTTCAGCATTGGGGCCTCTTGCGGGGGAAGGTCATGAGCGCTCCGCGGCGGTGCGCAGCCTGGTCGGCAGTAAGGCGCCCCGGGCCCGGAGCACAGGGTAGGCCGCGCCTTCGATGAGGTGGGAGTTGACCTGCTTGAGGTCGCGGAGCGCGTCGAGGTGCAGCGAACTGGTCTCCACCGTCGAGACATTGCCGGACTGCAGGCGCTGATAGTGCGCGTTCACCGCCTCGGTCTCGACGGCGCGGAAGGCTTCCTTCTCGGCGACAAGCAGGCGGGCTGAGGCCTCGTCGCGGCTGACGAACAGCGAGGCGGCGAGCCGGACGTTGGCGGCGACCCGGTCGACGAGGCGCACGAGATCGGCCTGGCCCTCGGGCGAGAAGGACACGCCGCGTTGCAGGCGCCGCTCGGCGATGCTGAGCAGGTTGCGGTCCACCAGATCGCCGGCGTGCTCCATATTGGTGGCGAAGGCCAGGATCTGGGCCAGACGCTCGGCGTCGGCGGGCTTCAGCGTCTCGGGGTCGATCGAGATCAGATAGGCCTTGATGGCGCTGTTCAGCCGATCGAGCACATCGTCGAGTTGCTTGATCGCCTCGATGCCCCCGCGGCTGGGTGCGGCGAAAGTGCCGCGCAGGCCGGCCAGCATGGCCTCCAGCGTATCGGCCATGCGCAGGGCCTCGCGGGTGGCCGCGCCCAGGGCGAGCGGCGGGGTCTCGCGGATGGCCGGATCGAGGTAGAGCGGCGCGCCGGGCTCGATCCCCTCCGCCCGCTGCGGCAGCAGCCGCACGACCAGCTTCGCGTAGCTGCGGATCCACGGCAGGAAGGCCGCGGCCAGGACGAGATTGAAGAGGGTGTGGAAGTTGGCCAGCGCCCGCGCGGGATCGGGGCCCAGCCGGACGGCGTAGGGCGCCAGGAAATGGAAGGCCGCAACCGCGCCTGCGACCCCGACCACGCGCGTCAGGAGATTGCCGAACGGCACGCGCTGGCCGGCCGGGTCGGACCAGTTCGCGCCCTCTAGCAGGGGGTTGATCGCCGAGCCGAGGTTCGCGCCCAGCACCAGCGCCAGGCCCGCATCGAGCGGCAGCATGTTCTTGGCGACCATCGACATGGCGAGCAGCACCGTCACCACGCTGGAATGCGCCGCCCAGGTGAGGATTGCTGCGCCCAGGATGGCGAGCGGCAGGTATTCGCCCGCGTGGGTGAGCAGCACATGGGCCCGGTGATCGGCGACGATGGGGCCCAGCAGCGTGAGGAACTGGTGGAGCGCGGTCAGCACCAGGCCCAGGCCGATCAGGACGCGGCCGAAGTCGTGCGGCGCATTCTCGGCGCGGCGGAAAAGGACGACGCCCGCCAGCACCAGCAGGGGCGCGAGCGCGACCACGTCGAAGGAGAGCAGCTGGACGACGACCGTGGTGCCGACATTGGCCCCCAGCATCACGGCAAGGGCCGGGGCGAGTTCGACCAGGCCGCCGGCCGAGAAGGCGGTGAGCATCAGGGCGGTGGCGGTCGAGCTTTGCAGGGCGACGGTGACCGCCGCACCGGCGCCGAACGCCTTGAAGCGGTTGGAGAGCGCCGCGGTCAGGAAGCTCCGGAGCTTCGGCCCGAAGGTCCGCTGCACTCCGGTCTGCACCATGTGCACGCCCCACAGCAGGAGCGCGGCGAACCCGGCGAGGTCGAGGATGACGAGGTAGAACGAGATGGCGAAGCGCCTCGGAGAGCGGGACTCAAGGGTCGGAAGGGGGACCTAGAATGATCCGCGTCCGGAGCATTGCAAGGACGGATGAGCGCGCGGAATGAGCTTTCTGCGCCTCGCCGCGTTGCGCCACGGGCGTCAGGTCGGCAAAGTCCGGCGCGCTTGAACCAAGGAGTCTCGATGGCAGGGGTGATCTCGCTCGGCGAGTGCATGGTGGAGCTGAGCCTGACGGGGCCGGGAAGCGCGTTGGTGGGATCGGCCGGCGACACCTTCAATACCGCCGTCTACCTGCAGCGGCTGGGCTGGCCCACGGCCTACGGAACGGCGCTGGGCAAGGGCGATCCCTTCAGCCGCGCGATCCTGGCGCGGATGGCCGACGAGGGGATGGACGCGAGCCTCGTGGTGGAAGCCGAAGGCCGGGTGCCGGGGCTCTACGCCATCGAGCGCGACGCCAAGGGGGAGCGACGTTTCTACTACTGGCGGGGCGAGGCGCCGGCGCGGGACTATTTCCAGCTCATCGACCTCGGCAAGCTGAAGGCCGCCATGCTGGGGGCGCGGCTGATCTACGTCTCGGCGATCACGCTGGCGGTCATCGGCGAGGCGGGCCGGGGCGTGCTGCTGCCGCTGCTGCAGGCCGCGGCGGGCGCCGGCGTCGAGGTGGCCTTCGACACCAACTACCGCGCGCAGCTCTGGCCCGGCGCAGAGGTCGCGCGGCCGGCGATCGAGGCGGCGATCGCCACCAGCCGCTACCTCTCGGTCAGCACGGCCGACGTCGCGGCGTTCGGCGGCGGGGACGCCGAGGCCTTCGCACGGGCCTGGTCGGCCAAGGGGGTCGAGGTGGTGCTGCGCTACGATGACCGCCGGATCGAGGTGCTGACCGAGCCGGACACCGAGGGCTTCACACCCGAGCGCGCCATCCCGGTGGTCGACACCACCGGCGCGGGCGACAGCTTCAACGCGGGCTACCTGGCCGCCCGGCTGAAAGGCCGCGACATCCGCACGGCGGTGGCGCAGGCGCGCCGGCTGGCGGCGGTCGTGGTGCAGCATCCCGGCGCGATCATCCCGAAGATGGCGATGCCGGAGTAGGGCGCCTTCAGACGTCCTTGCGGTAGACCAGGAAGCCGGATTTCTCGGCGACCTGGTCGTAGAGGCGCATGGCGGTCAGGTTGGTCTCGTGGGTCTGCCAATAGACGCGCGGAGAGCCGGCGGCGCGGGCCGCGTCGTAGACGGCCTCGATAAGCGCCCGGCCGATCCCGCCGCCGCGGGCCTGGGCGTCGGTGAAGAGGTCCTGCAGGTAGCAGGTGAGCGCGACGGCCGTCGTCGAGCGGTGGAAGAGGTAGTGGACGAGGCCGACCAGCCTGCCATCGCGCTCGGCGACCAGGGCGTGGACGGGCTCGTGCGGATCGAAGAACCGGGCCCAGGTGGTCTGGGTGACCGCCTGGGGGAGGGCGGTGGGACCTGAGCGGCCGTAGAAGGCGTTGTAGCCGTCCCAGAGCGGCAGCCAGGGGTCGAAGTCCGCCTCGCGGATCGGCCGGACGATGAGCGGGCCGGCCATGCTCAGAGGTTCACGACGCCGCCGGCCTTCACATAGCCGTCGACCACGTCGCCGAGCACGGTAAGCGGCACGGCGCCGGTCTTGACCAGAAGGTCGTCGAAGGTCCGCAGATCGTACTTGGCCCCCAGGCCCGCCTTGGCCCGGTCGCGCAGCCTGTTGATCTCGGTGTGGCCGACCTTGTAGCCGCAGGCTTGGCCAGGCGTGCCGCAATAGCGGTCGATCTCGCTGGTCATGGCCGCAGGCGTGCGCCCGGAATTCTCCACGGCCCACTGCACCGCCTGTTCGCGGCTCCAGCGCTTGGCGTGCAGGCCGGTGTCGACCACCAGGCGCACGGCGCGGAACTTCTGGGCCTGCAGGTAGCCGAGCCGCCCGGCCCAGTCGTCGTCATACATGCCGATCTCGTCGCCGAGCTGTTCGGCGTAGAGGGCGTAGCCTTCGACATAGGCGTTGAAGCCCGAAAGCAGGATGCGGATCAGCGGCAGCTTGCCGGTCTCGGTGAGGTAGGCGCCCTGCCAGGTGTGGCCTGGAATCGTCTCGTGATAGGTGAGGCTCGGCAGGGAGAACTTGGGCCAGTTCTCGGTCGATTTCAGGTTGATGTAGTAGGTCGAGGGCCGTGAGCCGTCGATCGAGCCGGTGTTCATATAGCCCTGGCCGGCGCCGTCCTGGATGTCGATCGGCACGCGCTTGACGACGACCGGCGCCTTGAGCTTGAGGTCGAAGGCCTTGGAGAGCTTTGGCCGGACGCCGGCGATCAGACCGTTCAGGTAGGCGATCACCTGCTCGCGGCCCTCGTCGGTGTTGGGGAAGAGGTATTTCGGGTCCTTGCCGAGGGCGGTCATCCGCGCGCCGACCGAACCCTGGGTGAGCCCCTGGGCCTTCAGGAGGCCGTCCATGCGGGCCTCGATGGCCTTGTTCTGCTCGAGGCCCATGGTGTGGACCTCCTCGGCCGTCAGCGTCGTGGTGGTGCCCTCGCGCAGCAGCCAGCGGTAGTAGGCCTCGCCCTCCGGCAGGCGCCAGACGCCGGCCTCGTGGGTCGACTTCGCCTGCAGCCCCTTCAGGACGGCGAGTTGGGCGGCGAGCGCGGGATAGACTTCCTTTTCGACCAGGGCCACGCAGCGGGCCTCGTAGTCGCCGGTCAGGTGGGCCTCCTTGACCTTGCGGCCGAGCGCGGTGGCCAGGCGGGCCTTGGCGGCCGGGATGGCCAGCAGGCCTTCCTGCTGGCCGATGGCGTTGGCCAGGATGAAGTCCGGGGCGACGACGCCCAGGCCCGCGTCCTTGCGGACCCGCTCGGTCTCCTGGCGCACGACGCGGGCCATCTCGTGGACGCGGGCGAGATAGGCCTCGGCGTCGGCCTTGCCGGCCACCTTGTGCTGGCTGTCGAGGAACTCCGGCGTGGCGGAATAGGCGCCGCTCTGCTGGCTCACGACATAGGGCTGGCCGCCTCGCTCATCGCCGAGTTCAGGGTGTTGTCGCCATAGTCGAAGGGCGCGGCGTCGCGGCCGAGTTCGAAGGCGTACTTGACCACCGCCTTGTTGAGCCGCGCAGCGGCGGAGAGGCCGGCGTCAGGGAAAGCCTCGAGTTTCGTGAGCCCCGTGCGGCAGAGCGCCCGGTCGGCGGCGACGTGGGCCATGGAGGCGTCGCTGAGCTTCGATTTCAGCGCCACGCGCGCGCCGGTGTCGAGGCCGTAGCTGGTGGCGCCTTCCGGACCGGCGGCCAGGATCTGCTCGGAAAGGCCATCGAAGTAGCGGTTGATCGCCGCGTCGCCGGGCGCGCCCGCGGCCTTCGGGGCAGCGCCCTTGGCCTTGGCGGCGACGAGACCGGCGGCGGCGGCGGTCAAGAGAAGGCTGCGGCGGTCGAGGCTCATGGAACGTCCTTGTTTTGCGGGCGGCGGCCTCAGCCGCCGGTGACCTTGATGTCGTTGTCGTCGGAGTTGCGGTCGATGCGCTTGTTGTAGGGGTCGACGCCGGCGAAGACCGGCTTCCTGGCCACCGTGACGGTGAAGGTCTGGGTCCCGGACCTGACCGGCAGACGTTGCATGGAGAGCACGTCCTTGGCCGAGAAGTCCTTCTTGCCGGGTTCGGCCGTGAAGACGCCGACATCGACGGTCTCGCCGGTGAGCGGCGCCTCGGTCTCCTTGCCCTGGCCGTTGGCGTAGAGCTTCCTGGCCTCGACGGTCAGCGTCACGTCCCAGCGGCCGTCGGGACGCTTCTTCGCCGCGGCGGTCTTGGTCTTGAAGTCGTAGAGGGTGATCTTCTCGAAGAGGTCGGTGATCAGCTGCTGCTTGTCGGCCGGGGCCTCGGCGCGCAGGTCGGCCACGAACTCGGCCGCGGTCGGATAGGGCGCGGCCTTGAAGGCGTAGTCGTTGAGGAGCTTGCGCAGGGCGCGGTTGACGGCCTCCTCGCCGATCTCGTCCTGCAGCCGGTACATGACCAGCGAGCCCTTGCGGTAGTGGATGTACTGCTGGTTCTCGACCTTCTCGAGGGGCTGTTCCTCGGCGGGGTCGCCGCCGCGGGCCTTCAGGTACGAGTCGAGTTCGTACTTGAGGAACTTCCGGATCATGTCCGGCCCGTACATGTGCTTCATCACCATCAGCGCCGAGTATTGCGCGAAGGTCTCGTCGAGCATGGTCGAGCCCTGCTCGTCGGCGCCGATCACCTGGTGGGCCCACCACTGGTGGCCGAGCTCGTGGGCCCCGACGTAGGTCACCATGTCGATGCGCGAGGGATCGGACTTGGCGTCGGCGATGAACACCAGGCCCTCGGACCAGGGCACGGTGTTGGCGAAGGACTGGGCGAAGGCCCCGTCCGGAGCCGGGAACTCCAGGAAGCGGAGCTGGCGGAACTGATAGGGGCTGAAATTGGCGTCGTAGTAGTCGAGCCCCGCCTTGGCCGTGCGCATCATCCGCTCGACGTTCCACGGGTGTTCGGGGTGGTAATAGACGCTGAGCGCCACGCCCTTGTAGGCCTCGGTTTTCACCGCGTAGCGGGCCGACTGCATCGAGAAAAAGTCGAGAATCGGCGCCTCGGTGACGAAGCGCGCGGTGCGCCGGCCGTTCTCGACGGTGGAGGACACCTGATAGCCAGGCGCGATCGGGGTCTGGTCGGCGTCGGTGGTCAGCGTGATGTCGGCGTTCACCCAGTCGGCATCGTGGCGGATGAAGGTGAACCGCGGGGCCGCCGGATCGCCGAGCTTGGGCATCCGCAACTCCGGCGGCAGGCCGTATTTGCGGCGCTTGGCGCGGTCGGTCAGCATGCCGTTGCGGTCGACGCCGAAGCCGGGAGCGATGTCGGTGTCGTTGATGAAGGTCCCGTTGTCGACCACGCCGGTCCACGGCGCGCCGTTCTTGAAGCCGCGCTCCTCGCGCACCGTCTGGAAGGCGACCGTCCGCCGCTCGCCCGGCTGCATCGGCGTGTCGAGGGCGAAGATCTTGTAGCTGAACCTGGCGAGATCGGTCTTCAGGCGCCCGCCCTGGACCGCCAGGCTCTGCACCTTCAGGTCGCGGTCGAAGAAGCGGACGTGGATTTCGGAGAGTGGCGCGCCCGTGCGGTTCTCGATCAGGTAGACGCCCTTGGTCACCACCTTCGGGGCGTGGGGATAGAGGTCGACGTTGAGCTTCACCGAAACGATCGTCGGCTGCGGCGTGTCGTGGAATTTCCACAGCGCCTTTTCGTAGTCGGCCTGGAATTTCTCGGTGTCGAGGTGGGTGCGGTAGGGATTCCAGACGTTGGTGTTGAGGTAGATGTAGACGCCTGAGGCGACGAAGGCGGTGAGCCCGACGGCCATGACCACCCCCGCGGTCCCCTTCAGCCGCTGCGGAAGCCGGCGCAGGCGCGGCATGAAGCGGGTCTCCGCGCCGCGCCGCCACAGGCCGTAGGCCAGCACCGTCAGCACCAGCGCGAAGGCCGACCAGTAGAGGCGGAACCAGTAGGCGCCGATCCAGAACCGGCCCTGGCCGTTCATGTCGGAGAGCGGCGTGTTGGGCCCGCTGCCGTACTGGTAGAGTCCGTGCTCGAACCCGAGGTTGCCGAGCACCAGGGTGGAGATCAGGAACAGCACCATCAGGCCCCAGCCCACGAACTTGTGCGGGCTGAGCGCCTGGATGAAGATCGCCAGGACCGCGTAGAGGATCACGTCGATTGACTGCGGCAGCAGCCACCAGAGCAGGTACTCGCCGATCTGGAAGCCGAAGTAGCCCTTGATCGCCTGGATGATGACGGCGACCAGGATGCTGACGGCGAAGGACGAGATCAGCACCAGCGAGATCGCGAGCGTCTTGGGGGCGACGAAGGCCCAGTCGGGCACGGCGGTGGCGTCGATGATCTCATGGGTGCGGCGCTCGCGTTCGCGCCAGACGAGCTCGCCCGCGTAATAGATCGCGATGATCAGGCTCATGAAGCTGAAGATCCCGCCGAGCGCGCTGATCGTCACGCGGGTCACCGGATAGATGCGGCCGCCATAGATGCCGATGTCAGTGGAGAACCAGAGGTTCACGACCGAGAGCAGGGCGGCCAGCGCCAGGAGCACGAAATAGGCGGGGCTCTTGAACACCTGGCCCATGTCGAGGCGGGTGCGGGCCCAGAGCTGGGCGCGCGCGGTCTTGGCGTTGAACACCGGCTTGGGCAGGGGCCCGCGCGGCCCAGCGGGGGCCGCTTCGTCGGCGCCGGCCGCGAGCTTGGCGGCCCGGCGCTGCGAGCGCGAGGCCTTGCCGGTCTCGAAGTGGAAGAGGAAATAGGCGAGGGCCAGGAAGGCCAGCGCGATGCCCAGCCAGATGAGCTTGTTCCAGAGCAGATAGCCCTCGATCGGCGGCAGCCGGGCGTTGCGCTCGCTGGCGGTCCAGTAACGGGTGGCGAGGCCGAAGGCGCCGGCCCCGTTCGGCTCCCAGAGCGCGGCCACGGTCTCCATCCCCTGGCGGGTCAGCGCCAGGCTGAAGATCGCGCGCAGCACGATGAAGCCGATGACGCCGACGTAGGTCCACATCATCGAGCGGGTGACGGTGGCCAGGGTGAAGAAGATCGCCGAGGAGGTGAAGAGCACCGGCAGGGCGAGGAAGAAGTAGGCGTAGAGGTAGGCGTTCGGAATGAATGGCCCCAGCGTCTCCTTGTCCACCCAGGGCATCAGCGAGCCCAGCCAGAAGCCCAGCGGCACGGCCACGAAGCTCAAGGCCGCGGCCAGGTAGGCGCCGGCGAAGCGGCCGAACAGATAGTCGAACTTGCTGACCCGGGTGGCGCGGATCAGCGGCCCGAAGCCGGTGTCGTCGTCGCGCACCACGACGTTGGCCACGAAGGCCGTCGTCACGAACATGTAGATGACCGAGAAGATCAGGCTCGACTGGGCGATCACCCAGGGCGCGTTCTTGTGGACGTTGGCTGTGTTGCCGAGCTGGATGTTGTCGGAGGCCACGGCCCCGAACGCCAGCAGCACGAAGACGATCGCCGCGACCCAGAAGATCGGCTGGCGGACCTGGTAGCGGAACTCGAAGCCCGCGATCTTGAGGAACATGCCGGCGCGCCTCACGCTGCCTTGCGGGACGAGGCGAGGGTGGAGAAGTAGACATCCTCCAAGCCGCCCACGACCGGTGCGAAGCCGTCGCCGGGATCCTTGTCGGCGGCGATGTGGATCACGGTGCGGCCAGCGAAGAGGCGGGTGGAGATCACCTGGTATTTGACCCGCGCCGCGTCGAGCTCGGCCTTATCGATAGTCTTCATCCAGATGCGGCCCTTGAGGCCCGCCATCAGGTCGCCCGGGGCGCCTTGGCTGACGATGCGGCCGTCGACGATGATCGCCATGGCCGGGCAGAGGTCGGCGACGTCCTCGACGATATGGGTCGAGAGGATCACCACCACGTTCTCGCCGATCTCGGCCAGCAGGTTCAGGAAGCGGTTGCGCTCTTCCGGGTCGAGGCCGGCGGTGGGCTCGTCGACGATGATCAGCTCCGGATCGCCGATCAGCGCCTGGGCGATGCCGAAGCGCTGGCGCATGCCGCCGGAGAAGCCGGCGAGCGCCTTCTTGCGGACGCTCCACAGGTTGGTCTGGTTGAGCAGGCTCTCCACCGTCTCGCGGCGGGCCTTGGCCTCGGCGACGCCCTTCAGGACGGCCATGTGGTCGAGCATGTCGTAGGCCGAGACCCGCGGGTAGACGCCGAAGTCCTGCGGCAGGTAGCCCAGGGTGCGGCGCAGCCGCTCGGGCTCGGCGATCACGTCGATGCCGCCGAACTGGATGGCGCCGGAGGTCGGCGTCTGCAGGGTGGCGATGGAGCGCATCAGGGTCGACTTGCCGGCGCCGTTGGGACCGAGCAGCCCGAACATCCCCTTCTCGACCTCGAGGTTCACGTTATCCAGGGCGCGCACGCCATTGGCATAGACGTGCGTCAGGCTCTTGATCGACAGCATGGGGCTCCCCTCGTTTGGCGCGGCACGCTGAACCTGTTCCCGCACGGGTGGCAAGTGAGCGAAGTGTAACCTTTTCGCGCGCCGGCGTTACGTGGGCGGAGCGCGGCGGGCCTCAGCCTCCTTGGCCGTCGGGGCCAGCCAGGTGACCAGGTCCCAGGCGTTGCGGATTCCGAGCAAAAGCAAGGCGATGACCACCGCGCCGAGAGCGTCCGGGGCCCAGGTTTCGCGCATCTGCAGCGTCCAGGCCGCGGCGAGCATCGCCAGATAGGCCGTGGTGGGCCAGACGCCATAGCACCAGAAATCCGTCCAGTGCGGCGCCTCGGGCGTGACGCGCTTGGTGCGCAGCATCCAGCAGACGTTGAGCCCATAGGCCAATCCGAGGGTTGCCAGGACGGCGACCGCGACGGCGGCGGCCTCCTGCGGGAGATGCGGAACCGCGGTGAGCGCGCTGGTGACCAGGACAACGGCGAAATGGAAGACGGTGGGCGTCATGTAGATCTGCGCGCCGCGCATCGCCTGCTCGCGGCCGACGTTGCCGGTCAGGGTGGCGACCACGAACAGCAGGCCGATCAGCGCCCCGGCCGCGCCGCCGATCAGGAGGTAGAAGCTGTCCCAGCCTTCGAACATGGCCTGAGCCTAGCCGGGGGCGCCCCTGCAGAGTCAACGCGTCTTCATCACGCTTCGGCACGCAAGCTTAAGCGTACAGCGTTATCTGGGCGGGCGATGGCCTATCTGAACCTACCCCCCGTCCCGCCGCCGCCGCCGGCCGGCTACGTGGCTCGCGCGCCCGCGCCCGCCAGGCCGCCGCAGCTCCAGGTCGAGGCGAAAGCCCCGCCGGCGTCCGGTTCGAGCCATGGTCCGGCGGTGATCCTCGGCGGCGCGCTCGCCAAGCCCGCGCCGCGTGTCACCCGGCAGGAGCCCGACCCGCCCAAGCCCCCCGCGCACCACGTCGACCGGGTGATCTAGAGCTGGCCAGTTGCTCCCCCGAGAAGCGGGAAAGGAACTGATTGCGCGGCGTCTCATGGATTCCATCAAAGCAAGCCCAGCGCCTTGAAGCTGGCGACGCCGTCGCGCGCGACCACGAGGTGGTCGTGGACGGCGATCCGCAGGGAGCGGCCGGCGTCCACCACCTGGCGGGTCATGTCGACGTCGGCGGCCGAGGGCGTCGGGTCGCCGGACGGGTGGTTGTGCACCAGGATCACCGCGCTGGCCGACAGTTCCAGCGCCCGGCGGACGACCTCACGGGGATAGACCGGAGCATGGTCGACGGTGCCGCGGTTCATGGTCTCGTCGGCGATCAGCTGGTTCTTCTTGTCGAGGAAGAGGACACGGAACTGTTCGCGGGCCTCGTGCGCCAGCGCGGTCTTCACATAGGCCAGCAGCGCCGACCAGGACGAGATCACCGGGCGCTTGCCGACCGCCTCGCGGGCGGTGCGTAGCGCGGTTTCGTGCAACAGCTTGAGGTCCAGAGCCAGTGTCTCGCCGACGCCTTTGACGGTCCTGAGCTCCTCGGGCGTGGCGCCCAGCACGCCGCCGAGCGAACCGAAGCGGGCGAGGAGCTGCTTGGCCAGCGGCTTGACGTCGCCCCGCGGTATCGCGCGGAACAGGAAGAGTTCGAGCAGTTCGTAGTCGGGCAGGGCCGCCAGTCCGCCGGCCTGGGCCCGCTCGCGCAGGCGGTCGCGGTGGCCGGCGTAGTGAGGCCTGGGCTTCGGCGCCCGCCGGACGACCCGCCAGAGGTCAGGCTGCGGCGAGGTATCTTCAACGGCGGATGGCGAGCTCATGGGGAACAATGTTCCCTATGTGTTCCAGTTTGGCAAGACGAGATCGGGACCTGGTGAACCTCGTGCCCGGAATTGAACCCGTCTCGCCCGACATTATGTGTTATGTTTCAGACATCGCTGGCACAGGCCCCTGGGCGCCGGCGGCTGAGAGCCTCGGCTGGCGCAGGCCCCACGCTCCCGCTCAAGCGGTCGTGGAGAGTCCGGTGGCGACTTACAGCTTCTTCCTATGCCGGGCGGACGGCCTGCCCATCACCCTGGAGGTCCAGGACCACCCCTCGGACGAGGCGGCGGCGCGGCTAGCGCGCGGCATCCTGGCCGGCCATCCGGCCGCCGATTTCGTCACGATCGCCCGAGGCGAGACCACCCTGGGCGCCTACCACCGAGGCGGCGAACGCGCCGTGGTAGGGCCATCGGAAAGCCCGGCGTCGGACTGACCGGATGGCGCGCCGTCAGATGAGCGCCAGCGGCGTCTTGGCGAGGTCGCCATGCCAGACGCGACGGGCCTGGGCCATGTGCTGCCGGGCGGCGGCGGCGTGGCCCTGCTTGGCCTCGGCCTCGGAGAGCACCTTGAGCGCCAGCGCGTCCTGCGGCCAGCCGGAGAGGCTGGCGTTGGCCTCGCGCACGGCGTCGTCGGGCTTGCCTGCGGCGAGCTCGGCGGCGGCCAGGCTGCGGCGGACCGGATACCACCAGGGCGGCGGGTCGAAGTTCTTAGCCACCGGATAGACCTTCTCCTGGCGGGCCGCGGCGCGGGCGAACAGCTCCACAGCCTTGGCCGGATCGCGGGTCAGCAGGGCCGCGCGGCCGCCCAGGACGTCGGCGGCGATGCTGGCGATGTCGGCGTTGCCGGTTTCCCCGGCCTTGATGGACTCCACCAGCAGGCTGAGCACCCGCTCGGCCTCGCGCCGCACGCCGGCCGCGTCGCCTTGCGCCGCGAGCGCCTCGCCCTTGGCGTAGTGGCGGTAGATGCGCACCAGGCGCGGGTCGTTCGGCCCGTCGGTCAGGGCCGCGGCCAGGGCCGGCGCATAGCGGCCATAGGCGACGAGGCGGCGGGCGTTGACGGTGGTGCGGCGGTCCTGCTGGCGTTCGACGCGGCTGAGGCCGGCCGGCACCATGACCGTGGCGATGTCGGCGCTGGCGGGGAAGGCGACGTCCCCGTGGTCGGCGTATTTCAGGGCCAGCTTGGCGTCGCCCGCCATCAGGGCGCCCGCGAGGCCGAAGGTGTAGTTGTGCAGGTAGTACATCTGGCTGGACAGCGGGCCCGAGTAGCCCATGCGGGCCTCGGTGTCGGCGTCGACCTTCAGCGCCTGGGCGTCGACGATGGCCACCTGCTCGTACTGACCGACGTGCATCAGGGTGTGGGCCGCCATGTGCACCAGGTGGCTGGCGCCGGGCGCGAGGCCGGCCAGCTTCTCGGCATAGGGCAGGGCGTCGGCCGGGCGGCCGGCGAACTCGGTGGCGTGGATGTAGTAGTGGATGGCCGCGGTGTCGTCGGGGCGGCGGGCGAGGACCGCCTTGTTGAGCTCGAGCGCGCGGGCGACGGCGGTGGGGTTGCCGCCGCGGCCGGGGATCATCAGAGCCTGGGCGGCCAGGTTGGCGATCTCGTCGTCGGCCGGATAGCGGCGGGCGAGGTCGTCCATCGCCTTGCCGAAGTCGAGGTCGCGGACCAGCGGCTTGTCCTTGGCGTAGCGGACAACGAGCGCGTCGATCAGGGCCGCCGAGCGCGTATCGCCGGGCTTGAGCAGCGCCTTGGCTTTCTGGGCGTGGGCCAGGGCGGCTGCGGTCTGGGCTTCGGTGACGCCGTAGTTCAGCGTGGGGCCGAGGCCCAGCGCGACCCCCCACTCGCAGAGCGCGCAGGCAGGATCGAGTTCGGCGGCCTTGGCGAAGGCGGCGCGGGCCTCGTTGTGGTTGAAGGCGTGGTAGAGGTTCAGGCCCTCGACATACCAGGCCTGGGCCTCGGGGTTCTTGGTGTCCGCGGGCGATGAGCCATTGCCGACGCCGGCCAGCATGACGGCCGTGGTTGCGGCCTGGAGGGCGCCCGGATGCTCGGCGCCGCAGATGTAACCGATGCCGATCTGGGTGGCGTCGGCGCCCACGGCGGTGGGGACAGCCAGCAGGAGGGCGGCCAGCGCGGCGGCTGCGGCTTTCATGGCGGTCCTTCCCGGGTCATGGCCGGAGCGTCGGGCGTTTTCAGCCCTGGGGCAAGGGTGACGCAACGGACCTCGACTTGGGCTTCGGCCGGAATTCGAGACGCGGGTCGCGGACGCAGGCCTTCACCGGCTTGCGGACCTCGCCCTGGACCGCCCAGCATTCCTCGAACACCGAGCAGTAGCAGTATTCCAGGCTCACGCCCTTGGCGTTCATGCCGGCGTCGAGCAGCTCCCAGTAGCGGGCGTTCTGCGGGGTCATGTCGATCCGGAAGACCATCGCGCGGTCCTTCGCGGCGATGAAACGGGTGGGCTCGTTGTCGTGCAGGTCGACCAGCAGGTCGCCGGCCTTCTCCGCCTCGGCGGCCCCCATGGCCGTGCGGACGAAATCCTTCACATCGGTGACGTAGCGCCCGCCGAGCTTGATCTTCAGGCTTCGCTCGTCGGCCGGGCCGACGCCGTTGTTCAGGAGTTCGATGGAGATGCGCTCCGATCCGTCAGGCGTGGCGTCGCTTACGCCGGAGACCAGGTAGGGATAGGAGTTGGCTTTCAAGAGCCGGGACTCGATGCGGGCGTTGTAAACCGCGATGCCGATCGAGCAGATCGAGATCACCAGGGCCGAAAGAGCGGTGGTCCACTCCAGCCACCGCGGCAGGTTGGAGCGGCCGTGCGGGTGGTGCGGCGGTTCTAGGATGTCAGGCGCCATGCTGTCGAGCTAGGCGATTTGGCCCGGGCCCACAAGCCGCCGGGGGCTCAGGCGGCGGGGATCCAGATGCCGTGGGCCAGCCGCTTGACGGCCTCCGACTGCCACGGGAAGACCCGCGCCTCATAGGCCCATTCATAGGTCCGTTCATCGCCGTCGGCCGTGCGGGCGCGGACCTTGAAGACCACCGTCGCGGAGAGGCCGGTCTTCACCGGCACCTCGCCGAAGGCCACGTCCTGCAGGTCCACCAGGGTTTCACCGCGGCTCTTCAGCATCCGCTCGACCGCCTGGCGACCGCGCCCGCGGTAGGCGTGCTTCATCCGCCAGAAGTTCCAGATCAATAACACGATCGTCAGGAGGCCGGCCGCGATGGCGATCAACGAGGCGAACTGGTGGGGCGTCATCGCGAAGCTCCTCAGGCGCTGATCACTGGCGGCTTATAGAGGCCGGCCGGCGAGAGGGTGAAGACCTCATAGCCCGTCTCGGTGACCCCGATGGAGTGCTCGCACTGGGCCGACAGCGACTTGTCGCGAGTGACCGCGGTCCAGCCGTCGGCGAGCAGCTTCACCTGGTATTTGCCGAGGTTCACCATCGGCTCGATGGTGAAGAACATTCCCGGCCGCAGGAGCTCGCCTGAGCCCTTCTGGCCGAAATGCAGGATGTTGGGCGCGTCGTGGAACACCTTGCCCACGCCATGGCCGCAGAAGTCGCGGACCACCGAGCAGCGCATGCTCTCGACGTAGGACTGGATGGCGAAACCGATGTCGCCGGTGCGCGCGCCGGGCTTCACGGCGGCGAGGCCCCGTTCCAGCGCCTCGTAGGTCACATCGATCAGCCGCTTGGCGCGGGGCGCGACCGCGCCGACGCCGTACATGCGGGAGGTGTCGCCGTGCCAGCCGTCGACGATGACGGTGACGTCGATGTTGGCGATGTCGCCCTCGCGCAGGGCCCGCTCGCCGGGAA
>NZ_JBEPUO010000015.1:0-79254 GCF_041691455.1 Phenylobacterium sp. | reverse complement strand
GAGCAGGACATGACCCGCTACGACGCGGTGAACTACATCGCCCACGGCATCGCCAAGAAGGCCGGCGCCACCGAGGCCAAGCCCGTCAAGGGTTCGTCGGACGACGAGGACAAGCCCACCGTAAAGACCGGCGGCGAGGCGCTCGAAGCCTATTGCGTGAACCTCAACGAGAAGGCCAAGCAGGGGAAGGTCGATCCGCTGATCGGCCGTTCGGCGGAAGTCGAGCGCTGCATCCAGATCCTCTGCCGCCGGACCAAGAACAATCCGCTGCTGGTCGGCGACCCGGGCGTCGGCAAGACCGCCATCGCCGAGGGCCTGGCCCGCAAGATCGTCAACCATCAGGTCCCCGAGGTCCTGGCCGGCTCGACCATCTTCTCGCTCGACATGGGCTCGCTGCTCGCCGGCACCCGCTACCGCGGCGATTTCGAAGAACGCGTGAAGCAGGTCGTCAAGGAGCTGGAGAACCACCCCGACGCGGTCTTGTTCATCGACGAGATCCACACGGTGATCGGCGCCGGCGCGACCAGCGGCGGGGCGATGGACGCCTCGAACCTGCTGAAGCCGGCCCTGGCCTCAGGCACCCTGCGGTGCATGGGCTCGACGACCTACAAGGAATTCCGCCAGCACTTCGAGAAGGACCGCGCGCTCGTCCGCCGGTTCCAGAAGATCGACATCAACGAGCCCACGATCGACGACACGATCAAGATCCTGAAGGGCTTGAAGATCTACTACGAGGAGTTCCACAAGCTCCGCTACACCAACGACGCCATCAAGGCGGCGGTGGAGCTGTCGGCCAAGTACATCAACGACCGCAAGCTGCCGGACAAGGCCATCGACATCATCGATGAAGCCGGCGCGAGCCAGATGCTGCTGCCGGAGAGCCGCCGCAAGAAGATCATCGGGCTGAAGGAGGTCGAGGCCGTCGTCGCCAAGATCGCCCGCATCCCGCCGAAGTCGGTGTCCAAGACCGACACCGAGGCCCTCAAACAGCTGGAAACCGACCTGAAGCGGGCGGTCTACGGCCAGGACGACGCGCTGGATCAACTGTCCGCCGCCATGAAGATGGCCCGGGCCGGCCTGCGCGACGCCAACAAGCCGATCGGCTGCTACCTCTTCTCGGGACCCACCGGCACCGGCAAGACGGAAACCGCCCGCCAGCTGGCCTCGACGCTCGGCATCGAGCTCCTGCGCTTCGACATGAGCGAGTACATGGAGCGCCATACCGTGAGCCGCCTGATCGGGGCGCCTCCCGGCTATGTGGGCTTCGACCAGGGCGGCCTGCTGACCGACGCCGTCGACCAGCATCCGCACGCGGTCGTGCTGCTCGACGAGATCGAGAAGGCCCACCCCGACGTCTACAACATCCTCCTGCAGGTCATGGACCACGGGGCCCTCACGGACTCCAACGGCAAGAAGATCGACTTCCGCAACGTGGTCCTGATCATGACCACCAACGCCGGCGCCTCCGACGCCCAGCGCAACTCGATCGGCTTCGGCCGCGGGAAGCAGGACGACGAGGCCGAGGAAGCGATCAAGCGGGTGTTCACGCCGGAATTCCGCAACCGCCTCGACGCGGTGGTGGCGTTCAAGTCGCTGACGCCGGAGATCATCCGGCAGGTGGTTCAGAAGTTCATCATGCAGCTGGAAGCCCAGCTCGCGGATCGCCACGTCACCATCGAAACCACCGACGAGGCGGCCGACTGGCTGGCCAAGAACGGATTCGACGAACTCTACGGCGCCCGTCCGCTCGGCCGGGTCATCCAGGAGAACATCAAGAAGCCGCTCGCCGACGAGATCCTGTTCGGCAAGCTGGTGAAGGGCGGCCACGTCAAGGTCGTGCTCAAGGACGGTAAGCTGGCCTTCGAGATCGAGGGCGAGAACCGCGAACCCGGCGCCCCGGTCATCGAGAACCCGGCCGAAGAAGCCGCCGAGGCGCCCGCGCCGGTGGCCTAGCGATCGGCTCCATGGATTGAGGAAAACCCCGGGTTCGCGCCCGGGGTTTTTCTTTGGTCCCTAGCTGATCTTCGCCGAGATCTGCCCGGCCAGGACCGTCAGCTCCGCCGGATCGGCCATGCCGCCGCCGGCGTGGCGGCCGAGCGCGACGCCGTCCCAGCGCGGGATGATGTGGAAGTGCAGGTGATAGACGGTCTGGCCGGCGGTCGAGCCGTTGAACTGGGTCACCACCAGGCCGTCGGGGTTGAGCGCGGCGCGGACGGCGCGGGTCACCCGCTGGACACCCAGGATGACGTTCGCCAGGACCTGCGGCTCCTCGTCCAGCAGGTTGCGCGCGCGGGAGTGTTTCGGGATCACCAGCGTATGGCCGCGCGACTGCGGGAAGACATCCATGAAGGCCAGCACGTGGTCGTCCTCGAACACCCGAGCCGCCGGGGCTTCGCCGCGCAGAATCTTGGCGAAGATGTTGCCGTCGTCGTAGGTCCCGTCCAAGCTCATCGGCCGTGCTCCCTGATCGGAGCCGTCGTAGCAAATCGGCTGGGAGGGTGGAACGATGGGCATGGGCGGTTCGAAGGAAAAGCCCTCCGGCCTGACCGAGCGGCAGCAGAAGTGGTTCGCCTCGGTGCAGGCGAGCCTGCAGCGCGATACCGGCAAGACCATCGAGGAATGGGTCGCCATCGCCAGGGCCTGCCCGCACGACAAGCCCCGCGCCCGGTCGGATTGGCTCCGCGAGCATCACGGCCTGGGCGTGAACCGCGCCGCGCACGTGCTGTCGGTGGCCTTCCCCTCGGAGATGCGGTGGGACGACGCAGGACCGCTGCGCGCGGCGCTGTGGAAAGATCCCGCTTCGGAGGCGATCCTGCAGGCGATCGAGAAGGCGGTCGCCAAGCTGTCGGATGTCACCCTTGGCCAGCGCAAGACCTACACGGCCTGGTCGCGCAAGGTGCAGATGACCGCATGCCGGCCGATCAAGGGCGGCCACGTCCTGATCGGCTTTGCGGTGACGCCTGACGCCGATCCGCGGCTGGCGCCCCGCGGTAAGAGCGAAAGCTGGGGAGACCGGCTGAAAGGCCAGCTCCTGCTGACCTCGCCCGCCGAGGTGGACGCGTCCGTGGAGGCTCTATTGAAACAGGCCTGGGAGCGGTCCTAGCCTTCGTCGCGGAACGGCGAGAACTCCTCAGCCAGCCATTCCATCTCGTGCTCGACCCCCTCGCGCTCCTGGGCGACGAAGCGTTCCACCGGGCCGCGCAGCGCCGGGTCGGCGATGTAGTGGGCGGAATAGACCGGCCTCGGCAGATAGCCGCGGGCGATCTTGTGCTGGCCTTGCGCGCCCGCCTCGACGCGGGCCAGGCCCCGGCCGATCGCCCATTCGATGGCCTGGTAGTAGCAGAGTTCGAAATGTAGGAACGGCACGTCCTCGACGCAGCCCCAGTTGCGCCCGTAGAGGCAGTCATCGCCGACCAGGTTGAGCGCCCCGGCGATCCAGCGCCCGCCGCGCCGGGCCATGATCAGCAGCACCCGGTCAGCCATCCGCTCGCCCAGCAGCGAGAAGAACGGCCGCGACAGATAGGGCCGGCCCCACTTGCGCGAGCCGGTGTCCATGTAGAAGCCGAAGAAGGCGTCCCAGTGCTCCTCGCTGAGCTCCGCGCCGGTCAGGCAGAGGATCTCCAGGCCCTCCGCGGCGTCGCGGCGCTCCCGGCGGATGGTCTTGCGCCGGCCGGACGACAGCGCGCCCAGGAAGTCGTCGAAGGTCGCGTAGCCACGGTTTTCCCAGTGGTATTGCTGGCCCTCGCGCAGCGCCAGGCCCTGCTCGCCCATCCAGCGCCACTCGTCTTCGGTCGGGAAATTCACGTGGAAGGAGGACGAGCCGTAGCGCTCGCAAAGCGTCAGCGCGCCGCCCAGCAGGAAGCGCCGGGCCTCCTCGGCGTCGACGTCCGGACGGGCCAGCAGCCGCGCCCCGGTGGCGGGCGTGAATGGCGCGGCGGAGAGCAGCTTCGGATAGTACTGGCCGCCGGCCCGCTCATAGGCGTCGGCCCAGGCGTGGTCGAAGATGTATTCCCCCTGGCTGTGCGACTTCCGATAGAGCGGCATCACCGCGGCGACCCGGCCCTGGTCGTCGTCGATGGCTAGGTGCTGCGGCCCCCAGCCCGTGCGCTCGACAGCACAGTTCGAGGCTTCCAGCGCATCGAGGAAATCGTAGCGGATGAAGGGATTGCCGGCGTAGGCGGGATTGCCGGCGCAGGCGTCCCAGGCCTCGCGGCCGATCTCGGAGACACGGCGGCAAACCCTGACCGCCGGCTTCAACCTCATGGGCGGAAGCCCTCGAAGATCAGGTTGTCGCAGCCGTCGCGGATCGCCTCCCACTGCTGGGGTTCGCGCACGGTCCAGGCGACGATGGGCAGGCCTTCGCCTCGGAGGCCGACGGCGCGGTCGCTGGGCAGCATGTCGAGGCCGAGCGCCAGGAAGTGCGGCTTGGCGATCGCCACATGCTCCAGCTTCGCGAAGCTCGCCCGTTGGGCCTCCGCCATCTGCGGCGCCTTCTTGTAGGAATAGCTGTCGAGGCCGCGCAGGACGCCCGGGAACCGTTCGGCGAACCAGGCGTGGGAATAGGGGTTGAAGCCGATCACGCAGACCGGCCCCGCGTGGTCGATGAGAATCTCGTGGGTGCGCTGCTCCAGCGGGCCCACCTGGCCGTAGGGGGTCTTGAGCTCGACGTGGACCATGGCCCGGCGGCCCACCAGGGCCAGGGTCTCGGGCAGGGTCGGAATGCGTTCTTCGGAACCCTTGAGCCGCAGCTCGGCGAGTTCGCTGGTCGTGCGGTCGCCGAGGCGGCCCTTGACGCCGGTCATCCGCTCCAGGTCGTCGTCATGGAAGACCATGGCCTCGCCGTCGGCGGAAAGCTGGACGTCGAGCTCTATGCCGTAGCCGGCGGCGCAGGCGGCCTGGAAGGCGCCCAGCGAATTCTCCGGCGGCCCGTCAGGGCTCCAGAGCCCGCGATGCGCGATCGCGGGATCGAAGAGCCGCTCCCAGGCTTCGCCGAACCGGGCTTTCACGAGATGGCCACCACCGCGTCGACCTCCACGGCGAAGTTCAGCGGCAGGCGGTAGACGCCGACCGCCGATCGGGCATGGCGCCCGGCGTCGCCGAAGGCCTCGACCATCAGGTCGGAGGCGCCGTTGATCACCTGGGGAATCGCGAAGAAGCCGGGACCAGCCTGGACGAAGCCGTTCAGCTTCACCACCCGGACCACCCGGTCGAGGTCGCCCTCGCAGGCCGCCCGCATCTGGGCGATCAGGTTGATGGCGCAGAGCCGGGCCGCGCGCCTGGCGGTCTCGGCGTCGACCTCTTCGCCGACCACCCCCTTGATTCCGCCGGAGCCATCGACGGAGACCTGGCCTGAGATGTGGATCAGGTCGCCCTGCCGCACGAAGGGCACGTAGTTGGCGACGGGCGGGTTCGGCTGCGGCAGGGTGATGCCCGCGGCGGCCAGGCGGTCTTCGATCTGGGACATGGGCGAAGGTCTAGCGCCCTCCCCCCGATAGGAAAAGGCGGGCGCATAGGAAAAGGGCCGGAGCATCGCTGCTCCGGCCCTTCAGCCTCATCGGCGCGAACGCCGTACGCGAGGGTAAAGCTTTTAGCGGGCGGCTTGCAGGCGCTCGACCATGGCGGTCACGCGCTCGTTCAGCGGCTTCATGCTGTCCTTCACCGAGGCGGAGACCGTCTCGGACATGCGGCCCATTTCGGCCATGTAGCCTTCCAGAGCGGTCTTGGCGAAGGCGGTCTGGAGTTCGACCACTTCCTGCACGCTCTTGGCGCCGGCCAGCGACTTGGCGGCGGCGACCTGGCTTTCGAAGGAGATCTTCGAGAAGGCCATCGCTTGCGCGCCGAGGGCTTCCGCGCCCTTGGTGGCGGCGGTCACCGAGGCGACTACGGCTTCCAGGTTCTTCTTCGAGACGCCATTGGCTTCGTTGAGGGCGGCGAGGGTCTTCTCCACGCCATCTTTGAAGGCGACGTTCGAAGCGGCGGTGATTTGATCGACGGTGGTCTTGACGGTTTCGGCGGCGGCCATGGGATGCAGCTCCTGGCTGAGGCGGCGCGAGCGCCGCAATGCAAAATGGATTTCGGTGGGCTGGTGGGGTAAACGCAGCCGCCTTCTCTCATGTTGCAGTGCAGCAGTCAAAGGGTTTTTGTGCAGTGCAACATATTTGTGAATTCCGCTCACCGAACACCGTGTGGCGCGCGGGGCGCGTGCGGCGCGACAATTTCGCCCGTTCAACTCCTGTTTACTCTCAAGCAAGGGTCTGGCTGTCATGGTAGGCAGATTCACACGGGGCGACCGGCGGTCGTCTCAACCCACTGATTCGACGGACGAAGCATGATCAAGCACGCCCGCCGCCTGTTCCTAGCGTTAGGTCTGGCCGCCACCACCGCCCTGGGCTCCGTCGCAACGCCGGCGAGCGCGCAGATTCCGTACTTCCAGAATTTGCTGTCCGCATCGCAGACGAAGTACGCCGCGATCGTCGTAGATGCGAAGTCGGGCGAGGTGCTCTACGCCAAGCACGAGGACAGCCCGCGCTATCCGGCGTCGATCACCAAGATCATGACGCTCTACCTCACCTTCGAGGCGCTGGCGTCGGGCAAGCTGCATCCCGACGACCGGGTTCTGGTCTCGCCGCACGCAGCGGCCCAGGCCCCGACCAAGCTGGGCGTCCGCGCCGGCGATTCGGTGAGCGTCGAAGAGGCGATGGACGGCATGGCCACCAAGTCGGCCAACGACATGGCCGTGGCCATGGCCGAAAAGCTGGCCGGCACCGAAAGCCGGTTCGCCGCCCTGATGACCCTGCGCGCCCAGGAACTGGGCATGCAGAACACCCATTTCGCGAACGCCTCGGGCCTGCCGGACAGCCGCCAGCTGACCACGGCGCGGGACATCGCCATCCTGTCGCGGGCGGTGATGCGGGACTACCCGCAATACTACAAGCTGTTCAGCCTCCAGGAATTCAAGTTCCGCGGCCAGGTGATGGCCAACCACAACCACCTCCTGGGCCGCATGCAGGGCGTGGACGGGCTGAAGACCGGCTTCACCAACGCCTCGGGCTTCAACCTCGCGGTCTCCGCCGTGCGTGACAACCGCCGGCTGATCACCGTGGTCATGGGCGGTCCGACGACGGCCCAGCGCGACCAGAACGCCGAGGACCTGCTGCTCACCGGTTTCGACGTGATGCGCCGGCGCGCCCTGGGCGAGAAGATCACCGTGGCTCAGAACCTCTTCGAGCCCTCCGAGCTCTCCGGCCCCGTCGTGCGGCCGCCGAGCGAACAGGGCGACGGCGACCAGGGCGGCCTGAAGGTCGAGCTCGCCTCGGCCCCCGCCAGCCGCGCCGGCAAGATCGACGTCACCCCGTCGCGCAAAGGCAAGACGGTCGCGCAGGCCAAGGCCAAGTGGGCCGTGCAGGTCGGCGAATTCCGCTCCCCGAAGGACGCCCGCCACCAGATCGCCTTCGTCGAGAGGAAATTCAGCGAGCACTTCGACGGCGCCACCGGCGGGACCGACAAGGAAGGCCGCAAGTACAAGGCGGTGTTCAGCGGCCTGACCGAGGGCGACGCCAAGGACGCCTGCCGGGCCCTGAAGGCCAAGCGGCTGGCCTGCATGGTGATCAGCCCCACCTGATCCCAACGCTCGGGATCTACCCTTTCAGAAGGCGGTCGCGCGCGGCGTTGAGCTGCATGGCGAGGCCTGTCGTGCCGCCCTTGTCCGGATGGGCCATGCGCATCAGCCGCGTATAGGCGGCTTGGATCTCATCGGGCGTGGCGTCCGGCTCGACGCCGAGCAGCGAGCGGGCCTCCTCCAGGCTCATGCGGCGGTTCACCCGCGGCGCCGGCGCCGGGCCGTTGATCCGCGAGGTGGTCACCAGCCAGAGCCCCAGCACCACCAGGACGATCGAGATCTCCCAGCCGCCGCGCAGGCCGATGTAGGCCGCGCCGACGAAGGCCGCGAGCGCGAAGACGCCGGACAGCAGCCGCCATTCGCGGCGCTTGAAGATCACCTTGCCGCGGCCGAGGCCCACGAGCAGCCACAGGAGCGCGGCTCCGAGGGCGAGGTAAAGCATCGGCTATTCCGCGGCGATCTGCTCGCCGTCCGAGAAGCCCGAGAGGCCGAGCGCGGCCATCAGCGCCCGCAGCTCCTGGCGCGCGGCCACGTGCTGCAGCGACATGGCTACCGGCCGGATGGTCGGGGAGAGATCGGCCACCGTCAGGCCGAACGGGAAGAGTTCGCGATAGATCACCCGGTCGCGCAGCCCCGGCCCGATGCGGAAGCCGACCTTGCGCGAGAGCGTCTCGACCCGCTCGTCCAGCCGCTTCCGGTTACGCGCCTCGGTGGGGGCCAGGCGGTTGCGCAGCACCACCCAGTCGATCGTCTTGCGGTCCTTCACGGCGCGGGCCTTGCGGCTGTTCCAGACAGTCTCCGAATAGAGGCTGTGGCGCTTCAGCTCCAAGGTCACCGGATCGACCACGCCCAGCATGTCGAAGTCGACGAAGCTGTCGTTCATCGGCGTGACGATCAGGTCGGCGAGGCCATGGGCGGCGCGGCTGATCGCTGTGTCGCTGCCGGGAGTGTCGATCAGCACGAAGTCGGCCGCCTCGCTGGCCTGGGCGAAGGCCTCCTCGAAGCGCGCCAGGGCCTCCTCGTCGCTGGCCTTGGCGAGCGCCGCGCCGTCGGCGCTCAGCGGGTGCTCGATCGGCATGGGCGCGACCGCGCCATTGGCGTCCAGCCAAGCCCGGCGATGGGCGAAGAAGTGCGAGGTCGACTGCTGGCGCAGGTCCAGGTCGAGGACCGCCACCTTCGCGTCGGCGTGAAGGAGCGCGGTCGCGGTATGGATGGCGATGGTGGACTTGCCTGCCCCGCCTTTCTCATTGCCGACCACGATGACGCTGGCCTGCGGCATTTTCTGAACTCCTCGAGGGTCGGCGAACGCCGACTCACATCGCGCTAAGGGAGCGCTTTGACCGGACAGGCGTCAACGCGCGGATCGTCGCCGCCTGTGGATGGACGCCTCACCATGCGCCGGCCTCGCGGAGCTGGCGGGCGAGTTCGGTGGGGATGTCGCCGAACGCCTCGATGGAGAGGTCCGCGGGCGCGTCCCTGGGCTCGAGATAGCGCCAGCCCTGGAAGGCCCGTCGCGGCGTCGGCGCGACGCGGACCGGCGTGGGATCCAGGGTCACCTCACAGCGGGCGGTGATCCCCTCGCCTACCGTGTTCACCGCCAGGATCGGCTGGCGGCAGAGGATCACGCCCTTGAAGACCCGGTAGAGGGAGCCGCCGTCGACCAGATCCGCCGCCCGCTTGGGCGTCTGGCGCGTGCGCATGACCCAAGGGCCGCCCGGTTCGCGGGTGCGCTGCCATTCCAGCAGGTCCTCGACGGTCGCCGCGCCGACGCAGAGCTTGATCATGTGGAGCGCCATGACCCTGGATTAGGGCCGGCGCCGGCGTTTGACCAGCGCGGCCTCTCGGCTCAATCCGCGCCGGGCGCCCAGACCGGTTTGCGGCGCTCCAGGAACGCGCGCACGCCCTCCTGGCCTTCCCCGCCGACCCGGGCGTGGGCGATCCGCTTGGCGGTTTCTTCCATCAGGCCGTGATCGATCTTCTGGGCGTAGACGTCCGACGCCAGCCGCTTGGCGTCGGCCACCGCGCCCGGGGCGCAGGCCAGCATCTCGCGGGCGATCCGCGCCTCGGCGGCGGCCAGCGCGGCCGCGTCGGCGGCGATCTCGCCGATCAGGCCGATCCGCAGCGCATGCTCGGCGCCGAACACCTGGCCGGTGGCGAACAGACCGCGCGCCGTCCGCGGTCCGATGGCGGCCACCACATAGGGGCTGATGGTCGCCGGGATCAGGCCGAGCTTGACCTCGGAGAAGGCGAACTTCGCATCGGCCGTGGCGATCGCCAGGTCGCAGGCGGCCGCGACCCCGGCCCCGCCGCCGAAGGCCCCACCCTCGACCAGGGCGATGGTCAGCGCCGGCAGGTCCCAGAGCTGCTTCAGCATCTGGGCCATGGCGTAGGCGTCCTCGCGGTTGTCGCTCTCGCTGCGGTCGACGGCGGCGCGCATCCAGTCGAGGTCGGCGCCGGCGCTGAAGGTCCCGCCGGCGCCCTTGAGGAAGATCACCCGGACGCCCTCGGCGCCGCGCAGGGTCTCGAAGGCCTCGGACAGCGCCGAGATCAGGCCGGCGTCGAAGGCGTTCTTCCGATGCGGCCGGTTCATGATCACCGTCACCGCCCCGTCCTGGGTGGCCTCGATGTGCACCAGGGGCGTGCTCGGGCTGACGTCCGGGACCTCGACCAGCGGATCGGCGATGGGGTTCGACATGCGGAGAGCTCCTTTGAAGCGCCCCTGTCCAACGCCCCACGGGGCCGCAGGGCGCCACGGCGAAGCCATAGCCCCGACTCTTAGGCCACGCTAGGCTCCCGCCCCGTGTCAGCCCTGCCCGATATTCCCGAAGATTCCGCGCTGGCCCGACTGTTCGGACAGGAGCGGGTGCAGGCGGAGGCCGTGTGGTTCTCGTTGCCCGGCGGCCAGACGCTCTATTCCGCCGGCGACAAGTCCGACCAGCTCTATTTCGTGCGCGCCGGCCGGCTGGGCGCCTTCCGCCGCGAACAGGGCAACGAGGCGCAGTTCCTGGGCGTGATCCGGCCCGGCGAGCCGGCGGGCGAGATGTCGCTGATCGCCGACGCCCCGCACTCGGCCGACGTAGTGGCGCTGCGCGACTCCGAGATCATCGCGGTGCCGCGCGACATCTTCTTCGAGGCCGCCGAGGCCGACACCACCGTGATGATCGAGCTCGCCAAGCTGATGATGCTGCGCAGCCGCCAGGCGGTGACCCGCGGCGGCATGGGCGAGCCATCGGTGTTCGGCTTCGTGTCGCTGGGGTCGGGCCTGTTGCGGCCCCTGGTGGAGCGCCTGGGCCGCGAGATCGGCGCCCTCGGCTACAGCGTCACCTCGATCGGCGTCGAGGCGCAGCACGCGCCCACCGAGTGGTTCTCCGACGTCGAGCGCACCCACGACTTCGTGCTCTACGTCGCCGAGGCGCCGGACGGCCATTGGCGCCAGGTCGTGGCCCGGCAGGTCGACCGGCTGTTCCATGTCGGCCGTGGCGACCGCCAGCCGCCGAAGGCCGGCGCAGCGGCGGCGCTTGCTTCGCCGCTGCAGGCCCAGCAGCTCGTCGACCTGATCCTGCTGCATCCGCCCGACACCAGCCGCCCGTCCGGATCCGAAGCCTGGCTGGACGCGGCCCAGCCCGCGCGCCTCTTCCACCTGCGCCGCGACCACGACCCCGACATCGAACGCATGGCTCGCGTGCTCACCGGCCAGTCGGTGGGCCTGGTGCTCTCGGGCGGCGGCGCACGAGCCTACGCCCACGTGGGCGCGGTCCGGGCGCTGCGCGAGCGCGGCGTGCCGATCGACTTCGTGGGCGGGGTCTCCATGGGCGCGGTGATCGCCGCGGGCGTCGCCATGGGCTGGACCGACGAGGAGATGGAGCACCGCATCCGCGAGGCCTTCGTCGACACCAGCCCCTTGACCGACATCGCCGTGCCGATCCTGGCGATGACCCACGGCCTGAAGGTCAACGAGCGGCTGGCGCACAACTTCGGCGAGGTTCAGATCGCCGACCTCTGGCTGCCGTTCTTCTGCCTGTCGTCGAACCTGACCACCGGCGCCTACCAGATGCACCGCCGGGGCCTGCTGCGGAAGGCGCTCCGGGCCTCGATCTCGCTCCCCGGCATCCTGCCGCCCGCCACCGACGACAACAATGTCCTGGTGGACGGGGCGGTGATGAAGAATTTTCCGGCCGACGTGATGCGCGCGGGCCAGCTCGGGCCGATCGTCGGCGTCGACGTCACCACCGGCCGCAGCATCACCGCCGACGACGTCGCCCGCCCGGCTTCGGTCTGGCGCTGGATCTGGTCGGGGCAATGGCGCAGGGGTCCGCCTATCGTCTCGCTGCTGATGCGGGCGGCCACGGTCTCCACCTCCCGCGACCTCACCGCTGCGCGCGAGGCCACCGACCTGCTGGTCCTGCCCGACGTGGCCAAGGTGGAAATCCGCGACTTCTCCGCCTACGCCCCGGCCGTGGCCGAGGGATACCGCGCGACGATCGAGGCGCTGGACAAGCTCGACCGCCCCGTCCAGGCGCTGCGCCGCCGCCCCAGCCTGGAAGAGCAGAAGGCGCGAAAGGCGCAGGCCGCGGCTTTGCGCTGAAACGCCCAAGGCGGCGTTTGCGCGCGCGCCCGAAGCGACCCATATTGAGCGTCCTTGCTCAGCAACTGAAAGGAGGTGATCCAGTGTCTCATAGTGAAAGCCGTAGCCCGGTGACCGTGACCTGGACCTCCGCTTGCGGGGTCCGCGCCTAGGCCTAGCTCTGGCATAGGGTCGCGTACCGCTCTGCGGTCCGACTATGGAAAGGCCGTCCCGGACGCCGGGGCGGCCTTTCGCATTTCCGGAAGCCATGCTTTTTGCGGCCGTTCCAGGGGGAGACTCGATGCGGACGATCGTTGCCTTGCTGCTCGCCGGCGCTTGCCTCGGCGCGGCGCCCGCCTCCGCCGCCGAATTGGCCCGCTTGAAGGCCGAAGCCGCCCAGGTCTCCATCGTCCGCGACGACTGGGGCATCGCCCACGTGCACGGCAAGACCGACGCCCAGGCGGTGTTCGGGATGATCTACGCCCAGGCCGAGGACGACTTCAATCGCGTCGAGGCCAACTACATGACCGCGCTCGGACGCACCGCCGAGGCCGACGGCCAAGCCGCGATCTGGAAGGATCTTCGGCAGAGGTTGTTCGTCGATCCTGTTGATCTGAAATCGAAATATGCGGCCAGCCCCGCCTGGCTGAAGGCCCTGATGGACGGCTGGGCCGACGGACTGAACTACTACCTGGCCACCCATCCGAAGGTCACGCCCAAGGTCATCAGACACTTCGAGCCCTGGATGGCGCTCAGCTTCACCGAGGGCAGCATCGGCGGCGACATCGAAAGGGTGTCCCTGCCCGAGCTCGAGGCCTTCTACGGGGCGCGCCGGACGGCGGCGCTCTCCGACGACGAGAGCTTGAAGTTCAGGGAGCCGGCCGGCTCCAACGGCATGGCGATCTCGCCCTCGATCACCAAGGACGGCCACGCGCTCCTGCTGATAAACCCGCACACCTCCTTCTACTTCCGCTCCGAACTGCAGATGACCAGCGACGAGGGCCTGAACGCCTATGGCGCGGCCACCTGGGGCCAGTTCTTCGTCTACCAGGGCTTCAACGACCACGCCGGCTGGATGCACACCTCGACCGGCGCCGACACGGTCGACGAGTTCGCCGAGACCATCGTGCGCAAGGACGCCACGGTGTTCGAGCGTCACCACCACGGACCGCACGTCGACGCGACCATCGACATCACCAAGGGAAACCAGCCGTTCTATCGCTACGGCGCCGAAGAGCGGCCGGTGACGGTCTCGAAGATCACCATCCCCTACCGCACGCCGGCGGGCGGCCTCGCGCGCCAGACCTTCACGGTCTTCCGCACCCACCACGGGCCGATCGTGCGCGAAGAGAACGGCAGGTGGATCGCGATCGCCCTGATGAACAAGCCGATCGAGGCGCTGGAGCAGTCCTTCGGACGCACCAAGGCCGAGGACCTGGCCTCGTTCCTGAAGGTGGCGGAGCTCGACGCCAATTCGTCCAACAACACCCTCTTCGCCGACTCCAAGGGCGAGACCGCGCTGCTGCTGCCGCAGTTCATGCCCAAGCGCGACAAGCGGTTCGACTACACCAAGCCGGTCGACGGCTCGGACCCCGCCACCGACTGGCGGGGCCTCGACAGCTTCGCCGAGACGCCGCACGTGCTGAACCCGAGGGACGGCTGGGTCTACAATTCCAACGACTCGCCCTGGTCCGCCGCCGGTCCTGACAGTCCCAAGGCCGCGGACTTCCCCCGCTATGTGGACCAGGCCGGCGACAATCCGCGGACCCGCCACGCCACGCGCGTGCTGAGCGCGCGCAAGGACTTCACCCTGCAGACCCTGATCGACGCCGACTTCGATCCCTGGCTACCGGCCTTCGACCGCCAGATCCCGGGCCTGCTCGCCGCCTACGACGCAACCACCGACGCGACCCTCAAGGCGAAGCTTGGCCCGCCCGTGGCCGTGCTGCGCGCCTGGAACGACCGCTGGTCGGCGGACTCCGTGCCAACGACCGTGGCGGTCGGCTGGGGCGAGGCGCTTTGGGCCAAGGTCGCGCCGGAGGCCAAGGCGGCGGGCGTCAAGACCTACGACTACATGGTCCAACGGGCGACGCCGGCCGAGAAGCTGGAGTCGCTGGCCGAGGCCGTGGACCGGCTAACCCGGGACTTCGGGACCTGGCAGGTCCCCTGGGGCCAGATCAACCGCTTCCAGCGTACGGACGACGCCATCGTCGCCGACTTCGACGACGCCAAGCCGAGCATCCCAGTGCCCTTCGCCTCGGCGCAGTGGGGCTCGCTCGCCTCGTTCGGGGCCAAGCGCTATCCGGATACCCGCAACTACTATGGCTCCAGCGGCAACAGCTTCGTGGCCGTGGTCGAGTTCGGCCCCCGGGTGCGGGCCCGCGCCGTCACCGCCGGCGGCGAGAGCGGCGATCCGAAATCGAAGCACTTCGACGATCAGGCCCAGCGCTACGCCTCGGGTGACTTCCGCGAGGTCTATTTCTACCCCGACCAGCTCAAGGGCCACACCGAGCGGCGTTACCGTCCCGGCGAATAGGCCGTCTTAAGGCCGCCAGCCCCTGTCGCGGGCCGCGCGTTCCCCTGCCGCGTCGAGGGTCTCGCCTTGGCGCAGGGCGTCGACCCCGGCCAGCACCGCGGGCGGGACGACGCTGGAGGCCGTGCGGTAGTCCGCGGCGGGCTGCGGGCTCCAGGCCGTTGTGGTCTGGGCCTCCCAGCGGCCATCGCGGCGGCAGGCGAGGCCCGCCAGATGCTCGGCTCCGGCCTCGAAGGTCCGGCAGTAGTGTCCGTCGCTCGCCTTGAAGCTCAGCCCGACCTTTACCGGGCCGGTGTCCGAGGCCAGCTGAAGGGTCAGCGCCTTGTCGAGCTCGCCGCGGGCTACCAGCGCCGGGCCCTCCGGCGCCAAGAGCCCGCGTTCGGGCCAGAGCTCGCGGCCACCCACGACGCCTAGCGCCAGACAGGCCGCCATAGCCGCCCACTGCGGCCAGGCGCTGCGGCGGCGGCCCGGATCGTTGGCGGCGCTGGCCAGGGCCGTGAGCCCCGGCGGTACGGACTCGGCGAGCACCGGGGCGTAGGTCTCGGCGATCCGCGCCTCCAGGCTGCGATGCAGCGCCACCGTGGCGGCGAGCACGGGATCGGCGGCCATTTCCGCTTCGAAGGCGGCGTGGTCCTCGGCCGAAAGCTCGCCGTCGAGATAGGCGATCAGGCGTTCGTCGGCGGTCATGGCCCGGCCTCCCCGAGTTCGGCCAGCAAGGCCATGCGGCCGCGCACCAGGCGGCTTGTCAGGGTGCCGGCCGGGATCTCCAGGACCTCGGCGGCCTCCTGGTATGAAAATCCCTCCACCAGGACGAGGGCGACGGCGATCCGCTGGTCGGGGGGCAGGTTCGCCATGGCGCGTTCCACCTCGACGGCCGCCAAGCGCGTTTCCATTTCGGCCGCGCCATCAGCCCCGACGCCTTCGCCCGCCTCCGGCGGCGAGAACAGGGCGCCGCGACGGCTGCGGGCGCGGGTTTCATCGATCCAGGCGTTCTTCATGATCCGAAACATCCAGCTGTCGAGGCGCGTCCCCGGGCGCCACTGGCCGCGGCGGCTGAGCGCGCGCTCCACCGTGATCTGCACCAGGTCGTCGGCGTCGGCCGGAGCGCGCGCCAGCACCCGCCCCAGCCGTCGCAGACGCGGCAGCAGCTCGACGATCTCGCGCTCAAAACCGGCCAAGGGAGCCCTTCGTCTTGCGGATGAAACGACCTGGTCGCGGCGTTTCATCCCTGCACGCCGCACAAATCTAACGCGCAAGGGGCCCCAAGCGTCGCCTTGGGCGTTGTGAAGGTCAGATGAAACCGAGACCGCCTGTCCGACATCAGCGCCTGGCCCTCGCCCTCGGCCTCGGCCTCGCCGTGGCGCTGGTGGCCTCGCCCGCCCCGGCCCAGCTGGTCGGCGGCGGCCTGCCGGCCCTCCCCGGCGGAGGTCTGCCCGGAGGAGGGCTACCCGGCAGTCTCCCCGACGTCCCGCGCGTGGGCCGCGACCTGCCGAGCCTCGCCGACCGGACGCTGGCTCCGGCTCTGCAGACCGCCACCTCGACACTCACCGCCGTGCGCCGCCTGGCCGCCGAGCGCCTGCTACGCGACCACCGCGACCTGGTCGAGCCCGACGACCACGGCCAGCCCGTCGTCCGCGGCGAGGTGCTGGCCATCGGCGTCGACGTGGCCGCCGCAGCGCGGCTCGGTCAGGCCGGCTATACGGTCCGGCGGACCAGCGACCTGGCCGACCTGGGTCTTCAGGCCGTGGTGCTCGGCCTGCCGGCCGGCAAATCGGCCGTCGCTGCCGTGCGGGAGCTGCGCGCGCTCGATCCGGCCGGCCAGTTCGAATTCAACCACCTCTACATCGAGAGCGGCGCTGTCGGCGGTTCGGCGATCGCCGTCGTCGCGGCCGGCGACGCCTCGGGCTTCACCGTGGGCCTGGTCGACGGATCGGTAGCGGCGAGCCGGCCGGCGCTGGCCGACGCCCGCCTCACGCAGCGCGCCTTCGCGCCCGGCGGCGCCCGCACGACCGCCCACGCCACCGCCGTCGCCTCCCTGATCGTCGGCGCGCGCGGGGCCGCGCCCGGCGCGAGCCTGGACGTGGCCGACGTCTATGGCCCGACGCCGGCCGGCGGATCGGCGGAGGCCATCGCCCGGGGCCTCGCCTGGCTGGCGCGGGAGAAGGTCCCGGTGATCAGCATCAGCCTGGTCGGGCCGCCGAACCTATTGCTCGGCGCGGCGGTCCAGGCGTTGGTGGCGCGCGGCCACCTGGTGGTCGCCCCGGTCGGCAACGACGGCCCTGCCGCGGCTCCGCTCTATCCGGCCGCCTATCCCGGCGTGGTGGCGGTCACCGGCGTCGACGCGCGCCGCCGCGTGCTGCCGGAGGCCGGCCGGGGCGCGCATGTGGACTTCGCCGCCCCCGGCGCCGACGTCTCCGCCGCCGGCCTGGCGGGCGGGTTCGTGACCGTGCGGGGAACCTCTTTCGCCGCCCCTGTCGTGGCGGCGCGGTTGGCGAAGCTGCTGCCGGCCCCGGATCCCGCGGGCGCGCGGGCGGCGGTCGATGCGCTGGGCCGCGCGGCGGTCGATCTCGGCGCACCGGGCCTTGATCCGATCTATGGCCGCGGCTTCGTGGACGCCGGACGCCGCTGAGATTTTTCCGTGCGCCGGGGGATGAAACCGCCCGGCGCCGCCGTTGGACCTCCTGCAAACCCATTCGCACACAGGAGAACATCCATGCGTAGGTCAGCTTTGGTCCTCGGCGCGGCGCTTGGCGCCAGCCTCATCTTCGCCGGCGCCGCCGACGCCCAGATCCTCGGCGGCGGGGGCGGCCTGACTGGCGGTCTCACCGGCGGCGCCGGCCCGGGCGGAATTTCCGGCGGCCTGACGGGCTCGGCCTCGGGATCGGGCAGCCTCGGTCGTCCCGGCCTCGGCTCGCGGATCGGAGAGACCACAAGCCAGGCCACCGACCGCGCCGCGCGGGCGAAACACAAGGCCGTCGGCGCCGCCCAATCGACCGAGAGCACGGCGCGCGGCGCGGGTGACGCCACCGTCGCCCAGGCCCAGTCCGCCGAGGCGCAGGGCCGCGCCGCCGGCGACGCCGCCGTCGTCCAGGGGCTGAGCACCGCCCAGGGCGCGAGCGCCGCAGCGCAATCGGCCGGCCATCAGGCCGCCGCCACGCCCCTGCCGAGCGCGTCGGCCCAGGGCTCCGCCCAAGGGTCGGCCGGCGTCAGCAAGCACGGCGTGTCCGGCTCCGGATCCGCGGAGGGGTCGGCCGCGCCCCCGCGCTGACCCACGCGTACGCTGAGGAGGCCCGGCCGGCACTGGAGAGGTTCATCTGAGCCGCCGGCCGCGGCGCCCCAGTGGAAGGGCCGCCGGAGCAATCCGGCGGCCCTTCGCATGTCCGCCATTACCTCGCGGGTAATGGAGACTGAGCCGCGATCCGGCTAGGTTCGCCTCATGACAGCCGCCCAGAAATCCGTCGGCGACCACCTGCGCGAATGGCGCCGCCGGCGTCGCCTCAGCCAGCTCGATCTGGCGCTCGACGCCGAGATCTCCACCCGCCACCTGAGCTTCCTGGAGACCGGCCGCGCCCAGCCCAGCCGCGAGATGGTCATCCGCCTGGCCGAACAGCTGGAGGTGCCGCTGCGCGAGCGCAATGTGATCCTGGTGGCCGCCGGCTTCGCGCCCGTCTTCTTCGAGCGCGCCATCGACGATCCGGCGCTCGCCGCGGCGCGGCGGGCCATCGACCTGATCCTCAAGGGTCACGAGCCCTATCCCGCGCTGGTGATCGACCTGCGCTGGAACCTGGTGGCCGCGAACGGCGCGCTGGGGCCCCTGTTGGAGGGCGTGGCGCCGGAGCTTCTCGAGGCGCCGGTCAACGTCATGCGGGTCACGCTGCACCCGAAGGGGCTGGCGCCGCGGATCGCCAACTTCGCGGAGTGGCGAGGCCACCTGATCGAGCGCCTGCGCCGCCAGCTCGAGTTGACTGCCGATCCGGGGCTCGCGGCGCTCTTCGAAGAGGTGAACGGCTATCCGGTCCCGCCCGCGCCCGACCGCCGGCCTGAGGATTTCGGCGGCGTCGCGGCGCCGCTGCAGCTCTTGATCGGCGACCGGCTGCTGTCGTTCCTGAGCACCGTCACGGTCTTTGGCGCCGCGGTCGACATCACGCTCTCCGAATTGTCGCTGGAGACCTTCTTCCCGGCCGACGCGGCGACCGCGGAGGCTCTGCGCATCGGCTAGAAGGAGACGCAGGCCGCCTGGGTGACCAGCAGGACGGAGTCCTGGTGGAAGCGGGCCTTGTAGGCCGTGCGGACCGCCTCGACCCGGCCCGGGACCTCGCGGCCCTTCGGCAGCACGATCAGCACGACCTTGGAGGCCTCGCGGATCATCCGGTTCTCCTCGCCGCGCCACTGGCCGCCGCCGTCCATGACGGTCAGGCCGTCCGGGAACCTGGGCGTCAGCTCCTCGTCCACGAATTTGCGGAAGTCGGCCTCGCTGACCCCGGGCTTGTCGCCGACGTTGCGGCCGAAGAAGAGCTGAGCGGTATGCCGATACTCCTGCCCCGCCGGACAGGCCGGCGTCGACGCAGGCGGCGGCACGGTGGCGCAGCCGGCCAGGACGAGCGACAGGACGAGGGCCCCCAGAGCTTTCATCCCCCGATCAGCTCCCGCCCGATCAGGAAGCGGCGGATCTCATTGGTGCCCGCGCCGATGTCATAGAGCTTGGCGTCGCGCACCAGGCGCTCCACCGGATAGTCCTTGGTGTAGCCCGCGCCGCCCAGCGCCTGGACCGCCTCCAGCGACACCCGCACGGCGTTCTCCGACGCCATCAGGATGGCGCCGGCCGCATCGAACCGGGTGGTCATGCCCGCGTCGCAGGCCTTGGCGACCGCGTAGACGTAGGCGCGCGCCGAATTCAGCGCGACGTACATGTCGGCGATCTTGCCCTGCATCAGCTGGAAGGAGCCGATCGCCTGGCCGAACTGCTTGCGCTCGCGCACGTAGGGCAGGACCACGTCCAGGCAGGCCTGCATGATGCCCAAAGGCCCGGCCGCCAACACCGCGCGCTCGTAGTCGAGGCCGCTCATCAGGACGCCGACGCCGCCGTTCTCGGGGCCCATGACGTTCTCTTCGGGGACCTCGCAGTCCTCGAACACCAGCTCGCCGGTGTCGGAGCCGCGCATGCCCATCTTGTCGAGCTTCTGGGAGACGCTGAAGCCCTTGAAATCCTTCTCGATCAGGAAGGCGGTGATGCCGCGGCCCGCGGCCTCCGGATCGGTCTTGGCGTAGACCACCAGGGTGTCGGCGTGCGGCGCGTTGGTGATCCAGAATTTCGTGCCGTTCAGGACGTAGCGGTCGCCGACTTTCTTGGCCACCAGCCGCATGGAGACCACGTCGGAACCCGAACCGGCCTCGCTCATGGCCAGAGCGCCGACGTGCTCGCCGGATATCAGCTTCGGCAGGTATCGCTGCTTCTGTTCCTCGGAGCCCCAGCGGCGGACCTGGTTCACGCAGAGGTTCGAGTGCGCGCCGTAGGACAGGCCCACGGAGGCGGAGGCGCGGGAGACCTCTTCCATCGCCACCACGTGCTCAAGGTAGCCCAGGCCAAGGCCGCCATAGGTCTCCTCTACGGTGACGCCATGCAGGCCGAGCTCGCCCATCGGTATCCAGAGTTCGCGCGGGAAGCTGTTGGTCTCGTCAATCTTCGCCGCCAGCGGCGCGATCTTGTCGGCCGCAAAGCGTGCGGTGGTTTCGCGGATGGCGTCGGCGGTCTCGCCGAGGCCGAACTCCAGGGTGGGTCCGTGGTTGGGGATCATGCGGCGGGGCTTAGCATGAGCCGCGCCCGACCGCGAATACGCCTATCGGCGCTGGCGCGCCCGGCGTTCGGAGGCCCGGCCCAGCCGGTCGAGCAGGAAGTAGATCGCCACCACGAAGAAGCCGACGCCGGCGATCCCGGCGAGGCCGCCCACCAGCCGCGGCCCGAACCACTCGGAATTGGCCACCGGCCGGGCGTTGGCGGCCCAGAAGATCCCACCGCCGAAGAAGATCAGGCCCAGCACCGCCAGCGCCACGAGGGTCAGCATGCCGCCCTGGGACGGCGGCGGCAGCGGTTGCACGGCGGGGGGTACGAATTCGAAGGGCGCCGAGTCGTCGATCACCGTGCGCTCGCGCTGGCTCTCCGCGCCATCAGCGGCCTCATCCTCGGCCCTGTTGTCGGCCAGGTCGTTGGCCGGCGCGGGATCGAACAGGTCGCGGCCGCGATGCTCGTTGGCCTCGTCGCGCTCGGCGTCGTCGGTTTCGGCCTCGGGCGTCTCGTCCTGCGGCTCCGGCGCACGCAGGAAGAACGGCACGGGGTCCTCAAGCGGAGCGAAGCTCGGCATTCCGAAGTCGTCCTGCGGATGCGGATCCTCGGGGATGCGCTCAGGGTGCGGCTGCGGCCGGACTTCGGCCTCTTCATGCGCCTCCTCGGAGACCGGCTCTTCGGGAGCCGGCTCTTCAGGGGCCGGCTCCTCGCCGGGGTCCTGGAAGATGGTCGAGAGCCGCGCGCTGACCGCCTCGGCGGCGGTCCTGGCGGGATCTTCTGAGTCATACTCCGGCGGCGCCGGCGCGGGCGTCGGTGCGTCCTCGCGCAGCATGACGATCGTGTCGCCGTCCAGGGCGGTGGTCACGTCGACCGGCGCATCGCGCGGCACGAGGCCCTGCGCATCGCTGTCGAGCAGGGGCCGCAGGAGCGGCGACGGTGCCGGCACCCAGGCGTCGCCCTCCGGCGTCAGGAACAGGGTCTTCTCGCAGGCGCGGCGGCGGACCAGGGCGTCGACGACGATCCGCTCGCCCGCGACTTCCGCCTTACGCCACAGCTCCATGGCGCAGGCCGCCTGGATGGGCGCGCCCTCGTTCAGCCGCCGCAGCACGCCCGAGCGGTGGAAGTTGTCGAGGCCGATATTGAAGGTGAAGGACGCCAGAGCGTCGAACTGGTTCTGGTTGAGCGGCGCGAACACCGCCTCGTTGAGCGCATGGGCGATGGCGATCAGGTCGTAGAGCAGCAGGGCCTCGGCGTCGTCCTCCGACACCTGGGCCCCCTGGCGGGCGGTCAGCGTATGGCCGTGGCCGATCGTCCAGCGCCCATCGGGAAGCTGAGCGGCCGCTCGGCGGTAGCCCTCGAACCGCTTGATCAGCTCGATCGCGGCTCGGGATACACGGTGGCGAGGCTGCATGCCCTCTGACCCAGTTTGACGCAACGCGCACAGGCGCCAGCCCTTACCGGCAAGTCCTGGGCCGAAATTCTTACTAGGCCAGTCCTTACAACAGGATAAGCGCCGCAATGCCCAGAAGTGCGAGGAATCCGAAGAAGTCGGTCATGAAGGTGACGACCACCGAGGAGGAGACCGCGGGGTCGCGCCCGAACCGGTCGAGCACGATCGGGGCGAGAATCCCCCCCAGCGCGGCCACGAAAAGGTTGGCGATGATCGCCAGGAAGACCACCAGCGACAGCTTCCAATCGTGCTGCCAGATAAACAGGCCCGCTCCGAGGATCAGGCCGACCGACGCGCCGTTCAGTAGCCCCACGGCCAACTCGCGCAGGATGATGCGCATGGCGTTGGCCGCGTTCAGCTCCTTGCTGGCGATGGCGCGCACCGCCACCGTCAGGGCCTGGGTGCCGGCGTTGCCGCCGAGCGAGGAGACGATGGGCAGCAGCATCACCAGCACCACAATCTTGGCGATCATCGGCTGGAAGGGGCCGATGACGATGACGGCGATGGCCTCGGTGACCAGGTTGATCATCAGCCAGGGGAGGCGCGAGCGCACGATGCCGACAAAGCCGGCGTCGCGGCCGGCGTCGGACACCCCGGCCAGGGCCAGGATGTCTTCCTCTGTCTCTTCCTGGATGACGCCGACGATGTCGTCGACGGTGATCTGGCCGACCAGCCGGCCGCCGGGCTCGACGACGGGGGCCGAGATCAGCCGGTATTTGTCGAAGATGTAGGCCACCTCCTCCTGGTCCATGTCGACCGGGATTTCGGTGATCTGCTCCATGATCTGGGCGAGCGGGGTGTCGCGTTGCGCGCGCAACAGGTGGCTGACGGAGACCGCCCCCACGGGCTTGTAGGCCGGGTCGACCACATAGACGTCGAAGAACAGCTCCGGCAACTCCTCGCTCTCGCGGCGCAGGTGGTCGATGGTGTGGCCGACGGTCCAGAACTGCGGCGCGGCCACCACCTCGCGCTGCATGAGCCGCCCGGCGGTCTCGTCCTCGTAGGCCAGCGTGGTCTCGATGGCGGCCCGCTCGACGTCGGGCATGGCGGCCAGCACCTGGGCGCGCTTGTCGGCCTCCAGGTCGTCGACGACGTCGGCGGCGTCGTCGCTCTCCATCTCGCCCAGCGCCTTGGCCAGGATCGCCGAGGGGACGTGTTCGAGGATCTCCTCGCGGATCTCGGTGTCGAGCTCGGAGAGCACCTCGCCGAGGATCTCGGGGTCGAGGTGCGGGACCAGTTCCTCGCGGTCGTCCGCCGACAGGAAGCCCATCAGGTCGGCGACGTCGGCCGGGTGCAGCGCGCCCAGGAGCTCGCGCAGCCGCTCGGCGTCGCCGCGGTCGAGCGCGTCGACGACCATCGGGACGTAGGCCGGATTTAGGGAATAGTCCTCGCCTAGGGCGAGGTCTTCCAGGTCCTCTTCGGCCTCAGGTCGTTCGGATAGCTCAAGGTCGTCCGTTTCGCGGCTCATGCGGACCTCCCTGGCTTATGTCGAAGCGCGTTTTTCCTGAGGAATTTTAAGGACCTTGATTCACTGGTGCGGTCGAGAAGACTCGAACTTCCACGGGTTGCCCCACAGCGACCTCAACGCTGCGCGTCTACCAATTCCGCCACGACCGCTCGTGGTGAGCCGCGGGGGGTAGCAAACGGCGAAGGCTTTGTGAAGGGCGGCGAAACGCCCGGCGCGATCCAGGCTCTACTGGCCGCCGGCCATGAAGTCGTAGACGTTGGCCGCGCGGGTCACGGCGATGGAAATCTTTTCATCGTTGATCTGGATTTCACCGCGGGCGATCGGGTGGTTGTTGGCCAGGATCCAGACCTCGTCATTGACCGCGGTGTCGAGCGGGATCACCGCGCCGCGGCCCATGCGCAGCAGCTGCTGCATGGGAAGCGTCGAGCGCCCCAGCACCACCTGGATTTCGACATTGACCGCCTTGACTTGGCTCACGCAGAACGCCCCCGACCTCACGCGGGCTTTGCGCATGGCAGGCCCAGGGCCCACATTGGCAGTCACATGCTTGACCGGGTGTTAAATCCAGCGGCGAACGCGCCGATTTTCGGCCGCGCGGACCGCTTTCCGGCCGAGTGGGCGGTTTCGCGGGCGCCGGTCGCCTATCCCGACGCCGTCGCGGCCATGGAAGCGCGCGCCGCCGCCATCGCCGAGGGCCGCGCGGGCGAGCTTGTCTGGCTCCTGGAGCACCCGCCGCTCTACACGGCCGGCGTCTCGGCCAAGCCCGGGGACCTCCTGGAGCCCGATCGCTTCCCGGTGTTCGAAAGCGGCCGGGGCGGGCAGTTCACCTACCATGGCCCAGGCCAACGGGTGGCCTATGTGATGCTCGACCTCACGCAGCGCCAGCGGGACGTCCGGGCGTTCGTGGCCGCCCTGGAGGCCTGGGTGATCGGCGCCCTGGCGCGGTTCAACGTTGCGGGCGAGGTCCGTCCGGGCCGGGTCGGCGTCTGGGTGGAGCGGCGCGCGCCCGGCCAGCCGCCCCGGGAAGACAAGATCGCCGCCGTCGGCGTGAAGTTGCGCCGCTGGGTGTCGTTCCACGGGATTTCGCTCAATGTGGAGCCTGACCTTGCCCATTTCAGCGGCATCGTCCCCTGCGGCGTCACCGACCACGGGGTGACCAGCCTCGTGGACCTGGGCCTGCCGGCCACGCTCGACGAAGCTGACGCCGCGCTGAGGGTCAGCTTCGCCGAGGTCTTCGGACCGGTGGCGGACGCCGACCCGCCGCGCTAGGCAGAGCTTCCAAGGCGCCGGCGAGTCGGTATGCTGAGACCCAGATGTGGGGGCAAATGATCGACAGCGACCGCCGTCTGAGCGCAGCCCTGGGCCTCGCGGCCGCGCTGGCGCTCAGCGCCACTGTCGCGCCCGCAGCGGCCGAGGGCTCCGCCATCAACTATCCGCCGTCGCGCTCGCTCGCCGACGTGGCGGCCTGGCTGCAGCGCGACACGCCCATCTCGCCGGCCCAGGTGGTCGACATCAGCCCCTCGGCGGTGGCCGCGGTTGTCGCGGTGACGCCGACCGGCGAGCCGCGCGGCTTCCTCGCCACCATCGACTACGAGGCCATGAACCCGGAGATCGAGTCGCATGACGGCATCGCCTCCTGGTCGATCCCGGTGCAGGTCGACTGCGATCGGCGGGCCGTGCGGCTGGGAATGATGACCGGCTTCCGCAGCCGCGACCTCCAGTCGGACCCCAAGGTGCTGCGCCCGGCCGACGCCAACTTCGTCACGCCGACGCCGAGCGCCCCGCTCGGGTCGGTGATCCGCGCCCTCTGCGACCGCGATTTCCGACGCCCGCTGATGGGCGGCCGGTTCAGGACAGCCTCGAAGGCGCCTGACAAGGCTGCGAAGTCGCCGGTCGCGCCCGCCGATGCGCCGGCCCCGGCCGCCGCGCCCAAGCCGGCGAAGCCCGTCGTGAAGACGGCGGGGACCGGATCGGCGGTGAGCGTGCAGGTCGGCGCCTCCTCGAGCCTGCCGGACGCCCAGGACCTGCTGGCGCGGCTCAGGAAGAAGTCCCCCGCCCTGCTCGCCGGCCTCACCACCGACGTGGCCACCGTCGAGGTGGAGGGCAAGACCGTGAATCGGGCCCTGATCTCGGGCTTCGCGACGGCCGTGGAGGCCGCCCAACTCTGCGAAAAGCTGAAGGCGGGTGGACAGGCCTGCTTCGTCAGGCGCTGAGATTCAATGACGAGGGTCGGGGAGAGACATATGACCAGGTTCAAGTTTGGCGCGCTGATCGGCGCGGCCGTGCTGGCTTCCGCGTCCGCCCTGCCCGGCCTGGCGGCGCCGCTGAAGGCCCCGACGATCACCCAGTCCCTCGACATGGTGACGGTCGGCTCGCCGAAGATTTCGCCCGACGGCAAGCACGTCGTCTACGAGCAGACCACGACCAACTGGGAGACCAACGCCTTCGACACGACGCTGTGGCTGGCGGACGTAGTCACCGGCCAGAGCCGGCGGCTGACGCTGGCGCTGAAGTCGAGCGGCGACGCGGCCTGGTCGCCGGACGGGCGCTGGATCGCCTTCCTGTCCGACCGGCCGGGCGCGCTGGAGAAATCGCCCGCCGGCAAGAAGCAGCTCTACGTCATGCCCGCCGACGGCGGTGAGGCTCAACAGCTCGTGGTCTTCGAAAAGGGCGCCAACGCCTTCGACTGGGCGCCCGACTCCAAAAGCCTGGCGGTCAGCGCCGAGACGCCCGACCCGAAGGCGATGAAGGACCGCAAGGAGACCTTCGGCGACTATCACGTCATCCACGCCGACTACGGCATGGTTCAGCTCTGGCGGGTCGCACTGCCGAGCGTCGACGAGGCCGGGCGGGTCGGCGCGGTCGCCGCGCCCACGCCGATCACCAAGAGCGAAATCTTCAGCGTCGACGGATTTTCGTTCTCACCCGACGGGACGAAGATCGCCTTCAGCGCCCAGCGCGATCCCGACCTGATCTCGGCGGTGACCGGCGCGCTCTACACGGTCACCCTGGCGGACGGGGCGGTGAAGAAGATCGTCGAGGCGCCCGGGCCCAACAGCGACCCGCACTGGTCGCCGGACGGCTCGCAGATCGCCTTCCGCGCCGCGCCGGGCGCCAAGTACTTCTTCTACGCCAACCAGAAGATAGCCGTGGTCGGCGCCGATGGCGGGCCGGTCAAGGTCGTGAACCCCGGTTTCGACGAGGATGCCGCCATCCTGCGCTGGGCTCCGGAAGGGATCTATTTCGCCGGCCGCGAGGGCACCAACGCCAGCCTCTACCTGCTCGACCCCAGGACCTTGGCCGCCAAGAAGATCGCCCTGCCCGGCTCCGACATCGCCGCACGCTTCTCGTTCTCCAGCGACTTCCACCATGTCGCCTACGCCGGGGCCGGCGCGAACCGGTTCCCCGAGATCTACGCCGCGTCCCTGCCGGCCTCGGCCCCGGTCCAGCTGACCCGCGGGGGCGAGCAGTTCGCGGGCCTGGCCGTCGCCAGGCGCGAGCTGGTGCGCTGGAAGTCGGGCGACAGCGCGCAGATCGAAGGGGTGCTCTACAAGCCCGCCGACTTCGATCCGCACCGCAAGTATCCGCTGCTGGTGGTGATCCACGGCGGCCCGACCGGCGTCGACGCCCCGACGCTCGGCCCGGACCGCTATTATCCGATCGAGCGGTTCGTCGAGAAGGGCGCGCTGGTGCTCAGGCCGAACTACCGCGGCTCGGCCGGCTACGGCGAGAAGTTCCGGGCACTGAACGTCCGCAACCTGGGCGTCGGCGACTATGCCGACGTGATCTCCGGCGTGGATTCCCTGATCGCCAAGGGCTTCGTGGACCGGGACCGCGTGGGCGCCATGGGCTGGAGCGAGGGCGGCTATATCTCGGCCTTCATCACCACCTCGAGCGACCGGTTCAAGGCGGTCTCGGTGGGGGCCGGCATCTCCGACTGGATGACCTACTACGCCAACACCGACATCACCCCGTTCACCCGGCAGTACCTGCTGGCGACGCCCTGGGACGACCCGAAAATCTACGCCAAAACCTCGCCGATCACCTACATCGCCAAGGCCAGGACCCCGACGCTGATCCAGCAGGGCAGCGCCGACAAGCGCGTGCCCGTGGCCAATTCCTACGAGCTGCGCCAGGCGCTGGAGGATCACGGCGTGCCGGTGAAGATGGTGCTCTATGACGGCTTCGGACACCCCATCAACAAGCCCAAGCAGCAACGGGCGGTGATGGAGGAGAACGAGAACTGGTTCGGTCACTATATCTTCGGAGACCCCCTGGCGCCGGCGTTGACGCCGACCACTGCCGCGGCCCCCTGAATCCGGTCCGAAATCCGGAACAAAGGCCAAGCTTCGGCGTTCATTGTGACGGGGTCGTCAAGGAGCACCGTCATGGCCAGCGCTAACCCACCGCCACTACGCAACGAGGCGGAATTCGAGCACGCTTTGAGCGAGGTCGAACGGCTGCTGGAAGAGCCGCATGCGCCGGAGACTGTCGAGGACAAGTGGTTCAACCGGCTGCTCAGCCGCATCGCCGATTTCCATGACGAGCTGCCGCCGGCCCGGCGGGACGCCAACCTCGACCGCCTGCAGGACCTGGACGGGCAGTTGAAGGCCTTCGGCAAGCGTTGGCCGCATCCGGACGATCCGGATGGCGACCACCACTGGAGCCCGATGCTCGGCGGCGACATCGACCCCAGCCACCACCAGAGCTAGGCGGCGACCGTCGGGCGCAGGGGGTTCGGGCCATAGCGGTTCGTGCCCGCCTCGCCCGGCATGGCGCCCAGGTCGATGGCGGCCCAGATCAGCACCAGCGTGAAGAAGAAGTCGAAGAAGCTGTCCGGCTGCGGCCAGACCGCCACCGTCGCCACCAGGATCAGCGCCGCCCACCAGCCCGACCGGCCGCGGTCGTGCAGGCGCTTGGAAAGCACGCAGGCGCCGCAATAGAAGAGCGGCGGATAGACGAACCAGCCGGTGATCCAGTGCAGGGTCGCCCCGGCGATCGCCTCGTAGAGCGCCGCGGCGGTCAGCAGGGTCAGCGCCGCGATCCAGGACGGCAGGCGCGCGGCCCGGCCGTTGGCCGAGAAGAACAGCTCGCTCCAGTCGGTCTGGCCGTTCATGCGACGCCCCTAGAATCCGCCCTGAGCATAGCCCCGCTTGCGACCTAGGCGAACTCCACCAGCACCTCGTCAGCCGCGACGCTGTCGCCGGCCCCCGCATTCACCGCCTTCACGACGCCGTCGCGCTCGGCGCGGATGATATTCTGCATCTTCATGGCCTCGATCACTGCGACGGCCTCGCCGGAGCGGACCTGCTGGCCGACCGCGACGTCCAGGGTGACCACCAGGCCCGGCATAGGCGACACCACCATCTTCGAGGTGTCGGCGGCTTTCTTGGGCGGCAGGCGCTCATGCAGCTCGGCCGAGCGCGGGGTCAGCACCAGGACGTGCAGGGTGGTCGCGCGGTGGCGGACCACGAAGCCCTCGGCGGCGGGCTTCACCGCGGCGGTGAACTCGCGCCCGTCGAGGCTGCCGCGGAAGCTGGGCTGGCCGGGCCGCCAGCGCACGCCTTCGAGGTGCAGCTTCTTGCCCTCGCTCTCGATGACCACGCCGCCGCCGTTGCCGATGACCCGGACCTCGCGCTTCTCGTGGCCGACCACCACGATCCAGTCCCGCCGAAGCTGGTCCGGCGCCGCGCGGGCCAAGAGCGTGCGGTGCATGGAGAGCGCGACGGCGGCGATCAGGTCGCGCTGCGCCTCGCTGGGCGGCAGGCCCTGGAACCCGTCGGGGAACTCGTCCTTGATGTAGTTGGTGGAAAGCTTGCCGGACCGGAAGCGCGGCTGGTCCATCACCGCGGCCAGGAACGGGATGTTCTGGCCCAGGCCCTCGATGTGGAAGTCCTCCAGCGCCCGGCCCATGACGTCGATCGCCCCTTCGCGGGTCTTGGCCCAGGTGGAGAGCTTGGAGATCATCGGGTCGTAGAACATCGAGATCTCGTCGCCTTCGCGGACACCGGCGTCGTTGCGCACCTTGCCGCCCGCCACTTCGCCTTCCTGCGGCGGGTCATAGCGCACCAGGCGGCCGATGGAGGGCAGGAAGCCCCGGTAGGGATCCTCGGCGTAGATCCGGCTCTCCATGGCCCAGCCGTCGATCTTCAGGTCCTTCTGCGCGAAGGGCAGCGTCTCGCCGTGGGCCGAGCGGATCATCTGTTCGACCAGGTCGACGCCGGTGATCAGCTCGGTCACCGGATGCTCCACCTGCAGGCGAGTGTTCATCTCCAGGAAGAAGAAGCTCTTGTCCTGGCCGGCCACGAACTCGACGGTGCCGGCCGAGTCATATTGCACGGCCTTGGCGAGCGCGACCGCCTGGGCCCCCATGGCCGCGCGGGTCTTGGCGTCGAGCAGCGGGCTCGGCGCCTCCTCGATGACCTTCTGGTTGCGCCGCTGGATCGAGCATTCCCGCTCGAAGAGGTGGACGACGTTACCGTGCTTGTCGCCCAGCACCTGGATCTCGATGTGGCGCGGGCTTTCGATGAACTTCTCGATGAAGATGCGGTCGTCGCCGAAGCTGGCCTTGGCCTCGGCCTTCACCGCCGGGAAACCCTCCTCGACGTCCTGCCGGGTCCAGGCGACGCGGATGCCCTTCCCGCCGCCGCCTGCCGAGGCCTTGATCATCACCGGATAGCCGATGCCTTCGGAGATCTTGATGGCGTGCGCCGTGTCGTCGATCTCGCCGATGTGGCCCGGAACCACCGAGACGCCGGCCTTGGTGGCGAACTTCTTCGACTCGATCTTGTCGCCCATCGCCTCGATGGCGTGCGGGTTGGGGCCGATGAAGACGATGCCCTCGGCGGCGCAGCGCTTGGCGAAGCCGGCGTTCTCGGAGAGGAAACCGAAGCCGGGATGGATCGCCTCCGCGCCGGTCTCGCGGCAAGCGGCGATGATCTTGTCGGCGACGAGATAGGACTGGGCGGCGGGCGGCGGACCGATGAAGACCGTCTCGTCGGCCATCTCGACGGCCATGGAATCGGCGTCGGCCTCGGAGTAGACCACCACGGTGGCGATCCCCATCCGGCGGCAGGTCTTGATGATGCGGACGGCGATTTCCCCGCGATTTGCGATCAATATCTTTGAAAACATCTACGCCCGCGCAAGCCTCACTTCCGAACCGAAGGCGGGGACCTTAGATTGACCGTCATGAGCACGCCACAACTCTCCCCGTCCCACCTGTCGCCGTCAGGCTTCGACCTGGCTCCGCCTACCCCTGAGGAACGCAAGACCCTCGAGGCTTCCCTGACCCGCGAGGAGGCCGAGGTGCTGCTGCACCACGGCACCGAGGCGCCGTTCTGCGGCGGCCTGCTCGATCAGAAGGACGCCGGGATCTACTGTTGCCGGCTCTGCGGCCTGCCGCTCTTCGAGCACAAGACCAAGTTCGAGAGCGGCACCGGCTGGCCGTCCTTCTGGGCGCCGGTCGACGAAGCCCACGTCAAGGCCGTGAAGGACGTCTCCTACGGGATGGTCCGCATCGAGACGCTCTGCGCCCGCTGCGGCAGCCACCAGGGCCATGTCTTCCCCGACGGCCCGCCGCCGACCCGCCTGCGCTACTGCATCAATTCGGTATCGCTGGAGTTCGTCCCCTACGGCGCGCCCCTGCCCGACCGATTGCACCGTGGCGAGGGTGTCGCCGCGGCGGTCGCGAGCGCCTGACGGCCTAGCTCACGGCCGCGAGCTCCATCTGCGCGATCTCGGCGATGGCCAGCGCCGGTCCTGGATCGAAGCCGTCCCGGATGCACCAGGCCGCGGAGGCGCCGGTATGGGCGTGGGTCCAGGCGAGCACGCGATCCAGCGGCAGCCTGGCGGCCTCGGCGATCACCGCCGCCTGGGTGACGAGGCGGCCCGGGGCGACGGCGGTCGGCTCGTCCGGATTGCACAGGATGTTGGCGTAGTCGTAGCCCCGCTCCCCGAACAGCCCCTTGGGGTCGATCGCCCGCCAGCCCAGGGCCCCGCCGTCCAGCACATTGGCGTGGTGCAGGTCGCCATGCAGCACGCAGGGCTCGCGTGGCTCGGCGAACAGCGCCCTGGCGGTCTCCAGCGACGCCGCCAGCACTCCGCCGTGGGCCGCAGCGGCCGGCGCCAGGGCCCGGAACCAGCGCTCCAGCGGCACCAGTCCCCCCGGCGGTCCGCCAGGGCGCGGGGCGTGCAGCCGATCGGCGACTGCGCAGAGGATCCGGCTGGCCTCGCCGTCGCGGCCATCCCGGGCCATCTGCGCCAATGACAGCGGGCCCTCCAGGCGGACCATCAGCAGGGCCTCGTCCTGGTGCGCCAGGACGGGCGCCGCCCCATCGCCCGCCCACCAGGTCATCTGTGCGGCCCCGCGCCGCTCATCGGCGTCGGCGGCGAGCTTCAGCATGGCCGGCTGGGCGCCGCGCCGGACCGGCATCAAGAGGCTCCTGGAATAACCCGTCTCGAAGGGTTCGCCGTCCGGCGCGAGTTCCCAGCGGGCGAGCCAGGGCGCAAACCTCTCGAACTTGTCCGTCATGCGACGATCCGCCCCCAAAGCTTGGCCGCGAGGCCGGGTCTAGCCTGCCGCCCGCGACAGCCTGCGAGCCATGCCATGAAATCCAGATCCGCCGAAGCCCGCGCCCGGGCCCGCGCCGACGAGGTTCGCGAGACCAGCGTCACCATCCTGCGCGGCCTGATCCCCACAGCCACCATCGACGCCTGGAACGCCGCGTTCCAGCCGCTGCTGGCCGCCGCCGTGGCGCGCGAGGGCGACGACCCCAACCGCGGCGCGCATCGCCACTATGTGACCCTGCCCTTCCAGGAGCCCTGGGCCGATCCGCGGGTGATCGACAACGACGCCATCATGGCCGTCGTCGAGGAGCTGGTCGGGGCCGACGGGGTGATGTGCCAGCTCGCCAGCGACACGCCCCTCTTGGGCTCCGAGCACCAGGACCTGCACCGAGACACCCAGCTGCTGTTTCCGGAGAGCGGCGCGGAGAGCCCGCCCTACCAGCTGGCGGTCAATTTCCCGCTGGTCGACGTGACCGAGGAGAACGGGCCGATGGAATATGCCCCCGGCACCCACATGACCTCCAAGGCCGATGGCATGGCCAGGATCGCCTCGGGCGAGGCGCCACTGATCCCTGTCCATATGGCGCGTGGGGACGTGATGATCCGCGACGTCCGTCACATCCACCGGGGCACGCCCAACCGCACGGGGACCCCGCGGCCGATGGTGGTGATCGGCTATTCGCGGCGGTGGCTGTTCCGGCCTGAGGTCGATATCCGCGTGCCGGCCGGCGTGCTGGCCGCCCTGCCCGACCGCGCGCGGCGCTGGCTGCGGTTCAACCCGGTGTTCGAGACCCAGGCGGAGGCCGCCCAGGCCGTGGAGAGCTACCGCGCCTTCGCCTACTAGGTTTTCGAGGGGTCTTCGCCGGTGTTTTCGCGGGAGCGATGGCGTCGGACAGCGCCTCGGCGAGCACGGGATTGGAGTCGACCTGATCTTTCCACAGCATCGCCTCGTTGCGGTCGCGCAGGTTGATCCCGCGGCGCAGGGCCTTCATCCAGGGCGGATTGCCCTTTGGGTCACGCCAGTAATCCAGGTGCCGGAACCGGGGCTCGCCGATCGGCACGCGCACGTCGCGCACGCCGGGGCCGAGCTGAGGGGCCACCGGCCCGGAGATGAAATCGCCGAGCACGCCCAATCGGCTCGGGAAGAAGACATTGGTCCACACCGTCGGGCCAAAGACCGCGGCGTGATGCGGGGTGCGCGCCGCCGCCCCCGCCGGATAGGAAAAGCTGGGCGGCTTTCCGGGCTCCTCTTCCAGCCACGGCGGCGAGGTCGGCACGTCGCGGATCGCCTTCTTGCTCTTCAGGTCCTCAGCGTCGCGGGCCAGCAGGACGTCCGACGAGCTCAGGGGACAGCCGAGGGTGATGTAGTCGCTGACCAGCCACAGCGGTCTCGGAACCTGGTCGCCCGTAGTCTGCGATGGGCCCTTCAGTTTCGAGAGCTCGTCGAAATAGGTCCGCTGCGCCGTCCGATAGGCCGTGAGCCCGCCTTTCCGGGATGGCTTGTCGCGCAGCGCCCGGGCGAGGGCCTCCAGCGCCTCCAGCCGGGCCATGATCGGCGAGCCGGCCGGGTGGCCGTCGGCGAGGTCCTGATGGGCGATCCGGCCCCAGGCGTAGTTCAGGACGTCGAAGCCCACCACGCTGCCCAGGGAGTGGCCGACGACGACGATCCGGTCGTAGTCGCCGCTCGCATGCAGCTTGGCCAGGAGGTCTATGCCCGCCTCGCGGATCGTCTGGCGCACCGCGACATTGCCGGGCGCGGGGCTGAGATAGCGGGCTGCGTCGCCGACCACCGGCACAAGCCAGTTCGCCGCCAGCAGCGATCCGCCGAAACCGATCAAGGCCCAGAGCACGCCCCCCAGCCGCCCCTCCGGCGCCCATTTGAACGCGGTGAGCGCCGCGAAGAGCGCCACGGCGGCGAGCAGGACCAGGCCCGCGATCCAGCCCCCGACCAGGCGATCGGGCACCCGCGAGCGCGGCCGCACCAGCAGGCGCAGCAGCCAGCCGATCACGGCGCTCAGCGTGTTGCCCTGCATCAGGTGCGCCCAATAGAACTCGAAGAAGTCGACGCGGCGCTTCTTGGCCCCGCGCCAATCGCGGGTGGTGATCCGGCGCAGTTCAAAGCTGCCGGTGATCGCGTCGGGCTTCGAATAGATCGGGTCGTTCACGCCCTCGATCACCACGTCGGGATCGCAGGTCCAGGCCGCCTCCACGAAGCCGCGCAACGTCTCCATGGGCCATTGCTCGCCCATGCCGTGGATCATCACCACGGCGGTTTTCCAGGCTTTGGGCTTGGCCCGAGGCCGCGGCCTGGCGGCCGGTCGAGCCGCGCCCCTGGGTCCTCGCGCCATCCCTGCCCCCTTGCGTGAGCGCAAGCGAGGAGCATGGCCCGCCCGAGCCGCGCCCGCAACTCCAGGCGAGCGGCTCGGGCGGCTACGACTCAGGGGTGTGCAGGGTTAGTTCTTCCGGCCCGCCGTCGACTGGCCGGCGCCCGCGCCGCCGGTCCCGTTGGCCACCGGGTCGTCGCTGCGCATCTCGGCGTCGAGGGCGCTGTCGCCATAGCCCGAGGCCGGCCGGGTCAGGAAGGAGCCCCGGTCCAGGCGCAGGTTGTTCTGCACGTGGTTCACGCCGGAAATGTCCTCGACGATCCGCTCGGCGCGGTGCTTGGCCTCGCGCGTCTCGACCGTGCCCGACAGGGTCACCTCGCCGGCGGAGACCGAGAGGTTGATGTTTGACGCGTCCAGCCAATGGTCGTCGGTCAGCCGCTCATGGGCGTCGTCGCTGATCCGCTCGTCGGAGCGCTTATAGCCCTGCGGACCCTTGCCGCGGGCGCTGCTGCCCTGGAAGTCGGGGTCGTGGATGCGGGATTCCGAGCCCGCGCCGAACCAGGCCGCCACGCGCTCGCCGGCCCGGTGCAGGAACTCGCCGGCCCCGCGGCCCGCGCCCTCGAACCGCTCCGTGCGGCCCTCGCGCTCGCCGCCGCCATAGCCCGGCCGGCCGTAGCCCTCGGCATGGTAGCGCGCGCGTGTCGGGCTGTAGCCGGCGTCGTAGCCGCGCGGCACGTCGCCATACTCGACTCCGCCCTGGCCATACTCCTCGCGGTAGATGCGGCCCGCGCTGTCGTCGCCGTAGAAGCGGCCGCCGGTCGCATAGTCCTGGCGGGTGTAGTCCTCGCTGCCGAAACGCGGGCCGCGGTCATACATCGCCGGGCTGACCCCGCCGTAGTGGCGATCCTGCCAGCCGCGTGAGGGCCCGCCGCGAATCCCGCTCGGACGCGGGCCGCCATAACTCGCTCCGCTCTCGCCTTCACCGAACACCCGGTCCCGATCGGGCCCGCTGCGCTTTGCGCCGTAGGCGTCCGAGCGGTCGTTCCAGCTACGGTCCTCGCCGTCCTCGCGCCGGACGTCGCGCATGCCGCGCCCGTCCCGCTCGCGCATCTGCCGCTCGCGATCGTCCATCCAGTTGCCGCCGGCCATGGGGAAGTCCTCCGTCTGTGTGTGGCGTGGGCCGAAGCCCTCGCGCTCACAACCGGACCCATCCGGGGGAGGTTCCTCGAAAAACGTCTCCTAGAGCGGAATGTTGTCGTGCTTCTTCCAGGGGTTGGTGAGCTGCTTGCCCGCGAGGTTCCTCAGCGCCCTGACGATCCGCCGCCGGGTGCCGTGGGGCATGATCACGTCGTCGATGTAGCCGCGGGAAGCTGCGACGAAGGGGTTGGCGAAGCGGGCCTTGTACTCGGCCTCGCGGGCGGCGATCGCCTCCGGGTCGCCGATCTCGGAGCGGAAGATGATCTCCACCGCCCCCTTCGAGCCCATGACCGCGATCTCGGCGGTGGGCCAGGCATAGTTGACGTCGCCGCGCAGGTGCTTGGAGCTCATCACGTCATAGGCGCCGCCATAGGCCTTGCGCGTGATCAGGGTGATCTTCGGCACCGTGGCCTCGGCGAAGGCGAAGAGCAGCTTGGCCCCGTGGCGGATCAGGCCGCCTTGCTCCTGCTTGGTCCCCGGCATGAAGCCCGGCACGTCGACGAAGGTGATCAGCGGGATCTCGAAGGCGTCGCAGAACCGCACGAAGCGGGCGGCCTTGCGGGAGGCGTCGATGTCCAGCACGCCGGCCAGCACCTGCGGCTGGTTGGCGACGATGCCCACCGGCTGGCCGTCCATGCGCGCGAACCCACAGACGATGTTCTTGGCGTAGTCCGGTGAAATCTCGAAGAAATCGGCCTCGTCCACGACCTTTGAGATCAGCTCCTTCATGTCGTAGGGCTTGTTCGGATTGGCCGGCACCAAGGTGTCGAGGCTCATCTCCTCGCGATAGGGCTCGTCGAAGCTCTCGCGCACCGGCGGCTTCTCGCGGTTGGAGAGCGGCAGGAAGTCGATGAGGCGGCGGACCTGGGTGAGGGCCTCCAGGTCGTTCTCGAAGGCGCCGTCGGCCACGCCGGACTTCAGCGCATGGACCCGATAGCCGCCCAGCTCCTCGTGGCTGACCTCCTCGTGTGTGACCGTCTTCACCACGTCGGGCCCAGTCACGTACATGTAGCTGGTGTCCTTCACCATGAAGATGAAGTCGGTGATGGCCGGCGAATAGACGTCGCCGCCGGCGCAGGGGCCCATGATCACGCTGATCTGCGGGATGACGCCGGACGCCAGCGTATTTTCGAGGAAGATGTCGGCATAGCCCGCCAGGCTCTCGACGCCCTCCTGGATGCGCGCGCCGCCCGCGTCGAAAAGGCCGATGATCGGGGCGCCCATCTTCAGCGCTTGGCGCTGCACCTTGAGGATTTTCTGGGCGTGGGCGCCGGAAAGCGACCCGCCGAACACCGTGAAATCCTTGGAGAAGACGAAGACCACCCGGCCGTTGATCCGGCCCCAGCCGGTGATCACGCCGTCCCCCGGGATCTTCTGGTCGCCCATGCCGAAGTCGGTGGCGCGATGCTCGACGAACATGTCGAACTCCTCGAAGGAGCCCTCGTCCAGCAGGAGGTCGACGCGTTCGCGGGCGGTCAGCTTGCCCTTGGCGTGCTGGCTGGCGATCCGGCGTTCGCCACCGCCCACCATCGCCTCGGCGCGCCGCTTGTCGAGCTCTTCAAGGATGTGCTTCACGCGAACCGGCCCTTCCCGTTGCCGAGGCAAGGGGTAGAGCGCGCCTGCAGCGGTGGCAAGGTCAGGCCTGGAGGTCTACCGGGCTGAGGGAGAGCGCCTCGCGGGCGGTCTGCAGCTCGCGCACCGCGAAGGGCGTCTGTGGGCCCTCGACGTCGTTGGCCGGCGCGTCGGCCAGGATGGAGATCAGCCGGTCGATCTTCGCCACGGCAAGCGTGCGGGCCGGCTGGCTCACGCCCCGCGACAGGTGCTCCTGCGCTTCGATCAGCGCCGACATGGCGGCGGGCGCGAAGGCGACGTTGGCGGCCAGGTGCTGGGAAGCGGGCGGCCGCGGGCGATCCTCGGCCGTCGGAGCCTCGGCGATCGGCGTGACGGCGCGCACCGTCATGACCGATATCCGGTGGAGGCTGCGATAAGGCGCGAGTGACGCGACCACGGGCCTGGCTCCGTTCCCATTCCGGCACAGTCGCCGGGGGTTCGCAGGCTGCGGCGCAAAATCCGGACCTCGCGGCGTAGCGCGGGTCTGCGGAGGCCTAGGAGGATAGACCCCGGAACCACCGCTCCAGCATGGCCGCCTCGCCGGAAAGCCGCTCCGTGCGGGCCGCGGCCTCGTCGTCGACGCCCCATTTCTCCTCCTGCCAGGCCTCGTCCAGGCGTGACAGGGCGAAGGCCTCCGCGCCCGAGAGCCAGCCGCGTTGCAGGGCTATGGCCAGCACGCCGGAACCGAACAGGGCCGCGCCGAACGCCAATCCCGTCAGGCCGAAATCTTCGAGCGCCAGGGCGATGGCCTTCACCCGCGCCAGGGTCTCCGGCGGCTGGACCTGGTGGACGATCCCGGCGGCCCGGATGAAGCGCAGATGGGCCTCGGCCTCGGCGCGGTCGAGGACCGGGCCCCAGAGGCGCTCCTGGCGCTCCAGGAGGCCTGCGGGCTCGGTGGCGTAGTAGCAGAGCAGGTCGGAGGCCGCGTAGTCGGCGATCGCCTGGGCGGTGGCGTCGCGGGCCTGGGGGATCGATTCGATCGCGGTATTGGCCAGGCGCGTGGCGTGCATGGCCGCGAGTTCCAGCCGCTCGCCCTGCGCGGCCCACTCCTCGGCCACCTGGTCCGCGAGGGCCTGGGTCGGCAGGACGACCTGGCCGCCCTTGGGCCCGCGGAGCTGGCGCGCGTCCAGCAGGACCGCGTAACCGCCCTCGGCCGGCGCGACGCTGACCGCGGCGTAGAACCGCCTGGGCTTGTCCCCCGGTTCGTGAAATCCTCGCGCCAACGCTTCACTCCCGATACGCGACGGCCCAGGTTACGCCGCTTTCGTGTGACATGACGGCGATGAGGGACAGGCGCAAGGAGACACCCAGTGGCGCTTGTCGATCAGGACATGAAGGCCGCGATCGCGGTGACGCGCTTCGGCCTGGGGGCCAAGCCCGGCGAACTCGACGAAGCCCGCAGGGACCCGCAGGGGTTCCTGAAAAGCCAGATTCGCCGCTCCGGCGCCGACCAGCCCCTGGGGCCCACGGTCAGCAGCGCCCAGCGCATGGCTGAATTCCGCGACTACCAGCGCGAGAAGCGTGAGGTGCGCCTGGAGAAGGCCGCCGACGTCCGTCCCCCGGCTCCGGCGGCGGGGGCGGCCATGGAGACGGCGGCGCCGGCCAAGGGCCAGGAAGCGCGCGATCCGGTGAAGGTCATCGGCCGGATGCTGCGCCAGGACATCGGCTCCGACTTCGCGGCCCGCGCCCAGCTCGCCGCGACCACCGATGCGGCCTTCCGCGAACGCTGGACGCTCTTCTGGGCCAACCACTTCACCGTCTCTGCCACCAAGGCGATCACCGGCACTGTGGTCGGGCCCTTCGAGGAAGAGGCCATCCGGCCCAACGTCTTCGGGCGCTTCGACGACCTGCTGGGCGCGGCCGAGAGCCATCCGGCCATGCTGACCTACCTCGACCAGATCCAGTCGATCGGGCCGGACAGCCAGATGGCCGAGTTCGGCCGGCGCGGCGGTGCGCGCGGCCTCGGCGCGCGACTGCAGCCCGCCGCCCTCCAGCAGCGCACTCTCGGCCTCAACGAGAACCTCGCCCGCGAGATCCTCGAGCTGCATACCGTGGGCGTGAGCGGCGGCTACACCCAGGCCGACGTCACCGAATTCGCGCGCGCCATGACCGGCCTGTCGATCGGCGGCCAGCGGGACGCGGCCTATGGCGTCGCCGTCTTCCGCGACGCCGCCCATGAACCCGGCGAGCGGCAGGTGATGGGCGTGCGCTACGACCAGCGCGGCAAGCAGCAGGCGAGCGCCATCCTCGCCGATCTGGCCGCCAAGCCGCAGACCGCGCGGTTCATCTGCACGAAGATCGCCCGCCATTTCGTCGCCGACGATCCGCCGCCGGCGCTGGCGACCCGCCTGACGACCGCCTGGACGGCCAGCCGCGGCGACCTCTCCAAGGTGGCCGAGGCCCTGGTCTCCGCGCCGGAAGCCTGGAGCCCCCGGGCGGAGAAATTCAAGATGCCCTACGAGTTCATCGTCTCGAGCTATCGCGCGGCCGGCGCGGAGCCGCAGGGCTTCCAGATGCTCGCGCCGATCCTGACCTCGCTCGGCCAGAAGCCCTTCTCGGCTCCGTCGCCCAAGGGCTGGGCCGAGGACGCCCAGTCCTGGGCCGCGCCCGACGCCATCGTCAAACGCATGCAGTTCGCTCAGAACTTCTCATCCACAGCCGTTCGCGACCGCGATCCCAAGGCGCTGGCGGCCGATGCGCTGGGCGAGCGCCTGTCGCCCGACACCGCCAAAGCCATAGCACGCGCCGAGTCGCGCCCGGAGGGTTTCGCCCTCCTCCTGATGTCGCCGGAGTTCCAACGCCGATGAACGCCTTCACCCCCCTCTCGCCCTCGCGCACCCTGTCGCCTTCAAGGAGGGGCCTGCTCGCGACCGCGGCCGGCTTCGGACTGTCGCTGCAGCTGATGGCCGTGCCGGCGCTCGCCGCCGACGGCGAGCTCAACAGGCGCAAGATGATCGTGGTGATCTGCAGGGGCGGCCTGGACGGCCTCTCCGTCGCCCCGCCGATCGGCGACAGCGAATACCGGGGCCTGCGCGGCGCGCTCGCCCTCAACGACAGCGCCCTGCCGCTGGACGGAACCTTCGCGCTGCATCCGCAGCTTACCGCCGTCCACGCCATGGCCAAGGCCGGCGAGGCCCGCATCGTCCCGGCCGTCGCCACGCCGGATCGCGCGCGCTCGCACTTCGAGGCGCAGGACGTGCTGGAGACCGGCGCGCCGGGCGTCTATTCGACCACCTCCGGCTGGCTCAACCGCGCGGTCGAGACGCTCTCCACGCACCGCAAGGTGGACGCCCTCTCCGTGGGCCCCACCGCGCCGCTGATCCTGCGCGGCAAGGTGCAGACCGCCTCCTGGTCGCCGGGCCGCTCGGTGGACGCCGAGGCCCGCCTGCCGATGCTCCTGCAGGACCTCTACCGCAACGACGCCCTGCTCGGCCCGGCGCTGGCCCGCGGCCTCGCCACCGAGACCATGGCCAAGGACGCCACGGCGGGCCTGGAAGCGGCGCCTGCGGCTACGATGATGACCAACGGCAAGGGCGGCGGGGTTCCGCCCCAGCAGGCGGCCTTCGTGCGCGCTGCGGCGCAGCAGGGGCGTGACGCCGCCCACACGCTCGGCGCATCGCTGGCCGGCTTCATGCGCGAGCCCGGCGGGCCCACCGTGGCCGCGATCTCGCTCGACGGCTTCGACAGCCATGCCAACCAGGCGGGCCTGCTCACCACGCGCCTGGCCTATCTCGATGCGGTGCTGGACGGCGTCCACACCGGCCTGGGCCCGGAGTGGAAGAACACGGTCGTGGTGGTCGCCACCGAGTTCGGCCGCACGGCTCGGGCCAACGGCACCGGCGGCACCGATCACGGCACGGCCTCGACGGCGCTGCTGCTCGGCGGCGCGCTGAAGCCCGGCGGCATCGTGGGTGACTGGCCCACCCTCAGGCAGCAGGCGCTCTACGAGAGCCGCGACGTCGCCCCGACGCTCGACATGCGCGGCCTCTTCAAGGGCGTGCTGGCCGAGCACATGGGCGTCGACCGCGCGGCCCTCGACAACAGCGTGTTCCCCAGCAGCGCCGCGGCCAGGCCCGTGACGGGGCTGGTCTAGCCTTTCGGGACCGCGTCGAAGGCGATCGTCAGCCGGCTCTCGTCCGTCGTGAACGGCACGGTGCCGTGCCACATGTAGGACGGGAAAAGCACCAACCGCCCGGGCTTCGGCTTGACGTAGTGGTCCGGCTCCATCGGTGGGCGGGTCACGAAGGGTGGCTTGCCGAAGCGGATCCAGCCCTGCCGGTCGTGCATCTCCAGCGCCGCGTCGGGCGTCTCGACGTAGAAGGCCGACGAAAGCCAGCCCTCGGGGTGGAAGTGGTCACGATGGAAGCCGCCCGGCCGCAGCCGCACCGACCAGGCCCCCTGGATGCGGTAGTCCAGTGTGTTGCGGCGGCGAAGCGGGTCCTCGCCCCTTCCCAGCTTCGCCATGTGCTGTCGCAGCGGCGCGTCGATCGCCTGGAAGAACGCCCGGACCGCGGGGTCATCGGACCCGGACAGGAGATGCAGCGTCTGGCTTCCGTGACGAAGCGACTGGTTGGACGGATGCTGCGCGTAACGATGCAAGATTTTCAACGCCTTGCCGAGATCTCCTAAGAACATATCGAGCGACGGCCAGCCCTCCGGCGTCTCCAGGTCGTAGGCCGCGACCATCGCCTCGTAGTCGCAAAGCTGGTCATAGAGCGGGTCGCCGGCGGCGCGGGCGGCCGTGGCGGCCCAGCCCCACAGCGACTGGTCGTCGGGGTAGCGGGCCAGCGCCATGCGCAACGTGGCCAGGGCCTCGTCGGGCCGGCCCAAGGCCAGGTCGACGATGGCGCTGTGTTGCGCGACGCTGCGGGCGTTCGGATCGACGGCGCGCGCGGCCTCGACATAGCGCTGGGCGTCCTCGAGGCGCTCCATGCGCAAGGCGATCTGGGCGGCGCCGGTCAGCAGCGACAGGTCGCCTGGGATCTGCTGGGTCGCCGCCTCCAGCAGGGCGGCGGCGCGGGACGGGTCGCCCGCCGCCTCGAAGAGCGTCGCCTTGGCGAGCAAAAGGGGCGGCGGCGGCCCGCCGGCATGGAAGGCGCTGTCGAGCACGGTCTCCGCCGCCGCGACATCGCCCCGTCCCATCCAGATGAGGTCGGCCAGTTCGGAGGCCACCGCAGGGTCGCCGCCGGCCCGCATCAGGCTCTGGCGGTAGGCGTATTCCGCCCGCTCGTGGTCGCCGGCCGCCTGCAGGGCGCGGGCGTAGACGCCCCAGGTCTGGGACGCGTCGAGCCCCAGGGTGAAGGCCTTCTCGCAGGCCTTCACGGCCTCCCCGGCCCGTCCGAGGTCACCCAGGGTGGCGGCCAGGTTATGCCAGGCGATCGGGCTCGAAGCGAACCGCTCGATGGCCTGGACGTCGAAGGCCAGGGCCTCCTCGCGCCGGCCCGCGGCCTTCAGGGCGCCGGCGTGGGCCGCGAGCGCTAGGTGGCTGGGCGTGCGGCTCACCACCAACCCCGCCGTCAGCGCCACGGCCTCGCCCGCCTTGCCCTGCGCCATCAGGGTCTCGGCGCGCCGGATCTCGGCGGCCTCGTTCATCGGCGGGTCTTCCTGAAGGGGTCGGGATTTGCCTCGTGCTCCTCGAAGCCGAAGCGCTGGAAGCCGGCCTTCATCTCGGGACTTAGCGGCGCCTCCAGGACGAGCTGGCCGCGGGACGGATGGGCGAGCACCAGCCGCCGCGCGTGCAGCTGCAGCTTCAGCCCGCCGGAGAGCTCCGCCGAGGCCTCGGTGCCGTACTTGGGGTCGCCCAGGATCGGGTGGCCCATGGCCAGCATGTGGGCGCGCAGCTGGTGGGTGCGTCCGGTATGCGGATAGAGCGCCATCCAGGCGACGCGGTCGCCGGCCCGCGAGAGGGTCACGAACTCGGTCTGGGCGGGCTCGGCCTTGGGGTCGGAGAGATCGGCCGGCTGCACCATCTCTCGGTCGCCGACGCCCTTCTTGGCGAGCGGCAGGTCGAGGACGCCCTCCCCGGGCTTCGGAAAGCCCGCCACCAGCGCCCAATAGGTCTTCTGGGCGCGGCGCTTGGCGAAGGCGCCGGCGAGCTTGGCGGCCGCGCCGGGCGACTTGCCCAGCACCAGGACGCCGGAGGTGTCGCGGTCGAGCCGATGCACCAGCCGCGGCCGTTCCAGCCCCTCGCCCCAGGCCGAGAGCAGCCGGTCGATGTGCTTGGAGGTCTTGGTGCCGCCCTGGACCGCGAGGCCCGCCGGCTTGTTCAGCGCCAGCACCTCGTCGTCCTCGTAGAGCACCAGCGACTTGGCGAAGGCGATCTCACGCGGATCGAGGGTCCCCTTGTCGCGCGGCGGCGGCGCGTCGGGCAGCGGCGGCACGCGGACCTGGGCGCCCGCCGCGAGCCGCGTGTCGGGCTTGGCGCGGCCGCCGTCGACGCGGATCTGGCCGGAGCGGGCGAGCTTCTGGATCTGGATGTGGTTCAGGTGCGGCCAGCGGCGCTTGAACCAGCGGTCGAGACGAACCCCGTCCTCGCCGCTGTCCACATAGAGGGTCCGGACCTCTTTCACGCCAGGATCCGGCGCATCAGGAAGAGGCCGAGGAACAGGCCGCCGAGCGCCGCCGCCACCGACGTCAGGACATAGAAAGCGGCGATCTCCAGGTGCCGGCGCTCGATCATCAGGGCCGTCTCCAGCGAGAAGGACGAGAAGGTGGTGAAGCCGCCCAGCACGCCGACCCCGACTAGCAGCCGCCACTTCTCCTGATCCGCGCCACCGCGCAGGGCCAGGACGCCCACCAGCACGCCCATCAGCAGGCCGCCGATGGCGTTCGCCCCCAGGGTCCCATAGGGAAAGCCCGGACCGAGCGCACGCGTCGCGCCGACGTTCAGCAGGTAGCGGCAGACCGAGCCGACGGCCCCTCCGAGGGCGACCAGCAGGACATTGGCGAGGCTCAGCATGCGCCCCTTATGCGACGGCGCAGCGCCGCCGCAAAGGGCGTCAGGCGGGCGCGCGAATCGACCGCTGCACGCCGCGGGCGTCGTAGACGTCGCCGTCCGCCGGCTTCGGTCCCTTCCCCATCAGGACCTCGAGCGAGGTGACCAGCGACGGGCCGCCGCTCAGGGGCACGCCGGTCCCGACGCCGACGCTGGTGGCGCTGTGCCGGCCAAAGCTCATGCCGCCGAAGCCGACGCTCAGGCTGGAGCCCCCGTAGCCGTTCTGGCGGGTGATCCGGTCGGTGATCCGGAACCAGTCGTAGCCGTCGGCCACCGCCAGGTCGGCGGCGCGCAGCAGGGCGTAGTCCTGCACCTGGCCCGCCGGCGCGCCCGGGCCGCCCTGGAAGGTCACCCGGTAGCGGCCAGGCTCGATGCGGGTGTCGGAAAAGCCCACGGCGTCGCGGCCGCCGGCGGGCTGGAAGTGGGTCGGCGCCGTGGCGCAGGCGGCGAGTGAGAGCGCCGCGAGGGCGGGCAGCAGAAGACGTTTCATCGGTTGGTTCCGGCGCAGGTCCCTCAAGGCGCATCATAGCGTCGCTTACCCAACCGGCGAAACGCCCAGGCCGTTCCCTGGCCTAGCCGAGACCGAGCGCGGCGATCAGCCCGGCCATGTCGGCAGGAACCGCGGCCTCGATGCGTTTCTCGCCGCCCGAAGGATGCGGGAAGGTGAGCGCGGCGGCATGCAGCATCAGGCGCGGGACGGCATGGCCGCCGACCACCAGGGCGCCGCCATAGCGCGCGTCGCCGGCGATCGGCCGGCCAAGGGAGGCCAGGTGCACCCGAAGCTGATGCATGCGGCCCGTCTCCGGATCGAGCTCCAGCAACGCCGCGCCCGGCGCCTCCGCGAGCGTGCGGTAGCGGCTGCGCGCCGTCTCGGCGTCCGGGTGGTCGGGCGGGCAGACGCGCATATAGGCCTCGCGGCCCTGTTCCTCGCGGCGAAGCGGAACCTCGACCACGCCCGCCTTCGGCTCCGGCGCGCCGGGCGTGACGATGGCGCGATAGGTCTTGGCGAACCTGCGGCCCATCATCGCCTTGCCCAGGAAGCCCGCGGCGGGCTTGGTCCGCGCGGTCAGGATCACCCCGGAGGTGTCGCGGTCCAGGCGATGGATCAGGCGGGGGCGGGCCTTGCCGGGCTTGGCGAAGGCCCAGAGCAGCTCGTCCAGCGTATGGGCCTGGCCGCGTCCGCCCTGGCTCGACAGGCCCGCGGGCTTGTTCAGCGCCAGGATGTCGGGGTCCTCGTAGATCACCAGCCCGCGCACGAAGGCGATCTCGACGGGCGTCAGCTTGACCCCGGCGGTCGGCGCGCGGTCGGGGCGCTGTGGACGGCGGCTCAAGCCCCGCCCCGCTCGCGGCGCAGCGCCGTCCAGCGGTCGAGCCGTTCCTTGATCCGCGCCTCGGAACCCTCGCCCTTCGGCGCATAGAAGGTCTGACGGTCCATCTCGTCGGGGAAATAGTCCTGGCCGGAGAAGCCCTCGGCCTGGTCGTGGTCGTAGGCGTAGCCCTTGCCGTAGCCAAGGTCCTTCATCAGCCGCGTCGATGCATTGCGGATGTGCATCGGCGGCGACAGCGAGCCGGTCTCGCGGGCGGCCTTCATCGCCGCGCCATAGGCCCGGTAGACGGCGTTGGACTTGGGCGCGGTCGCCAGGTGGACGGTGAGCTGGGCGAGCGCTATCTCGCCCTCGGGAGAGCCCAGGAAATCGTAGGTGTCCTTCGCGGCGTTCGCGAGCACCAGCGACATGGGGTCGGCCTCGCCGATGTCCTCGGCTGCGGCGCGGATCAGCCGGCGGGCCACGAACAGCGGGTCCTCGCCGCCGGCCAGCATCCGCGCCAGCCAGTAGAGCGCCGCATCCGGGTCCGAGCCGCGGATCGACTTATGCAAGGCGGAGATGAGGTTGTAGTGCTCCTCGCGGTCCTTGTCGTAGGCGGGGCTGCGCTTCTGCAGCACCTGGCCCAGCTCCTGGGTCGAGAGCGGCTTGGCCGTGCCGATGTTGAATAGGGTCTCGATCAGGGTCAGCAGGTAGCGGCCGTCGCCGTCGGCGAGCGCGATCAGCGCCGCCCGCGCGTCCGGCTCCAGAGGCAGGGGCGAACTCTCGAAGGTCTCGGCCTTCTTGATCAGGGTCTCGAGCGCCGTCTCGTCCAGGCGCTTCAGCACGAAGACCTGGCAGCGCGAGAGCAGCGCCCCGTTCAGCTCGAAGGACGGGTTCTCGGTGGTGGCCCCCACCAGGGTGACGATCCCCTCCTCCACGAAGGGCAGGAAGCCGTCCTGCTGGGCGCGGTTGAAGCGGTGGATCTCGTCGACGAACAACAGGGTCGACTGGCCGGCCAGGCGCCGCACGCGGGCCTGTTCGAAGGCCTTCTTCAGATCCGCCACGCCGGAGAACACCGCCGAGAGCTGCTGGAACTCATAGCCGGCCTCCTTGGCGAGCAGGCGCGCGATGGTAGTCTTGCCGGTGCCGGGCGGCCCCCAGAGGATCATCGAGGCGAGCCGCTTGGCCTCGGCCATCCGCCGGATCGGCCCCGTGGGGCCCAGGAGGTGGTCCTGGCCGACGACCTCGTCCAGCCGCTGCGGACGCAGGCGGTCGGCGAGCGGCGATGGCGCCTGGGGCGCCAGGCCCGCGGCTTCGAAGAGATCGGCCATGTCAGACTTCTACCAAACCCTGGCGGTCAGGGTGAGACGCATCAGAGCGGCGAACGATCCGGCGAGCGATCGAACCGGCCGCGCGCCGCATCGATCTCGTCGCGGTGCGCGAAGGCCCATTCGCCGAGCGCGTCGATCGGCCGGCGCAACGACTGGCCGAGCTCGGTGAGCTCGTAGTCCACCCGGGGCGGAATGCTCGGCGTGACCGTGCGGGTGACCAGGCCGTCGCGCTCCAGGCCGCGCAGGGTCAGGGTCAGCATGCGCTGCGAGATGCCGTTGATCGCCCGGCGGATCTCGTTGAACCGCCTGGAGCCGGGCCCCAGCAGCATGACGACCATCACGCTCCACTTGTCGCCGACGCGGCTGAGGATATCGGTTACCGGCCGGCAGGCGCCGGCGACCGACTGCACGCCGTTCTTCTCGATCTGAGCGAAGAGCTCGGCGTGCGACAGGCCGCCTTGGGTGGTGACGGGGGCGGTCACATCGGTGTGCTTGGGTTCCAAAAAAGTGCCTTCTTGTGAGGTTCAGGGCAGTTACTCAAATAGTGCTGGTCACAAACATATACCAGCATGAGGCCTATCCCGTGAACCTGCTCCATATCGATTCCAGCATCCTCGGCGACCACTCCGTGAGCCGCCGGATCTCCGCGGCGGCGGTGGCCGCGCTACGCGCCGAGACCCCCGACCTGAAGGTCGTCTACCGCGACCTGGACGCCGCGCCCGCCCCGCACCAGTCCGGCGCCCTGATGGCCGCCCGCGGCCTCGCGCCCGAGGCTCGCAGCGCCGAACAGGCCCGCGATGTCGCCGAGGCCGACGCGGTGCTCGACGAGTTCCTGGCCGCCGACATCGTGGTGATCGGGGTCCCGATGTACAACTTCGGCATTCCCAGCCAGCTGAAGAGCTGGATCGACCACCTGGCCATCGCCGGCAAGACCTTCCGCTATTCGGAATCCGGCGTGGAAGGCCTGGCCGGCGGCAAGCGCATCATCCTCGCCTCCTCGCGCGGCGGTTACTACGGACCCGACAGCGCCGCGGCGTCCCTGCAGCATCAGGAGAGCTATCTGCGCGGTTTCTTCGGCTTCATCGGCGTCACCGACGTCGAAGTCGTGGGCGCCGAGGGCGTCAACATCAGCCCCGATCACAAGCAGAAGGCGCTCGAAGGCGCGGTCGCCCAGGCGAGCGGCCTCTCCCGGACCCTGCAGGCCGCCTAGGCGCGGACGGTCGCCGTCACCTGCCGGCCGTTGCGCTCGATGGTCAGCTGCCAGACCGACGACGGGGTCGCCACCGCGCTGGTCAGGTCGTTGACGCTCTTGATGTCGCGGCCGTTGACCGCCCGGATGATGTCGCCGGGCTGGACGCCGAGCTGGTGGGCCGCGCCATCGGCCATCTTGATCACCAGCACGCCGCGCTTGCCGAAGGGGTCGAGCCCGACCTCTTCGGCGACCGCCGGAGACAGGTTGACCACCGTCGCGCCCGAGAACGGGTTGCGGCCGGCGATCAGCCGCTCGTCGCGGGCCGGCGTCGCGGGCGGAGCCTCGGCGCGAACGGTCAGGGTCTGCTGGCCGCCCGAGCGGCGGACGCCGACGCTGACCGCCTCGCCTGGACGGTGGGTGGCGATCGCATAGTTGAGCGCCGCCGCATCGACCACGGGGCCGCCATCGACGGAAGTCACCAGGTCACCCTGTTTGAGCCCGGCGCGCGCCGCCGCCCCGTCCGGCCAGACATCGGCCACCAGGGCCCCGGAGGGGGTCGCGAGGCCCATGGTCTTGGCGATCTCCGGCGTCACGCTCTGCAGGCGCGCGCCAAGCCAGGGCCGGACCACGGAGTGGCCGCCGCCCATCGCGGCCTCCACCACGCGGCGCACCACGGCCGCGGGGATCGCGAAGCCGACGCCCGAGGAGGTGCCCGACTGCGAGAGGATGAAGCTGTTCACCCCGATCAGGGCGCCGTCCATGTCCACCAGCGCGCCGCCGGAGTTGCCCGGATTGATCGCCGCGTCGGTCTGGATGTAGGACACCGCGTCGCCATTGGGGTCGGCGCTGCGGTTCAGCGCCGAGATGATCCCGTTGGTCACCGTCTGGCCGACGCCGAAGGGGTCGCCGATCGCCAGGACCAGGTCTCCGACCTGGCTGTCGGTGCGCTCATCGATGGTCAGCACCGGCAGCTTCTCGCCGGCCGGCAGATCGATCTTCAGGATCGCCAGATCGGTGCGCGGATCGGCCAGCAGCACCTTGGCGGTGAACTCGCGCCGGTCGGCCAGCGCGACGGTGATCTCCTCTCCCCCCTCGACGACGTGGTTGTTGGTCACGATGACCCCGTCCGAGCGGACGATGACGCCCGAGCCCAGCGAGCCCTCGATGCGGTTGCGCGGCGCCATGCCCAGCAGCTGCCAGAAAGGGTCGACCTGCTGGCGCACCATCCGCTTGGAGGAGATGTTGACCACGGCCGGCGCGGCGCGGCGCACGACGGGGGCGAAGGACTGCTTGAGGCCGATGGCGTTGGCCGGCACGACGCGGGCGGCCGGCTCGGCCTGGGCGAGGCCCGCGGTTGCCAGCGAGCTGGCGGCGAAGAGGGCGAGGGTCGGGATCAGGACGCGGTAGGCGCGCATGGTCTCTCCGGAGCTTGACGTTCGGCCGACACTACCTCGATTTTTCGGGCGCTTTAATGGCGACGCTCAGGCGGCCGGAACGGGAGCGGCCTGCGGACGATGCGGATGGGCGAAACCCCAGGCCAGCAGGAACGCCAGCACGAACAGTCCGCCCGCCAGATAGATCGCCAAGCCCGGCAGATGCAGGGTGGCGTCGTGGCGCACCGAAAAGGCGAAGGTCAGGCCGAAGAGCGACGGGCCGATGACGCCGGCGACGCCCTGCAGGCTCTGGTTCGCCCCCTGCAGCTGCCCCTGCTGGTTGGGCGGCACGCGCTGCGACATCAGGCCCTGCACGCCGGGCATCAGCAGGCCTGAGAAGGCGAAGATCGGCGCCGCCGCCAGATAGGCCCAGCCCACCGAAGCCGTGCCGTACCAGGCGAAGCCCAGGGCGCCGGCTATGCAGCCGATCAGCACGATCCGCCGCTCCCCGAACCGCGCCACGGCCGGTCCCACCAGGAACATCTGCACGATGACGCCCATCACCCCGGTGATCAGGAAGGTCAGGCCCAGGATCGACATGGACCAGTGGTAGCGCCAGGTCGTGTAGAGCACGAAGACCTGCGGCAGCACGATCTGGGCGAGTTGGAACAGGAAGGCCACGCCCGCCAGGCTCAAGAGGCCGGGATGCGACAGCAGAAGCCGCAAGGACCCGAGCGGGTTCGCCCGCCCCCATTCGAAGCGCGCCAGGCGACGCTCCGGCGGCAGCGACTCCGGCAGGATCAGCAGGCCGTAGAACCAGTTGAGCGCCGTCAGCCCGGCTGCGACCAGGAACGGCAGGCGGATGTTGATGTCCCCTAGGAAACCTCCAAGCGTCGGGCCGACCAGGAAGCCCATGGAGAAGGCCGAGGTCAGCATGCCGAAGTTCTTGGCGCGGTCCTTTGGCGGGGTGATGTCGGCGACATAGGCGCCGCCCGTCGAGAAGCTGGCTGCGGTGAGGCCGTTGAGGATCCGGCCGACGTAGAGCCACCAGAGCGTGGGGGCGAAGGCCATGAACAGAAAATCGACCGCCAGGCCGAAGTTGGAGATCAAGAGGATCGGCCGGCGGCCCACCCGGTCGGACAGCATCCCCAGGATCGGGCCCACGATGAACTGCATCAGGCCCCAGGTGGTGGCGAAGACCACGTTCCAGTCGGAGGCCGCGGCCGTGTCGCCGCCGGTCAGCTGGCGGATCAGGTTCGGCAGGATCGGGATCATCAGCCCGAACGAGATGGAGTTCATCAGCGCGCTGGCGAAGATGAAGCCGAAGGCGGCCCGGCGGCGCGAAGCCGTCGCGGGGGGCGCGGCGGGGGGCGTGTCCATCTAGGCGGCCGTCCGCGCGGCGCGCGGCGCGCGGGCCATCACCACCACGGCGATCAGGGCGGCGAGCGCATGCAGCCCCGCGGCCAGCAGGAAGGCCGAGCCCGGCACGTAGGGATGCCCAGCGCCCACGAACCAGGCATAGGTGTAGCCGAACATGGTCGGCGCGATGACGCCGGCCATGCCCGAGAGGCTGGCGTTGGCCCCCTGCAGCCGTCCTTGCTCGCTGGCGCTCACGCGGCGGGTCACCAAGCCCTGGAAGCCCGGGCCGAAGAGGCCGATGAGCGCGAAGACCGGCGTGCCGAGCAGGAAGAACTGGCCGGTCGGCGCAAGGCCGTAGATCGCAAAGCCCAGGCCGCCGAACACCAGGCCGGCCAGCACCGCGCCCCACTCGCCCACCCTGGCCACCACCTGTTTCACCAGGAGGCCCTGGACGATGATGTTGCAGACGCCGGTCAGCGCGAGCGCCGAGCCGGTCGCGGCCAGCGACCAGCCGTAACGGTTGGAGGCATAGAGCACGAAGATGGTCGGCAGGACGTTGTGGGCGAGCTGCAGCAGGAAGTTCATGCTGGAGAGCGTCAGGAGCTCGCGGTGCGAGGCCAGGAAGCTCAGCGAACCCACCGGGTTGGCCTTCGTCCAGGCGAAGGGCGCGCGATTCTCGGGCTTGAGCGATTCCGGCAGCACGAAGAGGCCGTAGAGCGCGCCGATCAGGGTCAGCGCCGCCGCCCCAACGAAGGGCAGGCGCAGGTTGATGTCGCCCAGGAAGCCGCCGATCGCCGGGCCCACGATGAAGCCGACGCCCCAGGCCGCGCCGATCAGGCCGAAGGTGCCGGCCCGCTTCTCCGGCGGGGTGACGTCGGCGATATAGGCGCTGGCGACCGCCATGCCGGCCGCGGTCACGCCCGAAAGCACCCGCCCCACGAAGAGCCAGCCGAGATTGGGTGCGAAGGCCATCAAGAGGTAGTCGAAGGCCAGTCCGAAGAGCGAGATCAACAACACGGGCCGGCACCCGAAGCGGTCGGAAAGCGCCCCCAGGATCGGCGCGCCGAAGAACTGGGCCAAGGCCCAGACCGTGGCGAAGAGGCCGATATAGACCCCCGCCGCGGCCGCATCGCCGCCCTTGAACCGCTGGATGAGCGGGGCGAAGACCGGAATGATGACGCCCAGCGACAGGACGTCGAGCCAGACGCTGACCAGGATGAAGCCGACCGCCGCCTGGCGGCCGCGCGACGCGCCGGCCTGATTCTGCTGATCGCTCATTGCCGATCCCCTGGCCCGACCATGAAACAAAACATGAACTCGTGCAACCGGCTTATCCCAGCCTCTCGCCGACGGCGCCGATCTGGCCTCGCCAGAACTCGGCCAGTCGCAGCAGCAGGACCTCGTCGGGGAACCTGTGGCGCGCGGCGCTGGCCTGTGGCACCCGATCGAAGCCGCGGTGCCCGATACTGACCCGGGTCTCCTCGCCCACCGCCTCGAACCCGACCTCGACCTCGGTGCGAAGATCCAGCGGGAAGCTCGCCTGGCGCCAGGAGAAAACCAGCCGGCTCGGCGGCGCCCAGACTGTGATCTTGCCGATCTCGAAGACCTTGCCGCCCTCCCGCGTCTCGATCAGCCGGCCGCCCTCGCCCGGCTCGAAGGACAGCCGACCGGGGCGCGGCGTGGTCTGGAACATCGGGCTCGGCCGCCACCAGACGCCGATCTCCTCGACGAAGGCCGCGAACGCCCGCTCCGGCGTCGCCCTCACACGCAACGCCACATAGACCTTGGACGTCACGCGTCGTCCCCGGGCTTGGCGGCCCGCTCAAGATGGGCCTTGAAGGCCAGGAGCTGTTCGCTCCAAAGCCGTTCGGCCTCCTCCAGCCAGCGCAGCAGATGGACCATGGGTTCGGGCCTCAGCGCATAGATGCGCACCCGCGCATCGAAGGTCGGATGGGATTCTTCCACCAGCCCGCTTTGCCGCAGCGTCTTCAGGTGGCGGCTCATGGCCGGCGGCGTCAGCTCGAGCTCGCGCGCCAGATCGCCCGCGGCGCGAGGGCCCTGGCTCAGCAGATCGACCACGCGCCGGCGGTGCGGGTCGGCCAGGGCGGCCAGGGTCCGGTCGAGGTCGGCGGGGATGGCGCGCGCGGCCTGGCTCACACCCACCCCGTGATCTTCAGCCCGCTAGCGACCTCGGCGTCCTCGCGGGAGACCTCCTGCACGCTCTGGGCGACGGACCAGATATGGCCTTCCGGGTCGCGGCATCGGTAGCTGCGTGCGCCATAGAACTGGTTTTCGGGCTCCATCAGGATCTCCGCGCCCGCCGCCCGCGCCCGCTCGCAATGGGCGTTGACGTCGGTCTCGACCTGGATGTGGACCGTCTGGGTATTCTTGCCGCCGATCGACCTGGGGCTCTTGTGGTCGTCGCTCCACTCCGCGCCGATCATCACCGCCGCATCGCCGAAACGCATCTCCGAGTGGACCAGCGCGCCGCCGTCGTCCTCGATCAGCATGAAGAGCTCGAAGCCGAAAGCCCGTTCCAGCCAGGCGATGGCCGCCCGCGGGTCCTGGTAGCAGAGCGCCGAGATCAGGGGTGCGCGCCGGTCGGCCATGTCAGACGCCTTCGAGCGATGTGTGGATTTTCAGGCCGCTGGCCTTTTCCATCTCTTCGCCCGAGACCACGCGCACGGCCTGGCTGAAGTTCCAGACGTGGCCCTCGATATCCAGGGCGCGATAGGTGCGCGAGCCATAGAACTGATCCTGCGGCTCGGCGGTGATCCTCGCGCCCGCGGCCCTGGCCCGCTCGCAGTGGGCGTCGATCCCGTCGGCCAGCTCCACCCGCAGGAACTGGTTGCTGTTGCCTCCGAGGTTCTCCGGACTCTTCATCTGGGCGCCGCCCAGCAGCGCGCCGCCGAACTCACCGCCGATGCTCACCGGGCAACCGCGAAACTCCATCTCCGCATGCCCAAGCCGGCCTTCGGCGTCAGTCAGCAGGATTGTGGTTTCGAACCCGAACGCCTGCTCCAGCCACTTCATGGCGGCGATGGGGTCCTTGTAGAACAGGCTGGCGACGATCGCGGGGCGTTCAGCCATGACGATGATCCTTCTTCATGAGAAGAATATTTAACGCATATCGAAATTAACTCGTCAAGGAGCCCGGTCTGGCCGATCAGTCAGCGAGCGCCGGCGCGACATCGGCCAGCGTCCCGTCGTTGGGCTGCGGCTTCACGCCCAGCAGCTTGGCCAGCAGCGGATAGACGTCGACGTTGTCGAAGGCGGGCAGCCGCCGCCCCTGCCGAAACGCCGGGCCGTTGGCGATGAACACCGCGCGCATCTCGGGGGCGAAGTTGTCGAAACCGTGGTCGCCGGCGTCGATCTGCTTGGGCTTGTAGGCGTGGTTGGTGATCTCCCAGCCGGTCTCGGCCAGGCAGAGGATCGCCGGCACGCGCGGGTTCTTGCCGTAGTGATAGCGCGCCGGGATGTTGGCCTTCTTCCAGCACTGCATGTGGGGGTGCGGCGTCTGCAGCAGCGCCTTTTCGATCTCCGCCTCATGGCCCGGCACGGGGGTGAGGGCCATGAAAGCCCCCATGGTCGTCCATCGGATCGCGGTCATATCCAGCATGTCGTCGGCGAACACCCTCCGGTCCTGGGCGATCGGCGCCATGCCGTGGTCGGCGACGACGACGATGTTGGCCGCGATGCCGCGGGACTTCAGCCCCGCCTCCAGCCGCGCGATGGCCGCGTCGACCTTGGCCGCCGCCTCGTTCAGCCCCGGCGAATCCGGACCCGCGTGGTGGCCGGCGGTATCGACGTCGTCGAAGTAGAGGGTCAGGAGCTTCGGCCGCTCGGCCGGCGGGCCGTCCAGCCAAGCCAGGGCCTGGTCGGCGCGGGCCTCGGCGGGCATCTTGATATCGAAGAGCTGCCAATGGCTCGGCAGGACGCCACGGATCTCCACGTCGGAGCCCGGCCAAAACATGGTGGCGGTGTGCTGGCCGGCCTTCTCCGCAGTGACCCAGATCGGCTCGGCCTGGTTCCACCAGCGGCCGTCCTTGTTCACCTCGCGCTTGCTCATGGTGAATTCCAGCGGGGTGATCGCCGGGTCGTACATGTTGTTGTCGACGATGCCGTTCCGATCGGGGCGCAGGCCGGTGACCAGGGTGTAGTGGTTGGGGAAGGTCTTGGAGGGGAAGGACGGTCGCATCTCGCCGCGCACCCCGCCCGCCGCGAGCGCCGAGAGCGTCGGCGTCACGCCCCGGTCGAGGTAGTCCGGCCGGAAGCCGTCGATGGAGATCAGCACCAGCAGCGGCTTCTGCGGCTGGGCCGCGCCCGGACCGGCGGCAAGGGCGAGGAACAGGACCGCGAGGGCGGCGATGGCGCGGAGCAGCGATGTCATGCGCCGACCCTAGACCGGCTCTGCGGCAAGTCCATTTCAGCCCCGGCAAAAGCCCGCAAAAGCAAAAACCCCGGAGGGTCGCTCCGGGGTTTTCGGAATTTCAGCTCTGTGGCTGGGATCAGTCGGCGAAGCTCTCGGCGACGGGCCCGCTGTCCTTGCCCTTTTCGGCCGGATCGCGGTCGACGAACTCGATGACCGCCATGGCCGCGTTGTCGCCATGGCGGAAGCCCGCCTTCAACACGCGGATATAGCCGCCGTTGCGGGCCGCGTAACGCGGACCCAGCACGGCGAAGAGCTTGCCGACCTGTTCGACGTCACGGACCGCGCTGATCGCCTGGCGGCGGGCGTGCAGGTCGCCGCGCTTGCCGAGCGTCACCAGCTTCTCGACGAAGGGGCGAAGCTCCTTGGCCTTGGGAAGCGTGGTCACGATCTGCTCGTGTTTGATCAGGCTGGCCGCCATGTTGGCGAACATGGCCGTCCGGTGGGCGGACGTCCGCCCCAGTTTGCGGTGCGCGGAACCGTGACGCATCTCGATATCTCCTGGGCCGCCTGGCCCACCAGGGACGCTCCCGATCCATCGGGAAGCCGTCCTGCCTAATCAAATCCCAGCCTGCTCCCGCCTGGGTCAATGCGAAGCGCCGGAGCCCTTCACCGCGGTTGCGGCTTCATCGGGCCCAGGCCGCCCCACCTTCAGATAAAAGTGGGCGGCCCTGGAGTCGGCGCGGAAGCCTTCTACATCTGGTCTTCGAACTTCTTGGCCAGCTCTTCGATGTTCTCGGGCGGCCAGTTGGGCACGTCCATGCCGAGATGCAGCGCCATGCCGGCCAGGACTTCCTTGATTTCGTTCAAGGACTTGCGGCCGAAGTTCGGGGTGCGCAGCATCTCGGCTTCGGTCTTCTGGATCAGGTCGCCGATGTAGACGATGTTGTCGTTCTTCAGGCAGTTGGCCGAACGGACCGACAGCTCGAGCTCGTCGACCTTCTTCAGCAGGGCCGGGTTGAACGGCAGCTCGGGCTTGGCCTCGCCTTCGACCTTCTTCTTCGGCTCTTCGAAGGTGATGAAGATCTGCAGCTGGTCTTGCAGGATGCGCGCGGCATAGGCCACGGCGTCCACGGGCGTGACCGCGCCGTTGGTTTCCACTTCCAGCACCAGCTTGTCGTAGTCGAGGCTCTGGCCCTGGCGGGTGGGCTCGACGCGGTAGGCGACGCGCTTGACCGGGGAATAGAGCGCGTCGACGGCGATCAGGCCGATCGGGGCGTCTTCCGGACGGTTCATCTCGGCGGGGACATAGCCCTTGCCGGTCTGGACCGTGAATTCCATGCGCACCTGGGCGCCGTCGTCCAGCGTGCAGAGCACGTGGTCGCCGTTGAGGATCTCGATGTCCGAGGGGGCCTCGATCTGGCTGGCGGTGACAGCGCCGGGGCCGGTCGCGCGCAGGGTCATGCGCTTGGGGCCTTCGGCGTGCATGCGCACGGCCAGCTGCTTGATGTTCAGGACGATGTCGACAACGTCTTCGCGCACGCCCTCAAGCGAGGAGAACTCGTGCACGACGCCGTCGATCTGCACCGCGGTCACAGCCGCGCCCTGCAGGGAGGAGAGAAGCACGCGGCGCAGGCTGTTGCCCAGCGTCACGCCGAACCCGCGCTCGAGGGGCTCGGCCACCAGACGCGCCTTGCGGTTCGCGTCGGCGCCGGTCTCGATTTGCGGCTTCTCGGGACGGATAAGCTCGTTCCAGTTTCGTTCGATCACGGATGGATGTCCCTCGAAAACGCAGGATCGCCGGCCGCAGTCGCGGTCCGGCGCAGGGAATTGTGTACTTGGCTACTCAGACGCGCCGGCGCTTGGGCGGCCGGCAGCCGTTATGCGGAATTGGGGTCACGTCGCGGATGGTGGTGATCGTCATGCCGACCGCCTGCAGGGCGCGGAGCGCCGACTCACGGCCCGAACCGGGACCGGAGACGTTGACTTCCAGCGTCTTGACGCCGTGTTCGGCGGCCTTGCGGCCGGCGTCCTCGGCCGCCATCTGCGCGGCGTAGGGCGTCGACTTACGCGACCCCTTGAACCCCATCATGCCGGCGCTGGACCAGGAGATGGTGTTCCCCTGAGCGTCGGTGATGGTGATCATGGTGTTGTTGAACGAGGCGTTCACGTGCGCCACGCCCGAAATGATGTTCTTGCGCTCGCGACGTTTGACGCGCGCCGGTTCCTTGGCCATCGAGACGCTCTCTTACTTCTTCTTGCCGGCGATCGGCTTGGCGGGGCCCTTGCGGGTCCGGGCGTTGGTGTGCGTGCGCTGACCGCGGACCGGCAGGCCCTTGCGGTGACGCAGGCCGCGGTAGCAGGCCAGGTCCATCAGGCGCTTGATGTTGACGGCGGTCTCACGGCGCAGGTCGCCCTCGACGGTGAAGTCGCGGTCGATGGTCTCGCGGATCTGCAGCACTTCGGCGTCGGTCAGCTGATTGACGCGGCGAGCGTCCTCGATGCCGACCTTCTGCACGATATCGCGCGCCTTCGCAGGGCCGATGCCATGGATATACTGCAGCGCGATCACCACGCGCTTGTTGGTGGGAATATTGACGCCTGCGATACGGGCCACGTTCAGATCTCTCCTGGTCACGCAAGGAAAGCGCGAACGGCGCCCCGGCCCCTCGCCCGAAGGTCAAGCCGGTTCGTCCTTCGCGCTCTTTCGCGGAAGCGCCTCGTTATAGGGATCGTTGCGGTTCCGTCAACAACGGAAACGCCCATTTATGAACGGAAAAGGGCGGGCGCAAGGGGTGCTCCCCCGCCCGCGTGCGTACTCATAAGGCCCCGACTCTGCGCCGGGGACGGTTGAGGAAAGCATGAAGAGGGGCAGGCGCGCAATTGCCTCGCGCGCGCGGGCTTGCATGGGCGTCGGCGGCGCCCTTATTTCGATCTTGGATTCGGGGGAGATCTGAGATGGGTTTGCGCAAGGGTTTGACGGCCGCGGCGGGTTTCGCGGCCCTGTTGGCGCTGAGCGCCGCGCCGGCGTCGGCCAAGGACCTGGTGATTCACGCCGGGCGGCTGATCGACGGCGCCGGCAAGGCGGTCAGGACGCAGGTCTCGATCGTGATCCACGATGACCGGATCACCGGGATCGAAACCGGCTTCACCACGCCCAAGGGCGCCGAGGTGATCGACCTCTCCAGTTCGACCGTCCTGCCCGGCCTGATCGACGACCACGTCCACATCACCCAGAGCTTCCACAAGGGCGATCCGATCCACACGTCCATGACCCGGACGTCCTTCGACGACGAGATCGACGCCGTGGTCAACGCCCGCAACACCCTGATGGCCGGCTTCACCTCGGCCCGCGACGTCGGCGGCGACACCGGCGTGGTCGTGGCCCTGAAGCACGCCATCAACGCCGGCCTCATCCCGGGGCCTCGCCTGTGGGTGGCGGGCACGCCGCTTGGCCCCACAGGCGGCCACGGCGACGCCGCCAACGGCCTCGATCCGGAGCTGGAGCATCCCGGCTGGACCAGCAACCTGATCGACAGCCCCGAGGCCGCGCGCAAGACCGTGCGCCGGCTGCGCCGCGAGGGCGCCGACCTGATCAAGATCATGCCGTCGGGCGGGGTCATGTCGATCGGCGACGACCCGAAGCTGCAGCTCATGGAGGACGACGAGATCAAGGCGGTGATCGAGACCGCCCACAGCCTGGGCATGAAGGTCGCGGCCCACGCCCACGGCAAGCAGGTCATCGACCACACGATCTCGCTGGGCGTCGATTCCATCGAACACGGCACCTATGCGGACGCCGAGAGCTACAAGCTCTTCAAGGCGCACGGCGCCTATCTGGTGCCGACCATGCTGGTGGGCTCCAAGGTCTATGAGCACGCCAAGGTCCACCCCGAGGACCTCAATCCGTCCACGGCCCAGAAGGCCATGACGGTCGTGCCCTACATGCTGAAGAACCTGCACAACGCCTATGAGGCCGGGGTGAAGATCGCCTTCGGCACCGACACCTTCGGCATGTCGAACCACGGCGAGAACGCCCAGGAGTTCAAGCTCCTGGTCGACGCCGGCATGCCGCCCATGGAAGCCATCAAGGCGGCCACCTGGAACGCCGCCGACCTGATCGGCGACACCGCCGACATCGGGTCCATCCAGCCCGGCCGATACGCCGACATCATCGCCGTCGACGGCGACCCGCTGGCCAATGTGACGGTGCTGGAAAAGGTGTCCTTCGTGATGAAGGGCGGCGTTGTCTACAAGGCCAAGGGCCTGCCTGCCGCGCACTAGGCTTGACGCGGGCGGTGCGGCGTCCAGACATTCGCCGCATGACCTCCGACGCCGACTTCATCCGCGGCCTGCCCAAGGCCGAGCTCCACCTGCACATCGAGGGCAGCCTCGAGCCCGAGCAGATGTTCGAGTTCGCGCGCCGCAATCGCATCACCCTGCCCTTCGCCTCGGTGGAGGCGGTGCGCGCGGCCTACGCCTTCTCGAACCTGCAGGACTTCCTGGACATCTACTACCAGGGCGCGGGCGTGCTCATGACCGAGCAGGACTTCCACGACCTGGCCATGGCTTATTTCCGCCGCGTCGCCGGCGACGGCGCGCGCCACGTGGAGCTGTTCTTCGATCCCCAGACCCACACCGACCGTGGCCTGCCCTTCTCGGTCGCCGCCGACGGTCTCTTGTCCGGCATGGCGGAGGCCGCGCGTACGCTGGGCGTCACCTCCAAGCTGATCCTCTGTTTCCTGCGCCACCTGGATGAGGACGCCGCCTTCGTGACGCTGAGGGCCGCCGCGCCCTATCTCGACCGCATCGCGGCCGTGGGCCTGGACTCCTCGGAGATCGGCCATCCGCCGTCGAAGTTCGCCAAGATCTACGCCGCCGCCCGCGACCGCGGCCTGAAGCTGGTGGCCCACGCCGGCGAGGAAGGGCCGCCGGCCTATGTCTGGGAGGCGCTCGATGTCCTGAGGGTCGACCGGATCGACCACGGCAACCGGGCGCTGGAGGATCCGGCCCTGGTCCGGCGCCTGGCCGCCGAGGGCATGACGCTCACCGTCTGCCCGCTGTCGAACCTCAAGCTCTGCGTGGTCGACGACCTGACGCTGCATCCGCTGAAGGCCATGCTGCAGCTTGGCCTGCACGCCACCATCAACTCCGACGACCCGGCCTATTTCGGCGGCTACCTGGCGCAGAACTGGGTGTCGACGGCCGGCGCGCTGGGCCTGACCCGCGAGGACCTCGCCACCCTGGCCCGCAACAGCTTCACGGGGTCGTTCCTGACACCCCAGGAGATCGCGCCGCACCTCGCCGCCATCGAGGCCTACGTCGCGGCCTAGCCGGCCGGCTCCCACGGGCGCGGACCGGAGCCCTTCGCGTGCACGGTGCGCTCGTACATGGCGCGCCATTCGTCGGCGTAGTCGCTGGCAGCGTAGCCCGGGAGATAGGGTCCGCCGCGGGTGAAGTGGGCGACGCGCGCGACCGGATCGAAGTCATACTCGCCCACCAGCCAGTTCCATTCGAGCGGCAGGCCGCCGATCTCGCCCTCGTCGGCCAGCCAGCGGAACTGGTGCAGGTCGAGCCCCGTCGCGTTCCGCACGAAGGCCGGCGTCAGCGCCCGGCATCGGGCGTTGTTGAGCAGCATCACGCTCGACCAGTTCTTCTTGGCGTAGCGGGACTGGGTGCGGCTCAGGAACTTCACCTCGTCCTTCGGCGCATAGTCGTGCTTGCAGACCATCACCGCATAGCGGTCGTCGGCCAGGGTGAAGAGCTCGCCGATGTCGGCGCGGACCAGCATGTCGCAGTCCATGAACAGCGACCAGCCGGCATAGCCGGAGAGGTAGGGCGTGAGGAACCGCGAGAAGGAGAACTCGGTCGATTGCTGGCTGGTGGCCTCGCGCTCGAAGATCGGCTTGAGGCTCGCGAGGTTGACCGGCGTGAAGCGCACCGGATGGCGGCTGCGCTCCAGGATGCTCTGGCACAGCACATGGTAGGCCACGATCTCATTGCGATCGTAGCCGATGAAGACGTCGAGGACGGGGGGCGGTTGCAGCCTGGTCTCCAGACGGTCAGGTTCGGGCCGGCGGGCGGCTGGCGCGCAGCGTCTCCGCCACGCTTTCGATCACCGGGTCCCAGCCCTCCGGCTCGGGCTGCCGGAAGATCCGGGCGGACCGGTACCAGGGCATGGTGGCGGCGTTGGCCGTGTAGCGCCAGATCGGATTGTACGGAACCATCACCCGGCACTCCGTCCCCAGGGCGCCGGTCAGGTGCACCACCGAGGTCTGCACCGAGACCACGAGGTCCAGGTTGGCGATCAGGCCGGCGAGCTCCTCATAGTCATCGATGTCGCCCGGCAGGAAGACGCGGATCTCCCGCGCCAGGCCGGCGTTGACGGCCGCCACCTCCGCCGACACGTCGCCGTACTGCAGGCTGACGAATTCGTCCCCCGGGGCTTCGAGCCTCGGCGCGAGCCGGGCGAGCGCGAGCGAACGTTGGCTGGCCGAGGTCCCGGGCGTCCCGCCCCGCCAGGAGAGGCCGATGCGCAGGCCCTTCGGCCTCGCGCCGAGGCGCGCCGCCCAACGCGCGACCACATCCTCGCGCGGCCGCAGGTAGGCGGTCCCGGGAAAATCCTCGATGCGGTTGCGGAAGATGCGTCCAAGGCTGCCCATGGCGACCACTAGGTCGAAGGCGGACCGCGACAGGTTCGTAGCGCCCGGATCGACAAACCGCACGGCGGGAAACGAGTTGGAGAACAGGCCGAGCAGCCTGGAGTCGCAGACACAGGTCACGCTGGCCGCCACGGCCGCCAGATCCGGGATCATGCTGGCGAACATCACCTGGTCGCCGATGCCCTGCTCGCCGACCAGCAGCACGCGGCGACCCCTGACATCATCGATCCCCAGGTTGAGGGCGAGGCTCTCGCGCACCTGCGGCGACACCATCGCGGCGGACGAGGCGTTGAAGAGCGCGTTGCGCCAGCGGAACTCGTAGTCGCGCCATCCGCCGGCGAAGTCGCAGGTCAAGAGCCGGATCGAGGCGCGCTGGAAATAGGCCAGCGGGTTCTCGGGCCGCAAGGCGACCGCCTCCTCGAGCAAGGCCAGGGCCTGTGGATATTGCCGCAGCGGCGTCCGGGCGATGGCCGCCTTGATGAGGGTTTCATAGGGGTCGGGCGACAGGTTTCCGGCCTCGGCGTAGCTGGCCAGCGCGTCCTCGAACCGGCCCAGGCCATAGAGCGCGTCGCCCCGCGCGATAAAGCTTTCCGGCGTCCCCGCAACCGTCAGGGCGAGGTCGGCGGCCTCCAGCGCGTCCTGGTGCCGTTCGAGCAGGTTGAAGAGGATGCCGAGATTGCGGATCGCCGCGGCGTGGCCGGGCTCCAGGGCGAGCGCCCCGCGGTAGCAGGCCTCGGCCTCGGCCGGCCGGTTAAGCGCCTTCAGCGCCGTGCCGCGGTTGACCATGGCGTTCGCATAGGCCGGCGCGATCTGCAGGGCGCGCGCGAAGCTCGCCTCGGCGGCCTCCGGCCTGCCCCGGCGCAACTGCACCAGGCCGAGATTGAACGCCGCGGCGAGAGTGTCCGCCTCCCGCGCGAGGATCTCCGCATAGCGCCGCTCGGCCTCCTCCAGGCGCCCGGCGCGGTCATGGGCGACGGCGGCCTCCATGTCGGCGGCCAAGGAGGTCGGGAAGTCCTGGCTCATCGGCCCCGGTCACTGATGGCGGATGGCGGCGGGCGATCCATGCCGGTGAATGGCCAATTGACCGCGCGAAGGCAAGCTCCCGCCCGGCGCTTTCCCGAAGCCGGCGGCGTATGAGTTGGTCGGGCCGTGGAAGACGCGCCGGCACACCAGGTCATCTCGGAAGAGTATCGACGGCTTCACCAGAACGCGGCCTGAAGCTTAGGCGCGCGGTGCGTCCAGCGCCTTGTCGATGGCCGAGGCGACGGTCTCGATGGAGCCCATGCCGTCCACTTCCACCAGCTTCCTGTGGTCGCGGTAGTAGGGCAACAGCGGCGCGGTCTGGGTGTTGTAGGCGTCGAGCCGGACCTTGAAGCTGTCCGGGTTGTCGTCGGGCCGGCCGCTTTCGGCGAACCGCCCGGCCACGCGCTGCATCAGGGCGTCATCGTCGACCTTCAGCCGGACGACGAGGTCGATGCGCGAGCCGCGGTGCTCCAGCATGCGATCGAGCGCCTCGGCCTGGGCCAGGGTGCGGGGGAAGCCGTCGAAGATCGCGCCGCCGGCGGCCTCGGCCTCGGGCAGGCGCTGCTCGATCAGTTCGACGACGATCGCGTCGGAGACCAGCTCGCCGCGCTCCATGATCCCGGAAACCCGCTTGCCGAGTTCCGAGCCGGAGGCGATGGCGGCGCGCAGCATGTCGCCGGTGGAGAGCTGGACCATCTTGCGGGTCTCGACCAGGCGCTTGGCCTGGGTGCCCTTCCCCGCCGCCGGCGGCCCGAACAGGATCAGATTCATGCGGCTAAAGCCCTTCCCCATCGCCGGCCCTCTTAGCGGGGCCTGCGAGACTTTCCTATCGGACGCCCTTGCCGCGCAGTTTCGAGCGCTTGATCAGGCCTTCGTATTGGTGCGCCAACAGGTGTGACTGGATTTGGGTCACGGTGTCCATGGTGACGCTGACCACGATCAGGACCGAGGTGCCGCCCATGTAGAAGGGCGCGTTATAGAACCCGATCAGCGCCTCGGGCAGCAGGCAGACGATGGCGATATAGGCTGCGCCGATCACCGTCAGGCGGGTCAGCACGAAATCGAGATATTCCGCCGTGCGCTTGCCGGGCCGGATGCCGGGCATGAAGCCGCCGTACTTGCGCAGGTTCTCCGCCGTGTCCTCGGGGCTGAACACCACGGAGGTATAGAAGAAGCAGAAGAACACGATCAGCAGGCCATAGAGCACCATGAAGGCCGGCCGGCCGTGCTGCAACTGGCCGACCGCGCCCGGCAGCCACTGGGCCCAGGACGGCAGGTTGGCGTTGGCCAGGAAGCCCATCACCGTCGCCGGCAACAGCAGGAGCGACGAGGCGAAGATCGGCGGGATGACGCCTGAGGTGTTGATCTTCAGCGGCAGGAACGAGGTGTCGCCGCCGAACATGCGGTTGCCCACCTGTCGCTTTGGATACTGCACCAGGAGCCTTCGCTGCGAGCGCTCCATGAAGACGATGGCCACTGTCACGGCGATCACCAGGAGGAAGATGATCAGAAGCGCCGTCGGGCTCATGGCCCCCGTGCGGGCCAGCGAGAAGGCCTGGGCGATGTAGCGCGGGAAGACCGCGACGATGCCGGCGAAGATGATCAGCGAGACGCCGTTGCCGACCCCGCGGCTGGTGATCTGTTCGCCCAGCCACATCAGGAACATGGTCCCGCCGGTCAGCGTCGCCACCGTCGAGATTGTGAAGAAGATCCCCGGATTGTCGACGATCCCCTGGCCCGACTGCAGGCCCATGGAGATGCCGAACGACTGGAAGAGGGCCAGCACCACGGTCAGGTAGCGGGTGTACTGGTTGAGCGTCTTGCGCCCCGCCTCGCCGCCTTCCTTCCTGAGCTTTTCCCAGGGCGGATAGATCGTGCCCAGCAGCTGGACGATGATCGAGGCCGAGATGTAGGGCATCACGTTGAGCGCGAAGACCGCCATGTTCCGCACGGCGCCGCCGGAGAACATGTTGAACATGCCCAGGATCCCCTTCGCCTGGCCTTCGAAGGCCTGCGAAAAGGCGGCGATGTTGATGCCCGGGATCGGGATGTAGCAGCCGATCCGATAGACGATCAGCGCGACCATGGTGAAGATCAGGCGCTTATGAAGCTCCGTGGCCTTCGAAAAGGCCTCGACGTTCAAATTGGCTGCGAGTTGTTCAGCGGCCGAAGCCATTCACCAGTTCCCCTGACTCGAAGTCCTCACCAGATAGGGCGCCCCGGCGGCCTTTGCGAGGCCGCCGTGGTCGCAAAGCTAAGCTCAGGCCTCTTCGGCCGGGGCTTCCTTCTTGGTGGTGGTGACCTTGCCGCCCGCCTTTTCGACGGCTTCACGGGCCGCGGCGGAGGCGGAATAGACGGTGATGTCGATCTTCGACTTGATCTCGCCCTTGCCGAGCAGGCGCAGGCCGTCCTTGGCGCGGCGCACGACGCCGGCGGCGATCAGGACGTCGGCGTCCATGGCCTTCTTGGCGTCGAGCTTGCCGGCGGCGATCGCCTGCTCCAGGCGCCACAGGTTCACCTCGGCGAAGTCCTTGCGGAAGATGTTGTTGAAGCCGCGCTTGGGCATGCGCATGTGCAGCGGCATCTGGCCGCCTTCGAAGCCGGCGATGGCGACGCCGGAGCGCGCCTTCTGGCCTTTCACGCCGCGACCGGCGGTCTTGCCCTTGCCCGAGCCCGGGCCGCGGCCGACGCGCATGCGGCCCTTGGTGGAGCCTTCACGCGGCGAAAGTTCGTTGAGCTTGGTCATGTGCCTCTCCTTGGAGATCTGGCGCCGGGGCGAGACCCCGACTCGGCTTGATGTGACGTGGATCGAGGGCCGAAGGCCTTAGCCTTCGACGATCTCGATCATGTGGGCGACCTTGGCGATCATGCCGCGCACCGAGGGGGTGTCCTCGAGCGTGGAGACGCGGCCGGGGCGGTTGAGGCCCAGGCCGACCAGGGTCGCGCGCTGATCCTTCTTGCGGCGGATCGGGCTGCCGGTCTGGCGGACGGTGACTTTAGCCATCGAAGCTTATCCTTCCACGTCCGCGGCCGGCGTCGAAGCGCCGTCGGCGCGGCGGCCGATGACGTCCGAGACCTTCTTGCCGCGCTTGGCGGCGACCTGGCGGGGCGAAGACTGAGCCTTCAGCGCCTCGAAGGTCGCGCGCACCATGTTGTAGGGGTTCGACGAGCCGACCGACTTGCCGACCACGTCCTGCACGCCGAGCGTCTCCAGGACCGCGCGCATCGGGCCGCCGGCGATGACGCCGGTGCCGGGCGGCGCCGAGCGGACCATCACCTTGCCCGCGCCCCAGCGGCCGTTGCCGTCGTGGTGCAGGGTGCGGCTTTCGCGCAGCGGCACGCGGATCATCGTCTTCTTGGCTTCTTCGGTCGCCTTGCGGATGGCTTCCGGCACTTCGCGCGCCTTGCCATGACCGAAGCCGACGCGGCCCTTCTGGTCGCCGACCACCATCAAGGCGGCGAAGGAGAACCTGCGCCCGCCCTTCACGGTGGCGGCCACGCGGTTGATGTGGACCAACTTTTCGACGATGTCGCTGTCGCGTTCTTCTTCGCGATTGTTGCGACCGCCGCGGTTGTCGTCTCTGCGAGCCATCTAGCGTTCCTTAGAAATTCAGGCCGGCTTCACGCGCGGCGTCAGCCAGCGCCTTCACCCGACCGTGATAGAGGTAGCCGCCGCGATCGAAGACCACGTCCTTGACGCCCTTGTCGATGGCGCGTTGGGCGACGAGCGCGCCCACGCGGGCCGCGGCGTCCTTGTCGGCGCCCTTCTTGGTCTTCTCGCCGCTTTCCAGCGACGAGGCGGCCGCCAGCGTCACGCCGCGCTCATCGTCGATGACCTGGGCGTAGATGTTCTTCGACGAACGGAAGACCGACAGGCGCGGACGCCCGTTGGCCAGCTTGCGCAGACGGGTGCGCGTGCGTTGCGCGCGCTTCTGCGATGAATCACGGGAGGAAAGGGCCATGGCCTACTTCTTCTTGCCTTCCTTGCGGCGGACCTGCTCGCCGGCGTAGCGCACGCCCTTGCCCTTGTAGGGCTCGGGCGGACGGATACGGCGGATGCGGGCGGCGGTTTCGCCGACCTGCTGCTTGTCGATGCCGGAAATCTTGATTTCAGTCTGCTTGGGCACGGCGAAGCTGATCCCGGCCGGGGCCGGAATGTCGACGTCGTGGCTGAAGCCGAGCTGCATGGAGAGCGCCTGGCCCTTCATCGCCGCGCGGTAACCCACGCCCACCAGCTCGAGCGTGCGCTCGAAGCCCGTGGTGACGCCGGTCACCATGTTGGCGACCAGGGTCCGCGAGAGGCCCCACATGGCCTGGGCGCGCTGGCCCTCGACGCGCTTGCCGAGCGTCAGTTCGCCGTTCGCCTGGCTCACTTCGATCTCTTCGGCGACCGTCCAGGAAAGCTGCCCCTTGGGGCCTTTCACCGTGACCGTCTGACCTTCGACGGTCACCGTCACTCCCGCAGGAATGGCGACCGCCTTCTTTCCGATACGAGACATATCAGTAGACCCGGCAGAGGACTTCGCCGCCCACGTTCGCGTCGCGCGCGGCGGTGTCCGACATGACGCCCTTGGGCGTCGACAGGATCGAGATCCCGAGGCCGTTCTTCACCGGCTTCAGGTCCTTGATCGACGAATAGACGCGCCGGCCGGGCTTGGAGATGCGGGCGATGTCGACGATGACGGGAGCGCCATCGAAGTACTTCAGCTCGATCTCGAATTCCGGGAAGGCGCCAGGCTTTTCCACCAGGTGGTAGCCGCGGATGTAGCCTTCGTCGGTGAGCACGTCGAGGAGACGGGCGCGCATCTTCGACGCGGGCGTCATCACCTTCGAGCGGCCGCGGGTGGCGGCGTTCTTGATGCGGGCGATCAGATCGCCGATGGGGTCGTTGACCATTGCGGGACCCTCCTACCAGCTCGACTTGACGAGGCCGGGGATCAGCCCGTGCGACCCGAGGTCACGCAGGGAGATCCGGCTCATCTTCAGCTTGCGGTAGTAGGCGCGCGGACGACCAGTCACCAGGCACCGGTTACGGATGCGGGTCTTGGACGAACTGCGCGGCAATTCCGCCAGCTTCAGCCGGGCTTCAAAACGTTCTTCCAGCGGCAGGCTCTCGTTGTTGGCGACAGCCTTAAGCTCGAGACGCTTAGCGGCGTATTGCTTGACGAGGGCCTGGACCCGCAGGTTGCGGTTGACGGCGCTTTTCTTGGCCATGTGCTCTTTCTTTCCCGCTTACGCTTGCGCGATGACGAACGGGAACTGGAATTCCTTCAGAAGCGCGCGCGCCTCGTCATCGGTCCTCGCAGTGGTGGTGACGATGATGTCCATGCCCCACATCTGGTCGATCTCGTCGTAGTTGATCTCCGGGAACACGATGTGTTCGCGCAGACCGAGGGCGTAGTTGCCCCGACCGTCGAAAGAGGTGGGCTTCAGGCCCCGGAAGTCCTTCACCCGCGGCAGGGCCACGGTGATCAGGCGATCCAGGAACTCGTACATGCGGTCCGCGCGAAGGGTCACCTTGGCGCCGATCACCATGCCTTCGCGTAGCTTGAAGCCGGCGATGGAGGTGCGCGCCTTGGTGGGCACGGGCTTCTGGCCGGCGATCTTCGCCAGGTCGGCCATGGCCGCGTTGACCTTCTTGGAGTCGGCCACCGATTCGCCGATGCCCATGTTCAGGACGATCTTGTCCAGCTTGGGGATCTGCATCTCATTGGTGTAGCCGAACTGGTCCTTCAGGGCCTTGCGGATCCGGGTCCGGTAGTCGGACTTCAGCCGCGGTTCGTAAGCTTGATCAGCCATTGATCACCTCGCCGGTCGTCTTGGCGAAACGGACCTTCTTGTCGCCGTCCATGCGGAAGCCGACGCGGGTCGCCTTCCCCTTGGAGTCGACGACGGCCACGTTCGACACGTGAAGCGGCGCTTCCTTGTTCTTGATGCCGCCCTGGGGATCGCCCTGCGACGGCCGGGTGTGGCGCTGAACCATGTTCAGGCCGTCGACCAGCACGCGGGATTCCTTCGGGAACACCTTGGAGACCGCGCCTTGGCGGCCCTTGTCCTTGCCGGTGAGGACCACGACGCGGTCCCCTTTTCTGATCTTCGCCGCCATCACAGCACCTCAGGGGCGAGCGAAATGATCTTCATGTGGTTCTTGGCGCGCAGTTCGCGGGGAACCGGGCCGAAGATCCGCGTGCCGATCGGCTCGCTTTGCTTGTTCACGATCACCGCCGCGTTCTTGTCGAAGCGGATAACCGAACCGTCCTTGCGCTTGATGGCCGAGCTCGTGCGGACGACGATGGCTTGCAGCACATCGCCCTTCTTCACGCGGCCGCGCGGAATGGCTTCCTTCACGGAGACCACGATCTTGTCACCGACGCCGGCATAACGGCGCCCCGCGCCGCCCAGCACCTTGATGCACATGACTCGGCGTGCGCCGGAGTTGTCGGCGACTTCCAGGTTAGTTTGCATCTGGATCATAGGTTCTGATCCCTTACGCTGCCTGGTCGGCGCCGCCCTTGGGCAGCACCTCCCAAGTCTTGGTTTTCGACTTCGGCGCGCACTCGATGATGCGGGCGTTGTCCCCGGCCTTGTAGGCGTTGGTTTCGTCGTGGGCGTGGTACTTCTTGGACCGGCGGACGGTCTTCTTCAGCACCGGATGCAGGAAGGTCCGCTCGACCTTCACCACCACCGTCTTGTCGCCCTTATCGGAAACGACAACGCCTTCGAGAATTCGTTTGGGCATCTGTCAGTCTCCTCAGGCCTGTGCCTGCTTGGTCCGCAGGTGGGTCTTGATGCGCGCGATATCCTTGCGCACCTGATCCACGCGGTGGGTCTTCTCGATCTGGCCGGTCGCCTTCTGGAAGCGCAGGTTGAACTGCTCCTTCTTCAGGTTGATCAGGCTTTCGGCCAGCTGGTCGGGCGTCAGCCCGCGAACTTCATCGATCTTCATCACGCGTGCTCCGCGACGGCGTCGATGCGGGTGACGATGCGGGTCTTCACCGGAAGCTTGGCCGCGCCGAGGCGCAGGGCTTCGCGGGCCACGTCGTCAGGCACGCCGTCGATTTCAAACATGATCCGGCCCGGGTGGACGCGCGCGGCCCAGTACTCGACCGCGCCCTTGCCCTTGCCCATCCGCACTTCGGCCGGCTTGTCGGTGACCGGCACGTCGGGGAAGATCCGGATCCACACCCGGCCCTGGCGCTTCATCTGACGCGTGATCGCGCGGCGGGCCGCCTCGATCTGACGCGCGGTGACCCGCTCGGGCTCGACCGACTTCAGGCCATAGGAGCCGAAGTTCAGCGTGAAGCCGCTCTTGGCAAGACCATGGATCTTGCCCTTGAACTGCTTGCGGTACTTGGTCTTTTTCGGAGACAGCATCTGATCGGCCCTTACGCGTTCGCCTGCTCGCGCCGATCGCGGCGCGGGCCGCGGTCGGGACGATCGCCAGCGCGGTCACGACCGCCGCCTTCACCCGCGGGCCCGCTTTCGCCGGCCAGACGCTTATCCAGCGCCATCGGGTCGTGCTCGAGCACCTCGCCTTTGAACACCCACACCTTCACGCCGATGATGCCGTAGGTGGTCTTGGCCTCGGTGAAGCCGTAGTCGATGTCGGCGCGAAGCGTGTGCAGCGGCACCCGGCCCTCGCGGTACCATTCCATCCGCGCGATTTCCGCGCCGCCCAGGCGGCCGGAGACGTTGATGCGGACGCCCTTGGCGCCAAGGCGCATGGCCGACTGCATCGAGCGCTTCATGGCGCGGCGGAAGGCCACGCGGCGTTCGAGCTGCTGGGCGATGTTCTCGGCGATCAGCTGGGCGTCGGTCTCGGGCTTGCGGATCTCGACGATGTTCAGGTGAACCTCGCCATCCGTCATCGCCGCGATGTCCTTGCGCAGCTTGTCGATGTCCGCGCCCTTCTTGCCGATGATCACGCCGGGGCGCGCGGCATAGATGGTGATGCGGCACTTCTTGTGCGGACGCTCGATGGTGATGCGCGAGACGCCGGCCTGGTAGAGGCGCTTCTTCAGCGCGCGCCGGACCTTGATGTCCTCGTGCAGCAGCTTGCCGTAGTCGGCGCCGTCGGCGAACCAGCGGCTGTCCCACGTGCGGTTGATGCCGAGCCGAAGCCCGATCGGATTGACTTTCTGACCCATCAGGCAGCCTCACCCAGTTCGCGGACCACGATGGTGATCTCGCTGAACGGCTTCTCGATACGCGAAGCCCTGCCCCGCGCGCGGGCGGAGAAGCGCTTCATCACCAGGTTCTTGCCCACGTAGGCCTCGGCGACGACCAGGGAGTCGATGTCGAGGTTGTGGTTGTTCTCGGCGTTGGAGATCGCCGAATAGAGCGCCTTGCGGACGTCGCTGGCGATGCGCTTGTGGCTGAACTCGAGCTCGTTCAGCGCCCGCTGGACCTTGAGGCCGCGGATCGACTGGGCGACCAGGTTCAGCTTGCGCGCGCTGGTCCGCAGGGTGCGGACCTTCGCCATCGCTTCGATGCCGGCCAGTCGGCGAACTTTCTTCGTCTGCGACATGGCTACTTCCTCTTGGCCTTCTTGTCGGCGGCGTGGCCGGGGAAGAAGCGGGTGGGCGCGAACTCGCCCAGCTTCATGCCGACCATGTCTTCCGACACGTGCACGGGGACGTGCTTCTGGCCGTTGTGCACGCCGAACGTGAGACCCACGAACTGCGGCATGATGGTGGAGCGGCGCGACCAGGTCTTGATCACGTCCTTGCGGCCAGAGCCTTGGACGGCCTCGGCCTTCTTGAGCAGGTATCCGTCGACGAACGGACCTTTCCAGACTGAGCGGGTCATCGCTTAGCGAGCCTTCCTGGCATGACGTGACCGGATGATGAACTTGTCGGTCGTCTTGTTCGTACGAGTCTTGGCGCCCTTGGTCGGCTTGCCCCACGGGGTGACCGGGTTACGGCCGCCGGAGGTCTTGCCTTCGCCGCCGCCGTGCGGGTGGTCGACCGGGTTCATGGCGACGCCGCGGACGTGGGGCCTGCGGCCCTTGTGACGATTGCGGCCGGCCTTGCCCATGACCTCGTTCATGTGGTCGGGGTTCGACACCGCGCCCACCGTGGCCATGCAGCCGTCCGGCACCATGCGCAGCTCGCCCGAGTTCAGGCGGATCTGGGCGTAGCCGGCGTCGCGGCCGACGAGCTGGGCGTAGGTCCCGGCGGAGCGGGCGATCTGGCCGCCCTTCAGGGGCTTCAGCTCGACGTTGTGGATGATGGTGCCGATCGGCATGCCGCGCAGCGGCATGGCGTTGCCGGGCTTCACGTCGGCCTTTTCGGCCGCGATCACCTGGTCGCCGACCTTCAGCCGTTGCGGAGCCAGGATGTAGGCCAGCTCCTCGTCGGCATATTTGATCAGCGCGATGAACGCCGTGCGGTTGGGGTCGTACTCCAGGCGCTCGACCGTGCCGACCATGTCGAACTTGCGGCGCTTGAAATCGATCTTGCGGTAGAGGCGCTTGGCGCCGCCGCCGCGGAAACGCACCGCGATGCGACCGCCGCCGCCACGTCCGCCGGACTTGGTCAGGCCCTCGACGAGGGACTTCACAGGCCCGCCCTTGTGGAGCTCGGACTTGTCCACCAGCACCAGCTGGCGGCGACCGGGAGAGGTCGGGTTATATTGCTTCAAGGCCATCGGATCAGAGCCCCGTGGTGATGTCGATCGACTGGCCTTCGGCCAGGGTCACGACAGCTTTCTTGACGTCGGAACGCCGGCCCTTGATGCCGCGGAACCGCTTGGTCTTGCCCTTGACGTTCAGGGTGTTGACCTTGGTGACGTTCACTTTGAACAGCGCCTCGACGGCCGCCGCGATCTCGTCCTTCGTGCTGTCGCCAGCGACGCGGAAGACGACCTTGTTGTGCTCGGAGAGCAGCGTGGCCTTTTCGGTGATCACCGGCGACAGGATGGTGTCGTAGTGACGGGCGGTGGGTTGCTCAGCCATTACGCGGCCTCCTTAACGAAGCGCGCCTGGATCGCTTCGACCGCGTCCTTGGTGAGCACCAGGGTGCGGCGGCGCAGCACGTCATAGACGTTGAGGCCGGCGTTCGGCAGCACGTCCACATTCGGGATGTTGCGCGCGGCCAGGCCGAAGTTCTTGTCGACCTCGACCCCGCCGATGACCAGGGCGTGGGTGATGCCGATGGCGCCGAGCTGGGTGCGCAGGGCCGCCGTCTTGGCGTCCTTGAGCGTCAGGGTGTCGACGACGATCAGCGAACCGTCCTTGGCCTTGGAGGAGAGCGCGTGACGCAGGGCGAGCGCGCGGACCTTCTTGGGCAGACCGAAGGCGTGGCTGCGGACCACGGGCCCGTGGGCCCGGGCGCCGCCGACGAACTGAGCCGCCCGGCGCGAACCGTGACGGGCGCCGCCGGTGCCCTTCTGCTTGTACATCTTCTTCGAGGTCCGCGAGACTTCGTTGCGGACCTGGACCTTGTGGGTGCCGGCGCGGCGCTTGGCGAGTTGCCAGGTCACCATGCGCTGCAGGATGTCGCCGCGAATGTCGGCGATCCCGAAGATGTCGTCGGAAAGCTCGATCGAGCCGCTCTTCCCGCCGTCCAGTTTGATGACGTCGAGTTTCATCAGGCTTCTTCCCCGGCTTCCGGCGCTTCCGCGGCCGGGGCTTCGGTTTCGGAGGCTTCAGCCGTCGGCGCTTCGGCTTCCGGAGCCGCGCTCACGGCGGGTTCCTCGGCGGCGGGCGCTTCAGCGGCAGGCGCTTCGGCTTCGGCGGCGGCTTCGACGACCGTGGGCTCTTCCTCGGCGGCGGGAGCCTTGGGCTCTTCACCGGCCTTGCGGAAGGCGCCCGGCGTCGGAATGTCCTTGGGGGCGGCCATCTTCACCGCGTCGCGGATCTTCACGAAGTCGCCTTCGGTGCCGGGAACGGCGCCCTTCACCAGGATCAGGCCGCGTTCGACATCGACGCGCCAGACGGTGAGGTTGAGGGTGGTGACGGTTTCCTGGCCGAGGTGGCCGGCCATCTTCTTGCCCTTGAAGGTCTTGCCCGGATCCTGGCGCTGGCCGGTCGAGCCGTGGGCCCGGTGGGAGACGGACACCCCGTGGGTGGCCCGCATGCCGCCGAAGTTCCAGCGCTTCATGGCGCCCTGGAAGCCCTTGCCGACCGTCACGCCGGTCACGTCGATCTTCTGGCCCGGGAGGTAGTGGTCGGCGGTGAACTCGGCGCCCACGTCGATCAGCATGTCCTCGGAGACCCGGAACTCCGCGATCGTGCGCTTCGGCTCGACTTCCGCCTTGGCGAAGTGGCCGCGCATGGCCTTGGAGGTGTTCTTGGGTTTCTTCGCGCCCGCGCCCAGCTGGAGGGCCACGTAGCCGTCCTTGTCCTGGGTGCGCTGGGCGACGACCTGACAGCCCTCGAGGCTGAGCACGGTCACCGGCACATGGGTTCCCGCTTCATCGAAGAAGCGCGCCATGCCCAGCTTTTTGGCGATTACGCCAGTTCGCATCGGATCAATCCCCTTAGAGCTTGATCTCGACGTCCACGCCGGCGGACAGGTCGAGCTTCATCAGCGCGTCCACGGTCTGCGGGGTGGGGTCGACGATATCGAGCACGCGCTTGTGCGTGCGGATTTCGAACTGCTCGCGCGACTTCTTGTCGATGTGCGGCGAGCGGTTGACGGTGAATTTCTCGATGCGCGTCGGCAGCGGGATGGGCCCGCGCACGGTCGCGCCAGTTCTCTTGGCCGTGTTGACGATCTCGCGCGTGGAATGGTCCAGCACGCGGTGGTCAAACGCCTTGAGGCGGATGCGGATGTTCTGACGATCCATATCGCTCTTTTCGTTCCCTACAGACGACGAACCGTCCGCGTGATCTCGACCATTTCAAAGACCAACCCGAACTCTCAAGTGAGAGCCCGTACGCGTAAGTCCGCAAAAACGACTTAGGCCCACGCGATACCCGCGAGGGCCTGTGCCGAGGCGCTGGTGAGAGCACTGCCTCAGCTCGTTCTGCGGACCGCGTCTAGCCCGAGAGCTACAGCCGGTCCAACAGGAGGCGCGTCATTACCGGTTCGACTCGGTGGCGTCAAGGGCGCGGGGGCCGGTTTTCGGCCGCCCGCCGTTGCCCGAAGTCAGTCGCCGATGGTCACGCCGCCGGAGCCCATGACGGTCTTGGAGATCGGGCCCCTGACCTCGCGGATCCGGATGTCGCCGGACCCGGCGATGCGGGCCTTCACGCTGTCGGCGACGCCGCGGAAGTCGACGTCGCCGGAGCCGGCCACCGCCACGCTCAGGGTCGGCGTGTGACCGGCGGCCACTTTCACGTCGCCGGAGCCGGCCACGTGGACGTCCAGGGGACCTGAGACCGAGGCCACGGTCACGTCGCCGGAGCCGGCGATATCGACGTCGAGGCCGCCGCGGATGTCACCCACGGCGGTGTCGCCGGAGCCGGCCACCCGGATCTTCGCCTCGGCGGCCGACCCGGCGCGGGTGTCGCCCGATCCGGCCTGGCTGATCCGCATGGCGCCTTCGACATTGCCGACGGTCCAGTCGCCGCAGCCGGCGTTGCCGAGCTTGAGGCTGGCCGAGCGGCCGACCGAGCCCCAGACGGCGTCGCCCACGTCGACGTCGACGTCTCGCGGCGTATGGATCACCACCTGGGGCATCTCCCGCCAGGAGACGTCGCCGACCCCTCGGACATGGACGCTGACGTTCTCGCCCGAGCCGCGGCACCCGCGGACCCGGCGGCCGAGCCGGCCATCGACGATGGTGCGGCCCGCGAAGGTGCGCACCTCCAGCGGCAGCTGCGAATTGGCCTGGATGATATCGACCTTGATGTCGGTGCGGTTCTCCGGGACTACCGTCACCCGGGCCACGGCGTCTTTCACCTCGACAGAGGCCGCGCTGGCGGCGCCGGCGGCGAGGGCCGCGGCCGCGGTGGCCGCCAGCATCAGGAAGATACGCATCTTTCGGTTCCTCTTGGTCTCTTGGGTCCGGGAGCGAGGTCGCAACGCGGCGTCAGCCGATCGTCACGTGCCCGCCGCCCGAGATGGATTTCGTCACCTGGCCGCTCACCGCCTTCACGCGGATGCCGCCGAAGCCGGAGATCGAGGCGTCGAGGCTTTCAGCCTGGCCGCCGAAGTCGACACCGCCGACCCCTGAGATCGAGGCCCGCAGCGCGCCCACGTGGCCCTGGGCGACCTTGATGTGGCCGACGCCGGAGAGGTGGGCCTGCATGGCGCCGCTGAGGTCGTCGATGGTCACCCCGCCCGCACCCGAGACGGTCGCGTCCAGGCCCTGGCGGACCTGGGTGGCGTGGACGTTGCCGGCCCCGGAGAGCCGGATGTCGAGCTTGCCGGCCGAGCCCATCCGCACGGAGCCGGCGCCGGATTCGCGCAGGGCCACGTCGCCCGCGATGTCGGCGAGGGTCCAGCCGCTGCAGCCGGAATTCTCCAGGTCGAGGCTCGCCGCGCGGCCGATCGAGCCATAGACCGCCCCGCCCGCCGAAATCGCCACCGCCTTGGGCGTGCGGATCACCACCTGCGGCATGTCCTTGAAGTCGACGATGCCGATCCCGCCGACCCAGGCGGTCGGATGGTCGCCTCGGGAATGGCAGTCGTGGATGCGATGCCAGAGGTTGCCCGAGATGATGGTCTCCGAGCCCTGGGTCCTGACCTCCAGCGGCAGCTTCGAATTGGTGGTCAGGATCTCCACCTTCACGTCGGCGCGGTCCTCGGGGATCACCGTGACGCGGACGACCGCGTCCCTGATCTCGACGGAGGGCGCGGCGGCGGCGGCGCCCGCCGTGGTCAAGGCCGCCGCGGCCGCCAGCAGCGCGATCGCAAAACGCATGGTCTGATCCCCAATCTCAAATCCTGGCGCGGAAGCTAGCCCTGCGTTGCAGTCGAAGCAGCTTAATTCGCGGTCATGACTTGGCTGTCATGAGCAGCCTTTCCTCGCGGGCGGGCGCCTTCAACTTGGCCGGGGCGCGCTGGGCGGCCCGCGATCGGCCCGCACTGCGATCCGCGTCTCGGCCGGCTTCAGATCCGGGGCCTTTGCACGCAGCGCCAGCACGCCTGCCCCGCCCGCCTCGCTCTGCACGATCACCTGCGCCAGGCCGTTGTAGAGCCTGCGGGCGTTCCCCTTCTCCGGCTCGTGGCTGTTGGCGTCGCCGTTGCCCAGGCCGATGATCCGCCCGCCCGTGATCTCAAAAGCGACGGGGAGGTTCGCCGTCGGGACCGGTCGGCCTTGGGCGTCCAGCGCCTCGACCGTCACCGGCATGGCGTCCCGCCCATCCCCGGCCAGGCCGATCCGGTCCGGCGTCAGGCGCAGGGCGACGGGCGCGCCGGTGGTTTCCACCACAGCGTGGGCGACCACCCTCCCCGCGGTCTTGCCCACCGCCTCCAGCCGACCGGGCGCATAGGCTACCTGCCATTCGTTCATCTCGAACGGATCGACCTTCTGCTCGCCGATCAGCTTGCCGTTGAGGATCAAGGCCACGGTCTCGGTGTTGGCCATGGCCACGACGCGTATCTTCTGGCCCTCGCGGCCTGGCCAGTTCCAGTGCGGGATCAGATGCAGGATCGGGCGGTCCTTCACCCACTGCGCCTGGTGGATGTAGAAGGCCGCCTTCTCGAAGCCGCAGAGGTCCATGATCCCGAAGGATGAGCTCGCGGTGGGCCATTCGAAGGGCTGCGGCTCGCCGCGGTAGTCGAACCCGGTCCAGACGAAGGCGCCGGCGACGAAGGGCCGGGTCGCGACCGCTTTCCACGCCGCCCGGTGCGTCGCCCCCCAAGGCTGCGCCTCGTCGTCGTAGGAGGTCAGGACGTGCCGCCCCTTGCGGTCGCTGAGGTATTCGCCCCGCGTCGACACCGCCGATGTGTCCTCGGAACTGGTCATCGGCTTGGTGGGGTTGGCCGCGTGGAACCGGTCGTAGGCCGAGATCTGATAGTTGAAGCCCACCACGTCGACCGCCTGGGAGACGTTCACGGCGTTGAACATGCCGCCGTTCATCGCCGCGGTGACCGGCCGGGTGGTGTCCAGGCTCTTCACCACCCGGGCCATGCGGCGGACCATCTCATAGCCCTCGCGGCGGCCCTGTAGCGGCTCCTCGTTGAACACCGACCAGAGGATCACGCTCGGATGGTTGCGGTCGCGCCGCACCATCCACTCCAGCATCCGCAGATAGTCGGCGCTGGTGTTGAAGAGCCGGTTCTCGTCCATCACCAGGAAGCCCAGCCGGTCGGCCGCATCGAGCAGCTCGCGGGTGGGCGCGTTGTGCGACGAGCGGATGGCGTTGCAGCCCAGCGCCTTCAGCCGCCGCAGCCGAAAGTCGATGATCGCGTCCGGCAGGGCGATACCGACGCCGGCGTGATCCTGGTGGATGCAGACGCCTTGGATCTTCACCGGCTTGTCGTTGAGGAAGAAGCCGCGGTCCGGATCGAACCTCTGGGTCCGGAAGCCGCAGAGCGTGGCCGCCTCATCCACCGCCGCTGCGCCAAGCCGGACGGTCGTGCGCACCTGATAGAGCGTCGGCGTCTCAATCGACCAGAGATGCGGCTGTACGACCTCCAGCGACAGGCGCGCCACGGACCGCTCGAGCGGCGCCACAGAGACGCTGGCGCGCCCCTGAGTGACCGGACGGCCCTCGGGGTCGACCAGCACCACCTCGATCTCGGCCTCGGCCACCGCCTCGCCGGTGTTGGCGACCGTGGCCTCCACGGGCAGGGTCCAGCGGCCGTCCGCCTCGCGGCGCGGATGGGCGTAGACGCCGTCGGTGATCAGATGGACCGGCGCGCGCTTGACCAGCCAGGTGTGGCGATAGACGCCGCCGCCCTCGTACCACCAGCCTTCCAGCGGATCGGCGTCGACCCTGACGGCGATGGCGTTCAACTCCTCCCCGAACCGGGCGAAGGCGGTGATATCGACGTAGATCGACGAATAGGCGCTGTAGCTGTGCGCCACGACGTTGCCGTTGAACCAGACGGTGGCGTTGGTCGCGACGCCGTCGAACTGCAGCTCCAGGTGCTTGCCCTGGTCGGCGGGGTCGAGCTTGAGGGTGCGGCGGTACCAGGCGACGCCTTTCGGCCGATAGCCCTGGGCGACATTGGCGCTCTCCTCGAACGGCCCCTCCACCACGAAGTCATGCGGCAGGTCGAGCTCGCGCCAGGACGAGGCGTCGTAGCGCAGGCCCGCCGCGCCGCCCGCCGCCCCGGCCTTGGTGCTGGCGTAGCTCTGGTCGCCGGTGTGGGGCACGGGCGCGGCCACGTCGCCGCGGTGGAAGCGCCAGCCGAGGTCGAGCGACAGCCGTTCGCCCGGCCCGCTCGCCGATAGTCCGCGTGGCTCCGGCGGCGGCGCCTTGGCCGCCGCGCCGGAGACACCGGGTCGCGCCAGGGCCGCGCCCGCCGCCGCCACGCCCGCGGCCTTCAGAAATCTCCGACGTTCCATGCTCGCCACCCTCTATCCGCCGGCTCATCGCGGCGGTTGGCGACAGGGTGACGGCGACGCCTGTTCCGGGCAAGCAAAAGGCCGCCGGGGTTATCCCCCGACGGCCTGATGGTCTTGGTCAGTGA
>NZ_JBEPUO010000014.1:0-85607 GCF_041691455.1 Phenylobacterium sp. | reverse complement strand
GCGATAGATAGATCTGGCCATCGGTGATCGAGATCAGATTGGTCGGGATGTAGGCGGAGATATTCTGCGCTTCGGTTTCGATGACCGGGAGGGCCGTCAGCGAACCCCCGCCAAGGTCTTCGCGCAGGTGAGTGCTGCGCTCCAGGAGCCGCGCGTGAATGTAGAAAATGTCGCCTGGAAAGGCTTCGCGCCCGGGCGGACGGCGCAGCAGAAGCGACAGTTCGCGATAGGCTCGCGCATGGTGCGTCAGGTCGTCGTAGACGATCAGGACGTCGCGCCCTTGCTCCATGAAATGCTCGGCGATCGTCGTGGCGGCATAGGGCGCGATGTAGGCGAGGCCCGGCGGGTCGTTGCCTTCGGTCACCACCACCACAGTATGGGCCATGGCGCCATTTTCCCGCAGGGTCGCCACGGCCTTGGCGACGGCGGAGGCGCGCTGCCCAATGGCGCAATAGACGCAAAGCACGTTCTGGTCGCGCTGGTTCAGAATGGTGTCGATGGCGATCGAGGTCTTGCCTGTCTGGCGGTCGCCCAGGATCAGTTCGCGTTGGCCGCGCCCTACCGGGATCAGCGCATCGATGACCTTCAGACCGGTCTGCAAGGGCGTGGTGACGGGCGCGCGGTCCATGATCGGCGGTGCGGGACGTTCGATTGGACGGCGCGCGGTGGTGCCAACCTCGCCCTTGCCGTCGACCGGCCGACCCAGCGGATCGATGACGCGTCCCAGCAAAGCCTCACCGACGGCCACATCCATGACCCGGCCGGTACGCTCGACTTCGTTCCCCGCGTTGATGTGCGCGTAGTCTCCAAGCAGCACCACGCCGATCTCGTCCGCATCGACGTTGAAGGCGATGCCGAGCAGGCCGCCTGGAAACCTGACCAGTTCCTCGAAGCCCACGGACGGGAGCCCGGACACCTTGGCGATGCCGGTCGCGATGCTGGTGACGGCGCCGACCTCTTTGGGCGCCAACTCGGCAGTGAAAACCTTTAGCGTCCGGCCTATCGTCTTGAACGCGTCGTCGAACGCCGTGCTCAGATTTTCAGCCGCGCGCGTCATACCCGCTGCGCCTTGCGCTTGGCGGCGTGGGGTTTGGCCTTCGCCCTGGCCTTGCCCGTAACTGTCGCCTTGGCCACCGGCCTGGAGGCTGTCTTCGGTGCAGGCTGGTCCCGATCATCCAGCATCTCTGCGACGCCCTTCTCCAGTGCAACGAGATAGTCCGCGATGCTCCAGGCGATCTTTTGCCCGTTGGCGGCCAGTTCGATTCCGCTCACGAGGCTCGGTGCGGTTTCGAACCGGATCGGCACCTGGGTCGAGAAGGTCTCATCGAGCGCCTTCTGGATCGCGGCGCGTTGTCTCGCGGGGAGATCGAATGCGCTGCGCAGCAGGGCCGGCCCGGTGCTCGAGGTCAATGCCGTGCCGAACGTCACTTTCGCCTTGCCGGCCATGCCGCGCAGGCGGCGTGTGAACACCTCGGCCATCCGCTTGTCCAGGTCCGTGTCGGCGAGATCGGCCAGCGTCTTTTTGGCGATGGCGAAGACTTCATGCTGCGTCCGGCGACGAAGGGCCTGGGTGAGGGCGTGGGCGTCGGTCCTCAACGCCTCGTTTCGTTTCGCGCTGAGCGCGTCGGCCGCCTTGCGGGCGTCGTCGAGCAGCTTTCGGCCCTCGGCGGCCGCCTCGTCTGTCGCCGCGGTCAACAGCGCTGCACGTTGCTTGTCGAAGGCCTCATTCTTCTTCTGGAATGCATCGCGTTGGCTCTGCGCGTTCGCCTCTTTCGCGTCGGCGTCCGCGAGTTTGCCGGCGATCAGCTTCTCCCGCGCGTCGACAGCGTTGAGGATCGGCTTGTAGAGGAAGCGCTTCAACAACCACACCAGGACGATGAAATTGAGAGCTTGCGCACCGACGGTGAACCAGTCGATGAGCATGACTACTTTCCTGCGGCGTGGGCGATGACGTGGTTCCAGAACGGATTGGCGAACAGCAGGATCATCGAGACCACGAAGCAGTAGATCGCGATGGACTCGATCATCGCCAGGCCGACGAACAACGTGCGCGTGATCGTCGAGGCGGCGTCCGGCTGCTGCGCTAGGGAGGTCAGCGCCGTGGCGACCGCGCGCCCCTCGCCTAGCGCGGGTCCGATGCTGCCCAGGGCGATCGTCAGACCGGCCGTGACGATCGAAGCGATAGCGATGAGGGTAATACTGTCCATGGCATCATGTCCTGTCGTGGGTTTTCATGCGGTTGCTCCGTGCGCCGGGGCTGGCTTGGCCTTGCGGCCGCGCGTCGCGGCGGCGATGTAGACCCCAGCCAGGATGCTGAAGATGTAGGCCTGGACCATGCCGGTCAGCAGGCCGAGCGCGCTCATGGCGATGGGGAAGACGAAGGGCGTAATGGTCAGCAGGATGGCGATGATCATCGTCCCGCTCATCATGTTGCCGAACAGGCGGACCGCCAGAGCCAGGGTGCGCGATAGCTCACTGATGATGTTGAACGGCAGCATGATGACTGTCGGCTCGGTGTAGGATTTGAGGTAGCCGGCCAAGCCCTGTTCCCGGATGCCAAAGAACGGCACGGCGACCAGAACGCACAGGGCGAGCGCCGCGGTCGTCGAGAGTGACCCTGTGGGCGGCTCGTAACCCGGAATGACCGTGCACAGGCTGGCCAGGGCGACGAACAGAAACAGCGTGCCGAGGAAGCCGATATACTTCTCAGGCTGGCGCAGACCGACGTCGGCGATCTGTTTTTCGATCCCGGTGACGATGATCTCGAGGAGGTTCTGCCATCGAGATCGGTCAAGGTCCGTGGAAAGCTTGCGCGTGATCAGCTTCGATCCGACCGCCAATACGGCCATCAAGGCCCAGGTGAACACGATGGTGCCATTGAGCTTAAGAAGCCCGTGGCGCCAGAAGATCATGTCGTCCGGGCTAAGGCGCATTTCCAGCCCCTGCGGCGTGAACGAACCGATCTTGCATGGGCGGACGGGTCAGCCGAGAGGTCGCCAAGCGCGCCAGGACAAAACCTAGCAAGCACAGCAGCCAGCGCTCCCAACGTCCGCCGCCTACGAGATAGAACCCGCCCAGCGCCAGGGCCGTCCGAACCAGCTTGCTGCCAACGAACCAAAGCGCCGGCCGCGGTGACGACATCCCGCGCGCGACTGTCCACCAAAGCCCGCCAAAAAACATGATGCCCAACACCACGCCGGTGGCCAGAGCGCCCGCCAAGGGGAGGATCTCATGCATCGCTGTCCTCCTGCTCGTCGCGAATGGCTTGGTCTTCCTGAGCCACCCAGCGCCAGGCGTTAAGGCAGCCAATCGCGAGGCCAGCGGCCAGCAGGGCTAGCGTCCATGAACGGCCACCCGGGTGATGCCGGTCCAGCCAAAACCCGAGCGCAGCTCCCAGGAGGGTGGGTATGGTCACTGACCATCCGATCAGGCCCATCATTCCCAGACCGAACCAGACGCCCTGCCCGGCGTTGCGGCGCGCCTTGAGCTTGCGCGCCGCCTTCGCGCCAACAGCGCGCCCAAGCGCGGCCTCCGACTCAAGCTGGGCGTGGCGGTCTTCAGTCATTTCGCAGCCGCGCCATGCGCCGAACGAGGTTGCCTTCCATCTTGGCGACCGCCAGACGGACGCTCTTCTCCTGCTCGTCGAGGACCAGGAATTCGCGCTCGACGGCGGCGCGCAGCTGGCCGAGGTCCGTCCCCGCCTGAGCCCGGCGCACGGAGACCAGCACCTCCAATCCCGCCTTGACGAGCACGCCCTCATCAACGGCGACGAACACTTCTCCCTCCGCCTCGGTCTCGTAGGTGAGGATCCCGGGGGCCAGGGCGGCGACACAATCCAGGCGGTGAGGCAATAGGCCGAACGATCCATCGGGGGTCTCGGCGATGATCCGCAACACATCGGACTTCTGGGCGAAGACCTGGAACGGCAGAAGGAGCTTAAGATCCATGGGAGGCCAGCCCGTAGTCCGCCGACGCGTCGGGGGTGTTCGGCGACCGCGGCGCATTGGGTTTGGCCGGCGCCTTGGCTTCGCCGATGGCGCCGATCATGTAGAGCGCGCTCTCAGGGTAATCCTTGAATTCGTCCCGCAAGATGCGCTCGCAGCCATCGAGCGCATCTTCCAGGCTGACGACCTTGCCTTTGAGCCCGGTGAACTGCTCGGTTGTGAAGAACGGCTGGGTGAGAAATCGCTCCAGCCGGCGGGCGCGCAAGACGACGTTTCGGTCGTCGGGCGAAAGCTGCTCCAAGCCCAGCATGGCGATGATGTCCTTGAGGTCGGCGTACTGCGCCAGCGTGCGCCGGATCTCCTGAGCCAGGGCGTAGTGCCGTTCACCGACGATGCCGGGGGTCGCCATCTTGGAGCTCGACTGCAACGGATCGATGGCCGGAAACAGGCCTTCGCTGGCGCGCTTGCGCGAGAGCACGATCGACGCCGAAAGGTGGGAAAACGTATGGACCGCCGCAGGGTCGGTGAAATCGTCCGCCGGCACATAGACAGCCTGGATCGAGGTGATGGCGCCGGTGTCGGTGTTGGCGATCCGCTCTTCCAACCCCGACAACTCGGTGCCCATGGTCGGCTGGTAGCCGAGCCGTGAGGGCATCTGGCCCATCAATCCAGACACCTCCATGCCGGCCTGGATGAAGCGAAAGATATTGTCGACGAGAAGCAGGACGTCGCGGTGTTCGTCGTCGCGAAAATACTCGGCCATGGTCAGCGCGGCATGGCCGACGCGAAATCGGGCGCCCGGCGGCTCGTTCATCTGCCCGAACACCATGACCATGTTCGGCAGCACGCCGGCTTCCTTCATGGCGTCGTAGAGTTCTTCGCCCTCACGGCACCGTTCGCCGATGCCGCAAAAGATGCTCACGCCCTTATGATGACCGACCATGTTGTGGATCATCTCGGTGAGCAGCACGGTCTTGCCGACGCCGGCCCCGCCGAAAAGCCCCGCTTTGCCGCCCCGCTCCAACGGGACAAGAACGTCGATAACCTTGATCCCGGTCTCAAAGACCTCCGACTTGGTTGATCGCCGGGCCAGCGGCGGCGGAGCCCGATGCACCGAGCGCCATTGGACGGCGGACAACGCCGGCCCACGGTCGATCGTCTCACCGAACACATCGAACATCCGCGAGAGGATCGCTTCGCCGACCGGAGCGTTCAGCGGCCCGCCCGTGTCGAGGACAGGCATGCCTCGTGCAAGACCCTGGGTCGGCGTCAGGGCGATCCCGCGCACATGGTGTTCGTCCGGCTGGGCAAGCACCTCGATGACGACCTCGTTGCCCGATCCTGCGCGAAGCACGGTGTAGATTGGCGGAAGGCCCCCATCGAAGCGAGCGTCCACAACGCTCCCCCGAACAGCGACGATCACGCCCGACGTCGGGCGGTCCGCGGTGCCCGTGTGCGCCTTGGGGTCCATCTAGAGTTTCAGCGTGCGCAAGCGCAGCGCGTTGGCCGTGATCGATGCGGAATTCAACGACATCGCCAGCGCGGCGATGATCTGGCTCAGACGCAACATCGGACTGCGGTCGAGCGCGCGACTGTCCATCGCCATGGTGGCGCATCCCTTTCTTCGCGGTGTTCCAGGCCGGCCAGGACGGGCCATCTGGCTCGGCCAGCCCTGGGGCCAGCCGGAAGACGCGAAGCCATTGTCCACCGCAAAGAGGACAGGTTACCCATCCCGGGCGCCGACTGGTCAGGGTCGGAATCTACTCAGACACTTCCTATGCGCGGGCTCAATCGACGCAACTTGCGGCGCTTCAGGGGAGCCCTGGTCGGAAGCCGTCGCCGCTTCGAGAGGCGCCGCCGGCTATCGCGCTCGCCGTCTCTGGAGAACGCTCTGCGCGAGGCGCGCGATCATCGCTTCTTCATCGGTGGCGATGACGCGGACCTCAATCTTACTGTCCGGGGCACTGATGCAGGCGAGGCCGGCCGCGTTGGCGGCCTCATCGAGCCGTAGGCCGAGCCAGGCCAAGCGGGCGCAGATCTCCGCTCGGATGGCCGGCGCGTGCTCTCCTATTCCTGCGGTGAAGACCAGTCCGTCCAGCCCGCCCAGGGCGCTGACGAGCGCGCCCGTCTCGGTGGCGACGCGATAGGTGAACAGATCGATGGCTTCGCGCGCCCGCGGGTCGCTGCTGGTCAGCAGGGCCTGCATGTCGCCGCTGAACCCCGATACGCCCAACAGGCCGCTTTGCGCGTAGAGCAGGGTTTCGATGTCGGCAAAGCTATGTCCCTGTCGCCCAAGGTAGAGGATCACGCCTGGATCCAGGGATCCGCAGCGTGTGGCCATCACCAGGCCGTCGAGAACGCTGAACCCCATGGTCGTGGCGATGCTGCGGGCGCCGAGCAAGGCGCAGAGACTGGCTCCCGATCCCAAATGCGCCACGATCACCCTGCCCCGCGCCAGCGCCGGCGACAGCATTCCAAGCTTCCCAGCGACGTAGTCATAGGACAGGCCATGGAAGCCGTAGCGGCGAAGGCCGAGTTGCGCGAGCGCGCGTGGGACGGCGATCCGTGTCGCCACGGCCGGCATGGTGTGATGAAAGGCGGTGTCGAAGCAGGCGACTTGCGGCAGGCCGGGATGGATCGATGCGATCGCCCGCATCGGCGCCAGGCAATGGGGCATGTGCAGGGGATCTAGCGACGTCAGGGCTTCAAGTTCAACAAGTAGCGCAGGGGTAATCCGGGCCGGGGCGCCATGGTCAGCGCCGCCGTGCACGACCCTATGGCCGACAGCCGCCAATGCCTGCGGGCCAGGGTTTCGCTCGACGACGTCCAGAACAGCCTCAAGCAGCTCGCCGAAACCAGGTGTGCCGCCTGACCGCCAACGGCGGTCGGCCAGAACTCCCCCCTCGGCGTCGTGCACAAGCAGCCGCGGCGCCGTCGTGATCTCCTCGATCTCACCGCGTAGGAGGACGGCTCCGTCTTCCGCGGGGCAAAACAAGCCGAACTTCAGGCTGGAGGATCCGGCATTGAGGGCGAGAACCGACCCGTCGAACTTCACGGCGGGGACCCCCGGTCCGGTCTGCCCGAGCCGGCGTCGCGGATCGCGGCTATGGCCGCAGCATAGTCGGCCGATCCGAAGATGGCGCTGCCAGCGACGATCGCCGTGGCGCCCGCAGTGATCGCGGCGCCTGTGCTATCGCTGTTCAGGCCGCCATCGACCTCGATGACCGGGTCGAGGCCGCGGGCGTCACAGAGCGCCCGCAGCCGGCGGATTTTGGGGAGCATTTCGGGCAGGAACCTTTGGCCGCCGAAGCCCGGGTTGACCGTCATCACCAAGACCACGTCGCAGAGGTGCAGGACGTATTCGATCAATTCCACCGGGCTGGCGGGGTCCAGCACGACACCAGCCTTTTTTCCCAAATCGCGGATCTGCGACAGCACTGCGTGCAGGTGGACGGTCGCCGAGGCTTCGGCGTGGACAAGCAGGTGGTCGGCCCCGGCTCGGGCGAAGTCGGGGATGTAGCGCTGCGGCTCGACGATCATCAGGTGGACATTCAGCGGCTTTGCCGTGCTGCGCCGCAACGCCTCCACTACCACCGGCCCCAGGGTGATATTCGGGACGAAGCGGCCATCCATGACATCGACGTGGATCCAGTCGGCGCCGGCGGCGTCCACCGCGCGCACCTCCTCGTCCAGTCGCCCGAAATCTGCCGACAGGATCGATGGCGCCACGATGATGGATCGCCCCCCGAAGGCCTCGGGTTCTGAGGCTGCGGCGCTCAAGCGACCAGGCTCGGGTCGGGCGCGCCCTGATAGATGTCCATCACCGAGGCGAGCATCTTCAGAGCCTCGGGCTTGGTCCGCTGGAAGGAGTTGCGCCCCAGGATTGAGCCAAATCCCCCGCCCGCGTGGATCGCCCGGATCTCGTCCAGCAGGGCCGCGTCGTCGAATGTCGCTGCGCCACCTGAGAAGATCACGATCCGCCGGCCCGCAAAGGCGCACTCCAGGACATGGCGCACGCGCTCGGCCGGCGTGGCGATGGGGATCTTCTGGTCTTCGTAGACCTTGCGGGCTTCCGCCTGCTCGAGATGCGCGGTCGGCAGCTTCACCTTGATGATGTGCGCGCCCAATTGAGCGGCGATCTGCACGGCATAGCCTGCGACATCGATCGCAGTTTCGCCCGCCTTGCTGAGGCCGGAGCCGCGCGGATAGGCCCAGACCACGACGGCCAGTCCATGGCGCTTGGCTGTCTCGGCGTAAGCGCGCAGCTGACCATACATCTCCAGCTGATGGGACGACCCCGGATAAATGGTGAAGCCGATCGCCGCGCAGCCCAGCCGAAGCGCGTCGGCGACGCCGGCGGTGAGCGCCTGGTTGGGGTCGGCCTGCGCCAGCAGGACGTCGTCATCATTGACCTTCAAGATGAGGGGCAGGTCTCCCGCAAAATCCCGCGCGCCCGCCTCGAGGAAGCCAAGGGGCGCCGCATAGGCGTTGCAGCCGGCGGCAATCGCCAGTTCGAAGTGATAGCGAGGGTCGTAGGCGGGCGGATTGAGGGCGAAGGATCTGGCCGGCCCATGCTCGAACCCTTGGTCTACCGGTAGAATAACCAGCTTGCCGCTACCCCCCAACCGCCCGTGATTGAGCAGCCGCGCCAGGTTGGTAAGCGTCCCGACGTTGTCCGCGCCATACCAACTCAAGATCTCTTTCACGCGCGGCGTCATCGGGGACTTCTTTCAATGTGGGTCATCAAGCGGCCCCAGGCAGGACGAATTTCCGAACCGCCTTGGCAAAGCCGTCGTCCTGGTTGCTCTCAGTCACCTGGTTGGCCTGCGCCTTCACCTCGTCACTGGCGTTGCCCATGGCGATGGAGAGGCCACTCTGGCGAAACATCAGCACGTCATTCTGCATGTCCCCGATCGTGGCGATCTGATCAGGCGCGATGCTCAGACGGACAGACAGGTCCGCCACGACGGCCCCCTTGTTGGCCTGGGGATGGGTGACATCCAGGAAGTAGGGATTCGACCGGGTGGCGCTGGCGCTTGCGCCCAAAACCGTCTGCGCGCGGGCCTCGCATGCGGCGACCAATGCCAGATCGTCGGAGACGCCCACGATCTTGACGGCCTGCGCCAGGTGCTCAGCGGTGAAGGCCGACACGACCTGGGCGGGGAATTTCAGGATCCAGGCCTCGCGCGCCACGTGCGAAGCCGAAGGATCCCGGACCAGCCAGGCGGTCTCGGTGTAGATCCAGACGTCGAGACCCTGGTCAAGCAACAGGGCCACGGCTTTGGCGGCGGCCGCCGCGCCGATCACATGGCAAGCGATGACCGATAGGTCGGGGTTGACCAGGAGGCCGCCGTTGAGGCCTGCCAGCGGGAGCGTCAGACCGAGCGGTGCGACCAGCATGTTCATGCCGCGCGGCGGCCGGCTGCTGGTGATGGCGAAGGCGATGCCGGCGTGACGAAGATCCTGCACCGCTGCGATCGCGGCCTCTGTGAGCTGCTTGTCGTCGGTCACCAAGGTGCCATCGACATCGGCGAGCAGAAGCCTCGGGCCACCGCTCCTGGTCATGCCGCCGCGCCCTTCGTGGACGCGACAGGCCGCCAGCGCCGGCCTTCGCGCGCCAGCAGGTCGGCCGCCGCCTCGGGCCCGTCGCTGCCGGAGGGATAACCTGGGACGTCGCCGGCCTTCATCGACCAGGCGTCGAGCACGGGCTGGACGAGGCGCCACCCCTGCTCGACCATGTCGGCGCGCATGAACAGGCTCTGGTCGCCGGTCATCACGTCCTGAAGCAGTGTCTCGTACCCGACGCTCGAGGCCTTCGGGAACCAATCGTCGTAACGGAAGTCCATGGTCACGGCCGCAAGGTCGATCTCTGCGCCGGGCCGTTTGACCTCGAACTGCAGGGAAATCCCCTCCTCCGGGGCAACGTTCAGAAGCAGCCAATTGGGCCGAAGGGCCGCAACCGGCGTGGCTTCGAATGCGGCATAGGGCGCCTGCTTGAAGCGGATGGCGATTTCCGTCATCCGCTTCGACAGGTGCTTGCCGGTGCGGACGTAGAAGGGGACGCCCGCCCACCGCCAGTTGTCGATCTCGAGGCGCAGGGCGACATAGGTTTCGACATCGGAGTTGACCGCCACCTGCGGCTCCTGGCGGTAAGCCTTGGCGTCCCGACCCAGAACCTGGCCGGCCAGATACTGACCCCGAACCGCCCGGTCGGGCGTGACTGCCGGCATGGCTGCGAACACGTCGGCCTTGCGCGAGCGGACGGCCTCGGCGTCGAAGCCCACCGGCGGCTCCATGGCCACCATGGAGAGCAGGCTGAGCACATGGTTCGGCACCATGTCGCGCAACGCGCCCGTCGCCTCGTAGAAGGCGCCGCGGTCTTCAACGCCTACAGTCTCGGCGACGGTGATCTGCACCTCATCGATGCGGTCGCGATTCCAGATCGGCTCGAAGAGGCCGTTGGCGAAGCGGAACGCCAGGATCGCTTGGACGGTGTCCTTTCCCAGGAAATGGTCGATCCGGAAGATCTGCTCTTCTTCAAGGGTTCGCCTCAGGCTCGCGTTGAGGTCGCGCGCCGAGGCCAGGCTGTGGCCGAAGGGCTTCTCGATCACGACGCGGCGCCAGGCGCGAGGCGCGCCGTCCCCAGGCGCCGCCTCTCGTGTCAGTTCCGCCTTCCCGAGTTGCTCCACCACCGGGCCAAAGAGGCGATCAGCGACCGCAAGGTAGAAGATGACGTTGCCGCCAGGACCTGAAGGAGTTGCCTCGATCGCCTTGGCAAGCTTGGCGTGGACGGCGGCGTCCGTGGCGTCGCCCTGGACATAGGACATGCCGCCCGCAAGACGCGCCCAGGCGGCCTCGTCGATATGATCGATGCTGAAGGTGGCGGCGTCGTTGCCCACGAAGCTCTGGAGACCCGCGTAGAGCTGGTTACGCCAGCTCTCCGACGATCCCGCCGTCCGGGCGACGCCAATCAGCGCAAAGCGATCCGGCAGCCTGTTGGCGCGCGACAGGTTGTAGAGCGCCGGGACGACGAGGCGCTGACAGAGGTCGCCTGTCGCACCGAAGATCACCATAGTGCAGGGCTCAGCTAAGCCCGACTGGGGATCGGCGTCACCGGGGCGGCAGAATCGATCGGTCACCCGTCTAGGCCGAGGCGATCGATGCGCTCGTCCGACCAGGCTGCGCAGCCTTGGGCTCAGGATCGATCGGCTCCTGACCTTCCAGATGCCCGCCGAACCCAAACCGCATGGCCGACAGCATCTTCTCGGCGAAGGTATTGTCCTGGCGGGACCGAAAGCGGGCGTAAAGCGCGGCGGTGATGACGTCGGCAGGGACCGCCTCCTCGATCGCCGCCTCCACCGTCCAGCGGCCTTCGCCCGAATCCTGGACGAACCCGGAGTAGGTGGCGAGCTCAGGATCTTTGACGAGCGCTGCAGCGCTCAAGTCGAGCAGCCATGACGAGATCACGCTGCCGCGCCGCCAGACCTCGGCGATATCGGGCAAATTCAGCGTGTACCGCTCGGCCTCGGGCAGGTCCGAAGAGTCCTTGTTGCGCAGGATATCGAAGCCTTCGCCGTAAGCCTGCATAAGCCCGTACTCGATCCCGTTGTGCACCATCTTGACGAAGTGGCCAGCGCCGGACGGACCGGCGTGGATGTAGCCGCGCTCCGCCCGCGCATCGACGCCATCGCGCCCCGGCGTGCGCGCGATGTCGCCTCGTCCCGGCGCCAGGGCCGCGAAGATAGGATCAAGATGGTCGACCGCGGACTTCGGCCCGCCGATCATCATGCAGTAGCCACGGTCGATGCCCCAGACGCCGCCGGAGGTGCCGCAGTCGACGTAGTGGATGCCTTTCTCGGCCAGCGCCTTCGCGCGGCGGATGTCGTCTTTGTAGAAGGAGTTTCCGCCGTCGACGATGATGTCGCCGGCCGAAAGCAGGCCGGCTAGCGTCGTAACCATGTCGTCGGTGACCTGGCCGACCGGCAGCATGAGCCAGACGGCGCGAGGGCCTGGACCCAATAGCGTTACGACGTCCGCCACCGACGCCGCGTCGATCGCGCCATTTTTGGCCAGGGCCTCTCGCGCCTTGGCCTCCCGGTCGTAGACAACGCAGCCATGTCCCGCCTGCATCAGGCGGCGGGACATGTTGCCGCCCATCTTGCCCAGTCCGATCATACCGATTTGCATGGTCCGCTCCTTGGACGGCGCCGTCAGGCGAACGCCGCCTCGATCGCCTGTTTCAAATGGGTAAGTCCCGCATCGACGTCCTTGAGATGCACGCGCATCAGGCGCCGCCCGCGTTCGCCCAGTACCTCGAAATCGCCGCGGGCCTGGGCAGCTTTCACCACGCCAAAGCTATAAGCGTGGCCGGGAACATCGATGTCGCAGGCGTCATCGCAGGTGATCTGAAGGAACACCCCGCAGTTCGGGCCGCCCTTGTAGATCTGTCCGGTCGAATGCTGGAACCGCGGGCCAAACCCCAGGCAGGTTGCGGCATGGGTCCGGTCGCGGATGCGGGCGCGGATCGCGGTCAAGGCTTCGGTATGGACCGGGTTGCGTTCGACATAGGCCAGCAGCGCCACGTAGTCGCCGTCCTGAACCTGACCGAAATGGCTGCGCAGATAGCCTGCTAAGGTGTTGTGCCGCCCAATCGCCTCGGCATTGCGGGGATCGGCATAGAGGGACACGCCGTTCTCGCGGAACACGGGCTCGTCCTTCGGCAGGCTGCGGGTCGTTTCGTAGGCCTTGATGAGTGAGCTCGATGTCTGCTTGCTGGCTTCGACGTCTGGCTGATCGAAGGGATCAATCCCGAGGATCGCGCCGGCGACGGCGGTGGCGATTTCCCAGCGGTAGAATTCCTGACCGAGACTCCAGGTGTCCTTGACCCGGATCCAGACCACGGGATGGCCGGCATGTTCCAGCGCCTTCATCGCCAGGCGCTGAGCGGGGTCGGGGCTGCCGTCCAGCTCCAGGTAGGCGAAGACCCGGTCGTCCCCATAGAAGCTGTGCGCCGCGAGCGGCTCACCCGCCAGCGGGATCAGGCCTCGCCCCATCTTGCCGGTGCTCTCGGCGATGAGTTGCTCCAGCCAGGCGCCGAGAACGGCGATCCCAGGTGAGGCTACGAGGGTCAGCTTGTTGCGGCCAAGTCGCGCCGCCGCCACCCCCAGGGCGACCCCCAGCTGCACGCCCGGATTCTCCGCTGGCGGCACGTCCGGTCCGCAAGAGCGCATCATCGGCTGGGTGGTCTCCAGCAGACACTGGATATCGACGCCTATCCCCGCGGCCGGGGCCAGGCCGAACTTCGACAGCACCGAATAGCGACCACCGATCCCTCTCGCACCGTAGAAGACGTGGGCAAAGCCCAGCTTGGCGGCCCGGTCATCCAGTGCCGAGCCGGCATCGGTGACGGCGACGAAATGTTCGCCGGCCTTGCCCGCGCCGCGCACCCTCACCACGCGATCGAAGAAGTAGTCGAGGAAAATATTGGGCTCGAGAGTCCCGCCGGATTTCGACGACACCATGAAGAGCGTGTGGCTGAGGTCGATGGCCTGCTCGATCGTCCTGATCTGGGCTGGATCGGTGCTGTCGAGCATGTGGAAGCGCGGCCATCCGGGCTGCCGGCCGAAGGTCTCGGCCAGCACTTCCGGGCCGAGACTGGACCCGCCCATGCCCAGCAGCACGAGGTCGGTGAAGGCGCGACGCTGCACCTGAGTCGCGAACTCGCGGAGCGGCTCAAGGTCACGCAACTCCCGCGCATTGTTGGTCAACCAGCCGAGCCAGCGGTCTTCGTCCTCGCCTGTCCAGAGGTTGGCGTCGCCCGCCCAAAGCGCGCGGATGCGACCGTCCTTGCGCCAGGCCTCCAGCTCATCTGCGTAGGCGGCGCTCATCTCAGGTGAGCCAGGTCGGATGTCCAGGCGCGCGGCACTTCCCTCCAGGAGCACGCGGCGGCGGCGCGCAACGGCGCCGAGGAGGTTGTCGAAGTCGTCGGCGAACTGCTGCACGCCTTCGGCGACGAGATCGTCCGTGATCGCTTGCAGCGAGACGCCCTGCTGCGCCAGATCCGCCAGCACCGCGCGCGCCGCGTCAATGTCTTGCTCGATGGCGTCTGGCCTCGCCTCGCCATGATCGCGGAACGCGTCCATCGTTGCCGGCGGCAGGGTATCGACGGTGTCGCGGCCGATCAGGGCCTCGACGTACATTGTGTCCTTGTAGGCCGGGCTCTTTGTGCTCGTGGAGGCCCAGAGCAGCCTCTGCGTCCGGGCGCCGGACGCGGCCAGGGCGTCCCAGCGGGGACCTGAAAACAGCGCCTGGTAACGGACGTAGGCCAGTTTCGCACTGGCGATCGCCGCCTTGCCGCGCAGAGCGCTGGCGACCCGTGCGTCGTCCAGGGCGTCCAGGCGCTTGTCGATGGCGGTGTCGATCCGGCTGACGAAGAAACTGGCGACGCTGGCGACTTTCGACAGGTCGCCGTGAGCCCGCGCCAAATCTTCCAGGCCGGCGATATAGGCCTCGGTCACCTGCTCATAGATGGCCACCGAGAACAGCAGGGTCACATTTATATTGAGGCCTCGCCCGATCAGCCGACGGATCGCTGGCAGACCCGCAGGCGTCGCCGGAACCTTCACCATCAGATTGGGACGAGCCACCGCCGCCCACAGCCGCAACGCCTCGCCAACGGTCGCTTCTGTGTCATTGGCGAGGTAGGGCGAGCACTCCAGGCTCACGTAGCCGTCATAGCCCTGGGTCTCGTCATAAACGGGTCGCAGCAGGTCGGCGGCGTCGCGGATGTCGGCGATCGCCAGGTGCTCGTAGATCTCGGCGACGCTGTGATCGCCGGTCGACTGGAACGCCGCGATCGCCTCGGCGTAGTCATCGCCCTCCCCGATCGCCTTCTCGAAGATCGAGGGATTGGAGGTGACGCCCTTCAATCCGTCGCGCTCGATGAGCGTGCGAAGCTCGCCGGTCTCGATCAGGCTGCGCCGAATGGAGTCGAGCCATGGGGACTGGCCGCACGCTTCAAGTTGCATCAGCGGATTCATGGCGTGCGCGTTCTGGCCCCGGCGAGCTGCTCTTTCGCCGCGGCCAGCACGGCCTCGACGGTAAAGCCGAACCTGGACATCAGAGCGTCTATCGGCGCCGAGGCGCCAAACGAGGTCATCCCGATCCGAGCGCCGGTGGCGCCGACGTAGCGGTCCCAGCCGATCACCGAGGCCGCCTCGACGGAAACGCGCGGCATGACCGACGGCGGAAGGACGCTGTCGCGATAGGCCTGGTCCTGTTCCTCGAACAATTCCCAGGACGGCAGGCTGACCACCCGCGCGGCGACGCCCCGGGCCTTGAGGGACTGATAGGCCGCTACACAGAGCCCGATTTCGCTGCCCGTGGCCATCAGGATCACCGCGGGCTTGCCGGGGTCCGCATCGGCGAGCACATAGCCGCCGCGCGCCACCCCGGACGCCGGCGCAAACTGAGTGCGGTCGAGCGTGGGCAAAGGCTGGCGGCTCAGCACCAGGCAGGCAGGCCGATCCTTCAATCCGGCGACGATGCGCCAAGCTTCCACCACCTCGTTGGCGTCCGCGGGCCGAAGCGTGATGAGGTTTGGGATGGCCCGCAGGCCCACGAGCTGCTCCACAGCCTGATGGGTCGGGCCGTCTTGGCCCAGGCCGATGGAATCGTGGGTGAAGATGTAGACCGCCGGCAGCCCCATCAGCGCGCTCAGACGGACGGCCGGCTTCATGTAGTCGGAGAAGATCAGGAAGGTCGATCCGAAGGCCCAGATCCCCGCGAGGGTCAGGCCGTTGACCACCGCGCCCATGGCATGTTCGCGAATGCCGAAATGGAGGTTGCGGCCCCCATAGGCGCCGGCCTCGAAGTCTCCGGCGCCTTCCGCGGTCAGCCGGGTCTTGGTCGAGGGGGCGAGATCGGCGGCCCCGCCAATCAGCCAGGGACAGCGCCGGGCGATGGCATTCAGGACCGCGCCAGAAGACTCCCGCGTGGCGAGGCCCTTGGGGTCGGCGGGAAAGCTCGGCAGGTCAGCGGCCCAGTCGTCGGGAAGGCGGCGGGTGAGCATCCGATCCATCTGGTCAGTGAGATCACCCTGCTCAGACCGATAGTCGGCCATGCCCGCCGACCAGGCGGTCCGCAGCGGCGCCATACGCGCCGCAATCGCGCTGCGCACGTGGTCGCAAACACCGTCTGGGACCAGGAATTTCGCCTCCTCCGGCCATCCATAGCTGCGCTTGGCCAGGCGGATTTCTTCTTCGCCCAAGGGCTCGCCGTGAGCGGCGCTGGTGTCATGTTTATGCGGCGCTCCAAAGCCGATATGGCTCTCGACGATGATCAGGGTCGGGACGTTTTCGGTGGCCCGAAACGCTTCGAACGCCGCCGCGAGACGGGCGGTGTCATTGGCATCGCCCACTCGCTCCACGTTCCAGCCGTAGGCCAGGAAGCGGGCCGCGACGTCTTCGCTGAACGCCAGGTCGGTATGGCCTTCGATGGTGATGCGGTTGCTGTCATAGATCCAGCAGAGCTTGCCGAGCATCAGCTGGCCGGCCAGCGATGCGGCCTCGCTGGTGACGCCTTCCATCATGTCGCCGTCGCCGCAGAGCGCGTAGACATCGTAGTCGAACGCCGCGAACTCAGGCCGATTGAAGTGCGTCGCCTGCCAGCGTCCGGCAATGGCCATCCCGACGCTGGTCGCGCAACCCTGGCCCAACGGGCCTGTCGTCGCCTCGACCCCGCTGGTCACGCCGTACTCGGGATGCCCGGGGCAGTGGCTTCCAAGTTCCCGAAAGGCGCGGATATCGTCCAGGCTTACCGCGAGGCCATCGGCGCGCCCATCGCCTCCTGTGATGTCCTTGACCCCGGCGAGATGCAGCATCGCATAGAGCAGCATCGAGGCGTGGCCGTTGGACAGCACGAAGCGATCGCGGTTGGGCCAAAGGGGATCGTCGGGATCGAAGCGGAGAAACGCCCGCCACAATGTGTAGATCACCGGGGCTAGGGCCATGGGGGTTCCGGGATGTCCGGACTTCGCCTTCTGCACTGCGTCCATGGACAGGGTGCGGATGGTGTTGAGGCAGAGGTCGTCGATCCCATCCGCGGTTGTGAACGGTCTCGCGGGGTCCGCGGCGGCCAGGCTCACGCGCCCACCGGAGCGGCTTGTCCGTCGCAGCCTTCAATACACTCAACTCGGAACACCGCGCGCCTCGTCGCCAGCAGAAAATGTTCGGACCCCCTGGTGGGAAGGCGATCGGCAGGAACTGGGTTCTGTCCCGCGGCGCTTCGATCAATCGAGAGGATCACCCGCAGAATAGGCGGCGGGAGTATCGTCGGGGCAGGATCGGAAACTACTCAGATCAACTCTCGGCGCTGGACTCGAGGCTCCATCGCCAATCCCGCACCTCCGGCATGTCGTCGCCATGTTCGCTGATGTAGAGCTTGTGGCGTTCCATGACTGACCAGTAGCGCGCCGTGGCCATCTCCACTTGGTCGGCCAAGCGCGGGATCCGCCGGATCGCGTCGAGCGCCAACTGGTAGCGGTCGAGATTGTTCAGCACGACCATATCGAAGGGCGTCGTCGTCGTGCCCTCCTCCTTGTAGCCGCGCACATGGAAATTGCCGTGATTGCGCCTGCGGTAGGTCAGTTCGTGGATCAGGGCGGGATACCCGTGGTAGGCGAATATCACGGGTCGGTCGGTCGTGAAGAGTGCGTCGAAATCCTGGTCTTCCAGTCCATGCGGATGTTCCGAGCGAGGCTGCAGCGCGAGCAGGTCCACCACGTTGACCACCCGTATGCGGATGTCCGGGACGTAGGCGCGCAACAGGGTCACGGCCGCCAGCGCCTCAAGCGTCGGAACGTCACCGGCGCAGGCCATGACCACATCGGGATCGTCACCGCCGGGGCTCGCCCAGTCCCAGACGCCGATGCCGGCCGTGCAGTGGCGGACCGCTTCGTCGATGTCCAGCCACTGCCACTCCGGCTGTTTGCCGGCGATGATCAGGTTCACATAGTTGCGGCTGCGCAGGCAGTGGTCGGCGATTGACAGCAGGCAGTTGGCGTCGGGCGCGAGATAGATCCGCACCACATCGGCCTTCTTGCTCGCCACGTGATCGATGAACCCGGGGTCCTGGTGGGAGAACCCGTTATGGTCCTGGCGCCAGACGTGGGAGGTCAGGAGGTAGTTCAGTGAGGCGATCGGCGCGCGCCAGGGAATCTTGCGGGTGACCTTCAGCCACTTGGCGTGTTGGTTGAACATCGAGTCGATGATGTGGATGAACGCCTCGTAGCAGGAAAAGAGGCCATGCCGGCCAGTCAGGAGGTAGCCCTCCAGCCAGCCCTCGCAGAGGTGCTCGCTCAGCACCTCCATGACCCGTCCGTCGGCGCTAAGGTTGGTGTCGATATCCTCGACGGCGGCCATCCAGACCTTGCCGGTCACTTCATAGACAGCGTCCAACCGGTTCGAGGCCGTCTCGTCTGGGCCGAACAGGCGGAAGTTCTGCTTGTCCCGGTTGAGCGCCATTAGATCGCGCAGATACCGCCCCAGGACGCGCGTGGCCTCTGCCTTGACAGCCCCCGGCGATGGGACCTTCACCGCGTGGTCGCGGAAGCCCGGCATCGACAGGGCGACCAGAAGCTCGCCGCCGTTGGCGTGAGGATTGGAACCCATCCGGCGATGTCCGGTCGGCGCCAATGCGGCCAGGTCTTCACGGAATTTTCCGGTGTCGTCGAAGAGTTCCTCCGGCCGGTAGCTCTTCATCCAGGTCTCGAGCTGCCGCAGGTGCTCTGGGTTCTCCATGTGAGCGATCGGCACCTGGTGCGCGCGCCATGTCCCTTCGACGGGCAACCCATCGACCACCTTCGGTCCTGTCCAGCCCTTGGGCGTCTGCAGGACGATCATCGGCCAGCGCGGACGCTCAGGCGCGGCGCCCGCAGCGCCTGTTCGGGCCGCGTGCTGGATGTCGCCGATCCTCGCCAGGATCGAGTCAAGGGTTCCTGCCAGCGCCTGGTGGACCAGGGCCGGATCGTCGCCCTCGACGAAGTGGGGCTCGTAGCCGTAGCCCTGCAGGAGCGCGGTGAGTTCCTCCCGGGTGATCCGCGCCAGGACCGTCGGATTGGCGATCTTGAAGCCGTTCAGATGCAGGATCGGTAGGACCGCACCATCGCGCGCCGGGTTCAGGAATTTGTTGGAATGCCAGCTCGCGGCCAGGGCGCCGGTCTCAGCTTCCCCGTCGCCGATCACGCAGGCGACAATCAGGTCCGGATTGTCGAAGGCCGCGCCGTAGGCGTGCAAGAGGGAATAGCCCAGCTCACCGCCCTCATGGATCGATCCCGGCGTCTCCGGCGAGACGTGACTGGGGATCCCATAGGGCCAGGAGAACTGCCGAAACAGCCGATAGAGACCGTTTCGGTTGCGTTCGACCGCCGGGTAACGCTCGGTGTAGGAGCCCTCGAGATAGGTGTTCGCGACGATGCCCGGCCCGCCATGACCGGGCCCGATCACGTAGATCATGTTGAGGCCGTGCTCTTTGATCAGCCGGTTCAGGTGAGCGTAGAGAAGGTTCAGGCCGGGGGTGGTGCCCCAATGCCCGAGCAGGCGGGGCTTGATGTCGCTAAGCTTGAGCGGCCTTTCCAGCAGGGGATTGTCCTGGAGGTAAATCTGCCCCACCGACAGATAGTTCGCAGCGCGCCAATAGGCGTCGATTGACTGGAGCGCGGCGGGGGTCAGCGGATCGGGCATGGCGAACTCCGGAGCAATGGCCGCGACGGCGCGCAGACCGTCGCCCGTAGCCTTCGTCCGACCGCAATCGGGGCCACGATAGTGACCCACCGGGCGGGCCAGGAAGGGTCGGAAACTACTCACGGGCCCGCGTTGGTCGGGTGCGGTATCAAGACCCTCCGCAGGCTTCCTTTGGGTGCTTGGGGCCTTCTATCCCGCAGGCGGCGTTTCCACCTGAGCCGGCGCGTCGGCGAGCGCGTGGTCGATGGTCGCCTGGGCCTGCCTCTGGATCGTCGCCAGGTGTTCGGCGCTGACGAAACTTTCAGCATAGATCTTGTAGACGTCTTCGGTCCCCGATGGGCGCGCGGCGAACCAGCCGTTTTTGGTCACCACCTTGATCCCGCCAATCGGCTGATCATTCCCCGGCGCGCGGGTCAGCTTCGCGTTGATCGCCTCATCGGCGAGGTCTTTGGCCTCGATATCCGACGGATCGAGCTTCGCCAGCCGCGCTTTCTGGGCCGCGGACGCCGGCGCGTCGATCCGCGCATAGAATGAGGTCCCGAGGTCGGACGTGACGCTCGCATAGAACTGGCCAGGGTCCTGGGCGGTCCGGGCGCAGATTTCAGCGGCCAGCAGGCCCATGATCAACCCGTCCTTGTCCGTGGTCCATACCGTCCCATCGCGGCGCAGGAAGGCCGCACCGGCGCTCTCTTCCCCGCCGAAGGCGAGCCCGCCGTCGATCAGCCCCGCGCTGAACCATTTGAACCCGACCGGAACCTCAAGAAGCTTGCGCCCCTGTTTCGCCGCCACCCGGTCGATCATGCTGCTGGAGACAACGGTCTTGCCGACGGCGCTGTCAGGCCGCCAACCTGGTCGATGGGCGCAGAGATAGGCGATCGCGGCGGCGAGGTAAGCGTTCGGGTTCATCAGACCGCTCGAGGGGCAGACGATCCCGTGGCGGTCGGCGTCCGTGTCGTTGGCGAACGCGACGTCGAACGTCTCACGCATCGCGATCAGCGGCGCCATGGCGTAGGCCGATGAGCAGTCCATCCGCACCCGTCCGTCCCAATCGACGGTCATGAACCGGAAAGTGGGGTCGATCGCCGTGTTTACGACCGTGGCGGCCAGCCCATAACGCTCGATGATCGGTTGCCAATACTGCACCGCCGCCCCGCCCAGCGGGTCGATCCCGATCCTCACGCCGGCGCTGCGGACGGCCTCCAGGTCCACGACATTGCCCAGGTCGGCGACATAGGGCGTGATGTAGTCGTGCGCATGGACGCATGCGGCCTTACGGGCGCGTGCATAGGGCATGCGCTGGACCCCATCGAGCCTCGTTTGGAGGAATTCGTTGGCGACCTTCTCAATCCAACCGGTGACCGTCAGATCCGCCGGCCCGCCGTTCGGTGGGTTGTATTTGAAGCCGCCTTCATCGGGCGGGTTGTGGGAAGGGCTGATCACGATCCCGTCGGCCAGGCCGGTCTCGCGGCCCAGATTATACCCCAGGATGGCGTGGGAGATCACCGGCGTCGGCGTGTAACCGCCATTCTCGTCGATCATCGTCTCCACGCCATTGGCGGCCAGCACTTCGAGGGTCGAGGCGAATGCCGGCTCCGAGAGGGCATGGGTGTCCATGCCCAGGAACAGCGGCCCGTCGATGCCCGCATGCCGGCGGTAGAGGCACACGGCCTGAGCGATCGCGACGATGTGCGTCTCATTGAACGCAGCCGCAAACGCGCTGCCTCGATGTCCGGACGTTCCGAACGCCACGCACTGCGCGGGGATGGTCGGATCCGGCTCCAACGCGAAATAGGCCGTCACCAGGCGTGGGACATTGACCAGCAATGCAGCGGGCACGGGCTTGCCGGCAAGCGGGCTTACGATCTCTGGCATGTCATCCTGGCCTTCATCCGAGAACGACCTCGATCCGATGCGCCTGCCCGTCGTCCACCAGACTGACGAGCCGGCCCGATTCCGCCGCCAGTACCTTACCGTCGAGCTTCATCGACAACACACCGCGGCAGACGCCGAGCGGGTTTTCGACGACGATGCTGTAGGGCGTCGCGCCATGGCGATAAGCGATCTCGAACCGCGGCCAATGGCTCGGAATGCAGGGATCGAGCCGCAGCGCGGCGCCCTGCACCCGGAATCCCAGGAGCCACTCCAGGGTGACCCGGTACATCCACCCGGCTGACCCTGTGTACCAGGTCCATCCGCCCCGCCCGATGTGGGGCGGTTCGGAATAGACGTCGGCGCAGACGACATAGGGCTCGACCTTGTAGCGATGCATGCCCGCCGCGTCGTCCGCATGGCGGATCGGGTTGAGCATTGTCAGCAGCTCGCCCGCCCTGTCGCCATCGCCCTGCATGGCGAACGCCATCGCCGACCAGGCCGCGGCATGGGTGTACTGACCGCCGTTCTCGCGGATCCCGGGGGGATATCCCTTGATGTAGCCGGGATCCTGAGCTGGGTAGTCGAACGGCGGCGTGAACAGCAGCACAAGCTTTTCGTCGCGCCGGACGAGAAATCGGTCCAGGGCCGCCATGGCCCGCACCGCCCGCGCCGGGTCGGCGGCGCCGGAGATCACCGACCAGGACTGGGCGATAGAGTCGATGCGGCATTGCCCATTGGCGACCGAGCCCAGCGCCGCGCCGTCATCGAAGAACGCGCGCCGATACCAGTCGCCGTCCCAGGCCTCACGCTCAAGTGACGCCTTAAGAGCGACCGCATGGCCACGCCACAAGTCGCCTTGCTGAACTCGGCTGCGCGCGTCGGCCAGTCCTGCGAAAGCGGTCAAGGTCGTATGGAGAAACCAACCCAGCCAAACGCTCTCGCCGCGTCCCCCTTCTCCCACCCGATCCATGCCGTCGTTCCAGTCGCCCGCGCCCATCAGCGGCAAGCCATGGGCGCCGACACCGAGACTCCTTTCGAGGGCAAGCGCGCAGTGGTCGAACAGGCTCGCTGTGGTCGCAGACGTCGCGGGTGCAAAGAACGCGTCGTGCTCGTCGGGCTTCAGAACCGGGCCTTCCAGGTACGGGACGGTCTCGTCGAGCACCGCCACGTCGCCGGTGACCTGCACATAATGGGCGACCGCAAAAGCCAGCCATCCGCAGTCGTCGGAGACGCGGGTGCGTATGCCCTTCCCCGATTCGGCGAGCCACCAGTGCTGCACGTCCCCTTCCAGGAATTGGCGACCCGCCGCGCGCAGAAGGTGGGCCCGGACCAGATCGGGCCGCAATAGACAAAGCGCCATCCCGTCCTGCAGCTGATCGCGGAAACCGTAGGCGCCGCTGGCCTGATAAAATCCCGTTCGCGCCCAGACCCGGCAAGCGAGGGTCTGGTAAGGCAGCCACCGGTTGACGAGAATATCGAGCGCGCGGTCAGGTGTCTTGACCTGCACGGTCCCGAGAATCTCGTCCCATTGACGAGTGACCTCACCGAACACCACATCCAGATCGGCCGCGCGGTACTTCGCCACCAGAGCCGCCGCCTCGCTCCTGGAAGCGGCCTGGCCTAGACAAAATACTATCTCCCGCGTGCCGAAGGCCTTGAGCGTAACCTGGGTCTGCAACGCGCCGCACGGATCGAGGCCCGCGCCGGTCCGGTTGGAGAGGCGGGTCCCCGGCGTAAGGCCCAAGGGTCGACCAAGGCCGCCGTGACGCCCCAGGAACTCCTTGCGATCGCCCGTCCACGAGGTCTGGTCGCCCTTGAGATCGAAAAACGCGACGCGCTCGCCGAAGTCGTCGTTCCAGGGGTTTTGCGCGAACATCGCGCCGGTGACGGGATCGATCTCGGTGACAACGAACGGCGCGCCGGCCATGCGCGAAGCGCCCAGCACCCACGCGACATAGCCGGTGACCGAGAGCCGCCGAGCGTGCCCCGAGGTGTCGGTGATGGTCAACCGCATGATCTTGATCGCGTCGTCGATGGGCACGAACTGTGTGAGCGCCAACGCCACGCCGTGAGAGGTATGCTCGAACCGGCTGAAACCCTGGCCATGCCGCACGGAATAGGTGGCCGCGGGGTCGCGTATGGGAAGTGCCGTCGGACCCCACACTTCGCCGGTGTCCTCATCGGTGAGGTAGACGACCTCTCCCGGCCCGTCGCCCACCGGGTCATTTGACCAAGGGGTCAGTTGGTTCTGCTGACTGTTCACCGACCAGGTGAACCCGCTGCCGTCGGTCGAGATCTGGAAGCCGAAGGACGGGTTCGAGATCACATTCACCCAAGGCGCCGGCGTCCGTTCCGTACCGGTCAGAACGGTCACATAATCGCGGCCATCATCGGCGAACCCGCCAAGGCCGTTGCAGAACTCCCGCGGCGGCGGCGGCAGCGGGCTCTCAGGCTCCGCCGCCGGCCCAGTGCGCGCCGGGGGAAACGTCCGCGCGGGCGTGGGGTCGCGGGCCCTGTTGAGCTGTTCGGCGAGCGTGCCGCGATCGCCGTAGAGCACCGCGCGCGCGGCGGCCTGCAGCAGGTCGCGGACCTCTGCTGCTATCAGATCGGTCCGCAGGACAAAGACCGAGCCCTGCGCAGGGTCGTGTGCGCCCTCCGAGGTTGGCTGATTGATCCGCACCAGGCTCTCGAGCGAGTTTTGCAGGTCTTGAACGTAGGAGGCGGCTCGCCCGTTCAGGATGACCAGGTCGACGGCAAGCAGCTTCAGACGCCAGTACTGATGCGCACGCAGCAATTGCCGGACCAGGGCCAGATCGTCGTCCGACTCGATGAGGATCAGCACGATTGGACGGTCGCCAGAAATCCCCTGCGACCAAAGCGTCGAGACCTTGCGTAGGCCCGCCCCGATGAGGTCGCTGGCGGGCCGCAGTGCTGGATCGCAGTAGAGGATGTGACTGGCGAGCCGCTGGAAGAGGTGCGCCTCGTCGGGGGCGACGCCCAGGTGGCGCAGCTGCATCTGCGCCTGGGTCCAGGCCAGCGCGGTCGCCCGGTCGAACGCTGTGGGATCGCGGTGCTTGTCGGCCAGCGCGAGCACGGCGTCGCGGCTTGCGGCGACCAGGGTCCAGTAGGCGATGCGCGCGGTCGCGCCCGGCGGTAGGGTCAGTCGGCGCCTGAGGCTGAACACCGGATCGAGCACGGGCCCCGAGGTGTTCGACAGCGGCCAGCCGTCGCCAATCGCCGCCGCCCCGCGAATGGTCCGACCGCGGCCGACAAACCGCGCGCGGTCGCTCTCAAATTGGATGTCGTCGGACCAGTCGCCCTCAACGACCGAAAGGTGAGCGGCCCAGATCAGGGGATCAGCGGCCGAGCGCTGCCGGCGGGTGGCGAGGATGGCCCCCAGGTGAGCCACGAATTCCGTCTCGACGAACAGCTTTGCGAAGGCTGGATGTGCAACGTCGTCGGCCTGCCGGGCCAGAGAGACTTCCGCGTACGAGGTCACGTCGATGGTGCGAGGCTGGGCGCCGTGGTTGGTGATGGACACCCGTCGGACTTCCGCGTCGTCCTCGGACGACACCATCACTTCCAGAACGCTCGTCAGCGTCCCGTCTCGTCGCGCGATCTCGGCGCGATCCTCGCAGAAGCCGACGTCGTAGCTTTCGGGCTCGGCCCCGATGGGTTGATAGGCGGCCGACCATGTCTGGCGGCTGCCAGCATCGCGCAAGAAGACATACGCACCCCAATCGTCACTGGTCACATCCTCGCGCCAGCGGGTGATCGCGATGTCGCGCCAGCGGCTGTATCCGGAGCCCGCCGCGGTCACCATCGCCGAATAGCGGCCGTTCGAGAGGATGTGGGTGCGAGGGGTCTGGGAATGGGCCGAGGTGTAGCGGCGCCAGGTTTCCAGCGCTTGGGGCGTCGCCTCGGCCGCCTCGGACTTTTCCGACGGCGGGCGGGCCAGCGCCACGTCGCGCGGCATTCGTTCCTGCAGCAACAGCTCTGCCGCTTGCACGATCGGCTCGGCATGGAAGCGCGCGCGCATCAGTCCGTCCTGCAGCGCATTGGCGATGGCGACCAGGGTCATGCCCTGGTGATGGGCCATGAAGGCGCGAATGACCGCGAACGGCGTCCCATCCGGAAGACGGGAGCGGGTGAAATCGACCGCCTCGTACCATCCGTAATCGCCGCGCAGACCTATGGCCGCCAACCGGATGTAGTTTCGCAGCGCGGCGCGAGGATCGATCATCGCGGCCAGACCACTGGCATAAGGGGCGATCACGGTGCTTTCGCCCAGGCCACGCTTGTAGCCCAGGTCCGGCACGCCAAAACTGGAGTACTGGAGGGTCTTCTCAAGGTCGCGGGCGTTGTACTCGGACTCCGACATACCCCAGGGAATACCGAGCTCCGCGCCGTATCGGGCTTGCCGCCAGACCACCAGGCGATTGGTCTGCTCCAGCAGGCTGCCGGCGGGGGCCCGCATGACCAGCGACGGCATCAGATATTCGAACATTGATCCCGACCACGAGATGAGGGCGGAGCCGCCATCGACCGGGGTCATGGTCCGTCCGAGACGGAACCAATGCTTTGCGGGAATATCGCCCTTGGCGATCGCCACGAAGCTCGCGAGACGCGCCTCCGACGCCAGCAGGTCGTAGAAATTGGAATCGAGAACGCCGTCCTCGTTGCGATAGCCGATGGACAGCAGCTGGCGGTCCGCGTCGAACAGGAAGCCGAACTCCATCGCGTCGAACAGCGCCTTGGCCCGATCGGCGACGGCGGCAAGGCGCCGCGGCAGCGGATCCGACAGCTCGGGGGATTCCAGCGGCGGCGGCTGGACGTCCCGCCGTTGCGAGGCGGCGCAGGCCCGCAGGGCGTCTGCCCAGACCAGCACCTCCGCTGCGCCGTCCGTCGTGATCTGACTTGTGTAGGCGCGGACCCGCACGTCGAGAGCCTCGACCTCGCTGATCGTCTCCTCCAAGTACAGGGTAAGTCGCGGCGCGTCCGGCGCCGCATCGACAAGCCGTGCGGCCAGCCCTTCGATGGTGGCCAGGAGCGGGCCCCGAAGAACGCCGGAGGGCTCGCCAACCGCCAGGATGGTCTCGCGCAGCAGGGTCAGGTGATCCCGCAGACCGGTCCGCCATGTCGTGTCGGCAAGGCCGGGCTGGCCGATCTCGCGGCAGGCGTTGGCTAGTGCGATCAGGTGGCCGGCGAGGTTGCCGCTGTCCACCGACGAGACGTATTTCGGATCAAGCGGACGAAGATCTCGGGTGTCGTACCAGTTGTAGAGATGGCCGCGAAAGCCCTCGAGCGCCTCGATGGTCGTCAGCGTGGCCTCGAGCTTTTCGACAGTCTCGGTCGTCCCGATCCAACCGAAGTCGTGGGCCGCCACAACGCTCAACAGATAGAGACCGATGTTCGTGGGCGAGGTGCGGTGCGCGACAACCGGTTCGGGTTCCTCCTGGAAATTGTCCGGCGGCAGCATGTTGTCGTCCGGGCCGACAAACCTCTCGAAGAACCGCCAGGTCCGCCGGGCAATCAGGCGCAGCGCCTCGGCGTCGCCCGGCGTGATCTTCAAATGGCCGGCGGCCGGCGGCGGCAGGCTCGCCCATCTTGCGATAAGCGGGGACAACACCCAGACGAGCCCGAAGGGCGCGGCCAGCGGCCACGTCTGCTGCCCGGTCAGATAAAGCGCGGCGCCGACCGCGCCGGCGAAGGCGGCGCTGCCGGCCACCTGCGCGACCATCTGGGCGGAATTGAATTCGGCATCGTTCTCGGCCTGCGCGGCTGAGACCCACTCCAGCAGCCGGCGACGCAGCAGCAGGCGGAACAGCGTGCGCATCACGGCATCGACCATCAGCCACGCCTGGTGGGACAGGAAGGTCACCAGGAACAGGCTCTGCGTCAGACCAAGCGCAAGGTCGCCGCGAACGGCGCGCAGGTGATTTCGTATCGACGCGCCGCCATGCCGCGGGACGAGGCCGGCGATCGCCGGGAGTAACGGCGGCAGCGCGATGGTCAGCACGATGAAAGCCGTCCAGACCTGCGCCGTGGCGTTCGGCTGCATCCACCCGATGATGAGGGCAAGCAGGGCCGTCGGTGCGGAAAGCGAGCGCCGCAGATTGTCGAGCAGCTTCCAGCGTCCCATCAACGGCAGCGCGATCTTGCGTTCGCCGTGCGTCCCCTTGGCGCCAAGGCCGAAGATCCAGGGAAGCAGTTGCCAATCGCCACGCACCCAGCGGTGCTGGCGAGCGGCGGCGACGTCGTACCGAGACGGGAATTCCTCGACGACCTCGATGTCCGACGCCAAGCCGGCGCGGGCGAAGATGCCCTCCAGCAAATCGTGGCTCAGGACAGTGTTGTCGGGAATCTGCCCGTCCAGCGCCGTTGCGAAGGCGTCGATGTCGTAGATGCCTTTGCCGCAGTAGGACCCCTCCTCGAAGAGATCCTGGTAGATGTCGGACACCGCTAGCGCGTAGGGGTCCAAGCCATTGGGTCCGGAGAAGACGCGCTCGAACAGCGAGCCCTCGCGGCCGATCGGCAAGGACGGCGTCACACGCGGTTGAAGGATCCCATGGCCTTGCACCACCCGGCCAGCGGCGACGTCGAAACGCGGTTGGTTTAAGGGGTGAGCCATCTTGCCGATCAGCCGACGGGCGGCGCCGATCGGCAGCCGCGTGTCGGCGTCAAGGGTGATCACATAGCGGATGCCGGCGGGCAGCGCCGCGGGCCGGCCATCCATAGGCAGGAATCCCGTATCGGTTGCCCCGCGCAGCAGGCGATTGAGTTCATGCAGCTTCCCGCGCTTGCGTTCCCAACCGATCCAGCGCCCTTCTCCGGCGTTCCAGACCCGTCGGCGCTGCAGCAGGATGAAGCGGGCGCTGTCGGCCAGCGGTCCGTACCGCGCGTTCAGTCGCGCGATTCCCGCGACGGCGGCGGCCAGCAGCTCCTGATCGCCGGGCGAATCCTCCCCGGTCGCATCGCGCCAGTCGGAAAGCAGGGCGAAATTGAAGTTATCTCCAGGGCTGGACAGGTGGTGGACTTCCAACCGCTCGATCTGGGCGTCGATCGCGGTCACACTGGAGAGTAGCGTCGGCACGACGACGATGGTTCTGAGCGCCGGGGGCACGCCTTCGCGCAGCTCCAGGCCTGGCAGACGCATGGCGCCGATCTGTTGGGTGCCCACGCGATTCACCAGCGCGATCGCCACATCGGAGGTCGGGATCAGGCCGACGACGGTCAAGGCCAGCAGCGCCCAGCCCGATCCACCGGCGTGCGCCACGACCAGCAGGGCCAGCCCAAGGACGACCGCCGAGAGCAAGGCGATCGTGCCGACGTAGCTCATCACGCCGATCTGGGCGTTGAGCCGAAATAGCCGCGTCTTCAGCGAGGCCCGGCCGCCGAGTTCCGTCTCGAAACCGTGGCGTCCCTTGGCGATCAGATAATACCCCGGATCGCATTGGCGCGCGTCGGCGCCGGCCGCGCCGTCTATTCGCCGGCTCGCGGCGACCGCCCGATTGGCGACGTCGGTCTCCTCACGTGACGATTGGAGCGCCAGGTCCTCGATGGCGCGGCGGTAGAGATCCCGGGTGGAGAAATCCATCGCGGCGAAGTCGCTGCCGGCCCGCAGGATGGCGTCGACCGGACTGACGCTTTCGAAAAACTCCGCCCAGTTCACCATCGACACCAGTCGCATGCTGGTGATCACGTTGCGCACGGTGACGTTCGACGCACCCTGGCGCTGAACCTCGTCGCGGACGATCTCAGCAGTAGAACTCCCGGCGCCGGCCAGCTTGGCCTCAAGCCACCGCAGCGAAGGGGTCGACGTGGGATCGCGGTCGCGAAGCCGCATCGCCAGCTGCACGCCGAACGCCATCGTCCAGGGCGCGCTGTTGAGGCTGGCCTGTGCGTCGCTGTCGGTCTCGGGATCGCGGTCGGCGGTCCCCAAGATCCGATCTGCAAACTCGTCGGCCAGGCGGCCGGCCGTCATCCGCGCACCGACCGTCTGCGCCAAGCGACGCAGGTTTTCCACCAGGGTGATGCGCACGCTGATCGCCAGCGCCCACAGCTCGCCGATGGTGAGCGGCTGGATACGCTGGTACGCCGCGACGAAGCGGGTCAGCTTCTGGACATCGAAGGCGCTGTCGGTGTGGGCGACGAAGGCCCAGGCGATCCCGATGACCCGCGGGTAGCCTTGCAAAGGACCTTCGGTCAGCTTCGGCAGTTTACGGTAGTAACCCGGCGGCAGGTCATGCCTGATCTCGCGGACTTGCTCTTCGACGACGTGGAAATTGTCGAGCAGCCATTCCGCCGCTGGCGTGATCGGTTGATGGGCGCGGTACGCCTGGGCGATGGTGCGGTAGGTCTCTCCGAGCACCCTGGTGTTGTCGCGAAGCCGTCGATCAAGGGGCAATCCCCGCGGCGAGCCCGAGGCGACGCCCTGCGCCGCCGCAAGGCTTTCGGCGTGCTGTTCGAGGCGCTCGACGCTGAACAGCTCCGCGCGAATCGGCGCCTCCCCCTGTTGGAAGCCGTCATGCCAGCCCAGGCGCAGGCGGGGCCGCTTCAAGGCTCGGCGTCTCAAGGCTCAACATCCCGAGGGGTCTTAGGTGCGAGCGCAGGCCTGCGTTCGAGATCGCGCCGCCGAAGCCCCACGTGAGGGTTCGCTCGGCCCGCGCTCGGGACGGTGCGGCTGGCGCCCCAGTCCCGCAGCGACTTGCCCTTGGCGGGCTCGGATCGCGACCGGTCGAGGCGAGGCGGCATTTCGATCTCCAATGTGCGCCAACCCGAGCCGCGACTGGTGGACGGCGTGGCTGGCGGCAGCGCCCAGGGCGGTTGACGATGACGGGTTGCGACGTCCGCGACCGCGTGGCGCGCCGTCGGCGAACCAGCAGACCATGCGGTCCGCACGGGTGTGCCTGACAGGATCGGAAATTACCTACGCGGCGGCGCGCGATGGGGGTTTCGATGGCCGCAAGCGACGGCCACGCACACCTGGCGCGCGGCTGGCGTCAGGTCAGGGCGCTCGGGAGGCGATGGCTGGAAGACCGGACGCATGCGCCGCGGGGCCCGCAGGCCGCGCGCCGCCCGCGGGGCCTTGTGCGGCCATCAGCGTGAGCGCCACCATCCAGGTTCCGAGAACCAGAAACAGGAAGGCGCCAGAGCGAACGCCCAGGTTGCTGGGCGCCGCGCCATTGGATCGCTCGGGGCCGGCAGGACACGACAGCAGGCTTATGGAGCGGACGCAGATAGCGTCCAGGTCGCGGCGAATGGATGGCCCGCCGGGGAGGTTGGCTAGCATGGCGGCGAGCCTTGCCGAGGCAGACGGCTCCGGCAGCGCCGCGAGTTGAGCGGCTTCCTCCCAGGGATCGACGTCCAGGCGCGCCAGTGCGGACAGGACGCTGAGGGGCGTCTCGTCCCTGTCGAGCCATAGGGCGCTGCGCAGAAAGGCGTTGAACTGATCGCTTAGGCGGGTCGGTGCGGATGCGGCTGCCATTTCGGCTCCTTCGCTCCGTCGCGCCCAGTTCGAAGACTGAGGTCGGCGGTGCTTTTTTGTGAAGATGAGGATCTAGGTCACTGCACCGCGACCGACGGCTTTGCCGGCGCACGGCGGTGGGCGCCGTTGGCATGCTTGGGATCAGGCGTGTCTTCCGCCTTGTCGAACAGCTGCAGGAACGGCTTGATGATGTCGATCGGCATCGGAAAGATGATGGTCGAGTTCTGTTCGGCGCCGATTTCGGTGAGGGTCTGCAGGTAGCGCAGCTGCATGGCGGCCGGGATGCTCGACAGGATCGTGGCGGCGTTGACCAGCGTCTGCGAGGCCTGGAACTCAGCTTCTGCGTGGATGATCTTGGCTCTGCGGTCGCGCTCGGCCTCGGCCTGTTTGGCGATCGCTCGGACCATGTTCTCGGTCAGCTCGACAGTGCGGATCTCGACGTTGCTGACCTTGATGCCCCAGGTCTCGGTCTGGGTGTCGAGGATGCTCTGGACGTCGGTGCTGAGCTTCTTGCGCTCCGACAGCATCTCATCGAGCTCATGTTGCCCCAACACAGCGCGCAGGGTCGTCTGGGCCAGCATGTTGGTCGCGGGCAGGTAGTCCTGCACCTGGATGATCGCGCGCTCGGGATCGACGACCCGGAAGTACAGCACCGCATCGACCTTCATCGAGACGTTGTCCCGTGAGATGACGTCCTGGGTGGGGATCTCGATCACCTGGATGCGCAGGTCGACGCGAACCATCTCCTGGATGAAGGGGATCATCAGCACCAGGCCAGGCCCCTTCACAGCCTGAAACTTGCCCAGTGTGAACACCACAGCGCGCTCGTACTGGCGCAGAATCTTCACCGCCGCGAAGGCGAAGATCATCGCGACAACCACGGCGAAGACCAGGATTGGTAAGGCGACAACGGTGGAGGCCAACATGGCGGGCGGTCCCTTCGAGAGTCAGCTTGGCCGGTGAACAGGTTGGCGTGCTCCTGGCGGCGAAAAGGATGCGATGCGTCGATCTCGCCGCCAGCGTCCTCGAATTCGGATGCGGCGATCGCATACTGAGATCACGGGGTGCGGCCCCGCTAGGATCGGAAATTACTCACGGGCCAAAGGACGATGACTTGGGGGCCAAACTGAAGGATCGGAAAAGTGGCCAATTGGCATGCCCGCGTGAGCTGAGCACAACGCGACAGAATGTTCCGGCCAGTGAGTAGTTTCCGATCCTGACTGATTGCTCCCTTGTGGGCTTAAGCTTCCCACCATGCCCCGCACCTACCGGACGCGCACCGCTCACGCCCTGTTTGAGCGTCCGGAGGTTGGAGCCTTCCAGCTGTCCAATCGCATCGTTATGGCCCCCTTGACCCGCAATCGCGCCGGCCCGGGCCTCGTGCCCAGCCCGTTCGCGGCCGAGTATTATAGTCAGCGCGCGTCTGCCGGCCTGATCATCGCCGAAGCGACCCAGATTTCGGCTCAAGCCCAGGGCTATTCCGGGACGCCAGGTTGCTACACCGACCAACAAGTCGCTGGCTGGCGCAAGGTGACAGACGCGGTCCATGCCGAGGGCGGGACCATCGTGGTGCAGCTGTGGCACACGGGCCGGGTCTCGCACACAAGCTTCCAAAAGGATGGTCTGGCGCCAGTTGGTCCCTCGGCCATACGGGCGAACACCAAGACCTTCATCGCCGGTCAGGGCTTCGTCGATTGCTCAACGCCACGGGCGCTCGAGCTGGAGGAAATTCCGGGGATCATCGCGGACTTCCGGCATGCCTCGTTGCGGGCTCTCGACGCTGGTTTTGACGGCGTGGAATTACATGGCGCGCACGGCTACCTGCTCGACGCCTTTCTGCGCAGCGGAACCAACGATCGGACCGACGCCTATGGCGGGTCGATCGAAAACCGCGCGCGGCTGCTGCTCGAAGTCACCGAGGCCTGCGCGAAGGCCATCGGCGCGGACCGCCTCGGCGTTCGGATTTCGCCTGTTTCCACCGCCGGCGACTCGCACGACCGCGATCCTCAGCCGCTTTTCGATCATGTGATCGACCGGCTCAGCCCCCTTCGCCTGGCCTACGTGCATGTGGTGGAAGGAGAGACTGGGGGCGCCCGGGATAGCCTTCCGTTTGACTACGTCGGCCTCCGCAACCGCTTCGAGGGCATATGGATGGTCAACAATGGTTACGACCGCCAGATGGCCATCAACGCCGTGGCCGGCGGCCGGGCGGATCTGGTCTCTTTTGGTCGGCTCTTCATCGCCAATCCCGATCTTGTGAGGCGGCTTGAGGAGACCGCGGCGCTGAACCCGCTGATGAATCCGGCGACCTTCTACGGCGGTGGCGCCCATGGATACACCGACTACCCGACGCTCGCTCAGGTTCAAGCATCCGCGATCCTGGCCCCAAGCGCCGCCGCATGAGCGGGAATGACGCCGGCGCTGATGCTTGATCCGTCGGCACGGCGCAGACAATTGCGGCGAGACACAGTGACGGTTCGATCTGGTCCGAAACGGCCGCTTGGTGGAAGCGATCGGCGCTGTCTCGGCAGTCGTGGGCTCTGGTTGGGTGGCGGCAAGCGAGTAGCACCCCACCCAGCCTATCGGGACACAGATATACGGCGGAGGATACCATGACCGACCAGGCCCAGATCGACGCCCCACCTACCCTGGCTACGAGCGTCAAAGACCCTGTGTGCGGGATGACGGTCGATCCGTCTAAGACCCCGCACCGCGCCGAGCACGCTGGGGCCGCCTTTCACTTCTGCTCGGTGGGATGCCTTGGCAAGTTCAAGGCCGATCCAGACCGCTATCTGAAGCCGAAACCGACCGAGGACGCGCCCGCTGGGACGATCTACACCTGCCCGATGCACCCGCAGATCCGGCGCAATGCGCCAGGAGCTTGTCCCATCTGCGGGATGGCGCTGGAACCGCTGACCATCACAGCTGATAGCGGTCCAAATCCCGAACTCGCGGATATGAGCCGCCGGTTCTGGATCGGCCTGGTTCTCGCCGCGCCGGTGTTCATCCTGGAGATGGGCGGGCACATCCCCGGCCTTGGCCTGCATAAGCTCGTCCCGCCGCTGATCTCGACCTGGATCCAGTTCGCTCTGTCCACGCCTGTGGTCCTTTGGGCCGGGTGGCCGTTCTTCGAGCGGGCTTGGGCATCGATCGTGCACCGAAGTCTGAACATGTTCAGCCTGATCGCGCTGGGGACTGGCGCCGCCTACCTCTACAGCGTCGTCGCCACCTTGGCGCCGGGACTGTTCCCCGCCGGGTTCCGCGGAATGGGCGGCACGGTGGCCGTCTATTTCGAAGCTGCCGCGGTGATTACCGTACTCGTCCTGCTGGGCCAGGTGCTTGAGCTGCGTGCCCGCGAGCAGACCGGCGGCGCAATCCGCGCATTGCTGAAACTGGCGCCCAAGACAGCTCACCGCATTGCGGCTGGCGGCGCCGACGAAGAAGTGGCGCTCGAGCTGGTGCAGGTTGGCGATCATCTTCGGGTGCGGCCCGGCGACGGCGTGCCGGTCGATGGTGAAGTTCTTGAGGGCAAGGGCGCCGTGGATGAGTCCATGGTCACAGGCGAGTCGATGCCTGCCGCCAAGCAGCCCGGCGACAAGCTGATCGGCGGGACCGTCAACGGCACGGGCGCCATGATCATGCGCGCCGACAAGGTGGGTTCGGACACCATGCTCGCCCGCATCGTGACGATGGTGTCAGAAGCCCAGCGGAGTCGGGCGCCGATTCAAAGGATGGCCGATAAGGTCTCCGGCTACTTCGTCCCGGCCGTGCTCGGCGCAGCGGTCGTCACCTTCATTGCCTGGGCCATTTGGGGACCCGCTCCGGCGTTTTCCTATGCCGTGATCGCAGCGGTTTCGGTCCTGATCATCGCCTGTCCCTGCGCGCTTGGCCTGGCCACCCCGATGTCCATTGGCGTCGGCGTTGGCAAGGGCGCCGGCGCTGGGGTGCTGATCAAGTCGGCCGAAGCCCTTGAACGCATGGAGAAGGTCGACACCCTCGTGGTGGACAAGACCGGCACATTGACGGAGGGCAAACCCAAAGTCACCGCCATCGTCGCAGCGAAGGGCCTGACGGAGGCGGAGATCCTGTCGTTGGCCGCCAGCCTGGAGCGGTCCAGCGAGCACCCGCTTGCAGCGGCGATCGTCACCGCGGCAGGTGATAAGAAGGCTTCGATCCAGGAGGCGACCGACTTTGCTTCGGTCACCGGCAAGGGGGTGTCCGGCAAGGTCAGCGGTCGGTCCGTGGCCCTTGGCAATGCCAATCTGATGGCTGATCTGGGGGTCGCGCTTGGCGACCTTGAGAAGAGGGCCGATGAACTTCGCGGCGACGGGGCAACGGCTCTCTTTCTCGCCGTAGACGGCAAGCCTGGCGGTGTGATCGCGATCGCCGACCCGATCAAATCAACCACCCAAGCCGCTCTCGACACCCTGCGACAAGACGGCATCCGCATCGTGATGCTGACCGGCGACAACAAGACGACGGCCGAAGCCGTGGCGAGAAAGCTTGGCATCAAGGAGGTCGAAGCCGACGTCCTGCCACAGGACAAGCACCGCATCGTCAAGAAGCTGACCGCCGAGGGGCGTATCGTCGCCATGGCCGGGGATGGCGTGAACGATGCGCCTGCCCTGGCCGAGGCTGCTGTTGGTGTCGCCATGGGAACAGGGACCGAAGTCGCGATCCAGAGCGCTGGCATCACCTTGGTCAAAGGCGACCTTGCGGGCATCGCCCGGGCCATCGTCCTTAGCCGAGCCACGATGGACAATATCCGCCAAAATCTGGTGTTCGCGTTCGCCTACAATGCCATCGGCATCCCGATCGCGGCTGGCGTCCTCTACCCGGCTTTCGGCCTCCTTCTCAGCCCGATCGTCGCCGCCCTGGCGATGTCGCTCAGCTCCGTGTCCGTCATCGCCAACGCGCTGCGTCTGCGGACGCTGAAGCTTTAGCGGGCCCCTATTGCGTCGAGGCGGCGGCCACTTCCGCCAATGCCGCAAGTCGTGCGGAGGGATGGTGTGAGATGGACTATGTGAAATTCATATACCAGCCATTGGCGTCCCGTGCGGCGCGTCATGTCCTGGTCGGCCGGAACCGGGCGCCGCAATCACCAGATCGCGGTCGCTTCACTCGGGAGGATGTGGATGGCCTGCTAAAGCAAGCGTGGGTCGACTATGCCCAACGCGCAAAGCGGCTGCCTCTCGAGCCCACGGTTGGGAGCCGGATGAATGTCCGGCTCGCCTGCTTCACGATGTCATTTTTCGAGGCGCTGCTGACGGTTGGTACGGACCGCGAGTACGCGATCAACCTCGTCGCTGACGCGGCCTGGAGGGTCTACCGGCTCTGGTCGGTGATCGCGCTCGGCCTCGCCCGTCTGACACCCGGCAAGACGACGTCGCTCGCCTTCGCTGTCGGCAGGGGTGGGGCGCTGCCGACCTTGTCCCTGAGCTTTCCATTCAACGCACCGGGCTACCTCATTGAGGCCGTCTCCGCTGATAAAGGCACGGCCTTCGATGTCGTCAGGTGCCCAATTGCGAACTATTTCCGCAAGGAAGGCGCCGTCGACCTCTGCACCGCGTCCTGGTGCAGTCTCGACTATGCGCTTGCCGAGCTGACTCACGAAAAGCTCGTCCGAACCAAGACGCTCGTCCGCGGCGATGGCCGATGTGATTTTCGGCTGACGAACACGCGCACTCAGTAACTTGCGATAGTTGCCCGCCTGACGGCCGCCTTGTCTAGGAGGGCTCCAAATCGCGAAAGCGCGAGGCGCGCTCGACCAAGTCGATCATGTGAGCGGCTGCCCGCGTCGTCAGCGCATGATGGGTGAAGCCCGGGCGGGGCGCGATGTAGGCGGCCATCTCGCCGGCCAATTCCAACTGCCGATCCGAGGCCGTGGCGAGCAAGGTGATCAACAGGTTTTCGAGCGCGATAATCCGGACATGCAGAGACGCGATCTCGGCGGCGCCATTGTCGGGCATGGGGGCTTCGGCTTCGACGGAGACGGAAGCTGCTTGCGGCCCGTCCGGTTCGGCTCCGCCCTCATTGTCCCATCTGGCGAGCGCGCGCTTTCGCAGCCTAAACGGGTCGTCGGCGGGTTGGGAGCCATCGTCAGACATGCCGGTTTCCTTCTTAGAGGGCTCGCGCCGGTCGGGCACATCATGGGATTGATCGATCAGTTCATGAGCTTGCGGGTATAGATCCCGCTGCTTTGGTCCGTCTGCGGTAGCGGCGGCGGCGCGCCACGGAAGGTGAAACGCTCAGTGCCGGCGCTCGATGCGAGGGCTGAATGGTGGTCAGGCCATGACGTCCGCCGCGACCGTCAGAACGGGCGCGAAGCCACCGCCCGGTGTGCGCATGTTCGTCGTCTGGCCTTGATAGAGCCGCGCCGCCGCCAGCAATACTTCACCGGCATAGGTGTAGAGCCTCACATCGACCTTGAGCTCAATAGGTTCGCCAGCCTCGCTTAGGCGTCGAAGGCCTGGCGCGGCAAAGGCCTGGGCCACGTAGCCGCCAGCTATAATCTGTTCCCAGACCTTCCGCGTAACCTTATCGCCGCGATAGGCTGCCTTGCTGCCGTGCCCACCAGCAGGCTTGAAGAACAGCGCGCTTCGGTCGCGCCACAGGTCGTCAGCGTTGTCCGCCGAAACCACTGTTGTCATAAGCAGAGCGTTGTGAAGTGACGCGATCTGGGCCGGCGTCAGCCCCCAGGACTTCAGCCCCTCGGCGTCGGCCAGTTCCATCAGGTTACGTTTATCGGCGAGCGTGGCGTGGATGTGGGGGTTGGGCGTTACGACGACCTCGCCTCCCAGATAGGCCGCGCGCAGCACGGCGTGTCGCGGCTCTTCAAAGGCAAAATCAACGAGGCGGTTATAGACGAGGTCGATCTGCTGGTCTCCGACATAGAGGCGACCGTCGCGGAGCTCGAAGTCCATTGGGTCTGCGATGACGGCATCGAGGCCTTGGCCAATCAGTAAGGCTCTTGCGAGTTCAAACTCGGCATAGAGATGCTGTTGCTCGGGGGCGTCGTCGACGATCGCGATACGTCCAGGGGCTCCCGCCCTGCCCTGACGCCGCCATTCCTCGACAAACATCGACGCGACCTTGGCGTCAAACACCGCTTCCTGCGCTGCGGTGCTGGGCAGGATTTCCGCGCAGCAGGTGCGCTGGGCCCGCGCCAGGAAGGCGTTGAGAAACGCGCCACCGGCGTTGGTGTTGACCTCGATCAATTTGGGACCATCAGGCGTCAGGTGGAAGTCGTAGCCCATGAAAGCGCCCAGCGGCCCGAAGTCCGTCTGGGCGATTGCGGGCGCGCGCGCCAGAACTGTCGCGACGTAATCTGGGCTCTTCGCTGCACACTCAATCGCGGTGACGACCCTCTCCATTTCAGCCATGGCGTCGGCCGGCACGAACATGGGTACATTGGAAAACAAGGTTTGATGGGAGGCGGCGAGTTGGGCCGCGAAGCCCACGTGCCCGACTTCGTCGTCCAGAGCGGCGGCTAGAAGCTGGCGGTCCAAGGTGACGCAAAAGCATCCATGGTTAAGCTGCTCGGCCCGCCTGGTCGTCGTGGTCGGCTCGACAGAATTTGAACTCACGACGACTGCTCCAATACGCCCAGACCATAGGCTCGCTTTCGATCAGTGGGTGAACTATCGCGCGGTGGAGGGGCCCGATGCTGAGGCAAGCGCCAGACCCACCGTGATATCGCAACCGTTTCCAGCGCTTGAATTAAGAGGCCATTTCCGGTGTAGCCGGCGTGCGGCTGATGTAGATTTTCTCGAAGGCGAAAATCGTGGCGATCCCTATGGTCGCAATCAGAATGATAACCGGGTCAGCGCGGAACTTTACGATCAGAAAAGCCGATAGCACCACAGCGTCCAAGACAATGGCGACGATCAGCACGCTCGCATGGGCGCCGATTTCGCGCCTCAGGCGCCGGAACACGCCCCAGTGGATGGCGATGTCCATCACCAGATAGAAGATCGCGCCGAGCGAGGCGATCCGCGACAGGTCGAAGAAAACGGCTAGAAGGCTGGCAACCGCCGCGGTGTAGACCAGCAGGTGATGCTGGATGTTCTCGCCCGACAGGCCGAGATGGCTGTGAGGGATCAGGCGCATCTCGGTCAACATGACCAACATGCGAGAAACGGCAAACATACTGGCCAGCAGCCCTGACCCGGTCGCGATCACGGCGATCAGAACCGTGAACTGCACCCCCAGGCTCCCAAAGGCCGGACGAGCCGCTTCAGCGAGGGAGTAGTTCTTGGCTGCGATAATCTGATCGATGCTCAGCGAGGAGCCGACCGCCAAGGCCACCAGAATGTAAACGACGAAACAGATCGCCAGGGAAATCAGGATCGCCCGGCCAACGTTCTTGTGCGGGTTGACGACTTCGCCGCCGCTGTTGGTGATGGTTGTGAAGCCCTTGTAGGCGAGGATCGCCAAGGCCACTCCAGCCAGAAATCCTCCCGCCGAGACCCCCTTTGTCGCTGTCGGCGCTGAGACGGCTTCATAGTCCACGCCGCTGACCCATAGGGCGGCAATGGCGAACACTGCAATTCCGCCGATCTTCAGCACCGCCGCTACCTTCGAGACGCCGCCGATGACCCGGTTGCCGGCGATGTTGATCAGGAAGGCTGCGATGATCAGGGCAAGCGCCAGGGCCGGGACCAGGAGCCGATGGCTGCCAACGTCGAATAGCCGCAGGACGTATGTCCCGAAGGTACGGGCCACCAGGCTTTCGTTGATGATCATTGAGAACGCCATCAGTAGGGCGCAACCGCCGGTGAGCGTCGACCGTCCGTAGGCCTTGCTCAACACCATGGCGATGCCTCCCGCCGAAGGGTAGGCGTTCGACATCTTGATGTAGGTGTAGGCGGCGAAGCTGCTGATGATCGCAGCGACTACAAAGGCGAGCGGGAATAGCGCTCCGGCGAATTCCGCAACCTGCCCGGTGAGGGCGAAGATTCCTGCCCCGATCATGACCCCGGCGCCCATGGATACCGCGCCCCACAGCGTCAGACTGTTCTTCCGGTAGTGCTGATGATCGTCGATGATATCCTGCTTCCTTGCCATGGGCGCGCGGCTTACCGAGCGAGGTCGTGGGCGGCCTGATCAGGCGATCCATATAGCCAAGCGAATCAACAGCCCACAGAACTCGGGCATCCGCCCTTAAATGGCCCCTTACGTAGCGGAAACGGACCAAAGCTTCGAAAGAGCGCGCCATCGCGCGCCGACCTGATGGGTCGTCGGAGTGCACGCCCAGCCGTGTCCGGCAGCACAGCTCTAAATCACTAACATATGCACATTTAGGGCTTTTTTGGCAATAAAACGCCTTGACCCCTCGTCTTCGTCAACCCACGGTTGGGCGGCCCGGCCTTCACGGGCTGTCGAGACGGAAGGATTCCAGCGATGAGACCCATCTCCAGAAATCGTCGTGGGTTCACTTTGGGCCACCCGATGGGGGTGGTTGTGCTGCTCGCCATCGGGGCTGCTCTCGTGATGGCAGAGCCAGCCTGGGCGGCTGGCGGCGGCACAGCCATGCCCTGGGAAGGGCCGCTGACGACAATCATGAATTCGCTCGCAGGACCCGTGGCCAAGGCAATCGGCGTGATCGCCATCGTCATCACCGGGCTCGGCTTTGCTTTCGCCGAGGGCGGCTCGGCCATGCGCAAGGGCATCGGGATTGTATTCGGTCTGGCCATCGCATTCACGGCGACGACGTTTGTGACCAGCTTCTTCAACCTGACCGCCGGGGCGGTGTTTTAGTATGGCGGGATCCCGGATCGAAGGCTTCGAGATCGGCTTCCACAGTTCGCTGTCCGAGCCGGTGACCATCGGCGGCGTGCCACGGATGATCGCGGTGTTGAACGGCACCGTGACCGCGACGCTCGCCTTGGGGCTCCAGGTCCCGATGATCGGCATTCCCTTGGGCCTTGCCGTCCACGTCTGCGCCTACTGGCTGACCAAACGCGACCCCTACTTCTTCGACGTGCTCGGCCGCCACATCCGGCAAAGGCCCTACTGGGACGCCTGATGGGCTCCCCTCCCCCCGCCTTTCTGTCTCCACGGCGCCAGCCCGACGCTGGCACTCGGCTTCTTCGGAGGAGACTTCACGTTGCTCTATTTGAAGGAATACCGCCCGAAGGCTGAGCGCCTGTTCGACCATCTTCCATGGGTCGCGCTGATCGGCCCGGGTCTCGTCCTGAACAAGGACGGCAGCTTCCAGAAGACCCTGAGCTTTCGGGGCCCAGACCTCGCCAGCTCGACGGATGCCAGCCTTGTGGCGATCCGCGCCCAGCTCAACAACGCCCTTCGCCGCTTAGGCTCGCGCTGGTGTCTGCACATCGAGGCGCTTCGTGCCGCCTCCCAGGATTATCCGGCGGGTGAATTTCCCGATCCCGTGTCTGACCTCATCGAGGACGAACGGCGTGTGGCGTTTGAGGCGGAGGAGCGGCACTTCGAGAGCCGCTACTTCCTGACCCTCACCTACCTGCCGCCCGAGGAGGCGATCAGCACCGCCGAGAGCCTGCTGCTGGAGAACGCGCCGTCCGGCCGCGGCGCGGCCGGTATGTATCGCGCGGCCCTCAATGACTTCCTCGGCACGGTTCGCCAGGTTGTCGATATCCTGACCGCCATCATGCCTCGCGTCCGGGAGCTCTCCGACGATGAGACGCTCACCTATTTGCACGGGTGCGTTTCGACCAAGCCGCACTACGTCCGCACTCCCGAAACGCCGGCCTATCTCGACGCCTTCCTCACCGACGATGACTTCCAGGGCGGGCTTTTTCCCAGGCTAGGGAAGAGTTTCATCCGCACGATTTCCGTACGCGCCTACCCGACGACCTCGTCCCCTGGCCTGCTCGACCGCCTCAACGAGTTGGGCGTCGGCTATCGCTGGGTGTGCCGCTATCTGCCGCTCGACAAGGAAGACGCCCGGAGGGCCGTGACTACGTTGCGCAAACGCTGGTTCGCCAAGCGCAAGGGGGTCATGGCCCTGCTCAAGGAAGCCATCACCCACGAGCCCTCCCAGCTGGAGGACCCGGACGCGACCGCCAAAACCGACGATGCCGATGCCGCCTTGGCGATCCTCGGCGGCGACTTTGCCTCCATCGGCTATTTCACCCCGACCGTCACTCTGATGGACCGCGATCCTGACCGGCTGGCCGACCGGGTCCGCGAAGTGGAAGGCACCATCAACCGTGTCGGCTTCGTCTGCAAGGTCGAGGACATCAATGCGGTCGAGGCCTGGCTCGGAAGCCTGCCGGGGCAAGCCTATGCCGACTTGCGGCGCCCCTTCGTCTCCTCCCTGAACCTTTGCGACATGATGCCGATGTCGGCCATCTGGCCCGGGCCTACGCGTAATGAACACCTCACTGCCGAGTGCGCCAAACGTGGCCATCCCGGCAGCCAGCCAGCCCTTATGGTCACCCGAACCGCTGGATCGACCCCGTTCCGCTTCGATCTGCACCAGGGGGACGTCGGCCACACCATGGTGGTGGGTCCGACCGGCGCCGGCAAATCGGTGCTGCTCAATACGATCGCCACCCAGTGGCTCCGCTATCCCGAAGCCCAGGTGTTCTTCTTCGACAAGGGCGCCAGTTCTCGCGCGGCGACGCTGCTCACCGGCGGGCAGTTCTTCCATCTTGGCGGCGATCAGAGCGAACTGGCTTTTCAGCCGCTGGCCGAGATCGACGGCGCCGAGGATCGCGCCTGGGCGCAGGAGTGGGTGCAGGATCTGGTCGCCGCCGAGGGCGTGGAGATCACGCCGCCGGTAAAAGAAGAGATCTGGGGCGCGATAAAGAATCTCGCGGCCGGCCCCCGCGACCAGCGCACCCTGACGCTGCTGGCGGCGACCATCCAGGACCACACAGTGAAGGCGGCCTTGGCGCCCTTCACCCTTAGCGGGCCGCACGGCCATCTGCTCGACGCCCAGCAAAACCTCTTGTCGGACGCCCGTTGGCAGACGTTCGAGATGTCGGACCTGATGACCAGCAAGGCCGCGCTAGCCCCGGTCCTGACCTACATCTTCCGCAGCCTGGAGAAGCGGTTCGACGGTCGGCCGACATTGCTGGTCCTTGATGAGGCCTGGCTCTTTCTGGATCCGGGAGCCTTCGCCGCGAAGATCCGTGAATGGCTGAAGACGTTGCGCAAATTCAACGTCGCCGTGGTCTTCGCCACCCAGAGCCTGGCGGACATCGCCAACTCATCGATCGCGCCGGCGCTCATAGAGAACTGTCCGACCCGGGTCTTCCTGCCCAACCCTGATGCCCAGACGCCACAGATCCTGGCGCTCTACGAGGCGTTCGGCCTGAACGCGCAGCAGGTCAGGATCATCGCCAACGCCACGCCCAAGCGGGAATATTACTATCAGTCGAGCACCGGCAACCGGCTGTTCGAGCTGGGTCTTGGGCCCCTGGCCTTGGCGACCGTGGGCGCCTCTTCGCCCGGCGATCAGCAGCTCATCACGGCCCTCCTTGAGGAACACGGGCGGGCCGGGTTTGCGCCGGCATACTTCGCAGCGGTCGGACACCCGGCCGTCGCGAAATATCTCCGCGACCAACTCGTCGAGGCGAGGGTCGCATGACCATACCTCGCCAACCCGATGAAACGACCGAGGCCCATCCTGGCCTCCAGCCTCCCGTCGCGCCCTGGATCAACGCCTTCGCGGGTTTTGCCACACGGGTGCCGGCGCGCTGGAGCCGGACACGCCGGCGTCGGCGGCTCCTGTTCCTGGCCCTGTGCGCGCCCGGCTTCGTCGCGATCTTCGCGACGCCGTTGCACCACAACTTCTTCCTCCTCGTGTTCGGGATTGTGCTGTTCGCCGCCGCGGCCCTGTTCCGTGCGCTGACCGAGCCGCTCGTCGAGCGCGTGGACGCTTCTGGACCGCTGGTCACTTCCCCTTCCCCACCCCGCTCGGATGACTCATCCCATGCGTAGGCTCGTCGCCACTACCGCCGCTGTCGCGGCCCTCAGTCTCGGTTTCAGCACGACCGCGCCGCCGCCGGCGCAGGCGCAGATCGCTGTCATCGATCCGCAGGCGATCGTCCAAGCCATCAAGCAGGTGGAGCAACAGCTCCAGATGATCACGCAACTCCAGCAACAGGTCGCCAGTCAGGCGGCCATGCTGCAAAAGCTTGGCGTCGACGTCACGGGTCCGCTGCAACAGATCGCATCTGAGGCCACTCAACTTCTCCAGACCGCGCAGGGCATCGGCTACCAGGGCCAGAATCTCGCTCAGCAGTTTCAGCAGGTCTATCCGACCGACCTGAAGGGGATGAGCTTTGCGCAGACGCGCCAGGCGCTAGCTGGATGGCAGGCTAACAGCCGCCAGACCCTCCAGGAGGCGATGGCAACCCAGAACCTGATCGTTCGCTCCCAGCCGACGACCGCCGGAGCCGTCAACGCGGCGGTCGCCGCTTCCCAGAACGCCGCGGGGCAGACGGCAGCTATCCAGGCGACCAATCAGTTGCTGGCGAGCCTCAGTACCCAGCTCAACCAGCTCCAGACCATCCTGATCACTCAGGGGCGGGCTCAGCAGACCGCCGAGGCGCAAGCGCAAGGCGCCCGAGCGGCGGGGGCCGCCGAGAGTCAGCGGTACTGGAACGTCCAGCACCCCGCCAGCTGCGTGAAGAACCCGGGGGATCTGTAGTGCGCCGTGTCGGATTCTTGGGCCTGGTCGCGCTGACGCTCGCCGGATGTAACCCGGCTGGGCCCACCCACGACAAGGCCTACTACCTCGCCCATGCCGATGAGCGAGGGGCGATGCTCGAGCGATGCCGCAATAATCCGAGCGGCCTCGGCAAGTCCGCCAACTGCGTGAACGCCCTAGCCGCAGCGAGCGAAGTCGAGAGCAACCGCTTCTGGGACCTCAAGAAGCCTCGCAGCCGCGTCGAAAACCCCGGCCACCTTTAGGCGCGTGTCCAGGAGACGATGATGGCAACCGCTGATCCCGCAGCACTCGACGACTTTCTGAACCGCTTCCGCAGCCAGGTGGATGCAGGCTTCGGGCTGATCCAAGGCGACGTGGCAGGAACGCTGGCGGCACTCGTCGTCATCAGCATCACCATCACGGCGCTGCTTTGGGCGATCGATGAAAACCAGAACGTACTGGCCTCGCTCGTCCGCAAGGTACTGCTCGTGGGTTTCTTCGCCTTCCTCGTCACTCAGTGGGCGAGTCTGACAAAGACGGTCGTCAACGGCTTTGCCGCGCTCGGTCTCAAGGCGGGTGGCGGAGCGATGAGCTTGGCGGACTTCACGACTTCACCCTCCAAGATCGTGATTTCGGGCATCGAGGTGGTCAAGGGCCTCATGCTCTACGTCAAAGAGGTGGCTCCGGGACCCATCGAGTTCTTCGCCCATATCGACGTGGTCTTGATGGCTTTGGTCGCTGCCATCGGAATCCTGATCGCCTTTGTCATCCTCGCCATCGAGATCGTGGTGACGATCATCGAATTCCACATCGTCACCTTGATCGCCTTCGTGACGGTGCCGTTCGGTGTGCTTACCCAGACGTCCTTCATGAGCGAACGCGCGATCGGCTACGTCATCTCGGTTGGCATCAAGCTGATGGCGCTGGCCATCGTGGTCAGTCTCGGCACCACGGTATTCGACAGCTACACGGTCTCGGCCGCTCCCGACATTAACGAGGACGTCGGCCTGCTCCTCGGGGCGGTCGTCATGGTGATGCTGGCGCTGAAGATCCCCGCCATCGCAGGGGCGCTGATCAGTGGCGGCCCGCAGCTCAACGCCGGCAGCGCCTTGATGGGCGCGGCGGGTGTCGCTGCCGGCGTCGCCGGCGTCGGCCTTGCGGCTCGAATGGCGGGTGGCGCCATCGCTTCTGGCGCCGCCGCTGGCGGCGCCAAGGTGGCCGCAGCCCGTGCCGCGTCTGGCGGCCTGTCGTCAGGAGGAGGAGCCCCTGGCGGCGGCGGCCCGAGCCCGCCTCCCAGCCAAGGGCCGGCTTCCACTCCAAGCCAGGCCTCTACCAGCCGCAGCGCGCCCGCGCAGGATTCGAGCGGCCCGTCGGCGTCCAGGCCGGAAGCCCCCGCAAGCGACGCCGACTCTACGTCGCCGATCGTCGCGCGAGCCCAGGCCCGCCGGAGCGGGTTGGGCGCGGCGGCGCGCACCAGCGCGGCGACCGCGGCCGCCAGCGGTGACTCGAACAGCCCCGGGATGTCGGCCTCGCCGATCCGTCCCGACGATGAACCCAAGTCCTAGAGCCCCTGGAGAACCGCCATGTTGAACGCCTTCAGGAGACCGCAAGACCGTTACGGCAGCTCCGCGCCGGTCGAGAGCCCCTATCAGCGCGCCGCGCAGGAGTGGGACAATCGCATCGGCTCGGCCGTGGCGCAGGCGAAGAACTGGCGCCTTGCCGCCTTCTGCGCGCTGGGCCTGGCGGCGCTGTCGCTTGGCGGGTTCATCTACCAGGCCAGCAACACCAACATCGCCACCTTCGTGGTCCCGATCGACAAGTACGGCAGGCCGGGTCGAATCGAGGTCGCCGGGCAAAGCTACAAGCCATCGACGGCGGAGACCGGCTACTTCCTGGCCGACTGGGTGACGCGGACCCGCTCCAAAAGCATCGATGCGATCGTCATCCGCGACAACTGGACTGCCGCCTATCGGTTCGTGGCGGGCTCCGCCATCGGTCAGCTCAACGACTACGCCAAGACCCACGACCCCTTCGCCAACGCCGGCGCCCAGGCGGTCAGTGTCGAGATCGTCTCCGTCCTCGCCCGCAGTCCCAACACCTACCAGGTGCAGTGGCGGGAGACGACCTTCGACCAGGGCGCCACGCGCGCCACCGAGAACTGGACGGGCCTGTTCACCGCCAAGATCAACGCGCCGAAAAACGAGGCCGAACTCCGGGCCAATCCCCTCGGCATCTACATCACCTCGTTTCAGTGGAGCCGGGAGTTTTAGTCATGACACACGAATTCCTCCGGGTCTGCGGCGCCACCAGCCTCGCCATCGGGCTCGCCCTCGCGAGTAGTTCCGACGTCTCGGCCCAGATTCAGCCGGCGCCTGCGCGGGCCGTTCCGCCCGTCGCGCCACCCCGCGCCTTGGCCGTGGTGGTCGCGGCGCCACGAGCAGCCGCCACGGTCGTGCCGGTACAGACGCCCCGCCGCCGGCCCGTGCGCCGCGCGACCTATGCTTCGCCGGTGCTGCGGACCGTTCAGGCGGGCAATGACGCCGCGCGGTCGTTGCCCTCGGCCGGGGCTTACCTCAATGCCGCGCTCTACTACGACTTCGAGCCGGGGCGGCTCTATGTGGTCCACACCAGCCCGCGGTTTCTGACCGCGATCACCCTTCGGCCGGGTGAAAAGCTGATCTCCAAGGCGGCCGGCGACACGGTTCGATGGGTGCTCGGCGAAACGGTCCAGGGCGCCGGGGCCGGCCAGCAGGTGATCGTCTTCGTCAAGCCGATCCGCGGCGGCCTGCGGACCAACATCATCCTGACCACGGACCAGCGGACCTATCTGCTCGAAGCGGTCAGCCATGAGGGCGAGACCTATACGAGCGTGATCAGCTGGAACTATCCGCAGGAAGAGATGCGCGACGCGCAGGCGGCCCGCGCGGCGGCCGACCAGGCGGTCGTGGCCAGCAGTATCGCCATCGATCGCCTGAACTTCTCCTATCGGATCCAACCAATCGGAGCCCGCCGCGGACCCCGTTGGCAGCCCCTACGGGTCTTTGACGATGGCCTGAAGACCTACATCCAGTTCCCCGCCGACCTCGCGGCCACAGAGGCGCCGCCGCTCTTCCTGATCGGCCCGAACAAGCAGGCCGAGCTGGTCAACTACCGGTTCGCCAACGGCTACTACGTCGTCGACCGGATGATCGACGTCGCGGAACTGCGGCTCGGCGAGGGCCGCCAGGTCGTGGTGCGGATATCCCGCACAGGCGGGGCGCACTGAGATGAGCCATCTGCCCCCCGACCCGCCCTCCGAGAGCGAAGGACCGATGGCTGCGCCGGAGCGCAAGGCCTCACCGGCCAGCGTGCTGACCGGCCCACGTCCGCCAGTGACCCGTTGGAATCGCAAATACCTGCTGGCCGGCTCCGCCGCGCTGGCCAGCGTCGTGGCCTTGGGGTTCTATCTCGGCTTTGGCGGCTCCCACACGCGGGCGGCCAAGGATCAGGATCCGCAAGCGGCGGCCGACACCCAGACGCCGCAGCGTCCCGAGATCGCCAACCGCTTCGCGCGGGGATACGGCGATCCGGGCCTGCAGGCCTCCGCGCCTGGCATGGCCACCCTGCCCCCGGCCGGTGGGGACATCGCGGGACAGCCGGCGGCCGGCGTCGCTACCGCGCCGCCTGCGCCGCCGGTGGACCCGGCCGTTCAGGAGGCTCGCGATCAGGTCCACGCAGCGCGCGCCGCCGGCCCCTTCTTCGGCGGACAGCCGACGCAGGTGGCCGATAGGGATGTGGCCGCGCCCGCGGCGGGGTTCGCTGGCCGGGCCGCACCCCGGAGCGAGGGCGCGACCGAGCGGGCGGCGGAGGTGCAGCCGCAGAATGGCCAGGGCGCCAAACGCCAGTTTCTGGCCGGCTCCCGGTCCGAAGACTACCTGGCCAATCCGCTGCTACCGCCGCTCAGTCCGTGGGAGGTGAAGGCGGGAACCCTGATCTCGGCCGCCCTCATCACCGCGATCAACTCCGATCTGCCGGGCGAGGTGATCGCCCAGGTGACCCGGCCGGTTTACGACCACGTCACCGGGCGCACCGTGCTGATCCCGCAGGGCGCCCGGCTGATCGGTCAATATGACAGCCAGGTCGCCTACGGTCAGGAGCGGGCGTTGATTGCCTGGAACCGGATCGTTATGCCCGACGGCCGCTCGATCAATATCGGCTCGATGACCGGGGCCGACCTGGCCGGCGCCAGCGGCCTTCGCGACCGCACGGACGGGCACTTCGGCCAGCTGGCGCGCGGCATCCTGCTTTCAACGATTTTCAGCATCGGCGCGGCGTCCGCCCAGGACGCCGGCGCCCGAAGCTCTGGCGGCCTGGTGGTCAATAGCGCCGCGAGCGGCATCTCCAACCAGGCCCAGCAGACCGGTCAAAAGATCACTGAGCGTGATCTGAACCGCCAAGCCACGATCACCGTGCGCGCTGGCTGGCCCCTCCAGGTCATCGTCAACAAGGACATGATCCTCGCCCCCTACCCGTAAGAGAGAGTTCCAGTGACCCAGACCGCAGAGAAGCTCGGGCTGTTCCTGTCCGAAGGCCTGCACCAGGACATGGTGTCGGCCGCCGAACGACTGAATACGCGCAAGAATCCTCGCGGCTGTGTGCGGCTCCTTTATGAGCGCGCGTTTCGAGAGTTGGTGGAGGCGCTGGAGAGCGGCGTCGAGATCGCTTTCCCCGCAGTGCGCGGGGCCAAGGACCGGGTGTCGGTGCGTCTGTCCCGGCCGCTCTGCGAGCGCATTCGCAGGCACGCCGACGGTCTCAATCTCAAGCTGACGGACTTCGCCTTCGCCGCGATCGTCCGCTTCCTTCAGTCCATCAAAGGAGACGCCCATGACGCGACCCGCCAAGCCTACCCTGTCTCTGGCTAAGCTCGACCTCGAGGAGAAGGTGACGGACCTGCGCCTGCGGCTGCGCGGCAAGCTTGCCGTCGATCTGGTCGACTATCAGCGGGCTTACGCCCAGAGCAACGCCCAGGACATCGCGCGCGAACAACTCGTGCCCCACATCCTGTCGACCTTCATGGAGGCGGATCGAGGCTTCCAGGCGTGGCGTAAGGCGAACCCGGTCAGCGGGACGTCGTAGCGTTGGTCCCGCGCCGATCGCCGCCGTCGACCTACCACGGCTGGCCCCGTGAGGTCCTCTGACCACAAGCGGTAGATCCCCGAGTCGGTTGTCATGGACTCGTTTCTGAATATCCGTCAACCGCCCGAATCGGCCCTTTTTGGTCGAAATGGTGCAATTCCAAGCCTTCAGCTTCGCCCAGACTCACTGAACGCTGAGCCCGACTGAGTCGCGCGCCAGATCCTCTGCGCGCGCCCCGTCGCACTTCAGGAATTCAGTTTGACCTAGACGAGACCCGAAAACGGCGAAAGCCCCCAGTTGACGCTGGAGGCTTTCGGAAATCGCAGGCGCCGTGTGGTAGCGGCTTGATTGATCGGGACCAACCTAGAAGGCGCTTTTTGCGTCGTCAAGGCCCGAATAGGAGACCTGTTGTCTTCTGCCTGCCGGTTTCGCACCGTCGAAACGGCCTCGTCCCAGCACGAAGGGACGACATGCAAAGCGCATTATCCGAGGACGACTGGCGACCAGGTTTCGCCAAGCGAGCCCCCAACTTCGACGCGGTCTGCGAGCAGGCCCGCGCCTGGCGTTGGAGCCCGGGCGAAAGCATAGCCCGCATCGCCGCGGCCGTGCTGAAGGGCACGCCTGTGCTCACCATTCAGCAGCGGATGACCCTGCTGCTCTATGTCGAGCATCTCAATCAGGACCGCCTGGAGAAGGACGTCGCCTGCGTGTGGCCGAGCACGGCGCTGATCGCCGACTACCTCGGCTGCAGCGAGAGCACGGCGCGGGCCAACCGGCGCGGCCTGGAGGCGGCCGGCTATATGGTTCGCGACTACAATCGCGCTAACCGCCCCGCCGGCGTCGAAGCCTATGACCTGGCCCCGCTGGTGGTGCGCCTGGACGAAATGGAGGCTGCTGACACCGCGTTCCGCGAGGCGGCGCAAGCTCGCAGAGCCCAGTATCTTGAGCCCGTGGTGTTTGCGCAGAGATATGCCGCCCAGGCGCCTATAACCCGGCGCCTAGAACAGTCCCATAAGAACGACAGTTCCTCTGTACAGGATAAGGACGCGCCTTCGCCGCGAAGTTCTTCCTTCGCGCGTCCGGCTGCGCCTCCCGCGACCGGCAACCGCAAAGGATCCTCGGGCCAACACCACAGCGACGGCACGTCCAGCGCCATTTGCTCTCCGGAGGGAGCAAGCGGCTTGGGCGGCGCGCGATCTGCACCCTCCGCGGCGGCGGAAATGGTGCGCCAGGAGCTCAGGGCCGCCGTACAGGTCTGTCCCAGGCTGGCCTCACTGGTGGGGGATCATATCCTCGCCGACCCGGCCAGCGCGGGGCCTGCCGATGTGGCCCGGATCGCCGCGGCGGCGGAAACCTGGCTTCCTGAGATCGAACGCAACAACGCCCTGTCAGTCGGTTGGGGCTGGGCCCGCCACGGGCCACGCGTGATCGCGATGCTGGCCATCGCGCTGGAAGACCCGGCCATCCAGAGCCCTTGCAAATACTTCGGCTGGATGGTCACCCGAACCGCCCAGGGCGCGCCCGATCTGCGCCTGAACCTTGCCCGGATCATGCGGGTGAAGGGGGAAATCCCGCTGCCAGACGTAACGGCGGCCCCAAAACCGGCGCCGCTGCCGCTGATGTTCGCGCCGGGCGCCGATGAAGCCCCGTGGCCGGAGATCAACGCCGAGATCCTCAGGCTGATCAGGATGGGTGCTCACGGCAGCTGGTTTGGCGCCATCGGCTTCCACGGCATCAGCGACGGGGTGATCACCCTATCGACCCCGACCGGTATCGCCGCCGACCGCATCAAGCGCGACTATGTCGATGCCATCAAGCTTGCCGCCGGGACCGTCGGCGTCTTTGTCGACCGGGTCGTGCTCACGGTGCGCAAGCGATGATCAGTATCGAGCCGGCGGCAAGCGTATGGCCCACAGGCTATAGTCGAGTCGTTGATAAATAGCCTATAGGGTGGTTTTGTGGTCGTCTAGAACAGCCCACAGGGTATATTATGCACCGTCGTCAATCTTCCGCCGAGGCCCGTCGCTCGCTCGACCGCGTGCTGGCGCCCTATCGGGCGCTCAATTCGATGCGCCCTGCGCGAGGCTGGATCCGGGCTATCCGCGACGCCTTCGGCATGACCGCCGAACAGCTGGGCGGCCGTCTGGGGGTCTCCCAGCCGACCGTCCAGAAGCTTGAACGGTCCGAACGGGAGGGCACGATCCAGCTCAGCAGTCTGCGCCGTGTGGCCGAGGCCCTGAACTGCGAGCTGGTCTACACCTTTGTGCCTCGCGAGCCGCTGGCGCGGACCTATGAGAGCGCGGCGCGCGAGGTGGCGCGCCGGGAGCTTGCGGCAATCAGCTATTCCATGGCCCTGGAGGACCAGTCGGTGAACGACGCCGACGAGGATGATCGCCTGCGGCGATTCATCGAGAACGAGCTCGATCCCCGTGAGGTCTGGCGAGCCGGCCTTGACTGAGGACGATCTGCACGGCGGCGATGATGCCGCCACCAACCGCACCCCGGAAGAGCGGGTCGGGCTGATCCCGACCTGGATTGTCACCGGCGACGATCTCAACCGGGCGGAGCGGGCCAACATCGCCGCCGGCCTGCGCTGGGTACGCCACGCCGTCTGTCGGCCGACCTTTTTGGCGGGGCGGCTGGGCCGCGAGGCGTTTACGTGGGGCCGTGCCGAACTGACAGACCCGGGCGAAACCCGCGCAGACTATATCGCCGCCCTCAAGGTCGCCGATGGATTTGACCTCGAGCCGCTCGTGGCGTTCGCGCGGTTATAGGCGGCGTCGGCCGGCTTCCAGCTGGGCTGAGTGTCAAAGGACTGAACCGGAGGGTTTGCGACAGATCAAGGATGCGGGGACAGGTCTGTGAATACTGCGCTGATCGGTCCATCCTGGTCCAGAAAGCCACGTTCCATGTCCATGTCACTCAAGCCCCTGTTGCTCGTCGTAGTCCTCGGGTTGGCCACGTCGACCTATGCTGCGGAACAGCCCGCGCCGCCCCACGATCACAGCCCGGCTCCCGACCAGACTACTGCGCCTGCCGCACCAGCCGGCCCCGCCGCAAAGGGTGGCATGATGGACATGGGGCCCATGCACTGCATGGGCCTGTCCGAGCAGCGCCTGTCAGGCCTGAAGGCTGAACTCAACATCTCCGACAGGCAACTCAGAGCCTGGAACGCCTTCGCGGCGGCCGGGAACGTTGGAGCGCACTCCATGCCCGCCGGCATGCAGATGCCCATGAAGCCGGACGCGACGCCGGGGATGATGGGCGGCGGCGGCATGATGGCGGCGATGATGTCCAAGCCACTCCCTGAGCGCCTCGCGCATCATGAGATGATGATGAAGGATCACCTGAAGGCGCTACAAAAGGTTCGGGTGGCGGTCTCAGGCCTATATCGTGTCTTGACCCCGGAGCAGCGGGTCATGGCCGACAAAAGCCTTTGTGGCGGGATGGCGCATTAGATCGTCGGCCGCATCCCAGTTGATCGGACCTGCCATGAGCTACTATTTCTCCAAGACCCTTGACGCGCCTTTCGATGACGCTGTCGTCAAGGTGAAGGCGGCGCTGGCCCACGAGGGTTTTGGTGTCATTAGCGAGATCGACATCCGCGAGACGCTGAAGGCCAAGATCGGTGTCGAGTTCCGTCCCTACCTCATCCTCGGCGCCTGCAACCCAGCCCTGGCCCACGAGGCCCTGTTACTGGAGGACAAGGTAGGCCTGATGTTGCCCTGCAATGTTATCGTGCAAAAAGCGGACGACGGCATGATTGAAGTCGCCGCAATTGATCCGGCCGCCTCGATGCAGTCCATCGACAACCAGGCGCTCAAGGCGCAGGCCACCATCGTCGGTGAGAAGCTGAAGGCGGCGCTCGAACGCTTGTAGAAGCCTCGCCGGTCGGGGATGATTTTGACGCCGACGCCCCTGACCGCGCGCAGTTGACTATGAGTTTCGGCTCCAGACCGGATGCGGAGAACCGTTGGCGAGTGACAGCCTCCACCGGACCGCCTCTGGCGCGTAATAGTCGTTGGAACACGGCGAGCGGAACGTCCCTTTTCCACCACTCATAGTGTACATTCCCGCCGTCTGCTTATCGGTCCTCGCCCCAGGCCCGGCTCACAGCCGCGACCTCACGAACGCCCTCAGCTTCATGAGGACATGACTTAGGCGGCGCCCAGCTTCTGCCCGGGCGCGTCAGCCGGATGGCGGTCGGTCGATAGGATGATCGGTCCGAAATAGCCGAAATCATCGCGGCAGGCGGCGACCGCCAGGCTGACGTCGCGATAGAGCTTGGGGGCGTCGGACTTGAATTTGGTGAGCCGGTATTCTCCGGTGCGACCGGCTAGGCGCAGCCAGACGCTCCAGTCGCCGTGTTCGCTCTCGGTCAGCCGGACCTCTTTCAGGGAGCCGCCGCGCTCAAGGTACATCGAGACATTGCGGGCCCGGATGGCCAGCTCAGGGTTGGCGCCGATGACCCAGGCTTCTTCGCTCCGGCCCTCGTCCCCCGCGATCTGATCAGTGTTCATCACGGAATGCCCCAAACTCATGATGGGCTTATCTTGCTATAAAAGCACATGGCTGTCGCCCTCCTGATCGTTGCCTGTGACGATTTTGCGCCGCCATTTCCCGGGCTACCGCCTCAATTTCAAGCCTGTGAGTTGCGATGCCGTGGGGCGACGTCCGGTTCGGCGAGTGATTGGCCAGGATCAGGGTCTGTCTGTGGATTTGGTGGGGGAGCGCCCTCCCCCTGAGTCGCAGGCGTTGCGGCCTGCCCCTACCCCCACCAGCGGGGGATGCCCCCGCAACGCCCCCCAGGGTCAGATCCCGAGCGGCCGACGGCCGCGGACGGAAAGGGCGGAGGCAGGCCTGGGGTGGGTGAACTTTGGTCAGGCAGTTCCGGGAGGTCGCCATGTCCTTGAGACCCATCGTCCAGGCCCTGGGCGGCGATCTCTACGATCGCGGCCAGAGGGCGAACATTCCAGCGCCGGGCCACAGCGCCGCCGACCGGTCCGTCTCGCTGCTGCTGAAGGAGGGGCGGATCATCGTCCACACCTTCGGGGATGGCGACTGGCGCGCGGTGCTCGATCACCTGCGCGGCGAGGGCTTGGTAGACGCCCACAATGCGCCCACCACCCTTAGCCAGTCGCGCCGGGTCTCGGCGGCCGCGAACCCCGGGACGACGATCGAGCGATTGAACGCCGCGCGGCGGATATGGGAGGCTGGGAAAGCCGTGCCGAACACCCTTTCCGAACGCCATTGCCGGCTGCGGGCGATCACGCGCGCCCTGCCAGGACCGCAGGTGCTTCGCCATTGCGGCCATGCGCCGGTCTCGGCCTATGCGGCTGAGAGCCGCCATCATCGGCCCGCCCTCCTGGTGGGCGTCAGTGATGCAACGGGCGCGTTCACGGCCGTCGAGGTGACCTATCTCGCGCCCAACGCCCATCGGGCGGCGGACCTGCGCCTGAACCGCAAGACGGTTGGCGCCGTGCCCGCCGGGGCGGCGGTGCGGATCGATGAGGCGGCGCCGGAGATGCTGGTCGCCGAAGGGTTTTTCACCACGCTGTCGGCCAGTGAGCGGTTCTCGCTTCCGGCCTGGTCGCTGATGTCGACCCGCAACCTGCGAAGCTGGATCCCGCCGCCCGGCGTGCGCTCTGTGCTGATCGCCGCGGATCGCGGCAAGGATGGCGAGGCTTCAGCCGAGCACTTGCGCGCCAAATTGGTGCGGGCTGGCCTGAAGGCCTGGGTCGAGTTTCCCCCGGGCGCCTTCGGCGACTGGAACGAGGCGGAGGCTGAAGGGCCGGTGACGCCGCCAGGGTCGGCACCCCGCCCGCCGGCGGCAGGGTCAGACCTGCTGCCTGCTGAAAGGAGAGAGGGAGGGCTGGAGGGGGTGCGCCAAGGGGCAGGATGACCCTCGCCTCTGACGCCGGAGATGATCCCCATGACCCCCGCTGCTGAAACCCCCGCTGGCGTTCCCAACACCCAGTTCGTTCCCCTCTGTGACCTTGAGATCGCGCCGGAGAATCTTCGCGCCAAGGAGCCGGCCGATGACGAGATCGATCGGCTAGCCGAAACCATCTTCAAGGCTGACGTCGTCGTGCCCCTGTGCGTGCGACCCGGCGCCAGGAAGGAGCGGCCCTTCATGGTGCTGGACGGCCGCCGCCGGCTGCTGGCGCTCCGCAAGCTCCTGGACGCTGGGCGGATCGCGCCGGACTGGCCGGTGAAGTGCGAGGTGTTCTCCACCCGCGAAGGCCAGGCCGCGGCCACCATCCTCACCGCTGCTGAGCGCACGCCCGTTCACATCGCCGACGTGATCGTCGCCATCGGCAAGCTGCGCAAGTCGAAGATGGACACAGCCGCCATCGCCGGCGCGCTCGGCTATGACGAACTGGAGATCAAGCGTCTGTCGGCCCTGGCCGGGCTGCACGCCAAGGCGTTGAAGGCCCTGCGTCTGGGCAAGATCACCTTGAAACAGGCCCGTCAGCTGGCCCGGATCACCGACGCCGACGAGCAGGCCGACATCGCCCAGACCGCCCTCGATGGCTATTTGCAGGACTATCAGCTTGCCGCCCGCGTCGAGCGGGGCCGAACCGATGTCAACGATCCGCGCTTCGCCCTGGTGGGGCCGCAGCGCTACGCGGCCATCGGCGGGCGGGTCGAATCCGACCTGTTCGGCGAGCTTCCCGACGTCCTGTTGGACCCCGATACGCTGACCGAACTCTGGCGCCAGCGCACGGAGCCGCTGGTGACCGCGCTGCAGGCCGAAGGCCTGTTCGTGTTCATCGGCCAGAGCCGCGGCTATCGCGCGCCCGACGGCTTCTTCAACCTGCCCTACGTCCACGTCGCGGGGATGAGCGAGACCGCCCGAGCTACCTACAAGGAAGCCCAACAGGTTGTCAGGGAGGCGCACGAGGCCCTGGCCGGCGCAGATCTGGCCGCTGACGAGATCGAGAGCCTGTTGGCCTTGCTGCAGGCCGAGCGGCGCCTGGCCGCGGCCTCGCTCGAGGGCGGCACGATCGGAGCGGTGATCCTGTCTCCGGATGCCGAGGTCGGCGTCGTCGCCAGCTTCTTCTCCAATCCGGCAGTCGCCCAGGACGAGGCCGATGAGGAGGCGGAGACCGGCGAAGGCGGGGGTCTCGACGGACGCTATGGGCGCAGCCAGCCCGACGTTGAGTTTCCCAAGGCCGACGTCGATGTGGAAGGCGCCAGTCACGTCTTCCACGAGACTCGCACCGACGTCGCCACGCGCGGCCTGATCCGTGATCTGGCGGACAACCCCAGCGTCGCGCTGACCTCCCTGCTGGCCCAGCTGTTCAAGCATCTGGCGCTGCACGGTGGGGCCTCGGCCGAGGCGTCAGCGGTGACGGTCTCGGCGAGCGGCTATCGCCGTGGCCAAACCCCGGCCATTCCGGCGCTTGACGGTGAGGTGCGGGCCAGGCTTGAGGCGCGTCGCGAGGCTTACAAGACCTCTGGCCTTCGGCCGATCGCCTGGATCGAGGGGTTGGCGCACGGGGAGAAGATGGCGCTGCTGGCCGAGCTGGTGGCCATCTCGCTCGATGTCCGCGAAGCGCGCACCAGCTCGATCCGTCACGCCGCCCGCGCCGAGGCGGCCGAGATCGCCGAACTTTGCGGGTCCGACATCGCCAGCCACTGGACGCCGGACGCCGGCTATCTGGCGGTTCACTCCAAGAAGCAGCTGATGGCGTTGCTTGAGGAGATGGATGCTTCGGACGATCGGGCGCGGACCCTGAAGAAGGACGAGCTGGTCTGCTTCGTGGCCCAGGCCGCCGCAGAACGGCAATGGGCGCCGTCGGCCCTGTCCTGGGAGAGCCACGCTTCCCTGGAGGACGAGGTCGAGGAGCCGGCGGCGGACGAAGAGCCTTCCGAGGCGCCGGAAACGGCCCAGCCCTCGGAGGGACAACTGGCGGCCTGATCGGCTGATCGTCAACGCTGAACCAGAGAGCCCCGTCGGCGCCAGCCGGCGGGGCTTTTCGCAATCTGGGCCGCTTTGCACGTGGGGCCAGGAACGCTCGTGCGCAAAAATTATGGTTGCAATAGTGCGGAAAATCCGCATTTTACGGGCCTTGGAGGCCGCTATGCTGGAAGTTCCCGCGACTGAGGTCGCCAAACGCTTTTCACGATACCGCCAGGCCGCCCAGCGTGAGCCTGTCGCGGTGACCCATCATAGCCGTGTCACCGAAGTCCTGATTTCCAAGCACGACTACGATGATTACATTCGCCTCAAGAGCTTGGCGACCCGGGCCTTCTGGGCTCACGAACTGAGCACCGAAACGATTCACGCCCTGAGCACGGCGCGGATGGATCCTCGACACGACCATCTCAATGACCTGATGGACGAGTAGGATTGCGTGGCTATTCCGGATCCAGAAGCTGGCCTCGTCATTCGCTTCAACTACCTCTGGAAACGAGAACATGATCTGGGGCGCGACAACGCTCGCTATCCCAGGCCCTGCGCGATCGTCCTGTCGCATCACCGCACGACTGATGGTCTGACCCTGGTCCTTGTCGCGCCGATCACGCATTCCGAGCCCACTGTGGACACGCAGGCTGTGGAACTTCCGCCCCGCGTGAAGCAGCATCTGGGCCTCGATGATGCGAGGTCCTGGGTGGTTGTCGATGAGGTCAACGAGTTTGCCTGGCCGGGCTTCGACCTTGCCCCCGACCCAGGCGGCGAGATCGCCTACGGCCACCTGCCGCCGAAGCTTTACGAGAAAATTCGCCTAAGCGTGCTCGAATGCGCGCAGGCGGGAGCGTTGGGCCGGACCCCTCGCTGACGATCATCTGCCTGCCCAAAGGATGGAGGGAGGGAGGCGTCAGGTGAGCCTGACGGGACGGGAGGGAGGAGCCCTCCGCCGCGGGTGATCTGGACGCTTTCCCATGAACGCCTTCCTTCCGCTTTTCGCCCAGGCCCAGGTTTCTGGTTCCGCCTCTGACAAGGCCGCCAACATCCTGGCCGCCGCGCGGGCCATGGTTCCCCATCTCAACCGCTCGCGGGCGCTCGACCGAAAGCTGGTGGCGGGGGTGATGACCATGTCCTTCGGGAGCTCCGACGCCGACGGCGCCTGGTGCTGGCGCGATGCCTACGACGCCATGGAAGCCGCCGTGGTGTTGCAGCTGCGCCGCCTGGCGCCGCAGATCAGCCGGCTCGAGGACGCGCCCGCCGAGATCGTCGCTCTACTGGCCAGCGTTACCGAGCTGACCCTGACCCACACGCGGCGCAGCGAAGAGCAGGTGGCGCTCGATCAGTTCTCCACGCCGCCGGAGCTTAGCGCCCTGGCCGTGGCCGCCGCTCAGATCCGGCCCGGCGACCGGGTGCTTGAGCCGTCGGCCGGGACGGGCCTGCTCGCCATCGTCGCCGAGGCGTGCGGCGCGGTGCTCGACCTCAACGAACTGGCCCCGGGGCGGGCCGAGATTCTCGACGGGCTCTTTCCCGGAGCCTCGCGCACGCGCCACGACGCGGTCCTGTTGAAGGACATCCTGCCGGGCTCCGGCAGCTTCCATGCCGTCATCGCCAATCCGCCGTTTCAGCAACTGGAGGGCCATCTGCACGCCGCGCTTGATTGCCTGGCCGAAGGCGGCAGGCTCTCGGCGATCGTGCCGACCCGGCTCTTCGAGGACGCCGGCGCCATGCAGGCTCTGGGCCGCCGAGGCCGCCTCATCGCGATGCTGGTGTTCCCGCAACGGGCCTATGCCAAGCACGGAACCTCGGTCGAGACCGGGCTTCTGGTGATCGACCGCGCCGAGGGGAGCGTCCCCTCCCCCTGCCCGGTTCAGGCTTGCGAGACCCTGGCCGACGCCGCCCGTCTGGCGGCGGGGGTCGCTGCTCGCCCCACGGCTCAGCCTCGCCAGTTTCGAGCCGTCTCCAACGTCGCCTTCCTGACGCCTCGGGCCCGGGCGCTGGCGACACCCTCGTCACGGCTGGGGTTCCTGTCGACCACGGCGCCGGTCGCCTATGCGGTGAAGGACTGGTCCGGCGAAGGCCACGATGTCGGCCTCTATCAGGCCTACGCGCTCGGGCGGGTCGATCTGGCCCAGGCGCGGCCGCACCCCTCCCCGCTCGTGGAATCCGGGCCGATGGCCTCGGTCTCTCCGCCCGCCCCGAGTTATCGCCCGGTGTTGCCGGCCGGGATCGTCGAGCACGGCCTGGTGTCCGACGCCCAGATGGAGACCATCATCTATGCCGGCGAGGCTCATGCGAGCAGCCTGCCGGGCGCCTGGGTGCTCGGCGAGGCCGCCCACCTGGTCCACCTGGTGGCCGAGGGCACCCAGGGCGCGGTGCAGTTTCGGCGCGGCTTCTTCCTTGGCGACGGCACCGGCTGCGGCAAGGGCCGTCAGATCGCCGGGGTCATCGCCGACAACATGGCCCAGGGCCGGGTTCGGGCCGTGTGGTTCTCGCGGAACGACGCCCTGCTTGAGGACGCCCGGCGCGATTGGAACGCCATCGGCGGCGCTGGCTCCGACATCACGCCGCAGAGCGCCTGGAAGCAGGCCGACGCCATCCGCCTGGACCGCGGCATCCTCTTCACCACCTACGCGACCCTGCGTCAGCCGGCCCGGGGAGATCGCCCGTCTCGGCTCGATCAGATCGTCAGCTGGCTGGGCGCGGACTTTGATGGTGTGATCGTGTTCGACGAGGCGCACGCGATGGCCAACGCCGCCGGCGGCGGCAAAGGCTCGCGCGGGCCGAAGAGGGCCTCGCAGCAGGGCATGGCCGGCCTGGCGTTGCAGAACCGCCTGCCCGGCGCCCGGATCCTCTACGTCTCGGCGACCGGCGCGACGACGCCGGAGAACCTCGCCTATGCCGCGCGGCTTGGGCTCTGGGGCGGGCCGGAGGCGCCGTTTAACACCCGCGACGCCTTCATGGAGGCCGTCGACAAGGGCGGTGTGGCGGTGATGGAGCTGATCGCGCGTGAGCTGAAGGCGCTCGGGCTCTACATCGCTCGCTCCCTGTCCTTCGACGGCGTCGAGTACGAGGCGCTGCGCCACCCCCTCGCCGCTCAGGACATCGAGATCTGGAACGCCTGGGCCGATGCCTACCAGCTGATCCATCAGAATCTGCGGGCGGCCCTGGAGGCGGTTGGCCTCACCGAGGACGGCAAGGCGACCAATGGTCAGGCGGCTTCGGCGGTGCTCTCGGCCTTCGAGGGGGCGAAGCTGCGGTTCTTCGGGCACCTGCTCGCGGGCCTCAAAGCCCCGACCCTGATTGCCGCGATCAGGACCGATCTGGCGCAGGGCCGCTCTTCCGTGGTGCAGATCGTCTCGACCAACGAGGCGGTGATGGAACGCCGGCTGGCCGAGATTCCGCCGGAGGAGTGGAACAACCTGACCATCGACATGACGCCGAAGGACCAGGTTCTCGACTATCTGATGGGGGCCTTTCCGGTCACCGCCATGCAGGCGATCGAGGACGAGGAGGGCAATGTCACCATGATCCCGGTCATGGTTGATGGCGTGCCGGTCGCCAGCCAGGAGGCGCTGCGGCTGCGCGAAGAACTCGTCACCCACCTCGCGTGCCTTCCGGCCGTTTGCGGGGTGCTGGACGCGGTCCTCGACACGCTGGGAACCGACGCAGTGGCCGAGATCACCGGCCGGGCGCGCCGGGTCGTGTTGCGCGGCGGCCGGCGTGTCGTCGAGCGTCGCGGCGCCTCGGCGGCCAAGGCCGAGACCGACGCCTTCATGTCCGGCAAGAAGCGGGTGTTGGTGTTCTCCGACGCCGGCGGCACCGGGCGCAGCTACCACGCCGACCTGGGTACGGCGAACCAGCAGCGACGGGCCCACTATCTGGTCGAACCCGGCTGGCGCGCGGACGGCGCCATCCAGGGCCTTGGTCGCTCGCACCGGACCAACCAGGCCCATGCGCCGCTGTTCCGGCCGGTAACGACCGACATCCATGGGGAGAAGCGGTTCCTCAGCACCATCGCTCGGCGGCTCGACAGTTTGGGCGCCCTGACCCGTGGGGAGCGTCGTTCGGCGGGCAACGGGCTGTTTCGGCCGGCGGACAACCTGGAAAGCCCGTGGGCGCATCGCGCTCTGCAGGCCTTCTTCGTGGCCCTGCACTTCGGGTCGGTCGAGGCCATGAGCCGCGAGACGTTTGAGACCAGGACCGGGCTGAAGCTGCTGGATACCGATGGCAATCTCAAGAAATCCGACGACATGCCGGCGATGAACACCTTCCTCAATCGCCTGCTGGCGCTGCGGATCGAGGACCAGAACGGTCTCTTCACCGCCTTCGACGAGATCCTGGCGAGCATCCTCGAACGGGCATCGGCCTCCGGTGCCCTCGACCGGGGGATGGAGGACATCGTTGCCGACGACCTCGCGATCAAGTCGGAGGAGGTGATCCGCACCGACACCCTGACCGGCGCGCAGACCAAGATCATGACCTTCGAGGTTCGCACGCGGCGGGTGCTAACCAGCGCCGGAGAGGCGCTGCACGGGTTGAACCCCGAGGCTCTGGAGTATGTGGTCAATGCCCGTTCGGGCCGGGCCGGCCTGGTGGTGAAGGGCCTGACCACGACCGACGATGACGACCGCCTGGTGCCCGCGGTGCGGATCATCCGGCCGGAGAAGCGCGGCGTCTCGCCCCTCAAGATCTATGAGGAATCGGCCTGGGAGATCGTGCCTGAACCGATCTGGCAGGCTGCCTGGGACGCGGAGATCGCCGCGGCCGATCCCTGGATCACGCGCGAGCTGGTGCTGGTGACCGGCCTCCTCCTGCCGGTGTGGGAGAGCCTGCCCGCCAAGCAAGCCTCGGTCCGGCGCCTCAAGGCGCCGGACGGTCGCCGTTGGCTCGGCCGGGTGCTCGACGCCGGCCAGGTTCCGGGCCTGAAGATCGCGCTGGGCCTGAGTGATGTGGCCAGCGTGGTCGGCGAAGGCTCGAATGCCGCCCACCTCGTCCTGACTGAAAACACCTCGATCATGCTGACCGGCGGGTTTTGGCTAAGACGCGCCAAGGTGATGGATCGTCACCGGATCGAGGTGGTGGGGGCCGCCGCAGACCGCTCGGCCTTCACGTTGCTCGGCTGTTTCGTCGAGATCATCAACTACACGCCGCGCGTCTTCGTGCCGGTTGAGAAGCCGCAGGTGCTGTCGGCGCTGCTGGCGAAGTGGCCGCCGCAGACGCTGCTCCCGGCCGCCGCCTGAGTGACTTTGGGGGCCGTGGGCTTTGGGAGTCGCGGCCCTCCTGCGCCTGGCGTCGGCACGCCGGCTAACCGGCTGCGCCGGGAAAGGACAAAGGCAGGGACCGAGGGGGTTGAGCGACCCGGGAAAAGGTCCGGCGCCGACGACCCAAGGCTTCCATGTCCAAGCTCTCCCCTCATCGTCAGGCACCCGATCTCTTCGGCGACCTTCCAGGCGTTGGCGAGGTGGCCGCGCGCTGTGCCGGCCCCTCGCGCGCCGTCACTTCGACCGCATCGCTTCGGGCAAGAGCCGAAGCCGGCGGTCTTGCTGCTCTCAACGATGCTGAGACGCTCGAACTCCTGCTCTCGCGGTCCATGCCTTGCGGCGCTGCGGCCAACGCCGCGGCGCTGCTGGGCCGTTTTGGCTGTCTGCGAAGGGTCCTGGCCGCCGACTTCGCCGCTCTGTGCAAGATCGTCGACGCCGGCGTCGCTCTCGACCTGCAGCTGATCTACGACGCCACTCGCCGCCTCGCCGCCTCGCCGCGTCGGAGCTGCTGGGACGCTCGGTCATGTCCTCGTGGTCAGTCCTTATAAGCTACCTGAAACTAACTATGGCTCACTACGAACGCGAGGCGTTCCGGGTGCTCTTCCTCGACAAACGGAACCAGCTAATCACGGACGAGATCATGAATCACGGCACCGTCGATCATGCCCCCGTTTATCCGCGGGAGGTCATACGCCGGGCGCTGGAGCTGTCGGCCAGCGCCTTGATCCTGGTGCACAATCATCCATCCGGCGACCAGACGCCGTCGGCGGCGGACGTCGAGATGACGAGAAAGGTCGTCGACGCTGCCCGGACCCTGGGCATCGCAGTGCATGACCACATGATTGTCGGGCGAACAGACGTCGCCAGCTTCAAGGCGTTGGGACTTTTGTGACAGCCGCGGGCCCGCGTCGATCATGTGGGCATGTCGCCAGGCTCAATAGCTGGAGTTACGAACTGGTCGCGAGTGACGACAGCCACTATCTTGATTGCGCTCGACCAACCTTACCGCTGACGATTGAATTCGTTGTTTTCGCCGGAGCAGCCATCGCCCGTAGGGCGATTCCTAGTGCGCGGTCAGGCGGATAAGGCGCACGTCGTAGCCGAGCGTCTTCACCCGGCTCAGAAGAATATCTCGCGTTGCGGCGTCGGGCTTGGCGGCCCGGGTCAGGATCCACAGATAGCGGCCGGAAGGCTCGCCGACGATCGACCAGCTATAGTCGTCGGCGTGATCGAGCACCCAGTAGTCGCCGAAGAAAGGTCCGAAGAACGAGACCTTGAGCTTGGCGTCTTGCGATCCCGCCACCAGCTTGGCGCGGCCCTTGGCGACCTTCAGCGGTCCGCCGACAAACCCTTTGTGGCAACTGTTTAGGACCTCGATCATGCCGTTTGGCAGAGCGCGATAGGCCGCGGTTACGGCGTCGCAGTTGCGTTCGAACCGGTTTTCGTAGCGCGCCATTTCATACCAAAGGCCGGCGTAGCGCTTCAGATCGACGGGTTTGGCGGGTTGCGGCACGGCGGGGTTCCCCACGGGACCAGCCGTTATCGAGGCGCAGGCGGCCAGGCTCATGGCGGCGAGGGAGATCAGGGCCAGAGCGGCGAGCGGGCGATGGGACTTCATAGCTCCACAATAGCCTCCCCTCGCCTTGGTTCCGCGCGCCTTCTTGGCCGGCCCCGCCGACACGGATTGATGAGCATCAAGGCGCTTGGCCAAGATCGGGCTCATGGCGTCGCCATGTCCACCGCCGCCACCCGTCGCCCTTACGCCGGCCCAGCCCTTTTCAGCTTCGGCTTCCGCCCCTTCTTCCTGTTGGGCGCACTATGGAGCGCCCTGGTCGTTCCCATGTGGCTCTCCAGCTTCTTGCACGGTGGCCCGGAAGCCTTCACCCGCGACTGGCATGTCCATGAAATGATCTTCGGGTTCCTGGCCGCCGTCATGGCTGGGTTCCTGACGACGGCTATCCCCAACTGGACGGGCCGCATGCCGGTCATCGGCGCGCCGCTGGGCGGCCTAGTCGCACTATGGGTGGCGGGGCGCGCCTCCATGCTCTACGCGCCAGTCCTCGGTCCCCTCGCTTCCGTCATCGACAGCGCCTTCCTGGTCGCCTTTGCCGCCATCGTCTGGCGCGAGGTGCTGGCCGGCCGGAACTGGCGCAACCTTCCAGTCTGCGTCCTGGTCAGTCTCTTTGCCTTGGCAAATGTGGCGTTCCACTTGCGGCAGACGAACGGCCTTAACGACTTCGGTGTGCGGCTCGCCCTAGGCTCGGCCTGCGTGTTGATCACCCTGATCGGCGGGCGCCTCACGCCTAGCTTCACGCGCAACTGGTTGCATGCCCGCAAGATCCTCCGGGAGCCCGCCGCCGCGTCGATCTTTGACACCGGGGTGGTGATCCTGACCGGCCTCGCAGCAGCAGCCTGGGTCGCCTTTCCCGATGTCCTGCTCACGGGCGCTGCCTTGTTGGGCGCGGGTGCGGCCAATCTCTTCCGGCTGGCGCGCTGGCGCGGCTGGGCTGCGGCGCGCGAGCCCCTCGTCTGGATCCTGCATCTGGGCTACGGCTGGCTCGCGACAGGCCTTCTCCTGCTGGGCGCGGCAGTCCTTGATCCGGCGCTCGTGCCGCTCACCGCCGGGATCCACGCTGTGACGGTGGGCGCGGTCGGCGTCATGACGCTGGCCGTTATGACCCGGGCAACGCGCGGCCATACTGGCCGTCCGCTCACAGCAGGTGGCGCGACGACCATGATCTACTTGGCGATTAATCTCGCTGCGCTGCTACGCGTCGCCGCGCCGTTCACCGGCGCGGCCCACGCCTGGCTGCTCTCTGCGTCGGGCCTGGCCTGGACATGCGCGTTTGCGGGCTTCGCCATCGTTTACGGCCGCATGCTCACGACGGCCAAGCCGCTCACCTCTTGATCTGGGCAGGAGGTGCCTTCGGCGACAGACAAGACGTGAACGGCCGCCCCCCGCAGGCCTACTTGCCGGGCGCGAGCTTCGGCGCAGCGGTCGCGCGCGATGACCACAGGGCTTGGACCAGGAAGGCCGCGAACGCGAACACGCCGACGCTGAACACCAGATCGCCCGGCACCCTCACCCAGACCAGGAACTGCATGGCCGGGCTGTGGATGAACTCGGCGCTGCGCGCGTAGGCGTAGCTCTCGGTGAAGCTGGCATAGGTCTGCAACAGGCCCTGGGGCGCCAGCGACAGGAACACCATCATGCCCAGCCCGATGTTCAGCGACCAGAAGCTGATGGCGAGCAACCGGTTGTTCCAGCGCGTCGGGTCGGTCAGGCCGCGCAGGCAGAACAGCACCAGCCCCAGCCCGAGCATCCCATAGACGCCGAACAGCGCGGCGTGGGCGTGGGTGGCCGTCATGTTCATCCCCTGCATGTAATAGAGCGCCAGGGGCGGGTTGATCATGAACCCGAAAAGGCCGGCCCCGATCAGGTTCCAGACGAGTACCGCCGCGAAGAACATGAACGGCCAGTGGTAGGCCTTCTGCCAGTCCGAAACCGCCGAATGCTGCGCGCGGCTGTAGGCCTCAAATCCCACGACGACGAGGGGCACAACCTCAAGCGCAGAGAACACGCTGCCCAGCGCGATGACGCCGGTCGGCGTGCCGCTGAAGTAGAGGTGGTGGAACGTGCCCAACACCCCGCCGCCTAGAAAGATCAGGGTCGCGAACAACACTGAGGTCGTGGCCACGGACACCCGCAGCAGACCCATGCGTACGAACAGCGCCGCGACGATCGCGGTGGCAAAGACCTCGAATACGCCCTCGACCCACAGGTGGACGACCCACCAGCGCCAGTACTCCATGATCGAGATGTGCGTGTGCTGGCCATAGGCGAGCCCCGCACCGAACAGCAATCCAATCGAGACCGTCGACAGCACCACCAGGTAGAGCAGCGACTTGGTCTCCTTGGCCTTCATCGCAGGCCACATGGCGCGCAGCACCAGGACGACCCAGAGCAGCAGGCCGACGAACAAGTAGACCTGCCAGAAGCGGCCGAGGTCGAGATATTCGTAGCCCTGATCGCCGAACCAGAAATTGAGATTCAGGTCAGGGATGAAGCGGTTGATCGCCAGCCATTCGCCGGCAAACGAGCCCACGACGATGATCAGCAGGCTGACCCAGAGAAAATTGACCCCGAACACCTGCCACTTCGGATCACGACCCCCGAGCAGCGGCGCGACATAGAGGCCGGTGGCCAGCCAGGCTGTGGCGATCCACAGCACCGCCAGCTGGGTGTGCCAGGTGCGGGTGACGGCGTAGGGGAAATAATCCGCCAGAGGCAGGCCATAGAAGCCTTGGCCTTCCACGGCATAGTGGGCGGTGACGATGCCGAGCCCGATCTGGGCGACGAACAGAGCGACCACCACGATGAAGTATTTGAGGGTCGCGCGCATGGAGGGCGTGATCACCGCCCCGACCATGAAGTCGGCCGTCGAGAACCCGCCCTCGGGGATGCCATTTTGACGCCAGACGTCGAACTCGCGGGCGTAGTACCAGACCAGCGCACCGATGCTTGCCAGCAGCACGAAGATCGAGATGAACGTCCACATGAAGACGCCGCCGGTCGGCGTATTGCCCACCAGCGGCTCGTGCGGCCAATTGCTGGTGTAGGTGAAGGTCTCGCCGGGCCGGTTGGTCGTCGCCGACCACGCGGTCCAGAAATAGAAGGCATCGACGTCGCGCGCCTCCGTCGCCGAGATCGTCCCGTGCACTGGCAGGGCGTATTGCACTCTCAGCGACCTTCCCTGCGGAGAGCCGCCCTGCAGGAGATCTGAGAAGTGCGTGGCGACCAAGGCCATGGCCTCCGCGCGCGGCGCGCTCACGGTGATGACACCTGTCGCGGGATTGTAGGTGTTGGTGCGCATCTCCTGACGCAGCATGGCCTGGAGGCGCGCTTGTTCCGGCGCCGCCAGGGTCGCATAGGCGCCTCGACCTTCATCGCGGGCGAGGATGTCCAGAAGAGCGACTGCTTCGCGATGCAGCCAGTCCGCGCTCCAGTCAGGAGCGACATAGCTGCCATGGCCCCAGATCGAGCCCTGCTCCATGCCCCCCATCGACTGCCACACGTTCTGGCCGTGCTCGATATCCGCGCTCGTGTAGAGGACCTGACCTGCTTGGGTCGTCACCGCCACGGGGATCGGCGGCTTGGTCTGATATATTTGCTGTCCGAAATAAATCAGCGCGCCGAACATCACGATCATTGTGATTGCGAAAATAATCCACAACCGCTTGACGCTGAACTCGCGCGAATAATCTGACATGTGGCCCGCCTATATATGGTTTATACCACACGTTGCCGTGCGGTCATTTACGCTTCCGGCGCTTCTAGCGATGAGCCGACATCTACACGTTTTGGCGTTTGAATGCCGAGACGCTCGCGGCGATCATCATGGCTTGGCTGCCGCCTCGAGCTTGATCGCTAGGTGCGGACTGCGCCCCACGATCTCATTGCCGCAGCTTTGCTTCGCCCGCTTTGCGCTAGATCAAGGTCAAGGCGGTGTTTCCGGTCTGGTGTGAACAACGATCCGACTGGCCCACGGGACGGCCACTTTTTGCGGGCTCCCAATCGTAAGTTGCCAACCAGATTCCTCCCGGACACTGCGTCGAAGACGCCGTCGATTGCGGACGTCGAGATGACGAGGAAGGTCGTCGAAGGCGCGAGGACCCTGGGCATCGCGGTGCATGACCACATGGTCGTCGGGCGAACAGACGTCGCCAGTTTCAAGGCTTTAGGACTGATCTAGCCATTCCGTCGCAACTGAGCCCGCCGCACCGGGTCGGCCGGCTGAGCCGGAAAGGACAAAGGTAGGGACCGAAAGTGTTGAGCGATCCGGGAAAAGCCCCGGCGCAAAAACCCCTGAGGATGCCATGACCAATCCCCTTGAGCCGATGATGGCCGATCTCATCGCGCGTATCGAACGCGGTGTTCCGCCCTGGAGGCAGGCGTGGGTCGGCTGCACCGATCCCAGGCTGCCGCTGCGCTCCGACGGCCAGCCCTTCACCGGCAGCAATGCCTGGCTGCTGTCGTTCGCCGGCGCCGTGGGCGGCTACGCCTCGCCCTACTGGTTGACCTTCCGTCAGGCGCTGAGCATCGGGGCGCCGGTCAAGAAGGGGGCTAAGAGCGCGCCGGCGATCCTCTACAAGACCCGCGTTCTCGACGGCGGTGAGGCCGCGGCGTCCGAGGACGATCCGAGGGTGCTGCACTACCTGAAGGCCTACGCGGTTTTCAACGCAGAGCAGCTGAACGATTGCCCGGAGCCCTACCTTCGGGCTCCGAAGATCGATCCCGCCGTTCGGGCCGCGGCGCGCAGCGCGTTGCTGGACGCCATTCCTGCCAAGATCGAACTCGGCGGCGGCGTGGCCTGCTACAACCGCGCCCGCGACGTCATCTGTCTGCCGGCGCCCGAGGCGTTCGACACGGTCGACGACTACCAGGCGACCTTCGCCCATGAGGCCGTCCATTGGAGTGGAGCGCCGCATCGGCTGAACCGGGAGTTCGGGGCAAGGTTCGGCGACGAGGCCTACGCTTTCGAGGAGCTGGTGGCCGAGATCGGGGCGGCGGCGTTGGGCTTGCGGATCGGCCTGCGCCCTCAGCTTTTGGATGGCCATGCGGCCTATCTGGCCCACTGGGCGTCGATCTTGAAGGAGCGGCCGGCGGCGTTGCTGGAGGCTTCAGGCCACGCGCAGCGGGCGGTCGACCACTTGGAAGCCTTCAGCCGCGTGGATGCGGTCGCCACATCCCTGGCGGCGTGAGTTCGGTCAGCCGTGAAAACCATTCCCTAACTCGCGGGTTGCTAACTGTCAGAAGCGATCCTATGTTTTCTGACAATAAGGTGACCCATGCAACGATTGACGGAAGAGATTCTCGAACACAGCCGCACCGTGCCGGAGGGCGCGTTGCTGACCGCCAAGGGCTTGTTGCACCTGGGCCAGCGCGCGGCTGTCGACCAGGCGCTGTCGCGGCTCGCCCGGCGGGGCAAACTGCTGCGCGCCGGGCGTGGCCTCTATGTCCGGCCCGTCGAGAGCCGCTTTGGGGCTCGCGCGCCCACCACGGAAAAGGTCGTGGCGGGCCTGGCCGAGCTGCGCGGCGAAACTGTCGCGTCGCACGGCGCCACGGCGGCCAATGCCCTGGGCCTGACCTCGCAAGTGCCCGTGCGCAGCGTCTATCTGACCTCGGGTCCGAACCGGAAGCTGCGGCTCGGCCGCCAATCGGTCGAAATGCGGCACGCTCCGGCCTGGCAACTCGTGCTGGCCGGGCGGCCCGGAGGTGAGATCCTGCGCGCCCTGGCGTGGCTTGGCCCCTCGAAGGCCGAGGCTGCAATGCTTACCCTGCGGCGCACCCTCCCCGCCTCGGATTTTCAGGCGCTAGCCAAGGCCGCGCCTCTGCTTCCGACCTGGCTCGCGCAGCAGGTGAGCCAGTCGTTCGCCCATGTCTGAGGCCTTCCTTGCACTTTCGGCCGACGAGCGGCGTGAAGCCTTGGCGGTCGCCGCGTCCGCGTCCGGGCGGCCGGCGCACCTGTTAGAGAAAGACATCTGGGTCGTCTGGGCGCTCGACGCCCTGTTCTCGTCGCCGCTTGGCGAGCATCTGGTCTTCAAAGGTGGAACATCGCTGTCGAAGGCCTACGGCGTGATCCGGCGGTTCTCCGAAGACGTCGATCTTACCTATGACATCCGCGCGCTCGCGCCGGACCTGGTGGGAGAGACCGGCGACGCCCTGCCGGCGTCACGCGGCGAAGAGCGGCGCTGGACCAAGGCGGTCGGCCAGCGGCTCCCGCAATGGGTGCAGGATCACGTCCTGCCAACCCTCCAGGCCAGATTTGTGGTCGACGGGGCGCCCGCGCGGTTGCGGCTCGAAGGCGAGAAGGTCTTTGTCGAATACGAACCTCTGGCTACCGGCTCGGGCTATGTCGCGCCGGCAGTCATGCTGGAGTTTGGCGCCCGGTCCACGGGCGAACCCAGCGCGCTGCACGACGTCGTCTGCGACGCCGCCGGACTCGTCGAAGGCGTGGTCTTTCCAACCGCAAGTCCAATGGTGATGCGGGCTGAGCGCACCTTCTGGGAGAAGGCGACGGCCATCCACGTCTTCTGCGCCCAGGGCCGGCTGCGCGGTGACCGTTTCGCTCGGCATTGGCATGACCTGGCGCGGCTCGATGATGCGGGTTTGCCGAAGCTGCCATCGCCGACCAGGCGCTGGCCCAGGCGGTCGCCGATCACAAGGCCATGTTCTTCGTCGAAAAGGACGCGGGCAAGATGGTCATCGACTATCAGGCGGCCGTGCATGGCGCGATCCATCTGGCGCCGGACGGCGAAGCCCGCGCCGTCCTCGGGGCAGACTATGAGGCCATGGTCGCTGACGGCCTGCTGTTCGATGACGCCGAACCCTTCGATCAGCTGATGGCCCATTGCCTGGAGCTTGAGGGCCGCATCAATGCGGCCACGCACACCGCCCCATAGGGGCCGGTGTTGGCGGCGCGTCAGCACCTGGAGGTCCGGGGTCTTTCGACGCAGGCCTTTTCTGGCCCTTCGTGGACACCTTGGCCTGCCCGACGTGCGCGAAATCCACACGAGACACAGCTGCGTGGCGGTCTGAAGCCCTTTGGCTCTTGAGACCTCGCCACCGTCCGAGGCCCCCCACAAGGGACGCTGCGCTCAAAGCCCTTGTGGGGGGCCTCGGGCCGTCGGCGCGAGACGGTCGTCGAGCCGACAGGCTCCACACCCCACTCCGAAAGGATGTCTCGCAATGCAGTTTTCTCCACACGCTCCACTGACCGGCCCGATGACCCACTTCGAGGCCCAGGCCCTGACCCTCGACGACCCCCGCCCTCATCCTCACGAAGAGGCGCTTATCCAACTCGGCCACGCCCTGATGAACGAGGTGCTCGATGTCTTCATCGACACGGCCCTGGAGGATTTCCAGGCAATCGCTTCGGAGAGCCTGATCGGGGCCTTCCATTCGGCGGCGCAACGGATCGAACGCGAAGCCGACCGCACCAGGGATGACCTCAACCGACTGACCCGGGACTTCGACGGCTCGGAGATCGCTGACACCGAACTCCAGACCGCTACCCGCAAGGCCCGCGCTGCAGATGTCGCCACCATGGCCCTCGAATTCGTCCGAGACGCCGCAGCGGCCAGTTATACGACGGCGACCGGTGAGGTCTGGAGCCCCTGGAAGGGCAACGTCCGAGCATCGCGGACAACTGCGGCACAGATCGAGGCCCGGGATATCATCCGCTCAGCCAAGGCCCGAAAGCACTCCGCCGCCGACCCCGGGGCGACCATCATCGCCTTCCGTGGATCGCCGCTCGCAGACACCGCAGAGGACGCTGGCCGCATCTTCGATGCTCTCAACTGGGCTCGCGAGCAGTGGCCGGAAATGGCCCTGGCCACGACCGGCGCCAAGGGCGCCGAGAAGCTGGCGATCAAGTGGGCGAAGTCCAAGAACGTGACCCTAGTCCTGGCCAAGGCCGATTTTGACCGTCACGGACGGGCCGCCCCGTTCCGGGCCAACGACGAGATGCTCGAACTCGATCCGGTCTGCGTCCTGACTCTGGCCAATACGCTCAACGCCGAGCGCGGCGCGGGTCTGCAACCCTTCGGGCCGGCTCTCAATCTCGGACAAAAGGCCGGCGACAAGGGCGTGCGCCACGTCGTCATCCGAACGCGGGCATAGGCGCCTGTCTGCGGCGGCCCATGGCCGCCGCAGATCGTCGGTCAGGGATTATCGGGCGCCTCGGTTATCACCGAGCCACAATCTGATTGGCTCTCTGTCGACCTGCTTCGCGTTCGCATCCTTCATCCGCTTGCGATCGGTGATGAAGCTCCGAAGCCGGTTGTCGCCATGAACCAGTCCATTGCTCACCGCCACATGGATTCCGTCCAACCTTGGCGGGGTGATGGGCTCTGTGGAAAACCAAGCGCTGTACATATCTGCTGGCACGCACAGCACTTTGAACGGCGCCGCCGAGCGATGGAGTTGCTCGATGACCCCGTCTCGAACGGCCGGAATATCGAAGTCCATGCAAATCAGGAGTCCAACCGCCAGGTCATGGCTTTCGTAGATGGTCGGCTGTTCTCGCCTCGGTGACGGCGAGGAGCCGGGGCGTCCATCATTGCCGACCTTGAGATAGTCGATCTGGTTGCGGCCTTGATGCCAGATCACCCCTCGCATGAAACCCTTCGTGGAGATCGCGCCGGCGATGATGGCGTCTGGACAACGGGCGACTGCCTGGTCGATTTCGTGCTGGCTGACACGTTCGGGAAAGACGATCAGGTCGGGTGTTGCAGTGCCGAGCTGATCAGCCGAGAGGCCACACCAAAGCTCCGTCGCGGCTACCCGCGCGGCGTCTGGACGGGCGGCATCCTTGCGCATGTCGCTCATCGGTGAAGGTCCATTCTGTGTTTTCGGGCCAGTGCTTGACCGCCTCATACCCGCATATCAGCGAGATCGACCTCCACCTAAATCCCGTCGAAAGGCAGCGGCGCATGGGTTCCGCAAGGGGGCGCCCAAGGCGCTGAGGTTGTCAGGGGTCTGGCTGTGGTGATCCGCATGTTGGCGCCAGCACCAAGCCGTCAGTCGTCTCCCGGGTTGGGCGCTGCGGGGCGAGCTCGTCCGCGATCAAACTCACGAACCTAGGACGGGACGGTCAGGGTCAAAGGCGACCTCGCCTGAGCGAGGCGAACCCCTGCGGATCCTCCGACCTTCGCTGCGCTGCAGGCCGGTTTCCACGGGGATTCGACCTTTGGCCCCTCCCTTTCACCTGCCCTGGGCGGTCGCGAGATCGCGGGAACGAGCCCGCAGATCCGGCAGCGCAAGAGGGAGACGAAAGATGGTCAGCATGGGGATGGCTCAAGCGGTTTATCAACACGCCCACGACTTCTACGACACCGGCAGCTGGTATGTGGTCGCCGAATGCTGGGACCTTCTGGCCATCGCCGAGGAGCTGGACCGTCAGGAGGAGATCAGCGCGATCCCCTTCGAGCTCGACACGGCCGCTATCGCCCACTTCCACCAGATGATCCACGCGCGGACGGAGAGCACGCGTCACTAGCCCAACTAAACGCCCGCTTCGGCGGGCGCCCCTCCCCTCCCCTTCCGCCGCGAGGCGGCGGGTGTCGACCCTTGCTCAGGCACGCCCGGCGGAACAGGCGCCGAACGAAGTCCAAGCCCTAGTGCCAGGTGGGCCGGCGGCTACTCAGGCTTGGGGTTGGTGATTCGTTCCGCAGAGCGCGCCAGTCGGTGCTCAGCGCGGTCAGTTTTCATGGAAAACTGATGCCGATTCCGAGCCCGCGACGCCCAGCGCCCGACGGGCGGGGCGAGGCTGGTGGGAAGGGGTTCGTCGATCAATCACCGCATGATCGATGTTGACCCTCGTCGGCGAGCGCATCCAGCCGTTGTTCGGTGCGATGGTGTCGCTGCAGATCCCCTTCCGCGTCGGCGGATCCTGCGGCAGGCTGTCGTCTTGTCGCCAAATCCGACTTGTTTCTCTGGTCGGTCATGGCCCTGGTCCCCTGGCGGTTACGCCCCTCCCCTTCCAGCTTCAGGTGGACCGTGTGACGCGCGGTCCTGCTCTTGCCTTTGCCGATGGCGGGTTTGGGCCGGTGTCCTTGATTGTGGTGGGTTCAGCTCGGTCTCCAGCGCCTTGGAGGAGCCCGGGCCGGCTGCGGTCCGCGCGATCAATCTCGCCAACCTAGGGCGGGGCGATCCAGGTCAAAGCCGACCCCGCTGGCGCGAGGCGGGCGGGTGCGGACCCTCCGGCCTTCCTTCGCTGTCGCTTCGTGCAGACCGGTTTCCAACCCGCCCGGGCTTTGTCCTGGACCGTTTCCCCGCCCTTGCAGGTCGCGTGATCGCGGCAGGGACCGCGAGCCGCCGGGGCTTTTCTTGGCGGCAGATGGAGAAAGACGATGCTGAACAAGGTCCAACTCATCGGTTTTACCGGCGCCGAAGCGGAAATCCGCACCACGGCGGGCGGCAAGAAGGTCGCAACGCTGCGGGTTGCCACCAGCCGCTACACGAAGAAGGAAGGCACGCGGAAGGACTACACGACGTGGCACCAGGTCGAGATCTGGAACCAGGGCACGGTCGGTTGGCTCGAAAGCCGTGGCCTGCCGAAGGGCTCCAAGGTCTTCGTTGAGGGTGAGACGCGGCACGACCGCTACACCGACAAGGACGGCCAGGAACGCTTCTTCTCCAAGGTCGTGGTCGCCACGCCGCGGCATGAGCTGAAGTCCCTCGATCGCCAGGAAGCCGCTGTCTCCGAGGCAGCCTAAAGCCAACAGCCCGTCCGGTTCGCCGGGCGGGCTTCGGCTCTGGTTCGGAATCGGCGTAAGTCGCTCACCTTGAGTTGGCGAATTCGACGCTTGTCAAACTCGGTGGGTTTACAATGTCGTTAAAGCGCGCACTGTGGGTTGGCGAATGGACGGAAAACTAAACCAACTTCAGCGCCTTTTGCCCGATGGCCTCCTGGCGGACGCCCGCTGGCTGCAGCGCCATGGCTACTCACGAAGCCTGGTGGCCAAGTATGTCAAAAACGGCTGGCTTCAGGCGCCCGTCCGAGGGGCCTATCAGCGCGCGGGCGACACATCCGACCAGGCCCTCTCGGCCATAGCGGTCGTCTTGTCGCTCCAGCGGCTGCGCCCTCCCCTCCTCGCGATCTGTGGCCGGACGGCTTTGGAGTTGCTGGGGCTCGGCCACTATGGCGCTCCTGACGGGCCGACCCCGTTCCACCTCTGCGGCCGCGCGCCGCCGCCGGTCTGGGCCCGCAGGCTCCTGGGGCCCCGGCTGGTCTATCACCGGCCTACCTTGTTCACGGCCGACCCGCTTCTTGCCGACGATCCGCAAGCCGGCGGGTTCGAGCGACACTTCACCCACCCTTCGGCGGGGGGGCTGGAGACCCAGCTCATCATCTCGACGCCAGAGCGAGCCCTGCTGGAGGTTTTGGACCTCGTCCCGCAGGTCGCCTCCTTCCACGAGGCCGACGTCCTGATGCAGGGCCTGTCCTCGCTCAGCCCACGGCGCCTCTATGCGCTTCTGGCCGACTGTCGCAGCGTTAAGGTCAAGCGCCTCGCGCTGTGGTTCGCCGATCGCCACGGCCATGCCTGGGCGAGCCGCCTGGAACGCGGCGCCATCGACCTTGGCAGCGGCAAGCGCGTCCTTGCGCCCGGCGGGCGCCTCGACAGCACCTACAACATCACCGTGCCGCGCGAGATGGGGGACGTATGACTACCGTCGTCCTCTCAGGCCCACAGAACCACGTCGGCAGGGCGCCTGAAGGCGCTGGTCGGGCGAGGCCCGTGGCGGGCGTTTTCGAAGAAGTTGCCAATTGGCAACTTCTGGGGTCAAGGCCCCTGCCCTTCCCCAAGATCGTCTCGCGTGGTGGGGTTGGTGATGTCTAAGCGCGCGATTCGACAGCAGGAGTTCGATCTGTTCGTCCCTCGGATGAACAGCCTGCCGTTGAAGGATCAGCGCGAGGTCATGGAGCGGCCGTTCTTTTCGCTGTCCAAGCGCAAGCGCCTGAAGCCGATCGAATACACCAGCCCCGACGGCGAGGTCTGGGTCCACGTCAGCGCCAATCCCGCTTTCGGCATCGCCACCATCTGGGACGCCGACATCCTGATCTGGGCGACCTCACGCATCAATCAGATGCGGGAGGCCGGCGAGAACGACCTGCCCCGGACCCTGCACACCACGACCTATGATCTGCTCAAGGCGATCAAGCGCGACACGGGCGGCAAGGGCTATCGGGAACTCCAGGCCGCCCTTCAGCGGCTGGAGGCGACGACCATCCAGACCTCGATCCGTGGGACCAAGCGCAACACCAAAGCGCAGTTTGGCTGGCTCGACGAATGGATGCTGGAGTCGGACGCTGTCACCGGCGCCCCGAAGGGCCTGACCCTCACCTTGTCCAACTGGGTCTATGAGGGGGTCATCAAGGATCGGTCGCTGCTGACCCTCCACGCTGACTATTTCGCGCTCTCCGGCGGTGTCGAGCGGGCCATCTATCGGATCGCCCGCAAGCACGCCGGCGATCAGGCGTCGGGCTGGACGTGCCGGGTTAGCGTGCTGCACGAAAAGACCGGCAGTGAGAGCCCGCTGAAGCAGTTCAACTACCTGCTCAAGCGGATCGTCGCCGCCAACGACCTGCCCGAATACGACGTCAGTTTCGTCAACGCCGCGGACAACTCGCCGGCCGTCCACTTCATCCGCCGTGACGCCGTCGAGCGCGCCGCGCTTAAGGCGGATCTGGCGCGCCTGGCCGCTGATTCGGAGCGCCGAGCCCGCGAGGATGCCCGCGCGCTCGCCGTCGATGGCATGTTTGAGAAGCGCAAGGTCCCACCCTCGGGGGATCGGTGACCTATTCCACGGGGGAACGGTGACCCGAGACACGGGGTATCAGTGACCTTCGGCTCGGGGTATTGGTGACCGAGGCTTTTCAGAAACCCCTGTATCGTATGGGTTTCCTGAGCATTTCGCGGCCTCTAACTCTGTCTAACTTTGTCCCTAAGAAATTCTCTAACGGGGCGCGGCGGACAGGCTGGCTTGCCGTCGCTTTGAACCATGAGGGTTCAAGCTCGGCGCGCTGTTAACTCATTCTTCATTGTATCTGACCGAAAACTTGGCAAATTCCAGCTATCTCGTTGGATATTTGCAAAGGAGGAGGCCATGGCGAAACTTGCACTCGCGGAAAGTGCGGCCTCGGGACCCGTCCTCCTCGACGCCATGACCGCGCTCAGCGACCGGGCCCATGACGTCATCACCCGGCTGCGGGCCACAGTGTTCGCGCCCGGTGAAGAGAAGATCGTCGATCTGCGGTTCACGATCACCAAGGCCGCCGAGATGGTGGGCCGGACCTCTGAAGCGATCCGCCAGGCCGAGGCCGATGGCCGCCTCCCCGCCCCCAGGCTTAGCGCCTCGAGGCGGCGGGAAGGCTACAGCCTGGCCGAGATCAACCATATGCGTGATGTCTTTGGGACCCGGCCACGTCGTGGGTCCGAGGATCCGCCGATCGTCCTGGCGGTTCAGAACTTCAAGGGCGGCGTCGGCAAGAGCACCCTCACCTGTCATGTGGCGCAGTACCTCGCGCTCAAGGGCTACCGGGTCGCGGTGATCGATTGCGATAGCCAGGCGAGCACCACGACCATCTTCGGGTTCAATCCCGACATCGATATCGACGACGAGGAGACCCTCCTCCCCTTCTTCCGTCACGGCGGAGAACCGGACCTCAAGTATGGCCTGCGGGCTACCGCTTGGCCGGGCATTGATCTGATCCCCGCGAACCTCGGGCTATACCAGGCGGAATATGAGGCGGCGGCGCGTCTTCGCGGTAATCCGGACGCCCTGGATCGCCTGCGTCGCGGCGTCGAGGGTATGGCCGTCGACTATGACGTGGTCCTACTGGATCCGCCGCCGGCGCTGGGGATGCTGTCGCTGGCGGTATTGCGCGCCGCCAACGCCCTTTTGATCCCGACGCCGCCTTCGACCGTGGACTTTGCCTCGACCGCCCACTTCCTGCGGATGATCGTGGAGACCCTGGAGGTCATGCAGAACCATCTAGGCGCGCGGGGCTATCATTTCCTCCGCGTCGTCGCGACCAAGGTCGATGAGGGCAAGAGCGCCCACACCCAGATCCGCGACATGATGGAGGCGGTGTTTGGCGCCGACATGCTGTCGGCCTCGCTGCTCGACTCCGCCGAGATCGACAATGCCAATGTGCAGCTGCGCACCGTCTATGAGCTGACGGGTCCGGCGACGAAGACCTATGAGCGCTGCCGAAACAACCTCGACCGCCTGAATGGCGAGATCGAGCTTCTGATCCGCAAGGCGTGGCCCAGCCATAGGCCGGACCTTCGCCGGCTGGGCTTAGGGTAGGGGAGGGCGGTCATGGCATCCACCACAGGCAAGAACCGCTCGATCCTCGCGGGCCTGGTGGCCCCAGCGGTCACTGAAACCCCGACGCTGGAGCGCGGGGCGCCCGCAACCGAGCGCTTGACCACGCGGCTGACCGGGCTTGCCCGTGTCACAGCCGGCGACATCAAGGAAAAGACGCTCAAGCTGGTCGATCCGGCCCGATGCCGGATGTGGGAGCGGCACAATCGCCGCTACGACCTCCTCAACGAGAGCGTCTGCGGCGATCTCCTTGAGAGCCTTCGCTCCCAGGGGGAGCAGGAGTTTCCCGCGATCGTGCGGCGGGTCGAGCGCGACCCGGACTACGATTTCGAGGTCATTTGTGGCGCACGCCGCCACTGGGCGGTCAGCTACCTCAAGAATGTCGAGCATCGCGATATCCGCTACCTCGTCGAGGAGCGCGAACTCACCGATGAGCAGGCCTTCCGTCTCGCCGATGTCGAGAACCGGTCACGCAAGGACATCAGCGACTACGAGCGGGCCCTGGACTACCGCCACGCCGTTGAAACCTTCTACGGCGGCACCGCACAGCGGATGGCCGAGCGGCTGGAAGTGCCAAAGGCCTGGCTGTCGCGCTTTCTCGACCTCGCCAAGCTGCCGACCGACGTCGTCGAGGCCTTCGGCGATGTGCGGCAGCTCCGCGAGAACCATGCCCGCGAGATCAAACCCCTCCTGGCTGACGGTGCGTCGCGCCCTCGGGTGATGGCCGAGGCCAAGCGCCTGGGGGTTCAGCAAGCGGAAATGATCGCCAAAGGCCAGGGTCCTTTGGACGCCCCGAAGGTCCTGGCGCTCCTGAAACGCGCCGCGGCTGGTGACGCGAAACCTGCGGCCAAGGCGGGCAAGCCGGTCACGGCGGTGATCAACGCAGCGGGCGCGACCCTGTTCACCCTGGCGCGCAAGGGGTCGAAGAAGGTGGTCCTGGAACTGGCGCTTGATGCCGACGCCAGCAACGCGGATTTCGCCGAGGCCTTCCAGCGCGAGCTGCTCCGGATGCGGCCCAAGGGCTGAAGTTGCCAATTGGCAACTTCGGGATTCCGGCCCCTAAGCGGGTGCCTCGTCCCCTCCAATGTCGCCGAGTTGCCAATTGGCAACTTCTGCAAATCGTCGGGGTATCAGTGACCGGCCGGTGCGCCCGAGAGGGCGTCCGAAGCCCACAAACACCGGGCATGAGCCACATCTTGGCCTGAAGCGCTGACGAGCCTGTGGCTCGGTTGCGAGCGCGAAGGCAAGGCCAAGTCATCATGAGAAAATCGTCCGTCCGCCCGGCGAGGGGGCTGACCCCCGCCTTGGCGGCGTGGGCGATTCTTCCTGTCGCCGCAGCGGCGGTCCTCGGCGCCAGCCTGCCGCAGCCGGCGCTCCTCTGGAACCGCAGCCCAAGCGAGCCTTTGGGGCTCTATGTCCGCACCCTGGGCCCTCCCGCGCGTGGCGCGATCATCGCTTTTCAGGCGCCCGCGCCGGCCTTTCCCTACGCCGATGGGCAGATGGATTACCTGCGCCGGATTCCAATCCTGAAGGCGATTGCCGCCGGGGAGGGCGATCACGTCTGCACCGATGGCGGGGCGCTGACGATCAACGGGGTCCGTCGTGCGCCGGTGCTCACCCATGACAGCCGGGGTGTGGGTCTGCCCCGTTGGGCCGGTTGCCGCGCGCTGGCGCGCGGCGAGTTCTTCGTGTTCTCGACACGCATCCCGAACAGCTTCGACAGCCGCTATTTCGGGCCGGTGACGACGCGCGAGATCCTCGGCGTCTTCCGGCCGCTGAGCCCCTCAACCCACTCCTCTGGAGACCGATGATGGATCCAGCGGCCCTTGCTGCTCTTTGCGCCCTGCTGACCCGGGGCGAGACGGCTCAGCCCGTCCCAACCGGCGTGAACTGTCCAGGGGTGTATGCCCCCGCCACGCCGTTTGCGGGCGCCACTCCGCCCGCCCGGTCCCTGGCCACGCTGGTCTCCTCGCCCGAGGCCCGGGAGGCCATCGCGCGGGTCGCCTATGCCGAGGCCGCGAACCAGGGCGACAGTGGCCTGGCGGGCGTCGTCTACACGATCATCAACCGCCTCGCCGATGGCCGTTGGGGCGGGTCGGTCGAGGCAGTCGTCAACGCTCGGCGCCAGTTCGAGCCGGTGATGCGTGCGGGGGGCAGCTGGCGCAGCCTGCCCACGGTTTCGGAGGCCCGGCAGGCGCGGATCGACACCATCATCAACCTGGCCCTGGAGGGCCGGTTACCCGACCCCACCAATGGCGCCAGGTTCTTCCAGAATCCGCAGATCGTGGCCGGACGGGCTGCCCGCGGCGAGGTCTCGGCCGGCTTGGTGAACTTCGGGGGCGCCCCGCCTTCGGCAGTGATTGGCGCGCATAGCTTCTATGTGGAAGCGGGCAGGGGAGGGGGCTCGACGCCTGGCGCCGGGCGGTCGGCCGCGGCGCCTCGTGGCCGTGCGGCATCCGACCCTTGGCAGTCCGCCGGCGGCGCGATCTTCGCGGGCGAGAACCGTGCCCTCGTGGCGCCTGTCGCTGCCGCCGTGGCGGCGCCTACGGAGACTCCGGACGGGGCAGGCGAGGGCGGTGATCGCCGGCCTCAACCGGCGGATGGCGCCCGAGCGATCTTCGTTCGGCAGGACGGGACCGTGACTGCGTGGCGGCAGTGATCACGCGGCCTGCCAGGAACCATCGAGGTCGGCATAGTCCGCATCGACGTCGCTGGGCAGCAAGCTCGTGACCGGCTCGTCGGCCATCGCCGACTGCGCCATCAGATCGAAGTCTGGGAGGGTCGCACCTTCGGCCTGGAGGGCGCTCTCGGGGCTCTCTTCAACGTCGCCTCCGGGGCGCAGCGATAGCGGCACATTGCCCAGCAGCTCGCGCACGGTGAGGCGGTCGCGGATGCCTTCGACGCGACGGTCGATGATGTCGACCAGGCGTGCGAGGAGCTCGGCGTCACCGGCCAGGAGATCGTCGCCGGCTTCGGCCAATAGCGCGCCGCCGATGATGATTTTGGCGCGGGTTTCCCGCTTGCGCTGGTTGATCGACCACAGGGCTTCTAGCCGTTCGACGCGGGCCTTGAGCACCAGGAAACGCTGCTCGTCGTCCGCGATATCTTCGAGCGGCGTGGCGTGGCGGCGGCGATGCACGCCGTCATGGCCGGCATCGCGAAGCGCGTTTTCCAGCTCGTCCAATCGGAGCTTCAGCGCGTCTTCTTCTGAGACCCGCCGACCCTGCTCGCGGTCTTCGGTCCGGGCGATCCAAAGCTCGCGCCGTTGCTCCTTCTGCGCCTCGGTTCGCGGGCGATATTTCGACGGGCGAGTGTTTCTTCGACGCTTATCGACCGTAGTCATGGCGAACACCGTGGTTGTCATAAAAGCCCCTAACGGCCGAAACCTATCAATAACGCCCGTCATGGTCTATCCATGGCAGAACAGTAATTACGGACAATGGCGCAGTTACGGGTCGTTTGGGCTACGCCCATCGACCCCCGCGGTCAGGCTCCGCCCGACACCCTCGAACCCCAGATCGGCCTGCGCCGGCCGAGGGTTCGAGCCAAGGGCCGGGGCCCTTAGCGATCCGACCGCCAGGCGGTCAAAGGGGGTTAGCGTGGCTCAGTACCGTTTGGCAGTTCAGACCATCCAGCGCGCTGCCGGTCGTTCGGCCGTGGCCGCTGCCGCCTACCGGTCAGGTGACCGGCTGGTCGATGATCGCCTGGCGATGGAGTTCGATTTCGGGGCGAAGGCCGACATCGAATTTGCTGCGATCATGACGCCGACGGACGCGCCGGCCGCCTACCAGGATCGTCAAATATTGTGGAACGCGGCCGAGGCGGCGGAGCGCCGCAAGGACGCCGTGCCCGCGAGGGAGTTGCTGCTTTCCCTGCCCCATGAACTCGACTTCCACCAACGCCGCGAGCTGGTCCGTGACTTCGTTTCAGAACACTTGGTGGGGCAGGGGATGATCGCTGATGTGGCGATGCACCGGCCCGGAAAAGAGGGCGATCAGCGCAATTTCCACGCCCATGTGCTGGTCACGACGCGCTCTGTCGGACCCTCGGGGTTCGGGCGAAAGCCGCCGGAATGGTGGAGCCCGCAGGCGGTGCGTAAGTGGCGCGCGGCGTGGGCCGAAACGCAGAACCAGCACCTGCGTCGGCACCTTGGCCCAGACGCCCCGCAGGTCTCGCATCGGTCCCTCGCCGAGCGGGGTGTTGATCGCGAGCCGGGCGTCCACCTTGGACCCACGGCTTCGGCCTTGGAGCGCAAGAACATCGCCTCTGAACGGGGCGAGCAGAACCGCGACACGGCCGCCCATAACCGCAAGCGGGCTGAGCTTCGGCGGGACTTTCAGGAGACCGCCGATCGGCTTGTTGAAGCCGTGCCCCTGATCTCGGTTCCGGTCGCCAAACTGGTCAAGGAGGCCGAGCAGATGCGGGTGCGCATGGTCGCCGAGCGGGATGGCTGGGCCGCTGAGCGGGCAGGCTTGGGTGGGCCGAAGATCGAGACCGCCGGCCAGATAGAACGGGCCCTGACGGCGGAGGCGGCGCGTGAGCGCGCGGTTGCCAAGGCGCGGCTCGCCCGCGTCGAAGGGCGCGTCGCCGGGGTGCGGTCCAAGCGGTTGAACCTGGTCCAATGGGTGCGCAATCCGGCCCGGATGATCTGGGCGAAACACGCCGAGCTGAACGCTATTGCACGGGCGCGCTCGGCGCTCCGGCAGGCTGACCTGCAGCTTGAGGTTCGCGCGGCCTGGGCGCGTTCGCCGCAGGGCCAGGCCTATGTGGCGGCGCGCCGGGGCCCGCAGCTGGAAACCGCCGCCGATGTCGCTCGTCGCAAGCGGACCCTGGAGCGCAAAGTTAAACGCGCGGACAAGCGGATCGCGGGCGCCACGCGGACGTTCAACGACCTGCGGGTTGCCCAGGCGTTGGGGCAGGGCGAGCTTCGTGTGCCGGCCAAGGTCCCCGACGAAACCCGCTTCATCCGCGACATCGGCGGCCCTGCGCGGGAGGCGGTGATGGGCTTCCCGGCGCCAGCCCGTCAACAGGCCGTCGAGCGGCTCAACCGAGGACTGGGGCGCGTCATCGGACGTGGCTTCATTCCGGGCCTTTAGGGCGGCGGAGGGACCATGAACGGTTTAACACGCGCCTCGATCATCCTGCCTTTGGCGGCCCTGTCGATCCTTCTTGGCCTGACGCTGGCCACCCAGATGGTGGCGCAGACCTACGGCTATCCGCGCGAGTTCGGGGCCGGCGCCTTCGACCTCGGTGCGGTGCGGGTCTACGCGCCCTGGTCATTCGCCGGCTGGTACATGCGCTTCCAGCCAAGCTACCCGAAGCCGTTCGATCTGGCGGGCCTGGCGGGTTTGGCCGTCGCGATGGGGCCCGTGATGGCGGCGGCGCTGCTGACCCGCCGATCGCAGCGTGAACCCAAGGCTTTTGGCCGGGACGCCTGGGCCGACGTCGATGACGTGCGGCGCGCCAAACTCTTTGGCCCGGGCGGACAATCCAGCGGTCAGATCAGCGGCCGCGTGCTCGGCCGTTTCAACGGTCGATACCTGACCTATGGCGGGATCGAGCACGCGATCATCGTAGGCGCCTCGCGGAGCGGGAAGGGGGCCGGGCATGTGGTCCCGACCCTGATCGCCTGGCCGCACAGCGCCTTCATCTATGATCGCAAGGGCGAGCTTTGGCACATCACCGCCGATCACCGGAAGACGTTCAGTCACGTCTTCTATTTCTCCCCGACCGACCCCAACACCGTCCGGTGGAATCCGCTGTTCGAGGTCCGCAAGGGGCCGATGGAGATCGCCGATATCCAGAACGTGGTCGGGATCCTGGTCGATCCCTTGGGCCGCAAGGCCGGCGACCTGAACTTCTGGGACCAGAGCGCGACGGACTTCTTCACCGCGATCATCCTGCACGTCCTCTACAGCGAGGAGGACACCAAGAAGAACCTGGCCCATGTCCGCCGGCTGCTGATCAACATCGAACCGACTCTGCACGCGATGATGAACACCCAGCATCGCTGGCGGCCGAACTATCAGGCAGCCGACGGGCTCGCGCGCGACGCCGAGGGCGCGCCGATCCCAGAGATCCACCCCGAGGTCCTGCTGGGGGCGACAGCGCTCTCGACCATGGACGAGCGCGTGAAATCCAACGTCCTGGCTACTTGCCGAGCTTCACTGTCGCTGTGGGCGGATCCTTTGGTGGAGTACGCGACCAGCTGGTCGGACTTCTCCATCGGCGACCTGGTCTGCTCCGAGGCGCCGGTGTCCTTCTACATCATCACGCCGCAGGCCCATGCCGACCGCCTGGCCTTCCTGGTGCGGGTGTTCACGCGCCAGACCATCAACAGCCTGATGGAGCACGAGCACTTCGACAGCCGTCGCCGGCGCAAGCTGCACCGGCTCCTGCTGCTGCTCGACGAATTTCCGAAGCTCGGCAGTCTTCCGTTCCTGGAAAACGCCATGGGCGAGATGGCCGGCTACGGGATCACCGCCCACCTGATCTGCCAGAGCTTCAATGACGTCTTCTCCAAGTACGGGGACAAGACGCCGCTGTTCGACAACATGCACATCACCGCCTGCTTCGCGACCTCGGAGCCGACCAGCATCGACAAGGTGACGCGCCGGGCGGGCAAGGCGCTGGAGATGCGCGAAAGTTACAGCGATCCGCGCAGCCTTTTTGGGCGCGCGAACCGCTCGACCTCCCAGTCGGAGCAGCAGCGCTACATCCTCTCCGAGGAGGACGT
>NZ_JBEPUO010000013.1:0-89799 GCF_041691455.1 Phenylobacterium sp. | reverse complement strand
CAGGGTAGCTAAGTATGGAAAAGATAACCGCTGAAAGCATCTAAGCGGGAAACTTACCTCAAAACAAGGCTTCGCCGAGAGCCGTGGTAGACCACCACGTTGATAGGCCAGGTGTGGAAGTGCCGCGAGGCATGTAGCTTACTGGTACTAATCGCTCGATCGGCTTGATCGTTCTTAGCAAAATTCATGCGCGCTCAGGTTTGAGCCTGCGCAGACCTTGATGTCTTCTCAAATCACATCCGTTTCGTTGACCTGGTGGTTTTGCCGGGGGGTCCCCACCCGATCCCATTCCGAACTCGGTCGTTAAGCCCCTCTGGGCCGATGGTACTTCGTCTTAAGGCGCGGGAGAGTAGGTCGCCGCCAGGTCTACCAAACGGATGTGAGTTCCAGACCCTTCAATTCACGATTTCAGACAGCTTTGCCGCGGGGTGGAGCAGCCCGGTAGCTCGTCAGGCTCATAACCTGAAGGTCACAGGTTCAAATCCTGTCCCCGCACCCAAGTTCAGAGAAGGCCGGTTCCGGAAACGGAGCCGGCCTTTTTGCTGTGCGCGATGCAGCCGGGCGGGCTCGGAACGCCGGTGGGCGATTGCGCGGCGGCGCGGGGCCGGACACTCTTCGTCCGTGATGAACGAAACCTTCTCTCCCACGCTCGCCGCCCGGCGCAGCCAGATGTTCCCGACCCTGGAGCCTGACGACATCGCGCGCCTGCGCCGGTTTGGCGAGCCGCGCCGCTTCGCGGCTGGCGAAGCGCTGTCGCGGGCGGGCGAGACCGGCCATGGCCTGACCGTCATCGTCTCCGGCGAGGTCGCTGCGACCTGGTCCGACGAGAACGGCGAGCGCCACCTGATCGTCACCCACAGCCCAGGCTCCTTCATGGGGGAGCTCGCCCAGCTCTCCGGCCGCCCGGCGCTGGTCGATTCCATCGCCGAGAATCCGGTCGAGGCGCTCGTCATCCCGCCCGAAGGCCTGCGCGCCTTGTTCGTGGGCGAGGCCGAGCTCGGCGAGCGGATCATGCGCGCGCTCATCCTGCGCCGGATGGGGCTGTTGGAGACCGGCGCCGGCGGGCCGATCATCGTCGGGTCCGACGACCAGCCGGACGTCCGCCGCCTGGTGAATTTCCTGGTCCGCAACGGCCACCCCTACCATCGCCTGGACCCGGCGCACGACGCGGGGGCGCAGGCGCTGATCGAGCGGTTCCATGTGGCTGCGGGCGAACTGCCCATCGTGGTCTGTCCGGATGGCCGCGTGCTGCGCAATCCCGGCGACGACGCGCTCGCCCGGTGCCTCGGCATGGTCCATTCGCTGGACCCGACCAAGCTCTACGACGTGGTGGTGGTGGGCGCGGGACCCGCCGGCCTGGCGACCTCGGTCTATGCCGGGTCGGAAGGGCTTTCCGTTCTCGCTCTCGATTGCCGCTCGTTCGGCGGCCAGGCCGGGGCCTCGGCGCGCATCGAGAACTATCTGGGCTTTCCAACCGGGATCAGCGGCGGGGCGCTGATGGGGCGAGCCAACACCCAGGCCCAGAAATTCGGCGTCGAAATGGCCATTCCCGACGAAGCGCGGCGCCTTGCGAAGAACGCGGCGGGCGACGGCTACACCCTCACCCTAGCCGACGGTGAGAGCGTCCGCGCGCGTGCGGTCGTCATCGCCAGCGGCGCGCTCTATCGCCGTCCGGCGCTCGCCGACCTCGACGCCTTCGAGGCCGCCTCGGTCCACTACTGGGCCTCGCCCCTGGAGGCGCGGCTCTGCGCGGACCAGGAGGTGGCGCTGGTGGGGGCCGGCAATTCGGCGGGCCAGGCCATCGTCTATCTGGCGAGCCGGGTGGCCAAGGTCTGCGTCCTGGTGCGCGGGCGTGCGCTCGCCGACAGCATGTCGCGCTATCTCGTCGACCGGATTCAGGGCCTGGCGAACGTCGAGGTGCGGCTGGGTTGCGAGCTCAGCGCGCTGGAAGGCGCCGACGGTGTGCTGGAGGCGGTGCGCTGGCGCGATAAGGCGACGGGCGTCGAGGCGCGCCGGCCGATCCGGCACATCTTCCTGTTCGTCGGCGCCGACCCCAACACCGACTGGCTGAAGGGCTCGGAGGTGAAGCTGGACGACAAGGGCTTTGTGCTGACCGGGCCGGAGGCGGGCGCCGCTGACCTCGAGACCAGCCTGCCCGGCGTGTTCGCGATCGGCGACGTGCGCGCCGGCTCCGTCAAACGCGTGGCCGCCGCCGTGGGAGAGGGCGCGCAGGTGGTGGCCGCCCTTCACAAGCATCTCGCCGCGGCCGCGGCCGCCTGAAGGAGGAGCCCATGGAAGACGCCTGCCGCCATACCGCCGGAATACTGGACGTGACGCCGAGCGCGCTCGGCTGCGAGGAGTGCCTGAAGATGGGCGCCGTATGGCTGCACCTGCGGCTCTGCCGGACCTGTGGCCATGTCGGCTGCTGCGACCAGTCGCCGAACCGCCACGCCACCGCGCACTTCCACGCCACCGGCCACCCGATCATCGAGGGCTACGATCCGCCGGAAGGTTGCGGCTGGTGCTATGTCGACGAGCTGTTCTTCGACCTGGAGGATCGCCGCACGCCGCAGCGTGGTCCCATTCCGCGTTATTACTGAGGGGCGCGGTCGTCGCCCTTGGCGTTGAGGCTCGCGAGATAGCGGGTGAATGAGCCGCCGGCGAGGAGCCCGCGGCCTTCCAGCACCGTGAGGATGTGACCGGTCAGGTCGACGCTGCGGTAGCCGTGGTGCGCTAGCAAGGCGATCTTCTTGAGCAGGTTGGGGTCGAGCTCCGGATCGATGACGTTGCGCATATAGACCGCGTCGGCCTCGAGGAGCTGGTTGAAGGGCTGGCGGTCGTTGCTGTTGCGCCGCACCGGGCTGATCGACCAGCGCTTCACCTCGGTGAAACAATGCGGGATGAATCCGTGCGCCCGCATCCAACCATCGATCTCGCCGAAAGTGGGCTGGCCCTCGTAGAGCGGGATGAACGACACCTCGAGCTGGATCATGGCGCAGCCGGCGAGGCGCGTCTCGCCATGCGTCAGGACCTGTAGCTCGGCCCCCTGGATATCCATCTTCAGGAAATCGATGTCCGGCAGGCCGACAATGTCGTCGAGCCGCCGCGTCTCGACCTCCTGCCGCGACTGAATCCGCCCGAACTCGGTGAAGCCGTTGAAGAAGGCCAGGCGCTCGGGCAGGGGCCGAAGCAGCGAGGTCATGCCGGAGGCGGGGCTTGCGATGTGCAGCATCTGGCGGGTCCCGTCGCCCACGACCTGCGGGAAGAGCGTGAGGCGCTCGCCATAGGTTTCGCGCAGTTTCGGGTGCTGGCGCACATCGGCATCGAAGGCGTTCAGATGCGCCAGTCCGGTCAGCACCATGGCGTGATAGGGCGGCGGCGCGCCGAGGCAGGCGGCGCCGATGTCGGCGACCTGCAGAGCGCCCGGAAGATCGAGGATGTGGGAGAGGACGTCGGCGGACATGGCGCGAGGCTAGCATGCGCCGGACCGGCGATAGAGCGCGCGCTGGGACGGTTTTTGTTTGCGGACGGGCCGACGACTGTGGCCACCTGCCGGCGCCATCCGTGGAGGCCGCCCATGACCCGACGCCTGTCGCCCAAACTCGCCATTCCAATCGCCGGCCTGCTGGGGGCGATAGCCGCTGGCGGTGTCGCCGCCTCGGCCGCCGCGCAAGGGGCCGACGACGGCCGCTACGTCTCGGCGGCCGAGCTGAAGGCTATGGTCGCAAAGACGACCAATGGCCTGGCGACCGCGCCCGTGCCCACCGGCCCGGGCGGCACGGTGCTCGTGGCCCGGCGCGACAAGGAGGGCGATGTCGAGGTGCACGAGCATCTCAACGACGAGTTCGTGGCCCAGACCGGCCACGCCACCGTCAAGGTTGGCGGCAAGGTCACGGGCAACCATCAGACGGCGCCCGGCGAATGGCGCGGCGGGACCATCGCCGGCGGCCACATCTACCAGCTCGCGCCCGGCGACGTGCTGTGGATCCCGGCCGGCGCCCCGCACCAGGTCACGCCCAAGGGCGGGCCGTTCAGCTACCTGGCGGTCAAGTTCGAGGCCAAGCCCTAGGCGACCGCCGCGGAGGCCCGCGTGCTTCGAGGCTGTTATTTCGCGAAGATCGCCTTGGGCATCATCACGTGCACGCCCTTGTTGCGGTCGACGACCTCGGTGATGTCGACGTCGCCGGCGACGCTTACCAGCATATAGGCGTCGTCTCGCGAGAGGCCCTTGGCCGAGATCAGGAAATCGACCATCTCGCGCACCGCCTTGTGGGCGGCGATGGAGAGGTCGTCGTCGAAGCCCATGGCGATGTAGTGGGTCGGGGTTTCGGCGCGCGGGCCCGACAGCTTCTCGCCCTTGTGCAGCACGAACTGCAGGGTCCCGATCAGCGAGGTTTCCATGGCGGTGACGTCGACCTCGCCGTTGCCCTGGCCGGCGTGTCCGTCGCCCACCTCGAACAGCGCGCCCTTGGCGTGGACCGGGAGGAAGAGGGTGGTTCCGGCGACCAGCTCCTTGTTGTCCATATTGCCGCCGTTGATGGTCGGGGGCGTCGAGTCATAGCGGCCGAAGCCGGGTGGTGGAGCGACCCCCATGCTGCCGAAGAAGGGATGCAGCGGGATGGTCACGCCGGGCGCGAAGTGGGCGACCATCCTGGCCTTGTCGAGCGGGATGATCTTGGTCCGCGCATAGGGGAAATCGTCGGTCAGTATGCCCGCGCCGTAGCGGAAGCCGTTGTAGGCATAGGGGATCGCCAGATCGATCTTCTGGATGCGGATCTCCAGCGTGTCGCCGGGCTCCGCGCCCTCGATGGCGATCGGGCCGGTGAGGATGTGGCCGCCGGGCCCGCGGGCCGAGGCCGGGACATTGGCGTAGACGTCCCGCAGCGAGGCCTCGACCTGGTCGGGCGGCACGCCGTTGCGCTCCAGGCCCGTCGGGCTGTTGGTCAGCAGGGTGTGGACCACGACGGTGTCGCCGGAATGCACCGTAAGCGCGGGTTTGGCCGTGGCGTCATAGTTGCCCCAGGCGACGGTCGCGGGCGTCACCTCCAGGGTGAAGGTCTGGCCGGTCGGCTCGGCGTGCGCGGCGCCGGCGAACAGGATCGCGACGGCGGCGACGGCGGCGGGCTTCAGGCGGTCGGACATGTAGCGCTCCCCAGGCCGCGTCGGCGGCGGGGCGACTATTGGGCGACCCGCCGAGCCGTGCAAGCCGCCGGGACGGCTGCCGAGGTTCGCGAAGAATCTGCCCGTCCTGTCGGCTCGGCCGATGCTGGTTCGTCTTTCAGATGAGCATCTGGATGAGGAGCTACAGCCATGGCCGGCCCCCTGAACGCCGACACCTTCCGCGTGGAGCGTTCGATCGCGATCGATGCGCCCGCGCAGGCGATCTTTCCCCACATCGACGACTTCCACGCCTGGGGCGCCTGGTCGCCCTTCGAGAAGAGGGATCCGGTCCTGGCCAAGACCTATTCCGGTCCGGCCAGCGGCAAGGGCGCTGCCTATGCCTGGGCGGGCAAGAAGGCCGGCTCCGGGCGGATGGAGATCGTCAGCTCCGAGGCTCCCCGCAAGATCGTCATCCAGCTAGACTTCACCAAGCCGATGACCGCACACAACACCGCCGAATTCACGCTGGAACCGCAGGGAGCGGGCACGAAGGTGACCTGGGCCATGCACGGCCCCGCCACGTTCATGTCGAAGATGATGGGACTGTTCTTCAGCATGGACAAGCTGGTCGGCGCGGAGTTCGAGGAGGGCTTGGCCAGCCTCAAGCGCCTGGCGGAACAGAAGGCGGACGCCGTCTCCGCCTGAGCCTCAGCCGGCGATGCGGATGATCTCGGTCAGCATCTGGGCCGGGGAGAAGGGCTTGGGCACGAAGCCGTTCATGCCTGCGGCCTGATAAGCGGCCTGGTGGTGGGTCATGACGTCGGCGGTGAGCGCCACGACGGGCACAGAGGCCTGCGGCTGCGGGAGGTCGCGGATGCGCCGGGTGGCTTCCATTCCGTCCATGCCGGGCATGTTCACGTCCATCAGGATCAGGTCGTAGCCGCCCTTCGCCGCCGCGGCGATCGCCGCCTCGCCGCTCTCGGCGGTCTCGGCCTCGGCGCCCAGCGCCTCCAGGGACTTCAGGCCGACCAGGCGGTTGGTGCGGTTGTCGTCGACGATCAGGATCTTCAGGCCAGCCAGCGGCGCCTCGTCGAGGTTTGCCTCCGGAGCGGCCGTCAAGGGTTCGGCGTGCGGCGCGGCGATCTCGAACCAGAAGACCGAACCGACGCCCTCGGTGCTTTCGAAGCCCATTTCACCGCCCATCAGCTGAGCGAGGCTGCGGGAGATCGCGAGGCCAAGGCCGGTGCCGCCGAATTTGCGGTCGGGGCCCGCGTGGGCCTGCTGGAAGCGGTCGAAGAGCGCGGCTTTTGCGGTCTCAGGCACGCCCACGCCGGTGTCGTGCACCTCGCAGCGCAGCCTCCGGCGCTTGCCGCCCACGTAGCTCATCCGCACCTCGACGCCGCCAGTGTCGGTGAACTTCACGGCGTTGCCGATGATGTTGAACAGGCACTGGCGCAGGCGGACCGGGTCGATTTCCGCCCAACTGACCGGACCGCCGACGGCCCGCAGATAGAGGTTCTTGGCGTCGGCCTGCGGATGTAGCAGCGCCACGACGCTGGCCATCACCGCCGCGGGATCGGTGGGCGTGGGCGTCACCTCGAGCTTGCCGGCTTCCATCTTGGAGAAGTCGAGCACGTCGTCGATCAGCTGGGCCAGCATGTCGCTGCAGGCCAGCGCCTCGCCCAGCAGGTCGCGGCCCTCGGCGCTCAGCGGCTCGCGTTTCAAGAGGTTGAGAACCCCGACGATACCGTTCATCGGCGTGCGGATCTCGTGGCTGACGGAGGCCAGGAAGCTCGACTTCGACGCGGTGGCCGACTCCGCTATGAAGCGCGCCTCGGTGAGCGCCATTTCCTGGCGCTTCTGGTCGTCAATATCGAGCAACAGGCCCACGCCGCGGATCGGGGTCCCGGCCGCATCGCATTCGGTCTGCCAGTAGACGCGCACCCACAGCGGGCCCTCGGCGCGCACGATCCGCGCTTCGGCGTAGGTTGCGTGGCCCGCCTCGGCGCTGCCCGCGCTCAGCAGGCGCACGGCCTCGCGGTCGTCGGGATGGAACATGCCGCGCGGTTCTTCCGTGGTGGCGGCGGCGAGGGCGGTCGGGCCCAGGAGTTCGCGGAACTCCGGCGACATCCAGTAGTCGCCGGTTTTGTAATCGTAGCCGAACACGCCGGCGCGGGCGGCGGTCAGCGCCAGCTTCAGGCGCTGGGCGCTGGTGTTGGCCTCGTCTCGGGCCTGGGCGAGCGCGGTGACGTTCTGGCTGATGCCGTACATCTCGTAGCGGCCCGACTTCAGCTTGCGGCCGGAGCGGTAGAGCACCCGCAGGTGCCGCATGTCGCCCTCGCCGGTGCGGTAGCGCATCTCCGCCTCGTCCGTGCCCTCCTCGGCCGTGAGGCGATCGCGGATGGCGGTATCCTTGTCCCGGTCGTCGTCGTGCTGGATCAACCGCAGGATGGCCAGCGGAACGGGATCCTGGTTGCCGCCGTGGCCCAGGGCGAGTTCGCTGGGGAAATGGTACAGTTCGGCGTCCGGGTCGTAGCGCCAGACCCCGATTTCGGCGTCGTGCATCAGCCGGCTGCGGGCGGCGAAATCGGCCTTCATCCGCTCCAGCACGGCGCGCTCGCCGGTGACGTCCAGCAGCATGGCCAGCAGGCGGCCCTCGTCCTGGGGCGTAAGGTCCAGCCGCAGCCAACGCGGCCCGTCCGCGCACTGGAAGCCGAAGGTCTGCACGCCATCGCCGGCCGGGACATCGGTCGCGGCGCCGCGCAGGCGCTGGCCGAGGGGTTCGCCGATCAGGCTGGCGGCCGGCACCTGCAGCAGCTCGGCGAAGGCCGCGTTGGCCTCCAGGATGGTGAGCTTGTCGTCCGTCACCGCCATGGGTGTCGGCAGGGTCGAAAACCCCGGGCCGAAGGCCCCGCCGCTCGCGGCGTCCTTGGAAGCGTGCAGGGCTGCCATTGAGGCAGGATGCCGAGATCAGGTTAAGGTCTTCCTCCCATCGGCCGGCTTCCGGACAATTCCGCCGCAAGATCAAATTCGTAAGAGCGGTATGGTGGGCGCGAATGTCGCCTTGATTGTCGTGGCGTCACCTCTAGCTTGATAGGCGAAACGCCGAGGGGACCCGACGCCATGACCGACACGCTCGCACCCATGGAGACCGCTAGCACGACCGCCGACGGCCTCGGCTTCGATCCCGAAGCGCTGCGCGAGAAGTATCGCCAGGAGCGCGACAAGCGCCTGCGCGGCGACGGCAACGCCCAATACCGCGAGATCGCCGGCGACTTCGTCCACTACCTGGAGGACCCCTACGTCGCGCCGGGCTTCAGCCGCGCGGCCCTGACCGACGAGGTCGAGGTGGTGGTGGTCGGCGGCGGGTTCGGCGGCCAGCTGGCGGCCGCCCGGCTGCGCGAGGCCGGCGTCTCGGATATCCGGATCATCGAGAAGGGCGGCGACTTCGGCGGCACCTGGTATTGGAACCGCTACCCGGGCGCGGCCTGCGACATCGAGAGCTACATCTACCTGCCGCTCCTGGAGGAGCTGGGCTACGTGCCGGTGGAGAAGTACTCCCGCGCCCCGGAGATCCTGGCCCACAGCCGCGCTATCGGCGAGCATTTCGACCTCTACAGGGGCGCGCTCTTCCAGACCGAAGTGACCAAGATGTCGTGGGACGAGGCGTCCGCGCGCTGGATCGTCGAGACCAACCGCGGCGATGCGCTGAAGGCGCGGTTCGTGGTGATGGCCAACGGCCCGCTGCACCGGCCGAAGCTGCCAGGCATCCCGGGGCTTGAGACCTTCAAGGGTCATTCGTTCCACACCAGCCGGTGGGACTACGACTATACCGGCGGGACCAACGAGGGCGGCCTGACAGGCCTGGCCGGCAAGCGGGTCGGCGTGATCGGCACCGGCGCGACCGCGGTCCAGTGCGTGCCGCACCTGGGCGAAGGCGCCGGCGAGCTCTTCGTCTTCCAGCGGACGCCCTCGTCGATCGACGTGCGCGCCAACCGCCCGACCGATCCTGAGTGGGCCAAGAGCCTCGACGCCGGCTGGCAGCAGCGGCGGATGGACAATTTCAATATCCTGCTCTCCGGCGGTTTCCAGGAAGAGGACCTGGTCAACGACGGCTGGACCGACATCATCGGCAACATCCTGCTACTCGCCCGCAAGAAGATCGCCGCGGGCGAGGTGGTGGAGGATCCGGCCGCGCTCATGCAGCTCGCCGACTTCAAGAAGATGGAGCAGGTGCGCGCACGGGTGGACCAGACCGTCCAGGACCCCGCCACGGCCGAGGCGCTGAAGCCCTACTACAACCAGTTCTGCAAGCGTCCGTGCTTCCACGACGACTATCTGGCCGCCTTCAACCGCCCGAACGTCCATCTGGTCGACACGCAAGGGCGCGGCGTGGAGCGGATCACCGAGAAGGGGATCGTGGCCAACGGCGTCGAGTACGAGCTCGACTGCATCATCTACGCCACGGGTTTCGAGGTCGGCACGGCTTTCACCCAGCGCTCAGGCTACGAGCTTCACGGTCGGGAGGGCCTGACCCTTACGGAGAAGTGGAAGGACGGGGTCTCCACCCTGCATGGCCTGCACAGCCGCGGCTTCCCCAACGTCTTCATCATCTCCAACACGCAGTCGGGGTTCACGGCGAACTTCCCGCACATGATCAACGAGCAGTCCAAGCACGTCGCCTATCTGCTGAAACACGCCGCCGACCATCAGGTGCGGGTGATCGAGGCCTCGCAAGAGGCCGAGGATGCCTGGGTGCAGACGATCATCGACCTCTCCATCATGCGGCAGAAGTTCCTCGAGGAATGCACGCCCGGCTACTACAACAACGAGGGCAATGTGCAGGCGATGAGCTCGCGCAACGGCTCCTACGGCGCGGGGCCGGTGGCCTTCGTCAAGGTGCTGGAGGACTGGCGGGCGGAGGGGAGCCTGGCGGGGCTGGAGCTCAGCTAGCCGCCGCTGACGTCCACCGCCTCGATCTTGGTTCCGTCATGGTCGGCCTTGCGGGCGCCGGCCAGGATGCCGGGGAGCGCATAGTTGCCCTCGTGGCAGGCGTATTCGTAGACCGGGCCCTTGGTGGCGTTGAGCGGCATCTCGGCCTTCCAGACCTGGCTGTAGGTCGCCGGGTCGTCGACCTCGAAGCGATAGAGGATCTGGGTCGGCGAGGCCCGGGTGAACCGCTCGGTCACCTTGGCGTGGGACGACAGCAGGATCGAGTTGCTGAAATAGGGCCTGAGGCTCTCGCCCGGATTGAAGTTGGTGGTCTCGACCACCAGGGTGTCGCCCTCCCACCAGCCGACGCTGTCGCCCATCCAGGGTCGGATGTAGTCCGGCAGGTGCTTGCGGTCGGTGAGCCGGACGATGCGCGCGTCGTGGTTCATCTCCACCAGGATGGCGACGGAGTCCTTGGACTGCACGATCTGGTAGTTGTTGTTGTAGAGCACGTTCAGCATCGGCGGGCCGGCCGTGGAGCCGAAGCCCAGGATGCAGCGCTCACCGAGCGGACGGTTCTCCGGCCCATCCCAGCTGTTCCGCGCTTTGCGCAGCGCCTCGACATAGGCCGCGTGGCCGGCCGTCGAATAGGGCAGTTGGCCGTTCGCCGGCTCGACGATCCAGGAGGTGCGCACCTGGCCGCCGATGCGGCCGAGACTGACGCCGGGGTCGGTCCAGGAGGCGTTGTAGCCGCCGGGATCGGCGCCGGCGGGCGGGGCCCCGGAGTTGGGATCGGTCGGCCGGTCCTGGGTCGCGCGAGCCGCGGCGCGGCGCTTTTCCAGGGCCGCGGCCTCGGCCTCCGTCAGGGTCAGCGATTTGAACATCGCCGGCCGCTGCAGGCTGGTCAGGGACGCGTTGGTCCAGACGCCCTGCAGGTCGGGCTGTCCGAAGCCGTTCCTCGGCGGCTGGTAGCCGGCAGCGTGGGCCGTGGCGGCGGCGGCCAGGAGGCCGGCGAAGGCCAGGCGGGTGAGGGGTCGGGCGAGGCGGGTCATGGGCCGGGATAGTTCGCGCCTGCGGCTCGGCTTGCAAGCGCCCTTATCGTGGCCGCCGTCAGTGCGGCGGGTCCTGGGTGGCGAGGGCGTTCAGCTCGGCGATGCGTCGGCGGTAGACGCTGGACAGGTCGGCCGTCGAGCGGTCGGCGGCCACCTCGCTGAGGATCAGCCAGTCCTCCTGCGAGGCGCGCAGGGACTTCTGTGGCGCGCCGGAGTCCAGAGCGTGCTGATAGGCGTGGCGCATCTCCAGATCGGCGGCGGCGAGCTCGGGATTGGTACAGACCGCGTAGTCCGCGCGGCTGCCGGTCGCGCTGCAGCCGCGGGCCGGACGGGCGGGCGCGGCCTTGGGCGTCGGCCCGTCAGCGCGCGCCAGGCGCAGCGGGGCCGCCTGCGGTTGGGCAGGTGCGGGGGTCGCCGGCGCGGCGGCCGGCTCCAGCATGGCGGCGAGCTGCGGGATCATGGCGGCGGAGGGATGGGGCAGGGCCGCGGCGCGCGGCGGCGGCGCGGTCGGGGCGAGCGTCGCCTCGAAGGCGACCTGGGTCGGGGCCGCCGGGGTTGCCTTACGGGCGTGCAGCATCAGGGTCCCGGTGACGCCGATGGCGACGCCGAGCGCCAGCACGCCGGCCAGGACCACCAGGCCGAACCAACTGAGGCCGCCGGAGTCCTCGGCCTCGTCCGCCTCGTCATCGAGATCGTCGGTCGCGCGCCACTGCGGCGCGGGCCGGGGCTTGATCGCCCTGACGGCCCTGGGCCGCAGGTGGCGAGGGAGTTCCCCCTCGTAGACCATGTAGGGTTGATCGAAATCCTGCGTCGTCATGACCAGACCGTCCCCGCCAGCCCGAGTTCCGGGATACGGAACTGGCGCAGCCGGATCGATCATGAGATCGCCGGCTGCAAATCAGTTTCGCGTCCGCCGGCTATTGTCGACACAGAATATGGAAAACGTCAAAGTCTTGTTATGGTTAACAAATCCCTAATATTAAAGGTGGGTCTTCTTCGGTCAAATCTTAACTAATCTTAACGGTTTGACGCGCGCCGCGCGAGTGCCGAAGCATCCCGCCCACGGCGCCGAAGCCCAGGATCATCAGCCCCCAGCTGGCGGGCTCAGGGACGCCCGGAAGGTGTGGAGGCTCAAGAACGGCGTCCGAGCCGATGAGGGTCACGGAGCCGCCCGGAAGCCAGTCCCAGGACCCACCGCCGAAGCCGGTGGACGAGGTGGCGAGCAGCTTCAGGTGGAAGCTGTTGGGGTCCTGGCCGCCGGCGATTTGCGCAGCGATAGCCGCGAAGTTCGTCACGACGTCGAAATGGTGGTGGATGTCGCCGCAGGGCTCCACGCAGGTGGCGACGAAGTCGTAGGCGCCGACGACGACGTCATTGATCAGGATATTGAAGGTGCTGTCGATCCCGGCAGTGACGTGGTCGGACATGTCGAAATGCCAGACCGCCGACGTCACCGAGGTCAGCCCCGTGTTCAAGGCCCATTGCGTCAGATGGTCCCCGCTGCTGGAAAGAAACCCGCCGCCGCCGCCATTGAGCGGTATGCCGTTGTTGATAGTGGAACCTGGACTTGGAAAGTCGACGACGACGGACGCCGCCGACGCGGACGTGCAGTAGGTCGCGCAGGCGATGCTCAGCGCCGCGAAGGTCTTGAGGAATTTCATCTCGGGTATCCTGGAATGGGTGACGGCGGGATGTTGTGACCCACCTCATGACGCCGGAGCGCTTGCTGGCCGGCCTCATCGGCCATCGCGGGGCCGCCGACATCCCCTGATGAGGGGAGATTTGGTTCGGAGGAGCGCTGGGCCTCAGCCGCTGAGGGCGTCCACGATGTCGTCACGGCCGCCGACGCCCAGCTTCTGGCCGAGATTGCGCACGTGGGTCACCACGGTGCTTGGCCCGAGGTTCATCCGTTCGGCGATCTGGGGATAGGAGAGCCCGGTGCTGAGCATCTGGGCGACATCCTGCTCGCGAGGCGTCAGCGCCTGGAAGACCTGCGAGCGCAGCATCTTCACGCCGATCGGCAAGCGCTTCTCGATCTGTACCCCGATCGCGCGCACCCCATCGTCGGCGCTCGCGTCCAAGGCGTAGGCGCGCACGACGAAGCGGCCGTAGGTCGTGACCGTCTCGAGCCGGGCCGGCGCGGCCTGAACGCCGGCCACGGCGTCGGCGACGCGCGCCGCCAACTGCAGGAGCATAGGCCTGGCCCATGTATTGGCCCGGTCGCGCATGAGGCTGAGATCGGCGGGCAGGCCGGCCGCCCCCTGCAGCAGGCGCCAGGCGCCCGGGCTCGCGTGAACAATCCGGCCCTGGGGGTCGGCGACCAGGAAGGCGGTGGCGTCCTCGACGTCCTGCGCCGGCCAGGCGAGCGGCGGGTCGTCGCGCCTCAGCGCCTGGACGATGTAGGGGCGAGCCAGCCTCAGGCGGCGCATCTCCTCGTCGCTGAAGTTCGCCATGCCGGGCGGGCGGCCAAGCCCGAGGTTGCCGATCGGCCTTGGGCCGTCGAACAGCGCCAGTCCTGCGATCCAGTGGTGCCGCCAGGGGCGAAAGACCTCGTCGTAGATCTCGGTTTCCTGGAAGTCGGCGGTGAAGTCGCTGACCCTGACCACGCCGGCGGCGGGGTTGCGCTGCATCTCGACCTGCGCCGGGTAGAACCTGGCCTCGTCGGCGTTGAACCACCGGGTGATGTAACGGGCCGAGATGTCGGGGTCGTTGTCGACGCTCAGATAGGAGTCGATCGGTTGATAGTCCGGCCCGAGCCAAAGCATGGACGCCGTATCGAAGGGCGCGAGATCGGCCAGCAGGCCGACGAATTCCGGAAAGGCCAGCCGGCTTGTCAGCCCGAACGCGGCCAGGCGGCGCAAGGCGGCCATCGCATTGAGCGGTCGGCTCGGCATCCTATTCCACCCCGCCCGGAGAGGACGCGGCCCCCTAGAACACCGCCATCGCGGCTCGGATCGCCAGGATCAGTAACACGACGGAGGCGACCATGAAGATCGAGAACCGCAGCATGATCACATTGGTCGTGGCCTGCACGAGGCTATGGAGGACCCGCAGGCCCACGTAGCCCCAGGCGAGCCAGGCATTGAGCCCCGCGCCCTGGCCCAGCACCGCCAGCGCCAAGGCCGTGGCGTAGAAGATCGTCGGCTGCTCCATCAGGTGATTGTAGTTGTCGGCCTTCCAGCGGACGTCCGCCGGGAGAGCGCCGTCGAAGTCGGATTTCGAGGCCTGCGGGTCCAGCGGCACCTTCAGCCGGTTCACCGCCGGAATGCGGGTGGCGTAGAGCCAGGCCCACATGACGAAGGACCAGAGCACAAGCGCGATGACGGGCGCGAGGATGGGGCTGGGCATGACGGTCTCCGGATCTAGGCGTTGCGGGCCATCAGCCCGCCGTCGACGGGGATCGTCGCGCCGGTGATGTAGGAGGCGGCCGGCAGGCAGAGGCTGAGCGTGATGTGCGCCACCTCGTCCGGGCGGCCGTAGCGGCCGAGCGCAGTTCGGCGCTTGGCGAAGGTCTGCCGGTCGGCCTCGGGGATGGCCTCGGTCATGCCGGTGAGGATCGGGCCCGGACAGATGCAGTTGACGGTGATCCCCTCGCGGCCGAGCTCGACGGCGAGCGCGCGGGTGAGGCCGGTGACCCCGGCCTTGGCCGCGGCGTAGGTCGAGTCCCGGGCCGTGGCGCCCAGCGCCTCCGTCGAGGCGATATTGACGATGCGCGGGGCGGCGGACTTGCGGAGCCAGGGCAGGGCGGCGCGGATGATCCGTTGGTGGGAGGTGAGCATGACGGCGACGGAGCGGTCCCAGATCGCCTCATAGTTGGCCGCGTCGATGGCCGCGAAGCCGCCGACGCCGGCGTTGTTGATCACGATGTCGATCCCGCCGAACCGTTCAGCCGCCTGGGCGACCACGGTCTTGATGGCCTCGGCGTCGGCCACGTCGAGCGTCCAGGCCTCGGCGCTGAGGCCGCGGTGGACCAGGTCGTCGGCGACCTCGCTCACACTTTCCGCGGCGATGTCGGTGAGCGCCACGTGCGCGCCTTCGGCCGCGAACACCTCCGCGGTGGCGCGGCCCATGCCGCTGGCCGCCCCGGTGATCAGGACCGTGGAGCCGGCGACGGAGCGGCCATTTGCCGTCTTTGGGGCGGTCATAGGCTCAGGCCTCCGTCGACGATCAGGGTCTGGCCGACCACATAGGCCGCCAGCGGCGAGGCGAGGAAGAGCGCCGCGCCGGCCATGTCCTGCGGCGTGCCCATCCGGCCGAGCGGGATCGACCGCAGCGCGCCTTCGCGGCGCTCCGGATGCTCGGTGGTGACCTTGGTGAGCTTGGTGTCGACGAGGCCAGGGGCCAGGCCTACCACCCGGATGCCGTCGCGCGCCCAGGCCTCGCCCAGGGTCTTGGTCAGGCTGATTGCGCCGGCCTTGGACGCCGCATAGGCCGGGTTGCCGCGGTTGGAGGTGTAGCCGGAGACCGAGCTGACGATGACGATCACGCCGCGGCGGGCCGCCAGCGCATCATGGAATTTCATGGCGCAGGCCATCAGGCTGTCGAGGTTGACCGCCATCACCCGGTCCCAGCCATCGGGCTGGAACTCTCCGCGCCGATAGACGACCGTGCCCTGGCATAGGATCAGCACGTCGAGCGCATCGGGACCGGAGGCGGCTTCGACCTGGGCGCGGTCGCCGACATCGACCTGCTGATAGGCGAGGCCGTTCAGGTCCGAGCCCTCCACCCCGTCGTAGTCGGCGGCGCCGGCCCGCGTGCCCCAGACGTGGACCGCCGCGCCGCGCTCGAGGAAGCCGTGGGCGATCCCGTTGCCGATGCCGCTGGAGCCGCCGACCACCAGCACGGCCTTGCCGTTGAAATCGAGCTCGTTCATCGCCTCAGCGTCCCCTGAAGACCGGCGCGCGCTTCTCCAGGAAGCTCGCCACGCCCTCCCGATGGTCTTCGGTGCGCATCAGCTCACGGATCGCGCCCATGGCCCAGGCGCCGATCTCGCGCGGGTCGCCATAGGCCGTGCGGTTCAGCCCTTCCTTCAGGCGCTGGACCGCCAGCGGCGGGTTGGCGGCGATGCGGCCGGCGAGCGCCAGCGCGCGGGGCATGAGCTCGGCGTGGGCGACCACCTCGCTGACCAGGCCGATGCGCAGGGCCTCGGCGGCGTCGATGACATCGCCGGTGAACAGCAATTCGGCGGCCTTGGCGGGTCCGACGACGGCCGGCAGCCGGTAGAAGCCGCCGACGTCGCAGGGCAGGCCGCGCTTGACGAAAAGCTCTGCGAATTTCGCGGCTTCCGACGCGATCCTGATATCCGCGAAGAGCGCCAGCTCCATCCCCCAGCCGACGGCCGCGCCGTTCACCGCGGCGATCACCGGCTTCGTGCACTCGAGCGCGGCCATGGCGGCGGGCGTGGCGGTCGGGGCCGCGGCCGGCGTGGCCGAGACCCGCTTGGGTCCGGCCATGATCTCGCCGACGTCGTCGCCGGAGCAGAAGGCGGGATCGGCGCCGGTCACCACCACGCAGCGGACCTCCGGGTCGGCGGACGCCGCGCGGAAGGCGGCCTCGAGCTGGTCGTAGGCCCGGTAGTTGAGCGCGTTGCGGCGATGCGGGCGGTCGAGCGTGATGATCGCTACGTGGCCGTCCATGACGCTGGTCACGCCGTCCGCGCCCTTGGCGGCCTCGACGGTCGTATTCATTCGCCGTCCTCCCCGGCTCGATGCTCGCACGCGGGCGGATCAGGTCAACGCTGACGTGGCGACACCCTTGCCACCGCCGCGCCCAGCGGGGAGCATGGCCGGCATAGGGAGACAGAGGCGAAATGCCCGAATTCATGACCCCCCAGTTCAGGACCCCCCGATTCAGGACCATCGACGCCGGCGCGGCCCAGATCCGCGTGGCGGTGGAGGGCCAGGGCCCGCTGGTGGTCCTGGTGCACGGCTTCCCGGAGAGCTGGTTCTCCTGGCGCCACCAGCTTGAGCCGATCGCCAAGGCCGGGTTCACCGCCGCGGCCATCGACGTGCGCGGCTATGGCGGCTCGGACAAGCCGGGCGAGGTCGCCGCCTACGACATGGAGAGCCTGACGGCGGATGTGGCGGGCGTGGCCAAGGCCCTGCAGCCGGACGCGCCGGCGATCCTCATCGGCCACGACTGGGGCGCGCCGATCGTCTGGAATTCCGCGCTTTCGCGACCCGAGGCGTTCAGCGCGGTCGCCGGCCTTTCGGTGCCGTTCAGCGGCGTGCCGAACCGGCCGTTCAGCGAGATCTTCACCGAGGCCTTCACCTCCAAAGGCCACTTCTTCTACCAGGCGTGGTTCCAGGACGTCGGGCCGCCCGAGGCGGAGGCCGAGGCCGATGTGCGGGGGTTCCTGCGCAAGTTCTACTACGGCATCTGCGGCGACGCGCCGGACGGGACCTGGCCGCAGAAGAAGCACGGCGCGACGCTTTTGGAGGGCATGGTGGACCCGGAGGTCTTCCCCGCCTGGCTGACACCGGAGGACCTCGACTATTACGTCGACGAATTCACCGCCTCGGGTTTCTTCGGCCCGATCAGCCGCTACCGGAACCACGAGCGGGATTTCGCGTGGTTGCAGCAATTCCGCGGCCGCAAGCTCGACATGCCGACCCTGCTGGTCGGCGGCGACCGCGATCCGGCGTTCAACGGCTTCGGCCGCATCGCTGACCCGGGCGCCATGATGCGCGAGCACGTCAGCGACCTGCGCGGCGTCCACGTCCTGCCCGGCTGCGGCCACTGGACCCAGCAGGAGCGGCCGGCGGAGGTGAACGCGATCCTGGTCCCCTGGCTGAAGGGCCTCTGACATGGCCGACCTGGAATTGCGCCAGGAGGGCGAGGTGGCCTGGGCGACCATGAACCGGCCGGCGCGCCTCAATGCGCTGAGCCGCGGCCTGGTCGCCGAGCTTCGCGAGTTCTTCGTCGGCCTCTACTGGCGGCGAGATGTGCGGGTGGTGGTGCTGCAGGGCGCGGGCGACAACTTCTGCGCCGGCCTCGACCTGAAGGAGCGGGGCGATCCGCAAGGCTCGCGGTCGATCGGCGCGGGCCTCACCCGCCAGCGGGAGATCAGCGAGATCGTCATCGCCATGCGCCGCTGTCCGCAGCCGATCATCGCCTGCGTGAACGGCGCGGCGGCCGGCGGCGGCTTCGCCCTGGCGCTGGCGTCCGACGTGCGGATCGCCACGCCCAGCGCCCGGATGAACGCCGCCTTCATCCGCATCGGCCTCTCCGCCTGCGATATCGGGGTGAGCTATTTCCTGCCGCGCATGGTGGGTTCCTCGGTGGCCGCCGAATACATGCTGACCGGCCGCTTCATCGGCGCCGAGCGGGCCTATCAGCTCGGCCTGGTCAGCCGGATCGTGGCGAAGGACGCGATGCAGGCCGAGGCGCAAGGGTTCGTGGACGACATGCTGCATGCGACGCCCTTGGGCCTGCGGCTCACCAAGGAGGCGCTGAACCACGCCATCGACGCCCAGGGGCTGGAGGCTGTGATCGCCATGGAGGACCGCAACCAGATCCTGGCCAGCTCCGACGGCGACTTCCAGGAGGGGGTCTCGGCCTTCCTGGAGAAGCGGGCCCCGAACTACGCCAAGCGGGAGGGGTGAGGGTGATCCGGCTCTACCACTGCACCGACGCGCGGTCGTTCCGGCCGCTCTGGGCGCTGGAGGAGCTGGGCCTCGACTACGAGCTGACGGTGATGCCGTTCCCGCCGCGCTATCGGGCCAAGGACTACATGGCGGTCAATCCGCTCGGCACGATCCCGGCGCTGGTCGACGGCGAGACCTTCATGACGGAATCCGCCGCCATCGTGCAGTACCTGGTGACCCGCCATGGCCCGAGCCCGCTGGCCGTGGACGCAAGCGATCCGGCCTATGGCGCGTGGCTCAACTGGTTGCATTTCGGCGAAGCGACCCTGACCTTCCCGCAGACCCTGGTGCTGCGTTACCGCCGCTTCGAGCCGGGCAAGGCCGAGGTGGTGGCCGACGACTACGCCAAATGGTTCCTGGCGCGGCTGAAGGCCGTCGACCGGGCGCTGCAGGCCACTGCGCCGCCAGAGGGGGATTGGCTCTGCGCCGGTCGGTTCACCGCGGCGGATATCTCGGTGGGCTATGCGCTGCTGCTCGCCGCCCAGCTCGGCCTCGACGCCGAGTTCACGCCCGCGATCGCCGCCTACTGGGCCCGGCTACAAGCCCGGCCCGGCTTCCAGGCCGCCAAGGCTTCCCAGATCCGTCACGCCCCGGCGGGCGCGGAGCTGTCGCCGATATGAGGACCGCCCGATGATCACCCTCTACGACCACCCGCTGTCGCCCTACGGCCAGAAGGTGAAGATCGCGCTGCGCGAAAAGGGCGTGGCCTTCGAGACGGTGTCGCCGGGCGGCCTGGGCGCGGGTGGCGCGGCCGGCGAATTCGCCGAGGCCAATCCGCGCGCCGAGGTGCCGACCCTGATCGACGGCGATGTCCGGGTGTTCGATTCCACGGTGATCCTCGAATACCTGGAGGACGCCCACCCGACGCCCGCCATGCTCCCGAAATCCGCCGCCGACCGCGCCCGGGTGCGGATGATCGAGGAGGTGATGGACACCCACTTCGAGCCGATCAACTGGGGCCTTTCGGAGTTGCGCTGGTTCAAGCGCGCGGAGGGCGAGCAGGCTCAGGCGATCGAGGCGGCCGCGGCCCGCCAGCTCGCCGGCTTCTTCACCTGGCTGGAGCGCCAGCTGGGTGGCCGCGAGTGGTTCAACGGCGAGGCTTTCGGCTGGGGCGACCTGGCGGTGGTCCCGTTCCTCAACGGCTCGGCCGGGCAGGGGCATCCGCCGCCGGAAGGCTCAAAACTGGCCACCTGGCTGGCCCGCGCCAACGCCCGGCCCTCGGTCGCCGACACCGTCGCCGAGATCGCCGCCATGGCCCGCGGGGCGGGCATGCCGAATGTCGCGGAGTTGGTGGAGAAGGGCCTCTTCAAGCGCGAGTACCGCGACCATCGCCTGGAGTGGATGATCAAGTCCGGCGGCGTCGAGGTCGTGCTCAAGGGCCTGGAGCGGAACAACATCCGCTTCTCGCCGGAGTTCAGTTGAGCGCCAGGGTGACGTCGGGGCGCGCTTGCTCCTGGACGGCGTTGGCCTAGGGTTTTGGACAACAACAATAGGGGAGGAGGCTCACAATGAGCCCCGCTGACGATCTTGCCGCCGTGGCCGCCGCGCCGCCGCCGTTCAAACCGCTGCCGCAGAAGGCGCCGGACGTCACCATCGAGAAGACGGCGGACGGGACCTACTATGTCCGGTCCAACCATCCGCCTGGGGAGGGCCCGCGCTCGATCGCCCATCTGCTGGCCGAGCGCGCCGCGGCCCATCCCGACCGGCCCTACATCCTGCAGCGCTCGCCCGGCCACGGGCCCTGGGGCGGGGTCACCTATGGCGAGGCCAAGCGGGCCGCCGACGGTGTCGCCCAGTGGCTGCTGGACCGCGGCTTCACGGGCGCCGACAGCGTCATGGTGCTGTCGGCCAATTCGGTGGAGCACGCGCTGGTCATGCTGGGCTGCTACACGGCCGGCGTGCCGATCGCCCCGATCAGCCCGGCCTACAGCCTGATCTCGTCGGACCACGCCAAGCTGAAGCACTGCTTCGCAACGGTTAAACCGCGGGCGGTGTTCGCCCAGTCGAGCGCCATGTTCGCCCGGGCTTTCGAAACGCTGAGGGCGCTGGATCCGTCCCTGACCTTCGTTTCGGTGGACGGCGAGAACGGCACGACCGCGCTCTCCGAACTGACCTCGACCGCATCGACGGCCGACGTCGAAACCGCGCGCGAGCGGATCGGCCATGCGACGGTCGCCAAGTACCTGTTCACCTCCGGCTCGACCGGCATGCCCAAGGGCGTGCCCCAGACGCACGGCATGTTCGCGGGTGTCATCGCCGGCGGGGAGGGCCTGCGCGACGAGCCGGCCGACCCGAACCTTGTGCCGCAAAGCCTGGAATGGATGCCCTGGAGCCACATCTCGGCCGGCAACATCGGCTTCAACGGCGTGCTGTGGGCCGGAGGCACCCTGCACCTCGACGAGGGCAAGCCGATCGCCGGGATGTTCGAGACCACGATCAAGAACCTGACCGAGATCTCGCCGATGGGGTTCGGCTCGGCGCCGGTGGCCTTCGGCATGCTGGCCGAGGCCATGGAGGCCGACCCGGTGCTGCGCCGCAGCTTCTTCAAGAACCTGCGCAGCATGGGCTATGGTGGCGCGACGCTTTCAACAGATGTCTCAGCACGTATGCAGGCCTTAGCGATCGCCGAGACCGGCTACCGCATCCCGCTGGTCACCATGTACGGGGCCACTGAGACGCAAGGGATCACGGTCGTCCACTGGATCACCGAGCGGGTGGGGCTGATCGGCCTGCCGCTGCCGGGGATCACGCTGAAGCTGGTTCCCAACGGCACGAAGCTGGAGGTCCGCGTGAAGGGCCCGACCGTGACGAGCGGCTACCACAACGATCCGGAAAAGACGGCGGCGGCCTTCGACGAGGAGGGCTTCTACAAGCTGGGTGACGCCTGCCGGTTCTTGGACCCGGACGATCCGAGCCAGGGCCTGGTGTTCGATGGCCGCGTGACCGAGGACTTCAAGCTCGATAGCGGCACCTGGGTCTCGGTCGGGACGCTCAGGCCCGACATCGTGGCCGCCTGCAGCCCCTATGTGCTCGACGTGGTGGTGGCCGGCCAGGACAAGCCCTTCGCCGGCGCGCTGATCTGGCCCTCGCCGGCCGCCATGGCGGGCCTCGGAGAGGCCGCGCCCGCCAAGCTCGAGGCGATCCTTCGCGAGCGGCTTGCGGCCTTCAACGCCACGGCCGGCGGCTCGTCGCGGCGCATCGGCCGCTTCGTGGTGCTGAAGGATCTGCCGTCCATCGACGCCGGCGAGATCACCGACAAGGGCTATGTGAACCAGCGCGCGGCGCTTGAGCGGCGCCATGCCGAGGCCGATGCGCTCTATGCCCAGCCGCCCGGCGCCGGCGTGGTGGAGCTCTAGCCCATGGCCGAAATCATCCTCCACCACTACGACACCTCGCCCTTCTCGGAGAAGGTGCGGGTCATGCTGGGCGTGAAGGGCCTCTCCTGGCGCTCGGTGATCCAGCCGGTGATCATGCCCAAGCCCGAACTGGTGCCGCTGACCGGCGGCTATCGGCGCATCCCGGTGCTGCAGATCGGCGCGGACGTCTATTGCGACACCCAGGTCATCCTGGCGGAGATCGAGGCGCGGCATAAGAAGCCCGCCGTGATCCGCGGGGCCGACTGGGCGGTCAACCTCTGGGCCGACCGGCTGTTCTTCCAGGCGACGGTGGCGGTGGTTTTCGGCGAAATCGGCGACGCCGTGCCGGCCGAGTTCATCGCCGACCGCGAGAAGCTTTCCGGGCGGGCGTTCGACATCGCGGTCATGAAGGCCGCTGCGGCGCCCATGAAGGCGCAATGGCGGGCGCAGGCCGGGTGGATCGAGCGGGGCTTGGCGAGCAACGATTTCCTCGGCGGATCAACGCCTTCGCTCGCTGACATCGCAGCTTACATGAATGTCTGGTGGCTGGGCCGCGCGGCGCCGGACACCGCTTCGACCCTGCTGGGCGGCCTGACCAAGACCCTGGGCTGGCGCGAGCGGATGAAGGCGCTCGGTCACGGGCGGCGCAGCGAGATGACCGGCGCGGAGGCCCTGCAGGCGGCCGCCGCCGAGACGCCCGCCAAACTGCCGCCGGCGGACCTCGCCGACCTTTCCGGCCTGGCGCCCGGCGCGGCGGTCACCGTGCGGGCCGACGACTACGGCCGCGACGCGATCGAGGGCCGGCTGGTGGCGCTGAACGCCGAGCGGATCACCATCGCCCGCGAGGATCGCGAGCTCGGCGTCACCCACGTGCATTTCCCCCGCGTCGGCTATCTGCTGGCCGCGGCTTGAGACCAATGGAGACTTCCATGAACGACCGCGTGACGGTGGACATCCAGGGCGGCGTCGCCGACGTGCGCCTGGTGCGCGCCGACAAGATGAATGCACTCGACGACGCCATGTTCTCGGCCCTCATCGAGACCGGCGAACGGCTGAAGACCGAGGCGGGTCTGCGCGCGGTGGTGCTGTCGGGCGAGGGCAGGGCCTTCTGCGCCGGGCTCGACATGGGCAGCTTCCAGGCCATGGCCTCGGGCGAGCGCACCCGCAACCGCGACACCACCTCCGCCCTGCTGACGCCCAAGCGCACTGAGGGCGGCTCGAACCGCGCCCAGCACGCCTGCATGGTGTGGCGCGAGATCCCCGTGCCGGTGATCGGGGCGGTGCACGGCGTGGCGTTCGGCGGCGGCTTTCAGCTCGCCCTGGGCTGCGACCTGCGGCTCGTGACCGCCGACGTGAAGCTGGCCGTGCTGGAGATCAAATGGGGCCTGATCCCGGACATGGCCGGCATGGTGCTGATGCGTGGCCTGGTGCGTGACGACGTGGCCCGCGAGCTCACCTACACCGGCCGCATCTTCGGCGGCGAGGAGGCGGTCGCCATGGGTCTGGCCACCCGCGTCTGCGCCGACCCGCGTGCCGATGCGCTGGCGCTGGCCGCCGAGATCGCCGGCAAGAATCCCGAGGCGATCCGAGCCGGCAAGCGTCTGCTCAACCTGATGGGCGAGGGCGACCAGCACGCCATCCTCCTCGCGGAGAGCAAAGAGCAGGGCGCGCTGATCGGCTCGGCCAACCAGGTCGAGGCCGTGATGGCGAATCTGCAGAAACGCGCCCCGCAGTTCGCCGACTAAGCCGCCGGATCAGCGCTGGGCGAGCTTGAGGCTCGGGTCGCTGGTCTGGGCGAAGGTGGCGCGGGTGGTCTGAGCGACGCAGGCGCGCAACTCGTCGGTGCGGAACGTCGCGCCGACGACCGCCTGGCCGCAGAGCTTGTAGGCGGCTTTGTTGACCTCCTCGCGCACCTGATCCGGCGACTTGCCGGCGGTGGAGACGCGGATGGATTGCGCGCTCGCGGGGAGGGCGATGAGGGCGGCCGCGGCCGCCAGGATGAGCATGCGGTTCATGGTTCTCGGTTCCGGATTGAGGTTGCTGCCAACCCCTTTCACGGCGTTCCCTTCGGCGGCGGCCGGATACTGACGTCAGCCTGTCGCCTGGGATGAGAATACCCGTGATACCGTACCGATCAATCGAAAATGTTGCGTTGCACCCAGATTCCGCTGCGATGCACAATCGCCGGGCGCATACCGCTCGAATGAACGGCGCCCGATTCAACCCCGGCCGATGAACGGCATCTCCGTCGCCATCACCGTCATGAACTGGACGTTGGCCTCCAGCGGCAGGCCGGCCATGTAGAGCACCGCGTCGGCGACCGCGGCCACATCCATCACCGGCTCGGCGGCGATCGAGCCGTCGGCCTGCATGACTCCCTTGCTCATCGCCTGCGTCATTTCGGTGCCGGCGTTGCCGATGTCGATCTGGCCGCAGGCGATGCCGTAGGCGCGGCCGTCCAGCGAGGTCGAGCGGGTGAGGCCGGTGATGGCGTGCTTGGTGGCGGTGTAGGCGATCGAGCGGGGCCTGGGGACGTGCGCGGAGATCGAGCCGTTGTTGACGATCCGGCCGCCGCGGGGGTCCTGGTCCTTCATCAGCCGGAACGCGGCCTGGGTGCAGAGGAAAGCGCCCGTCAGATTGATGTCCACGACCCGCTTCCAGTGCGCGACGGAGAGCTCCTCCAGGGGCACGGGCGGCGCGCCGGTCCCGGCGTTGTTGAACAGCAGGTCCAGGCGGCCGAAGCGGGCCTTGGTGGCCTCGAACAGGGCCGCGACCGAGGCCGGGTCGGCGACGTCGGTCGGATGGGGCAGGGCGCGACCCTCGGCCTCGCCCGCCAGGCCGGCGGTCTCGGCCAGGGCCTCGGCCCGGCGGCCGGCCAGCGCCACCGACCAGCCCGCCTTCAGTAGCGCCAGGGACACAGCCCGGCCGATACCGCTCCCCGCACCGGTGACAATGGCGACCTTGGCTGTTGCGCTCGGCATCGGCGCTGGATAGCGCTATCGCCCGCGAATGCCCAGCTTCGCACTCGCGAGGAATGCTCCCATGCCCGCCGCCCCGCCGCCCCCCACGCCCACCGTCGAAGTCGTGGTGGTCTATCCGCCGAGGCTGGCGCCGCTGGGCGGTGAGGCGGCCTTCAGCGCCGTGCAGATCGGCCCGGAGGTCCTGAAGCAGACGCCGAGGCTCGACCAGGCGCTGGAAAGCGCCCCGGGCGTCTCGCTCTTCCGCCGCACCACCTCGCTCTCCGCCAATCCGACCACCCAGGGCGTGTCGCTGCGGGCGATCGCCGGCTCCGGCGCGGGCCGGGCGCTGGTCACCCTCGACGGGGCGCCTGTGAACGATCCGTTCGGCGGCTGGGTGATCTGGACGGCGCTGCCCTCCGAGGGGTTGGACGGGGCGACCGTCGTGCGCGGCTCCGGCGCTGGCCCCTATGGCGCGGGCGCGCTCACCGGCGTCATCGCGCTGCAGGAACGCGGCGCGCGCGACGGCCTGGGCGCACTGGACGTCTCGGCCGGCGAGCGCAACACCTACCGCGCGGCGGTGTCCGGCGGCACGCAGAGCGTCCTGCTGACCGCGGCGGCGGAATCCACCGACGGCTATACGCCGGTGCGCGGCCGCATCGCCGGCGCGGCCGACCAGCCGCTTAAGCTACGCGACGAGAGCGCGGCCCTGCGGGTGCAGCACGATTTCGACGGGGTCCAGGCCGCCGCCCGGGTAGGGGCCTTCGAGGAGAAGCGCGGCGCGGGCCTGTTGGGCGCGGGATCGACCGCCAAGGGGACCTCGGCGACCCTGACGCTCGCCCAACCGGCGGCGAGCGGCGTCGGCGGCTGGCGCCTGCAGGCCTGGGCGCGCACCAGCGACCTGGTGAACACCTCCGTCGCGGTGGTGGCGGGCCGGGGTGCGACGACGCCGGCCAACAACGAATTCTCGACACCCGCCCACGGCTACGGCCTCAACGCCGCCCTGCAGGGCCAGTGGGGCGGCGCCTCCTGGGAGATGGGCGCCGACGCCCGCTGGGCGGACGGCACCGACCACGAGCAGTTCCGCGTCGTGAACGGCGCCTACACCATGGGGCGCGACGCCGGCGGCCAGACCTTTGTGGGCGGGGTCTATCTGGAAGGCGCTTACGACCAGGGGCCCTGGATCGTCACCGGCGGCGGGCGGCTGGACCACTGGAGCTCCGGCGACGCCCAGCGGCACGAGTTCGTGCTGGCGACGGGGGCCACGACGATCGACTCCTCCGCCCGGGACGCCTCCGGCACGGTCCCGACCGGCCGGATCGGCGTGAAATACACCCTGACGCCGGACGTCTGGCTGCGAGGCGCGGCCTACGCCGGCTTCCGGGCGCCGACGCTGAACGAACTCCACCGCCCGTTCCGGGTCGGCAACGACATCACAGAGGCCAATCCGCTGCTGACGCCGGAGAAGCTCTATGGGATCGAGGGCGGGATCGGCGGCGACACGCTCATCCACTGGCAGGCGACGCTGTTCTACAACCAGCTCAACGACCCGATCACCAACGTGACCCTGGGCGTCGGGCCGGGCGTGATCGCCGCCCTGCCCATCGCCGGCTTCATCCCGGCCGGCGGCACACTGCGCCAACGGCGGAACGCCGGCGAGATCGACGCCTGGGGCGTGGAGGGCGAGGCCTCGGGCGACGTCGCGACCGCGCTGACCTGGCGCACCGCCTTCGCCTACACCCACGCCCGGGTCGATGGCGGCTCCAGCGCCCCGCAGCTCACCGGCCTCAGGCCCGCGCAGACGCCGGAATGGACGGTCACCGGCGGCCTCGACTGGCGCGCGCTTGAGCAGCTCACCATCAGCGGCCAGATCCGCTACGTGAACACCCAGTTCGACGACGACCAGAACGTGCGGCGCCTGCCCCCCGGCGCCGAGCTCAACGCGCGCGCCGCCTGGAGCCTCGCGCCGGGCGAGGAGATCTATCTGGCGGTCGACAATCTGGCCGACGCCAAGATCTCGACCGGCAAGACGGCCGACTTCGTGGACAGCTATTCCGAGCCCCGCACCTTCCGGGTGGGCTTCTCCTACCGGCGCTAGGCCGGGGCCGCCGCGGCGGCTGCTGCCCTCCACAAATCCCACCCCAGGCGGCCGCGACGGCGTGGCCAATGGAAGACTCCCACTGGCCGAGCTTGCTCGACGAGCGAGGTTCTGCGAGTTTCAATGGGTGGTTGTGGGGGTGTAAATGGCCAGCGAACCCGGAAAGCGCGACTTTTTTATAAGTTTCACGATGGCCGATGTCGCCCATGCTGAAGCATTGGACGCGGCCCTCCGAGCAGAGGGCTTCACGACCTACTATCATCCAAAGGACGTCGGACCGGGTGGTAATATTCCGATCTGGATGGAAGAGGCGCTGATGAATAGCACGCAAGTGCTGGCGCTTTTCTCTCCCAGCTACGTGAAAGAAGCCGCAACCTATTCGAAGGCGGAAGTATACGCGAGCTGGTGGGATGATTCCATTGGCGACAAGCGACGACTGATACCCGTTGTTATCGAGAAGGTGAAATTAAGCCCCCTCATCTCCATGCTCTCGCGTATAGAGGTCGCGGGCCTATTGCCCGGTCCGGCGGCCGCACGCGTCATCCAACTGCTGCGCGGTCCGGGAGAGGCCGAGCCGCGCGAGCGGTTGCGCGACGGTTCATTTCTTCCACCGATCTTCCGCGCGGCCTATAGGCCGAATCCCAATTTTGCAGGGCGGTTCGAGGCCCTCGACAGACTCCAGGAGACGCTTCGTACAGGAACGACCGCGGCCGTCACGGCTGTGGCCGGGATGGGAGGCGTCGGAAAGACCACGCTCGCGGCTGAATATTGCCACCGTTTCGGTGGGCGCTACGCCGGCGTCTGGTGGGTTCGATCCGAACAGGAAACAACCATCCTCATTGATCTGCAGAGTTTGGGCGCCCGCTTAAAACTACCCGGCAGCGGAAACGTCGACGGGGACGCCAAGTCTTGCCTCGAATATTTAGCCAATCAGGCGGATCCTTGGCTGATTGTCTATGACAACGCCCCTCATCCAGACGCGGTGCATCAATGGATCCCGGTAGGCGGCGTCAGATCCATAATAACATCAAGATTTGCGGATTTTGGGAACATCGCTTCGGTAACTCGATTGGACGAGTGGAGCGAGCGCGTGACGGTCGACTATCTCGTCGCGCGGACGGGTCGAAGAGACGAGGCAGGCGCGAATATATTGGCGCGGACGCTCGGTGGGCTTCCGCTAGCGGCCGAACAGGCAGCCGCCTTCCTTGTGTCTAGACCAAATATTACATTCACAAAATATGCGGATGAAATATCTACGTTAATTAAGAAACCTAGACCCCCAGGAGCCGTTGGAAGTTATCCCGATACCGTATATGCGGCGTTCGCGAGGTCGTTGGACGCGCTATCTCGCGATAAAGACAACGAAATATCCCTTTCATTATTGAAATGCTCGTCGTTCCCATCTCCGGATGGGATAGAATTCAAGTTATTTGAAGATATCGCAGACGACCTGGCCCCAGCAGATTTTCTGACCGCGCTGCGAGATCCAATTGCCAGCGGTGATGCGCTTTCACCCCTCGTATCCCTATCGCTTGTACGCGAGGAGACTCGCTCATACGGCCTAGCGCTGGTTTTCCACCGTCTCTTGTTGGAGGTGATGAGAGACTGGATGGGGAACGATGCGCGCGAACTATGGGGTGGGGTCGCCGCGCGCCTGATATCTCGGGCCTTTCCCTTCGACGCAGACTTTCCGTCGGAGTGGCTGGAGGCTCAGAGGTTGATGCCTCATATCCATACGCTGTCCGAGTATGTTCCTAGTACGCCAGCCATAAGGCGAGCTCTTGCCAGGGGCCTCAACCAGGCGGGCTTGTTCCTAGCTGAGCAAGGAGATCTTGAGGGATCCCTTGTCTTGGCCCAGCGGGCGCTAGAATGGACAGATGTCAATTCGGACAAGGATAAACTCGTTAAGGCTATTAGATTGTCGAATATTGGTCGAATATATTCAGATCTAGGGAGATTTGAGGAAGCAGATCGGGAGATATCGTCGGCTTTCGACATAGAAGAGACGATTTTGGATGAAAACGACGGAAGTTTGGCAATTACGATATCAAATCTAGCAAACGTTAAGACGCATCTTCATAAATTTGGTGAAGCAGAAAATCTTATGTTGAAGGCTTCTAAGACAATAAAGTCCGTGCATGGACCGAAGTCTTTCGAATATGGGATCATCGTCGGGAATTTGATGTCTTTCTATCAAACATGGTCGGAGCAACCAGGAGAATCAGATAAAATAAAACTTTCATCAAAGTTTGCTAAGTTGTCGATGGATATATTGGTCGAAAATATTGGAATACGTCATCCGAGTACATCTAATTTATACGCGAATCAATCTATACTCCACTCTAGACTAGGAAAAATGTCCTCCGCCATATTACTTGCCGAGCAGGCGCTTGCGATTCAATTGTCTCTTGGATTAATTACTCATCGGCATACACAAAAATTGTGGGCGTGGCTAACGCATCTCCTGATCCAGTCCGGCGACACCAAGAGGGCGAAGCGGCTCCAGGAAGGTGATGTCGGGGAGTTGACCCGGGCTATAGCGATGGTGGAGCAACGGCAGGAGGAGTGGGTTCAAGCTCGTCCCGGCGAACGCGAATTTGGGCCACCTTCGGCATTTTCACGACGAGCCTCCTGAGTTTGGGACAAACGCTCAGAGTGAGGCGAGACTCAAATCTAGTCTGCCGCCTCAGGCGCTGCGGACGCCGCCATGACTTCGTCGTGACGCGCGACGACCCGCGGCCAGAGGCCGGCGGCTTCCGGGACATCCAGGCCGAACTCCGAGGCCAGCAGCGCGACCAGCTCATCGGCGGACTCGATCAGATGGGTCTCGACGCCGGCCGGCGTCACCGTGCGCAGGACGCGGCCGCGCAACTGCAGGATGGTGTCGCCGCGATAGCGCTGGACGATCAGGTTGAGGACGAAGTGCGACTCCGGCGCGTATTGCAGCCACTCGCAGCGGCCGGCCAGCAGCTCCGGATCGGCCGGCTCGACAATGAAGTCGAAGGACTTCGCGCCGCCGAATTCGTGATTATGGAAGCGCCACCAGCGGTCATCCAGCATCTCCAGACGGAACGCATAACCGCCGACGGTCATGGCGGCCTCGCGCAGCGGGAAGGGGTCCTGGCATCCGTCGCCGAAGCCTACGTCAGCGATCCAGGGCTGGCCGTCGATCTCGACCAGCAGCACCAGGTGGTTGCCGATCACGACGTCGCCCAGCAACTCCCGATTGGCCGCGCCAGCCATGCGGGTCACCTTGAAACCGATCTCGGTGAGCGCCGCGCCGAGGAGGCCGTTCATTTCGTAGCACCAGCCCCCGCGACCGCGTCCGAGGACCTTCTCGATGGCCGCCGCGGGGTCCGGGGTTAGCGGCCGGCCGAGCTGGACGTCGAGAGCCTCGTACGGAATGGCCTGCAAGTGGGCGCGGTGCAGCGCCTTCAGCGTCGCCACGTCGGGCCGCGCCTCGCCGCGGAAGCCGATCCGCTGGAAATAGGCCCGCAAGTCCATGAGGCTGCTAGTCCGCCTTGGGCGGGGCCGCCGCGCCGGTGATCAGCGCCACGATCTCCGGGCGGATGTTGTCCGCGCCCTTCTCCATCATGTGCTGGACGATCCGCGCCCCCACCGCGCCGCGCACCTGGGTGGTGAACTCCTCCTTGTTGTCCTTCACCCAGCTCATCGAGGCGTGGCGGTTATCGTTGAGGTTCTGGAAGTGCGGGAAGACGTAGCGGGCCATCAGCTCGTAGGAGCGCCTGGTCGCGCCCCAGTTGGCCCAGTTGTGCGCCATCAGCAGGAAGGCGCCGAAGCCGCCGCCGCTCTCGTCCACCAGTTGCTGGATGCGGGCGATGGCGTCGTCGGGCGTGCCGATCACCGCCAGGCCCGTATCGACCATCGCCTTCACCGGATCGTCGCCGTCCGGGACGATCGGCAGGTTGGCGATCTCGCGGAAGTAGAAGATCCACTTGTCGAGGCCGAAGCGGATGTCCTCCATCGCCTGCTCGCGGGTCTCGGCGATGTGCATGGGGCCGACCAGGCGCCAGGCGTTGCGGTCCATGGTCTGGCCGTGCTCGGCCGCCTGCTCGGTGGCGATCGCCCAGTTGGAGACCAGCGCGTTGAAGCCGGCGGTGGAGGTCGCGCCGAGCGAGAGCAGGCCCAACCCATGCTGGCCGGCGGCCCGCGCGCCGGTGGGCGAGACCTGGCTCGCCACCGCGATCTCGACGGAGGGGCGCGAGTAGGGCGTCATCTGCAGGCGCGCCTTGTCGAGCTCGAACCAGTCGGATTTGTGGGTGACCTCTTCACCGCGCAGCAGGCGCACGATGCAGCCCAGGGCCTCGTCCATGCGGTCGCGCTGCTTGGCCACCGGGATGCCCATCATGAAGGCGTCGGAGACCAGGGCCCCGGGCCCTGCGCCGAACATCACCCGGCCGCGGGTCATGTGGTCGAGCTGATTGATCCGGTCGGCCAGTATCAGCGGGTGATGGTAGGGCAGGGACGAGACGCCGGTGCCGAGCCGGATGTGCTTGGTGCGCTCGGCGGCCGCGGCGATGAACACCTCGGGGCTGGCGATCAGCTCGTAGGCCGCGGAATGGTGCTCGCCGATCCAGGCCTCGTCGAAGCCGAGCTGGTCCATCCATTCGACGAGTTCCAGGTCGCGCTGGATCGCCAGCGTCGGGTTCTCGTCGATCGGATGGAAGGGGGCGATGAAAGCGCCGAAGCGCAGGCGCTGGGGCAGCATGAGGTTCCCTCCCGAGAGTTGGGAGGGACCTTAGGCGGCGGACGTGGCGTAAGGCTAGGCGGCCGTCTTCTTCCGCGCCTTCGCGGGCTTGTCGCGCGCGGCTTCCAGGAACTTGAGCACCGCGAGCTCGAAGGCCCGGTCGTTCGCGGTGGGCTTCAAGGGCAGCGCGCCGGCCTCGTAGGCCTCCAGGACTACCGGATGGATGTAGGCCTTGCGGCAGACGGCGGGCGTATTGCCCAGCACGCCGGCCACCGCCTTGACGCAGGTCGCCACGTTCTTCTTCGCGCCGCCCTCGCCGGCGCATTCGGGCAGGGTCACCAGCGCGCGGGCCGCGGCCAGGGTGCCGGCCCAGGTGCGGAAGTCCTTGGCCGAGAAATCATCTCCCAGCACCTCGCGCAGGTAGGCGTTGACGTCGGCTGACTCCACCGTGTGCCGCTGGCCGTCTTCGTCCAGGTACTGGAAGAGCCGCTGGCCGGGGAGGTCCTGGCAGGCCTTGACGATGCGGGCCAGCCGCCGGTCGCTGAAGCCCGTCGTATGCATCTTTCCGCTCTTGCCGCGGAACTCGAAGACCGCCTTCTCCGCGCCGACCTTGGCATGGCGGTCGCGCAAGGTGGTCAGGCCGAAGCTCTTGTTGGTCTTGGCGTATTCCTCGTTGCCGACCCGGACCAGGGTGATCTCCATGACCCGGACCACGGCGGCCAGCACCTTCTCGCGCGGCAGGCCGCGGCGGGCGAGGTCGCGGTCGACCCGGGTCCGGAGTTTGGGCAGGGCGCGGCCGAAGGCGATGAGGCGATCGTACTTGCCGCCGTCGCGCGCCTCGCGCCAGCGCTCGTGGTAACGGTACTGCTTGCGGCCCTTCACATCGCGCCCGGTGGCCTGGATGTGGCCGCGTTCGGTGGGCGCGATCCAGACCTCGGTCCAGGCCGGCGGAATGGCCAGCTTGCGGATCCGGTCAAGCGTGGGCTCGCCCGTGACCGGCTTGCCGTCGGCGTCCACGTAGTTGAAGCCGTGGAAGGCCTTGCGGCGGCGGATCCCCGCATCGAGATCGCTGACATAGGTGAGGCCGGCGGCCTTCATCTCTTCGGCCGGTATCGGTAGGTCTGGCAGGTCCCTGGCCATCGAAGCCCCTCCACTGAAGCTGCGGCAACGTGGTATGCGCCGGCCCGGTTCCTGAGAGGTCCGCCGTTGAACTATCGCCACGCCTTCCACGCCGGAAACTTCGCCGACCTGGTGAAGCATGCCGCTCTGCTGCAACTGCTGGCGCGGCTGACCGCCGAGGCGGGACCGCTTACCGTCATCGACACCCATGCCGGCCGGGGGCTCTATGACCTGGCCGGCGTCGAGGCCAGGAAGTCGGGCGAGGCGGAGGCCGGGATCGCGCGGCTGATGGCGGCGCCCGATGCGCCGGCCGAGTTCGCGCCCCTGATCGCGGCGGTGCGGACCCTGAACGGCGGCGCCGCCGCGCGGCGGTATCCGGGCTCGCCATGGCTGATCGCCCAGGCGCTCAGGCCCGGCGACAGCTACCTCGCCTGCGAGCTGCGACCCGACGATCATGGGGCGCTCCGCGAACTGATGAAGGCCCGGCGCGGCGTGCGCACCCTCTGCGACGACGGCTATGCCGCCGCGATCGCCCAGGCGCCGGCCTCCGGCCGCCTGCTGGTGCTGATCGATCCGCCGTTCGAGCAGCGCGACGACTACGCCCGGATCGTCGAGACGCTGGCAGGCGTGCGGCGGCGCAACCGGGCGGCCACGGCCCTGGTCTGGGCGCCGCTGAAGGACCTCGAGACCTTCGACGGCTTCCTGCGGGACCTGGAGGACCAGGTCGGGGCGCCGGCCCTGGTGGCCGAAACCCGGATGCGCCCTTTGACCGATCCCCTGAAGATGAACGGCTGCGCGCTGGTCCTGCTGGGCGCGCCCGACGATATGAGGCCGGCCCTCGAGGCCGTCTGCAGCTGGACCGCCAGAACCTTGGGCGAGGGCGGCGAGGCGCGGGTCTACAGCGTCTGACGCCCGGCGATCGGGCGCCCGGATCACATTTTCGATTTCACGGATCTTTCGCACTTGCGAGATCGTTCGGCATGATAATGTTGCGTCGCACAATCCGCAGGAGCCCCGTCATGTCCTTCGCCCCCGAAACCGAGACCCTCGCCAAGCCGGAAGCCCTGCTTCGCGTCCCCGTTGGCCTGGCCTCGCCCCTCTGGGGCCTGTTCGCCGGCGCGGCGGTGAGCGGCGCGGCCTGGTGGTGGATGACCCGCTGGGCGCGGCCCGCGAACCTCAAGGCGATGTTCGGCGGCGCGGCCACCTTCGAGGCGGCGGTCGCGCCGGAGCCGGCCGTCCTGGCCGCGCCTGTGGCCGAGGCCGTCGAGGCGGCGATCGAATCCTTCCCGGAACCCGTGCTGGAAGCCGTGGCCGAACTCACTCCCGAAGCGGTGGTCGAGGCCGTCCTCGATGCGGCGCCGGGGGCAGAGGCCCTCATCGAGCCCCCGGCGGCGCTGGAGCCGGTGAGCGGCGAGTCCGCACCGATTTCGCCGGTCCTGGAAGCCCTTGCGCCGGAAGCCGCCGTACCGGAGGTGATCGAGCCCAACATACTGGCCGAGACGCCGGCGGAGGCTATCGCCGCGGCTGCACCCGTCGCACCGAAGCTGAAGAAGAAGGTCGCCGAGCCCAAGTCAGCCTGACTTGGCGCTGAGCCTCGGCTGCGCCTACAACCGCCGGAGCCGCGATCTGGACGGCTGTTCGGCAGGAGCGGTCTTTGAAGCGGGCCCTGGACATCATGGGCGCCTTGGCGGGCCTGGTCCTGTTGTCGCCCCTGCTGCTGGGCCTCGCCGTCGCCGTGCGGCTGGAGAGCCGCGGGCCCGCACTCCACTGGTCGCAGCGGGTGGGGCGGGCGAACCGCCTCTTCGCCATGCCGAAGTTCCGCACCATGCGCACCGGAGCCCCGGACGTCGCCACCCACCTCTTGGACAATCCCGAGCATTGGGTGACGCCGCTCGGCCGGACGCTGCGACGCACGAGCCTCGATGAGCTGCCGCAGCTCTGGAGCGTGCTTGCGGGCGACATGAGCCTGGTGGGCCCACGGCCCGCACTCTTCAATCAGCACGACCTGGTGGCGCTGCGCACGGCGACCGGCGTCGATGCGCTCCGCCCGGGCCTCACCGGCTGGGCGCAGATCAACGGCCGCGACGAACTGCCGATCGCGGAGAAGGCCCGGTTCGACCGCGAATATCTGGAACGCCGCTCGCTCGGCTTCGATCTGCGCATCCTGGCGGCGACCGCGGTCTCGGCCCTCTCCGGCCAAGGGGTCAAACACTAGCGGCGCCCAAGTCGGGGTTCGTGCGTTAGGGTCGCTTGCGCCTGGAGCCGATCGCTTGACCACCGAAGCTGCAACCACACCGGAGGCCGAAGGCCGCGATGACGACGGGCGCGAGGCCCACGATCGCCGGCGCCGCCGGGTCCTGCTGTGGACTGGCGGCGTCTTCCTGGCGTTGGCGCTAGCCGCGGCCCTGCTGGCGGCGATCTGGAACTGGAACTGGCTGCGGGGTCCCGTCGCCTCCATCGCCTCGGCGCGGATGCACCGTCAGGTCAGCATCACCGGCGATCTCAAGGTCCACCTATGGTCCTGGCAACCGAGCGCCACGGTCGACGGCGTGCACGTCGCCAATCCGGCCTGGGCGCCGAAGGGGACCGGGCCTGCCAACCTCGCCGACATCGACCGCATCGCCGTCCAGATCCGGCTCATCCCGCTGTTCGTCGGGCGCCTCGACCTGCGCCTCCTGGAAATCGACCGGCCGCGGGTCGCGCTCTATCGCGACGCGGACGGCCGGGCGACCTGGGACTTCTCGGACGGCTCCAAGCCGGACCAGCCGCTGCGCCTGCCGCCGATCCGCAAGTTCGTCATCGACGGCGGCGTGCTCGAGGTCGTCGACGACCAGCGCAAGCTGAGCTTCTCCGGGGCCGTCGAGGCCAAGGAGCGGCTGGGCGAAGCCAATCCGGGCTTCCAGATGACCGGCGACGGGGTGCTGAATAAACAGCCCTTCAAGCTGCAGCTGACCGGCGGGCCGCTGCTCAACATCGACCGCAACAAGCCCTATCCCTTCAACGCCAGCATCCGGGCCGGCGACACCTATGTGACCGCCCAGGGCGCGGTGCCGAAGCCTTTCGACCTCGCCCAGTTTTACGTGAACGTCACCAGCCGCGGGCCGGACCTTGCCGATCTCTATGGCCTGACCGGTGTGCCGCTGCCCAACACTCCGCCCTACAGCCTGCACGGCCGCCTCTCGCGCGACATGCACCTGTGGAAGGTCGACAATCTCGGCGGCCGGGTCGGGAGCTCCGACCTCAGCGGCACAATCTCGGTGCGGACCGGCGACAAGCGACCGTTCCTGACCGCGGACCTGAAGTCCCAAAGCCTCGACTTCCCGGACATGGGCGCGCTCTTCGGCGGGGCGCGCAAGACCGGCGCCGTGGCCTCGCCCAATCAGGTGGCGGCCGCCCGGAAGATGCAGGCCGAGGCGCGGATCTTCCCGGACGCGACCCTGAGCTTCAGCCGCATCCGCGGCCTCGACGCCGATGTGAGCTACAGGGCCGCCTCGATCACCAATGCGCCCATTCACCTGCGCGCCGCCTCGGCGCGGGTGAAGCTCGACGCGGGCCTGTTGAGAGCCGAGCCGGTCGAGCTGGATCTGCCGCAGGGCCGCATCACCGGCTTTGCCCAGCTGAACGCCCGGCCGGCGACTGCCACCACGGACATCGACCTGCGGCTGGCCAATGCGCGGCTGGAGGGTCTGCTGCCGGTGCGGTTCCAGGGATCGGTCCCGTTCGCGGGCGCGCTGGCGGGCCGGGTCAAGCTGCACGGGTCCGGCGACTCCGTGCACGACTTCATGGGCGATGCCGACGGCGAGGCGCTGCTGGTGGTTCCGAGCGGCGAGATCCGCCAGTCGCTGGCCGAACTCGCCGGCGTCGACCTGATCAAGGGCCTGGGCCTGTTGTTCTCAAAGAACCAGACGACCACGCCGATCCGCTGCGGCGTGGCCCACTTCTCGGCCAAGGGCGGGGTGCTGAGCGCCGACCGGCTGGTGGTCGACACCGGCCCGGTGCTCATCGACGGCGGCGGCGTGATCAACCTCGACACCGAGCAACTGGCGTTCAAGGTGCGCGGCCATCCGAAGAAGTTCCAGCTCGTGCGGCTCCTGGTTCCGGTCACCGTCAGCGGGCCGATGCTGGCGCCGAAGGTCGGCGTCGAGAAGGGCCGGGCCTTCGCCCAGGGCGGGGCGGCTGTGGCGCTGGGCGCCCTCCTGTCGCCCGTCGCGGTCCTGCTGCCCTTCGTCGACGCTGGTCTCGCCAAGGACGCCAACTGCGCCGCCCTGCTGGCGCAGGGCGCCGCGCCGGCCGCGCCGGCTAGGCCGGCCGCCGCCAGGGGCCGTTGACGCCGCGTCCCCGTTCCCCTCACAGTTGCATTGACGGGGCTTCACAGAGGGATGGCGGCATGGCTCTCAGGATGATGACGGCGGCGTTCGCGCTTGCGGCGGGCCTTGGCTTGGCGGCCACCGGCGCCGCGCTGGCCCAGGACGCCGCGCCGACCACCCCCGGCGGCAAGGCCGTGCTGGCCCGCCAGGCGCACTACAAGGACCTCGGCAAGGCCTTCGGCGGCGTCAACGGCGAGCTGCGCAAGGACGCGCCGGACAAGGCCGCGATCGCGGCCGGCGCCACCACCGTGAAGACGCTCGCCGACGGCCTGCCGACCTGGTTCCCCAAAGGCAGCGGCCCGGAGGCCGGGGTGAAGACCGCCGCCAAACCCGAGATCTGGACCGATGCCGCCGGCTTCGCGGCCGCCGTCGCCAAGCTGCAGGGCGAGACGGCGAAGCTGCAGGAGGTCGCCACAGCCGGCGACCTGGACGCGATCAAGGCGCAGGTCCGCGCCACCGGCGGGGCCTGCAAGAACTGTCATGACCAGTACCGGGCGCCCGATCAGCACTAGGGCGGCCCGGCGATCCAGGACCGAGACCAAGGGGTAGGGCGATGCGGAAAGCTTTGACACTGGGCGCGGCGAGCGCGCTGACGCTGGCGTTCGCCGGCATGGCCGCGGCCGCGCCCGTGCCCGGCCCCCCACGGGCGATCACCGACCCGAAGAGCGTGGTCTCCGAGCAGAAGCCGGCGGCCCCGCCGGTCGCGGTCGCCGACCTCTATGCCAACCGCGCGTCCCTCGACGCGGTCTGGAGTCCGGACGGAAAATGGGTGGTGATCGCGGCCAACCTGAGCGGGCGCTACAACCTGTGGAAATACAGCACGGCCGGCGGGGCGCCCGTCCAGCTGACCCACTCCGATGACCGCCAATTCGGCATCACCATCTCCCCGGACAACCAATGGGTGGTGTTCCAGTCCGATCACGGCGGCGACGAGATGTACGATCTCTACGCCGTGCCCTTGGCGGGCGGCGAGGTCGTTGACCTCAGCAATTCGCCGACGGTGTCGGAAACCGGCGCGCGCTTCTCGCCCGACGGTAAGCTGCTGGCCTTTGGCTCCAAGCCCAAGACCTCGCCGATCACCAATGTCTCGGTGATGGACGTGGCGAGCCACGCCGTGCGCCAGATCACCAAGGAGCCGACACTCGACAACGGCTGGGCGCCGGTGGTCTTCACCGCCGACAGCAAGTGGCTGATCGCCGACCGTCAGGATATCGGCTCGACCACCGGCAGCGTCTGGCGGCTCGACGTGGCCGGCGTGGCCCCGCCGAAGCAGCTCAACACGCCCGCGGTCAAGGCGCGGATCGTGGCCAACGACCTGTCGCCGGACGGCAAGCTGCTCGCGGTCACCTCCAACCAGAAAGGCGGCATCGACCAGGCCGCGCTCATGGACGCAGCGTCCGGCAAGCTGACCTGGCTCGCGCCCACGCCCTGGGAACAGCGCAGCGGCAGCTTCTCGCCGGATGGCGTGTCGGTGACCTTGGCCACGGACGCCGACGGGCGCCAGGACATTTCGGTCTACAACCTCCAGGGCGGCCAGGTGATCAAGGCGCCGCTGCCCGATGGTTTCAATGCCGAGGCCGGCGGCTCCGGCAGCCCCTTCGCCGCCGACGGCCGGCTACTGGTCGGCCACGACGCCAGCAATACGCCCTTCGACTACTGGATCCTCGATCGCGCCGGGAAGGCGACCCGGCTGACGAGCTTCGCCGCCCCCGGCCTCGATCCGGCGCGCCTGCCGGTGTCGCGGATCGTCCACTACAAGAGCCAGGACGGCACGGTGATCAGTGCGATCCTGCTGACCCCGCTCAACCTGAAGCGCGACGGCAAGGCGCCGGGCGTTGTCATCCCGCACGGCGGCCCGACCGGCCAGACCCAGGACCGCTTCAGCCGGCTGGCGCTGGCGCTTGCCTCACGCGGCTATGTGGTGATCCAGCCCAATCCGCGCGGCTCCACCGGCTATGGCGAGGCCTTCCAGAAGGCCAACCACAAGGACCTGGGGGGCGGCGACCTGATCGACGAGGTCTATGCGGCGAAGTTCCTGACCGCGACCGGATATGTGAACGCCAGGAAGATCGGCGTCACCGGCGGATCCTACGGCGGGTTCATGACCCTGATGGCGGTCGGCAAGACCCCGGACGTCTGGGCCGCCGGCGTCTCGATGTACGGGATCATCAACTGGTACGAGATGCTGAAGCACGAGGACGCGGCCCTGCAGGCCTACCAGCGCTCGCTGATCGGTGACCCGGTGGCCGACAAGGCGGTCTATGACGCCGACTCGCCGATGACCTACATCAAGCAGACCAAGGCGCCGCTGCTGATCCTGCAGGGCGAGAACGACATCCGCGTGCCGCGCGGCCAGGCGGCCGAGGTGGTGGCCACCCTGAAGGGCGTCGGAGCGACCGTGGACGTCCACTACTACCCTGAAGAGGGCCATGGCTTCGCCAAGCGCGAAAACCAGATCGACAGCCTGCAGCGCACGCTCGACTGGTTCGACAAGTACCTGAAGTAGCCTACCGCTCGGCGGCGTCCCTGAGGCACTTCAGCCAGGCGTCCTCGCGCGCCTTCTCGGCTTCGCGCAACTGGGTCTCGGCGTCGCGGACGCCGGCGTCGTGTTTGCGCCATTCGGCGACCGCGCCCTCGCGGGCGGCGCGGGCGGCCTCGAGCGTGGTGAAGCGGGCCAGCACCGCGCGCACCGAATAGCTCACCGGCGGGCCCACGGTCTCGCGGTCGGGATAGAAGCCCGAGATGGAGTCGTTGCTCTCGGTCTCGATGTGGAAGACGTCCGCCCAGCCGGCGTGGTGGCGCATCAGGGCCCAGGGCCGTTCCATCCGCTCGGTCACCCGATATCTCCTAAATAGTCGTCGCGTACGAATCCGCCCGCGGGCGGCTTGGCGCGCAAACTAGCCCAGCGCTCGGCGGGCTCCAATGTCGCGTGAGCGCGATTTGGGCTTCCGTCGCATGCGGCTTCCGTGGAAAAGCCTTGGCCATTGATTTGATCCTTTGATTCCAAGAGCGATTTCCGTTGCCCAAGATCGTCATCGCCCAGCAGTTCTGCGGGCCCCCCAACTCCGGCAACGGCGGCTATGTCTGCGGCGTCCTGGCCCGGGATATCGACGGGCCCGCCACCTCAATGCTGCGGGCGCGTGTGCCGCTGGACGTCGACCTGGAGCTGACCCTGGCGGACGGCGCGGCGGTGATGACCGACGCCGAGGGCTCGCTGGTCGGCCGAGGCGACGTGGCTGCTGCGGCGCTCCTTCCCCGGCCGCCTCGTCCACCCAGCCTGGAACGCGCCCGCGCGGCGGGCGACCGCTACCTCGGCCATGAACAGCGGATCCACCCGATCTGTTTCACCTGCGGCCCCGAGCGGCATGAGGGCGACGGCCTGCGGGTCTTCGCGGGCCAGGTCGAGGGCGCGCCGGCAGGCCACGTGGCCTGCGCCTGGACGCCGGACCAGGCCTTCGCCGACGCCGAGGGCCTGGTCTCGACCGAGGTGATCTGGGCGGCGCTCGACTGCCCCGGCTTCTTCGCCTGGGTGGTCAAGGAAGGCCGTCACGGCGCACTGCTCGGCACCATGACCGGGGAGGTGATCCGCAGGCCGCGCGCCGGCGAACCCTGCATCGTCACCGCCTGGCCGCTGGTCCGCGAGGGCCGCAAGGAGACGGCGGGCGTCGCCCTCTTCGACGCGGACGGCGAGCTCCTGGCCCGCGCCCATCAGGTCTGGATTATGAGCGTCCCGCCCCCGCAGGCCGTCGCCGCCTGAGGCTTGCGCTGGCCCGCGCTTCGGGCTCCAACTCCGCGGGCTTCAGTGGGGGAGGGACGTTTGCGGGCGGCTTCGGTTTCAGACTATCGCGAGCTCGCCCGGCGCAGGCTCCCGAAGATCTTCTTCGAATATATCGACGGCGGCTCCTATGCGGAGGCGACGCTGGCCCGCAATGTCGGCGACATGGAGGCCATCGCGCTTCGCCAGCGGGTGATGCGCGACATGTCCCAGCTCGACATGGCGGTGACCACGCTGGGCCAGACCTTCTCCATGCCGGTGGGGCTCGCGCCGGTCGGCATGGCCGGCATGTACGCTCGCCGCGGCGAGACCCAGGCGGCGCGAGCCGCGGCGGCGGCGGGCGTGCCCATGTGCCTGTCGACCGTCAGCCTCTGTTCGCTGGAGGAGGTGGCGGCCACCGGCGCGCCGCCGTGGTTCCAGCTCTACGTCCTGAAGGACCGCGGCTTCATGCGCGACCTCCTGGGCCGGGCCAAGGCGGCGGGCTGTCCGGTGCTGGTGTTCACCGTCGATCTGCCGACGCCCGGCGCCCGCTACCGCGACGTGCGCTCCGGCTTCACCGGCTCGAGCGGCCTTTCGGGCGCGCTCAACCAGGCCTGGGACGGGATCACCCATCCGGCCTGGATGTGGGACGTCTGGACCCACGGCCGGCCGCACACCCTGGGCTCGGTCGCGGCCGCCATCGAGGGCAAGGGGCGCGTGACCGACTATCTCTCGTGGATCGCGCGGAACTTCGACCGCTCGGTGACCTGGAAGGACCTCGACTGGGTGCGCGAGGTCTGGGATGGGCCGATCGTGGTAAAGGGCGTGCTCGACCCCGCCGACGCCAAGGACGCGGTGAAGGCCGGCGCGCAAGGCCTCGTGGTCTCCAATCATGGCGGCCGGCAGCTCGACGGCGTGCGCTCCTCGATCTCGGCCCTGCCGAAGATCGCCCAGGCCGTGGGCTCGGACCTGGAGGTCTACATGGACGGCGGGATCCGCTCGGGGCTCGACGTGCTGAAGGCGATGGCGCTGGGCGCCAAGGCCTGTTTCGTCGGCCGGGCCTGGGCCTATGCGCTGGGCGCGGGCGGCGAGGCGCAGGTCAGCAAGATGCTGGCGACCCTGCGCTCGGAGCTGGCGGTGGCGATGATCCTCACCGGCTGCGCCAGCGTCCGCGAGGCCGGACGGGAACTGCTCGATACGGACGCCTGACTCCGTTCACATTTGCGGCAACGGGGCGGCAATGCTGCAACGCGGCGAAACCAGATGCACGGCTTGGGTGTTGAGCCTCCCGTCAGACCGCGTGGAGTAAAGGCCCGATGCCGCACGATTCGCCCTTCGCCTATTCGCTGAGCCAATCCGAGGAGGGGTGGCGTTGGAGCGTCTATGACAAGGATGGGGTGACGGTGGCGGACGGCGCGAACGCCAGCCGCGACGCCGCCCAAGCGGCGGTGGAACGCACGCTCCGCTATCCGCCGCCTGAGATGCGGACCTTCGCCTGAGCCCGGGACCTGATAGCCTCCAGGACGATTGCGCGCCGGGAGGCCAATGCCCAAATTCCTGAAAAGCCTGCTGCGCCGCATCGAGAGCCGCGCGCTGATCCTGGTGATCGGCGCGGCGGGCGCGGTCTGGGCCTTCTTCAACATCGCCAGCGAGGTGGGCGAGGGCGACACGCTGGCGCTCGACCGCCACATTCTGCTCGCGCTACGCAATCCAGCCGACCCCAGCGACCCGATCGGATCGCGCTCGTTCGAGGAGGCGATGCGCGACGTCACCGCGCTGGGCGGCGTCACGGTGATGACCCTGGTCACTGTGGTGGGCGTGCTGGCGTTCCTCATGCACCGCAGGCGATGGCATGCCGGCATCATGGCCGCGACCGTGCTGCTCGCCTTCGTTTCCAGCGAGGGCCTGAAGCACCTCTACGGCCGTCCGCGGCCCGACCTCGTGCCGCACGGCAGCTATGTCTATTCGTCAAGCTTCCCCAGCGGGCACTCCACCCTGTCGGCGGCGACCTTCCTGACGCTCGCCATGCTGATCGCCAGCCTGGAGCCGAACCGCGGCACGAAGATCATGGCCTATGTCCTGGCGATTGGCCTGGTCATCGGCATTGGGTTCAGCCGGGTCTACCTGGGCGTCCACTGGCCGAGCGACGTGCTGGCGGGCTGGTGCCTCGGCGCGGCCTGGGCGCTCGCCGCCTGGACGGCGCTCCTGAGGTTCGGCGCGCGCGACGACGTGAAGGGCAAGGACGCGGCGCGATCCTGAACCGAAGATGTTGCCCCGCGCCGCCTAACGCCCCGGTGGGGTAAAGATTGATTATACCCAACATATTGCCCAAACGAATACCGTCATTAAACCTTCATTTGCGAGATAAGTCAGACCACGTTTCAAAGTCGCCAAGCAAAGAGAGCATCGCGCTGGATCTGATCCAGCTCGATCATTTGGGGGCATTGAGATGCGGGCGAGTTTTGTACGTATACGGACATGCCGTATGCTTTGGTTGGGCGGTTCGGCCCTGGCCCTGGTGCTGGGCTGCAGCCCCGCCCTGGCGGCGGACGCCGCAGCCGCGGTGGCGGACGCCGGCCCGGTGCATATCGATCCCGAAACGCCCGACTTCGGCCGGCAGGTCGACGAGCTGGTGGTGACGGGGGCCGGCGGCGCCACGACCACGGCGCCCGTGAAGGCCTCGCTGGAGGCCACCGAGCCGCAGTCGATCATCGACCGCAAGGCCATCGACCAGTTCATCCCGGTGACCGCCGACTACACCCAGATCGTCAATCTCTCGCCCAGCGTCTCGGGCACCTCGTTCAACGGTCCGGGCCTCGGCGAGGCCAAGACCGTCCTGCGCGGCTTCCAGGACGGCCAGTACAACATCACCTACGACGGCATCCCGTGGGGCGACGCCAACGGCCCGACCCACCATTCGACGTCCTTCTTCCCGTCCTCGACGATCGGGGCGGTGGTGGTCGACCGCGGGCCCGGCCAGGCGAGCCAGCTCGGCGTGGCGAGCTTCGGCGGCTCCATCAACCTGTTCTCGCCCGAGGTCAGCGACGAGCGGGGCGGGTCACAATCGGTGACCGGTGGGTCGTGGAACACCTGGATGTCGGTGACCAAGCTTTCGACCGGCGACATCGACAAGCTGAACGGCGCCCACGCCCTGTTCAACTTCCAGGAGCTGACCACCGACGGCGCACTGACCCACTCCGGCGCCAAGGCCTACAACCAGCTCGTTCGCGCGGTCTTCCCGATCGTCGACAGCTGGAAGCTGACCGTTCTGGGGACCTGGAACCAGACCAAGGTCCATACCAACGACAACACCGGCGCGACCCTGCTGCAGACCCAGTTGTTCGGCAAGAATTTCGGCCTGAGCACCGACCCGGCCAGCCCGACCTATTTCGGGTACAACCTCGTCACCAAGCACACCTGGTTCAACTACGCCAAGCTGAACGGCGACATCACGCCGAGCCTCAAGCTCGAGGACACCCTCTATTCCTACTACTACAAGAACGACACGGAATCGGCCCTCGATCCGACCTTGTCGCCCACTGACATCGCGGCGAGGAACGGGCTTGCGATCACCCAGGTCCCGGGCGGCAAGCCGGTCGTGAACGGCCACGTGCCGGGCTACACCAAGCTCAACGTCTACAAGATCTACGGCGACATCCTGCACCTCGACCAGGAGCTGCCGTTCGGCATGCTGAAGGCCGGCGTCTGGCTGGAGACCGCCGACACAGGTCCCCGCGCCCGCTACGACTATGACGCCACCGCCAGCCTCGGGGTGACGCCCAAGGCCGTCGACTATCGCCAGAAGGTTCTGGCCGGCGTCCCGCAATATCTGGAGTACCTGCAGAACTCAGGCTGGCATCAGTACGAGCCGTTCATCGACTTCGAATGGAAGGTGACGCCGCAGCTTACCGTCACGCCGGGCATCAAGTACCTGCACGAGGACCTCCATGTGGACTCCGACGTCAACCAGAAGTCCCGGCAGCCGTTCCACGACTCCAAGACCTTCACCAAGACGCTCTATTTCCTGACCGCGAACTACAAGGTGCGGGACAACCTTTCGGTCTATGCCCAGTACGCCACCGGCTTCCTGGTGCCCGACATCAGCGTCACCCAGGTGGTCAGTCCGCAGCTCAGCCAGCTCGAACCGCAGGAGTCGACCAACTACCAGGCGGGCCTGGTCTACCACGGCGCGCGCCTGACGGTGGACGCGGACGCCTACTACATCGACTTCAAGAACAAGCTGCAGACGGTGACGGTCACCGACCCGGTCGCGGGTTTGGAGACGGTCAACTTCAACCTGGGCGGGGCGATCTACAAGGGCGTCGAGGGCTCGGTGACCTTCCAGGCGACTGACCGGATCTTCCTGTTCGCCAACGGCTCGATCAACTCGGCCAAGGCGGAGGGCGCCAACACCACCGTCGACGGCGTTCCGGTGGTGATCACCGGCGGCAAGCAGATCGCCAATGCGCCGAAGTCCACGGTCGCGCTGGGCGCCTACTACCAGGACGACACCTGGACCGTTTCGCTGGCCGACAAATACACCGGGCTGCAGTGGGGAGCCGAGGGAGAGCCGGCCGCCTACAAGATCGCGGGCTATCACTCGACCGACCTGACCGTCGTCTATCGGTTCGGCCGCTACCGGTTGGAGGGGGCGGTCTACAACCTGCTCGACAGCCAGAAATTCACCTCGATCAAGCCCGGCAAGACGGTCCCCTACGACCAGTACTATTTCCAGCCGGAGCGGAACTATCAGGTGTCGCTGAAGGTGAACTTCTGATGCGTCGCACGCGCGTTCTGCCGGCGCTCGCCGCCCTGCTGCTGGTCGGCGGCCCGGTCCTGGCGCAACCCATCCCTGCCAAGGCCCCGGCGGTGTCGAAGTTCCTTAGCCCCGGCGATCTCGACCCAGCCACGTTCCTGCCGCCGCCGCCGAAGGACGATGCGCCGGCCGCCGTCGAGGGCCGGGCCGAACTGCACCGTATCGCCGTCTCGGCGCGGACGCCCGAGCGGCTCGCCCAGGCGAAGCACGACGACGAGGTCGAGGACGTCCGCTCGATCGCCGACGTGCTCGGCCCGGCCTTCAGCCTGGAACGGTTCCCGGCGACGGCCAGGTTGTTCGCCGACCTCCGCAACGAGGACAGCGTCGCGGCCAAGCAGGCCAAGGCCTTCTTCAAGCGCGAACGGCCGTTCCTCAACGACCCGGAGCTCGACGTCTGCGACGACCGGCACGACGTGAAGAACAGCTATCCCTCGGGCCACGCGACCATGGGCTATGCCTCCGCCGCCGTGCTCGCCAACCTGATGCCCGGCAACGCGCAGATCATCCTGGCGCGCGCCTCCGACTACGCCGAGAGCCGGCTGATCTGCGGCGTCCACTATCGCGGCGACATCGAAGCCGGTCAGGTGCTGGGCAATGTGCTGGTAGCCCGGCTGGTGACCAAGCCGGCCTTCCAGGCCGAACTCGAAGCCGCCCGCGCCGAACTGACCGCCGCCCACATCGCGCCCTGAGACGGTCGCCGCAGCCTTCCCGTCGGGATCGGTTCGGGGCAGGGTTCTTGTCATGAAACTGCTTATCGTCGAGGACGACCGGGAAGCGGCCAGCTACCTGAAGCGCGCGCTGTCGGAGGCCGGCCATGCGGTCGACTACGCCGCGGCCGGGCGCGACGGCCTGCTGCTGGCCGCCGGCGAGCCCTATGACGTCATCATCCTCGACCGGATGCTGCCGGAGATCGACGGCCTGGCGATCCTGCGGACGATCCGCGCCTCCGGGGTGAAGACGCCGGTGCTGCTGCTCACCGCGCTCGGCGGCATCGACGATCGGGTGGAGGGACTGGAGGCTGGCGGCGACGACTATCTGGTCAAGCCGTTCGCCTTCGCCGAGCTGCTTGCGCGGGTCAACGCCCTGGCCCGGCGCCCGCCGACCCAGGAGCTGCGGACAGAACTGGCAGTGGCGGACCTCAAGCTCAACCTCCTGAAGCGCACCGTCACCCGGGGCGGGCGGCGGATCGAGCTGCAGCCGCGCGAGTTCCAGCTTCTGGAATACCTGCTGCGGCACGCTGGCCGGGTGGTGACCCGGACCATGCTGCTGGAGAGCGTCTGGGACTTCCACTTCGATCCAAAGACCAACATCGTCGAGACGCACATGAGCCGCCTGCGCGGCAAGGTGGACCGCGGTCACGGCTGCGAGCTGATCCACACCGTGCGCGGCGCGGGCTACATCCTGCGCGAGCCGGACTAGGTGTTCCGCTCCACCAGCCTTCGCCTGGCCGGGCTCTACACCACCGTCTTCGCGCTCGCGGTGGTGGCGCTGGGCGCGATCACGCTCTTCAGCACGCGGCACGCGCTGTCGGAGCAGTTCGACGCCCGGATCCGCGCGGAGTCGGCGGCGCTGGTCCAGGAATACCGCTCGGAGGGCCTGAAGGGGGTCGTCGACGCCGTCCACGAGCGCGATCACACCCCGGGCTCGCTGGATTTCGGATTGCAGGGCCCGTCGGGGGAGCCGCTGGCCGGCCGGCTGGCGACCACCCGAGCGGCCATGGGATGGTCCCTGCTGCGCCGGGGAGGCCAGGCGCGCGAAGAGCCGGTCCGCCTGTTCGCCGTCGCCCTGCCGGACGGCTACAAGCTGCTGGTCGGCGACGACGAGGAGCGGATCGAGGCGCTGGACGGGACCGTGCTTCGCGGCTTCGGCATGGCCTTCATCGGCGTCGTCATCCTGGGCGTCGCCGGCGGCTATGCGCTGAGCGGCGACGTGCATCGCCGGCTCGCGGCCATCACCGGCACCGCCGAGGCGATCATCGACGGCGACCTGGCCCGCCGCGTGCCGGTGCGTGGGTCGGACGACGACCTCGACCGCCTGGCGTTGACCTTCAACCGGATGCTGGATCGGATCGCGGCTCTGATGGAGAGCCTGCGCCAGGTATCGAACGACATCGCCCATGACCTGCGCACGCCGCTGACGCGGTTGCGCCAGAAACTGGAAGCCGGTCTCGCCGCGCCGCCTGAGCGGGGGCCAGCGTTGGAGGGGGCGCTCGCCGACCTCGACTCGATCCTCGACACCTTCGCGGCCCTGCTGCGCATCGCCCAGATCGAAGGCGGAGCTCGCCGCGCGGCCTTCCGGCCCTGCGATCTGGCGAGCGTGGCGCGCACGGTCACCGAAGCCTTCGCGCCGTCGGCGGAAGAGATGCATCGGGCGCTCAGCCTGGCGGCCGAGACCGGCGTCATCGTCGACGGAGACGCGGAACTGCTCACCCAGATGTTGGTCAATCTGGTGGAGAACGCGCTGCGCCACGCCGGGCCGAACACGCGGATCGCGGTGGAGGTGGCGCGCCGCGGGCGCGCGGCGACGCTGCTGGTGACGGACAACGGCCCAGGCGTGCCGGAAGCCGAGCGGGAGCGGCTGTTCGACCGCTTCTATCGCCTGGAACGCAGCCGTTCGACTCCGGGGAGCGGCCTTGGACTGGCCTTGGTGGCCGCCGTCGCCCGCTTGCATGGCGCTGAGGTCGAACTGCTGGACGCGCGGCCCGGCCTGCAGGCGCGTGTCACCTTCCCCGAAGCAGCGTAGACGTCCAACATTGGGGTTCGACAATCTGGGCGCCATCGGGCGGTCAACCGGCGGGGCCTAGCGAAGAGCGAAAGGGAGACACGTCACATGAACGCTCAACCTATCGCCGCGCTTTGCCTCGGTCTTTGCCTGGCCGCCGGGAGCGCCCAAGCGGCGCCCAGCGGCTATCATGTGGTCGACCGTGTCGCCGGGCCTGACGGCGGCTGGGACTATGTGCGGGTCGACGAGGCCAACAATCGCGTGCTGGTGGCGCACGGCGGGTCCGTGATGGCGATCGACATCGCCACCAAGGCCGTGACGCCGGGATTGGCGCCGGGAGCGATCCTGCACGACCCGCTGCCGGTGAACGGCGGGGCGGAGGTCCTGGTGACCAACGGCGGGACCGCCGAGGCGGTGTTCATCAACGCCAAGACCGGCGCTGAAACCGCTCGGGTCAAGACCGGGGTCGGGCCGGACGCAGCGGCCTTCGACGCCCATTCCGGCCTGGTCCTGGTGATGGACCATCGGGGCGGCGACGTGACCCTGATCGACCCCAAGGCGCACAAGGCGGTCGGGACCATCGCGGTCGGCGGCGACCTGGAAGCCGCGGCTGTCGACGGCGCCGGGCGCGCCTTCGTCAATGTCGAGAACAAGAACGAGATCGCCGTGCTGGATATCGCCGGGCGCAAGGTGGTCACGCGCTATCCGCTGGCCGGCTGCGACGGCCCGACGGGCCTGGCTTACGACGCCGCCGACAAGCAGCTGATCGCGGCCTGCGACGGCGCGACCGTCGTGCTGGAGGCCGGCAGCGGCAAGATCGTCGTGACGCTCGCGACCGGCAAGGGCGCCGACGGCGTGGCCTTCGATCCCAAGCAGCGGCTGGCGTTCGTGCCCGCGGGCCGCGACGGAACGCTCGCGGTGGTCAGCGTCGGCAAGGGCAAGGCCAGCATCGTCGATACCGTGAAGACCCAGGTCAGCGCCCGGACGATCGCCATCGATCCGCGCAGCGGCCGCCTCTATCTGCCCGCCGCGGAATTCGGCCCGCGGCCGGCCAGCGGCGGGCGCCCGCCGATGGTCCCGGGCTCCTTCCAAGTGCTCGTCGTCGGCAAGTGAGGCGTACGGGCCTTAGCGCCGCGATCCTGGCGCTGGGCCTGAGCGGCTGCGCGCACTATGCGCCCGCGCCGCCGCATCCGGCGCAGTTCGTCGCCGAGCTGGACGCGCGCCGTCTCGAGGAGAAGCCGCTGGGCGCTGTCTGGACGACCGCCGAGCTGCTCTCCGAGGCGATCGGGCGCAATCCGCAGATCGCCGAGGCGCACGCCAAGTACCTGGCGGCCCTGGCCGCGGCGCGGGCGGCCAAGTCGCCGCCGGGGCCCAGCCTGACGCTCACCGCCGAATACGCCAGCGAGGCGCCGCGCTGGGGCTACAGCGGCGCCGGCGACATCCCGCTCGATTTCGGGACCCGGCGCAGCGTGCGGGTGACTACCGCCCAGTTGCAGGCGCTGCAGGCCTTCTACGACTACGGCGAGACGATCTGGAGCGTGCGCACGGACCTTGAAAGGGCGCGGAGCGACCTCACGGCCGCTCAGCAGGAGATCACGCTCGCGACGGTGGCGGTCGCGGTCCGCGGACGCCGCGCGTCGCGGATCGAGGATCGGGTGAAGGCAGGGCAGGACGCGCGGCCGGCCCTGATCCTAGCGCGCACCGAGCTTAGCACCGCCAACGGACGCCTGGCCGCCGCCAATGGCCGCCTCAAGACCGCGGTCGATGACCTCGCCAAGGCGCTCGGTGTCAGCCCGGCGGTGGCGCGGCCGCTGGCGCTGGCCCCCGCGCCCTGGGGGCTCACCGACATGAAGCCCCTGCCGGTGTGGCGGCGGGACGCGGCGACCTCGCGGCGCGACGTCCTGCGGGCGATTGCCGACTACGACCTGGCCGAGCAGGCGCTGCGGCTGGAGATCGCCAACCAGTATCCGTCCGTCAGCCTAGGCCCGGCCTACAACTACGACCACGGGGTGACCAAGCTGCCGTTCGGCCTGTCCCTGGCGCTGCCGCCTTGGGACCTGAACCGGCGCGCGATCGCTCAGGCCGAGGCCACCCGCGCCGCGGCGGGGCGTTCGCTGGAGCTGGCCCAGGCCAATGCGCTGGCGGCGGTCGATGCGTCCACGGCGGCGCTCAGCGTGGCGCAGACGGATTTCTTCCGGAACCGGGATCGCGACGCGCCCCTGGCCAGAGGCGCGGCCAACCTTGCCGCCCGCTCCCTCAAGGCCGGCGAGACGGACCGGGTCGACGAACTGGCGGCGGAGGGCGCGGCGGCCGACGCCGAACTCGCGGCGAACGACGCCAGGCACGTGGCCACCGGCGCCTTCGTCGACTTCGAGGATGCGATCCGGCGGTCCTCGGACGCGGCGGAGACGGCGGTGATCGAGAAGGCGATGACGGAAGCGGGGAGGGCGCGATGAGGGCTTTTGTTCGGGCCGCGGTCCTTTGTCTGGCGCTGCTCGCCGGGCCGGCCCTGGGGCAGGGCGCGGCCCTGGTGAAACTCGATGCGGCGACGCAGGCGCGCCTCGGGATCGTCACCGCGCCGCTGCCGGCCGCGAGGCGGACGGCGAGCGTGAGCGGCTTCGCCCGCGCGCTCGATCCGGTGCCGCTGGCGCAGCTCGATTCCGACATCGCCACGGCGGTGGCCGCGCTCGCCGCGTCGCAGGCCGAGGCCAACCGCACCCGCGCGCTGAACGCCGCGGACCAGACCGTGTCCAGGCAGGCCGCCGAGACCGCTGCGGCCCAGGCCCGCGGTGACGCCGCCAAGCTGCAGCTCCTGCGCCGGCGCGTGGGGCTAGAATGGAGCCCGGCCCTGGCGCGGCTCTCCGACGCCCGGCGCAGCCGCCTGGTGGCCGACATCGCCGGCGGGCGCGCGGCCTTGGTTCGCATTGACGCCGCCTCGGGGCTGACCCAGTTCACCGGCTCGGCGATCATCGCCCTGCCGTCGGGGGCGGTCCACGCCGCGATCCTCGGCCCGACGCGGGTGGGCGATCCGCGCTTGCAGGCGACCGGCCTTTTGGCCCTGGTGACCGGCCCCGCCGCAGTGCAGCTGGGAACCGGGGCGGTGGCCTCGGCCACGGTCTCGCACGGGCCTGACGCCCCGGGCGTGGTGATCCCCCGCGCTGCGCTGCTGCGGACCGGCGGCCAAACCTTCGTCTTCGTGCGCAGGGACGCCACGAATTTCGAGCGGCGGGTGGTCCCGCCGGGGGCCAGCGACCCGGATGGCCTCTTCGTCACGAGCGGCTTCAAGGCAGGCGAGCCGGTGGTGACCGCCGGCGCCTCGCAGCTCTTCGCCGCCCAGTCCGGCCCGGCCAAGGGCGAGTAACATGCTCTCGCGGATCGTCGGATGGACGCTCGACCGGCCGCGGCTGATGATCGCCGCGGCGATCCTGCTGCTGGTCTACGGCGGCATCGTGCTGACCCGCGCCAAGCTTGACGTCTTCCCGGACTTCGTGCCGGCCCAGGTGGAGGTGCAGACCGACGCGCCCGGCCTGACCGCCGAGCAGGTGGAGCAGCTGGTCACCCGCCCGGTGGAGCAGGCGATCAACGGCTCGGCGGGCGTGGCGTCGCTGCGCTCCGAATCCATCGCGGGCCTGTCGATCGTGACGGTGAACTTCACGCAGGGCTCCGACCCGTTCCGTGACCGGCAGGTGGTGTCGGAGGCCCTGAACGAGGTCGACAAGATGCCCGATGGGGTCGGCGCGCCTAAGGTGACGCCCCTGACCTCGTCCACGATGGACCTCCTGAAGATCGGCTTCACAAGCGATCGGCTGACGCCGATGCAGTTGCGCGACCTCGTCGACTGGACCGTACGTCCGCGCATCCTGGCGGCGGACGGCGTGGCGCGGGCCACGGTCTACGGCGGCCAGGTCCGGCGGATCGAGGTCCGCGTACGGCCCGACGCGCTCGCCGCGCGCGACCTCAGCCTCTCTGACGTGCTCGCCGCCGCCAAGTCCGCTGTCGGGGTTTCCGGCGGCGGTTACATCGACACGCCGCAGCAGCGCATCCTGATCGAGGCGCACGGCGAGGTGCAGAACGCCGCCGACATCGCCGCCGCGCCGCTGCCGGCGGTGGCGGGCGCCGCGCCCGCCCGCATCGGCGACGTGGCGGAAGTGGTCGACGGCCCGGCGCAGCTCAATGGCGACGCCCTGATCATGGGCCGGCCGGGCGTGCTGCTCTCGATCTCCAGCCAGTACGGCGCCAATACCCTGACGGCGACCCACGCGGTCGAGGCGGCCATGGCCGAGATGGCGCCGGCGCTGAAGGCTCAGGGGGTGACCGTCAACGCGGGTCTCCACCGGCCGGCCAACTTCATCTCCTCGGCCCTGCGCGGGATCGGCGACGACCTGGCGATCGGGGCGGTGCTGATCGCGGTGGTGCTGTTCCTGTTCATGCGCGACATGCGCACGGTGGCGATCGCCTTCGTCTCGATCCCGCTGGCGCTGTTGACCGCGGTGATCGTGCTCGACCGGATGGGCTCGACCCTGAACACCATGACCCTGGGCGGGCTTGCCGTGGCGTTGGGGGTCGTCGTCGACGACGCGGTGATCGGCACGGAGAACATTGTCCGGCGCCTGCGCACCCGCGCCGAAGGCTCCTCGCCGGCCGCCGTGATCCTGGCTGCGTCCATCGAGGTGCGCGCGCCGGTGATCTACGCGACCATCATGCTGGCCCTGGTGCTGCTGCCGGTCCTGTTGCTGTCCGGGCTGCAGGGGGCGTTCTTCTCGCCGCTGGCGGCCTCCTTCATCATCGCCACCCTGGCCTCGCTGGCGGTGGCCGTGGTGATCACCCCGCCGTTGGCCCTGCTCCTGCTGCAGAACGCCAGGCTGCGCGGCGAGCCGGTTTTCCTGCGCCACACCAAGACCTGGCACCACAAGATCCTGCTGCGGGCGATCGACGCGCCGCGCTGGGCGTTAGGCGTCAGCGCCGTGGCGCTGGCGGCCACCGTCGCGGGCTTTCTGCTGTTCAATTCAGAACTGCTGCCGAGCTTCCGCGAGGGCCACTTCGTGCTGGGGGTCTCAGGTCCGCCCGGCACCTCGCTCGGCGTCATGCGCGACTACGGCCAAAGGATCAGCCGCGAGCTCTTGGCCATCGACGGCATCGGCAGCATTGAGCAGCAGATCGGCCGCGCCGAGGGCGGCGAGGACACCTGGGGCACCGAGAAGAGTGAGTTCCACGTGGAGCTGAAACCCGGGCTCTCCGGCCGCAAGCAGGACGAGATCCAGGACCGCATCCACAAGGTCCTGGAGGGCTATCCGGGACTCAAGACCGAGGTCGTTACCTTCCTGGGCGACCGCATCGGCGAATCCTTCTCCGGCGAGACGGCTTCGCTGGCTGTCGGGATCTACGGGGCGGACCTCGACACCCTCGATCATGTCGGCCAGCAGGTCGCGGCGGTCCTGAAGACCGTGCCCGGCGCGTTGGACGTGCAGGTGCAGACGCCGCCTTCGACGCCGGTGGTGCGTGTCGACCTCGATCTTGCGGCGCTAGGGCGCTTTGGCATCGCGCCGGCCGAGGCCCTGAGTGCGGTGGGCGCAGCCTATCAAGGCGCGACGGCGACGGAGATCTTCAAGGAAAACCGCACCATCGACGTGGCTGTGACCACGACGCCCGACCTGCGGCGCGACCCGGAGACGGTGGGCGATCTGCTGGTGCGCTCCTCGGCGGGCGCGGCGGTGCCGCTGCGCTCCATCGCCAAGGTCTATCTGTCGGAAGGCCGCACCTCGGTAAGCCATGAGGGCGGGCGGCCGCGCCAGGTGGTGACGGCCAATCCCGCGCCAAGCGCCGCGGCCAAGGTCGCCAAGGCGGCGGAGACCGCTATCGCCGCCAAGGTGAAGCTGCCGGCAGGCGTCTATCTGGACTATAGCGGCACGGCCCAGGGCGCCGCCGAGGCGCGCAAGGAACTGTTGTTCAATCTGACCCTCGCGGTAGGCGGGGTTGTCGCGCTCCTGCTGCTGGCGTTCCGCAGCGGGCGGGCGACCATGCTGATCCTCGGCGCCACGCCCTTCGCCCTGGTCGGCGGGGTGATCGCTGTCGGCCTGACCGGCGGCAGCCTTTCGCTGGGGTCGCTGGTCGGGTTCGTGACCCTGTTCGGCGTCGCGGCCCGCAACTCGATCCTGCTGGTCGCCCATATCGAGCAGCTGATCGCCGAAGAGGGCCACGACTGGTCGATCAACACCGTGCTGGTCGCCACTCGCGAGCGGGTGACCCCGATCCTGATGACCGCGCTGGTGACCGGCCTCGGCGTCCTGCCGCTGGCGCTCTCCACCGGCCAGGCCGGGCGCGAGATCCAGGGGCCGATGGCGATCGTCATCCTGGGCGGGTTGATCACCTCGACCATCGCCAGCCTCGTGCTGCTGCCCTCGCTCGCCTGGCGCTATGGACGCCGGCCCGCTGAGAGGGCGCCTAGCCTCGCGTCTTCAGCGCCTTAGCCACGACCGGCGCCAGCCGGCCCACGATCACCTTCACGCCCTGGGCGTTGGGGTGGATGGCGTCGCCCTGGTTCAGCGCCTTGATGCGGGAGACGCCCGCCAGGAGGTCGGGGTAGAGGGTGACGCCGTGCGCCTTGGCGAGCGACGGGAACACCGCGTCGAAGTCCCGGGCGTAGCCGGCGCCGATCTCCGGCGGGGCGTGCAGTCCGGCCAGCACGACACCCATGTGGCGCGCCTTCAGCCGCGTCAGTATGTGATCGAGGTTGGCCCGCGTGGTCTTCGGGTCGACGCCTTGCAGGAGGTCGTTGCCCCCGAGCGCCACGACCACCACGGCGGTGTCGGGCCGGATGCTGAAATCGACGCGGGCGGCTCCGTCCTGGGTGGTGTCGCCGGAGACGCCCGCGCCGCGCACCATGTTGGGGACGCCCAGCTTCTCGAGCGCGAAATGCAGCTGCACCGGCAGCGACGCCTGCTGCGGCAGGCCGTAGCCGGCGGTGATCGAGTCCCCGAGGATGGTCACCACCTGGCCGCGCGCCGCCAGCGCCCGGACCGGCAGGGCGGCGAGCCCTGTAGCGATCAGGGTTCGGCGGGAGAGGAAGAGGGGTCGTGTATCGGCCATGCGCGTGTCCTATTTAGAAGATCGTGTTCGTTGCTCAACGCCTGAAGGACCGTCATTGACCGAAACTGGCTCCGATCCGCTCACCCTGGAGAACGTCTCGCTGACCCTGCCGTCGGCGGCGGGCCCGGTGGAAATCCTTCGCGGCCTCGATGTGCGCGTTGGAAAGGGCGAGCGTGTGGCGCTGGTGGGCCCGTCCGGATCGGGCAAGTCCTCGCTGATCGCTGTGGCCGCGGGGCTTGAGCGGCCGACCGGTGGGCGGGTGCTGCTGTTCGGCCAGGACCTGGCCGGCGTCGATGAGGACGGGCGTGCGCGCCTGCGCCGGGGCCGGGTGTCGCTGGTCTTCCAGAGCTTCCACCTGCTGCCCAACATGACCGCCGAGGAGAACGTCGCCGCGCCGCTGGAGATCGCCCGGACGCCCGGCGCCACCGAGACCGCCAAGGCCTGGCTCGACCGGGTGGGACTCTCCGCCCGCGGGCGGCACTATCCGCACCAGCTTTCCGGCGGCGAGCAGCAGCGGGTGGCCTTGGCCCGCGCGCTCGCCTGCCGGCCGGCCCTGCTGTTCGCCGACGAACCCACCGGCAATCTCGACGCGGCCAACGCCGGCCATGTCGCCGACCTGATGTTCGACCTGGTCGCCGAGACCGGCGCGGCCCTGGTTCTGGTCACCCACGACGAGACCCTGGCTGCGCGCGCCGACCGCGCAGTGCGGCTGCGCGACGGGCGGGTGGCTGAAAACGCATGATGCCGCTCTCCCTGCGCTTCGCCGGACGCGAGCTGCGCGGCGGCGTGCGCGGCTTCCGGATCTTCCTGGCCTGCCTGGCGCTCGGCGTGGCCGCCATCGCCGCGGCCGGCTCCACGGCCGAAGCCTTCCGGCGCGGCCTCGCCAGCCAGGCCAGCGAGATCCTCGGCGGCGACCTGGCGCTCTCGGTGCGCCAGCGGGTGTTCAACCCGGCCGAGCGCGCCGCCCTGGAGGCGGAGGGGCGGGTGTCCTACTCCGTCGCCTCCATGGCCATGGCCGAGGCGCCGTCCGGCGAGCGGCGGCTGATCGAGCTGCGCGGCGTCAGCGACAGCTATCCCCTGGCCGGCAAGGTGACGTTGCAGGGCGGCGGAGCGCTGCAGACGGCCATTGCGCCGAACGGCGGCGTCGCCGGGGCCGTGGTCGAACAACCGCTGCTCGATCGTCTGCACCTGAAGGTTGGCGACCAGTTCCTGGCCGGCAACCTGCCGCTGGTGGTGCGCGGCGTGCTGATGGAGGAGCCGGATCGCCTGTCGAGGGGCTTCGCGCTCGGGCCCCGGGTGATCGCCAATATCGGGGCGGTGGAAAAGGGCGGCTTTCTCGCGCCCGGCCTGCCGTTCGGCGAGACCGCGCGGGTGGCGTTGCGGCCCGGCGCGCCGCTGCAGGCCGCCAAGACGCAACTGCACACGGCGCTGGGCGGCATCGTTCGGATCCGCGACCGCGAGGACGCCGCCCCCGGCATCCACCGGCTGATCGACCAGTTGGAATACTTCCTGGGCTTCATCGGCCTGGCCTCGCTGGTGGCCGGCGGGCTCGGGGTGTTCGGGGCGGTCAGCGCCTATCTCGAGGCCCGCAAGCCGGTGATCGCCACCCTCAAGGCCCTGGGCGCCGAGGGTCAGCTGGTGCGCGACATCTACCTCATCCAGATCGGCTTCCTGGCGGCGCTGGGGGTGGTCATCGGCCTGGCGGTCGGCGCCGCTGCGCCCCTGCTGCTGGGCGCCCTGGTCAAGAACAACCTGCCGGTGCCGGCGCTGTTCGCGGTCTACCCCGGGCCGCTGCTGAAGGCCGCGGGTTTCGGCCTCCTGTCGGCGGCGGCTTTCTCGCTTGCGCCGTTGGGCCGGGCGCGGTCCACGCCGCCGGCCAGCCTGTTCCGCAGCGACCTTTCCGGGACGCTCACCCTCGGCCCGGAGATCGTGGGCGCGATCCTGGCGGCGGCGGGCCTCGCGGCCATGGCGGTGGCCACGGCCCCCACCAAGCTCGCCGCGCTGATCATGATCGCCGGTGTCGCGGCCTCCTTCGGCCTGCTGTGGCTGCTGGGCTGGGGCGCGGCCTGGGTGGCGGGCAAGGCGCGAGCCGGCGCGCGGGGACCCTTGCGCATCGGCCTCGCCAACCTCGCTGGGCCGCACTCCGCCGCGCGGACCGCCTCGCCGGCCATCGGGCTCGGCGTCGCGCTGCTGGGCGCGGTGGTGCTGATCCAGTCGGCGCTGTTGAACCAGGTGGCCGAGGTGGCGCCCAGGACCGCGCCGGCCCTGGTCTTCACCGACATCCCGGGCGACCGGGCCGCCGAGTTCGACGCGGCGGTGGGCCGCGCCTTCGGCCAGCCCCTGACCCAGAAGAACTATCTGCGCGAGCCCTTCGTGACCGGCCGGATCACCAAGGTGCGCGGCCAGCCGGTCGCAGCCGAGCAGATCGCGCGTCAGGACCGCTGGGCCTACGACAGTGACATCTCCATGTCGGCGATCGGGCCGAAACCGGAGGACCCCGGCATCCTGGAGGGTCGCTGGTGGCCGGCCAACTACGCCGGGCCCCCGCTGATCGCCATGGACGTCGACGTCGCCAAGGGCAAGGCGGTGAAGGTCGGCGACGCGGTGACGCTCTCGGTGCTCGGCCGCGACATCGACACCCGCGTGGCGGTGCTGCGCAAGGTCGACTTCGGCGGCTTCGGCGCGAGCTTCCCGCTGGTGGTGACGCCCTCGGCCGTCGAGGGCGCCAACCTGCGCCAGGTGGCCATCGCCAAGGCGTCCAAGGCCCAGGAGGCGGCGGTGATCCACGAGCTCGGCCGCGCCTTTCCGACGGTGAACGTGATCTCGGTGCGAGAGCAGCTGGAGGCCGCCACCAGCCTCTTCGACCGCCTGGCGCTCGCCGTGCGCGGGGCCGCCGGCGTCGCGGCGCTGGCGGGCCTCTTGGTGCTGGCCGGGGCCATCGCGGCGCGGGCCCGGGCGCGGACCCGAGAGGCGGCGACGCTGAAGGTGCTGGGCGCCTCCCGCGCACAGATCCTCGCGGCCTATGTGCTGGAGTACGGCGCGGTCGGCGTCATCGCCGGGACGGCGGGCGTGGCGCTCGGCTACGCGGCGGCCTGGCCGGTGGTGGTGAAGGTCTTCCACGCCAAGTGGAGCATGGACTGGGCGGGCGTCGCGGCCCTGCTGGCGGCCGCGGCCCTGGTGGCTGGGGTCGGCGGCCTGCTGGCGGCCTTCCAGGCGCTCTCGAAACGCCCGGCGCCGGCGCTCAGGGCGGAGTAGACGCGAGCCACGTTTCTGGCATCTCTGTCGGATGACCCTTCCGCCTGCCGACCTTTCCCGCCGCGCCCTGATGGGCGTCGCCGCCGCTGCGACGCTTGCGCCGGCCGCTTCGGCGGCCGCGACCGCGAGTGACGCCTACGTCCTGCGCAACGTCCGCCTGGAGACCGGCTATGACCACGACGCCGACGGGGTCAGCGGCACGAAGACGGCGCTGTTCGACGTCCGGATCGCCGGTGGCCGGATCGCCGCCGTGACGCCGGCGGGCGGTCCGAAGCCCGCGGGCCGCGCCTATGACGCCGGGGGCCTGCTGATGCTGCCGGCCTTCCGCGACATGCACATCCACCTCGACAAGACCTTCTACGGCGATCCTTGGCGTCCGCCGCGGCTGAAGAAGAACGGCATCCCCGGCCAGATCGCCATCGAGCAGCGGCTCCTGCCCGGCATGCTGCCCGGTGTGGAGGCTCATGCCGACCGGCTGGTGAACCTGCTGCAGTCGAAGGGCGCGACCTTCGCCCGCAGCCAATGCAACGTCGATCCGGTGGTGGGCATCCAGAACCTCGTGCGGCTGAAGCGGGCGCTGGACCGCCGCGATCCCACCTTCGGCCACGAGATCGTCGCCTTCCCGCAGCATGGCCTGGTCAGCGTCCACCTGGAGCAGACCATGCGCGAGGCCATGGCGGCCGGCGCGACCCACGTGGGCGGCATCGACCCCACAGCGGTGGACGGCGGGCTGGAGCGTTCGGTCGACACGGTCCTGCAGATCGCGCTCGACGCCAAGGCGCCCATCGACATGCACCTGCATGAGCCCGCCGAGACCGGGATCGCCGCCATCAAGCGGATCGCCGCGCGCGTCGAGCAGGAGCCGAGCCTGAAGGGCCGGGTGACCTTCAGCCATTGCTTCTGCCTGATGTCGCTGGACGACGCCGAGGCCGCGGACATGGCCTCGCTGATGGCGCACGCCGGCATGTCGGTGGCCTCCACCGTGCCCATGGGCCGCAAGGTCATGCCGATCCCGATCCTGCTGGCCAAGGGCGTCCCGGTCTATATGGGCACCGACACGGTGGTCGACTTCTGGGGCGTGTTCGGCCAGTGCGACGTGCTGCTGAAGGCCTGGATCGCTTGCCAGATGTACGGCTGGTCCGACGAATTCGGCCTGTCCCAGGCCTTGCGGCTGGCGACCGGCGGCCCAGTCCCGCTCAGCCCGACCGGCGAGCAACTCTGGCCCAGGCCGGGCGATCCGGCCGACGTGGTGCTGGTCCGCACGTCGTGCGCCGCCGAGACGGTGGCCCGCATGCCGCCGCGCGAAACCGTCCTGCACCGCGGTGTCCTGGCCGCGGGGGCATTTCCGAGGGCCGCCTAGCATGATCGATCCGGCTGAGATCCGCCGCCTGGCGCTGGCGCTTCCGAGCGTCGTCGACGCCTCCCAGGGCGGGCGGCTGGTGTTCGAGGTGGCGGGCGGCAAGGGTTTCGCCTGGACCTATCTGCTGCGGGTCGATCCGAAGAAGCCCCGCGTGGCCGATCCGGCGGTGCTCGCCGTCCGCTGCCAGATCGAACGCAAGGAGATGCTGATCGAGGCCGCGCGCGACCGGTTCTTCGACGACGACCACTACCGGTCCTACGCCGCCGTGCTGATCCGGCTGGCCGCCATCGAGGCGGACGAACTGGCCGAGGTGCTGCGGGCCGGCTGGCGCCTGTCCGCGCCCAAGCCGCTCCTGAAGGCGCACCCGGAGCTCTAGCTCTCGAACCCGCTGAGATCAGGCGCGCGGCCATTCCAGCCTGATACGCCCTCGAACGCCGCCCCCAAGGCCACGACCATCGCCTCGTCGCGCGGCCGGCCGAGGATCTGCAGGCCCGCCGGCATCCCCTCCTTGGTCAGACCGCACGGCACGCTGATCCCCGGCAGGTCGAGGTAGTTGGCGGCCCGGGTGAGGCGGCTGAGCGGCGAGGTGGTCTCGTCGATCTCATCCATAGGCGGCGCCGGAATCGGGCAGGTCGGGGTGACGAGGCCGTCGTAGCCGGCGAGCCAGGCGTGGAACTGGGTCTGGTCGTCGGCCCGCTGGACGTGGGCCTGGGCCAGGCGCTCGTCGGAGATGTCGCGGCCGACCTCGAAGCGCCGCACGATCCATGGGTCCATGACCTTGCCGTGCGTCTCGATCCGCTCGCGCCAGATCCGCCAACCCTCGCCGGCCATCAGGAGGCCGTTGGGGGCGAAGCTCTCGTCCAGCGCCTTGGGCGGGCGGACCATCTGCACGGTCACGCCGGTCTTGCGCAGACGGTCCAGCGCGGCGAGGTAGAGGCGACCCACCTCGGCGTCGACCTCGCCGAGGTGCTCCAGGGGAATGGCGGCGAGGCGCCGGCCGGCCACGTCCATGGCCAGCGCCGCCTCGGCGTCGAAGGCCTCGCGCACGGCCGCCGCGCCGTCGGGGCCGGAGATCACGCCCAGCATGCGCGCCGCCGTCGCCACGTCCTTGGCGAGCGCGCCGACCGTGTCGAGCGCCGGGGCGAGGGGATGCACGCCCTTGAGGCTGACGAGGCCGCGACCGGGTTTCAGGCCCACCACGCCACAGACCGCCGCAGGGATGCGCACCGAGCCGCCGGTGTCGCTGCCGAGCGCCGCCTCGACCAAACCCGCGGCCACGGCCACCGCCGAGCCCGAGGAGGAGCCGCCCGGCGCGCGGTGGACCTTGGCGTCCCAGGGATTCCACGGCGCGCCGACCGCGCGGTTGGTGCCCCAGCCGCCGTAGGCCAGCTCCACCGTGTGGGTCTTGCCGGCCGCGCGCCAGCCGGCGTCGAGCAGCTTCTGGACGACCGCCGCGTGGGCCGGTGGATCCTCCGCCAGTGGAACCCTGGCGCCGCCGCCGGTCGGGACGCCCTTGACGTCGAACAGGTCCTTGGCCGCGAAGACCGGGCCGTCGCCGTCGCCCAGCGCCGGATCGAAGACGCGCACGAAGGCCTTCAGGCGGCCGTCATAGCGGCGGATCCGGGCAAGCGCGTCGTCGGGGGACATGGAGCTTCCTATGGGCGGCGCGACTATCGCTGTTCCGGGGGCAGGAAACCAGATGACGCGCGCGCCTCGCTGTGGCTTTTCCTCAAGGCATGGCGACCTCGCTTCCCGACCGGCTCCGCGCCACCATCCGCTTCCTCGGCCGGGTGTTGGGCGACGTGATCCGCGCCGAGGACGGCGAGGCTGTGTTCAGCCAGATCGAGGAGATCCGGCAGGCCTCGGTGGCCTTCCATCGCGAGGGTACGCCTAAGGCCGCGAAGCTGATGGCCGGGCGGCTGGAAGGCCTCAGCCTGCCCGACACGGTGCGGTTCGCCCATTCCTTCGCCTGCTTCCTGCAGATCACCAACATCGCCGAGGACCAGATCCAGCGCGGCCGCGGCCGGGGCGGGGACAGCCGGCCGGACACGCTGGCCGGCGCGCTCCGCACACTGAAGGCCGAAGGCGTCGGCCAGGATGCGGTGATCGAGCTCCTGCGCGGCGCCCTCATCGCCCCAGTGATCACCGCCCACCCGAGCGAAGTGCGCCGCAAGAGCGTGCTCGATCGGGTCGGCGCCATCGCCGACGACCTCGATGCCTTCGACCACGCCCGCACCGAGGCCGAGCGGGCGAGCATCGAGCGAGAGCTGATGCGGCAGGTCTCGATCTTCTGGCGTACGCGCCTGCTGCGCTCGGTGAAGCTCGGCGTCGGCGACGAGATCGAGAACGCCGTCTCCTATTTCGAGCGCAGCTTCCTGCCCGAGTTGCCCCGCCTCTACGCCCACTGGCTGGAGGTGCTGGGCGAACCGAAGGACCTGAACAGCTTCCTGCGGGTCGGGTCCTGGGTCGGCGGCGATCGGGACGGCAATCCCTTCGTCACCGCCGAGGTGCTGCGCCAGGCCATGGCGCGTCAGTCGCAGGCCGCGCTCCGGACTTATCTCGAGGACATCCACGCCCTCGGCGCGGAGCTTTCCATGTCAGCGCGGCTGGCGGCGGTGACGCCGGAGCTCCAGGCGCTCGCCGACGCGGCCCACGACGCCTCGCCGCACCGGGCCGACGAGCCCTATCGCCAGGCCCTGACGGGCGTCTACGCTCGCCTGGCCGCGTCCTACCAGCGCCTGACCGGCGAAGCGGCGCCGCGCCCGCCCGCCGCGGTGGCCGAACCCTACGACAGCCCCGATGCACTGAAAGCGGACCTGGAGACGGTGCTGGCGAGCCTGATCGCCAAGCACGGCCAGACCTTCGCCCACGGCCCGTTGCCGGACCTGATCCGGGCGGTGGACACCTTCGGCTTCCACCTGGCGCGTCTCGACCTGCGCCAGAATTCCTCCGTGCACGCCCGCACCGTGGCCGAGCTGATGAAAGTGGCGGGCGTCTGCGCGGACTACGAGGCGCTGGACGAGGCGCAACGTTGCGACCTGCTGATCGCCGAGCTCGGCCACGGCCGGCTGCTCCACTCGCCTTTCGCCGACTACAGCGAGGAGACGGTGCGCGAATACGGCGTGCTGAGCGCCGCGGCCGAGGTGAAGCGGCTCTACGGCAAGGACTCCATCCGCGCCTATATCGTGTCGAACACCCAGTCGGTCTCCGACCTGCTGGAGGTCTATCTGCTGCTGAAGGAGGTGGGGCTGTTCGCGCCGGGCGATCCGCCCCAGAAGCGCCCAAGCACCCAGGTCTTCGCCGAACCGCTGTTCGAGACCATCGGCGACCTGCGCGCGGCGCCCGAGACCCTGAAGGCCTATCTCGCCCTGCCGCTGATCCGGAAACTTGTCGAGCCGATCGGCCTGCAGGAGGTGATGATCGGCTATTCGGATAGCAACAAGGACGGCAGCTACCTGACCTCGACCTGGGAGCTCTACCAGACCTCCCGGGCGCTCGGCCGCGTGGCCCGCGACGAGGGCCTGAGGCTACAGCTCTTCCACGGCCGGGGCGGGGCGGTGGGCCGCGGCGGCGGCTCCAGCTTCGAGGCGATCCTGGCCCAGCCGGGCGGCACGGTGAACGGCCGCATCCGCATCACCGAACAGGGCGAGGTGGTGGCCAACAAATACGCCGACCCGGAGCTGGCCCGGCAGAGCCTGGAGACGCTCACCGCCGGCGTCGTGCTGGCCTCGTTCCGCGGCGAGGCCGACTCCGTGGTCACCGAGCCGCACGCCCAGGCGATGGAGGCCCTGTCGCGGGGCTCGATGGCGGCCTATCGCGCCCTGGTCCACGAGACCCCGGGCTTCGTCGACTACTTCTATGGCGCCACCCCGATCACCGAGATCGCCGACCTGAATATCGGCAGCCGGCCGACCTCGCGGCAGGCGACCCCCAGCATCGGGGGCCTGCGGGCCATTCCGTGGGTGTTCTCCTGGTCGCAGTCGCGGACCATGCTGCCGGGCTGGTACGGCTTCGGCTCGGCGGTGCGCGACGCGGGCGTGCCGATCGAGGCGCTCGCAGAGCTGCACGAGACCTGGCCGTTCTTCTCCTCGGCGCTCGCCAACATGGAGATGGTGCTGGCCAAGGGCGACATGGCCATCGCCGGGCGCTACGCGGGCCTCGTCGAGGACAAGGCGCTCGCCGACCAGGTCTTCGGCCAGATCAAGGCCGAGTGGGAGCGCACCAACGAGGCGCTGCTGGCGATCACCGGCCAGTCGGCCCTGCTCGACAAGAACCCGGACCTCGCCGCCGCCATCCGCTCACGCCTGCCCTATATCGACCCGCTGAATCACCTGCAGATCGAGCTGATCCGACGCCGCCGCCGCGGCGACGCGGACGAGGCGGTGCAGGAAGGCATCCACCTGACCATCAACGGCGTAGCGGCAGGCTTGCGAAACACCGGTTGAGACCGGGACAGGGGAGGGAGCGGTATGACGACCCGACGCGACTATCTGAGCCTCTCGGCGGCCGCCGGCCTGGTGCTGGCCACGGCGCCCCGGGCCCGCGCGGCCGCGACGCCCAAGGCGAAGACGAAGCTGCGTATCCTGATCCTTGGCGGCACCGGCTTCATCGGTCCCCACGAGGTCCGCTATGCGCTCGCCCGCGGCCATGAGGTGACGATCTTCAACCGCGGCAAGCAGCCCCAGGAGTGGCCGGGCCACGTCGAGGAGCTGCTCGGCGACCGCAACACCGGCGACCTGAAATCCCTGCAGGGCCGCACGTGGGACGTCTGTATCGACAATCCGACGACCCTGCCGTTCTGGGTGTGCGACGCCGGCCAGGTGCTGAAGGGCAAGGTGAAGCAGTACATCTTCATCTCGACGATCTCGGCCTATGCCAAGAACGACAAACCGGCCGACGAGACGGCGGCTGTGGCGCCCTACAAGGGCGCGGACCCGATGGCCGAGACCGCCGAGACCCTGAAGGCACACCCGGAACTCTACGGACCGCTGAAGGCGGTGAGCGAGGCCGAGGCGCGGCGCCAGTTCGGCGAGGGCGCGGTGACCGTCATCCGGCCCGGGCTGATCACCGGGCCCGGCGACGAGACCGACCGCTTCACCTATTGGCCCGTGCGGCTGTCGCGCGGCGGCGAGATCCTGGCGCCCGGCGATGGCAATGACCCCGTGCAGTTCGTGGATTCGCGCGATCTCGCCGAATGGGTGATCCGCATGGCGGAGTCGCGGACGACAGGCGTCTTCAACGGCACGGGTCCGGCGCGTCCGATGACCATGCGCCAGATGCTGGCGGGCATAGCGCAGGGCGTCCACGTGGAGCCCAAGCTGACCTGGGTCTCGACGAAGTTCCTCGATGACCTGAAGGTTCAGGCCTGGACCGACCAGCCCGTTTGGGTGCCCGGCCAGGGCGAGACCGCCGGCTTCGCGCGCCGCGACATTTCCAAGGCCCTGCGCGCCGGCCTGACCTATCGCCCGCTGCCGGTGACCGCCGCCGACACCCTCGCCTGGTTCCTGCAGCAGCCCGCCGAGCGGCAGGCCAAGTTGCGGGCGGGCCTCGCTCCGCTGCGCGAGGCGGCGCTGCTCGAGGCCTGGAAGCCGGCGGCCAGGGCCTGAACACCGGGATGGAGATCGACGCCGCGCTCGCCGGGCGGCTGGTCGCCGCCCAGTTCCCGCAGTGGGCGGATCTGCCCATCCGGCCGGTCGCCGAGGGCGGTTGGGACAACCGGACCTTTCACCTGGGCGAGGACATGGCGGTGCGCCTGCCCAGCGCGGCCCGCTACGCCGCCCAGGTGGAGAAGGAGCAGCGCTGGCTGCCGAGCCTCGCGCCGCATCTGCCGCTGGCGATCCCCGAGCCGCTCGCCATGGGCGCGCCGGGTGAGGGCTACCGCTGGCCGTGGTCGGTCTATCGATGGATCGAGGGCCGGACGGCCACGGTCGAGCTTATCGACGATCTCCCGCGGTTCGCGACCGGGCTGGGCGAATTCCTGACGGCCCTGCAGCGGATCGACGCCACCGACGGCCCGCCCGCGGGCCCGCACAGCTTCTGGCGAGGCGGACCGCTGGGCGCCTACGACGCTGAAACCCACCAGGCGATCGCGGTGCTCGGCCAGCGTATCGACGCCGCCGCGGCGACCGAGGTCTGGGAGGCCGCGCTGTCGAGCGCCTGGAGCGCGCCGCCGGTGTGGGTGCACGGCGACATCGCGGCCGGGAACCTGCTCGTCACAGGCGGACGGCTCAGCGCGGTGATCGACTTCGGGTGTTCGGCGGTGGGCGATCCGGCCTGTGACCTGGCCATCGCCTGGACCTTTTTCGAAGGGGAGAGCCGGGCGGCCTTCCGCGCCGCGCTTCCGCTGGACGCAGGCGCCTGGGCGCGCGGCCGCGGCTGGACCCTGTGGAAGGCCCTGATCGTCCTGGCCGCCCTGCCGGGCGCGAACCCGCAGGGGGCCGATCAGTGCCGACGGATCATCGACGATCTGGTCGCCGACCACCGGCTGGCGTCCGCCGCCCGCGGCCCATAAGACTTCAGCATGGCGAACCTCTACGATCTGCTGGCGGGCGGCTTCCCGATAGACCGCGACAAGCCCGCCTTCTTGCTCGGCGACGGCTCGGCCGTGAGCTACGGCGAGCTCGAGTCCGGCGCCGCCCAGGTCGCCGGTCATCTGATCGCGCGCGGCGTCGAGCCTGGCGACCGGGTCGCGCTGCAGGCGGAGAAGTCGGTCGAAGGGGTGATGACCTATCTGGGCGTCCTGAAGGCCGGCGCGGTCTTCCTGCCGCTGAACGCCGCCTACACGCCCGCCGAGGTGGACTATTTCCTGGGCGACGCCGAGCCGCGCCTGTTCCTCACCGATCCGGCGGCGTTCGTGGCCGAGGCGCGGACCGCCGAGCCCCTGGCCGCCGCCGTCCCGCGCGCCGACGGCGACCTCGCCTCGCTGATCTACACCTCCGGCACGACGGGTCGCTCCAAGGGCGCGATGCTGAGCCATGGGAACCTCGCCGCCAACGCCGTCGCCCTGCATGAGATCTGGGGCTTCACCCCCGGCGACGTGCTGTTGCACGCCTTGCCGATCTTCCACGTTCACGGCCTCTTCGTGGCGCTGCACTGCGCCTTTCTTTCCGGCGCGCCGATGGTCTGGCTGCCGAAGTTCGATGACGCCCAGGTGCTGGCGGGGCTGGCCAGGTCCACCGTGATGATGGGGGTCCCGACCTTCTACACCCGCCTCCTGGCAAATCCGGGGTTCAGCGGCGAGATGGCGGCCCACATGCGGCTCTTCATCTCCGGCTCAGCGCCGCTGCTGGAATCCACCTTCGCCGAGTTCGAGCAGCGCACCGGAATGCGCATCCTGGAACGCTACGGCATGAGCGAGGCGGTGATCATCACCTCAAATCCGCTGACAGGCGAGCGCATCCCGGGCAGCGTCGGCTATCCCTTGCCGGGCGTGGAGCTGCGGATCGGCGGCGGCGAGGCGACCGGAGTCATCGAGATCCGCGGGCCCAGCGTCTTTTCGGCCTACTGGCGGATGCCGGAGAAGACCGCCGAGGAATTCACCGCCGACGGCTTCTTCATCACCGGCGACGTGGGCCGTCAGGATGCCGACGGCCGGGTCTGGATTTCAGGCCGGGCCAAGGACCTGATCATCTCCGGCGGCTACAACGTCTACCCCAAGGAGATCGAGCTGGTGCTCGACGAGATGGCCGGCGTCACCGAGAGCGCGGTGGTTGGCGTGCCGCATCCGGACTTCGGAGAGGGCGTGGTCGCCGTGGTCATCGGGGCCGGCGACGAGGCTGCGCTGATCGCGGCCTGCCGCGCGCAGCTCGCGCCCTATAAGTCGCCCAAGCGCATCGTCTTCGTCGACGACCTGCCGCGCAACGCCATGGGCAAGGTGCAGAAGAACCTGTTGCGCGAGCGGTTCGGCTCGCTGTTCATGGCCTGAAGCAAGATCATAAGACGAGGGGACGGCGATGGACCTGCAATTGAAGGGCAAGACGGCGGTGGTGACCGGCGGGACGCGCGGCATCGGCCGGGCCATCGCCGAGACCTTCGCCGACGAGGGCGCCAACGTCGCCGTCTGCGCCCGCAACGCCGCGCAGATCGCCGAGACGGTCAAGGCGCTGGAGGCCAAGGGCGTCAAGGCCTGGGGCGACGTCGTGGACATCGCCGACGGGCCGGCGCTGCAGGCCTTCGTCGCCAAGGCCGGCGAAACCCTGGGCGGCATCGACGTCCTGGTCTCCAACGCCAGCGCCCTGGCGCAGGGTAACGCCGAGGCCGACTGGCAGGCGATGTTCGACATCGACATGCTGGGCGCGGTGCGCACCTGGGAGGCCGCCAAGCCCTTCCTGACCGCGGCGGCCGCCAAGACCGGCGACGCGGCCTTCATCATCATCTCCTCGGTGTCGTCGGTGAACTCGGACAACCCGTCGGCCTATGGCGCGATGAAGGCGGCCCTGATCCACTTCGCCAAGGGCGTGGCGCGGCAGAACGCGGCCGGCAAGGTGCGCTGCAACGTGGTCTCGCCCGGCACGGTGTTCTTCGAGGGCGGGGTCTGGGGCAATGTGAAGGCCAATATGCCGGGCTTCTTCGACCAGATGATCAAGCGCAACCCGACCGGGCGCATGGCGACGCCGGAGGAGATCGCGGCGGCGGCGGTGTTCCTGGCCAGCCCGCGCTCGGCCTTCACCACCGGCGTCAACATGATCGTCGACGGCGCGATAACCCAACGCGTGAATTACTAGCCGTAAGGCGCGGAAAGCAGGAGGCAAACCATGTCCGCGCTCTCGGGCCTGAAGGTGCTGGACTGCACCCACGTCATCGCCGGCGCCTACTGTTCCATGGTGCTGGCCGACCTGGGCGCCGACGTGGTCAAGATCGAGCCGCCGGCCGGTGAGACCACGCGGGGCCATCCGGGCGCGGCCTTCCGCGCCTTCGACTTCGTCAACCGCAACAAACGCGCCATCGCGCTCGACCTCACCACCGAAGCCGGCGCGGCGGCCCTGCGCCGGCTGGCCGAGACGGCGGACGTCTTCGTGGAGAACTACCGGCCCGGGTCCCTTGACCGCATCGGGCTGGGCTATGGGCGGCTCTCCAAGCTCAATCCGCGGCTGATCTACTGTTCGGTGTCGGGCTTCGGGCTCGACGGACCCTACCGCGACCGCGGCGGCTTCGACCTGATTGCCCAGGCGATGAGCGGCATCATGAGCTTCACCGGCGAGGAGGGGAGCGAGGTCCCCTGCGCGGCCGGGGTTCCGCTGTCGGACCTCAATGCCGGGGTGTTCGGCGCCGTGGGCGTGCTGGCCGCCCTGCAGAGCCGCCACACGACCGGCCGGGGCCAGCATGTCGAGACCTCGCTGCTGGAATCGGCGCTCGCCTACACGATCTGGGAAAGCGGTCTCTTCCTGACCACCGGCGAGGTCGCCAAGCGCAAGGGCACGCGCCATCGGCTCGCCGCGCCCTACGAGGCGCTGAAGACCGCCGACGGGCACATGGTGGTGGGCGTCAACAACCAGCGGCTCTGGGTCCGCTTCTGCGAGGCGCTGGGCCGGCCGGGCCTCGCAGAGGAGGAGGGCTTCGACCGCCCCAACCGCCGGGTAAAGAACCGCGACGCCCTGCAGGCGCGGATCGAGGGGATTCTGGCCGGCGACACGACCGCCAACTGGATGGCCAGGCTGGAGGCCGTCGGCGTGCCGGCCGGGCCGCTCAACACCATCGCGCAGGCCTGGGACGATCCGCAGGTGAAGGCGAGGGGGCTCCTGGCCGAGGTGGCGGGCCGCCGGTTCGTGCGGACGCCTATCAAGTTGCACGGCACGCCGGTCGAACTGCGCACCGGCCCGGCCGAGGTCGGCGAACACACCCGCGAGGTGCTGTTCGAGGCCGGGTTCAGTCCCGACGAGATCGAGGCCCTGATCACCGAGGGCGCGGCGGCGGTCGAGCGCCAGGAGGTCGCCCAATGACAAACCCGAGCGGCGCCGTTCACGTCCAGCCGATCAGCAGCGCCGTCGTCCTGCTGGAAATCGACAACCCGCCGATGAACCCGCTGGGCGTCGAGATGCGCCAGACCTTCATGGCGGCGCTCGACCAGGTGGAGGCCGACGACGCGCTCCGCTGCCTGATCGTCACCGGCAAGGGCCGCGCCTTCTGCTCCGGCGACGACCTGAAGAACACGGGCCCCGGCGGTGAGGACCTGGCAGGGTTCGGGCGGCTGCTGGACCGGCTGGAGGCGACCCGCGTGCCGGTGGTCGCGGCGGTCAACGGCTGGTGCGTCGGCGGCGGCTTCGAGCTGGCGCTCTGCTGCGACATCCGGCTGGCCTCCACCGAGGCGAAGTTCGTCTGCGCCGGGGTCAATGTCGGGCTGATGGCCTCGACCTACCGCCTTCCGCGGCTGATCGGGGTGTCCCGCGCCAAGGCAATGCTGCTCACCGGCCTGCCGCACGACGCCGAGACGGCGGAGCGCTATGGCTTGGTCACCGGCCTGCATGCGCCCGACCATCTGCGCGAGGCCGCCATCGTGCTCGCCGAACGGATCGCCAGCCGCGCCCCGCTGTCGGTCGAGGCCACCAAGCGCACCGCCAACCGCGCGCCGGATCTGTCGCCGGAGGAGGCCAACGCCATGCAAGCGCCGGAGCTGCGGATCCTGCGCAAGTCCGCTGACCACAAGGCTGCGGTGGCCGCTTTCCGCGAACGCCGCGACCCGGTCTTCACCCGCAACTAGGAACCGATCCTTTGCGCTACGTCCGAATGCCGATCGAGGTGGAGTCGCCGGAGGAGTACGGCTACGCGCGCATCCGTTTCAACCTGTCGGAAAGCTCGGTCGCCGACCAGCGGCTCTCCGACCTCGGCCTGACCATTCCCGACATGCCGCTGCTCTATGGCGAGCACCGCGGCCGCGAACGGCTTCGCGAGCTGATCGCCGAGGAGGGGAGCGGGCTCACCGCCGCCGACGTGCTGGTCACCACGGGCGCCGCGGGCGCGCTCTTCATCATCGCGACCTCTCTGCTGGGGCCGGCCGACCACCTCGTCGTCATCCGGCCGAACTACGCCACCAACCTGGAGACGCCGCGGGCCATCGGCTGCGAGACCACCCACATCGACCTCAGCTTCGAGGACGGCTTCCGGATCGACATCGACCAGGTCGCCGCGGCCCTGAAGCCGGCCACCAGGATCATCAGCGTCACCTGTCCGCACAATCCGACCGGGGTGATGCTGAGCGAAGCCGAGTTGCGCGCGCTCGTCGACCTCGCGGCGCGCCACGGCTGCCGCCTCCTGGTCGACGAGACCTATCGGGACCTGTCGTACGAGGGCCGCCTGCCGCAGGCCGCCTCCCTGGGCAAGCATGTGATCAGCGTCTCGTCGCTCTCCAAGGCCTATGGCGTGCCGGGCATCCGGATCGGCTGGCTGATCACCCAGGACCCCGCGCTGCAGGAGGTATTCCTGGCGGCCAGCGAGCAGATCAGCATCTGCGGCAGCGTCATGGACGAATGGGTGGCCGAGCAGGTGATGGAAAACCGCGAGGCGATCCTCGCGCCACGCCTCGCCGAGATGCGCCGGCGCCTGGCGCTGGTCAGCGACTGGATGGCCGGCGAGGACCGGCTCGAATGGGTGCGGCCGAGCGGCGGCGTGGTCTGCTTCCCGCGCATGAAGGCCGAGCCGGCGGTCGGGACGGACGCCTTCTACCGCCGGCTGCTGGAAGACCACGGGGCCTATGTCGGGCCGGGCCACTGGTTCGAGATGCCGGACCGCTACTTCCGCGTCGGCTACGGCTGGCCGACCGCCGAGGATTTGAGCGCCGGGCTTGCCGCGATTTCCGCCGCCCTGCGCGGCTGAGAGGGAAGACCATGGATCGCCGAAGACTGCTCGCCGCCCTGCCGCTGATCGGTCTCGCCGGCCGGGGGGTAGCCCAGCCCGCGCCCGCCCCACGCCCGCCGCTGCCGCCGCCGACCTTGCCGATCACCATCGTCGCCGAAGGCCTGCAGTTCCCGGAGGGTCCGGTGGCCATGCGCGATGGCTCGCTGCTGTTCGTGGAGATCCAGCGCAAGACGGTCAGCCGGCTCTCCGCTGACGGCAAGGTCAGCGTCGTGGCGCAGCTCGAGGGCGGACCCAACGGCCTGGCGATCGGGCCCGACGGGGCGCTCTACATCGCCAACAACGGCGGCCGGTTCGGCTTCCGGATGCGAGATGGAGTGAACGTCTCGGGCGAGCCCGCGCCGGGCGCGATGCTCGGCGGGTCGATCCAGCGGCTGGACCTCAAGACCGGAAAGTTCAGAACCCTCTACGACGCCTGCGACGGTAGGAAGTTCGTGGCGCTCGACGACCTGGTCTTCGATCGCCACGGCGGGATGTGGATCAGCGACATCGGCAAGACCCCGGGCGACGGCGGCATCTACTACGCCACCGCCGACGGCAAGCATGTGCGCCAGGTGAAGGGCGGCCTGCGCCAGGCCAACGGCATCGGCATCTCGCCCGACGGCAGGCAGCTGCACGTCAGCGAGACGCCCCGACTCTGGACCTGGGACATCGCCGGCCCCGGCGTGCTCGGCCCCTCGACCTCCTATCCGCCGGACGGTGAGCAGGGAAAGCTTGCCGGCCGCACCTACGCCGACAGCCTGAAGGTGCAGGCCGACGGGCGGGTCTGCGTCTGCACGCTGTTCGCGGGCGGGATCAGCATCTTCGACAAGGCCGGCGGCGTGGAATTCATCCAGTCCAACGACCTGTGGACCACCAACCTGGCGTTCGGCGGCAAGGACATGCGCGACGTCTGGCTGACGCTGTCCGGCTCGGGCCGCATCGGCAAGGTGCGCTGGCCCACGCCCGGACTGAAGCCGGCCTATTCCGCCTAGACCGCGCTGACGTTGGCGAAGCGGCCGGCGTTGTAGTCGCGGATCGCCTCGACGATCTCCTCGCGGGTGTTCATGACGAACGGCCCATGGGCGAAGACCGGCTCGCCGATCGGCTCGGCGTGACCGAACAGCACCTGCGAGTTCTCGGCGGCCTCCATCTCCACGGTGTCGCCCTCAAGGTCGAGCTCGGCCAAATGCCAGGCGGTGGCGGCGATGCCGTTCACCTTCACCTCGCCGGAGATCACGTAGAGAAAGACGTTGCGGCCCGCGAGCGAGCCGAAGCCCGCCCTGCCGCCGGCCTTGAGGTCGATGGTGGTCATGAAGACCCCGGTCAGCGAGGAGATCGGGCCGGTGTGGCCGCCCCAGGTCCCCGAGATCAGGTGAATGGCCGCTGCGCCGCTGTCGGCGGTGACGACCGGAATCTGATCGACCTGCAGTCCCACATAGCGCGGCGGGTTCATCTTCAGCCGGGCGGGCAGGTTCACCCAGAGCTGCAGCAGCTCCAGGGGACCGCCCGTCTTCATGAAATCGTCAGGCGAGACCTCGGCGTGGATCAGGCCCGAGCCCGCGGTCATCCACTGCACGCCGCCGGCCTTGATGATGCTCTCGTGGCCCGCGGAATCGCGGTGCGCCAGTTCGCCGTCCAGGATGAAGGTCACGGTCTCGAAGCCGCGGTGCGGGTGGGGTCCGAAGGGCAGGCCTGCGTTGTTCGGCCCATAGGTCTGCGGGCCGTGGTGGTTCAGGAACAGGAACGGGTCGACCTGCTCCAGGCCTGGCGCCGGCACGGGGCGGCGGGTAACGAGGTCGCCGATATCATCGCGGCCGGCCGGGTGCAGGGCTTTGACGGTCTTGAGAGCCATGGCCTCCATATAGGCCATTCTGCGGGCTTGCGAACACGCCTGCGACGGGGTCATGAGAGCGGCATGGATCGGTTGTTCTTCGACCTGCGCGCCACGCACAACCCGCACCGCTGGTTCATGCCGCTGACCCCGGACGTCTGTGTGGGCCGGCCGGGCGAGATGTTCATGTTCGGCGGCGTCGGTCTGGCTTCTGCCATCGCGGCCATGGAGGGCACCACCGGCCGGCCGCTGATCTGGGCGACCGCCCAATACCTCTCCTACGCCCGCCCGCCGAGCGTCGTGGACCTCGACGTCTGGGTGCCCGCCGCCGGCAAGTACAACAGCCAGGCTCGCGTCATCGGCCACGTCGGCGACAAGGAGATCTTCACGGTCAACGCCGCCCTGGGCGCGCGGCCGAGCGAGATTTCCGAGCAGTGGCTGACCATGCCGGGCGCGCCCCGCCCGGAGGACTGCGAGCCGGGCGAGCATTGGCGCGGCGCCGACACCGGCCTGCACAGCCGCATCGAGGTGCGAGTGGTCAAGGGCCATTACGGCGGCGACCGGGCCGGCAAGCCGGAGCACGACGGCCGCTCGCTGCTGTGGATCCGGCCGCGCGAGCGCTTCGCCATCGACGCCCCGATGCTGGCGGTCATGGCCGACCACGTGCCGTCCGGCATCGGCAATGCGCTCGGCAAGAACGCCGGCGGCAACAGCCTCGACAACACGCTGCGCATCCGCCGGATCGTGCCCACCGAATGGGTGCTCTGCGACATCCGCATTCTCGGCGTGCACGGCGGCTTCGGCCACGGGGCGATGTACCTGTTCGCCCAGGACGGGGAGCTGATGGCCACCGCCAGCCAGTCGCTGATCGTCCGCGTGCGCGAAACGCCGGACGATCGCTAGAAGCGCTCGGCCGCCACGCCGGGCCTTTCGTTGTCCCAGATCATCGAGATGATCCGCCAGCCCTTCTGGCCGTCGTTGTAGAGCTGGATCGAGTTGATCCCACGGCGCTCCGGGGTCGCGTCGTCCGGCGCGTTGCGGGCCTCGTAGAGGCTCCAGACGTGGGCCATGTTCCCCAGGAGGTCGATCCGGCGGGCGATCTCCACCTCGAAGAACGGCGTGGCCGCGAAGAACGGCGCGGTGTCGGCGGTGTAGGACGCTGGGTCCATGATCTTGATCCAGGGCGTTCCCGCGCCGTCGACGCCGGTGCGCATCTGGCGCGCGTCTTCGTGGAAAACCTCCCACTGCCGTGACCAGTCGCGGGGGCCCGCGGGGCCGGAGACCATGGCGTACATCGCGTCGACCGCAGCCCCGATCGCCGTCTTCGCATCCATCGTCAGGTCCGCGTGGGGATGACCACGTTCATCCGCTCATAGCCCTTCACGAAGGTCGAATAGACGCGCTTGGGCTCGCCCGTGACCTCGATGGTCGGGAAGCGTTTGAGGATCTCTTCCCAGATCACCTTGAGCTGCAGTTCGGCGAGGCGATTGCCGACGCAGCGATGGATGCCGAAGCCGAAGGAGATGTGGGTGCGCGGCCGCTCGCGGTCGATGATGTAGGCGTTCGGATTGTCGATCACCTCTTCGTCGCGGTTGCCCGAGACGTACCACATGACCACCTTCTCGCCGGCGCGGATGGTCTTGCCGCCGATCTCGACGTCCTCGACGGCGGTGCGGCGCATGTGCGCGAGCGGCGTCTGCCAGCGGATCGTCTCGGAGACCATCGAGGGGATGAGGCCCGGATTGGCCCTCAGCTTGGCGTACTGGTCGGGGTTCTGGTTCAGCGCCAGGATCGAGCCGGAGATGGTGTTGCGCGTCGTGTCGTTGCCGCCGACGGTGAGCAGCACGATGTTTCCGAAGAACTCGCGGGGCTCCATATTCCGGGTGGCCTCGCCGTGCGCCAGCATCGAGATCAGGTCGCCCTGCGGCGGCGCGTTGACCCGCTCGTTCCACAGTTTCGTGAAATAGGCGTGGTACTCGACGAAGATCTGCATTTTCTGTTCGATCGTGTCGATCAGGCCCTGGCCGGGCGCGGCGGTGACCACGTCAGACCAGTAGACCAGCTGGCGGCGGTCTTCCTGCGGCATGTCGAACAGCGTCGCGAGCGTCATGCCCGTGAGCTCCTTCGAGACCAGGTCCACCCAGTCGAACTCCTCGCCGATCGGCAGCGAGTCGAGGATCGCGGCGGCCCGCTCACGGATCAGCGGCTCCATGGTGTGCAGGTTCATCGGCGAGACCGCCGGGCTCACCGTCTTGCGCTGCACGTCGTGCTTGGGCGGGTCCATGGCGATGAACATCGGCAGCGGGTCCATGTCGGCCTGGCCGCCGGCGATGGTGATCCCGCCCTTCATGAAGTCCGACGAGAACTGCTGGTGGTTGGTGTCCACCGCCATGATGTCGTTGTACTTGGTGATCGACCAGTAGGGCCCGAACTCGTGTTCGCGCGTGTAGTGGATCGGGTCCTCGGCGCGCAGGCGATCGAAGATCGGCCACATGGCGTCGGCCTGGAAGAGCGCCGGCTGGGCCGGGTTGAGGTCCGCCAGCGGCGTCGCGTACGCCTCTTCCCGAGCCTGGGCGAGGTTCGCCAGATTGCCGTCCGCCATGATGCGTCCTCCTGCGATTTTAGCATTGTATAGATCGCAAGGTGACGCCAGCGTCAACTTTGTTGCGGGCTGGAGGCGGGCCGGGGCGCATGACAAAAGCCTCGCATGACCGCCGCCATCGCTATCGAAGACCCCGACGATCCGCGGCTCGCCGACTATCGCGAGGTGCGCGAGCGCGACCTGGTCGGCCGTCGAGGCGGCTTCATCGCCGAAGGCGTGGTGGTGCTGGAAAAGCTGATCGCGGCCGGCCGCCATCCGATCGGCTCCGTCCTGGTCGCGGACAAGCGGGTTGCGGCCCTGGAGCCGCTATTGGCGCGATTGCCGCCGGGCGCGCCGGTCTATGCGGCCAGCCAGGCGGTGATGGACGCGGTGGTGGGGTTCTCGATCCATCGCGGCGTCCTCGCGGCCGGAACCCGGGCCGAGCCGGACTTGGAGACCCTGCTGGCGGTCCTGCCGGCGCGGGCGCTGGTGCTGGGCCTGGTCGGCATCGCAAACCACGACAACATGGGCGGCCTGTTCCGCAACGCCGCGGCCTTCGGGGCCGACGCGGTGCTGCTCGACGACGGCTGCTGCGATCCGCTTTACCGCAAGGCGATCCGGGTCTCGGTGGGAGCGGCGCTGACGACGCCCTTCGCCCGCGGCGGGGAGGCCGCGGCGCTCGCCGCGCGGCTGCAGGCGGCCGGCTTCTCCGTCGTGGCGCTTTCTCCGAAAGGCGAGACCGATCTCGCGGACCTCGTCCCCGCCGCGCACACGGCGATCCTGTTCGGCGCCGAGGGCCCCGGACTGCCGGATGCAGTGCTGGCCTGCGCCAGGACCGTGCGGATCGAAATGGCCGGCGGCTTCGACTCCCTCAACGTGGCGACCGCGAGCGGGATCGTGCTGCACCACATGGTTGCGGGAACGCCTCGCCGGGGAGGCTCCTAGAGGCCTTTCTTAACTCCGGTGGGCGACAACTCCGCCAATGACGACGAACTCGCATCCCGGGGGGGATGAATGGCCGGCGCAAGTCGCCTGAACATGCCGAACGGCCTTGAGCATTCCGGGCCGGTGTTCGACCGGGCGCGGCGTCTCGCCAGGACGCTGTTTGCCGACGTCGAGGCCTCGGTGGTGCTGGTGGGCGACGGCGAGACCTGGCGCAGCACCGATCCCGAGGGCCGCCTGCCCAAGGACGCCCCGGTCGCGCGGATCGCCGTCGAGGAAGGGCGTCTCTTCTGGCTGGCCGACGCGAGCCAGGACCCGCGGTTCCGTGACCGGCCCAGGGTCACCGGCCCGCCCTACGCCCGTCTCTATGTCGCCGCCCCGATCCGCCTGGAGGATGGCACGATCCCCGGCGTGCTGGCCGTCGCCGGCCCCAAGGCGCGCGCCTATGACGCCGAGCTCGCCGAGCGGCTGCAGGACCTCGCCGACTTCGTGGCCGACGAATGGAGCCGCATCCAGTCGAAGCTGGCCCGCGAGGCGGCGCGCCGTGAGAGCGATGTGGCCCAGCGGATGGTCGCCCAGATCATCCAGACCGCGCCCCTGTCGCTGCTGATGACCGACCGCGAGATGCGGGTGGTCTCGGCCAGCCCCCGCTGGATCGAGAGCCGCCAGCTGGTCGGCCGCGAGGTCATCGGCCGCTCGCTCTACGATATCTTCCCGGAGACCTATGGGAAGTGGCGCTCGGTCTACGACAGCTGCCTGGCCGGCGAATCCGTCCGCGCCGACCGCGTGGAGTTCAAGCGCGCCGACGGCTCGGTCATCTGGTTGCAGGTTGAGCTGACGCCCTGGCGCGCCGCCGGCGGCGAGATCGGCGGCCTGATCATCACCTCGCACGACGTGACCGAGATGGTCGAAGCGCTGGAGCGCACCGAGCGATCCGAAGAGCGGCTGCGGCTGGCGATGGAAATCGCCGACATCCACGTCTGGGAGCTCGACTACCGCCGCCAGGAGCTGATCAAGGTCGGGGCGGAGGGCGCCTTCTTCACCGAGCCGTCGACCTACGGCCAGCTCGCGGCGGACATCTGGTCCACCATCGACGAGCGCGACCTGCCGGCGACACAGGCCGCCTGGGCGCGGCACGAAGCCGAAGGCGTTCCCTACCGTCCGGAATACCGCGTCCGCCGCTCCGACGACCGGGAGGTCTGGGTGCAGGGCGCGGTGCGCTACCTCACCGACGAAGAGGGGCTGCCCCTGCGGATGATCGGGGCCCTGCAGAACATCACCGAACGCAAGGCGGCCGAACGCGCCCTGGTCCAGGCCAAGGACGAGGCGGAAAGCGCTACGCGCGCCAAGAGCGCCTTCCTGGCCACCATGAGCCACGAGATCCGCACGCCGCTGAACGGGGTGCTGGGCATGGCCCAGGCCATGGCCATGGGCGAGCTCGCTAGCCACCAGCGCGAGCGGCTGGACGTGATACGCCAGTCCGGCGAGAGCCTGCTGGCCATCCTCAACGACGTGCTCGACCTTTCGAAGATCGAGGCCGGCAAGCTGGAGCTGGAACAGGCGGAGTTCGACATCGCCGAACTCTCCCGAGGCGCGCTCGGCGCCTTCGCCGCCACCGCCCAGGCCAAGGGGCTGGCCTTCGAGCTCAAGGTCGAGCGCGGCGCCCGCGGCGTCTATCGCGGCGACAGCGTCCGGGTGCGTCAGATCCTCTACAACCTGGTCTCCAACGCGCTCAAGTTCACCGAGACCGGCGGGGTGAAGGTGGCCGTGACCCGCAAGGCCAAGCGCCTCGTCCTCAGCGTAACCGACACCGGCATCGGCGTGGCGCCCGACAAGCTCGCGGGCCTCTTCCAGAAATTCGAACAGGCGGACGCCTCGACCACCCGGCGCTACGGCGGCACCGGCCTGGGGCTGGCGATCTGCCGCGACCTGGCCGAACTGATGGGCGGGACGATCAGGGCCGAGAGCACGCTTGGCGCCGGGGCGGCCTTCACGGTCGAACTGCCGCTGGCCAGGATCGCCGCCGCGCCGGCCAAGCTCGCGCCGCCGTCGGCGCAACCCACAGCCCCGATCGAAGGCGTCTCGCTCCGGGTCCTGGCCGCCGAGGACAACGGCATGAACCAGCTCGTGCTGCGCACCCTCCTGGAGCAGGTGGGGGTCACACCGGTCATCGTCGGCAATGGCCGTGAAGCGGTCGCGGCCTGGGCCGCCGAGCCCTGGGACCTGATCCTGATGGACGTGCAGATGCCGGAGATGGACGGCCCCACCGCCACCGGGGTCATCCGCGCCCGCGAGGGGGCCGAGGGCCGGACGCGCACGCCGATCGTGGCGCTCACCGCCAATGCCATGGCCCACCAGGTCACCGAATACATGCAGGCCGGCATGGACGACTTCGTGGCCAAGCCGATCGAGGCCGGCCGTCTCTACGCGGTCATCCAGTCCGCCCTCGAAAAGTCGTTGGCCGGCCAGGCGATCGACGACCAGGCGACCGCCGCGGCCTGAACGCGAACGCGGACGCCCTCCCGACGGCGGGTGTGTGAAACACCGTCAGGAGAACGCCCGCCCGCTCGGGGGGAGCGGATCTAGCTCGGCGCGCCGAATTCGTAGCCGCTGATCGCCACGTCCATCGCGACATCGCGGAAGACCACGCGCCCAGGCTCGTCCTCGGCCGCGCCGGCCGCCACGAACAGCGGCGCGAGGTGCTCTTCGCGCGGATGGGCTTCGCGGGCGTAGGGCCCCTGGTCCCAGTGGCGGATCGCCTGCTCGCGGCGGGCCGGATCGGCGAGCGCGTCGGCGAGCCAGGCGTCGAAGACCTCCGACTTGGCGGTGAAGGCCGGCGAGAAGCCACGCATGTTGTGCCAGCTCATGCCGGAGCCGACGATCAGCACGCCTTCGTCGCGCAACGGCGCGAGGGCCCGGCCGGCGGCCAGGTGCGCCTCGGGGTCGAGGTCGCCGCGCAGGGAGAGCTGGACGACCGGGATGTCGGCGTCGGGCGTGGCCAGCTTCAGCGGCACGAAGACGCCATGGTCATAGCCGCGCTCGGCATCCTCCGCGGTCGCAAAGCCTGCCGCGCCCAACAGGTCGCGCACGCGCTGGGCCAGCGCCGGCGATCCGGGCGCGTCGAACCTCAGCCGGTAGGTCTCCTCCGGGAAGCCGTAGTAGTCGAAGAGCATCGGCGGCGCGGGCGAGGAGCCCACGGTGAACACCGGTTCTTCCCAGTGGCCGGAGATCATCAGGATCGCCTTCGGCCGCTCGGGCAGGGCCGCGACGAGACCCTTCAGCCAGGCGGCGGTCTTATCCCAGGTGTCGGCGGGACCGCGGGTCCAGTCCATGAAGAAGCAGGGGCCGGCGCCGTGCGGGATGAACAGGGTGGGAAGCGTCATGGCGATCAGCTCAGATGCCTCTCGATGGCGTCCGCGAAGGTCTGGCCGAAGCCGGTCAGGAACTCGGCGGTGCTTTCGTTGATCAGCTCGCCGTTGGCGTCGAAGAGCTCGGCCACGCCGCCGACATAGGTCTCGGGCTGGTTCACCGTCGGCACATTGAGGAAGACCAGCGACTGGCGAAGTTGGTGATAGGCGCCGAAACCCCCGATCGCGCCGGGCGAATTGCTGACGACCGCCGCGGGCTTGCCGTTCCAGACGCTCGCGCCATAGGGCCGCGATCCCACGTCGATGGCGTTCTTCAGCACGCCCGGGAGCCCGCGATTGTATTCGGGCGTCACGAACAGCACCGCGTCGGCCGCCTTGATGCTCTCGCGGAAGGCCGTCCACTCCGCTGTCGGGGTCGCTTCGAGGTCCTGGTTGAAGTGCTGCAGCTGGCCGATGTCGACGAAGTCGAAGGTGAGGTGGGGCGGTGCGACCGCGGCGATCGCCTTGGCGAGCTTACGGCTGAACGACTCCTTGCGGAGGCTGCCGACCACGACGGCGACGGTGCGGGATTGGGCCATGTCTCAAGCTCCTGTGCCTTGTTGACCGAGAGATGGACCCACGCTCCATCGTTGATAATCCGGCTCCTCCGCATAAGTATGTTTCCGCTGAGGAACTAATCGCCATGGACCGCTTCGACGAGATCAGCGCCTTCGCGGCTGTCGCGGACGCGCGCAGTTTCACGCAAGGCGCTCGCCGTCTCGGGGTGTCCAGCGCCCAGGTATCCAAGTTGGTTGCGCGCCTGGAGAACCGGCTGGGCGCACGCCTGCTGAACCGCACGACGCGCGACGTCTCGCTCACCGACACCGGCCGGGCTTACCTGGAGCGCGCGCGCAGCCTGCTGGAGGACTTCGAGGCCCTCGAGGGCTCGGTGCGCGACCAGAGCGGGCCGCGGGGCCTGTTGAAGATCTCCGCGCCCGTCTCCTTCGGTGCGAGCCAGCTGACCCCGGCTTTGCTGGACTTCGCCGCGGCCTATCCGGAGGTCTCGCTCGACGTCTCCTCGACCGACCGCATGGTCAATCTGGTGGAGGAGGGCTTCGATGTCGGCGTGCGGATCGGCGACCTCGCCGATTCCTCGGTGATCGCGCGCAAGCTCGCGGCCGTGCGCATGGTGACCTGCGCCTCGCCGACCTACCTGCACGCGGCGGGGACGCCGGCGACGCCTGAGGATCTCACCCGGCACGAGGCGATCCTCGACACCAATGTGCGTGATCCGACCATCTGGCTCTATGGCAGCCCCAACGACCGGACCGAGGTGCGCGTGCACGGCCGCCTGCGGTTCGGCGGCGCCGACGCCTGCGTGGCCGCCGGCCGCCGGGGCTTGGGGATCATCCGCACCCCAGCCTTCGCCGCGGCCGACGACCTGCGGGCCGGGCGGCTCGTCCCGCTGCTCTGCGCCTACGAACCGCAGCTGATCCATGTGCACGCGGTCTATCCGCACGCCCGCCACCTGGCGGCCAAGGTCCGCGCCTTCGTGGACTTCCTGGCGGCGCGGTATGCGGGCGAGCCGGAATGGCATCAGGGCTGGGGCGAGGCGCACCCCGTCGTCTGACCCTCAGCGTCGGGCGGCGGCCCGATCGGCGAGATATCGGGCCATGGACGCCCTGGGCTCCTCGGTCGTCCAGGCGTCCTCGAAGGCGTCGACGCCGGCGGCGATGGCCCGGCTCATCGGCAGCTCCTCCCACCGCTGGATCAGCGCCTTCTGCAGCCGCACGGCCCGAGGCTCGGCCTCCAGCAGCTTCTCGAGGAGATCATGGACGGCCAATTCCAGCGCGGCCTGCAGATAGACCTCCTCGACAAGGCCCCAGGCCAGAGCCTCATTGGCGCCGAAGATCTCGCCGGTCATCAGGATTCGGCGCGTGCGGCCCCAGCCGATCAGCGACGGGAGGAGGGCGGCCTCGACGACCGAGGGGATACCGAGGCGCACCTCCGGCATGCCGAACCGCGCCTGATCGGAGCAGAGGCGCATGTCGCAGGCGGCCGCCACTTCGAGGCCCGCGCCCAGGCACCAGCCGTCGACCGCGGCGATCACCGGCGCCGGCAGGTCGCGGATCGCCTGGCAGCAGCCGTGCACCTTCAGGATGAAGGCCCGCCCGGCCTCGGGGCTGTCGACCGCGGCCATTTCGTCGATGTTGGCTCCGCCGATGAAGGCCTTGCCGCCCGCGCCGCGCAGCACCACCGCGCGCAGGGCGGGGTCCGCCGACAGATGGCGGAACACCTCGACGAACTGCTCCATCACCTCCGACGAGAGGCTGTTGAGCTTCTTTTGATTGTCGATCTCGACGAAGGCGACGCGGCCGCGCGGGTGCTCTTCGAGGCGGACTGTGACGTAAGAGATCATTGTTCAGTTAGCGCTTTGATGTTCTCTTATGGATTGCCCCAGGGAGGACACATCAGATGGCCGACGGCAACATCACCAAGGATATCCTCTACGACGCCGTCGCGCCCGACGATTTCGAGTCCATGCTGGAGCTCGACCGTTATGGCGCGCGCTCGACCGCCTTCGACAAGATCATCTCGGCGACACACGACCACTTCTGGGATCCGCTCGACCCGAAATACATCGACTTCTCCGCCCCCTGGGACATGGAGAACGACGCCCTGCTGCCCGACGACCAGGTGGTCAGCCTGGGCGTGCCCTATGTCCTCGAGCATCTTGAGAAGACCGGCCAGAAGGCCAAGTTCATCAACGAGATGACGCTCTGGCAATTCTCCTCGATCCTGCACGGCGAGCAGGGCGCGCTGAACCTCTCGGCCTCGCTCTGCCATGTGCTGAAGGACCAGGGCGCGCAGGAATATGCCGCCAACCAGACCCGCGAAGAGGCGCGCCACGTCACCGCCTTCGCCCGCTACATCAAGGCCCGCTGGGGCCGGCCGCGGCCCTGCGGCGTCGTGCTGCAGCAGCTCCTCGTCGACATCATCTCCGCGCCCGAGGTCTACAAGAAGATCATCGGCATGCAGATGCTGGTCGAGGGCCTGGCCATGGGCGCCTTCGCCACCAGCTTCCAGTACAACCGCGATCCCCTGGCCCGGAAGCTCTTCCAGCTGGTGATGACCGACGAGGCCTTCCACCACAAGTTCGGGAAGATCTGGGCCGACCGCACGATCCCGAAGATGAGCCAGGAAGAGCGTGAGACGGTCGAGGACTGGGCGGCCCACTGCTTCCAGAGCCTGCTCTTCAACCTGGGCTCGCCGATCCAGCAGGCTCAGGTCTACCGCGACTTCGGCCTCGATCCGGACAAGGTGCTGGAGGGGGTGCGCGAGATCATCCAGAACGACGAGGCGCGCCGCGAGCGGTTGAAGAGCCAGACCAACATCTTCCGGGTGCTGATCAAGACGCTGAACAACGCGGGCCTGATCACCGAGCGGACACGGGCCTTCTACGCGACCTATGTCGACATGGAGGAGCTGCGCGCCGAGGGCGACAAGATGGTCGGCGACGACATCGCCGAGGAGGGGATCAAGTACCTCCAGGAGATCAACTTCAAGGACCGCGCCCGTCCCGTCAGCATCGCGGCGGAATAGGCGAACCCAAACCACCGGACGTCAACGCCCGCCGGATTCCGGCGGGCGTTTTCGTAGAGGCCTACTGGACCGCCTTGCCCTGGGCGGTGTCCATCTGGGCCATCAGCTCGTCCTTGCGGGTCTGCATTCGGGCGCCGACCGCCTTCAAGTCCATGTCGGTCTTCTTGACCTTCGGGAAGTACTCGGTCTCCTCCTCCTCGACGTGGTGCTCGATCTGCTCCTGCAGCACGGTCATCTTCGCGTCGTAGAGGTCCTCGCCGGGCTGCATGCCCGCGATCTCGCCCATCAGGTCCTTGGCCGCCGCGTGCTCGACCACGGCCTCGTCGACGATGTCCTCGTCCTTCAGATATTCGCGGCTGGTCGGGTAGAAGATTTCCTCCTCGATCTGCATGTGCACGCGCAGCTCCAGGCAGATCTTGTCGGCCAGCGCCTTCTTGCGATCGGCGTCACGGGCCTTTTCGAACTGGCCGAACAGCTTCTCGACCGCGCGGTGGTCGGCCTTCAGAAGGGCGACCGCGTCGGGTCCGCGGCTGGCGGTCGACTTTGCGGGGGCCTTCTTCTTCGAGGCGGATTGGGTGGCGGTGACCATGACGCAGCTCCGTGAATCAACATGGGAGCCCACGCCCCCCTCTGGCGGCTTAACCCCTTCGCCCGCGCCGGGTTCCGCTTGATTTTCCCGGTCTGGGCGGCTCGTTAGGGCCATGAGCCCGGGACCCCAGGTGATCGTCGCAGGCGCGGGCGCTTTGGGCCTCAGCGCGGCCCTCGCCCTGGCCGACGCCGGCTGTTCGGTCAGTGTCTGGGACCCGACGGAGAGCCCGAGCGCTTCGGCCGTGGCGGCGGGCATGCTGGCGCCTGCGTTCGAGGCGGCGCTGGACGCCGAGACGGCCGGCGACCTCGATCTCCTGCTGGCGGCCCGCAACCTCTGGCCGGGACTTGCCGCGCGGACCGGGATCGGGATCGACCGGTCGGGAACGGTGGCGGCGGGGTCGCCCGCCTGGCTGAGCGAGGTCCGCGCGCGGCTGATGCGGCTGGGCCTCCGGGGCCCGGACCTGCCGCGGGGCCTGCTGGAGGACCTGGCGCCCGGCGTGGCTCCTGGCCTTCAGGCCTTGCTGGTGCGGGAGGACTGGCGGCTGGAGCCCGGGCCGGCGCTCAGCGCCCTGCGGCGCGAGGCCGAGGCGGCGGGCGTGGAATTCCGCGGCGAGGCCGTGCGGGAGCGAACCGACGCCGACTGGCTGGTGATCGCCACCGGCGCCGCTCACGGTCTCGCCGAGGTCGCCCCGGAACTTTCGCGCCTCTCGCCGATCAAGGGCCAGATCCTGCGCTTCTCCGATGTGCGCGGCGGGCGGATGAGCCTGCGCGGCGAGGGCGCCTACGCCGTGCCGGGGCGCGACGGCCTGGCGGTCGGGGCCACCATGGAGCCTGGCCTCTGCGATACCCGCATCGACCGGGCGGCCCTCGAGCCCCTGGTCCGCGCGGCCGGCGTTCTGCTCCCGGGGCTCGCCGGGGCGACCTTCGGCGTTTCGGCGGGTGTCAGGGCCGCGACGCCCGACGGGTTGCCCATGGTCGGTTTGTCGCGGACGGCCGGCGTGATCCTGGCGGTGGGCGCGCGGCGCAACGGATGGCTGCTCGCGCCCCTGGCCGCCAAGCTCGTGACGGCTTGCGTGACCGGGCGTGATCCTGGCCCCTATGCGGCGCGGCTTGATCCGGCGAGATTCGCGTCAGGCGGCACGGGGAAGACGGCGCGATGAACGGCTTCTGGTTCAGCGACGAGCAGGAGGCGATCCGTGAGGGGGTCTTGCGGCTCTGCGCGCGCTTCGACGCAGACTACTGGCGGCGCACCGATGAGACCGGCGAGTTCCCCGAGGATTTCGTCGCCGCGATGGCTGCGGCCGGCTGGCTGGGCGCGGCCATGCCGGTCGAGCTGGGCGGTTCGGGCCTGGGCGTCACCGAGGCCGCCATCGCCATGCAAGCGGTGGCCGAGAGCGGCGCAGGGTTTTCGGGCGCGAGCGCGCTGCACCTCAACATCTTCGGGCCCATGCCGCTGGTGAAGTTCGGGACGCCTGAGCAGAAACAGAAGCTGATCCCGCGCCTGATCTCGGGCGAGGACAAGATGTGCTTCGGCGTCACCGAACCGGACGCCGGGCTCGACACGACCAGCCTGACGACGCAGGCCGCGCGCACCAACGACGGCTACGTCATCCGCGGCCGGAAGATGTGGACCACCATGGCCCAGCGGGCGACCAAGATGCTGATCGTGGCCCGCACCACGCCGCGGGCGGAGGTGAAGAAGGCCACCGACGGCATCAGCCTGTTCTACGTCGACTTCGACCGCGAGAAGATCCAGGCGACCCCGATCGCCAAGATGGGCCGCAAGGCCGTGGAATCGAACGCCGTCTTCATCGACGACCTGCAGGTTCCGGCCGACGCCCTGGTCGGCGAGGAGGGCAGGGGCTTCTACTACCTGCTGGAGGGGCTGAACCCGGAGCGGATCCTGATCGGCGCGGAGGCCGTGGGCCTGGGCCGCGCGGCGCTGAAGCGCGCCGCCGGCTATGCCAAGGAGCGGGTCGTGTTCGGCCGCCCGATCGGCCAGAACCAGGGGGTCGCCCACCCGCTGGCCCGCTGCTGGGCCGAGCTGGAGGCCGCCAATCTGATGGCCTTCAAGGCCGCCGCCCTCTACGACGCCGGGCGCGAATGCGGGGCGGAGGCCAACGCCGCCAAGTACCTGGGCGGCGAGGCCGGTTTCCGCGCCTGCGAGGCCGCGGTCCTGACCCACGGCGGCATGGGCTACGCCAAGGAATATGACGTCGAGCGCTACTTCCGCGAGGCGATGATCCCGCGCATCGCTCCGGTCAGCCGCGAGATGATCTTCAACTTCATCGCCGAGCGGGTGCTGGGCTTGCCGAAGAGCTACTGAGCGCGCCTCACTTCAGGTTGAAGCGGATCGGGATGTTGACGCTGGCCCCGTCCACGGGCCGCCCGTCCATCGTCTGCGGGTTCATGCGGAAGAAGCGCGCGAGCTTGAGCGCAGCGGGGCCGAAGCCGGCGCCGGCCGGGGTCTCGCCGTCGACCCGGCAGTCGTGGACCGTGCCGCTCGCCGCGACCAGGCAGGCCAGTGTCGCCGAGCCGCCGAGCTCATGGCGCAGCGCGCCCTCGGGATAGACGTTGGCCATCTCCTCGCCGGTCGGCCGGCGAAGCCAGCTGGGGGTGCCGATTGTGTGGGTCTGAGGCGCCGTCTCGCCGGCCGTCGCGGTGATCTGCGGAATGGGGTCGGCCGGCTTCAGCTCGCGCGGCGGATCGAGCTGCGGCGGGACCGGAAGCGGCGCCAGCGGGGGCGGATCGAAGATCGTCGTCTCGTGGATGGGGACACGCGGCGCGGGCGGCGGCGGCGGAAGGTCCGGCCTGGGCAGCTTGACCATCGGCCCGACAGTGATCGGGTCGGCGAACACCGGCGGCGGGGGCGGCGGATTGAACTTCGCATAGGCCAGGTAGACGACCCCCGCCGCGTGCAGCGCCAGCGAGGCGCCGATCGCCATGCGGATGTGCGGCGGCAGTCGCCGTCCGCTGCGGGGTTCGAAATCGAAGGGCAGGACCTGACGGATGACCATGGCGCACTCCCATCTCACATACGTAATATATTACGCCTGTGATATTCACCGTCAAGTGGGAGCCGGCATGGGCGCGGGTGGCCCGCCGCGTCAGTCCTCCGAGACCAGCCGCGCGGGCGGCATGAGCACGCCGGTTTCGTCCTGTACGTGGAGCTGGACGGGGAGGCCGCCGGATTTCCGGGCCAGCCGCCGCGCGGCGCGTTCGGCGCTCCAGCGCGTCTTGTAGGAGCCGAAGTGCAGGCTCTCGCCGATGATCGTCCAGGCGCCGTCCTGCTGGACCACGCCGTAATGCACGTCCGCCATGGTGATACTCCCTTGGCCAGCCCCCAGAAGACCTGACGCGGGTGGCCAGAGTAAGGCCTGAACAGGCCCGTCCGTCGCCGTTCATGTCCGGTGGGCCATGTTCGCCGGCCCGATTGGAACAGCGACGATTGCCGAAGGGTTTTAGCCCCATGTCCTACCGCAGCCTTCTCCTGACCGCCGCCGCCGCGAGCCTGCTGCTCGCCGCGTGCGACCGGAAACCGGCCGCGCTCGTCGCCGGCGCGCCGATCGCCAGCCTGCCCCTGGCCGAGGCCCCGCCGCCGCCCGAGATTGTTGCGCCGGCCGCCAACCAGCTTCCGCCCGCGCCGGTGTTGCGCCGCGCGGCCAGGCCGCCCCGGCCGCTCTACAGCTATGTGGACGCCGCCTACGACCTCGGCGACGCCTTCGCCGACAGCCCGCCCGACTACACGGTGGACTATGACGGCGAGCGCCCCTGGGTCTGGCGCTCCAGCGGCGGCGAATACCGCGTGGTCGAGCAGACCCCCTATGGAATCCGCGAGTACTTCTACCGCGACGGCAGCGACCGCCCGTTCCTGATCCGCGACACCGACTATTCCTACGCCTACGACGACGGCGAGCTGGTTGGCGTCTACGACAGCCATGGCCGGCCCTATTCCGGCTATGGCGCCGATCTGATCGACTATGCGGCCCGCTATTTCGTCCGCGCGCAGCGGCTGCACTACGCCGCCATCCACCAGCAGCGCCAGGCCGCCTACGCCGCCGACTGGCGGACGCATCGCGACGTGGTCCTGGCCCCGCAGCGCCAGTGGGCCGCCGAGCGGCAGCGCAACGACGACTGGCGCCGCTGGCGCGACCAAAGCGCGGCCCAGCCGCAGCCGCAGCAGCGCCAGATCGCATTCGACCGCGAGCGCGCCCAGCGCCAGGCCTACGCCGCCCGCGTCGCGCCGGCGATCGCCGCCGCGGCCGCGCCGCAACGCCAGGGTCCGCAAGCCGAGCCTCGCCGCGAAGTCGACGCCCAGGGCCGCCCGCCACAGGTCCAGGGGCAGATCCAGGCGCAGGAGCAGGCCCGCGCCCAGGCCGAGGCCCAACGTCAACAGGCCGCCCAGGCGCAGGGCCGAGACCAGCAACGCCTGCAGGCGGAGGCGCAGACCCGGGCGGTCAACGACGCTCAGCGCCAGCGGCAGGCTCAGGCGAACGATCGGCAGCGCGCCCAGGCCGAGGCTCAGCGTGTCCAGACGGGCCGCCAGCAGGCCCAGCAGGCGCCGGCCGCCCGCGCGGCGCACGACGAGCAGGCGCAGGCTCAGGCCCGCGACCAGCAGCGCGTCCAGGCCGAGGCTCAGCGCACCCAGGCGGGCCATCAACAAGCCGAGCAGGTGCAGGCCGCCCGCGCGGCGCACGACCAGCAGGCGCAGGCTCAGGTCCGCGACCAGCAGCGCGTCCAGGCCGAGGCCC
>NZ_JBEPUO010000012.1:0-92621 GCF_041691455.1 Phenylobacterium sp. | reverse complement strand
CGGCTTCAAGGAAGCGCGCGACTTCATGCGCATGCTGATGCCCAGCCAGGCCAAGAAGGTGCAGCTCTACACCGAGCCGACGCCGCTGTTCGTCAAACACCGGGTCGAGGATCACCTCAGCCAAATCTATTCGCCGGTCGTCCCGCTGCGCAGCGGCGGCTATCTGGTGATCAACCAGACCGAGGCCCTGGTCGCCGTCGACGTGAACTCCGGCCGCTCCACCCGCGAGCGGAACATCGAGGCGACGGCGCTGAAGACCAATATGGAGGCGGCGGAGGAAACCGCCCGGCAGCTGCGCCTGCGCGACCTCGCCGGCCTGATCGTCATCGACTTCATCGACATGGACGAGTCGAAGAACAACCGGTCGGTCGAGAAGAAGCTGAAGGACTGCCTGAAGGACGACCGCGCCCGCGTGCAGATGGGCAAGATCTCGGCCTTCGGTCTGATGGAGATCAGCCGCCAGCGCCGCCGCTCCGGCGTGCTGGAAGGCACCACCCACGTCTGCGAGCACTGCCAGGGCACCGGCCGGGTCCGTTCGGTGGAATCCAGCGCGCTTGCGGCCCTTCGCACCCTGGAATTGGAGGCCCTGAAGGGCGGCGGCGAGGCGACGCTGAAGGCGCCGCGCGCGGTCGGGCTCTACATCCTGAACGAGAAGCGCGCGCACCTGGCGCGCCTGCAGCAGACCATGGGCCTATTCGTCACCGTCGTGGTCGACGACGACATGGCGCACGCCGAGTGCCTGATCGAGCGCACCTCGACGGAACAGCGTCCCGACCACGCCGCCGTGGCGCCGCCGGCCGCGGCCTACGAGCCGATGATCGACGACGGCTATGACGACGAAGCCTTCGAGGACGAAGACGAGGAAGAAGAAGACGAGGTCGCCGTCGAGCGCGAGGACACCGACGACGATGAACAGCGCGCCCGCGCCGATCGTCCGCATCGCGACGACGAGGGCTCCGAGGAGGGCGACGGCGCCCGCCGCGGACGCCGCCGCCGCCGCCGCGGACGCCGCGATGGCGCCGAACCGCGCGAAGTCGGGGCCGCCGCCCCTGCCCCGCGTCCGGCCGAAGGCCCGCGGGACGCCGACGACGAAGGCGGCCAGGGCCGACGGCGGCGCCGCGGCCGCAGAGGCGGCCGGCGGATGCGTGAAGACGGCCGTCCGACCGACGCCTTCGCCTGGACCCGTCCCTGGGTGCCCTACGGCGACGATCCGTTCGTCTGGTATGACCCCTCCGAGGACATGAAGCGCGACGCCGCGCCTCAGGCCGCCAACGACGTCCGCGAACCGCCCCGCGTGGCCGCCGAGGCCGCGACGCCCGCGCCCTCGACCTCTCCGCCGCGCGCCGATGGCCGCGACGAGGACGTCTGGGTCGAACTGCCCGCCGCCGAGGACAAGCCCAAGCGCGCCCGCCGCGGACGCGGCCGGGGTCGCGGCGGCGAAGGCTCCGCCGACCAGCCCATGGCCGAAGCGCCGGCGCCGATCGCCGCCCCGGAGCCGGAAGCGATCGCCGAGCCCGAGCCCGCGCCGATCCCCGAGCCGGTGGCGGCCAACGCCGACGCACCGCCGGTCGGCAAGAAGCCCCGGGCCAGCCGCGCCAAGGCCAAGCCCGTGGTCGCCGAGGTCGCGGCGCCGGAACCTGTCGCCGCGCCGGAGCCGGTTCGCGCGGTCGCCGCGCCCCGTGAACCGGACCCAGCGGAGATCTCCGCTCCGCCCGCCGCGCCGCGCAAAGGCTGGTGGCGGCGCGGGTGACGCGCTAGGATTCGATTGGGGTTTTCGAGGGGCGAAGACGAGAGTTGAGCATGGCCGCCCCCGCCCGTTCGGTTTTCCGCGTCGCACTGGCCGCGGCCCTGGCTGTCAGCCTCGTGCTGCGGCCGGGGCTCGCCGCGGCGCAGCTCGGGCCGGGCGACACCCTCATCCGGGACACCGAGATCGAGGATCTGCTGCACCGCGACTCCGCGCCGATCTTCCAGGCGGCCGGCATCGATCCCAAGGGCATCCAGATCGTCCTGATCGGCTCCAAGGAGCCCAACGCCGCCGCCGCGCCGGGCGTGATGATGATCACCACCGGCCTCATCCTGCAGGCGAAGAACCCCAACGAGTTGCAGGGGGTCATCGCCCACGAAGTCGGCCACTTGGCCGGCGGCCACAGCTTCCGGTCCGGCGACATGCAGCGGGCAGGCATGGTGCCGATGATCCTGACCATGGGCCTGGGCGTGCTGGCGGCGCTGGCTGGCTCCGGCGACGCGGCGGCCGGGCTGATCACCAGCGCCCCCTACTTCGGCGCGCTCGGCGCCATCGGCTATAGCCGAGAACAGGAAAGCCGCGCCGACCAGGCGGGCGCGACGCTGCTCGAAAAGGCCGGCCTGTCCGGCCGGGGGCTGGCGGAGTTCTTCGACAACTACCGCTACCAGGAGGTCTTCGCCCAATACCGCCGCTACAAATATTTCATCGACCACCCGCTCTCGTCCGACCGGATCGAGGCCCTGCAGAACCGGGTCGCGGCCCTGCCGCACTACAACCAGAAGGACCCGCCGCTGGCCCTGGCCGAGCACGAGGTGATGAAGGCCAAGCTCGACGGCTTCATCAATCCGCAGGTCACGATGACCAAGTACGACGAGAAAGACACTTCCTATCCGGCGCGCTATGCGCGCGCGATCGCCTACTACCAGCTCAAGGAGCCGGACAAGGCGCTGAAGCGGGTCGACGACCTGCTCGCCGAGCAGCCCAACAATCCGTACCTCTGGGAGCTGAAGGGCCAGATCCTCTTCGAGTTCGGCCGCCAGAACGAGGCCGAAGGGCCTCAGCGGCGTTCCGTGGAGCTCAAGCCGGACGGGGCCCTGCTGCACATGAATCTCGGCCAGACCCTGATCGCCCTCGACGACAAGAAGAAGGTCGATGAAGGCATCGTCGAGCTGCAAAAGTCCCTGGTCCAGGAAAAGGACAACGCCGCCGCCTGGCGGATGCTGGCCGAGGCCTACGACAAGCGCGGCCAGGAAGGCATGGCGCGGCTCGCCACGGCCGAGTTCCAGTACAATGTCGGCGACATGCGCCAGGCGCGCGAGTTCGCCATCCGCGCTCGCGAGCGCCTGCCCAAGGACAGCCCGGAGTGGCGTCGAGCCACCGACATCGTGCTGGTCTCCAAGCCGAGCCGCGACGAAATGAAGGACCTGGAACGCGAAGGCGCCGTCTCCGGCCCCCAGGCCCGCTGACGCCTAACAATGGACGCCATGCCGACTTATCTGCCCCCCATGACCGCTGCTGTTCGCATCTTCGCCGGCCTTGCGGCCGCCCTCTCCCTCGCCGCCTGCCAGAAGACCGAGGACGCCGCCTTCGGCCAGAAGGTGCACGCCTATCTGATGGCCCACCCCGAGGTGATCCGCGAGGCGGCGGTGAAGCTGAGCGAGAACGACCGACTCGCGGCGATGAAGGCCTCAACCGACGCCATCGACAAATACCGCGGTCAGTTGGAGCATGACTCCCGCGACTTCGTGGCCAATCCGGACGGCAGGATCACGGTCGTGGAGTTCTTCGACTACCGCTGCGGCTACTGCAAGCTGGCCGCCCCCGAGGTCGTGAAGCTGATCTCCGAGAACCCCGACGTGCGGTTCGTGTTCAAGGAATTCCCGATCTTCGGCGAGGTCTCCGACACCGCCGCCAAGGTCGCGCTGACCCGCGAAGGCAAGGCCAAGGGCTTCGACCTCTACAAGGTGCTGATGGCCGAAAAGGCGTTGGATGACGCCGCTCTCGACCGCCACCTCGCCGAGGTCGGGATCGACGCGGCGGCCGCCCACCGGGACGCCGCCCATCCGATGATCACCCGCCAGCTCCTCGACACCCATGCGCTCGCCGAGGCCCTGAAGATCGACGGGACGCCGGCCTTCATCGTCGGCAACACCATGATTCCCGGCGCCGACATGGCGGCCCTGCGCGCCGCCATCGCCGCCGCCCGCGGTGGCTCCGGCCCGGCCAAGACCGCCAGCTAGAGACCGTTGACCTACGGGCAGCGCGGCTTTGACGTATCCTGTCGCCGATAGGGGTCGGGAGTGGATGAGATGGCGGAACGGGTGCTGATCATAGGCGCCGGCATGGCCGGGCTGTGGACGGCTCTGGCGCTTGCGCCCACCGGCCGGGAGGTGGTCCTGCTCGAACGCGATCCGCCGCCGCCGGAGGGCGGTGCGGACGAGGCCTTCGAAAGCTGGAGCCGGCGCGGCGTCGGCCATCTGCGGCACAGCCACGCCTTCCTCGCCCGGCTGCGCATCCTGATCCGCGATGAACACCCGCAGCTGCTGGCGGAGCTGCTGGAGGCGGGCTGCCGAGACCTGGTCTTCGAAGGCGGACTCACCGATATCCACAAGCGAAGCTACACACCCGAGCCGGTCGACCGCGATCTCGCCGTGCTCACCAGCCGGCGCACCACGCTGGAGCTGATCATGCGCCGCTATGTCGAGCGGCAGGCCGGCATCGAGATCCGCTCGAACGTCTTCGTCCGCGAGCTGAGCCTGACGCCGGGCGCGGTCCCGGCGGTCACCGGCCTGGTCATCGAGCACCATGCCGGCCGCCACGACCTCGCCGCCGACATCGTGGTCGACGCCGCCGGCCGGACCTCTTCAGCCTTCGAGCAGCTGGTCGCGGCCGGTGCGCCAATCACCGAGGAGTCCGAAGACTGCGGTATCCTTTACTTCACCCGCCACTACCGCCTGAACCCCGGCGTGGCCGAGCCGGAGCGGACCAAGGACCCGCTGACGGGGGACCTGGAATATCTGAAATTCGGGGTGTTTCCCGGCGACAACGGCTGTTTCTCGATCACCCTTTGCGTGCCGGAGGTCGAGGAGGAGCTGCGCAAGAGGATCGTCGATCCCGCGGTGTTCGACGCCGCCTGCGCGGCCTTGCCGGGCCTCACGCCCTGGGTGGACCCCGCGACCGCGACGGCGATCAGCCGGGTGTTCGGCATGGGCGACCTGCACAGCCGCTGGCGCGACCTGGCGCCGGGCGGCCACGCGGCCGTCACCGGTTTCTTCGCGGTGGGTGACAGCCTGGTGCGCTCCAACCCGCTGTTCGGCCGCGGCTGTTCCTTCGCCGCGGTCAGCGCGCACCTGCTGCGTGACGCCCTGCAGATGTTCAGCGACCCGGCAGCGCGGGTCGAGGCCTATCAGCGGCGCATGGCGGCGGAGCTGCGTCCTTACTACGCCGCCATGCGAGACGCCGACCGCAGCGCCATCCGCCGCGCCCGCCAGGCGCTGACGCCGGGCTATCGGCCGAACCTGAAGAGCCGCCTCGCCAGGAGCTTCCTCGAGGACGGCGTCGCGGTGGCGGTGCGTTCGGACGTCGACCTGCTCCGCGCGGCCCTGCGCGGCTTCCACATGCTGGAAGACCCGCAGGCCTGGCTCAAGCGCCCGAGGAACCTCGCCAAGGTGCTGGGCTATTGGGCGCGGGGCCGCGAGCGCAACACCGAAGCCTATCGGCCCAAGGGCGGTCCGGAGCGGGAGGAGATGCTGCGCAGCCTTGGCCTGTCGCCGGAACTCGACATAGAACGGGTGCTCGCCCAGTCCGCCGGGCCCGCCTAGGCTCGGCGTTCCCAACCGAAAGGCCGCCGATGCGCTCAGCCGTCCTCGCCCTCGTGACCAGCCTGTCGCTGACCGGCGCGGCCTTCGCGGCCGGCATGACCGTCAAGGACGAGATGAAGACCGTGGTCGACCCGGCCACCAACACCATCTTCGCGGTCGGCGGCGACGTCGACCCCGCCAACGGCCCGGACGCCGCCAAGGTCCCGGCCGCGCGCTGGCAGGAGGCGCTGAAGGCCGCGCAATCGCTGAAGACCGCCGCCGCCGACCTCACCGGCCCGCAGAAGCAGCCGGGCGCCGAGTGGACCAAGTCGGCCGCCGACTTCGCCAAGCTGGCCGCCGATGCGGAAAAGGCGGCGATGAAGAAGGACGGCGCGGCCTTCTCGACCGCCGCCAATGGCCTCGGCGACACCTGCACGGCCTGCCACTCGAAGTACAAGCCCCAGTCCGGGGACTAATCCCTAGATCAGCCCGGCCATCGGCGAGGACGGGTCGGCGTAGGATCGCCTGGCCATGCGCCCGGCGAGGAAGGCCTCGCGGCCGGCGATCACCGAGTGCTTCATGGCCACGGCCATGCGGATCGGATCGCGGGCCTCGGCTATGGCGGTGTTCATCAGGACGGCGTCGCAGCCGATCTCCATGGCCAGGACCGCATCCGACGCCGTGCCGACCCCGGCGTCCACCAGCACTGGCACGCTCGACTGCTCGATGATCAGGCCGAGGTTCAGGAAGTTCTGGATGCCGCGCCCGGAGCCGATCGGCGCGGCGGCCGGCATGATGGCCGCAGCACCCGCATCTTCCAGCTTCTTGGCGTAGACCGGGTCGTCGCTGCAGTAGACCATCACCTGGAAGCCGTCGGCGATCAGCAGCTTCAGCGCCCGCAGCGTCTCCTCCATGTCCGGCAGCAGGTGCTTGGTGTTCGAGAGCACCTCCAGCTTCACCAGGTCCCACCCGCCGGCCTCACGCGCCAACCGCAGGGTCCGCACGGCCTCCTCGCCGGTGAAACAGCCGGCGGTATTGGGCAGGAAGGTGAAGCGGTCCGGCTTCACGTAGTCGACCAGCATGGGCTGGCTGGGATCGGAGAGGTTCACGCGGCGCAGCGCGACGGTGACGATCTCAGCGCCGGCCGCCTCGGCGGCGGCCGCGTTCTGGGCGTAGTCCTTGTACTTTCCCGTGCCGACGATCAGCCGCGAACGGAAGGTGCGGCCCGCGACGGTCCAGGTATCTTCGCTGTGGACAGACCCGTCCATGTCAGCCGCCTCCGATGAAGTGCACGATCTCGATCCGGTCGCCGTCGAGGAGCTTCGTCTTCCCATAGGCCGAGCGGGGCACGATCTCCAGGTTGCGTTCGATCGCCACCTTGCGGCCGTCCAGCCCCAGCGCCGCGACCAGGGCCGTCAGGTCGGCGAGCGGCGGAAACGCCCTCGGCTCTCCATTGACGGTCAGGTTCATGGCGGCGCCTCCGGTCGGCAAGCTTGTGACCCGCAGCCCCGACCGGTACAAGACGGCTGAATCGACGGCGGAGCCGAATGTCGAAACCGATCTATGTGCTGAGCGGCCCCAATCTCAACCTCCTGGGCGCCCGCGAGCCGGAGATTTACGGTCACCAAACCCTCGAAGACGTGCAGCGGCTCTGTGAAGCCCGCGCGTCCGCATTGGGCTGTACGGTCGTGTTCCGCCAATCCAACCACGAAGGCGAGCTGATCGACTGGATCCAGGAGGCGCGGGAGAAGTCAGCGGCCCTGGTGATCAATCCGGCGGGTTACGGTCACACCTCCGTGGCGATCCTGGACGCGCTGAAGATGGTCGGCGTCCCGGTCGTCGAATGCCACCTCTCGAACCCCGCCGCGCGCGAGGCGTTCCGCCACCAGACCTATGTCTCCCTCGCGGCCACCGGGACGGTCTCCGGGTTCGGCGCCGCGAGCTACGAACTGGCCGTCGAGGCCGCCGCGGGCCTCGCCCGCCAAGCCTCAAACTAAGCAGCGAAGGTATTTTGCATGGCTAGCCCTCCAAAGGCCCCCGCCGCCGATCCGATCGACGCGCGCCTGGTGCGCAGACTGGCCGACATCCTGACGGAGACCGGCCTGTCGGAGATCGAGGTCGAGCATTCGGGCCTGAAGATCCGCGTCGCCAAGACCCTGACCGCCGCGCCGATGCAGATGATGCAGGCCGCGCCTGCGCCCGCTCCGCCGCCGGTGGCCGCCGCATCGTCCTCCGCCGCCGCATCTTCCGAAGCCGCAGCGCCTGCGCGCGCCAGCGGCGAGGTGATCAAATCGCCGATGGTGGGCAGCGTCTACCTGCAGCCGGAGCCGGGCGCCGAACCCTTCGTGAAGGTGGGTGACACCGTCGCCGCCGGCCAGACCCTGATGATCATCGAAGCCATGAAGACCATGAACCCGATCCCCGCGCCCAAGGCCGGCAAGATCGTCGAGATCCTGGTGGAGGATGGCCAGCCCGTGGAGTTCGGCGAGCCGCTCGCGGTCATCGGCTAGCGCGATGTTTGAAAAGATCCTCATCGCCAACCGTGGCGAGATCGCCCTTCGCGTGCACCGCGCGTGCAAGGAGATGGGCATCTCCACGGTCGCCGTCCACTCCGAGGCGGACTCGGGCGCCATGTGGGTGCGCCTTGCCGACGAAAGCGTCTGCATCGGCCCGCCGGCCGCGGCCAAGAGCTACCTGAACATCCCCTCGATCATCGCCGCCGCCGAGATCACCGGCGCTCAAGCCATCCACCCAGGCTACGGATTTCTATCGGAAAACGCCCGTTTCGCCGAGATCGTCGGCGCGCACGGATTCACCTTCATCGGGCCCAAGCCCGAGCACATCAAGATGATGGGCGACAAGATCACCGCCAAGCAGGCGGTGAAGGCGGTCGGCATCCCGGTGGTCCCCGGCTCCGACGGCGCGGTGACCACCGAGGAGGAGGCCTTCGCGGCGGCCAAGGCGATCGGCTTTCCGGTCTTGATCAAGGCCGCGGCCGGCGGCGGCGGGCGCGGCATGAAGGTCGCCCAGACCCAGGACGACCTCTATGAGGCGGTCTCGACGGCGCGGTCGGAGGCCAAGGCGGCCTTCGGCGACGGCGCGGTCTATATGGAACGCTACCTCCAGACCCCGCGGCACATCGAGATCCAGGTGATCGCCGACAGCTTCGGCAACGTCTGTCACCTGGGCGAACGCGACTGCTCCCTGCAGCGGCGCCACCAGAAGGTGCTGGAAGAGGCCCCCTCGCCGGCCATCGACGCCGAGGCCCGCGCCAGGATCGGCAAGGTCGTGGTCGATGCCGTGAAGGCCATCGGCTACCTCGGCGTCGGCACCATCGAGTTCCTCTACGAGAACGGCGAGTTCTTCTTCATCGAGATGAACACCCGCCTGCAGGTCGAGCACCCGGTCACCGAGGCGATCACCGGCATCGACCTGGTGCGCGAGCAGATCCGCATCGCCGCGGGCCTGCCGCTGTCCTTCGCCCAAAAGGACGTGGTCTTCGAGGGCCACGCCATCGAGTGCCGGATCAACGCCGAGAACCCGAAGACCTTCGCGCCCTCGCCGGGCCTGGTGACCGACTTCCACGCCCCGGGCGGCCTGGGCGTGCGGCTCGATAGCGCGCTCTACGCGGGCTATACGATCCCACCCTACTACGACAGCCTGATCGGCAAGCTGATCGTCCACGGCCGCGACCGCGACGAGTGCATCGCCCGCCTCTGCCGCTGTCTCGGCGAGATCGTCGTGGCGGGCATCGAGACCAACATCCCGCTCTTCCAGGAATTGCTGGTCCAGCCGGACATCATCTCCGGCGCCTACAACATCCACTGGCTGGAAAACTGGATGAAGGCCCAGGCGGCCGCGGCCTAGGTCAGCGACCCGACGCTTGACGGTCGCCTCCGGCGCGAGAGCCGGGCTAAGCTTTGCCCATGGCGCAGTTCGACGCCCGCGATCTCCTGTCCTGCTACGCGCGCGGCGTCTTCCCGATGGCCGACGCGCGCGAGGACGACCGCGTCTTCCTGATCGATCCGGAGCGGCGCGGCGTGATCCCGCTGGACGGCTTCCACGTCTCGCACCGCCTGGCGCGCACGGTGCGCGGCGAGCCCTTCGAGATCCGCGCCGACACCGCCTTCCGGACCGTCGTCCAGGCCTGCGCGGCCTCTGGTCCGGGGAGGTCGGAGACGTGGATCAACCACCCCATCGAGGACCTCTACGTGCGGCTGCACGAATTGGGCTTCGCCCATAGTCTCGAATGCTGGCGGGACGAGGAACTCGTAGGCGGGCTCTATGGCGTGTCGCTGCAGGGGGCGTTCTTCGGCGAGAGCATGTTCTCGCGTAGACGCGACGCTTCGAAGGTGGCCCTGATTCACCTGGTCGCCCGCCTGCTGGCCGGCGGCTACCGGCTGCTCGACGCCCAGTTCATGACCGATCATCTGACGCAGTTCGGCGCGGTGGAGATCTCACGGCTGGACTATCACCGCCGGCTGGCCCTGGCGCTCTCGGCGGAGGGTGACTTTCAGCGCGCCGGCGCGCTGGGGGGCGCAGCCGCCCTGCAGGTGATCAGCCAGGCGTCATAGACCGGGTGCTCCAGCGCGTGCAGGCCCGGCGATGAGGCGTACATCCAGCCCTTGAAGGTCTGCCGCGGCGCCAGCGGCGGCTTGCCGGGCGCGGGCCGGGGCTGGGAGTCGACGGTGAGATAGGCGATGGAATCGTCGAGGGCCTCGTCGGGCGCCGAGCGCTCGCAGGCTTTCACCGTGAAGATCAGGCTCTTGTAGCGGACCGGCCGGCCAACGGCGGCTTCGAACCGCAGGCTTTCGGCCGTGACCTTATCCAACGCCTCGAGCACGGCGACGTCGTAGCGGGCGCGCCGGACGACGACCCCGGGCGGTTTGACCTCGCCGGCGGCCGGCGGCGGCGCGGCGGCCACCTCCTTCTCCGAGATCGGCGGCACGGCGAGCGGCGCTGGCGTCGGAACGCTGAGCGGCGGCGCTTCTTCCGAAGCGGCGGCCTTAGGCGGAGGTTCGATGACCGGCAGAGGCGCTGCCGGCTGGGCCGCGGCGAAGCCGGCCGTGGCCAGGGCGGCGAGCCACAGTCCGGTTGCGAGGAAGGTCTTCGGCGTCAGGCGGGGTGACACAGCGGCTCCAGGCCTTACTTCGGGGTCCACGCCTCGTAGTCGCCGGTCGCCTTCTGGCGCTCCCCGCCCCGGGCCAGCGAGCCCTGCGGACGATAGGCGTGGATGGTGCCGGTGAGATTGGGCAGATGGGCCTTTTCCCAGGGCTTGATCACGAACGGCTCGACAGTCGGCGGCTCGGCGAAGGTGTAGTGCAGCCAGCCGTGCCAGTCGGGCGAGACCTTCGAGGCGTCGGCATAGCCCTTGTAAATCACCCAGCGGCGGAGCCGCCCGTCGTAGCTGTCCGAATTGTCCTTCGCCTCGAAATAGCGGTTGCCCCGTTCGTCCTGACCCACGAAGAGGCCGCGGCGGCCGATGTGGAAGCGCGCGCCGATCGTGGCGCCGTTCCACCAGGTGAAAATCGACTTCAGGAAGTTCAGCACGAGGCGGGTCGTCCCAGAAAGCTGGATGCGGAGGATGAGATCGGCGGGCGGACTATAGGCGGGGCGATTTCGAGCGTCCAGCACTCCACCTGGCGCAAGATGTTGGGGATGAAGCCGCCCAGGACCGCAACATCTATTGATTGGGCCCCTCCGCGACGCCTAGGCTCGCCCGAGGGAGTCGGTGAATGGGTCGCGAAGCGTCGCGGACGAGAATCGAAGCGCGGATCGCCGAGATCGGCGGGCGCTTCGTCGAGGTCCAGGCGCCGGCGCACTGGACGGCGGCCCGCGTGGACGCCTGGATCGACTGGGCGGGCGGCGCGGCCGACCTTCCCGCCGCCATCGCCGACTATGTCGAAAGCCTCACCGCCAACGCCCAGGCCAAGAGCCTGATCAAGGACGTCGCCGCCCGCACCCGCTTCCGCGACGATCTCACCGAGGCCCTGCTGGCCGGCGTGATCGCCCTGAGCCCGCCCGCGGGACGCGCGCCACCCCTAGTGATCGAGGCCGGCTCGCCCGACGCCACCGCGGTGCTGAGCCGCATGGTCGCCGCCTACCGGGGCCGGGCCGCGGCCGAGGCCGCCGCGCTCGAGCTCGGCCGGCGCCTGCAGGCGGTGATGGACGCGATCCTGCGCTGCGAGGGCGACGCCGAGGCCTGTGCGGACCCCCAGGCCAATCCGAGCCTGGCGCGCGCCGCCGAGGCCGCTCGCGCCGCGGGCGCGCCCGACGCCTTGATCCTGGAGGCCATCGTCCTGGCGCGGTCCGGCGAGAGCGCTTGGGAGATGGCGGCGCCCGCCCTGCCCGACGAGGCCGTCCGCGTGGTCGTGGCCGGCGGGGCGGACGAGAGCGTGGCCCGCGCGAGCTGGGCCACCGGAGCGGTCGTGCTCGCGGCTGACCGCCCGGACGCCGATCGGATCGCCGCGTCCGGCGCGGGTCCGCGCGGCGGCGTCGACCTGATGGGATTCTGGTCGCAGGACGGCTTCGACATCGAGGCCTTCGAGGCCGCGGTCGCGCTGGTGGCCGGCGCGTTGGCCGCGGCGGAAGACGTCCCGGGGGCCGTGGGCCTTGCGGGCCTCGGCGACTGGCTGGTGGCCCATGGCCTGGATTATGGCGACGAGGCCGGACGCGTGACGGCCTGTGAGCTCTATCTGGCGGCCGGCCGCGCGATGGCCGGGTCCGGCGCGGCGCTGGCCCTCTTCCGCGACCCCGAGCTGGAGCTTCGCCTGGGCGGCGGTCGCCTCGATGGCGCGCCCTGGCCCGGGCCGGTGACCTTCGCGGAGACGGCCGACGGCGAGCCAGCGCGCGTGCTGAGCGAAGCGGCGGTCCGCGGCCTGGTCCTGGCCGGCGCGGAGGCCGCCGAAGCCCACTCCTTCCTCTTAGGCCGAGCGGACCTTTCCGAGACGCCGGGCGTCAACCACACCGCGCTGATGGCCCGGGGGTTCACCGATCACGAGATCGCCGCTGTGGAGGCCGCCCTGCCCCTAGTCGCCCGGCTCCCCGACGCCTTTGCGGCCGCGGTGATCGGCGAGGGCTTTATCCGCGACGTGCTGGGGGCCAGCGCCGAGCAGCTCGCCGATCCGCAGTTCGACGTCCTGGCCCTGATGGGCTTCACGGCGGCCGACGTCGCCGCCGCCGAGGCTCATGCGCTGGGCGCCGACAGCCTCGCCGAGGCAGAGTTCCTGCCGCCCGCCGCGCGCGATGTCTTCCGCACGGCCGCCATCCTGGGCGAGGGGCCGCGGCAGGCCATGTTCCAGGCGCTCGCGCCGGCCCTCGCCGCGCCGCCGGTTCACGAACTTGAGCTGCCCTGGGATGCGACGCCGGCCGAGGTGCTGGACGCCCTTGCCCAGGCCCAGGGCGTCATCCGGGTCCGGCGCGCAGCGGCGCCGGCCGACCTCAGCCTGGACCTCCCCAGCCTGGAAGCGCGCCCCGCCCGCGGACCGGCGCCGGAAGAACGCGTGGTCGAGCGCGTCATCGAGCGGGAGCGCACGCGCGGCAAGCTGCCGGACCGCCGCAAGGGCTACATCCAGAAGGCGGCGGTGGGCGGCCACAAGGTCTATCTGCACACCGGCGAGTATGATGACGGCGAACTCGGCGAGATCTTCCTCGACATGCACAAGGAGGGCGCGGCCTTCCGCTCCCTGATGAACAATTTCGCGATCGCGATCTCGATCGGCCTGCAGTACGGCGTGCCGCTGGACGAGTTCGTGGACGCCTTCGTGTTCACCCGGTTCGAGCCGGCGGGGCCGGTGACCGGCAACGACACGGTGAAGTCGGCGACCTCGATCCTCGACTATATCTTCCGCGAGCTCGGGATTTCCTATCTGGGCCGCAAGGACCTAGCCACCAGCGACGAACTCAACGCCGACGGCATGGGCCGCGGCAAGGCCGAGGCGCTCGACGCCGACGGCGCCAGCGACCAAGGGCCGCAGCCGGCGTCGCGGTTCATCTCTCGCGGTTTCTCGCGCGGCGCGGCGCCCGACAATCTGGTCTTCCTGCCCACCGCCCAGCGTCCCAACGGGCCCTCCAGCCTGGAGGCGGCCGACGTCTGCGCCGCCTGTGGCGACGTGGCGGTGGTGCGCAAGGGCGCCTCGCTGATCTGCGAAACCTGCGGGGCCCGCGCGGGCCGCTTGGGCGAGGACCTTGGAGCCTAGTCACGGACGCCTAAGTCCTTAACAGTTACCGCGAATTAAGTGGCGTGCGGGGGCCGCCCGGCGCAGATGGAACCTCCAAGCTCAAGGATTCCAGCCCGCGTGACGCACGATTTCCACCGCGACCTGACCACCCTCTCCGCCCTGGTGGCGGCCGCCCTGGTCATGGCCGCGCCGGCCGTGGCCAGCGCCGCGGCGGCCGGGGGCGACCGGGAGGTGCCGCGCTCCACCGGCTTCGGCGGCGCCTGTCCCAAGTGCGAGCTTTCGGGCCGACGGCTGGCCGGGGCGCATTTCCTGGGGGCTGACTTCTCGGGCGCGGCCTTCGTGGGGTCGGACCTGCGCGAGACCCACTTCATCGGCTCCAATTTCACCGGCGCGGATCTGTCGCGCGCCGACCTGACCGACGCCCAGATCCTCGGGACCACCTTCGTCGGCGCGAACATGTCGCACGCCCGTCTGCGCTCCACCGAGGCGAAGGCCGTGGTCTTCACCAACGCCAACCTGACCAACGCCGACCTCAGCGACTCCTCGGCCACGGGCGCCAATTTCGTCAAGGCGACGCTGAACGGCGCGACCCTGCGCTCGGCCGAACTGCAGGGCGTCAACATGATGAAGGTCGAGGCTCGCGGCGCCGACTTCCGGGATGCGGCGCTGAGCGGCGCGGTGCTGACGGACGGCCGCTTCGACAAGGCGAGCTTCCGGTCGGCCGAGCTGAATGCAGCGGTCCTGAGCGGGAGCAGCTTCGACGGCGCCGATTTCAAGGACGCCGAGATGCATCACACGGTGATCGCCGGCGTGGACCTGTCGCGGGTCCGCGGTCTCAATCAGGAACAGGTCGATGAGGCCTGCGGCGACAGCAAGACCCGCCTGCCCCGGGGCCTGGTCGCCAGGACCTGCAGCGTGAATATCCGCGCGATCATCAACCAGGCCGGCTCACGCGTCTGGATCCAGCACGCCATTCCGGCGCCGCCCGCTCCTCCAGCGCCCCCCGCGCCGCCGGCCCCGCCGCCTCCGCCGACGCCGACGCGCTATCTGGTGGTCACGCCGGCGTCTTGAGCACCGGCGCCAGGCGGATGTGAAGCTCTTTCAGTTGCTTATCGGCGACATCTGACGGCGCGTTCATCATCAGGTCCTGCCCCTGCTGGTTCAGCGGGAAGGCGATGACCTCGCGGATTGCGGTTTCGCCGGCCAGCAGCATGACGATCCGGTCAATGCCGGGCGCCAAGCCTCCGTGCGGCGGGGCGCCGTGCTTGAAGGCGTTCAGCATGCCGCCGAACTGCTCCTCGACCACGCTCTCGCCATAGCCCGCGATCTCGAAGGCCCGCAGCATGATCTCGGGCAGGTGGTTCCGAACCGCGCCGGAGCACAGCTCGTAGCCGTTGCAGACGATGTCGTACTGGTAGGCCAGGACGTCGAGCGGGTCCTTGGTGTTCAGCGCTTCGAGCTCGCCCTGCGGCATCGAGAAGGGGTTGTGGCTGAAGTCGACGTGGTTGGTCTCCTCGTTCATCTCGAACATCGGGAAGTCGACGATCCAGACGAATTCGAAGCGGTCCTCGTCTACCAGCTTCAGATCCGCGCCCACCTTGGTGCGCGCCGTCCCGGCGAACTTGGCGAAGGTCTTTGGGTCGCCGGCCGAGAAGAAGGCGGCGTCGCCCTTGCCCAGGCCGAGCTGGCCCATCACCGCGTCGGTCTTCTCCGCTCCCAGGTTCTTGGCGATCGGGCCGCCCCAGCCGCCCTGGTCCTCGCTCCAGAAGATATAGCCGAGGCCGGCCTGCCCCTCGCCCTGCGCCCAGCTGTTCATGCGGTCGCAGAAGGCGCGGCTGCCGCCGGTCGGCGCGGGGATACCCCACACCGCGTTCTTCGTGTCTTCCAGGATGCGCGCGAAGAGGCCGAAGCCACCGCCGCGGAAGTGGTCGGACACGTCCTGCATGATCAGCGGATTGCGCAGGTCCGGCTTGTCGGTGCCGTACTTGGCCATGCACTCGCGATAGGGGATGCGGGGGAAGGGGTAAGAGGTCACCGGCTTACCGTTCGCGAACTCCTCGAAGACGCCGTGCATCACCGGCTCGATCGCCGCGAACACATCTTCCTGGGTCACGAAGCTCATCTCGACGTCGAGCTGGTAGAACTCAAGGCTCCGATCGGCGCGCAGGTCCTCGTCGCGGAAGCAGGGCGCGATCTGGAAGTAGCGGTCGAAGCCCGAGACCATCAGGAGCTGCTTGAACTGCTGCGGCGCCTGGGGAAGCGCATAGAACTTGGTCGGGTGCAGGCGCGAGGGCACCAGGAAGTCGCGCGCGCCCTCGGGGCTCGAGGCCGTCAGGATCGGCGTCTGGTACTCGAGGAAGCCCTGGTCGATCATCCGGTTGCGGATCGAGTGGATCACCTTCGAACGCAGCACGATGTTGCGGTGAAGCGTCTCGCGCCGCAGGTCGAGGTGGCGGTTCTTCAGCCGGATCTCTTCGGGGTAGTCGGGCTCGCCGAACACCGGCAGCGGCAGTTCGGAGGCCTCCGAAAGCACGGCCACGTCCTTGACCCGGATCTCCACTTCGCCGGTGGGCAGACCGGGGTTCACCGTTTCGGGTGAACGGGCCACGACCTCGCCGTCGATGCGGATCACGCTCTCGGCGCGCAACCGCTCGACGAGGGCGAAGCCGGGCGTCTCCGGATGCAGCACCAGCTGGGTCAGGCCGTAGTGGTCGCGCAGGTCCACGAACATCAGCCCGCCGTGGTCGCGCTTGCGGTGGATCCAGCCCGAGAGGCGGACCGTCTGGCCGGTGTCGGCGGCGCGAAGCGCGCCGCAGGTGTGGGTGCGGTAGGCGTGCATTTACCTGGGGAATTCGGCTGTTTTACGAGGCGCGGAAGGGCGCATGAGGGGGGCGGAAAGTCAAGGCGGCGCAGCTTGTCGTGAGGACCGCCAGAGGGCGGCCAGCAGCCCGGCCCCCAGCCAAGCCCCGAGGATCGGACTCATCCCCATCCCCACGAGCGGAACAGGGAAGGCGCCGAGCAAGGGCGTCAAGACCGCGAGCATTCCGTAGATCGCGAGCGCTAGGGCCGCCGCCCGCACCGCCCGCCGATCAGAACCGCTCAAGATCAGCGGCGCCGACACCGCGCCCCCAAGCGCGAGCCAGGCGAACACGGCGGCAAGCGGCGAGAGGCGCCACGCCAGGCCCATGATCCCCTCGACGTCGGCGACGGGCGCCAACGGATCGCGCCGGAGCCAGGCCATGGTCACCGCCACAGCCACCAGGGTCGCCCCAGCCCATCGCCCAACGCGCTGGCCTTCAAGCGTAGCGATCACCAGGAAGGCGCCTCCAAGGGCGGTCGCCTGAGAAGCGTCGGGCTGGGCGACCAGCAGCGCCAGGGCCAAGGCCGCCGTCCCCCACGGCCATCCGGGCCTAGCCGCCAGGGCGGCCCAGCCAACGACGGCGGGCGCCAGCAGCACCTCGGCCACGTTCATGTGCAGAGGACCGAGGTCGATCCAGCGATGAACGCCCGCCTGCCCGGCGCTCAGCAGGCCGGCGGCCATCGCCAGGGGCGCGGCGACGACAACCGCAATGAACGTGCGGTTTCCGGCCCACTTGGCCAGCGCCGCGGCCCCCATGGCGCCTACGCTCCACGCCGCCAAGTTTCGCCCCCAGACCCCGAGCGGCGCGCCGTGGGCTGAGGCGACGACGCAGCCAGTGGCGATCGCCGCCAGCGACAGGATCGCGAACAGCCAGAGAAAACCCGCCCCCAGGGCGGGCCGCGCGGTCTTCACCTGGGATCCTCGGTATCTAGATGCGTTGGAGCGGGCGAACTCAGTCCGCTCGCTCCGAGCTAGGGTCTATTTTTCCGGGTGCAGCAGCGCCTGGTAGGTGAGCGTGCGGGCCATGGTTCCCAGGTCGTCGCCGCCCGTGCCGCCCATGCGCTGGATCATGCCGACGAAGAAGACGTCGTTGGTCGGGTCGATCCAGAACCAGGTGCCGGCCGCCCCGCCCCAGCTCATGGTGTTCTTGCCCTCCAGCGATCCGGCCTTGCGCGGATCGTTGTCGACCTGGAAGTCGAGGCCGAAGCCCACAGCTTCGTTGAAGCGGACCACGCTGGTGCCGTTGGAGTTCACCAGCACGTTGTGCGGGATGACGTTGGTGTCCATCAGCTCGACCGAGGCCGGCGACAGAATGCGCACGCCGTCCAGCACGCCCTTGTTGAGGATCATCTGGCAGAAACGGGCGTAGTCCATGGTCGTCGAGACCAGGCCGCCGCCGCCGGACTCCATCGCCGGGGGCACGGAATAGTCGGGCATCTTGTTGCCGAACAGATCGTCGGCCTGGACGATCTTGCCGGTCGGCTTTTCGTTGACCACCTCGCCCACATAGACCGCGGCCAGGCGCTTGGCCTTCGCCGCGCCGGTGTAGAAGCCCGTGTCCTGCATCTTCATCGGGCCGAAGACGTTCTCGGCCATGAACTGCCCGAAGGGTTTCCCGGACAGCTTCTCGATGATGTAGCCCTGGATATCGACGACGCTGGAATAGGACCAGTCGGTCCCCGGCTGGTACATCAGCGGGATGGTCGCCGTGCGCTCGATCATCTCGTGCAGGCCGGTCGCCCCCAGCACCTTCTTCTCGCGATAGAGCTTGTCGACCGGATGCTTGTCGCCCAGGCCGTAGCCGAAGCCGGCCGTGTGGCTCATGATCTCGCGCATGGTCGGCGGACGCTTCATGTCCTCGACCTTGGTGATCTTGCCGTCCTTGTCAGCCTCGACCATCACCTTGAGGTTCTTGAACTCCGGAACATAGCGGGTCACCGGGTCGTCGAGGCGCCACTTGCCCTGTTCGAAGAGGATCATCATGCCGACGCCGGTCAGCGGCTTGGTCATGGAATAGATGCGGAAGATCTCGTCCTTCGGCATGGCCTCGCCGGTGGCCAGGCTGGTTTTGCCGTAGGTGTTGAACTCCACGATCTTGCCGTGGCGCGCGAGCAGGGTCGTCATGCCCGCCACACGGCCGTCGGCGACGGCCTTGGCCATGTAGGCGTCCAGCGCCTTCAGCCGGCCGGAGTCGAAGCCCACGGCCTCCGGCGAGGTCGTGCCGGACAGGTCCCCTGCCCCCTTGGGCGCGGCGAAGGCGCCGGTGGCCAGCAGCGTTGCCGTCAAGGCGGCGGCGAAAAAGGCGCGACGATGCATTGTGGAATTCCCCCCGGGATTATCCCCGCAGCTTAGGGGGCCACGGCGACGGCGCAAGCTCGGGTGCGTTTCACTGCCGCAACGCGCCGCCGCAGCGCCGCGCCCACCAACCCAAGGCCGCCGATCATCAGGGCCCAGCTTGCCGGTTCCGGCACGGCCGCGCCGCCGCCCCCCGGTCCGCCGCCGCCAACGTCCCCGGTCAGGGCGCTCAAGGCCTCGCCGCTCACCAGCCAGCGGTAGCTTCCCTGAGGATCGAGGGCCGGGTCGCCCTTGAAGCAGGTGAACGAGCCGCGGCATTCGAACGAGGGCCCGCCGACACCAGCCACCAGGGCGTTGGCGCCCACCCCGACCGCGGTCAGGTCGCGCGTGAAGGTGAGTCGCAGGTCGTTCATGAACCCGGGCTGGGCGTCGATCGACCGCGCGGTGTTGTTCAGCGAGCTGTTGGCGGCCTTGTAGTCGAAGAGGTTGGTGGCGACGTCGAGGCTGGGGCCGTCGATGAAGCCGTCGATGTTGATGGTGAAATCCCCGGACAAGGCCGATCCGTCGTTGAACAGGCCGGTCACATGCCAGACCACGGCGGCTTGCGCCGCGGTCCCCACCCACAGCGCCAGCGCTACGCCCGCCGCCCCGCCGCAGACCTGTTTCATCGTCAAAATCGCAGTCATGCTCGCCATCCTGCTCTGTCTCGGTTGAAGGCGGGCCGTCGCGGAGGCCCGACCGCGCGCCTTCGGCGCAGGTCCTGATGGCCTCTACCTTCGCGGGTATTTAATTCGCAAGGCGCAATCGGTGAAGTAGGTCATTTTCGTTGTAAAACAACGTGTTATAGGGTGTATATCACCTATCAGCGGTGGTGGTTGCGCGCCGGCGACGCCCAAGGCCTGGCCGCCGCGGTTCCAGGCGGACGAACCTCTTGCCGCCCGATGCGCCTGGAGGCGGAACTGGCGCCATCGGCCGTCGTTTAGGCGATCCGACAACCCGGAGACCATCATGCCCAGCCAAGCCGAGATCGCCGACAAATTCTGGAAAGCCGTGAAGTCCGACCGCACCATGATGGTGGGCCTGGCCGGCATCGACGACAGCCTGGGCCAGCCCATGACCGCGCAGCTCGATGGCGACAAGGACGGCGGCCCGATCTACTTCTTCACGTCCAAAGAGACCGATCTGGCCCAGGACCTCGGCGCCCGACACCGCGCCACGGCCCACTTCGCGGCCAAGGGCCATGACCTGTTCGCGGCGGTGGACGGGGTGCTGTTCCCCGACGACGACCGGGCGACGATCGACCGGCTGTGGAGCCCCTTCGTGGCGGCCTGGTTCGAGGGCGGCAAGGACGACCCGAAGCTGCAGCTCCTGCGCTTCGAGCCGGAGCGGGCGCAGATCTGGCTCAACGACCACAGCCTGTTCGCCGGGGTGAAGATGCTCCTCGGGCATGACCCGAAGGACGCCTACGCGGACAAGACCGCCGACGTGCGCCTGAGCTAGGCCGTCACGGCCAGGCGCTCCATGCCGCGGAAGAACGGCAGCATGCGCCAGGCCGGCGTCCCCGCCGGATCGGCCAGCGCCAGGTTGGGGAAGCGATCGAACAGCTTCACCAGCGCCACCTGGGCCTCCAGGCGGGCCAGCGGCGCGCCGATGCAGATGTGGGCGCCGCCGCCGAAGGCCACATGCGGCTTATGTTTGCGGCTGACGTCGAAGCGGTGCGGGTCGTCGAAGACCTCCGGGTCACGATTGGCGCCGCGCAGCGAGACGAGCAGCGACTGGCCCGACCGCAGCGGACAGCCGGCGAGTTCCATCTGTTCAGGCGCGATGCGGCCGGTCATGTCGACGGGCGGCTCGTAGCGCAGCACCTCCTCGACCACGGCGTTGATGATCGCAGGATCGGCGCGCAGCTTGGCGAGCTCGCCGGGATTGAGCAGCAGGAGGCGCACCGCATTGCCGATCAGGTCGGTGGTGGTCAGGTTGCCGCCGACCAGCAGCGCCGAGAGGTTGATGCGCAGCTCGTCGTCGCTAAGCCCGCTATCCTCGGCCTGCGAGCGGACCATGTCGGTGATCAGGTCGTCGCGCGGATCGGTCCGGCGGGCGGCCATGGTCTCGGTGAAATAGTCCGACAGCGCGAGGCTGGCGGCTTCCATCTGGACGGTCTGCTCGGGGGTCCGCAGCGGATTGAGCGACTGGATCACGCCCTCCGACCATGCCCGGAATTCCACCAGACGCTCGCGATCGACGCCCAGGATCTGGGCGATCACGTCGATCGGGATCGGCACGCAGAAGCGGTCCATCAGGTCGAAGGCGGTCTCGCCGGCCAGGTCGTCCAGCGCCTCGTCGACGATCCGCTCCACCTGCGGGCGGAACTTGGCGACGCGGGCGTAGAGCGCCTGGGCGAGCGGCTGGCGCACCCGGCCGTGGTCGGGGTCGTCGAGCATCAGGATGGAGGTGGTCGAGGTGCGCGGCAGGTTTGGGTCGACGCCCGCCGTGAACCGCTGCTGCAGCACCGCGCCGGCCTCGGCGCGCATCGGGTCGCGCCACATCTCGCGGTCGTTGACGATCCCGCGCACGTCGCCGTAGCGGGTGAACAGCACGCTGCCCGACCCCTTGTCGTCATGCACGGGGCAGCGGCTGCGCAGGTCGTCCAGCAGGACGTGCGGGTCGAGCCGGAACTGCTCGTTGAACGGGGTCAGCTCCAGGATCGTGGGAAGCGGCTTTTCGGTCATCGGCCCCAGGTCCTCGGCGGTGGCTGCAGGCCATCATGCACCGCTTGCGACGCCTAAGAAACGGAAAATGACGCTGGCGTCAGGTTCAACACGGCGCCGCGCCGCTTCGTTGACCGCCGGCCGGAAACCGGCTTCGGTGGCGGCCGGGGCGTGGGCGCCTGGTCACGGGGGACTCTCAAGATGGCGTATTCGAAGTCCCCGAAGCTGGCCGCCGCGGTCATCGCCGCGATGGCCCTGGCCGCGCCCGGCCTGGCCTGGGCCCAGTCCGCCGGCGGCGACCGGGCGGCGGATCCGCCCGGCACGCGGTTCCGGTGCCAGGACGGCGGCGACATCCTCGCCCGGTTCGCGAGCCAGGACGGCCAGCTGGTGGCCATTGTCGACGCCTTCGACGGCGACGGTCCGCACACGCTGGCCTGGACGCCGTTCACCGGCGGCCCGATCAAGCTCACCTGGAGCGACGGCCGGCGCACGCTCACCTGGAGCCCCGGCGTGCAGATCATGTGGATGGCGGCCGACGTCCACCGCATGTGCGGCCGCGCCGGGCATCACCACTAGGGCTGAATCCTTACGCCGCCGCCACGGCTGAAGCGTCGTCCGCGGTCTCGACCGGGGCGGGCGCCGGATAGCGGGCGATGGCGGCGTAGAGCTCGGTGACGGCGATCGGCTTGGCGACGAAGCCGTCCATGCCGGCCTCCAGGTAGGCGTGAAGCTGATGGCTCATCACATTGGCGGTGAGCGCCACGATCGGGATGCGTCCGAGCCCGCTCGCCGCTTCCTTGGCGCGGATGGCGCGGGTGGCCGCGGGGCCGTCCATCACCGGCATCTGGACGTCCATCAGGATCAGGTCGAAGGAGCCGGTCTCCCAGCTGCGCACGGCGTCCTCGCCGTTGTCGACGATGGTCGGGTCGATGCCGATCTGCTCGAGCAGGGTGCGCAACACCAGCTGGTTGACCTCGTTATCCTCGGCCGCGAGCACCCGGAGCGCGGGCGCGTCGGCGGCCGGGGCCGGAAGACGCGCGGGCGGCTCGGCGGACGTCGAGGCGGGCGCGGCCTCGCTGCGCGCCATGGGCAGCTCGACCGTGAAGGTCGCCCCGCCGTTCGGTCCGTTGGCCACGGAAATCGCCCCGCCCATGGCCGCGCAGAGTTCGCGGCTGATGGCGAGGCCCAGGCCCGTGCCGCCGTAGCGGCGGGTGGTGGAGGCGTCGCCTTGGGTGAACTTCTCGAACAGCCGCTCGGCGAGCTCGTCGGGCACGCCCGGGCCGGTGTCGCGGACGCTCAACCGCACGCCCCAGGTCTCGGCGGCGACGATCACCCTCACCTCGCCTGCGTCGGTGAATTTCACGGCGTTGGAGATCAGGTTGCCGAGCACCTGGCGCACGCGCGCGGCGTCGCCTTGGTAGGTCCCGCGCGCGGCCGGATCAATGTCGAGGCCCAGCACCAGGCCCTTCTCGGCCGCCGTGCCGCTGAAGGCGCCCAGCGCGCTGTTGGCGACCGCCTCCAGGTCGAAGGGCGCGGCTTCGAGTTCGAGCTTGCCGGCCTCGATCTTCGCCACGTCGAGGATGTCGTTGAGGATGTCGAGCAGCGCCTCGCCGGACTGCCGGATGACGCCCAGGCGGCCGCGCTGGCGGGCCGAGAGCGCGTCGTTCTCCATGGCCTGGGCCATGCCGAGGACGCCGTTCAGCGGGGTGCGGATCTCGTGGCTGGTCACCGCCAGGAAGGTCGACTTGGCGTGGCTGGCCGCCTCCGCCGCCGCCAGCGCCTGGCGCAGCGCCTCGCTCTCGCGGAACAGGTTCTGGGCCAGGAGGACGATGAAGATGGTGTAGGCGCAGGTGCCGACCGTCAGCAGCAGGGCGCCGAGCAGGCTCAAGGGGTGGTCGGTCAGCCAGGCCGCGCAGGGCAGCAGGACCAGCGCCACGGAGGACGGCAGGACGAGGCTTCCGAAGTAGCGCCGCGCGCCGCGGGTCATCACCGCGTTGTTGAGATTGATCGCGCAGCCGACGACGATCGCCGCGGACAGACCAAAGCCCGAGTGGTCGCTGAGCATGACCAGGCAGACCGAGGAGAAGGCGACGGCCGACATCAATCGGCTCAGGCTGTTGATGGCCGCCAGGCGCCGGTCGTCGAGGCGCTCAAGGGCGCGGCGGGAAAGCACGGTGTCGACCAGCGCCGTCAGGATGGCGCCGCCCAGCCACAGGAGCGCCAGGGGCGAGCGGATCTGGATCCACAGCAGAATGCCGATCAGCAGGGTCTGACCCATCCGCGCGGGCAGGCCCGCGACCCGCCAGTGCAGGACCTTCAGGCTGGCGTCGTCCAACTCGTACATCCAGCCGTCCGTCCCCTCGGGCGCCGTTCGTCAGCGCCGACCAAAGCACGTCACCCGTTGTCAATTCGCAAACGTGGTTGAACGTGTTCTGTGAAACACGGACGGGTTGTTTCGCCGGAGACAGCGCCACGCCCCCGCCGGTGAGGGCGAGGGCGTGGGCTTTGGGGCGGCCTCTAGCGGCTACCAGCGATGGGCGCGCTCATAGCGGTCGTAGCGCCAGTCGCGGTGATAGCGATGGTCGCGGCGGTTGTCGTAGCGGTCCCAGCGGTCCGGGATGCCGTCATGGTCGCGGTCGGCCATGCGGACGCGGTTGTCGTAGCCACCGTAGCTGTAGGCGCCGCGGTCGTAGGCCCCACGGTCGGAAGAATGGGTGTAGCCGTAGGGCTGGGCCATCGCCGCGCCGCCGATGAGGGTGGCAGTCGCCGCAACCGCGGCCAGGATCAGGGTCTTCATGATGTGCTCCTTTGGTCCCTATGAGACAGACCTTAGAAGCCCGGGCCTGAACCGGCCGGGGATGGGGCGTTTAGGCGGGGTTCACGGGATGCCGCGCGGCCTTCGGCAGCCTCCTTCCCCCGGGTGAAGGAGAACGAGACTGCCGGCCGGGCGGACCTTACGCCGTGAGCGGGCTCGCGGCGATGCGGCGGCGGGCGCGGAGCGCGCCGCCGGTCATCAGCATGCCGCCGATCATCAGGGCCCAGGACGCGGGTTCAGGTACGGCCGCGGCGCTGGCCGTGTGGAACTGGGTGATGGCCGCGGCCGTGCTGAGCGTGCCGGCCGGGCCGGGCCCCTGGAGGTTGACGACCGACGTGACGCCGTCGTTGAGGTCGTTGGCGGTATCGAAGGTCAGGAACCCGAAGCCTGAGCCGCTGACGGTCGCGCCCTGGGGAATCAGGAAATCCACCAGCAGGTTGCCGCCCGACGGGTCGTAGAGGAACGGCGTGGTGAAGTTGACCGTATAGTCGAAGGGCTGCGGACCCTGGCCGGTCGCGGCCGTCGACAGCGTGACCGCGCCCGAGAACACCGTGGTCAGGTTCGCGCCTTCGTTGGCCGCGAAATTCGTGCTGGGTTGCGCGCCCGAGGCCTCGTTCGCCGAGACCATCGTGTTGGAGAGCGCCACCGTCAGGTTCGAGACATTGACGGTGTTGGAGAAAAAGCCGCTGGGCGCCGCGCCCGGATAGGCGCGGAAGGACAGGCCCGTGATCTGGGTCGGGCCGGCAAAGTACGAGGCGTCGTAGATCTGTTGAACCTGGCTTCCGCCTGAGCCGTAATAGTTGATCGGCGCAGGCCCCTGGGCGTCGCCCGGGCCGGCGGGCGTGATGATCGTGCCCGCGAAGGCGGGACCCGCGGCCAAGCCGGCCGCAAGCAGAATGGCAGTAAGCATCTTCATGGCGTGTTTCCTGGCAATCCCCCGACGTCGCAGAGTAAGGCGATGGTCAGACAAGCGCGGCAAGAAGATTATTTTTTCGATTCAAAGCATCTAAACTGCTGTTCTCGCGTAGGCGGAGCCAGTTGTTTCAGCTTTGAATTCTATGAGAGTGTATATTCCCGGGACAGGCGAGTAATAGCCTCAGCCCAAGGCAGAGCTTGTTGGTATCTCTTGTGCTGGATACAGCCCGTCGCAAGCGGAATTCGCAGGCGCCGGCCCGCTCAGGCACCCTACCCGCTCACGCCGGCGGCGCGCCCCAAGGGCTCATCGGAACGCCGCCCGGCGTCAGGTGGTCGATGGACTGGGGCAGCACCTCGGCGAGCTTGGACGCGAGCTCGGCGGGCGGAATGCCGAGCTTGGCGGCCAGCGCTTCTATGGCCTCCGGCCCCAGGCCCTGGTGCACCTGGGCCGGGGTGATCGGCTGGTTGGCGCCCGGCCCCACCCAGGACTGCACCGTGGGTCCCAGCCCATTGGTCTGGAACTGGTTGATCACCCCCTGGACCCCGCCGTGCCGCTCGAGCACGTCATTGACCACGCCGGCCATCCCGGCCCCGATCATGCCGCCGAGGATTCCGTCGAACATGCCCATGGCGTGATGCTCCGTCCGTGAGTGCGCGCGGAAGATCCGGGCGGGGTGGCGGCCAGGATAAGGGGTTTTCGCCGGCCTGTCGGTGGGATTTGCGGGAGGCGGCGGGGAGATGGCTGCGGGACGGGGCTGCCCCTAGGGCGCCGTTTCCATCCCGCGCAATCGGTGGCAGTTGCGAAGGCGAGCGACCCCGATCCCCTTTGCGGAGCCCACCATGCCGGCCGACGCCCTGTTCCAACCCTTCACCTTCAAGGGGCTCACCCTGCCCAACCGGATCGTCATGGCGCCGATGACCCGGGGCATGTCGCCGGGCGGGGTGGCGACGCCGGAGGTGGCCGCCTACTACGCGCGCCGCGCCGCCGCCGAGGTCGGGCTGATCGTCTCCGAGGGGACCGGCGTCGAGCGCGCGGTCTCGCTGAACAGCCCGAACATCCCGCGCTTCCACGGCGACGCAGAGCTCGCCGCCTGGAAGACGGTGATCGACGGCGTGCACGCGGCCGGCGGCAGGATGGCCCCGCAGCTCTGGCACGTGGGCGCCATTCCCGGCCGGGGCGACGACGCGGTCCACCCGGACGACCACGACAGCCCGTCGGGCCTGACCGCGCCCGGCGTCCCGCACGGCGCGCCGATGAGCGATGCGGATGTGGCCGACACCATCGCGGCCTTCGCCACCGCCGCGGCGGACGCCGAGCGCCTGGGCTTCGACGCCGTCGAGCTGCACGGCGCCCACGGCTACCTGATCGACCAGTTCTTCTGGGAGGGCACCAACCAGCGCGAGGACGGCTTCGGCGGCCCGACGATCGCCGAGCGCTCGCGGTTCGCCGCCGAGATCATCGCCGCGGTGCGCAAGGCGGTGGGGCCCGACTTCCCGCTGATCATCCGCATCTCGCAGTGGAAGCAGCAGGACTTCGCCGTGCGCGTGGCGACCACGCCCAAGGAGATGGAGACCTGGCTCACCACCCTGACCGACGCCGGCGCCGACATCATCCACTGCTCGCAGCGCCGGTTCTGGGAGCCCGAATTCGAGGGCTCGGACCTGAACTTCGCCGGCTGGGCCAAGAAGCTGACCGGGGCCCCGACCATCGCCGTGGGCTCGGTGGGCCTGACCGGCGAGTTCATCGCCTCCTACGGCGGCGAAGGCTCCAAGCCCGCCTCCCTCGACGAGCTTCTGCGCCGCCTGGACCGCGGCGACTTCGACCTGGTCGGCGTCGGCCGCGCCCTCCTCCAGGACCCGCAATGGGCCGTGAAGATCCACCAGGGGCGGACGGACGAGCTGATGGACTACGACCGCTCGGCGATCATGAGTTTGTCTTAGGCGAGCGGGCGGACGCGGCGGAAATCCGCCGTCCGCTGTTCCGCGAACCGCGGCGAAGGTGCATCATCGGCGTGGCTTGGGGGCACACCGATGATCGACCGACGCGGACTGCTGGCGGCTGGGCTCGCCGGGACCAGCGCCCTGCCCGGCCTGGCGGCGGCGGCGGCGCGCATGGGCGGCTTCGGCCCGCGCGACCTCGCCGGCACGTGGGACCTCGGCAGCTATACCGAGATCGAGCGGCCGGCGGGGTTCGGGGGCCTGGTCGCCACGCCGGCCGAGGCCGAGGCCTATGAGGCGCCGCGCCGCAAGCTCGGCGGCATGCTGCCCGGCAAGCCCGGCGAGGTTGGCCAGGCGGAGAACGAGTTCCTGGACCGCGGGACGGGCCTGGCGCGGGTGAAGGGCGAACTGCGCTCGTCCTGGATCGTCGACCCGCCGGACGGCAAGATCCCCTACACGCCCGCCGCCCAGGCGCTGGCCGGGACCGGCGGCCCCGGCGCGCCCGCCTCGGCCGGGGGCGGGCTGGACAATCCGGAGGAGATGGGCGGCACGACCCGCTGCCTGGCCACGGTCGCGGCGGGGGCCCCGATCTTCGCCGCGCCCGACTCCAATATCGTGCAGACGCTGCTGACCCGCGACCACTTCGCGATCCAGTCGGAGAAGTACCACGACGTGCGGATCGTCCGCCTGGTGGCCGACGCCCGCGCGCTCGCCGCCGCGCCGCGCGATCCGCAGGGCTGGCTCGGCTGTTCGGTGGGGTGCTGGGAGGGCGACGCGCTCAGGGTGGAGACGACCGGGTTCCATCCCGGCGTGATCAACCGGGGCCAGCGCATCCTGACGTCCGGCGCGACGCGGGTGAGCGAGCGGTTCAGCCGCCTGCCCACGGGCGAGCTTCTCTATGCCTTCAGCGTCGAAGACCCCGACCTGCTGACCCGCCCCTGGCGCGGCGAGATGGCGTTCCGCATCAGTCGAGGCGCGCTCTTCGAATACGCCTGCCACGAGGGCAACTATTCGATGGCCGGCATGCTGGCGGGCGCGCGGCGGGAGGAGCGGGAGAAGGCGAAGTAGGTGGGGCGGCGCCAGTCCTTACGCCGCAAAGGCTCAGAGCGCGCCGCTCTTGACCGAAGCCTGACCAAGGGTTTCGCATTTTTGCACGGCACGCGAGTTGCCGATCTCCATCGCAACATACTAATGCAGAGCGGGCATGGCGGACGGCACAAGCATCAGACTAAAAACCCCCATCGTCCCGCCACTGAAATGGGCAGGCGGAAAGCGATGGCTGGTCAACCGTCTCGCACCAGCCATCTCCGTTCCCTTCGTTCGACTAGTCGAACCGTTCGCAGGATCTGCCGCGACGTTTTTCGCGCTACGTCCAACAAGTGCGATTCTCGCGGATACAAATCGAGAATTGATCAACGTGTACCGTCAAATAAAGAGAGATCCTTCAGGAATATATGAACAACTAGAGATACATGCGGCAAATCACTCACGCGACTATTACTATCTTATGAGATCTCAGGAACCGAACGACTTCGTTGGTCAAGCATCAAGGACATTGTATCTAAATAGAACCTGCTGGAACGCCCTATATCGCGTCAATAAACAGGGGAAATTCAATGTTCCAAAGGGTACAAAAGACTCTGTACTTCTTAAGACCGATGATTTCGAATCGGTTTCGGAAGCCCTGTCCGCCGCCGATCTGAGGACCGCCGATTTCGCGCGGACTATAGCGATGGCGGGCCCGGGAGATTTGATTTTCGCAGACCCACCATATTTCTCGACAAGCGTTGCCGGCACGTTCGTCAAATACACCAACCGCTGCTTCAGTTGGCCAGACCAGGTTCGGTTGGCCCGGTGCATTACGGATGCCCACCGTCGAGGCGCGCACTTCATCCTCACCAACGTCGATGTCCAGGAGCTTGAACGCCTGTATGCTGGCGTAGGCTACGTCACGAGAGTGGCCCGCACCTCCGTGATCTCCGGCAAGCCGAGCGGCCGCATCAAGGCATCCGAGTTGCTATGGACAAGCTTCCCGCTAGAGTTGTAGCTATTGCCCTGAGTGGGCGGGGGCCCCGATGAGAAAATTCATTGCCGACGTGCTGTCGGCACCGCCGATAGCACGTCGAGAAGCCGGTCGCGAGCTAACGGTAACCCTCATCGTTTCGATGGGGACCTTCTTTGTCGGCCCTTTGATCTTTTCACTCGCAAAGACTAGAAGTCCATTCAAGACTTGTCACAATATCGCGGTGGCATTGGATCGCGATGAAGGTGGACCGTTCGATCGTCGCATTAAACGATTGGGATTTGCTACTGAGGGCCGCGACTTTGAGCCCATAACTCAGTCGAATTTCGTCGACACGTTAATGCCTTATATATCGGCTGATCCCAAAGCCGACCGCGACGCATTAATTCGGAAGCGTAGTCTTCTTCCACCGTCCGATCCGGAGAAACAGATCTTCCGCCAGATGTTTATTGACGATCGAGATCTGGAAATTGCGCGAACTGTCTCGGAATATTTTTATGCTGTGCGTGAACGCTGGCCGAAGGCCTGGGACGCCAAGCGCCGAGGACAAATGTTGAATCGCACAAATGGTGTGCGCGCTCTCATCCGAGCACTGGGACATTTCTACCTCCAAGCCACGGTGCCGGGGCGGGTGGTAATGCGCGACAAGTTTTTGCCGCTGCTGGAGCGGGTGCCTCTACCCGACCGGGCCTTCAACACCGAGTACTTCCCACCCGGAACGAGCGGCGAATCGAAACTACGCCGTATTCTCGTCGGCGAAGAAGCTCCTTAAGAGCATAGCCCGCCCCACGGCCTCTAGCTGTACCGGCCTGCGCCGCCCCTACCGCGGCCTAAACCGCTTCGTCGCCGGGAACCCCTTCGGCGTCAGCTTCCCCGCCCCGGCCCGGCGGCCCAGCCATTCGCGCCAGGCGTCCCACTGGAAGGTGCGGCCTGCTCCGTCGATCCAAGACGCGCCGTCCACCTCGGCGAACGCCAGCGCGTCGCGCAGGCCGCCCTCGCGGTAGGCCTGGAGCTTGACGCCCTTGCCTCTCGGCATCTCGGGGAGTTCGGCGGTGGGGAAGATCAGGATCTTGCCGTTGTCGCCGATGACCGCGAGGTGGTCGGCGGAGCCTAGCGGCAGGCTGATAGCGGCGCCTTTTGCGCCGGCGTTCAGCACCTGCTTGCCGGCGCGGCGGAAGGCGATGGCCTCGTCTTCCGGCAGGATGAAGCCGTAGCCTTCCTTGCTGGCCAGGATGCGCCGGGCGCCGGGCTTGTGGACGAAGACGTCGACGATGCCGACGCGGTCGTCGAGGTCGATCATCAGGCGCAGCGGCTCGCCGTGGCCCCGCGCGCTCGGGAGCTTGTCGCAGGCGAGCGTGAAGAACCGGCCGTCGGAGGCGAAGACCAGCAGCTTGTCGGTGGTCTCGGCCGGGACCAGGAAGCCCAGCTTGTCGCCCTCCTTGAACTTCAGCTCCGAAGGATCGTCGATACGGCCCTTGGCGGCGCGGATCCAGCCGCGGTCGGAGAGGATCACGGTGATCGGCTCGCGCACGATCATCGCCTCGATGGCGGCCTCGGCGTCGACCTCCGGCGCGTCGGCGAAGATCGAGCGGCGCCGGCCCAGCGTGGTGTTGGCGCCGAGCGTGGTGAGGGTGTGCTTCAGCCCCGCGCCCACCAGCTTCCACTGGGCGCGGTCGTTGGCCAGCATGCCGACGATGCCGTCGCGTTCCTCGGCGAGCTCGGCGTGTTCGCGGCGGAGCTCCATCTCCTCAAGCCGCGCGAGCTGCCGCAGGCGGGTGTTGAGGATGGCATCGGCCTGCAGCTCGGAGAGGTCGAAGGTCTCGATCAGCCGCGCCTTGGGGTCCTCCTCATAACGGACGATGCGGATCACCTCGTCGAGGTTGAGGTAGGCGATCAGCAGGCCGTCGAGGATGTGCAGGCGCGCCTCGATCTTCGCCAGGCGGTGGCGGGCCCGGCGGACCAGCACCTCGCGGCGGTGGTCCAGGAAGGCTTTCAGGACCTGCTTCAGCCCCATGACGCCGGGCGTGCCGCGGGCGTCGAGGACGTTGAGGTTGACGCTGAAGCGGTTCTCCAGGTCGGAGAGCTTGAAGAGGCTCTCCATCAGGACTTCGGGCTCGACGTTGCGGCTCTTGGGCTCGAGGACCAGGCGGACGTCCTCGGCGCTCTCGTCGCGGACGTCGCCCAGCAGGGGCACGCGCTTGTTTTCGATCAGCTCGGCGAGCTGTTCGACGAGGTCGGCCTTCTTCACCTGGTAGGGGATCTGGGTGACGACGATCTGGTAGGTCCCGTTGCCCAGCGGCTCCTTGGTCCAGAGCGCGCGCAGGCGCACCCCGCCCCGGCCGGTCTCGTAGGTCTCCAGCAGGCTCGCGGCCGGCTCGACGATCACCCCGCCGGTCGGGAAGTCCGGGCCTTTGACGTGGGCCATCAGCTCGGCGGTGGTGGCGTCCGGATCGGCGAGCAAAGCCAGGCAAGCATCGATCAGCTCGGCGGCGTTGTGCGGCGGGATCGAGGTGGCCATGCCGACCGCGATGCCGGTCGAGCCGTTGGCGAGCAGATTGGGGAAGCCGGTGGGCAGGACGACCGGCTCGGTGTCCTGGCCGTCGTAGGTCGCCTTGAAGTCGACGGCGTCCTCGTCGATGCCCTCCAGCAGGAGCGTGGCGGCCTCGGTGAGCTTGGCCTCGGTGTAGCGCATGGCGGCGGGGTTATCGCCGTCGATGTTGCCGAAGTTGCCCTGGCCGTTCACCAGCGGATAGCGCTGGGCGAAGTCCTGGGCCATGCGGACGAGCGTGTCGTAGATCGACTGGTCGCCGTGCGGGTGGTAGCCGCCCATCACCTCGCCCACCACCTTGGCGCATTTGCGGGCCGCGGCGTCCGGGTTCAGCCGCATCTCGCGCATGGCGTAGAGCACGCGCCGCTGCACAGGTTTCAGCCCATCGCGGACGTCGGGCAGCGCCCGGTCGGTGATGACGCTGAGCGCATAGGCCAGATAGCGCCGGCTGAGCGCTTCGGTCAGCGGCTCGTCGATGATCCGGTCGCCGGGCGGCGGGGGCGTGGTGAGGACGTCGGTCATGGTGGGGGAATCAACAATAGGGTGAGGCCCTAACTTAGAGCCGGCGGCGGCCGACGCGTAGGGATTTGAACCACGGAAAGCACGGAACACACGGAAGGCGCGAAGCGCGATCCGCCATGGCTACGAACTGGGGGGTTGGCCCTCGAATTCCGTGCCTTCCGTGTTTTCCGTGGTCGCTCTTCCTTGCGCTTCGCGCCTAGAGCCGCCCCGCGTCGCTCAGCCGGTCGACCAGCCAAAGGCGGGCCGGCGGCAGGGGGCGGTTGATCGGGTTGAAGATGAACTGCTCGAGGAAGTGGGCGGTGAGCGCGAGCCCTGCGCCCACGTCGCCGTCCTCCAGCCGCGACTGGCTGGAGAGCAGGAAGGGCGGCAGGGCCAGCATCCGGTCGCGATAGGGTTCGCCGGCGGCGCGCGAGACGGCGCGGCCGGTCTTCGGGCTGACATAGATCAGGTCGTCGGTGGTTCCGGTGGCCGCGCACTTGGAGAGGTCGAGGCCGAAGCCCAGCTCCTGCAGCAGCCCGGCCTCGAACCGTACGAAGACCGCCGGCCAGTAGTCGGTGTGGGCCAGCGCCTCGGAGAGCGCCTGGAAGGCCAGGTAGGCCCCCGGATGCGGCTCGCGCTCGGGCAGAGCGCCGGCGGCGACCGCGGCGGCGGCGGAAAGCCCGGCCAGGGCGAGCGCATCGTCGAACAGCGCCGAGGGCCCCTCGCCCACCGGCTCCAGGCTGGCCGACCCCAGCTGGTCGGAGACCCGCGCGCGGTAGCGGACCAGCACCTGGGCGCCGGCCTGCAGGAACGGCTTCATCTTGCGCGACGCGCCGCCCGCCACATGGGCGGCGTACTTGCCGTGGGCGGCGGTCAACAGCTCCACGATCGCCCCCGCCTCGCCGAACGGGCGGGCCGAAAGCACGAAGGCGTCGTCCTCAAACTCCATGGGGGAATTCCATCAGCCCGTTAGTAGCGGAAGAAGGGGAACCACGGAAAACACGGAAAGAGCACGGAAAGCGCGCAGCGCGCCAAGAATGATCGCCGGCCAGCAGCGGGGTCCACGGGTCCGTGTCTTTCCGTGTTTTCCGTGGTTGAATTCTTGCCGCTTCGCGGCGGGCGTCAGGCGTCGAAGTCCAGCCCCACGTCGCCGTAGAACTCGCGCTTGTCGGCCCAGCGCTCGTCGACCTTCACGTGCAGGAACAGGTGGACCGGGCGGTCGAGCAATTCACTCAACTCCTCCCGGGACTTCTGGCCGATCCATTTCAGGGTCTGGCCCTTGGCGCCCAGGATGATCGGGCGCTGGCTCTCGCGCTCGACATAGATGGTCTGCTCGATGCGGGCCGAGCCGTCCTTGCGCTCCTCGAAGGCGGTGGTCTCGACGGCGGCGGCGTAGGGCAGCTCCTCGTGGACGCGCAGGTAGATCTTCTCGCGGGTGATCTCGGCGGCCAGCAGGCGGGCCGGGATGTCGGCGGTCTGTTCGGCCGGATAGAACCAGGGTCCTTCCTTCATCAGCTCGGCGAGCCGGGCCTTGAGGTCGTCGACGCCGGCTCCGGTCTTGGCGGAGATCATGAAGACCTCGGAATAGACGCCTGTGTCGAAAAGCGTTTTGACCAGGGCCAGAAGCGTCTCGCGCTTCATGCCGTCGATCTTGTTGAGCGCCAGGATCGCCGTCTTGCCGGAGGTCTTCAGGCCTTCGACGATGGAGTCCACGTCGATGGCGGAGCGTTTGTCGGCCGAGGTGGCGCCCGGCTCGGGGGCCTTCAGCTCGGCGACGCTGTCGACCAGGTGGACGATGACGTCGGCGTCCTGCGCCCCGCCCCAGGCGGCGCGCACCATGGCGCGGTCGAGCTTGCGGCGCGGCTGGAAGATGCCGGGCGTGTCGACCAGCACGATCTGGGCGTCGCCTTCCATGGCCACGCCGCGCACCGGGAAGCGGGTGGTCTGCACCTTCTGGGTGACGATCGAGACCTTGGCGCCCACCAGGCGGTTGGTGAGCGTCGACTTGCCCGCGTTGGGCGCGCCGATGATGGCGGCGAAGCCGGCGCGGGTCACGCCTTGGCCTCCTGGGGGACGTGCCGGGTCAGCATGGCGTCGGCCGCCAGGCGCTCGGCCTCGCGCTTGGAGCCGCCGACCGCGGTCATCGGCTCCAGCTCAGGCAGGCCCACCTCCACGGTGAACACCGGCTCATGCGCCGAGCCCTCCTGCTTGATCACCCGGTAGTTGGGGACCGGCAGGCCGCGCGCCATGGCCCATTCCTGCAACATGGTCTTGGGGTCCTTGGTCGGAGCGTCGAGGTTCTGGAAGGCCTCGTCCCAGAAGCTGAGGACGAAGTCGCGGGCGGCCTGGAAGCCGGCGTCGAGATAGAGCGCCGCGATCAGCGCCTCGCAGGCGTCTCCTAGCACGCGATCGTTGTCGCGGGCGCCGATCTTGGTGGCGCTGGCGTCGACCCGCATCGCATCGCGCAGGCCGGCCCGTCGCGCGGCGTCCGCACAGGCGTGGTAGTTGACGAGCTGGTTCATCTGCTTGGAAAGCTCGCCTTCGGCCGCCGCCGGCTTGAGCCGCATGAGCTGTTCGGCGACGACCAGGTTCAGCACCCGATCACCGAGGAACTCCAGCCGCTCGTTGTCGCGGATCTTCGCCGAGCCCTTGGTCACGCTGCCGTGGGTGAGCGCGCGCTCGAGGAGTTCGCGGTCGGCGAAGCTGTGGCCTATGCGGCGTTCGAGCTCGGCGACCGCGGCGACGCGCGTGTTCATTGAAGCAGGTGGAAGAACCGGCTGGGCTGGAGGTTCATCACCCAGGTCCAGGGCTTGAAGATCGAGGCGCCGGCGCTCCAGGACAGCAGGATGATCTGCGCCTTGCCTTCGAGGTTCTCGGCCGGGACGAAACCCACGCCGCCGGCCTCGGGCGGAACCCGGCTGTCGGAGGAGTTGTCGCGGTTGTCGCCCATCATGAAATAGTGGTGCTCCGGCACCAGGAACTCGGTCGTGTTGTCGAGGTCGCCGGTCGGGCCGAAGTCGTTGGTCAGGTAGGTCTTCCCGCCCGGCAGGGTCTCGCGGTAGCGGGTGACGTCGTGCAGGAAGCCGTAGCCGGAATCCTCGCGCACCGTGCCCAGCGAGACGCGCGGCACCTGCACGCCGTTGAGGAACAAGAGGCCCTGCTTCATCTGGATGCGGTCGCCCGGCAGGCCGATGACCCGCTTGATGTAGTCGGTCGAATTGTCGTGCGGCAGCTTGAAGACGACGATGTCGCCGCGGTGCGCCTTTTTCTCCATGAGACGGCCGGAGAACAGCGGCGGGCTGAACGGGATCGAGTGCTTCGAATAGCCGTAGGTCCACTTCGACACGATGATGTAGTCGCCCTGGTAGAGGTTGGGCTCCATCGACGCCGACGGGATCGTGTAGGGCTGGAAGAAGAGCACGCGCAGGAAGAGCGCGATCAGCAGCGCATAGACGATGGTTTTGACGATCTCGACGATCTCGGCCATCGCGCCGTGTTTTTCGGGAGGCGCTGAAGCCTGCGTGGTCTCACTCATAGATGGTCCTTGGAATTGAGCCCGCCGTCGCGGACGGGCCGTTGCTACGCGTTGCCTGCCGCCGGAGCAAGTTTTGTGCCCGTGAAGATAAGCTCATGCGCGGTTCGCCGGGATAGTTTCGCACGCCTCAGGTGACCCCGGCGCGGGGTGACAACGGGGCCGCGTCCCGTCACAAGGCGCCGATGACCGGCCCCGCGCTCAAACCCCTGCACGCCCTCCTGGCGCTTCTGGCGATCGCCATCTGGGGCTCCAACTTCGTGGTCATCAAGCTGGCGCTGGCGCACCTGCCACCTCTGACCCTGGCGGCCCTCAGGTTCGTGTTCGCGGCCTTTCCGGCGCTGTTCTTCATCAAGCGCCCGGCCACGCCGATGTGGATGCTGGCGGCCTATGGACTGCTGATCGGGGTCGTGCAGTTCGGCGTGCTCTACATCGCCATGCAAAGCTCGATCTCGCCGGGGCTGGCCTCGCTGGTGGTGCAGACCCAGGCCTTCTTCACCATCGGGCTTTCCATGGCCCTGACCGGCGAGCGGTTGCGGGGATACCAGCTCGCGGCCCTGCTGCTGGCCGCCGCGGGGCTCGGCTGGCTGATGGTCCACGCGGGCGCCGAGGTGACGCCGCTGGGCCTGGGGCTGGTGCTGCTGTCCGCCCTGGGATGGGCCGGCGGCAACACCGTGCAGCGGGCGGCCAAGACCGAGAGTGTCCTCGCCTTCGTGGTCTGGTCGAGCCTGTTCGCGATTCCGCCGCTGATCGCGCTCGCCCTGGTCTTCGACGGCTGGCCAGCGATCGTCCACGGGATCACCCAGGCGACGCCCGGGACCTGGGCGGCGGTCCTCTGGCAATCGCTGGGCAACACGCTCGTCGGCTACGTGGCCTGGGGTTGGCTGCTCGACCGTTATCCGGCCGCGACGATCTCCCCGCTCTCGCTGCTGGTGCCGGTGATCGGCATGGGGGCCTCGGCGATCCTGCTGGGCGAGCCGCTGTCGGCCTGGAAGCTCACCGCCGCGGGCCTGGTGCTGAGCGGCCTGGCGCTGAACACGCTGTGGCCCATGTGGCGGCGGCGCGCCGCCGGGCGCTGATCGGCTTCTCGACCCACCGAAGCCGGACGCCTGTGGCGGTGGGGACAGGCTGAAACCTCCGTCCCCGGACGGATACGCGCCCGTCCGAAAGGCGCCATCTGCCCCGGGCGCGATAGCGCCGCCTCAAAACCGGGCGCCCGGCCCCGGGCGCCGAAATCGCGGGCGCCCCTTTGTTCAATTTTAAGCCGGAAATCTCGCAAAATATGCGTATTCGGATACGGTGTTCGATAACCGGTAGACACTCCTCAGCAATCGCTCATCCTTCCTGTCAACCTATCGATGAATAGGTGGGAGACATCCGAAGGGCTTCCATAACAACAAGTGGGGGCTCATCTTGAGGAATGTTTATATCAGCGCGAGCATGGTCGCGCTTATGGCAGGTATTGCTTCAAATGCTGTCGCTTCTGATGCAGACGCAGGCGGCGCCGTCTCGGAAGTCATCGTCACCGGAACCCGCGTCACCGGCCTGAAAGCCAGCGACAGCCCGGCTCCGGTCCAGGTGGTCGGGGGCGACTCTCTGAAGCGTGTCGGCCAACCGGACCTGATTCAGGGCCTGGCCCAGATCGTGCCCTCCTTCACCGCCGAGGCGCTGGGCGGCGACACCGCCAACCTGACGCTGTCGGCGCGCCTGAGGGGCCTCAGCCCCAATGACACCTTGGTGCTGGTGAACGGCAAGCGCCGCCACCCGACCGCCAACCTGCACGTGCTGGGCGGACCCTACCAGGGCGCGGCCACCGCCGACCTCAGCCTGATCCCGGTGGACGCTATCGACCACGTCGAGGTGCTGCAGGATGGCGCGGCGGCGCAGTATGGCACCGACGCCATCGCCGGCGTCGTCAACATCATCCTGAAGAATTCCGCATCCGGCGGGCAGGCCGCGGCCACGGCCGGCCAGTACTACAAGGGCGATGGCGACACCGGGGCCCTGTCGCTGAACTTCGGCGCGCCGCTCGGCAAGGACGGCTTCTTCAACATCACCGGCGAGACGCGTTTCCACGGCTTCAGCCGTCGCGGCGGGACCGACGCGCGGATCTCCACGGTCTCCGGCGCCCTGCTCAACAACGGCAGCGGCGTCACCACGGCGACCCCCGGCTTTCCGAACCTCAACAACATCGTCGGCGACGCCCAATCGACGGTCGACAACGTCTTCTACAACGCCGGCTACGACTTCGGCGGGGTCCAGGCCTACAGCTTCGGCAGCTACGGCTACCGCAAGGCCTCGGCCTTCGAGAACTACCGGATCCCCAACCGGGTCGTCGCCTCGCCGGTCCTCGGCGTCGGCTCCAGCATCGGCACGCCCGGCGCGCTGGTCTTCGCGCCCAACGGCTTCAGTCCGCGCGAAGGGCTGGTGGAGACCGACTACGCCTTCACCTTCGGCCTGAAGGGCGAGGCGGGCGGCTGGCTTTGGGACCTGTCGAGCACCTACGGCCGGGACAAGAACGACATCTCCACCCTGAATTCGGCGAACCGGTCGCTGTTCATCGACACCCATACGACGCCGACCGAGTTCCACGACGGCGCCTTCACCACGACCCAATGGACCAACAACCTCGATATCACCCGCGGCTTCGACGTGGGCATGGCCACGCCGCTGAACGTCGCCTTCGGGATCGAGCAGCGCAACGAGAGCTATGAGATCACGCCCGGCGATCCGGCCTCGACCTACAAGGAAGGCGGCCAGTCCTATCCCGGCTTCCTGCGAAGCGACGGGGGCAAGCACACGCGCAACAACTACGCCGGCTACATCGACATCGCCGCCTCGCCGGTGGAGGCCCTGAAGCTCGACGCGGCGGTGCGCTACGAGCATTTCAACGACTTCGGCGACACGACCGTGGGCAAGCTCACGGCGCGCTACGACTTCAGTCCGATGTTCGCGCTTCGCGGCACCGTCGCCAGCGGCTTCCGGGCGCCGACGCTGGCTGAAGAGTTCTATTCGGCCACCAACGTGTCCCCAACCTCGGCGGTGGTGCAGCTTCCGCCCAACTCGCCGGCCGCCGCTCTGCTCGGCTTCTCGCCGCTTAAACCGGAGAAGTCGACGAACTACAGCGTCGGCTTCGTGGCCCATCCGATCGAAAAGGCGACGGTGACACTCGACGCCTACCAGATCGAGATCCGCAGCCGGATCATCGGCTCCGGCCTCTACCTCGGCCAGAACGGCGCCACGGTGATCTCGCAGGCGGTGCTGAACGCCATCGTCGCGCACGGCAACGTGCTCGATCCGACGGTGACCTTCGTGGGGGTGAGCCTGTTCGCCAACGGCGCCGACACCCGCACCCAAGGCGTCGACCTGACAGCGGCCTACAGCACCGACCTCGACGCCTGGGGCCGCATCGATTGGACGCTGGCGGCCAACTACAACAAGACCACCATAACCAAGCAGACCCCGACGCCGGCCCCGCTGGCGGCCCAGGGCGCCCTGCTGTCGCCCACCGCCATCAGCGACCTGACGACCGCCTCGCCCCGCGAGAAGGTCAGCCTGGGCGGCGTCTGGGTGAAGGACCGCTGGGCGGTCAGCCTGCGCGAGACGATCTACGGCGAGTCCTCGGAGATCGTCAGTCCCGACGGGACCGGCGCGCCTCCGAATTTCACCGACAAGATCGGCGTGAAGGGGATCACCGACCTGGACGTTTCCTTCCAGATCACGAACGCGGTGCGGCTCTCGGCCGGAGCGAACAACCTGTTCGACCAGAAGACGCCGAACGTCATCCAGTTTCCGCCCACCGGCGGCCTGGCGGACGGCAGCAACGTCTATGACGCCCCGATGGGCTTCTCTCCCTTCGGGATCAACGGCGGCTACTACTACGCCAAGGTCGTCGTCACGTTCTGAGGTCGGGCGGCGGGGGCGCCGGCGGGGCAATTTGACGGACCCGTCAACTGTTCCGGGAGAGGCGCCCCCTCCGCCGGCTGATGAGATTCTGAGCGGCGCCGTGGGCAAATCCGCCTCTTCCGACCTTCGTCGCCTGACCACCCGAGACGGGCGCCGCGAAGCGCGTAGAAGATTCGCATGCCAACCGCTTCGCCGCGGCCGGCCAACCCACCCATCGTCAGTGAAGCGCACCAGCAGAGCGAGATGACGGAATGATCGACACGCTGAACGAAGAGACCAAGGACGACCTGTTGGTCCGGGGATATTCCCGCCGCCACCTCATGGGCATCGCCGCGGTGTTCGGCGCGGGCCTGGCCGCCACCGCCGGCCGGCCCGCCTGGGCCTCGGGCGGCAAGCCCGACGCCGCGCCCTCGGCGAAATTCCGGATCGGCGCCAACGAATGCTGGACCGGGCCGCTGGCTCCGGGCCAGGCGGCCGCGGCGGCGATGATCCCCTACGGCAATCGCTATTCCCCGAGGGATGAGCGCGGCGACTTCATCAAGGCGGTGAGCAAGGTCGAGGGCGTGCCCGAGGACCATGTCGCCCCCTGGCCGGGCTCGAGCGATCCCCTGTCCCGCTCGGTGGTCACCTTCACCTCGCCGACCCGCGGCCTGGTCACCGCCGACCCGACCTTCGAGCTCGCCGGCCGCACCGCGGAGTGGCTGGGCGTCCCGGTCAAGCGCGTGCCGCTGAAGGCCGACTACACCCATGACGTGAAGGCGATGCTGGCGGCCGACCCCAACGCCGGGCTCTACTACATCTGCACGCCGAACAACCCGACCGGCACGGTGACGCCAGTGGCCGACATCGAGTGGCTGGTGGCCAACAAGCCGGCCGGTTCGCTCGTGCTGATCGACGAAGCCTACACCCACTTCGCGGGCGTCCCGACCTGCTCCTTCATGGCGACGGCGGGCAAGGACGTCATCGTCATGCGGACCTTCTCCAAGATCTTCGGCATGGCCGGCATGCGCCTCGGCTACACGATGGCCAGGCCCGACATCCTCGACAAGATGATGCGCTACGACGGCGGCATGCAGTCGGGCGCCCTGCCCCTGCCGACGCTGGTCTGCGGCACCGCCAGCCTGACGGCCGCCCCGCTGATCGCCGCGCGGCGCAAGGAGATGCAGGAGGCCCGCGCCATGTCGATCGAGCATGTGAAGAAGCGCGGGCTCAGCGTCGTCCCAACCGACGCCAACATGTTCATGATCGAATGGAAGACCGTGCCCGCGCCCAAGATGCTGGCGGCCTTCCGCACCCAGGACGTGGAGATCGGCCGCTCCTGGCCGATCTGGCCCAACACCAGCCGCGTCACGGTGGGGTCGATGGAGGACATGAAGGCCTTCTGCGGGGCGCTGGACAAGGTCTGGACGTGACGCCCGGGGCTCCCGGCTTCGGACGCGGTGTGAACTCCAGAGGACAGTATTTTGCTTATTGACGGTTTTTCGCCGGTCACAATCGTTTTGCTCGTTGCGATACTTGCGGCCTCCGCGCTGATGAGCGGCCTCTCGGGCTTCGGCTTCTCGGCGATCGGGGCGCTGTGCCTGATCCTGCTCCCGCCGAAGCTGGGCGTGCCGCTCCTGATGACGCTCTCGGCGGCCAACCAGATCATGTCGCTGCGCCAGCTGAAGGCCGACATGAAGCCGATCAAGCACTGGTGGCCCGACGGACCCGCGCCCTATCTGCTGGGCGGACTGCTCGGCGTGCCGGTGGGGATCGCGATCCTCGGCTCATTGCCGACCTCCGACCTGATGATGGTGTTCGGCGCCTTCCTGGTGGTCTACGCCGGCTATTCGCTGCTCCGGCCGCACACGGCGCACGCGACGGTGCAGGGGAGCTGGCTGAGCTCTTCCCTCGTCGGCATGTCGGGCGGGGTGATCGGCGGGTTCACCGCCTTCCCGGGCGCGCCGGTGGTGGTCTGGAGCGGGCTGCGCCATCTTCCGAAGAAGGAATCGCGGGCCATCGTCCAGCCCTACATCTTCGTCCTGCAGATCCTGTCGATCTCGCTCCTGGCGCTGCAGCGGCCGGAGACCTTCGGCAGGACCTACTGGCTGCTGGTGGCGATCACGGTTCCGGTGGTCCTGCCCTGCACCCTGATGGGGGTGAAGCTCTACAGGTCGCTCTCGGACGTCAACTTCCGGCGGGTGACCTTCATCCTGTTGGGAATCTCCGGCCTGGGCCTGCTGATCAAGGCCGCCGACAGCTTCCCGGCGGTCGCCAGGGCGATCAAGACCGCCGCGCTCTAGTCCGCCGGTAGCGCCTCGATGATCACGAACGCCTGGGCGTAGGGGTGGTCGTCGGTAAGGCTGAGGTGGATGGCGGGCCTGTGCCCGGGCGGCATGATCTCCAGGAGCCGCGCCTGGGCGCCGCCGGTCAGCGCCATGGTCGGCTGGCCCGAGCGCAGGTTGACCACCCCCATGTCACGCCAGAAGACGCCCCGGCGCATGCCGGTGCCGAGCGCCTTGGCGCAGGCCTCCTTGGCGGCGAAGCGCTTGGCGTAGCTGGCGGCGCGGTCGGCCTTGCGCTCCGATCGGGCGCGCTCGATGTCGGTGAAGATGCGCTCGATGAACCGGTCGCCGAAGCGCTCCAGGGTCTTTTCGATGCGGCGGATGTCCGAGAGGTCGGATCCGAGACCGATGATCATGCAGCCCTTTCGGCGCGGGCTTCGTCCATCAGGGCGCGCATGCGCTGGATGGCCGGGCCCAGGCCGATGAAGATCGCCTCGCCGATCAGGAAGTGGCCGATGTTGAGTTCCATCACCTCGGGGATGGCGGCCAGCGGCTTGACGGTCTCGTAGTCGATCCCGTGGCCCAGGTGGACCTCCAGGCCCAGGCGCTGAGCCTCGGCGGCCGCCGCGCGGATCTTGTCGAGCAGGCGCTGGGCGCTCGGCAGCCGGTCGCGCACAGCCTGGCAATAGGCGCCGACGTGCAGTTCCACCACTTGGGACCCGGCGTCGGCCGCGGCGGCGACCTGCACCAGGTCGGCGTCGATGAAGCAGGAGACCCGGATGCCGGCGTCGGCCAGGCGGCGGACCACCGGGGCGATGGCGTTGTGACCCCTGACCACGTCGAGACCGCCCTCGGTGGTCACTTCCTCGCGGCGCTCAGGCACCAGGCAGGCGGCATGTGGCAGGTGGGCCAGGGCGATGGCCTCCATCTCCGGCGTCACCGCCATCTCGAAGTTGAGCGGGCGGCCCCGGCGGCGGCAGGTGACGGCCAGCGCGTCGATGTCGGCGTCGGAGATGTGCCGGCGATCCTCGCGCAGATGGGCGGTGATGCCGTCGGCTCCGGCCGCCAGCGCCATCTCGGCGGCCCGCACGGGGTCCGGATAGCCCTCGCCGCGCGCGTTCCGCACGGTGGCCACATGGTCGATGTTGACGCCCAGGCGGAGCTTGGTCATGCGCGCAGCCTCTTCGAGCCCGGCTCCTCGGCCGGCAGGGCGGCGAGCTCGGGCGGCAGTTGGTCGGCGGGATAGGACGGGACGTCCAGCGTCGCGAGCGCCACCAGCGGGAAGCCCACATCGGCGCGGCCGCCGGAGCGGTCGACGATGCAGGCGCAGCAGAGCACCACGCCGCCCGCCGCCTCGATCGGCTCGATCGCCTCACGGAACGAGCCGCCGGTGGTGATCACGTCCTCGATGACCACAACCTTGGCGCCGGGCGCGATCTTGAAGGCGCGGCGCAGCCTGAAGGCGCCCTCCTCGCGCTCGACGTACATCGCCGGCACGCCCATCCAGCGGGCGGTCTCGTAGCCCGGGATGATCGCGCCCACCGCCGGGGAGACGATGACGTCGGGCTTGCCGAACTGCGCCTCGATCTTCTCGGCCAGCGCCTTGCAGAGGCGCGCGGTGCGGTCCGGAAACTGGAAGACCAGATTCTTCTGCAGGAACATCGGGCTGTGCCGGCCCGACGCCAGGATGAAGTGGCCTTCGCGCAACGCGCCGGCGCCGCGGAACTCGTCGAGGACGTCATCAGTGTTCATATTCGCTGGATAACCTTCTTTCGGCCCTCTCGAAAGATATGGGCTTCGGATCGCGCCGGCTGTTGCAGCCTTGCGCGGCTCACCCTTAGGTGCCGACATGCGCAGGATGCTCATCGGCCTGGTTCTGGTTGTCGTCGCCTGGGTCGCGGCGGGCGCTCTGATGGTGGCGACGGCCGGGCCGTTCACGCCGTCGGGGACCTATGTGGACATCGGCGGGCGCAAGCTGAGGCTGGTCTGCGCCGGCCCCGCGCCCGGCGATACGCCGACAGTCTGGATGGAGGCCGGGGCTTTCGGCCTCGCCGCCGACTTCGCGGCCATTCAGGAGAAGCTGACCGCCAAGGGCATCCGCTCCTGCGCCTATGACCGGGCCGGCATGGGCTGGTCCGATCCCGGACCCCAGCCGCGCGACAGCGACGCCATCGTGAGCGACCTGGAGAAGCTGATCGCCGCCTCGGGCGAGCGCGGGCCCTTCATCCTGATGGGCCATTCCATGGCGGGCCTTAACACCCGCCTCTTCGCCGGGCGCGACCCGGACAAGGTCGCCGGCCTGGTGCTGATCGAGGCCACGACACCCGAGCAGATCGACAATCCCGGCACGCTGAAGTTCCTGAGTGCTTTCACGGCGATCTCCCGCGTCGCTGCGGTGTCGGCCTCGGTCGGCACGACCCTGCCCCTCTACTGGAAGGCCGGCGACCGCATCGGCCTGCCGCCGCAGGGAAGCGCGGAGAAGCGCCACGCCTATGTCTCCGGACGCCATGCGCGCACGGCCGCCAACGAGGTGGTCAACTGGCCGCGGAGCGCCGCGGAGGCCAGGCTCGCGCCGCCCTACGATCCGCGCTGGCCCGTGGCGGTGATCGTGGCCGGCGGCCGCGGCCTCGGACCCGGCTGGAACGAGGCCCGGCGGGTCCCGGAACGGGCGTCGAAGGCCGGCTATTTCGAGGCCGTCGACGGCGCCTCGCACACCACGATCCTCGGCCGGACCTACGGCGACGCCGTGGTGCGCGGCGTCGAGTACGTGCTGGCCCACCAATCCCCGAAAGGCTGATGACGGGCTGATGGCGCACCGCATCTGGCTTGAGCGCCTGTGGCTGGCGGCGGCGGCGTGTGTGGCGCTGGCGATCCTCGGCTTCTATGCGAGCCGGCTCCTCATGCCGTTGCCGATCTATGCGGCGGACGAGGCCGCCTACCTGATCCGGGCGATCTATCCCGACCCGGTGGTGGCGTTGAACCCCGCGGTCGCGCCGCTGAACAACGGCGTGCACCTGAGCGTCATCCGCGCCGTCTACCGGCTGGGCGCGCCGTTCATCGTCGGCGACCGGCTGGTGAACGCGGCGGCCTATCTCGGCGGCCTCCTCCTGCTCTGGCGGGCGAGCGCGGCGCGGCTGCCGCGCGGCGATCAGTTCGCCCTGCTGCTGATCGCAGTCGGCTTTCCCTACTATCGCTTCGCCTTCTCCAACCTGGCTGAGGGCCTGTTCGTCGGCGTGCTGGCGATGTTCTGCGTCGCCACGGGGCGCTGGTACCGGTCGCGCCCATCGGCCCACGCGCTGCTGGCCGGCCTGCTCGGCGCGACGCTGGTGCTGGTGAAGCCCAACGGGATGGCCAGCATCGCGGCCCTCGCGGTCCTGGCGATCCTGGAGGCGGCGGCGAGCGGTCAGTGGCGCCGGCTGCCGCTGCGCGCCCTGATCTTTGGCGTCGCCTTCTTCGTCGCCGGCAACCTGATCCAGATCGCCGCCGAGGCCCCGGCCGCCCATCCGCTGGCCTTCTTCGTCGGGGACCTCTACGGCGGCCAGCTGGCCTCGCAAATGCCGCCCGGCGCCCTGCGCTTCGGCCTGCTCACCCTGGACTCGATGATCTCGGCCATGGCGCTGCTGGCCGGTCCGCCGATCGTCGCCGGCCTGACCGACCTCTGGAGCCGCCGGCGCAAGGCGCGGGGTCCGTTCGAGGCGAACGGACGCGACCTGGTGTTCGTCCTGCTGGTGCTGTCGCTGCTCGCCACCCTCGCTATGGTCGCGATCTTTGCGATGAAGATCTCGTCCACCCACGGCGAGACCGAGCGGCTGTGGGGCCGCTATTTCGAGTTCCTCGCGCCGATGATCTGGCTGGCCGCCGCGCCGGCCCTGGCGCAGCCTATGACGCCCCGGGTGCGGCTGGCCTGCGCGGCCGTGGCCCTGGCGGGCCTCGCGGGCCTGATCGTGAGCTTTCAGGCCGGGATCGTGCTGTTCCCGTGGGACGCCAGCATCCTGACCGCCTTCTTCCATCCGGACCCGGTGCGCGCGCCGGTCTATTTCGCCTTCCCCTATCGGGCGCTGGCGGTGGCGGCCAGCCTGGCGGCCGCGGCCGCGATGGCGCTGCAGATCCGGCCGCTGCAGGCGGGCCTCGGGCTGATCCTCGCCCTGGGGGCGCTCTCCACCTGGCTCGACCATGTCTGGGTCGGGCCGATGGCGGCGCAGCGCGACGCATTGGAGCGCGACATCCGCGCCCTGCAGCCGCAGCTGCCGGTCACCGGGGAGATCGTCCTGCTGGCGCCGGACGAGAACGACGGCCACCTGGGATTCCTGCGCCTAGACGCCCGGCCGCGGGTCTTACTCGGGCCGCCCGGCCAGCTGCCGCTCGGCATCCTGACCGACGTGAAGGCGGTCGTGGCGGCAGGTCCGGAGGCGCCGCCCGGCGGGCCGTGGATCCAGACCTACAAGGGCGCTGAGCTTTCCCTCTATCGGCGGCCCTGACCGCCGCGGAATCGGGCCTTGCCCGCGGCGGCGCGGCCTGAAAGCCTGCGCCCATGGCCGCAGCCGCCGACACCCTCGTTCCCGCCGGCCCGAGCGAGGCGGAGCGCGCCTTCTTCGGCCATCCCGCGGGCCTGGGCTACCTGGCGTTCATGGAGGCCTTCGAGCGGTTCTCCTTCTACGGCATGCAGGCGCTGCTGGTGCTCTATATGACGAGCCAGCTGCTGCATCCCGGGCACGTCGAGCATGTGGCCGGCTTCGGGGCGTTCCGGGCCGGTCTGCAGGCGGTGTTCGGCCCGATGAGCCCGCAGGCGGTCAGCTCGGAGGTCTTCGGGCTCTACGCGGGGTTCTGCTCCTTCACCCCGGTATTCGGCGGCATCCTCGGCGACCGGGTGCTGGGCCAGAAGCGAGCGGTCCTGGTCGGCGGCGCGATGATGGCGGCGGGCCATTTCCTGATGGCGTTCGAGGCGCCGTTCCTGCTGGCGCTGGCGCTGCTGATGCTGGGCTGCGGCCTCTTGAAGGGCAATATCTCCGCCCAGGTGGGCAACCTCTATCGCGGCGCGGACCGCCGGCGGCAGGACGCCTTCCAGGTCTTCTACATGGCCGCCAACGTCGGGGTGTTCAGCGCGCCGCTGGTCTGCGGGACCCTGGGCGAGACCGTCGGCTGGCACTGGGGGTTCGGGGCCGCCGGGGTCGGCATGCTGGTGAGCCTGGCGATCTATCTGGCGGGTTACAGCCGCATGCCGCCCGACACCCTGCCGCCGCGGGGCGAGCGGCGCGCCGACGCGGCGCGACTGACGCGCGAGGACGCTCCGGCTCTCGCGGCCATGGGCGTGCTGCTGGTGGTGGTCGCGCTCTTCTGGATCGCCAACGGCGAGGTGCTGAACGCCTATATGATCTGGGCCAAGGCGCACCTGAACCGGCAGGTCGGATCCTTCACCCTGCCGACCACCTGGCTGCAGGCGGTGAGCGCCCTCGTCGGCATCACGCTCGCGCCCGTTTTGATCGCGCTCTGGACCGCCCAGGCGCGGCGCGGCGCCGAGCCCAGCGCGCTCGGCAAGATGGCCCTGGGCTGCGGCATGGCCGTTACGGCCTATGGATTGCTGGCGCTGGGCGTCGCCGTGACCGGGGCGGGCAAGGTGCCGCTCGTGTGGGCGCTGGGCTTCCACCTGATCGTCCAGACCGGCTACCTGTTCGTCTATCCGATCGGCATGGCGCTCTTCAGCCGGGCCGCGCCGCCGGCGATCAATTCGCTGATGATCGGCATCTATTTCCTGTCGGTGTTCGCTGGCTCCCTGCTGGTGGGCTGGGTGGGCCAGTTCTACGAGAAGATGAGCACGCCCGCCTTCTGGCTGCTGCACGCGGGCGCGGCTGGCGTGGCAGGTCTGATCATCGTCGTCCTGTGGAAACCGCTCAGCGCCGCGTTGGCGCCGCGATCCGTCACGATCCAGGCCTAGGAGCCCGATGATGAAGCTCTACCAGACCTACGCCTCGCCGTTCCCGACGCGAGTGCGGCTGCTGCTCTACGCAAAAGGGATCGAGGCGGAGATCGTCGAGCCGCCCGGCTTCCACGCCTCGACCGAGAGCAAGGGCGAGTACCTGCGGATCAATCCGATCGGCCGCGTCCCGACCCTGGTGCTGGACGACGGCCGGGCGCTGCCGGAGTCGGAGGTGATCTGCGAATATCTCGAAGACGCCTATCCGGAGCCGAGCCTGCGGCCCACCGACCTGTGGGCGCGCGCCCGCATGCGGCTGCTCAGCCGCATCTGCGACTTCTACGTGGTCATGGCCATGGTCCCGCTGTTCAGCCTGTCTGGCCGGTCACGGCGGCATTGGGAGCCGGCGGTGGTGGCGGCCGCGGTCGACAGGCTCGCCGACGCCCTGGCCTATCTGGAGGCCTATGTCGGCGAGGACGGATATGCCGTGGGCGGCGCGCTGAGCCAGGCCGATGGCGCGATCGCGCCGCAGCTGGTGCTGGCCAGCGAATGGATCCCCGATCTCTTCGGAACGCCCGATCCGCTTCTGCGACTGCCGCGGCTCGCCGGCTACTGGCGGGCGGTCCAGACCGATCCGATCGTCGCGCGGCTGGTGGCGGAAACCCGGCAGGCGATCGCCGAGCAGCAGGCCGCCTCGCGGGCCCTGGCGTCGCGGCGGACCTAGTCCTTCCGCCTATCCACGGTCTCGACGCTGGGGTTGGCGCGCAGGGCCGCGGCGATATGGGTCAGGTGCTTGGCGTCATGAACGTCGACGTCGATGTCCACGTCGAAGAAATCGGCCTGGCGATGGTGCATGCGCAGCTGGACGATGTTGCCGCCGGCCTCGCCGATGATGGTGCAGACCTGGCCCAGCACGCCGGGCGAATTACGGATGGTGGCGATCAGCTTGGCGCGGGCGACGGAGTTGCGCTCGGCCTCCGGCGTCCACTGCAGGTCTCGCCAGACTTCCTCATGGTCTTCGAAGCTCGCCAGCCGCTCGCAGTCGATGGTGTGGACGGTGAGGCCCTTGCCGCCCTCCTCGACGATGCCGACGATCCGGTCGCCGGGCACCGGCGAGCAGTGCTCGTCGAAATGGATGCTGACGCCCGGCGTCAGGCCGCCGCCGCGGACGTAGAGCTTGGCCGACTTGCCGTCCTCGATGCGATGGCGGGCGGCGGCGGCCTTGCGTTCGTCGGCCTTCAGGCCCGGGAACAGCGCCTCAAGCACCTGCGGCGGCGAGACGCGGCCGCGGCCGACGGCGTCGAACAGCTCCTCCTCGGTGGCGACAGCGAAGCGGTCGAGGGCGGGCCGCAGCGAGACGTCCTTGCGCGACTTGCCGGCCGCCTCGAAGGTCTGGTCGACGGTGGCGCGGCCAAGTCTCGTGAACTCTTCCTTCTCCGTCTGGCGGATGTGGCGGCGGATCGCCGAGCGGGCCCGGCCGGTGACGGTGATCGAGCGCCAGTCGGGCGGCACCACGGGCTTGCCGCCGCGGATCACCTCCACCACGTCGCCGTTCTGCAGCACGGTGCGCAGCGGCTTCAGCTCGCCGTTGATCTTCACCCCGATGGTGGTGTCGCCGACGTCGGTGTGCACGGCGTAGGCGAAGTCGAGCGGCATGGCCCCGGTCGGCAGGCTGACCAGCCGGCCCTTGGGCGTGAAGACGAAGGCCTGATCGAGGAACATCTCGAGCTTGGCGTGCTCCACCAGCTCTTCGGCGTCGCCGCCGTGTTCCAGCACCTGGACGAGGTGGCGCAGGTTGACCAGCGGGTCGCGGCCGCCGGCGGCGGCCTGGTGCTCGGCGTCGAAGCCGTAGGTCTGGTCCTTGTAGCGCCAGTGGGCGGCCACGCCCTCCTCCGCCACCCGGTCCATGGCCTCGGTGCGGATCTGCATCTCGATCCGCATGCCGCGGGGGCCGACCACGGTGGTGTGCACCGAGCGGTAGTTGTTGCGCTTGGGCGTGGAGATGAAGTCCTTGAACCGCTCGGGCACCGAGGGCCAGGCGCGATGGATGACGCCCAGCGCCCGGTAGCAGTCCTCCTCCGTGTCGACGATCACCCGGAAGGCGTAGATGTCGGAAAGCTGCGAAAAGCCGATCGATTTGCGCTGCAGCTTGCGCCAGATCGAATAGGCGTTCTTCTCGCGGCCGAAGACCCGGGCCGGCACGGCGGCGGCCTCCAGCCTGGCGGCGATTTCACCGGAGACCAGCGAGACCGCGCCGCCCTGGTCGTGGCGCAAGGTCTCGAGCCGGCGGCCGATGGCGTCGCGGGCCACCGGGTTCAGGTGCTCGAAGGCCAGCTCCTCCAGCTCCGTGCAGATCCGGTGGACGCCGATCGAGCGGGCGAGCGGGGCGTAGATGTCCAGGGTCTCGCGGGCGATCCGCTCGCGCTTGGCGGGGCTGGCGATGTGCTGCAGCGTGCGCATGTTGTGCAGCCGGTCGGCCAGCTTGACCATCAGGACGCGGACGTCGCGGCTGATCGCCAGGATGAACTTGCGCAGGTTCTCGGCCTGGCGGAGGTGCTCGGAGGAGAGTTCCAGCTTGGAGAGCTTGGTCACTCCCTCCACCAGCTCGCCGATCTCGGCGCCGAACAGTTCGTCGATCTCGCCGCGGGTGACCGGGGTGTCTTCGATCACGTCGTGCAGCAGGGCGGTGACGATGGTCGCGGTGTCGAGCCGATAGTCGGTGAGGATCCCCGCCACCTCGATCGGGTGGGCGAAATAGGGATCGCCCGAGGCGCGCTTCTGGGCCCCATGCATCCGCATGGCGTAGACATAGGCGCGGTTGAGCAGCGCCTCGTCGGCGGTGGGGTCGTAGGAGCGGACCTTCTCGATCAGCTCGAACTGGCGGAGCATCTTCGGACGCGGGGCCGGCCCCTTGGCGGGAGCCGCGATCCCCTTGGCCAGGACGGGGGCGTCCTTCAGCGGGGCGGCGGGGTCAGACGCCGCCTTGGCGGTGAGTGGTTCTGCGCCTTCCGGGCTCAGTACCGCTCCTCCTGACCGCCATCGCGGTCGCTCTGCAGGGCGCGAACCAGTTCAAGCTCGCTCATCTGCATGTGGGTCGGGTCGGCCAAGAGGGCGAGGGTTTCGGCCTCTTCCTCGGCTTCCGAACGCTCGTCCACCCGTTGCAGGGTGCCGATCAGGGTCTCACGCAGTTCCTCGGCGTCGACCACGTCATCGGCGATCTCGCGCAGCGAGACGACCGGGTTCTTGTCGTTGTCGCGATCGACCAGGATCTGGGCGCCCGCCGAGATGGCGCGGGCCCGATGCGCCGCCAGCAGCACGAGATTGAAGCGGTTGGGCACCTTTTCGATGCAGTCTTCGACAGTGACGCGAGCCATGGATTCCTCGGAACGGGGAGAGAACCAGTGAAAATAGAGGTTCGCTGCTCATTGTGCAACGCCGCAAAGGCCGCAGGCTCCGCTCCCGGGCGGCGATTAAGCATCATTCACCACAATAGGTTGCAAAGCTTCAATAGATGGCCGGCATTATGGCGCGGTTATTCCGCCGGAGCCTCCCATGTCGTCGCTCGCGCCCGCCGCCGCCCCAGCGCCCGCCCCTCGCCAGGAGCGGTTCCCCTGGGAGCCGGAGTCCGTCAACCGCGCCAATCTGGTGACGGCGGCGTTGCGCCAGCTGCTGCTGTCGAAGCTCCCCGCGAAGGGTGACCACGCCCAGACGCTGCTGGTGGCGGCCGGCGCGCTGGTGGGCTTCGCGGCGCAGAACGCGGCCCTGGAACAGGGCGAACTCCTGACCACACGCCGCGACCTGGTGGCCCCGGAAAGCCTGATGCTGCGCAAGACCAAGGACGGGCGGCGGTTCCTGGCCGGGCGCTGGATCAACGCCGCCCTCCTCCTGGGCTACGGACACGGCTTCCCGCTGCAACGGTTCGTGATCCAGGCCGCCGGCGCCGCAGGCGCGAAGCGGACGGAGTTCGCCGACTATTGGGAGATGGAGCGCCGCATCGCCAAGAGCGCCACGGAGGGCGAGTTCGGGCAGATGGAGGCCGGCGAGGGCCGGGTTCCGCTGGGCCGGCCGCAGGACCTCCTGCGGGTGTTCTGGCCCACGGCGCGCAAGGTGATGATCGCGCCCATGCCGATGGAAGTGGCCGACGAGCCGACGCTGAACGAGGCGCACTGGCCGATCGCCGCAGCCATCGTCGCCGCGCGCATGATCACCCAGACCGCCGAGATCGTGCCGGCCGGGATCGCCGCCAACCTGGTCATGGAAGGCGCCTTCATCGGCTCGAAGCTCGACCCGGACCTCGGCGACCCGGGCCGCTGGACGCTGGCGCCCAGCCCCCGCGGCCTGCAGATCGCCCGCGACGACCGCAAACGCGCCGCCGCGCGCCGGATCGCCTAGACCGGCGTCGCGTCCCGTCCGACGCTCGCCTCGCGCGCCAGCTCAGCCGCCGTCCTGCCGATCGCCGGATGCCGCCAATCCGGCGCGATCTCGGCCAGGGGCCCCATGACGAACAGGCGCTCGTGGGCGCGGGGATGGGGTAGGATCAGCCCCGGACCGTCGTTGAGCCGCCGGCCATAGGCGATCAGGTCAAGATCGAGGGTGCGCGGCGCGTTGGGCGCCCCGCGTATCCTGCCAAACGACCGCTCGATGGCAAAAAGCGCCTCCAGAACCGCCTCGGGAGGGGCGTTCGTCTCGACAATGGCGATCCCATTGCGATATTCGTTTCCGTTCGCGTCGGGCCAGGCGGCGGACCGCCACCAGCGCGACCTGGCCAAGACAGGCAATCCGGCCTGAGGGAACCGCGCCAGAGCCGCCTCCAGTAGCGCTTCGGACGACGTGAAATTGCCGGCGAGGTTGCCGCCCAGGGCCACGACGACGGCGTCGTCACCGCCCGCGGGGCCGACCTCCGGGATATTTTGATTTGGGAATTTTGAGACGATGACCTTCTACCCCACGGACCGGCTGGCGCTCTTCATCGACGGGGCCAACCTCTATTCGGCGGCCAAGGGCCTGGGCTTCGACATCGACTACCGCAAGCTCCTCGAGGAGTTCCGCAAACGCGGCGTCCTGATCCGCGCCTACTACTACACCGCCCTTGTCGAGGACGAGGAGTACTCGCCGATCCGGCCGCTGGTCGATTGGCTGGACTACAACGGCTACTCGCTGGTGACCAAGGCCGCCCGCCAGTACACCGACAGCCAGGGCCGCAAGCGCTGGCGCGGCGACATGGACGTCGAGATCGCCGTCGACATGATGGAGATGGCCGCCGCCTCGGCCGACCATCTGGTGCTGTTCTCCGGCGACGGCGACTTCCGCGCCCTGGTGGAGGCCGTCCAGCGGCGGGGCGCGCGGGTGACCGTCGTCTCGACCGTGAAATCGCAGCCGCCGATGGCCTCCGACGACCTGCGCCGCCAGGCCGACAACTTCGTGGACCTGGCCGACCTCTCCGACATCATCGGCCGGCCTTCGCGCCTGCCAAGGTTCATCCAGGAAAGCCGCTCCGAGCGCCACCACGAGGAGGAGCCGGAGGCCGATGCCGAGGCCTGATCTGGCCTCGATCGGTCCGGCGCTTGGCCCCGAGCCGCCGCGCGGCTGCCCGCTGTGCCCGAGACTGGTGGCCTATCGCGCCGAGAACGCGCGGGCTCATCCCGACTGGTTCAACGGCCCGGCGCCCTCGTGGGGCGACCTGGGCGCACGCCTGCTGGTGACCGGCCTCGCTCCTGGCCGCACCGGCGCGAACCGCACCGGTCGGCCGTTCACCGGCGACCACGCCGGCTGGCTGCTCTATGCGACGCTCGGCAAGACCGGGTTCGCCCACGGGACCTATGACCCGGACGGCGAAGACTACCTCACCCTGGTCGACTGCATGATCACCAACGCGGTCCGCTGCGCCCCGCCGGGCAACAAGCCGGAGACCTCGGAGGAGGCCAACTGCCGGCCGTTCCTGGCCAGCCGTATCGCCGCCCTGCCCCGGCTGAAGGTGATCGTGACCCTGGGCGACGTGGCGCGGCGCAACGTGCTGAGGGCGCTGGGCCTGAAGGCCTCCGACGGCCCTCCTGGCCACGGCTCGGAGTTCCGCGCCGGTCCCTATGTGGTGCTGAACAGCTATCACTGCTCGCGGCTCAACACGAACACCGGGCGCCTGACGCCGGCGATGTTCGAGGCGGTGTTCAGGCGGGCGCGGGCGTTGCTCGACGGCTAGGACTTGCCAAGTCCCCTGCGCCGGACATAGGTCGGGAAGCTGACGGTCGGGGGACCTAGATGATCTTCGAACAGGTCGCCACGGGCGGATGCCAATCCTATCTGGTCGGCTGCGAGGCCACCTGCGCCGCGGCGCTGATCGACCCGGAGCTCAGCCAGATCGACCACTACCGCGGCCTCTGCGCGCAGCACGGGCTGACCGTCAAATATGTCATCGACACCCACACCCACGCCGACCACTTCTCGGCGAGCCACGAGTTGGGCAAGGCGCTGGCGGCCCCCGTGGTCATGCACCGCCTGGCGCCGGCCCCCTACGCGGACCTGCGGCTCGACGACGGCGACATGCTGATCGTGGGCCAGCTGCGGCTGAAGGCGCTTCACACCCCCGGCCACACGCGGGATTCCATGAGCCTGGTGATGGACGACCGGGTGTTCACCGGCGACGCCCTGCTGATCGGCGGCACCGGGCGCACGGACCTGCCGACCGGCGATCCGCACGAGCTGTTCGAGAGCCTGTTCGGGCGCCTGCTGACGCTGCCGGCCGAGACGCTGGTCTTCCCGGCGCACGAGTACAAGGGCCGTTCGCACTCCACTATCGGCGCGGAGATCGCCGACAATCCGCGCCTGCAGAAGACCGACCGCGCCGAGTTCGTGGCCATGATGCAGGCGCTGGACCTGGCCGCGCCCACCCATCTGACCGAGGCGCTCAGGACCAATATGAGCGGCGGCAAGACGGTGGCGCAGCTGCTCTCCGAGGCCGCGGCCAAGATCCCCTTCATGTCGCTGGCAGAGCTCCATGAGCGGTTGGGCGGCAACCGGCGCGACCTGGTCATCCTCGACATCCGCGAGAAGGACGCCTTCGACGCCGGCCATGTGCCGGGCGCCGTCCACCTGCCGCGCGGCCAGCTCGAACTGCGGGTCGACACCGAGCTGCCGGACCCCACGGTCCGCATCCTCACCTGCTGCGAGTTCGGCAAGATCTCGACGCTGGCGGCCGCCACGCTGCGCGAGCTGGGCTATGGGCGCGCGGCCGCGCTCGACGGCGGCATGAAGGCCTGGCGCGAGGCGGGCTTCCCGCTGGAGGGCTGAGGGGCCTCGCTTCGCCCGGCGCCCACGGCTAGGGTCTGGCGACCTCGCCGTTCAGTGGATTTATTCGCCTTGAAAACCCGCTCCCTCCTCGGCCTCGCCGCATTGGCCGCCGCGCTCGCGTCCCCTGCCCTGGCCGCCCCCGCCGCGCCGCCCAAATCCGAGACGTCGCTCCACGACCAGGCGCTCGACCTACTGAAGAAGGGCATCGCCTTTCGCACCGTGATCCCGGGCGACCAGGTCCCGCGCTACGCGGCCTATCTGAAGAGCGTGCTGGTGAAGGCCGGCTTCAAGCCCGACGAGGTGAAGATCGAACCGGTGGCCGGCAGCGCCATCCTGGTCGCCCGCTACGCCGGGACGGACCGGACCAGGAAGCCGATCGTGATCATCGACCATATGGACGTGGTCGAGGCCAAGCCCGCCGACTGGACGCGCGACCCGTTCACGCCTGTGGTGGAGGACGGCTACGTCTTCGGCCGCGGCGCCGTGGACGACAAGTTCGACGTCTCCATCGTGGTCGCGGTGCTCTCGAAGCTGAAGCGCGAGGGCTGGAAGCCCGGCCGCGACGTGGTTCTGGCGCTTTCCGGCGACGAGGAGACCCTGCAGCGGACGGCGCGCAAGTTCGCGGGCGACCTGAAGGACGCCGAGCTGGTGCTGAACGGCGACGCCGGCGGCGGCCAGCTCGCCGAGGACGGAACGCCGGTGTTCTACGGCCTGCAGGCGGCCGAGAAGACCTATGCCGACTTCCAGATCACCGTCACCAATCCTGGCGGCCACTCGAGCCGGCCCGGCAAGACCAACGCCATCTACCAGCTCGCCCGCGACCTCGACCGGTTGGCCGCCTACCAGTTCCCGGTGATGCACAGCGAGATCACCACCGCCTCGTTCAAGGCCGCCGCGCCCAACACCCCCGGCGCCATCGGCGAAGCGCTCCGCCGCTACGTCGCCAACCCGAACGACAAGGCGGCGCTCGAGACCCTGTCGGCCGATCCGGACTTCGTGGGTCAGCTCAAGACGACCTGCGTGGCGACGATGATCAACGGCGGCCACGCGACCAACGCCCTGCCCCAGAAAGTCACCGCCAACGTCAACTGCCGCATCTTCCCCGGCACGCCGTCCGACGAGGTCCGCCAGACGCTTGTGAAGGTGCTGGCCGATCCGCAGGCCAAGGTGGAGCGGCAGAACGACGGGGCCATCGACGCCGGCCCCTCGCCCCTGCGCGCCGACGTGCTGGCCGCGGTGACCAAGGCGGTGCACGCCCGCTATCCCGGCCTGCCGGTGGTGCCGGACATGTCGGCGGGCGCGACCGACAGCATGTTCTTCCGCGCGCTGGGGGTGCCGGCCTATGGCGTCGGGGGCGTCTTCATGAAGTCCTCCGACGACTTCGCTCACGGCCTGAACGAGCGGGCTCCAGTGGCGACCATCGACGGCGCCCTGGCCCAGTGGGAGAGCATCCTGAAGGATCTGGCGAAATAGGCCTCAGCGCCAGTAGCGATAGCGCCAGATCGGCGTGAATCCCGCGGCGCGGTAGATGCGGCGGGCGGGATTGGCTTCCTCGACCTGCAGGAAGACGCGCTCGACGCCGCGATCCCGCGCGGCGCGGCCCAGCGCGGCCAGGATAGCGCTGGCGAGGCCCTTTCCGCGGTGGGCAGGGGCGGTTCGCATGCCGTGGATGCCCGCCCAGCGCGCGCCGAAGCTGATGACGCCGACCGCCTGTGTCTCGCCGCCGTCGCCGGCCGCACCGTAGACGGCGTCCGGCGATCGGGTGAGCGCGGCCACCCGGTGCGCCCCGTCGACGGGGTCGAAGCCCTCCCCCAGGAAGACCGCGCTCCAGGCGCCGTCCGGATTCGCGAGGATATTTGCTGAACCGTCTGAAAAGGCGGCAAGTTGTTTGATCGCTCCGATCTTGAAGACGGTCGGTTGAATCGGGGCGAATCCGCGCCGGGCGAGTTCTGCGCGCACCGGATCCAGGGCCGGGACGTCGGCGATGCGAAAGCTTGGCTTCAGGCCGCGATCGCGATAGGCCGCTTCGATCTCGCCGAGGGCGTCGGGGCCTAGGTCGTGGCGAAGCGGCGCGGCGCTCTTGGCGCGGCCCATGGTCCCGTCGTCGAGGGGGACGAGCCAGCCGCCGATCTCCAGGGTCTCCGGCGGGGCGACCGCGGCGACCGTGTCGCGCTCGAGGACGGCGATATCCTCGGGGTCCACCTAGCTGTGGTCCTTCATCAAGCGCGCCTTGTCGCGCTGCCAGTCGCGTTCGGCGGTGGCTTCGCGCTTGTCGTGCTCCTTCTTGCCCTTGGCGAGCGAGATCTCGAGCTTGGCCAGGCCCCGGTCGTTCCAGAAGAGCTTGGTCGGGATGATCGTGCGGCCGTCGCGCTGCACGGCGCCGATCAGCTTGTCGATCTCCTTGCGCTTCAGGAGCAGTTTCCGGTGGCGGCGCGGCTCGTGGTTGAAGTGCGGACCCGCCTGGGCGTAGGGCGGGATGTCGGCATTGACGAGCATGATCTCGTCGCCCTCCACCGCCGCATAGCTCTCGGCGATGTTGGCGCGGCCGTTGCGCAGCGATTTCACCTCTGACCCCGTCAGGGCCAGGCCCGCCTCGAACGTCTGCTCCAGGAAATAGTCGAACCGCGCGCGGCGGTTCTCGGCGATCACCTTCCCGGCCATCAGATCACGCCGGCGTCCCGCATGGCGGCGAGGACTTCCGTGCGCGAGGCCTCGGAGGCCGGGACGATCGGCAGGCGCACGTCCTCGGCGCAGAGGCCGAGATGGGCGAGCGCGAACTTGGTGGGTGACGGCGAGGCGTCGGTGAACAGCGCCTTGTGCAGGCGGACCAGCCGGTCCTGGCCGTAGAGCGCGCCCTGCCACTGGCCGGCGAGCGCGTCGTTGAAGAAGGTGGCGCACTGCTCGGGCGCCACATTGGCGGTCACCGAGATGCAGCCGTGACCGCCGTGGGCCATGTATCCGAGCGCCGTGGCGTCGTCGCCCGACAGCATCGTCCAGCCCTCGCCGCACATCAGGCGCTGGAAGCTGGCGCGGGCCAGCTCGCCCGTCGCATCCTTGATGCCGACGATGTTCGGCAGCTTGGAGAGCCGGGCGAGGGTGTCGTTGTAGATGTCGACACTGGTCCGCGAGGGCACGTTGTAAACCAGCACCGGCAGCTGCACGGCCTCATTGATCGCCGCGTAGTGGGCGTAGAGGCCCTCCTGGCTCGGCCGGTTGTAGTAGGGCGTGACCACCAAGGCGGCGTCGGCGCCGACGGTCTTGGCGTGGCGGACCAGCTCGATCGCCTCGTCGGTGGCGTTGGAGCCGCAGCCGGCCACCACCGGCACGCGCCCAGCGGCGGTCGAGACGCACAGCTCCACCACGCGGCGGTGCTCGTCGTGGCTAAGCGTCGCGGTCTCGCCGGTGGTGCCGACCGGCACCAGGCCGTGGACGCCGCCGGCGATCTGCCGCTCGACCAGGCGCACGAAGGCGTCCTCGTCCACCGCGCCGTCGCGGAAGGGGGTGACGAGGGCCGGAAGCACGCCCTTGAACAAAGCTTCAGACATTCTGTGCAATTTGCCGTGATTGGCCGCTTGTTGAAGCGGCGTTCAGATTCGCCGCGACAATATGGTGGGGTGGGCACAGCCCGCAATGTCCTATTGATTCGGCTCGAAATTCGTTGGGACGTCCTTTGAATTCGATCGCACGCAAAGCCTTCCTGATCGCCGGCGTCGCCATGATGGCGAGCGTGGCCGCGCGCGCACAGCCCGTCGACCCGTTGGGCGACCTGCTGGAAAGCGTCAGCAAATCCACGCCGCTGGACACGCCCGCGCCGGCGCACGCCCTCTCCCACGCCCTGTCCGACCGCGACGTCACCCTGTTCCGCCAGGCGATCGAAACGGCCAAGCGCGGCAATGTGAACGAGGCGCGCGCCGCCATCGCCGGGATCGCCGACCCCCTGGCGCGCAAGACGGCGACCTGGGTGCTGGTCGACTGCGCCGGCGACTCCGTCGGCTTCTTCGAGGTGGACAACGCCCGCCGCGATCTCGCCGGCTGGCCGCGCGCCGGACGCCGGCAGGCCGCCGCCGAACGCCTGCTGGAGACCGCCGGCAAGACTCCGCAACAGACCCTCGACTGGTTCGCCGGCGCCGAGCCCGCCACGGCCCAGGGCGCGATGGCCCTGGCCTCCGCCTACCGTGGCCTCGGCCGTCCGCAGGACGCCACAGCGCTGATCAGGCATTGGTGGCGCGACAAGAGTTTCGAGGCCGAACCCCAGCGGGCCATGCTGGCCCGCTTCGGCGATGTGCTGACGATGGACGACCACGTCCGCCGCGCCGACGTCCTGCTCTACGGCAGCCAGGGGCCCGCGGCCCGCGACATGGTCGCGATGCTGCCCGCCGACAGACAGGAGGCGGCCCGCGCCCGCCTGGCCCTGCGCGCCGAGGCCCGCGACGCCAACGAGCTGGTCTCCGCCCTGCCCGCCGATGTCGCCCAAAGCCCGGGCGTCGCCTTCGAGCGCGCCGCCTACCTGCGCCGCAAGGGCCTCGACAGCCTGGCGCTGGGCCAGGTTCAGAATTTCCCGCACGAGGTCGCCACGCCCGACCAGGGCGACCGCATCTGGGACGAACGCCGCCACCTGATCCTGACTGCGCTTCGGAGCGGCGACGCCCGGGCCGCCTATGCCGCCGCCGCCGACAGCGGCTTGACCGTCGGCTCCGACGCCGCGGACGCCGAATTCTCCGCCGGCTGGATCGCGCTGACCAAACTCAACGACCCCGCCAAGGCCGCCGTCCATTTCGCGGCCATCGAGCGGATCGGCACCTCGCCGATCACCAAGGGCCGGGCGCTCTACTGGGAAGGCCGCGCCGCCGAGGCGCGCGGCGACAAGGCCGCCAGCGCCGATTTCTATGCGCGCGCCGCCCAGAACTACACGAGCTTCTACGGCATGCTGGCGGGCGAGAAGCTGGGCCAGCGGCTGACCCTGCCGGGCGATCCGATCATCACGCCCCAGGCCCGCGCGACGTTCGAGAACCGCGAGGCCGTGCAGGCCACGCGCCTGCTGTTCGACTATGGCCAGCGCGACCTCTTCCGGGTCTTCGTGCTCAACCTCGACGACATCCTGCCGACCGCCGAGGACGAGGCCCAGCTCATCGACCTGGCGCGCAACTATGGCGAGATGGACGTCTCCATGAAGGCCGGGCGCGCCGCGGCCCAGCGCGGCTTCATCCTGCCCCAGCGAGCCTATCCGATCCGCAACCTGCCCGAGGTCGGCGGCCCGGCGGAAGCGGCCCTGATCCTGGCCATCACCCGCCAGGAAAGCGGCTTCGATCCCAATGTGCGCTCCGGGGCGGGCGCGCGCGGCATGATGCAGCTGATGCCGTCGACCGCCTCGATCCTGGCGCGTCGGATCGGGGTCAGCTATTCGCCGGGCAAGCTCGACGAGCCCGACTACAACATGCGCCTGGGCGCGACCTTCCTGGGCCAGCTGGTGAGCCAGTTCTCAGGCTCCTACATCATGGCCGCAGCGGGCTACAACGCCGGGCCAGGTCGGCCGACCCAGTGGACGCAGTTCTGCGGCGACCCGCGGGGCGGCGCCACCGATCCGGTGGACTTCATCGAATGCATCCCGTTCTCGGAGACCCGCAACTATGTGATGCGGGTGATGGAGAACATGCAGATCTACCGCGCCAAGCTGAACGGCGGCTCGGTCGCGCTGACCATGTCGGCGGACCTGAAGCGGGGCGCCTACGGCTATCCGGCCGCCCAGCTGCCGGCGGTGGCCCAGGGCGAGATGCCTTCGGGGCGCTAGGCCTTCGGGGTCCTCGCGTAGGCCACGGCGAACAGCAGGCCCCAGGCGATGTCGATGCCGGCGAAGCCCGCGACGGGCGTGGCCGCGCGGCCGTGCAGCCAAAGGAAGATGGCCGTGGCCCCGAACGGCAGCTTCTCAAGAACGCAGGGGATCATCGCGGGCCGCAGGCGGACGGGATCGCGCGCGATCACCAGGAACAGCACCTGGCAGGCCAAGGCCACCAGCAGGAACCCGTAGAAATATTCCGGGTGGTCTAGCCGGCGGGCCGGCGCGGCGACCTGGGCCTCGACGAACAGGAGCGGGGCCAGCACCGCGATCCCGTAGATCCCCGCCGCCGTGAACACCCATCTGGCGAGGCGCATGCCGATGGGCCTAGTCGACCACCAGGCCGTTCAGGAGGCCGTCGAGCGTGACCTGGATCAGTTCGTCGCGGTCGGCCCAGCCGAAGTTGGGGCGCGAAGCCAGCAGGGCCACGACGCCGTGGCAGGCCATCCACAGCGCCTGGGCGGCCGAATCGGCGGTTCCGGTGCGCAGGCGTCCCGAGGCGGCGATCTCGCGGACCACCATGCAGAAGGTCTCGTAGGCCTGGCTGGACACATCGCGGGTGTCCTCCGGCCACAGGCCGGTCTGGATCGGCCGGCCGCAATAGACCAGCTGGTAGGCGTTGGGATGCTCCATGCCCCAGCGCATGTAGGCTTCGAGCATCATCTTGGTGCGCACCACCGGATCGAGCGGCTTGGCGGCGATCTCGCGGTTGCGCTCAAGGAGCAGGGTCAGGGTCCGCTCGCAGATCTCGAGCAGGATGCAGCCCTTGTCCTGGAAGTGCATGTAGAGGGCGGTGGAGGAGACGCCGACCTCGTCGGCGATCTTGCGGATCGTGGCGCCCTCGTAGCCCTCGGCGACGAAGATGCGTTCCGCGGCCTCGAGGATTTCCGCGCGGCGGAGGTGCCCGTCGCCCTTGGCCTTGCGGGCGGACCGGCGGGGCGTAGTGACTGTGACCGACAAATGGAACCTTCCGCTGCTTTCCGTGAGGTACGGGACCCCAATTCCGCAACGGTGACAAGTCCGGGTTGCAAATCTGTAATGCAATTCGCGGCTGCAAATCGCCGAGGCGACGCCGACGCCCGCGCCTCGCGGCGCTGGACGAGCAGGCGCGCGACCGCGTAAGGCGCGGACCATGAGCGGAGCCGAGCCCACCGTCGCCGACCTGCCCAGCGTGATGCGCACGCGGGGCTGGGCCGACTATGCGCTGCTGGACTCCGGGTCCGGGCGCAAGCTTGAGCGCTACGGCCGCTTCACCGTGGTGCGGCCCGAGCCGCAGTGCCTGTGGGCGCCCGCCCTGCCCCCTGAGGCCTGGGACGCGGCCGACGCGGTGTTCGATCCCACCGATGAGGAGGACGCCGGGCGCTGGAAGCTGAAGGGCAAGCCGCCGGAGACCTGGCCGCTGGCCTGGGGCGAAGCGAGGTTCAGCGGCCGGTTCACCAGCTTCCGGCACCTGGCCTTCTTTCCGGAGCAGGCGGCGAACTGGGAATGGCTGGACGCGGCGGTGCGCGGCGCGGGCCGGTCGCCCGACGGCGGCCCGCCCCGGGTGCTGAACCTCTTCGGCTACACCGGCGTCGCCAGCCTGGTGATGGCGGCGGCAGGCGCAGCGGTGACCCATGTCGACGCCTCGAAGCGGGCCGTGCAGTGGGCGCGGGAGAACGCCCAGCTCTCCGGCCTCGCCGACCGGCCGGTGCGCTGGATCACCGAGGACGCGCGTAAATACGTCCAGCGCGAGGTGCGGCGCGGCTCGAAATACGAGGGGATCATCCTCGACCCGCCGAAATACGGCCGCGGGCCGGACGGCGAGGTCTGGCGGCTGTTCGAGAACCTGCCTGAGCTTACCGGCCTATGCGATGAACTTCTTTCGGAAAATGCCAAATTCCTGGTGCTGAACGCCTATGCCGAGCGGATCAGCGGGGCGGCGCTCTCCGGCCTCCTGGCCGACAAGCTGAAGGGTCGCGGCGGGACCATCGAATGGGGCGAACTCGCCCTGGTGCAGGAGGACGGCGCACGCGAGATCGGCATGTCGTTCTACGCCCGGTGGCAGGCATGAGCAGCCGCGCGGTCACCTCCCTGACCAACCCGACCGTGAAAGCCGTCCGCGCGCTCCACCTGCGCAAGGAACGCGACGAGACCGGCCTCTTCGTCGCCGAGGGCCTGAAGGCGGTGATCGAGGGGATCGAAACCGGCCACGCGCCGGCGATCCTGATGCACGGCGCCGAGGGCCACCCGCTGCTGAAGACCGCGATCGCCGCGACGCTGGCGGCCAAGGGGGCGGTGATCGAGGTCACCGAAGCCATCCTCGCCAAGGTCTCGCGGCGCGACAATCCCCAGGCCGTGGTGGGCGTGTTCCGCCAGGTGTTCCGGTCCCTCGAAGCCCTGGAGCCGCAAGCCGCGCGCTGCTGGGTCGCGCTGCACCGGGTGCGCGATCCGGGGAACCTCGGGACCATCGTGCGCACCGCCGACGCGGCCGGCTGCGGCGGGGTGATCCTGGTCGGCGAGTGCTGCGATCCCTATTCGGTGGAGGCGGTGCGCGCGACCATGGGCTCGATCTTCGCCGTCCCACTGACCAAGGCGAGCGAGGCCCAGTTCGCCGCCTGGCGCAACGGCTGGCCGGGCTCGGTCGTCGGGACCCTGCTCTCGGCCGACGTCGACCATCGGCGGGCCGACTACGCGCGTCCGACCCTGATCCTGATGGGCAACGAACAGCAGGGCCTGCCGCCGGACATGGCTGCGCTCTGCGACGTCAATGTGAAGATCCCCATGCGCGGGCGCGCCGACAGCCTGAACCTCTCGGTGGCCACCGGAATCATGATCTACGCAGCCACGGCCTGATCATGCGCGCAGCCCTGCTCCTCATCCTGCTCGTCGCGACGTCGCTCGCGGGCGCCGCCGAGGCCGCCGCGCGCTGGACGCGCCATGTCACCACCGCCGGCTATACCGTTGACCGCCCGCCCGGCTGGGCCACGGTCGAAGCGCCGAGCGACCGCCTGGACATCGTCAGCGGACGTTGCGGCCCGCAGGCCGGGGCCATCTGCGACGGCCAGGCCGAGATCTCGGTCAGGGCGGAGCCGTTCGCCGGCAAGCTGACCCGCGCCAAGGCCTGCTGGAACCTGACCGAAACGGTCTCCGAGACCGACGAAGGCCCGGGCCGCCGCGGCCAGATCAGCCAGCTCACCTGCACCATCGGCGCGCGCCGCTTCTTCATCGTCGAGCGTCACTGGAAGGGCGACAAGCACGCCGCCGCCTACGGCCGCGTCGCCCTGCGCATGGCCAAGAGCCTCCGCTACCCGGGCTGAGCGATCCTGGCCGGCGGCTGTCGGGCCGGGCCGGGCCGGCGCGTCTATGGGTCATCAAGCAAGGAGTAAGCTTATGACCCAACGACTGAACGTCTTCGCCGTGGCCCCCAAGGCGCTGGAGCCGCTCCAGCAGGTGGCGATCAACCTGGAGGCGGTGGGCCTGGAGACCAGGCTGACCGAGCTGGTGAAGATCCGGGCTTCGCAGATCAACGGCTGCGCCAACTGCCTGCACATGCACACCGCCGACGCCCGCAAGGCCGGCGAGAGCGAGGAACGGATCTATCTGCTCGACGCCTGGCGGGAGTCTTCAATGTACACGCCGCGCGAGCGGGCGGCGCTCGCCTGGACCGAGGCCCTGACCAAGATCTCCGAAACCCACGCGCCGGACGCCGACTACGAGGCCCTGGCGGCGCAGTTCAGCGAGGTGGAGATCGTCCACCTGACGATCCTGGTCGGGGCGATCAACGTCTGGAACCGCATCGCCATCGGACTGCGCTTCCAGAATCCGAGCGACAGGCGCCTCGCCGCGGCGGCTTAGGGACGATTTGGCGCGCCTGGCCTGAGGCGCGTCACAATCGGGGTGTCTCCTGCGTCCTTGCCGGATCAACCATGGAGACACCCCATGACCGCACGCATGAACCCCCTGGCCAAGGCCCAGAAGGCGCTCGAACCGATGCTGGCGCTGGAAGCCTATTTCAAGACCTGCAGCCTTGAGCCCAGCCTGATGCACCTCGTGAAGATCCGCGCCTCGCAGATCAACGGCTGCGCCTACTGCCTGCACATGCACACGCTGGAGGCCCGCAAGGACGGCGAGGGCGAGGCCCGGATCTACCTGCTCGACGCCTGGCGGGAGTCCGGCCTCTACACGCCGCGCGAACGGGCGGCGCTCACCTGGACGGAAACCCTGACCGAGGTCTCCACGACCCATGCGCCCGATGCAGACTACGAGGCGGCGGTGGCCCAGTTCGGCGAGCAGGAGATGATCGACCTCACCCTGGTGATCACCAATATCAACGCCTGGAACCGGATCTGCGTCGGCTTCCGCGCGCACCATCCGAACGACGTCATGAGGAAGGCGGCCTAGGTCCCGCGCGGCTTGGCCCTGGCTGTGGGCTCGGCGTTGGCCGGGTCCTCCGGCCAGAGGTGCTTGGGATAGCGGCCGCGCATGTCGGCGCGGACGTCCTTCCAGGACCCCGTCCAGAAGCCGGGCAGGTCCTTGGTGGTCTGCACCGGCCGATGGGCGGGCGAGAGCAGCGACAGCGTCAGCGGCAGGCCGGCGACGCTCGGGTGCTCCTTCAGGCCATAGACCTCCTGCACGCGCACCTCGACGGTCGGGCCGGCCTCCGCGGCGTAGTCGATGGCGAAGCTGTTGCCGGTCGGCGCGGTCCAGCGGGCGGGGGCCTGGGTGTCGAGCCGGCGCTGCAGGTCCCAGGGGATCAGGCTCCGGAGCGCGCCTTCCAGCGCGTCGGCCTTGAGGGCCGCGAGTGACCTGACCCCGGAGAGCAAGGGCTCAAGCCACGCCTCCAGCCGATCGACGAGCGCGGCGTCCGAGAGGTCGGGCCAGGCCGCATCGCCGGCGCGCAGGAACGCCAGCCGCTGACGCAGCGCCGCCGCGGCCTCGCCCCAGGGCAGGCCGCCGACCCCTTCCGCCCGGACGCGGTCGGCGAGTGCGCCGGCGATCAGGGCCGGATCGGGATTGTCGTCGACGGTCTCGCGTACGACGAGGCGGCCCAGGCGCGTCAGGCGCTTGGCGCGCAGCCGACCTGCCCCGCTCTCTTCCAGCCGGTCCTCAGTGGTCAGCTGGCCGTAGAAAGCGGCGAGCAGTTCGGCCTCGTCGAGGGGCGCGGCCAGCAGGATGCGGTCGCGGCGCTCGCCGCCGCCCAGTTCAGCCACGGCCAGCCAGGTCTCGCGGGCCAGCGCATCGGTGGGCTCGACAAAGGCGCCGCGACCGCTGACGAGCTGGAACTCGCCCTGCGGACCGCGGGCGCGGGCCACCCGCTCCGGATAGGCGAAGGCCAGCAGCAGGCCATCGGAGAGCGGCTCGCCCTTGCCGGCGCGGGCGGTCAGCCCGGCCCAGCGGTCGGCCAGCGCCTTGGCGTCGCGGGCGCGCGGGCTTCGATCGCGGTCGAAGGCCTCCAGGCGGTGGCGCAGGTCGACGTCGCGACCGCCCAGGTTTCGCTCGGTGATCAGGGCCGCGATCCGCGCCGCCCGGGGCGCCTGGCCGGTCCCGGCGGCCTTGAGCACCATGTGCGCGAGCCGCGGCGCGAGCGGCATGTCGGCCAGCGCCCGCCCGTGCGCGGTCAGCACGCCATCGCCGGTCAGGGCCTCGAGGCGGAGCAGGAGCGCGCGGGCCTCGGCGAAGGCGGCGGCGGGCGGCGGGTCGAGGAAGGCCAGCGCGCTCGCGTCCCTGGCGCCCCAGCGGGCGAGGTCGAGGGCGAGGCCTGACAGATCGGCGTCGAGGATCTCGGGGTCGGCGTAGGCGGGCAGCGCACGGGTCTCGGCCTCGTCCCAAAGCCGGTAGCAGACGCCCGCCTCGGTCCGGCCCGCCCGGCCGCGGCGCTGGTCGGCGGCGGCCCGGGAGACGCGAACGGTGGCGAGACGTGTCAGGCCGCTTGAGGGATCGAAGCGCGGCACGCGGGCCTGGCCGCTGTCGATCACCACCCGCACGCCCTGGATGGTCAGGCTGGTCTCGGCGATGGAGGTGGCCAGCACTACCTTGCGCTTCCCCGGCGCCGCGGGCGCGATCGCGCGGTCCTGGTCGCGGGGGTCGAGCGCGCCATAGAGCGGCGCGATCTCCACATCCGGCCGCACCCGTTCGGCCAGACGCTCGGCGGTGCGCAGGATCTCGCCCTGGCCGGGCAGGAAGACCAACAGGCTCCCGGTTTCCTGGGCCAGCGCCCGCTCGACGGCGCGAACGGCTCGGTCCTCCAGGCGCAGGCGCTCATCTCGGCCGAGGTAGTGGGTTTCGACGGGATAGGCGCGGCCGAGGCTCTCGATCACCGGCGCATTGTCGAGCAGGCGCGCCACCGCCGCGCCGTCGAGGGTCGCGGACATCACCAGGATGCGCAGGTCCTCGCGCAGCAACCGCTGGGCGTCGCGGGCCAGCGCCAGGCCAAGGTCGGCGTCGAGGCTGCGTTCATGGAATTCATCGAAGATCACGCAGGCGACGCCCGCGAGCTCCGGGTCGGCGAGGATCTGGCGGGTGAAGACGCCTTCGGTGACCACCTCGATGCGGGTGGCGGCCGAGACCTTCGACTGCATGCGCACCCGGAACCCGACCGTGCGGCCGACCGGCTCGCCCAGCGTGGCGGCCATCCGCTCGGCGGCGGCGCGGGCGGCCAGGCGACGCGGCTCGAGGACAACGATCTTGCCCGCCCCGACCCAGGGCTCGGCGAGCAGCTCCAGGGGAACAACGGTGGTCTTGCCGGCGCCGGGCGGGGCGACGAGAACGGCGGCGCTGGCCTGCGACAGCGCCGCCTTCAGCCCGGGAAGGGCTTCGTCAATCGGCAGTCCGGACGGCGGCATGACCCATCTAGAGCGCGCCGCCGCCGGTTGCGAGCGTCGTTGCGCCAGCCTTGGGCGTCAGCCCTGGCCGGCCGGCGGCTCGCCCACGCGGTGCGGCAGCTCGCGCGGCTCACCCTCGGCCGGCGGGCCGACGACGATACCGCGGCCGAGCTTCGAGGCGCGGATCCCGTAGACGAAGTAGACGACGATCCCGACCACCAGATAGCCGAGGAAGAAATTCCGCGTCGCCGGCGTCGACATCAGGCTCATCAAGAGCACGACGCACATGATCGCGCCCAGGACCGGCACGACCGGATAGAGCGGCGTGCGGAAGGGACGCGTGAGGCCCGGCTCGCTGATCCGCAGGTAGATGACCGTGATGCAGACCAGCGCGAAGGCCGCCAGCGAGCCGACGTTGGAGAGGTCGGACAGCGCGTCGAGCGACAGGAAACCCGCCGCGCCCATCGCCAGCAGGCCGACGATGATGGTGTTGATCCAGGGCGTCATGAACTTCTTGTGGACGCGCGCCAGGGCGGTCGGCAGCAGGCCGTCGCGGCTCATGGTGTAGAAGATCCGCGTCTGGCCGTAGAGCAGCACCAGCATGACGCTGGAGAGCCCGGCGATGGCTCCGATCTTCACCACCACCGAGAACCACTTCAGCCCCATCATGTCGGTCGCGAGCGCGATCGGCGCGGGCACGTCGAGCAGGTTGTAGGGCACGATGCCGACCAGCACGGCCGAGGTCATGATGTAGAGCACGGTGCAGATCACCAGCGCGCCCAGGATGCCGATCGGCATGTCCTTGCCCGGATTGCGCGCCTCGGCGCCGGCGGTGGAGACCGCCTCGAAGCCCAGGTAGGCGAAGAAGATCACCGCCGCGCCGTGGATCACCCCGCCGATGCCGTACTTGTGGGAGGTGTCGCCGGTGATGACGCCGGTGAGCGCCCGACCGATCTGATGCCAGATATCCATGTTGGTGCCCGGCGGACGGGCCGGGATCTCGGCCGGCACCAGTGGCGACCAGTGCGACGGGTGCACGTATTTGATGCCGATCACGATGAAGGCGATGACCACCGTCAGCTTGATGGCCACGATGATGTTGTTGACGGTCGCCGATTCCGAGACGCCCCGGATCAGCAGCAAGGTCGCCAGCGCCAGGATGAACATGGCCGGCAGGTTGACGACCCCGGTGGCGATGATCGCGCCGGCGGCGTCCTTGACGGCCACCCCGGGGGCGGCCGTGAACTCTGGCGGTATGATCACCCCGATGTCCTTCATCAGGCTGACGAAATAGCCGGACCAGCCGAGCGAGACCGTGGAGGCCGCGAGGCCGTATTCCAGGAGCAGCAACAGGCCCATGACCCAGGCCGCCCCCTCGCCCATCGAGGCGTAGGTGTAGGAGTAGGCCGAGCCGGAAACCGGCAGGGCCGAGGCGAGCTCGGCGTAGCAGAGCGCCACGAAGGCGCAGAGCGTGCCGGTGATGACGAAGGAGATCATGATCCCCGGGCCGGCGAACTGGGCCGCGGCCCGGCCGGTCAGGACGAAGATGCCGGTGCCGATGATGCAGCCGATGCCGAGCAGCACCAGGTTCAGCGCGCCCAGCGAGCGTTTCAGCTCTCCGTGCTCATGCTCGGCCTGAATCTGGCCGACGGACTTGCGCAGGAAGATGCGCGCTACCCCCGTTACCCCTGAAGCGTTCGCCATAGCGTGGGAATTCCCCCGTTGTCGTGATCAGCGCCGCCCCCCAAGGCGAGCGTTGGCGCGCAGGCTAGCGGGGCCGACGCACGGCGGCAATGCGTCGTCGCGCACGGTTTTGCCCTCAGCCGGCGGAGTTTGTTGTGAATTCGGTCGCGGGGGTGAATTTTCAGGGGCGAGTCGACGACGAGAGAGCCACTACGCGGGGCTGGAGGCCTGTTGCGGCGGAGCCGCCGCCACCTGGGCCGCGGCGTCGAAGGCCTCCTCGGTGAGCGGGTTGCGGGCGATCAGCAGGGTGCAGCCGAGATGGTCGCTGAGATAGCTGTCGGTCGATCCCGACCACCACCGCGACAGGAACCCCTGGCGATGGTGTGCGACCACCACCAGATCGGCGGCGACCTCCTCGGCCACCGCCCCGATGACCGGCGCGGGCTCGCCGACCACGAGCTTGGCGACGGGCCGGTATCCGCGCGCCTCCAGCCAGGCGACAGCGCCGGCGAGAAGCTCCTTGTAGGTGTCGATCTGCTGGGCGACGGCGCCAGCGTACACGCCGTCCGCCAGGCGGGTCCCCGCGCTCTCCGGCACGACGGCCAGGAGGATGATCTGCGCGCAGCACTGCTTGGCCAGCAAGGCGCCTTCGCGAAGCGCCAGAGCGCCATCAGCAGTGCCGTCGTAAGCAAGCAAGACCCGCTGGTACATCCTGTCCCCCTTGATCCCCGCCGCCACCGTACACCGCCGCTTCCGCCACGCCACCTCCCGGGACCGCCTCCGGGGGCGCCGGGCTTTCAATTTGACCGCGTAACCCCGATCATAGGGGCGACATGAACGCGCCCACGCCGCTCCCCCTCCCGATCCGCGCCATGGTCGCGCCGGTCACGCCCTTGCAGCAGAACTGCACGATCGTCTGGTGCGCCAAGACGATGAAGGCCGCGGTGATCGATCCGGGCGGCGAAGTGCCGCGCCTGTTGCAGGCCCTGAAGGACCAGGGCCTGACGCTCGAGAAGATCTGGATCACCCACGGCCATCTGGACCACGCCGGCGGCACGGCGGCGCTGAAGGACGCGACCGGGGTCCCCATCGAGGGGCCGCACCCGGACGACGCCTTCTGGATCGACCAGATCGACGCCTCGGGCGCCAAGTGGGGCATGCCGGACGCCCGCGGCTTCACCCCCGATCGCTGGCTCCAGGACGGCGACGTGGTGACCCTGGGCGAGACGGAATTCGAGGTCTACCACTGCCCGGGCCACACGCCGGGGCATGTGATCTTCTTCCACCGCGAGGCCCGCTTCGCCCAGGTGGGCGACGTGCTCTTCCAGGGCTCGATCGGACGCACCGACTTCCCGCGCGGCAACCACGCCGACCTGATCGCCGCCATCACCGGCAAGCTCTGGCCGCTGGGCGACGACGTGCGCTTCGTGCCCGGGCACGGGCCGATGTCGACCTTTGGCCAGGAGCGGAAGACCAATCCCTTCGTCGCCGATGCGGTCTTGTCGCACTCGTGATTTCAACCGCGAAATCTGCACGTTACCCGCCGCGGCCAACGTCTGGCCCATGGAGCAAATTCTCGACATGAGCACCGCGGGGGCCCGCATCCTGATGGTCGACGACGACCCCGGCATCCGGGACGTCGTTTCCGACTTCCTGGGCAAGCACGGCTATAAGGTCGACACCGCCGGAGACGCCATCGAGATGGAGGCCGCGCTGGAGCGCGGACCGGTCGACCTGATCGTGCTCGACGTCATGCTGCCGGGCGAGGACGGCCTGGCCATCTGCCGCCGGTTCGCCAATGGCGAGGGCGGCCCGCCGATCATCATGCTCTCGGCCATGGGCGAGGACACCGACCGGATCGTCGGCCTGGAGCTGGGCGCCGACGACTACCTCGCCAAGCCGTGCAATCCGCGCGAACTGCTGGCCCGGGTGCGCGCGGTGCTCCGCCGCGCCGAACAGCGCAGCGCCTCTGGCGGCGTGGGCGCCGGCTGCGAGTTCGCGGGCTGGCGGCTCGACCTGGTCCGCCGCGAGCTGCGTTCGCCGCAAGGCGTGGTGGTCAACCTGTCGTCCGGTGAGTTCTCGCTGCTCAGGGCCTTCGTCGAGCGCCCCCAGCGGGTGCTGACCCGCGACCAGCTGCTGGAGTTCGCCCGCGGTCCGGACTCCGACGCCTTCGACCGCGCCATCGACGTGCAGATCAGCCGCTTGCGGCGTAAGCTGGACGACGGCGGCGGCAGCCACGAGCTGATCCGCACGATCCGCAACGAGGGCTATATGTTCACCGCCAAGGTGAAACGCACGTGATGGATTGGGCGAGGGCGAGGCCGACCGGGTCGCTGTTCGTCCAGCTCCTGACCCTGACCGGCCTGACGCTGGTGCTGTCGTGGGCGATGAGCACCCTGCTCCTGTTCATGCTGCCGCCGCCCGCCCCGGACTTCTATCGCCTCACCGAGATCGAACGCACCTATCGCGGCGCGCCGATCACGCTGAACGACCGCAAGCCGCTTGAGCGGCTCGCCCTAGCGAAGCCGCCGTCGCCAGCCTTGGACGGCCAGAACATGCCCGCCATCCGCGGCAAGCTGGCGCAGGACCTGGGCGTGCCGGCCGCCAGTGTCGTCGTGGCGGGCGAGCGTGGCCCGCTCTCCGACCGCCGCGTCGGCCGCATCATCCGCGACCGGGCCGCGAAGGTGGGCGTGCGTGACGAGGAGCATTTCCTGGTCGCCCCGTTCCAGGTGGGCGTCAGGCAAGCCGATGGCCATTGGGCCGTGGTCCGTTCGCAGCCCGCCTTCGGCCTTAGCCCCTGGCAACAGCGGGTCGCCCTGTGGTTCGTGCTGACGGCGATGGCCATGGCGCCGGTGGCCTATGTGTTCGCCCGCCGCCTCGCCGCGCCCATCCAGCTGTTCGCCGACGCCGCGGAGCGACTGGGGCGGGACCCGCGCGCCGAGCCCCTGGTCTTGAAAGGGCCCTCCGAGATTCGCGTGGCCGCTACGGCCTTCAACGACATGCAGGAGCGGCTGCGGCGCTATGTCGAGGACCGCACGGCCATGGTCGGGGCCATCGCCCACGACCTGCGCACGCCGCTGACCCGCCTGCGCTTCCGCATCGAGGGCCTGCCGGAGGACCAGCGCGCCAAGATGTCCAACGACATCGACCAGATGGAGGAGATGATCTCCGCGGCGCTGACCTTCGTGCGCGACGCGAGCCGACCGGGCGAGCGCACGCCGCTGGAACTCTCCTCGCTGCTGGAAAGTCTCTGCGACGAGATGGCCGAGACCGGCGCCTCCACCGAGGTGGAGTCCGGCGAGAAGGTGGTGCTGGACGGCGACCCGATGGCGCTTCGGCGGCTGTTCACCAACCTGCTCGACAACGCGGTGAAGTTCGGCGGGCGGGCGCGCACGCGGGTGTTCCGCGACGCCACCAACGCGGTGGTGGAGATCGAGGACGACGGGCCCGGCATCCCACCCGCCGACCGCGAGAAGGTCTTCGAGCCCTTCTACCGGCGCGAACCGTCGCGCAGCCGCCAGACCGGCGGCATCGGCCTGGGCCTGGCGGTGGTGCGCTCGATCGCGCGCGGACACGGCGGCGACGTCGCCCTGGTCAACCGCGTCGGCGGCGGCCTGACCGCCCGGGTGCAATTGCCCCTCTAGGCGCCGCTGCGGCATACTGCGACGCTTCGTCGCGGACAAAGCGCGGATTCCGACGCAACCTTGGCCGCGCCTTGGGGGTTAGCGCCATTGCAACGCCAATGGATACCTCGAGGAGCGCACCCCCATGCCCACCGTTGAGACCGGAAAGCCAAGAGCCCGTCGAGGGTTCGCAGCCATGAACCCCGAACGTCGCCGAGAGATCGCCCGCAAGGGCGGGGCCAGCGTGCCCGGCGAGAAGCGCAGCTTCGCCAAGGACCGCGATCTCGCGGCCTCCGCCGGCCGCAAGGGCGGCGAAGCCAGCCGTGGCGGCGGCCGCACCCGCGGGCGCGAGTCCTAAGCCAGCAGCGACACCACTGCGAAGGCGGGTTCCTCGCTGAGCCAGCTGGTTTCCAGCGTCCAGCCCGCCTTTCTAGCCAGATCCGCGAAGCCCGCGACGGTGAACTTGCAGGAGTTCTCCGTGTGCAGGGTTTCGCCCTTCCGGAAACGGAAGCTGTGGCCGGCCACCCTCACCTGCTGATCCTTCAGGCTCTCCAGGTGCATCTCGACGCGGCTGTCGGCGGCGTTCCAGATCGCCCGGTGACGGAAGGCCGCTAGGTCGAAGTCAGCGCCGAGTTCGCGGTTGATCCGCACCAGCAGGTTCTTGTTGAACGCCGCGGTGACGCCCAGCGCGTCGTCATAGGCCGCGACCAGGGTCTCCTCGGCCTTCACCACATCGATACCCACCAGGAACCGCGCGCCGGGCCCCAGCAGCGTTCGCGCGCCCGCCAGGAAGGCCTCGGCCTCCTGCGGCGTGAAATTACCGATGGTCGAACCGGGGAAGAAGCCGGTGACCGGCCGCCCCTGCGCCGCCTCAGGCAGGGTCAGCGCGCGGGTGAAGTCCTCCAGCAGCGGCGCGACGGTCAGCTTCGGATAGTCCCGGCCGATCGCCGCGGCCGCCTCGTCGAGGGCCGCGCGGCTGATGTCGATGGGGGCGTAGACCCCGACCTGCGGCGCGGCGTCGAGCAGGATCCGGGTCTTGACGCTGGCGCCGGAACCGAACTCCACAAGCGTGGCGCCAGGCGAGATGAGGCCGGCGATCTCGGGCGCGATGCGCTGCAGGAGCGCGATCTCGGTGCGGGTCGGATAGTACTCCGCCACCTCGGTGATCGCCTCGAACAGGCGCGAGCCCTCGGCATCGTAGAAGTATTTCGGCGGCACGGCCTTCTGCGGCCGGGCCAACCCAGCCAGCACGTCGGTCTCGAAATCACTGGTCACGTCGGCGTCGGCGCTCCGGGCCACGTCGCGGGCCAGTCTGACGCCGGAAAACATCCAGCGCTGTTGGGGATAGAAGAAATTGCGGTAGCTAGCCCGCGCGTGCCCGGCGGGCGTCACGCAGGCGCCGCCCCGTAGCACGAACTGGCCGGCCATGAACTTGCCGTTGTACTCGCCGACCGCGCCACCCGCGGGCTTGAACCCCGGATAGGGCGCGTAGGCGCTGCGGGTCCACTCCCAGAGGTCGCCGAACATCTGGCGCGGGCCCGCGCCCGGCGGGGCGGCCGCCGGCGCAAGCCGGCCCGAGGCGGTGAAGTTGCCGGCGACCGGCAATCCCTGCGCGGCGTGCTCCCACTCCGCTTCGGTGGGCAGGCGCGCGCCGGCCCAGGCGGCATAGGCTTCGGCCTCATAGAAGCTGACGTGGCCGACCGGCGCCGCCGGATCGAGCGGGCGCAGGCCGTGCAGCGTCATGCTGCTCCAGCCGCCACCCTCCGGCTCGGGGCGCTCCTGCCAGTAGAGCGGCGCGTCCCAGCCCTCGGCCTGGGCGCGGGCCCAGCCCTCGGCCAGCCAGAGTTCGGGGCGCCGGTAGCCGCCGTCCGCCATGAAGGCCAGCCATTCGGCGTTGGTCACCAGCCGGTCGGCGATTTCGAACGGCTCCAGCCACACCTTGTGGCGCGGGCTTTCGTTGTCGAAGGCGAAGGCTTCGCCCGTATGACCGATTTGCGCCAGGCCGCCCTCGAAGGCGACAAAGCGGAGCGGGTCCGGCTCATGGCTGGTCGTCGCGGGCCGGGGCGGGGCATAGGACGGCTGCAGCGGCGACTGGGCGAAGAGGTGCAGGATGTCCATCAGGATGAGTTCCTGATGCTGCTCCTCGTGGGCGAGCCCCAGGTCGAGGAGTTCGGCGAACTCGCCGGCGCCGCCCGCCAGCAGCCGCGCCATGGCCTCGTCCACATGCGCCCGGTAGGCGACGACGTCATCCAGCGACGGCCGCGTGAGGAGGCCGCGCTCGGGCCTCGGCTGCCGCGGCCCGAGCGCCTCATAATAGGAGTTGAAGAGGTAGTGGAAGCGCGGGTCGAAGACCTTGTAGCCCTCGAGGTTCGGGACCAGCAGGAAGGTCTCCCAGAACCAGGTCGAGTGCGCGAGATGCCACTTGGTCGGGCTTGTGTCCGGCATCGACTGCGCCAGCTGGTCCTCGGGCGTCAGCCCGCGGGTCAGCGCCTCGGTCGTCTGGCGGACGGCGCGGTAGCGGTGGACGGCGGTCGGTGTGGGTCTTGCGCCCCACCACAGACCATGGGTTGAGGTCTGCGCGTGGGCAAGCGCCTGCGGATCGTCGGGTTCAGCCATCTGTTCCTCTCCGCGTCCCAGTCCCCGGACGCGTCTCTCGCCGCCACCTCAGACCTAAGCATTAACCGCCCCGGCGCAACCGGCGCTCGGCAAACAGGGTTCGGAAAAAGCGACGATTTCAGCCGGTCAGGGATCGGAACGGATGCCGCGGGCCTCGCGTTCCCCGACGACCTGAGCGGCAGATGACGGACCGCCCTGCCGCCCGCGAACCCTATTGAGGCCGTCATGAGCGCGCCATCCAGCTGGCGGGACGAAGTCGTCGGATTGATCCCGGCGTTGCGGGCCTTCGCCTGGTCGCTCAGCCACAATGCCGCGGACGCCGACGACCTGGTCCAGGACTCCCTGATCAAGGCCTGGACCAACCGTGAGAAGTTCGAGCCGGGCACCAACCTGCGCGCCTGGCTCTTCACGATCCTGCGCAACACCTACTACAGCCAAATCCTGCGCCGCCGCCGCGAGGTGCGCGACGAGACCGGCGAATACGCCGGCACGCTGAAATCCCCCGCCACCCAGGACTGGAGCATCGCCATGCGCGCGCTGCAGGCGGCGTTGCAGAAGCTCCCGGCCGAGCACCGCGAGGCGCTGATCCTGGTGGGCGCGGCCGGCCTCTCCTATGAAGAGGCCGCCGAGATTTGCGGCTGTGCGCTCGGCACCATCAAGAGCCGGGTCAACCGCGCCCGCGCCCGCCTGCTGAAGATCATGGACGCCGAGGACGCCACCGACCTCATGGCGCTCGAGACCGTGGCGGTCGCCGCGCGGGGCTGATCGGCGGCTACTTTCCGTCCGGATAGACCACCGGCAGCACCAGGGCCGAGGGATGGGCGGCGTCCATGTAGACCGTGTTGGTGGCGACCCGCGGCGGCTGTTTGTGTTCGCCGGCCGCATCGCCGGTGTTGGGGTTCACCTCGAAGCGCGGGCTGTTGGACGAGGTGATGTGCAGGGCGATCCTGTGGCCCTTCTCGAAGGTGATCGCCGTCGACCAGAGGTCGATGTCGAGCTCTTCCGGCGCGCCGGGCGTCATCATCCTGATGTCGTCGGGCATGCGGCCGTGGCGGAAGCGGGCGCGGATCGGGGCGTCCAGCACCAGGGCCTCGTAGCCGTCCGGATAGACATCGACGAGCTTGGCCATGAAGTCGGTGTCGAGGCCGTCGGTGGCGCCGTAGAGCTCGACCTTCACCGGGCCGGCGATGGTCAGGTCCTTGTCGAGCGCCGGCGTCTGGAAACGCAGGTAGTCCTGGCGGACCGGGATCGCGCGCTGGTCCATCGGCCCGCGCTCGAAGGTAAGGTTCGCGCCGCCGACCGTCGGGACCGGATCGGCCGGATCGAAGCGGTAGGAGACCTTCACGTCGTCGCCGCCGGGGGCCTTGCCGCTCAGCGTCTTGTCGGGGGTCAGGTAGTAGCGGACCTCGCGGTTGGCGGGCGGCCAGTTGGCCGAGGTCAGGAGCCGGCTCTTGGGCGACAGCGCGCCCTTCTCCGCCGCAGCCATCATGTAATAGCTGACCGGCGGCTCATCCATGATCCCGTTCTGCTCGCCCTTCAGCCAGTAGGCGAACCAGCGGATCTCCTGGTCGCCGGCGAGGTTCAGGCGGTCGAACCCGGGATACTCCAGATTGCCGCTCAGCGGGCCGTGGCCGAACGGGCCCATCAAGAGCTTCTGATTGCCGCGCGCGCCCTTGGCGCCCTCGTTCTGCAGGTACTCGAAGTTCGAGATGTTGCCGTGGTTGAAGATGTCGTACCAGCCGCCGACGTTGTAGATCGGGATCTGGATGTACTTGCGGTTCGTGCTCATCGCCGACCGATTCCAGACGATGTCGTCGCTGACCCGGCGGCGCTGGGTGTCGAGCACGGCGTCGGAGACGCCCTGCCCCTTCGACCAGCCCAGCACGTCCTTCTCCTTCAACACCCCGCCCATGTAGCTGTTGGCCAGCAGGTCGTAGGGGGCGACGACGACATAGGCCGCCTTCAGGTGCGGCGGCGCGGCCATGGCGGCCTCGTTGGAGGTGATGCCCATGGCGGAGCCCCCGGAGAGGCCGATCTTGCCATTGCTCCAGGGCTGGGTGGCGGCCCACTCGACGCTGTCGTAGCCGTCCTCCACGTCGTTCTCGAAGGCGGCGTAGAAGCCCTGGGAGCGTCCCTTGCCGCGCACGTCCTGGTGCACGAAGACGAACCCGGCGTCGGTATAATGCTTGGCCAGCTTGACCTGGGCCTCGCGCATCTTCGACCCGTCGGGATCGTGCTCTTTGTCGATGCGGCCGTCCTTCAGATAGGGCGTGCGCGTCATCACCGCGGGCCAGGGACCCTTGCCGGCCGGCTTGTAGACATCGGCGGCGAGCTTCGTCCCATCGCGCATGACCGCATATTCCTCCACCGCCCCCGGCGGCAGGCCCGGCCACTTGGCGGGCGCCGCAGCGGCGGCTCTCGCGGCGGGCCTGGCCACCGGCGTGTCGGCCGCAGAGGCCGCCCCGCCGGCCAGGCTCAGCGCCAGGACGGACGCCAAGGCGAAATGGGTCAGCTTGCTCATGGTGGACTCCCCCTCGGCGGGTCTTCGCCCGCGCGAAAATGTCTTTGGTTCAAAGGCGGCGGACGCCGAAGTCCCCGCCGCAGCATCTAAGCACAGCCGCGCGCCGCCCGTCAGCCCGCGACGCGCTCCAGCCAGGCGGTCAGGTCGGCGACCACTTCGGCGCGGTTGGTCTCGTTCAGCATCTCGTGGCGGCCGCCGGGATAGACCTTGACGGTGAGGTCGCCGAGCCCGGCGTCGCGGTAGCGGTCGACCAGAGGCGCCAGGAGCGCCAGGTCCTGGTTCACCGGGTCCTGGTCGCCCACGAAGATGTAGATCGGCAGGTCCTTGCGGATCCTGGCGATCTCGCCCGGATCCTTCAGGCGGGCGGCGACCCGCGCGAAGGATCCGTCGCCGGACGGCTTGCGCGAAAAGCCGCAGAACGGATCGGCGATATAGGCGTCGACTTGCGCCGGATCGCGCGACAGCCAGTCGAAGGGCGTGCGCGGCGCCTCGCCGCCCTGGCCGATCTCGTCCAGGCGCCGCACGGGACCGGTCCGGTCGCCGAAGGCCGCGGTTCCCGACAGCACCAGCCCGTCGATGGCCTGCGAATGGTCGAATACATAGGCCTGGGCGAAGAACGAGCCCAGGCTGTGGCCGAGCAGGATCCTGGGCAGGTCCGGATGCTCGGCGCGGGCGAGCGAGGTCAGGCTGTGGAGGTCCTCGACCACCATCTCCGCGCCGTTCTCGCCGAAGTCGCCGAGCGCCTCGGGCCCCGCGGCGGTCTGGCCGTGGCCCCGGTGGTCGTCGGCGTAGACCGCCCAGCCGGCCGCGATCAGCGGCTCCAGGGGCTTGAGGTAGCGGCGGGCGTGCTCGCCCATGCCGTGGGCCACCTGCAGCACGGCGTGCGGCGTGACCCTGTCGTCGACCCAGCGGAAACCGGCGATCTCGGCGCCATCGGCGCCGGTGAACCGGAACGGCCGCTCGAGCGTGGCCATCGGCGTCATCCCTTCCTGCCAGCGCCGCGGCGCACTAAGAACCCTTGATGCCCCGCCAGAGCCCAGGACCGCAACCGTGACCCGCGAAGAGGCCCTGGCGCTCGACGCCGCCGATCCCCTGGCGCGGTTCCGGGCCGCCTTCGCGCTGCCCGATGGGGTGATCTACCTGGACGGCAATTCGCTGGGTCCGCCGCCGATCGCGGCGCACGAGCGGCTGGCCCAGGCCTCCCGCGCCGAGTGGGGCGAGGGCCTGATCAGGAGCTGGAACACCTCCGGCTGGATCGACGCGCCGCTGAGGGTGGGCGGGAAGATCGCCCGGCTGATCGGGGCCGATCCCGGCGAAGTCACCATCGCCGACTCCACCTCGGTGAACCTCTTCAAGCTGGCCGCCGGCGCGCTCTCGCTGCGGCCCGGCCGTAAGACCATCCTGTCGGAAGCCGGCAACTTTCCCACCGACCTCTACGCCCTGCAGGGTCTCGCCGCCCTCCTGGGGGATCGCGCCGCGCTGAAGGCCGTCGCCGCGGCGGACCTGCCGGGCGCGATCGATGAGGACACCGCCGTCGTGGTGCTGACCCACATCCACTACAAATCGGCGCGGCGCTGGGATATGGCGGCGATCACCGCAGCAGCCCACGCCAAGGGCGCGCTCGTGCTCTGGGACCTGTGCCACAGCGTAGGCTCCGTCGCCGTGGACCTGAACGGCGTGGACGCGGACCTCGCGGTGGGCTGCAGCTACAAATATCTGAACGGCGGTCCAGGCGCCCCGGCCTTCGTTTTCGTCGCCGAGCGTCACCAGGCCGCGATCGTCTCGCCGCTGACCGGCTGGATGGGCCACGCCGAACCCTTCGCCTTCGAGGACGGCTACCGCCCGGCGGCCGACATTCGGGGCCAGATCACCGGCACCCCGCCAATCCTCGGCCTGGCGGCGCTGGAGGCCGGCGTCGACCTGCAGCTCCAGGCCGATCCGGCGCAGGTGGAGGCCAAGGGCCTGGCGCTGGCGGAGCTGTTCATAGCCGAGGTCGAGGCCCGCGCCGCCGACCGCGACCTGCGGCTGGCGAGCCCCCGCGACCCTGCCGCCCGCGGCCTGCACGTGGCCTTCGCCCATCCGCAGGGCTACGCGCTGGTCCAGGCGATGATGGCCCGCGGGATCGTCGGCGATTTCCGCGCCCCCGACATCGCCCGGTTCGGCTTCTCGCCGTTGTTCTTGAGTTACGTCGAGGTCTGGGAGGCCGCCCATGCGCTCGGCGAAGTGCTCAATACAGGTTCCTGGGACCAACCGGAGTTCCGCAAGCGCGCGGCGGTGACATAGCGTCAGTCGTTATCCGCGTAACCGCAACTCTCGGTCGTAACCTTACGTCAGCCTTTGTCGGCGAACCTGAAGCTGCTGAGAGGAGCTTCAGAAATGTCTCCCCGCCCAGGAACCTCGACGGACGCCAACTACGGGCTGCCGCACGCTGTCGCCTTTACGATTCAGGCCAGCCGCAATCTCGTCGTGCAGGCGGTCGGCGTCGGCATGGTCGTCATCACCGGCCTGATCGTCCTGCCCTGGCCGCTGGTGGCCGGCTGGGCGGCCGCGACGACGGCTGTGGTGACCCTGGAGCATCAGCTGCTGCGCGTCGTCACCAAGGGCGGCCGGTTCGCGGGCCGCGCCGCAGCGTTCGCACCGGTGCTGCGGGTCATGGCCACGACGCTCTATGCGCTCGCGGCGCTGTTCCTGGTGTCGAAGGGCGGCGGCGGAGAGCGGCTGTTCGCCTTCGCGCTGATCTGCGCCTCCATGGTGCATGTGCTGATGCGCTACTACCGCACGCGGTGGATCCTGCTGGTGAGCCTCGCGCCGCACGTGGCGGTGCTGGCGCTGATCGCCTTCGTCCAGGCGCGCACGGCGCTCGCCGCCGGGCACAGGCTTCAGGCCCTGGCCGCCACCTTCACGCTCGGCACCTTCGCGCTGCAGTTCTGGTCGGCGCGCGCTCAGCTGATCGGCGCCTGGACCGAGCTGGCGAGCGCCCGCGAAGCGGCCGAGGACCGCGAGCGGGCCGCCGAGGCCGCCAACCGCGCCAAATCCGACTTCCTGGCCACCATGAGCCACGAGCTGCGCACACCGCTCAACGGAGTCCTGGGCATGGCCCAGGTGCTCACCACCGAGCAGCTGACGCCGGCGCAGCACGAGCGGGTGCGGATCATCCGCCGTTCGAGCGAAAGCCTGCTGGCCGTGCTGAACGACCTGCTCGACCTGTCGAAGATCGAGGCCTGCGCGCTGGAACTGGAGGTCGCCGAATTCGACCTGGAGCACCTGGTGCGCGGCGTCGTCGCCGCCTATCAGCCGCTGGCCGACAAGAAGGGCCTCTCCTTCGCCTTCGACGTCGACGAGGCGGCGCGGGGCCGCTACCTCGGAGACTCCCCGCGCATCCGCCGCATGCTCTACAGCCTGGCCGACAACGCGGTGAAGTTCACCGACACCGGCGGGGTGACCCTCAGCGTGGCGCGCGAAGCCGGCGCCCTGGTGTTCCGCGTGGCCGACACCGGCATCGGCATCGCCTATGAGCATCAGGCGCAGCTCTTCGACGGCTTCTTCCAGGCCGACGGCGGCCGCACCCGGCGCTATGGCGGCGCCGGCCTCGGCCTCGCCATCTGCCGGCAGATGACCCAGATGATGGATGGCGCCATCGAGGCGGTGAGCGCGCCCGGCCAGGGCTCGACCTTCATCCTGCGGCTGCCGCTGAAGCCGATCGCCGCCGGCGTCGCCGCCGATGACGCGCAGCGGTCCGGCGCCGCCGAGCCCTCGGCCGAGATCCGCGTGCTGGTGGCCGAAGACAACGCCACCAACCAACTGGTGCTGAAGGCCCTGCTCGCCCAGGCCGGCATCGTCCCGACGATGGTCGAGAACGGCCGCCAGGCGCTGGAAGCCTGGGAAGCCCAGGATTGGGACATGATCCTGATGGACATCCAGATGCCGGTGATGGACGGCGTCGCGGCCACCCGGGCCATCCGCGAGCGCGAACTGGCGACCGGGCGCGGCCATACCCCGATCATCGCGGTCACCGCCAACGCCATGACCCACCAGGTCGCCGAATACGAGGCGGCCGGCATGGATGACATGGTCCCCAAGCCAATCGACGTGCCGACGCTGTTCGCGGCCATGAAGCGGGCGCTCGACAAGGACGCCACGGCCGAACCGGCCAAAGCGCGCCCGGGAGCCTCCGCCGCCTGAGGCGAACACCGCCCACTTGGCCCCGAACCTGCAGCGCCGTCCCGTAGAATTCCTCTATTGGGACTGGAAAACATGCGGAAACTGCTTCTCGGCGCCGGCGCGGCTGCGCTCATGGCCATCGCCCTGCCGGCCTCGGCCGCCACGGTATTCTTCAGCGACTTCAACGACGTCGCGGTCGCCGACCACGGCTACACCACGGTGAGCTCGGTCGACGGCTGGACCGGCGGCGCCAACGGCATCGAGCTGCAGGACAATGTCGCCGGCTCGCCGGTCTCGGGTCTGCTGAACGACAACTTTGTCGAGCTGGACTCCACCGCCAACAGCTCCATGTTCCGCACCATCGACGCGGGAACCTACGACCTGAGCTTCCTCTATTCCGCCCGGCCGGGCATTGCGCAGGGCAGCAACGGCATCAGCGTCTATCTGAACGGCGTGCTGCTGAACCCGCCCGGCAACCTCGACGTCGCCGGCGGCTCGGACACCCAGTGGACGACGCAGACGGCGCACTTCACCGCCACGGCCAATTCGGTCCTGAGCTTCGCCGCGACCGGCACCAGCGACTCGCTCGGCGGCTATCTCGACAACATCCAGCTCTCGACCGCAGTGCCGGAACCGACCTCCTGGGCGATGATGATCGTGGGCTTCTTCGGCCTCGGCGCGACCCTGCGCCGCGCCCGGCGCACTCCGGTGCTCGTTCGGGCCTAGGCCCGCCGCCGACCTCCGGCCGCGACCCGAAGGCTGAGCCCCGGCGTTCCCGCGTCGGGGCTTCTGCCTGTCTGGAAGGATGGCGGTGACGGAGGGATTCGAACCCTCGATACCCTTTCAGGTATGACGATTTAGCAAACCGTTGCCTTCAGCCACTCGGCCACGTCACCTTGTTGAAAACGCTCCGATATTCCGGACGCCCTCAGGACCAGTTCGCAGCCGGTTTGCAGCCGGCTTCTGCTGGGACCGCGGTTTCTAGCCGACGACGGCGGTTCTGCCTAGACGGCTAGAGCGGCCCCGGCGGCGGCGGACGCGGAAGCGTGAGTTTTGGGTTCGATACGGCGGGCCGTGGCGGCCGGCCTATGCGCGGCTCACAAGGCCGCGCCGATCCTCGGTTGCAGACTCGGCGAGTCAACTCGCCTGAGCTGCAAGAGCGCGCGCGACGCCGCGGTCGGCGGTCAGGCGAACGGCGGCCTCGAAAGGCCGCGAGGGCTCAGCCCTGAGCCAACCACTCGCGCGCCTGACGCTGCGCCTCGGCCACCTCGTCGGAAGCCATCTCCTCGGAGAGCTCCTTGCGGTAGACCTTGGCTTCGACCGAACCGCGCATGGCGGCCAGGTTGAACAGCATGTGGGCGGAAACATAATCCAGCGGAGCTCCGCCCTGGCCGGTCGAATAGAGCAGACCCAGGCGGAAGAGTTCGTCGCCGGTCGCTTCCGCGCCCGGTAGCGGCAGACCCTCGTTGGCGACTTGCAGTTGCGCAAGCATGACCTTTGTCCCTGTTGCGGCCGCCGGAACCCCGTTCTGGAGCGCCTGTTACGGCCCTATCGCAACTGCAGGAAACAGGACCCACGCTGAACACATGGTTAAGGCCACCGTTGTCCCGCCTTCATCTTGCCCAAGTGGTTAAAAGGTCGCAGTTGGGACCCTCGCCCCTCGGCAAGCCGGTCTTGCACCGATGCGCCGGGGCGCTTTGTCGGCGCTCGTTCAGGCCCAGTTCAGGCGTCGCTGACATTGTAAGCATCGACCGAGGACGCGTTTTTGAGGATGATTGGCGAAATGCGACGCCTGATCTCCGTCCTGGCTGCCGCTGCGCTCGTGGTCACCCCGCTGGCTACGGCCGGCTCGGCTATGGCGAAGGACCATCACGACCAGGGCGCCCGCAGCGAGCAGCACGGCCGCGGCGATGACGGCCGTGCGCCCGGCGGCAATCGCGGCGCGCCGGCGCCCTGGCGCGGCGGCGAGGATCGCGGCGGCGGACGCGAGTATCACGGCGGCTATCCCGCGAGCCCCTACCCGAACGGCGGGCGCGGGGATCGGGCCGATCCGCGCTACGAGCAACGCGCCGACCCCCGCTATGACCCTCGCGTCTACGCGCCGCCGCCCAGCGCCTATGCGCCGGCGCCGCGCCGCGGCGGCTACCTGGCCCCGCAGGCCGGCGGCGATGTGGTCCAGGATTACAACCGCTTCCGGCTGCGGCCGCCGCCGCGCGGCTACGAGTGGCGCAGGGTGCCCGGCGGCACGGCGCTGGTCTCCCGGTCCGGTCAGGTGTTCGACGTGGTGCCCGACTAGCGGCTATTCCACGCCGAGCTTGGCGCGCAGCAGCTGGTTGATCACGCCGGGATTGGCCTTGCCGCCGGTCTCCTTCATCACCTGGCCGACGAACCAGCCGATCGCCTGGGGCTTGTCCTTGACCTGGGCGGCCTGGCCGGGATTGCCGGCGATCAGCCGGTCGATGATGGCGTCGAGGGCGCCGGTGTCCGACACCTGCTGCAGCCCCTGCTTTTCGACCACCTCACGGGCGCGGCCCTCGCCGGCCCACATGCGTTCGAAGACGTCCTTGGCGATCTTGGACGAGACCACGCCCTCCTCGATCAGCTGAACCAGCTCGGCGACGCCGTCCGGCTTGATGGGCGAGTCCGCGATATCGAGGCCCCCGGCGGTCAGCCGCGCGGCCAGGTCGTTGGTCACCCAGTTGGCGGTCAGCTTGGCGTCGCGGCCCTTGGCGGCCGCTTCGTAGAAGTCCGCCCGCGCCTGTTCGGTGATCAGCACCTGGGCGTCGTAGGCGGTCAGGCCGTACTGCGACTGCAGCCGCGCCTTCTTGGCGTCCGGAAGCTCCGGCAGCGTCGCCTCGATGGCCTTGACCCAGGCCGGGTCGAGGTCGAGCGGCAGCAGGTCGGGGTCGGGGAAGTAGCGATAGTCGTGCGCCTCTTCCTTCGAGCGCATCGAGCGGGTCTCGTTCTTGGTCGGGTCGAACAGGCGGGTCTCCTGGTCGATCTTGCCGCCGTCCTCGAGGATCTCGATCTGCCGGCGCGCTTCGTACTCGATGGCCTGCTGTATGTAGCGGTAGGAGTTGACGTTCTTGATCTCGCAGCGCGTGCCCAGGTGGCTGAAGCTGCCGGTCTCGCGGAATTTCTCATAGGCGCCGGGGCGGCAAACCGAGACGTTGACGTCGGCCCGCAGGTTGCCTTTCTCCATGTCGCCGTCGCAGGTGCCGAGATAGACCAGGATGGTCCTGAGCTTCTTCACGTAAGCCGCGGCTTCTTCTGAACTTCTCATGTCCGGCATGGAGACGATCTCCATCAGGGCTGTGCCGGCGCGATTGAGGTCCACGTAGGTGGCGTTGGGGTCCTGGTCGTGCAGCAACTTGGCGGCGTCCTGCTCCAGGTGCAGCCGTTCGATGCGCACCGTGAAGGTCGAGCCGTCGTCGTGCTCGACGATCACCTCGCCCTCACCGACGATCGGGTGCTTGTACTGGCTGATCTGGTAGCCCTGCGGCAGGTCCGGGTAGAAATAGTTCTTCCGGTCGAAGTGGCTCTTCAGGTTGATCTGCGCCTTGAGGCCAAGTCCGGTCTTCACCGCCTGCTCGACGCAATGGCGGTTGATCACCGGCAGCATGCCCGGCATGGCGGCGTCGACGAGGCTGACCTGGGTGTTGGGGCCAGCCCCGGCGCCCACGGCCGCGCCGCTGAACAGCTTGGCGTTGGAGGCCACCTGGGCGTGCACCTCCAGCCCCAGGACGATTTCCCACGGCCCGGTGCGGCCCTCGATCAGCTGGCTCTTCTCAGTCATGCGGCCTCACTAGCGCCCCGGAGCGCCAAGAGAAAGCGTGACGCGAGCGTCAACTTGCGCGCAAGTTCAAACCGCGCTCAAAAGACGCTGCTTGCCCGGCAGGGTGAGTTACAGCGCCGCGCTGTCTGGATTGTAACTTGCGTCGCACCCCGCTGTTGCGCTCATGCTGCACGGGCAACACCACCTCGGGGAAGGAACCCACACCATGAAGACCAAGCTCGTCGCGGGCCTCGCGGCTCTCGCGACCCTCGCGGCCCTCCCGGCCTTCGCTCAGGCGCCGGCCGCCGGCACCACCACGACGACTACGACCACGACGACCGCCGCCGGCGGCTTCTCGGTCGAAAAGACCACCATTGGCGCGCTTTGGGCCAACGAGAAGACCAAGGCCGTCCTGCAAAAGGACGTGCCCGGGATCGATCAATACATGGACCAGATCAAGGACATGACGCTCGCCCAGGTCGCCCCGATGAGCCAAGGCGCCATCGACGACGCCAAGCTGAAGGTCATCCAGGCCGACCTCGACGCGATCAAATAAGACGCATACGGCGTTCGAACGCCAAGGCCCCTCGCCTCGCGGCGGGGGGCCTTTTGCTTTTGGACGGGCCTACGGCCGGGCGGTGTCGGCGGCGACGGTGGGCCCTACCACCACTTCTGCGGCTTGGCCCGGAAGTCGGCGGCCTTTTCCAGCGCCCCGCCCAGCGAGAACAGCGTGCCTTCGTCCAGTGCGCGGCCGATCAGCTGCAGGCCAAGCGGCAGGCCCGAAGCGTCGAGGCCGGCCGGAACGCTCATGCCGGGCAGGCCCGCCAGGTTCACCGTCACCGTGAAGATGTCATTCAGGTACATGGCCACCGGATCGTCGGACCGGTCGCCCAGGCTGAAGGCGGCGGAGGGCGCGGTGGGGGTCAACAGGGCGTCGACCTTCTCGAAGGCCCGGTCGAAGTCGTCGGCGATGCGGCGGCGGACCTTCAGGGCCTTCAGGTAGTAGGCGTCGTAGTAGCCGGCCGAGAGCACATAGGTGCCGATCATGATGCGGCGCTTCACCTCGGCGCCGAAGCCCTCGGCGCGGGATTTCTCATAGGTTTCGGTGAGGTTCGCACCGTCGACGCGCAGGCCGTAACGCATGCCGTCGTAGCGGGCGAGGTTCGACGAGGCCTCGGCCGGCGCCACGATATAGTAGGCCGGCAGGGCATATTTGGTGTGCGGCAGGCTGACCTCGACGATCTCGCAGCCGGCGTCCTTCAGCCAGGCGATCCCCTGCTCCCAGAGCGCGTCGATCTCGGCCGGCATGCCGTCGACGCGGTACTCGCGCGGCACGCCGATCCGGAGACCTTTCACGGACTTGCCGACGAAGGATGCGAAGTCCGGCGTCTCCACCGGCAGGCTGGTGGAGTCCTTGGGATCGTGGCCGGCCATGGAGGTGAGCAGGATGGCGGCGTCCTCGACGCTGCGCGCCATGGGCCCGGCCTGGTCGAGCGACGAGGCGAAGGCCACCACGCCCCAGCGCGAGCAGCGGCCGTAGGTCGGCTTGATGCCGACCGTGCCGGTGAACGAGGCCGGCTGGCGGATCGAGCCGCCGGTGTCGGTGGCGGTGGCGGCGAGGCAGAGCTCGGCGGCGACCGCCGAGGCCGATCCGCCGGAGGAGCCGCCGGGCGTCAGCTGGGCGTTCCCGCCTTTCGAGCGCCAGGGGTTCACCACCGGCCCCCACGCCGAGGTCTCGTTGGACGAGCCCATGGCGAACTCGTCCATGTTGAGCTTGCCCAACATCACCGCCCCGTCGCGCCAGAGGTTGGCGGTGACGGTGGACTCATAGGTCGGCTTGAACTCGCCGATGATCTTCGAGCCGGCGGTCGAGCGGACGCCCTGGGTGCAGAAGAGGTCCTTGATGCCGAGGGGCGCGCCGTCCAGCGGGCCCGCGGTCCCGGCCGCGCGGCGGGCGTCGGACGCCCTGGCCATGTCGAGCGCCTGTTCCGGCGTCTCCAGCACGAAGGCGTTCAGCGCGCGGGCGGCCTCGATGGCCTCGACGTGGGCCTGGGTCAGTTCGACGGAGGAGAAGGACTTGGACGCCAGCCCATCGAGGGCGGTCTTCAGCGTCAGCTTGGTGAGGTCGGACATCTATTCGACCACCTTGGGCACGACGAAGAAATTGCCAGCGCGCTTCGGCGCATTGGACAGCACGACCTCCGGATCGCCGCCCTCGGTGACCACGTCGTCGCGCATCGGCGCGGGCATGTGGACGGCCGAGGTCATCGGCTCGACGCCGTCGGTGTCGACCTCGTTCAGCTGTTCGATCCAGGCCATGATGCCGTTCAGCTCGCCGGCGAGCTTTTCGAGCGTCTCTTCCGGCTGGGCGATCCGCGCCAGCTTGGCGACCTTGCGCACCGTCGCCACGTCGATGGTCATGCCATCCTCCTCGAACTCAAGGGCGTGGGTTAGCCGTGCGACGCATGGTTTTGCAAGCTATGAGGGGCCCATGGCCGTTATCGACCTCCTTGAGCTCCCTGCCCTGCTGGCGCCCTACGCACCAATCGTGGGGCTGGACCTGGGCGAGAAGACCATCGGGGTGGCCGTTTCCGACGCCACGCGGACGGTGGCGAGCCCGCTGGAGCTGATCCGCAAGGTGAAGTTCACCGACGACGCCGCCGCGCTTTTCAAACTGATGGAGAGCCGTGGCGCGGCCGGGATCGTCATCGGCCTGCCGATCAATATGGACGGGACCGAAGGTCCCCGCTGCCAGTCGAGCCGGGCGTTCGGGCGCAACCTGCTGCGGCTGAAGGACATCCCGATCGCCTTCTGGGACGAGCGAATGAGCTCCATGGCCGTCAACCGCGTGCTGATCGACGAGGCCGACGTGACCCGCGCCCGCCGGGCCGACCTGGTGGACAAGATGGCCGCCGCCTGGATCCTGCAAGGGGCGCTGGAACGGCTTCGATCGGCCGCTTGACTCCGTACCGGGGTACGGACGCTAGAAGGGTCTTCGACGCGAACGGAGGCGATCAGCATGATCCAGCGCCGAACCATCGGACGCCTGGCCCGCGAGGCGGGCGTGGGGGTCGAGACCATCCGCTTCTATGAGCGCCGCGGCGTGCTTCCACGGCCTCCCCGGCCCGCCGACGGCGGCTACCGCCACTACGACGACGAGGCGGTGCGGATCCTGCGCTACGTCCGTCTGGCCCAGGCGCTCGGCTTCACCCTGAAGGATGTCGAGCAGCTCCTCGCCCGGGTGGGCGATGGGCCCGGAGCCTTCTGCGGCGCCGTTCGCGAGACCGCGGAGGCCAAGCTGACGATCGTCGAGGCGGAACTGGCGGCGCTGGCGGCGCAGCAGGAAAGGCTGCAGACCTTCCTCACCGGCTGCCGCGCGAGAGCCACGACCGGAACCTGTCCCGTGCTCGCCGACTTCGCCTCGCATTCGGGAGGCGGCCATGTCGTTCGCGCCTAGGCTGGGCCTAGCGGTCCTCGCGCTCGCGGCCGCCGTGGACCCTGTGGCCGGCGCTCCAGCCTTGCCAGCCGCCGTCGAGGCCCTGCAGCATGGCTATGTCGAGGCCTGGGACCGCGCCGATCCCGCGGCCATCGCCGCCTTCTTCGCCCGCGACGGCGACTTCACCAATCCGACCGGCTTCCACGCCCAGGGCCGCGCCGACATCGCAGCCTTTTACGGCCAGGCCTTCGCGGCGGGCTACGCCGGCAGCCGAGGCGGCCTGAAACTCCTGCGGACGCGAATGGTGGCGCCCGGCGTGATGGTGGTCGACGGGGAATGGTCGATCCGCGGCGCCCATACGCCGAAAGGCGCCGAGCGGCCCGGCGAACAGGGTCTCGCCACCGCCGTCCTGGTCCGGACCGGTCACACCTGGCGGATCGCGGCGCTGCGGGAGCAGGAAGCGCCGGCCGACTGAGCCCCTAGAGGCCGCTCGCGAAGAAGTCGATCTTGCCGATCGGCACGCCCTTCGACCGCAGGATGCCGTAGGCGGTCGAGAGGTGGAAATAGAGGTTGGTCGTCGCGAAGACGGTCAGCCACTGGCCGGCGGGCAAGGTCGGCTCCATGCCGGTGCCGATTGCGACGGTCAGCGGGACGTCGTCGCGGCCGGCGAACTGCTCGGGCTTGAGGGCGGCCAGATAGGCCTTGGCCTCGGCGATGGCGGTTCTGAAGCCCGCCAGGTCGAGATCGGCGGAGATCTCCGCCGGGACCGGCAGGCCCGCGACCCGCGCCAGCCACTGGCGCGAGAAGTTGCAAACGACCATCGTCTGGAAGCGCAGCGCGTTCATGTCGTCGATCAGACGCCAGTCCAGCATCTCGTCCTCCGACACGCCCTGCGCCTTGGCGTATTCGGCGCCCTTGGTCAGCAGGCTGTCGAGCGTCCCAAGCTGGCGCGAGAACAGGTCGACGAAGGTGTAGAGGCAAACGGTCATGCGGCGCTCCCTGGCCGGGCGAATCTGCCCGATGCGGCTGGGACCCTAGAGGGCCGGGCCCGGCGAACTCAAGGCCCGCAACGCGGCGCTTCCCTTGAGCTGCGGCGGCCTCTAAGACGGCGCTTTAATGACTGACACGCCCCCTGGCTTGAACGAGGTCCTGCAACGGACCTTCTCGTTCCCGAAGCGGCATTTCCTGTCGGCGACCGATCTAAACGAGGTGGAGGTGGCAAATTTGCTCGACCTCGCCGACGGGTTCGTCAGCCTGAACCGCCAGACCTCGAAGAAGCTCGACCTGCTCAAGGGCCGGACGCTGATGAATCTCTTCTTCGAGAATTCGACGCGGACCCAGAGCTCCTTCGAGCTGGCCGGCAAGCGGCTGGGCGCCGACGTGGTCAATATGAGCCCGCGCTCCTCGGCGATGTCCAAGGGCGAGACTCTGATCGACACGGCGGTGACGCTGAACGCCATGCAGCCGGACCTGCTGGTCATCCGCCATTCGTCGTCGGGCGCCGCCTCGCTGCTCTCACAGAAGGTGAGCTGTTCGGTGGTCAACGCCGGGGACGGCCAGCACGAGCATCCGACCCAGGCCCTGCTCGACGCGCTCTCAATGCGCCGCGCCTTCGGACGGATCGCAGGGCTGAAGGTGGCGATCTGCGGCGACGTGCTGCACAGCCGGGTCGCGCGCTCCAATATCGCGCTCCTGCAGATGTTGGGCGCCGAGGTGCGCCTGGTGGGGCCCCCGACCCTGATGCCGCCGCAGGCCGACCGCTGGAACGTCGCCGTCCATCACGACATGCGCGAGGGCATCGCCGGCTGCGACGTGGTCATGATGCTGCGCCTGCAGCTGGAGCGCATGGACGGGGTGATGGCCCCGTCGCAGCGGGAATACTTCCGCTTCTTCGGTCTCGACCGCGAGAAACTGGCCTGCGCCGCGCCGAACGTGCGGGTGATGCACCCCGGGCCGATGAACCGCGGCGTCGAGATCGATTCGGACGTGGCCGACGATCTCTCCGTCAGCCTGATCCAGGACCAGGTGGAAATGGGCGTCGCCGCGCGGATGGCGGTCCTGACCTCGCTCGCCGCGCGGCTGGACAACGACCGATGAGCACTCCCTCGAAGGCAAGCCGGCCCACCGCCTTCACCAATGTGCGACTGGTCGATCCGGCCAGCGGCTACGATGGGCCGGGCGCCCTGATCGTCGCCGACGGCGTCATCGCCGACGTGGCGCGCGGCGGCGCCCTGGGCTTGCTCTCCAAGGACCTCGAGGTCATCGACGGCAAGGGCGCGCTGCTGATCCCCGGCCTGGTGGACATCCGGGTCAAGACCGGCGAGCCGGGCACTGAGACCAAGGAGACGCTGAAGTCGGCGGCGCTGGCCGCGGCGGCGGGCGGGGTCACCTCCATCGTGCTGCAGCCCGACACCGACCCGGTGATCGACGAGCCCTCGGTGGTGGACTTCATCCTGCGGCGAGCCCGCGACATCGAGCTGGTCAAGGTCCACGTGGCCGGAGCCGCCACCAAGGGCGCGCTGGGCGAGCGGATGGCCGAGATCGGCCTGATGGCCGAGGCGGGGTGCCTCTACATCTCCGACGCCGACCGGCCGATCGTGGACTCCAAGGTCATGCGCCGCGTGCTCTCCTACGCCAAGGCCTTTGGCGTGCTGGTGGCCCACCGCCCGGCCGACCCGTGGCTCTCGGCGGGCGCGGCGGCCAGCGAGGGCGAGTTCGCCTCGCGCATGGGCCTGCCCAGCGTGCCGGCCATCGCCGAGAAGATCATGCTGGAGCGGGACCTGGCGCTGGTGGAGCTGACCGGCGCGCGCCTGCTGGCCGACCAGCTGACCACCGCCGACGCCTTGGAAAGCTTCCGCCGCGCCCGCGACAAGGGCCTGCCGGTGACCGCCACGACCTCGATCAACCACCTGTCGTTCAACGAGATCGACATCGGCGACTACCGCACCT
>NZ_JBEPUO010000011.1:0-112753 GCF_041691455.1 Phenylobacterium sp. | reverse complement strand
TGCATCAGTCGCTCAGCTTGGTGAGCGCCGAGCCCTTGTGCATGGCGACGTGCTCGGTCTTGCTGCTCTTGATTTCGTACTGCGGATCATCTGGGTTCGCGTGGTGGGTGTGGCCCTTGTAGTCGGCGTCCTTGGTATGCACGCGGCTGACCGTGCCGCTGACCCGGCCGGCCTCGGAGTTCCAACTGACCCGGTCGCCGACCTTGAATCGTTTGGCCATCACCGTTCTCCTCCACCGCGCTCAGGTCAGAACGCCGATCTAGTGATATGATGAATGCGCCAGGGGCATCTTCTATCCACGACGTCCGTGACCATATTGGCGCGACGGCGCGGCCGGCCCCATTTTGTGCTCGGCAAGGTGCGCCACGGGCCCGACGGCCCAGGCGTCGCCATCTGCGTCGGACCGGGAAAGATGGACGGAATGGCTGGTAAGCGGGGGCCGTGTTGAAGCGAGTGACAGCGCTCGACTCCTTGCTGGCGGACGTCCGCGCGTGCCGGGCGTGCGCCGACATCCTGCCCATGGGGCCGCAGCCCATCATCCAGATGTCGTCGACCTCGCGGGTTCTGATCGCCGGTCAGGCCCCAGGCACGAAGGCGCACGCCTCTGGCATCCCCTTCTCGGATCCCTCGGGGGAGCGCCTGCGCGAGTGGTTGGGCGTCTCGGAGGAGCAGTTCTACGACCCCGTCAAGGTCGCCATCCTGCCGATGGGCATGTGCTATCCCGGTCGCCTGCCGGCCGGCGGCGATGCGCCCCCGCGGCCCGAATGCGCGCGCCTGTGGCGCACGCGGTTGCTGGCCGAAATACCGGCCCTGCGCCTGACCTTGCTGGTCGGCGCCTACGCCCAGGTCGATGCGCTGGGGCCGGGCGCGATGACCGAGCGGGTCAGGAATTTCCAGAGCTACCTACCAAAATATTTCCCGCTGCCGCACCCCTCGTGGCGCACAAGGTCATGGGCGACGAAGAACCCCTGGTTCGAGGCGGAGGTGCTTCCCGCTCTGCGCTTGGCCGTTCAAGGCGCATTGGCGTGAGGCGGGGTCGCGGCCGCTACAGGTCGGGCTTCTGGTCGTAGAACTCGACCTGCATTCGCACGGCGCCCAGCGGCTCGACCCGATGGGGGACGTCCGGCAGCACCAGGCCAGGGTGCCCCGGCTCAAGGATCGTCTCGGAGACCGGATCGAGCACTTCGTACCGCAGCCGTCCCTCCAACACGCGGATAACGCCCCACACACCCAGCTTGGTGCGATGTTCCCGGCGAAGTCCGGCTGGGAGGGTGTTCTCGTCGAACACTGGCGTGCTTCTGTACGGTGCTGGCGCGGGGGGCGGGGCGGTCATGTCGGCTTTCGCCCCAGAAGAACATTCCTCAGCACAATCGCATCGTTGTGCGCCTCGTCGTGGGCCGAATAGACCAGCGTGACCGGCCCCTGTCGCGCCAGCGCGCGCAACTGGCCCAGCAACTCGTCGTGGGCGTGCAACTCCGCGGCGTAGCGGCGACCGAACTCCTCCCAGCGCTCCGGATCGTGCCCAAACCATTTTCGCAGCTCCGTGCTGGGCGCAATCTCCTTCATCCATTGGTCCAGGGCAGCGTCCGTCTTGGAGACGCCTCGCGGCCACAACCGGTCGACCAGGACGCGGACGCCGTCGCCGTGCGCCGGTGCCTCGTAGGCCCGCTTCGGCTTGACCTCGCTGGCCGCAACCTTCGTGCTCATCGGCTGGGCTGCGTAGATGCGGGCGCGCCGGCTGGTCCTAGCGAACGCTTTGTCTGTTCGAACGCCAGTTCCGCCCGAAGGCCCTCGAGATCGCGACCGACGAAAGCCTTGGCGAGGTCTTGGCCGCCCTGCCGGTAGGTGACGGTGCACTCTCGTGCTTCGAGCGAACCCACCATCTCCGCTTCGTCCCACCTCTCGGCGTGGCCGACATAGGCGAGGCTGAAGTCGTACTGCTCGGTCCAGAAGAACGGCACGTCGTTGAAGCGTTCGCGGCGCCCAAGGATATTGCGCGCCGCAGTCTGGCCGGCGCGCTCGGCCACCACCCAGTGCTCGACCCGGATGGCCTCGCCGGTGAGCCGGTCGGGCCAGCGCGCAATGTCCCCGGCCGCGAAGACGCCTGGGATGCTCGTCTCAAGATATTCATCGACCGTCACCCCGCGATCGATGGCGAGCCCCGCCTGCTCCGCCAGCGAGATCGCCGGCTTTACGCCAACTCCGATCACGACGAGATCGGCCGGCAGGCGCTCACCGCCTTTCAGGGTGACGGCCTGGTCGTCGATCGCCGTGGCCGTCATTCCCAGGTGAAAGATGACCCCATGATCTTCATGCAGCTTGCGCAAAAAGGCCCCGACCTCGGGTCCGAGGACCTTCTCCATCAGGACCGTCTCGCGGCCGACGACCTGCACGTCAAGGCCGCGCGCGCGCAGCGAGGCCGCGACCTCCAGGCCTATGAAACTTGCGCCGATCACCACGGCGCGGTGTGACGTCAGAGCCTTGGCGACAATCGCCTCGCTGTCGGCCTGCGTCCGAAGGTAGTGGACGTGCGGAAGGTCGGAGCCCGGCAGATTAAGCCGCACCGGCTCTGCCCCCGTGGCGAGCAGGAGGGCGTCGTAGTCGTGACGGCTTCCGTCCGCGAGTTGCACGTTGCGCCCCGCCGTGTCGATCACGACGACGTGCGCGTTCAGTTTCAGGTCGATCTTGTGTTGTTCGTAGAAGTCCGCCGATCGCAAGGGGTTAGACGTGTCAGACGCAGTGCCCGCGAGAAAGCCCTTCGAGAGGTTGGGGCGATCGCAGGGAAGGGCGCCGACGGCGCTCAGCATCGTCAATTGCCCGCCGTAGGCTTCTCGGCGAAGCATTTCCGCGGCGGCATTCCCGGCCGCCCCGCCGCCGACGATCACGACAGAATTTGGCATATCCGGGCCGGGCGCAGCCGGCGGGGGTAGGGCGGGTTCGAACTTCTCACGGACGAAAACCGCGCCGACCGGCGCGTCGGTCGGCGTGAACTGGCGCGCCACATCGCGCACCTGTTCGACACGCCAACAGGCTACCGGGTCCAGAGCGGGCGCGCGCAGAGCTTCCCCGGTGCGCAGGCTGAAACAGGCGTGGTGCCAGGGGCAGCGGATGGTGTCCCCCACCAGAAGTCCATCGGCCAGCGGAGCGCCGTAGTGGGTGCAGATCGTCCCGATAGCGAACGCTTCGTGGCCGCGCCGGACCAGCAGCACCGGCTCGCCTAGGGCGTGCCCAAGCAGCATGCCGCCGTCTGGAATCGCCGAGAGTTCGACCCCTTCCGCGAAGTTGGGGCCGCTCAATTCTTTGGGATCTGCAGCCACGTCCTCGATCTCCCAGCGTCTGTGGTCGAGACTAAGGCCTCGGACCTTCTCGGCGGGACGGCGCTGCTATTCAACAAAGATGTGGCGCTAGCCTTTGTTCCCTCGTGGCGTTGTCCATCGTTGGGCTGTGGGGGTCACGAGACCCCCCGATCACGCCAACGATCACGTCCTTTCGGCCGCGGGCTGCCACCTTCAACGATGGCTGCGCGTTGGGGGAATAAGGGGTGACCTGTGACCACGAAAAACATCATCATCGACTCCTCTGATCAGGTCCCCAGCTTCAACCTGCTCAGGCGCTTTCCCGTTCCGCGGAATTTCAAGGTCGCGCCGCAGTCGCGCATCGAGAAGGGACGAACCTGGCCCGCCCCGGCCGGCGCCACGCGGGTGAAGGCTTTCGACATCTACCGCTACGATCCTGAAGCCGAACGAAACCCGCGCATCGATACCTTTGAAATAGACCTCGACGACTGCGGCCCGATGGTCCTCGACGCGCTGATCTGGATCAAGAACAAGGTCGATCCCGCGCTCACCTTCCGCCGGTCATGCCGCGAAGGCGTCTGTGGCTCCTGCGCCATGAACATGGACGGCACAAACTGGCTGGCCTGTACCCGGTTCATCTCCGACATGAGCCCGTCGGCGACGATCTTCCCCCTGGCCAATTTGCCGATCATCAAAGACTTGGTGCCCGATACGACCCACCTCTTCGCGCAGTACGAGATGATCGAGCCCTGGCTTCACGCCGAGACGCCCGTGCCTGAGAAGGAACGGCTGCAGTCGCCTGAGGAACGCAGCCAGCTCGACGGATCTTACGAATGCATCCTCTGCTTTTGCTGCACCTCGGGCTGCCCCAGCCACTGGTGGAACGGCGATCGCTTCCTTGGCCCGGCCGCTCTTCTGCAAGCCTATCGCTGGCTGGCTGACAGCCGTGACGAGGCTAAGGAGGAACGCCTCGACACCCTGGAGGACCCGTTTCGCCTCTACCGCTGCCATACCATCCTCAATTGCACGCGGACCTGCCCCAAGGGATTGAACCCCGGCAAGGCAATCGCCGAGATCAAAAAGATGGTCATCGAGCGGGACAGCTGAGCCATGGAGCCTGAACCGGCGATCACCAAAATCCTGTCCCGCCCCCGACCGCAATCGCCCAATATCCAGATCTACCGGCCGCAGCTCACCTCCGTCCTGTCGATCGCCAACCGCATGACAGGCGTCGTCCTGAGCCTTGCGGCCGTTGGATTGGTGCTCTGGCTGAGCGCCGCGGCGGCCGGACCTGAGGCTTATGGAGCCGTCCGCGGGGTGATCGCGTCCTGGCCCGGCCAAGTCGTGCTGCTGGGCTGCACGTTCGCCTTCTTCCTGCATCTGTGTGGCGGCATCCGTCACCTCTTCTGGGACACGGTGCGAGGCTTCGAACTCCGGTCGATCTACATGTCCGGATGGGCGGTCGTGGCCGCAAGCGTGATCCTCACCATGGCGGCCTGGATCGCTAGCTTATTTCTGGCGAAGTAGGGAAATGGACCGTCGCTCCATGCGAACACCCCTCGCGAAGGCCATGGGCCTCGGCTCGGCGAAATCCGGCGTCGCGCACTGGTGGGCGCAGCGGGTGTCGGCCGTCGCGCTCGTGCCGCTGACCCTTTGGTTCGCCGCCTCGATCATCGCCCATTCCGGCAGCGACTACGCGGCCTTCGTCGCCTGGCTGCGGTCGCCGCTGACGGCTGGTCTGATGGTCCTGCTGTTGATCGCCCTGTTTCAGCACACTGCGTTGGGCCTGCAGGTGGTGATCGAGGACTACGTCCACTCCGGCGGAAAATTCGCAGCCGTCATCGCGGTGCGTCTTAGCTGCTTCGCGTTGGCGGCCGCCGGTATCCTGGCGACCTTGAGCGTCGCTCTCGGCCGCTAGAACGGGGCCTCCGCCGGCCAGCGATATGCGTAGATCGTCCGCAGAGCCTCCTGCTGCGCGGCGTCGGTGCGCGGAGAGCCCACGCAACCTCGGCCCGGCAAACGGCTCGCCGCATTCACCGCCAGAAACTGCAGGGGTGGCAGCCCATTGGCGCGGCAGTATCGCTGGATGACGCCAAGGAAGTACCGCGCCGCCCGCCAGTGCACGGCGATTTCAGCGCAGACTTCCTTGTAGGTGTAGGGGGGCAAATTCTTTAAGGCCCGCTTGGCCAGATACGGCCAAGCTCTTCTGGCCCGCTCCATATGATCAACGGTCATGCCCATCCTTGCGTTTCGGCGTCTCGCTGCACTCGCCGCGGAGTTTCACCTCTTCGCCGGGGCTCAACTCGGTGGCGGCTGTCGGGGTATCCACCGCGCCGGAGACCCAGACCGTCACCGCGGCCAACAACGACACCCTGTCCTCCAGCGCCTTCATCGACCTGTCGAGCGCCGGCTGGCGCGCGAAACGGTTCGCCCCTTGATGTCGATCTGCGCAACGTCCGGTGGGGCGAGATCAGACAGGCCCTTGTCGGTGCGGGGCGATCAGGATTCGCTGCGCAGAAACTCCGCCAAGGCGACGGCCTGGTTGTGAACCTCATCGCGCGCGCCGTAGAGCAGGGTGACAGGGCCCGCCGCGATGAGCCTGCGAAGCGGCTCGACGGCTGGATTGCTCGCGAACTCCTTGAAATAGCGTCTGCGGAAGTCCGCCCAGCGTTCGGGCTTGTGGCCGAACCACTTGCGAAGGGCCGCGCTGGGTGCGACGTCCTTCATCCAGACCGCACCCTCGAGATCCTGTTTGCTCAGGCCCCGGGGCCACAAGCGGTCCACCAGCACGCGCTGCTGGTCATCCTTGGATCTTGGCGCATAGGCTCGCTTGATCCGCAGCTCGGCCGCATCGGCCTTCGTGGTCATGTCAACAGCTCCACGTCGTCTGGCCAGTCTTCCGCGGGAGAAACCGGCGCACGTCCCACTCCACGCCGCGACGGACTTGGGCCGAGCGGTGCGGCGGCTGAGCCCGCGTCATCCGAGCCGGACCAAGAGCTGATGGACGGCGCCGTCATCAATGAGGGGCAGGCTCAGAGGTCGCGTGACGATCGCGGCGCCGTCAAGCTCGGCCGCAGCGACGCCGCGGCTGACGCCATCGGGATTTTCAACGACGAGGTGGTAGTGCGCTGCGCCGCACCGGACGGTCGCCTCGAATCCCGGCCAGGCGTTGGGAATGCACGGGTCCAGGTGCAGGACCCCGTCCTCCATCCGCAGGCCCAGGATGCTCTCGACGCCCGCCCGCTGCATCCAGCCGGCCGAGCCAGTGTACCAGGTCCAGCCGCCGCGCCCGACATGTTGCGGTGATGCATAGACGTCCGCCGCCACCACGTAGGGCTCGACCTTGTAGCGGTGCATGTCCGTGCGCGTGCGGGCATGATTGATGGGATTGAGCAGGTAGAACAGCGCGGCGGCCTTCGCGCCTTCGCCGAGCGCCGCGAAGGCCATGACCGACCAGAGCGCGGCGTGGGTGTATTGGCCGCCGTTCTCGCGAACCCCGGGCGGATAGCCCTTGATGTAACCCGGATCGAGGGGCGTGCGGTCGAAGGGTGGCGCGAAGAGTAGCGCCAGATTGTCCTCGGACAGGATCAGTTCGCGATCCACCGCCGCCATGGCGCGACGCGCCCGCGCGATCGGGGCGGCCCCGGAGAGCACCGCCCAGGACTGGGCGATGGAATCGATCCGGCACTCCGCGTTGGCGGCCGATCCCAGCGGCGTTCCGTCGTCGAACCAGGCGCGACGGTACCAGTCGCCGTCCCACGCCTCGCCATCAAGCGCGGCCTGCAAGGCCTTGGCGTGAGCGCGCCAGCGGGTCACCCGACCGGTATCCTTACGCGCCGCGGCCAGCGGCAGAAACGCGGTGAGCGTGGTGTGGAGCAACCAGCCCAGCCAGACGCTTTCGCCGGCGCCACCCTCGCCGACCCGGTTCATCCCGTCGTTCCAATCGCCGGACCCCATCAGCGGCGCCCCATGGCGGCCGGTCGCCAGGCTGGCGTCCAGCGCCAGCGCGCAATGTTCATAGAGGCTGACGACCTCGCTGGACGTCGTCGGCTGGAAGAAGCTGTCGGTCTCATCCGGCTGGAGGGCCTGACCGTCGAGGAAGGCGATCGCCTGGTCCAGAACGCCCGCGTCGCCGGTGACGCCGACATAGTGCGCGGCGGTGTAGGCAAGCCATACGCGGTCATCCGATATCCGGGTGCGGACCCCCTGGCCGGTGTGCGGCAGCCACCAGTGCTGCAGATCGCCCTCCACGAACTGGCGCCCCGCCGCCCTGACCAGGTGCTCGCGCGTCAGGTCGGGACGGACCGTGGCCAGCGCCATGCCGTCCTGCAGCTGGTCGCGGAAGCCGTAGGCCCCGCTGACCTGGTAGAAGCCCGTGCGCGCCCAGATGCGGCAGGCGAGCGTCTGATAGAGCAGCCAGCCGTTGAGCATGATGTCCATCGACCGGTCCGGCGTCTTCACCTGTACCGCCCCGGCGAGGTCGATCCATTGGGCGCGAACCTGCGACAGCACAGCGTCAAGGTTGGCCGTCCGATAGGTCTCGATCAGGTTCCGGGCGTGGGCGTCGTCGGTTCCGTCCCCCAGGAGGAGGACGATCTCCTCGGTCGCGCCGGGCGCCAGCTCAAGGGTCGCTTGCAGGGCCCCGCAAGGGTCGAGGCCCGACCCCACGCGGCCGGAGAGTGGGGTCGCGTCCGCGAGCGCCGCGGGGGAGGCAAGCGTCCCGTTGCGCCCGATGAACTCCCGGCGATCGCCGGTCCAGCTGGTCTGGCGCCCGCTGAGGTCGGCGAACGCCACCCGTTCGGCGAACGCCGGATACCAGGCGTTCTGCGCGAACAGCGCGCGGCTGTCGGGATCTACCCGGGTGGTGACGAAGGGGGCGGCCGCGGCGCGCGAAGGCCCCAGGACCCATTCGACGTAGGCGCTCACCGAGATCCGCCGCGGGCGGTTCGAGGTGTTGCGGATCGTCAGCCGCGAGATCTTGATCGGATCGGCGAGCGGCACGTACTCGACGAGGTCGAGGGCCAGGCCGTGGGCGTTGTGTTCAAAGCGGCTGTAGCCCCAGCCGTGACGCGCGACATAGGTCGCCGCCTCGTCCCGGATCGGCAGGGCGGTCGGGCTCCAGACCTCACCGGACTCCTCGTCCCGCAGGTAGAGGGCCTGGCCCGGTCGGTCGGTGACCGGGTCATTCGACCAGGGCGTCAGCTGACGCTCCCGGCTGTTCTGCGACCAGGCGTAGCCGCCGCCTTCCGCGGAGACCTGGAAGCCGAAGCCGGGATTGGCGATGACGTTGATCCAGGGCGCCGGCGTCGTCTGGCCGGGCCCCAGGATGACAACGTACTCCCGCCCGTCGTCGACAAAGCCGCCGAGCCCGTTGAAGAACTCTACGGCCGGCGGCCGGCGGATCACCTGCAGCTCTGAAACCGCCTCGGCGCGCACCCGAGGCGGGCGGGCCGGGCCCCTGAATTCGGACGTACGCCCCAGCTGGTCGGAGAGGCGGCCACGCTCGCCGACCAGCACCGCGCGCGCGGTGGAAAGCAGCATTGCGCGCGCCTCGGCCGATATGAGGTCGGCCCGCAACATGAAGATATGCCCGGCGGGCTTCTCCTCGCCGATCTGCGGGCGAGACTGGTTCGCCCGGACAAGCGTCTCGAGCGCGGTCTGCAAGTCCTGGACGTAGGACGACGACCGCTCGTTCAGGATCACCAGATCGACCGCCAGCCCCTTGATCCGCGCATATTCCACCGCCTGCAGCGCCTGGCGCGCGACGTCGAGCTGTTCCATCTCCGAGATGCGGACCAGCAGGATCGGCAGATCGCCGGAGATGCCCAACGGCCAGAGCTGAGGTTGTCCGGCGCGCCCGTCTTCGATGGTCTCCGAAGGCGGCCGTAGCGCCGGCCCCGCATAGATCAGCAGACTGGCCAGGCGTTGAAACTGGCCGGCCTCGTCCCGATTGACGCCCAGGTGGTGGAGCTGCACCTGGGCCTGGGTCCAGGCCAGCGCCGCCGCCCTGGGGAACGCGCCCTTGTCGTGGTGCTTGTCGAGCAGGTTCACAATCTCCGCGCGGGACGAGGCCACCATGGTCCAGAAATCGATCCGCGCCGCGCCGCCGGGCGCGAGGCGCACCCGCCGCCGGAGCGCGAAGATCGGATCGAGGACGGCGCCCGCGGTTCCCGACAACGGACGCCCGTTGAACACCGCGCTCGCCGTCCTGGCGCTATGTCCTCGGCCCAGGAAGCGCGCCCGGTCCGTCTCGAATTCGCGCTGGCCGACCACGTCGCCATCGACGACGGCCAGGTGGGCGGCCCAGACCTCCGGGTCGGTGGGTGTCCGCCGGCGACGCGACGCGATCAGCGCCCCAAGGCCGGCCAGGTGCTCGGTCTCCACGAAGAGTTTGGAGAACGCCGGATGGGCGATGTCGGCGGATTGCGGCGCCAGGACCAGTTCGGCGTAGGAGGTAATCTCGATCTCGCGCTCGCGCGAACCGGTGTTCGATACGGTCACGCGGCGGACTTCCGCGTCGTCTTCGGCGGAGACGAGGATCTCCAGGGTTGTCGCCAGGGTTCCGTCGCGACGGGTGAACTCGGCGGAGTCTTCGTTGAAGCTGACGGAATAGGCGTCCGGCTCCACCCCGGTCGGTTGCAGGGCCGGAGAGAACACCTCCCCGCTGGCTGTGTCGCGCAGATAGATATAGGCGCCGAAGGCGTCGCAGGTGGCGTCCTCACGCCAGCGGGTCACCGCGAGATCCCGCCAAGTGCTGTAGCCCGATCCCGCCGCCGTCAACATCACGGTGTAGCGGCCATTGGAGAGCAGCTGCGTCGCCGGCCTGGCCCCGTTCGGGTTGGCGACGCGCCAACTGCCGATCGGGTCGACCTGGCGCACGGTCTCGACCGAAGGGGACTCCGCGACGGACGCCGGGGCGGCGGCGACGTCCCGCGGCGCCCGTTCCTGGAGGAGCAATTCCGTCGCCTGGACGATCGGCTCGGCGTGGAAGCGTTCGCGCATCAGGCCGTCCAGCAGCGCGTCGGCAAGGGCGACGATCGTCATGCCCTGGTGATGGGCCATGAAGGCGCGCACCACCGCTGAAGACTGATCGTCGGGAACCCGCGCCCGGGTGAAGTCGAGAGCTTCATAAAATCCGTAGCGGCCGCGCGCACCGGCCTCCGCGAGTCGCTCGAAATTTCGCACGGCGGCTTGCGGTTCGATCATGGCCGCGAGCGCGGTGGCGTAGGGGGCTATGACGAGGTTGTCCGCGAGGCCCCGCTTCAGGCCGAGCCCCGGAACCCCGAAGTTGGAATATTGATAGGTGAATTCCAGGTCGCGGGCGTTGTAGGCCGACTCCGAAACCCCCCAGGGCGTGTTCAGCGTCGCGCCGTAGTCGATCTGCCGACCGACGACCAAGCGGTTGGTCTGTTCGAGCAGGCTGCCGCGCGGCGCCCGCATGACCAGCGAGGGCATGAGGTATTCGAACATCGAGCCGGACCAGGAGACCAGAACGGCTTCGTCCTTCAACTGAGCGACCGCATGACTGAGCCGGAACCAGTGCCGCGCGGGCGCATCGCCCTTGGCGATCGCCACGAAGCTCGCGAGCCGCGCTTCCGAGGCCAGCATGTCGTAGGAACTCGGGTCGAGCGCGCCTTCCAGCGTCTTGTAACCGATCGACAGCAGAAGGCGGTCGGGGTTGAGGAGGAAGTCGAACTCCATCGCCAGCGCCAAGCTGCGCGCCGTGTCTTCCAAGACCCGCAGGCGCGCGGGCCGGGCGGTGTCGGGCGACGCGGCGGTGTCGCGCCGGTGGCTCTCGATCGCGGCATACGTCGCCTCGGCCCAGAACTGCAGGTCCGCGGCCGCGTCGCCCTCCTCGATGGTGAGCGCACGAACCGTGTCGAGCATGGACTCCGCGGGTCCCGCCAGATCGGCGAGTTGTCCGCAGACGTCGGCGCCGCCATTGGCCTCGGCCGCCCCGATCGCGCTGGAAAGTGCGGCGATGTCCTCCGCCAGCCGGCGCCAGAGCCCGGATTGAGCCGGGCGAGCGACCCGCAGCGTCTCCGCTTCCTTCCGGCAAAGGTCGAGGGCGTCGCCGATGCCGGCGAAACGACGGGCTCCAGCCAGTTCATGTCCCGCCCAGTCCGCGCAGGCGTTGGCGAGCGCGATCAGGTGTCCGGCCAAGTTGCCGCTATCGACCGAGGAGACATATTGCGGATCGAGGGGGCGCAGATCCTGGGTGTCGTACCAATTGTAAAAGTGCCCTCGGTAGCGGGCGAGCTGGCCGAGCGTGGTCAGGGTCGCCTCCAACCGCTCGACCGCCTCCAGCGTTCCGATCCACCCGAAGTCGCGGGCGCTGGCGGTTGAGAGGAGGTAGAGGCCGATGTTCGTCGGTGAGGTGCGATGGGCCAGCGCCGGCTCCGGGATTTCCTGGAAATTGTCCGGCGGCAGCATGTGGTCGGCCGACGTGACGAAGGTCTCGAAGAACCGCCAGGTGCGCCGGGCGATCAACCGCAAAGCAGTGACCTCGGCGATGTCCAGCCGCCGATGCGGCGCCACGTCGGGCCGGCGGCTCGCCCACACCGCCACGCCGGGCGAGGCGAGCCACAGCGTCGCGAACGGCACGGCCAGGAGCCAGGTCCCGTGGCGCCAGATCAGGTCGATCGACACCGCCGCCAGCGCGACCACCAGCGCGCCGGCCATCTGGCGATAGCTGCGCCATGTCCCAGGCCGTGAAGTCAGCGCCGCTTGCGCGGCCGGCGTCCATTCCAGGAGATGACGGCGGGTGAGGGCAAGCCTCACCAAGGTCCGCAGCACCGCGTCGCCCATCAGCCAGGCCTGGTGGGCCAGGAAGGTCACCGCCAGGGCCGTCTGCGCCAGCGCAAGGCGCAGTTCGCCACCGAGCGCAGCCAGGTGGCTCCCGAGCGCCACACCCGGGCGGCGGCGCGCCAGCCCGGCAAAGACGGGGAGCAGCGGCGGCAGCGCCAGGGTGGCGAGGATGAACCCCGTCCAGATCGCGGCCGGAGCCAGCGGCAGGCTCCATCCGGCGATGAGGGCCAGGACCACGCACGGCGCCGAGGCTGAGCGCCGCAGGTTGTCCAGCATCTTCAGGCGGCCGATGCTGGGGACCCCACGCCTGTGGCCGGCGACGCGCGGGCCCTTGCCCAGAATCCAGGGCAGCAGCTGCCAATCGCCGCGCGCCCAACGGTGTTGTCGCATCGCGGCGGTGTCGTAGCGGTCGGGGAAATCCTCCACGACCTCCGCGTCGGATGCCAGGCCGGCTCGGGCGAACACGCCCTCGAAGAGGTCGTGGCTGAGCAGGGCCGACTCCGGCACGCGGCCGGCAAGCGACGCCTGGAAGGCGTCGACATCGTAGATGCCCTTGCCGGTGTAGGACCCCTCACCGAACAGATCCTGGTACACGTCGGAGACCGCGGCGGCGTAGGGGTCGATGCCGGTCGCGCTTGAGAAGACGCGCAGGTAGAACGAGCCTCCGCGCCCGCCGGGCAGCGCCGGCGTGACGCGAGGCTGCAACACCCCATAGCCTTCCACGATCCGCCCAAGCGCCGGGTCGAACCGCGGCCAGTTGAGTGGGTGGGCCATCTTGCCGATCAGCCGTTCGACCGTCGTGCGGGGAAGGCGGGTGTCGGCGTCGAGGGTGATCACGTAACGCACGTCGGCGGGGACCGCGGGGGGAAGACCCTCCAGGCCCAGGAAGGTCGTATCCGCGGCGCCGCGCAACAGGCTGTTGAGTTCCGAGAGCTTGCCGCGCTTGCGCTCCCATCCGATCCATCGGCCCTCTCCTTCGTTCCACACGCGCTTGCGGTGCAGCAGGAAGAACCGCGGGTCCCCGCTCTGTCGGCCATATCGGCGATTGAGGTCGGCGATGCCCGCCGTGGCGGCCGCGAGCAGGTCGTCATCACCCGGCGCCCGCTCGCTGTCGGCGTCCGCCCAGTCGGACAGCAGCGCGAAGTGAAGCTCGCCGTCCGGACTGGCGAGATAGTGGATCTCCAGCCGTTCGATCTGCTCTTCGACACTCGCGCGCGAGGTGAGCATCATCGGGACCACGATGAGGGTTCGCAGGCGCGACGGGATGCCGGCCCGCAAATCCAAGGCCGGCAGCAGGGTGGCGCGGAAGGCCCGGGTGAGGACATAGTTCACCAGGGCCACGGCCACGTCGATGGCGGGGACCAGGCCCAGAAGGCCAAGCGCGCCCAGCCACAGGGGTTCAACCCCAACGGCCGCCAGCATCGTCAGGACGGCGCCCAGGAGGACGACCGCCGCCAGGCTGCCGGCGCTGACATAGCCGCCGATGCCGAGCGAGCGGTAGAGCCGGGACGGCCAGGCGCCCGGGGGGGAGCGAAACCCGATCTCCGCCTCGAGCCCGCGCCGCCCGTCGGCGATCAGATAGTAGCCGGGATCGGCGCGCCGCCCATCGCCCGCGCCGCCACCCGACGCCGCCGTTCGGGCCAGTCTCAGCGCGCGCTCGGCGATCTCGGTTTCGGTTCGCCCCGAGCCGCGCGCGAGCGCCTCGATGGCGCTGCGGTAGAGGTTGCGGGTTGGAAAATCCATCTCGGCGAACCGGCTGCCGGCCGAGAGCAGATCGTCCACCAGGCAGACGCGCTCGAACAGCTCGGTCCAATCGACGTCAGAGATGAGGCGCATGCTGGTGATGATGTTGCGCACCGTGACGCTGGCGCTGACCTGCCGCTGATGTTCATCCCGCACGACCGCCTCGGCGGTCGTCTCCTGGGCGGCGAGCCGGGCGTCAAGCCAGGCCAGCGCCGGGGTGATGCTGGGGTCCTGGTCGCGCAGCCGGTGGACCAGCTGAACCAGGAAGGCGTCGGCGAACGGGCCTTCGCCGCAGGCGGCGAGCAAGGTCTCGACGGGTTCGGCCTGTCGCCCCGCGACGCCCAACAGGCGGTCGGCGACCGCATCGGCGTCGCTGCGCGCAGCACGGCTGTCGGTGACACGAGCGGCGATGCGGCGGAGGTTCTCCAGAAGCACGATCCGCAGGGTGATCGCGACCGCCCAGAGTTCGCCGATCGTGAGCGGCTGGACCTCCTGGTAGGCGCGCAGGAACCGGCGCAGGCCTTCAGGATCGAACAGGCTGTCGGTATGGGCGACGAAGGCCCAGGCGAGGCCGAACACGCGCGGATAGCCGACGAAGGGTCCGACCGCCAGTTTCGGCAGTTGCCGGTAGTAGCCAGGCGGTAGGTCCAGGCGGACCTCGCGGACCTGCCGCTCGATGACATGGTAGTTGTCGACCAGCCATTCGGCGGCCGGGGTGATCGCTGCGCTTTCCTCGATCGCCGCGACAATGTCGCGGTAGGCCGACAGCAACACCGCCTCGTTCGCAGCAAGACGGTGCGCGAGAGGGTTTCCTCTCGAGGGGCCGTCCACGACGGCTTGGGCGGCCGCCAGACTGCGGGCGTGCTCCTCGAGACGTTCGACGCTGAAGAGTTCGGCGCTGATCGGCGCCGTATCGTTCCAGGGCGGCGACCCCGAAGCTCGACCACGCGGTTTGTCCAGGCTGGCGGGCCGTATCTCGCCTGCGTTCCCGCGGGGGCGAGTCAACACGCCGGACGCTCAGGCGGCCCTGCGGGCGGGCCCGCCACGCGCTCAGGGGTCTGCGGTCTCAAAGACGGGCCGCCGGGCCGCGACCTGCCATGGCGTCCGCGCCGGGCGTCGGCGTGGCGCACGCCAGGACAACCGTGTCCAGCGACTCGACCTCTTCGATGAGCACTTCGGTCACGGCCCCGTGGCGCCGGATTCCCGCGGCCATGCGATCAGCTTCGCGGATCGCCAGCACCCGCGACCAGAAGGGCGTGCTCATCTGCTCGCCCATGCGAACAGCCCATCCGTGCTGCTCTTTCACAACCTTGAAGGTAATCATCGGAGTCCACCGAACTTGAGGGTGGGACTGTCCTGGTTGCGCGTCGCGAGGACGCGAGGCCCGAAGAGCCCCGTTTAGACGCTGGGAGAGTGCGAGCGCGTCCCGGGACGCGGTGGGTCCCTTGAGGAGCCCAAAGCGTTTCTGCTCGCGGTAGGCGCACAATCCTACACCTCCCGCGCCTTAAACACGTATTTGAGATATTGGTTCCGATATCGGGCGCGGCCGCGGTCATTTCATGCGGCCAGCCGGCGTTGATACACGGCTGAGGCAAGTTGGCTGCTGTTGAGGGCCTGACATCGTCTAGGTCGTGATCGACGCGCGCGTTCGCCCGGTCCGCGACTCGACCTGCGCGATGTCTTCGGCGGCCGCCGCCAATGCCCCGAAGGCGAGCTCAGGCGACAGGTCATGCTGCGCGACCTCCCGCTCGAAGCGTTCCAGGTAGATCCGCAAGGTGGCCCCTTGCGTTCCCGTGCCGGACAACCGGTAGACGATCCGCGCCCGATCGGAGAACACGAGCCGGACGCCTTGGTGTTTCGCGACGCTGTGATCCACGGGATCGACGTAGGTGAAGTCGTCCCCCTGAGTAAGAGCCATGCCGGCGAAGGTGCGACCGACCAGGCCAGGAGCCGCCTGCTCTAGCGCGCCCACGAGGTCCTGAGCGACGGAGACGTCCAAACCCTCATAGTCATGGCGCGTGAAGTAGTGCCGGCCAAATTTCCCCCAGTGCGCCCGCACCAGCGCCTCGACGCTTACCTTCCGGGCGGCGAGAATATTCAACCAGAAGAGCACCGCCCAGAGACCGTCCTTTTCGCGGATATGGTCCGAGCCGGCCCCGAAGCTTTCCTCCCCGCAGAGCGAGGTCAGGCCCGCATCGAGCAGATTGCCGAAATACTTCCAACCGGTCGGCGTCTCATAGCAGGGGATGTTGAGGTCCGCGGCGACACGGTCCGCCGCGCGGCTGGTGGGCATGGACCGGGCGATCCCGGCCAGGCCCTTGGCGTAGCCGGGCGCCACCTCGGCGTTCGCAGCCAGAATCGCCAGGCTGTCGCTGGGCGTCACAAAGAAGTTGCGGCCCAGGACCATGTTGCGGTCGCCGTCGCCGTCCGAGGCGGCGCCGAAGTCAGGGCCGTCCGGCGCGTTCATCGCGTCGATCAATTGCCGGGCGTTGACCAGATTCGGATCCGGGTGCAGCCCGCCGAAGTCCTCCAGCGGTGTCCCGTTGACAACCGTGCCCACAGGCGCACCCAGGCGCTTCTCAAGGATTTCGTGCGCATAGGGCCCGGTCACCGCGTGCATGGCGTCGAACCGCATCCTGAACCGGCCGCCGGACAGCAGATCCGACATCCGATCGAAGTCGAACAACGACTCCATCAAGGCGGCGTAGGCCTCGACAGGATCAATGACCTCGACGGTCGTGGCGCCGAGTTGGAGGCTTCCCAGATGATCGATATCCACGTCGGCCGCGTCCACCGTGTAGTAGCGCGCGATGTGACGGCTAAGCTCATAGATCGCCTCGGTGACCGGCTCTGGGGCCGGCCCGCCGTTGGCGACATTAAACTTCACCCCGAAGTCGCCGTGCGGACCGCCGGGGTTGTGGCTCGCGGAGAGGATGATTCCCCCGCACGCCCCGGTCTTGCGAATGATGCAGGACGCGGCGGGCGTGGACAGGATGCCCCCGCGCCCGACGAGAACCTTGGCGAAGCCATTGGCCGCGGCGAGCTTCAGAATCGGCTGTATGGCCTGGCGATTGTGGAATCGGCCATCGCCCCCCAGCACCAGGATCTGACGCTGGCCCGTCTCGATACTGTCGAAGATGCACTGGACGAAGTTCTCCAGGTAGTTCGGCTGGAGGAACTCCGAGACCTTCTTGCGCAGCCCGGAGGTGCCGGGCCGCTGGTCGGCGAACGGGGTTGTGGGAACGGTCCTGATTTCGGGTCTGGCCATGGGGCAAGCCGTTCCAAGGAGCGGGGAAGGGATTCAAGGCCAGCCGGGCGCACGGCCCGCTCGAGCCGTCCCTGACCTCCAGCGCCGAACGCGCGCCGTGAACTCCAAGAATACGCGAGTCCCACCACGCGTTCCGAAAGCCTGGCCTGCCGACGCCCGCCGCCGCTTCCCGCGAGGCGTTGGGGAACCTTTCGTCGAAGCGATCACCTAATGACTGTCGGGAGCCACGACTTCGATGCCGCTTCGCCGCCCCTCCATCCGTACGCACTGCACCTCGATCACCGGCGCTCGCCGCCAAGCTGCGCCGGGCGAGCAGGGTGAGGTCTGAGTCCCGCAGATGAGCGCCCGTGGACCCCGCCCGCCGTCCGCGAGACCGGCCGAAGATCCGTCCGACGGAGCACTCCTCGACCGGCTGCAGCGCGACGCCTTCGACTATTTCATGCTAACGATGAACCCGCAGAACGGCTTGATCGCGGACACCACGCGCCCCGACGCGCCATCGAGTATCGCCGCGGTCGGCTTTGCGCTGTCCGCCTATCCGGTCGGGGTCGAACGCGGGTGGATCGAGCGCGCCGAGGCGGTCCAACGCACCCTCCTCATCTTGCGCTTCTTCCTGCACAGCGATCAATCCGGCGCCCCTGACGCCACCGGCTATCGCGGTTTCTATTATCACTTCCTCGACATGCGGTCCGGCACGCGCGCCTGGCTTTCCGAGCTGTCGTTGATCGACACCGCGCTGCTGATTGCCGGAGCCCTGACCGCCGCGAACTACTTCACCGCACCGACGCCGGCCGAAGGCGAGGTGCGCGAGCTCGCCGAGACGCTCTACCGCAGGGTCGACTGGCGGTGGGCGCAGGCCGACGGCGCGACCCTGATGCAAGGCTGGAAGCCCGAAAGCGGCTTCCTGCACTATGGATGGGAAGGCTACAGCGAGGCGATCCTGCTCTATGTCTTGGGTCTCGGCTCCCCGACCCATCCGCTCACCAAGGCGAGCTTCGACGCCTGGACCGTGACCTATCAGTGGGAGAACCTGTACGGGCGCGACTTCCTGTACGCCGGCCCGTTGTTTATCCACCAGTTCTCGCACGCCTGGATCGATTTCCGTGGCATCCGCGACCGCTTCATGCGCGAGAAGGACTGCGATTATTTCGAGAATAGCCGCCGCGCCACCTATGTTCAGCGCGAGTATGCGGCCCGCAATCCGGGCAGTTTCGCCGGCTATACTTCGGACTGCTGGGGCCTCTCGGCCGGCGACGGACCGAGCGCCCCGCCGCGGATGATCGCCGGACGTCACCAGGCGTTCTACGGCTATGCCGCGCGCGGCGTTCCCTACGGACCCGACGACGGGACGATCGCCGGCTCGGCCACGCTCGCGTCCCTGGCGTTCGCGCCGGAAATCGTCCTGCCCGCCTTGCGTGCGATGGTCGCACGCGCCCCGCAGTGCGCCGGCGCGCTCGTGCGGGCCAGCGGCTTCAATGCGAGCCTCGGCGCAGACCGACCCGGCGACTGGGTCGCAGACGGCGCATTCGGCCTCGACCAGGGGATCATCGTCCTGATGATCGAGAACTACCGCTCGGGCCTGCCGTGGCGGCTTGGCCGCGGCAACCCACACTTCCGCCGGGGCCTGCGCCGCGCCGGGTTCCGCGGCGGTTGGCTATAGCCGCATGACCGCTGTCGTAACGCCGCTGGACCCGCATCCCGCCTTTTTCCACCCGCACGAAGGCGCTCACGATCGGGACCTCTGCCACAACGTGCGGCCCTCGGCCTGGCGCAATCCGCACCCGCGCGGCCCTTACCATCTGCTGGTCATCGGCGCCGGGATGGCCGGCCTGGTCGCGGCCCGCGCCGCCGCCGCGCTCGGCGCCAAAGTCGCGCTGGTCGAACGCGATCTGCTTGGGGGAAACTTCCTGAACTATGGCTGCCTGCCGTCGAAGCCGCTGATCCGCACGTCGCGGGTCTATGCCGAGATGCGCGAGGCCGAACGGTACGGAGCCCAGCGGCCAGACGACATCAAGGTCGATTTTCCGATGGCCATGGAGCGAATGCGGCGGCTTCGGGCGCGCCTGAGCCGGACCGAGTCCGCGGCGTCGCTTTCGGCGGATGGAATAGACCTGTTCTTTGGCGCCGCGCGGTTCGTCAGCGGGGATGCGGTCGACGTCGACGGCGTCCGACTGCGGTTCAACAGGGCGATGATCGCGACCGGATCGCGGTCTAGGCTGCCGACCATACCGGGGCTCGCCGACGCGGGCTATCTGACCAACGAGACGGTTTTCGATCTGACGGAGCCTCCGGCTAGCCTGCTGGTCATCGGCGGAGGACCGATCGGCTGTGAAATGGCCCAGGCCTTCAGCCGCTTCGGCGTCCGGACGACCATCGTGCACGCGGTACCCCTGTTCCTGCCGAAGGAGGAGCGCGACGCCGCTCAGATGGTGTCGGATTCGCTGGCCCGGGACGGGGTCGGAATCCACCTCAACACCCAGGCCGTCAATGTCCGCGTCGAAGCCGGCAAGATCTACGTGGACACCATCAGCGATGGCGTCACGGCGACCCTTGAGGTCGATCGAATTCTGACCGGCATCGGCCGTTCGCCCACCGTCGATGGCTTGAACCTGGAAGCCGCTGGCGTCGCCTACGACAGGGAAGCCGGCGTGCGGGTCGACGATTTCCTGCGCACCACCAACCGGCGCATCTATGCCGCAGGCGATGTCTGTCTCGAGCACAAGTTCACTAATACCGCCGCCGCATCGGCCCGGATCGTCGTGCGCAACGCGCTTCTCCTCGGCCGCAAGCGATTCAGCGCCCTGACCATCCCCTGGTGCACCTACACCGATCCCGAAATCGCCCACGTCGGTATCTATGTCAGGCAGGCGCGTGAGCGGGGCATTCCGGTGAAGACCTTCACCGTGCCGATGCATACCGTCGATCGGGCGATCGTCGATGGGGAAGAAGACGGCTTCGCGAAGATCCACGTGCGCGAAGGCACCGGCAAGATCCTCGGCGCGACGGTGGTCGCCCGCCATGCCGGCGAGATGATCAACGGCATTACCCTGGCGATGGTCGCCGGCGTCGATCTTGGCGCGATGGCGCGGGTGATCCACGCCTACCCGACGCAGGCCGATGCGATCAAGATGGCGGCGGACGCCTACGCGCGCTCACGCCGGTCGCCGTTCATCGGCGCGGTAATCCGCAGGTGGATCAACCGGTGATATCGCCGGCTGACTCCTGTCGCGCTGTGACCGGGCGTTTCGGTCGAATGCCGATCGCTGCGGAGACGGCCGTCCTGGGCCTCCTTGCCGAGCCGACGTCCGGCAGGTCCTGATTCCCCATCGGCCGGGCGCAGCTGTGGCGCGCCTTCGGAGTTCATCGGAATATATATCGTGTAGCGATAGAACTTATCGCGATCTGCGGCGTTCACAGATCAGTCCCCGATAGTCCCTTCTGCGTAGAGCCACGGATTTCCGCGCACCCCTGCCAGACCGGATGCAGAACGAAGGCCGCCATGAGGCGCGACGAGCTGATCCGAAGCGTGAAGACCGAAGACCGTCGGCGGGAACGCCGATTCGATGCGGACGCCCATGGCGTCCGGACGCCGGGTCGGTCCTCCGAGAGGCCTTTGCGATGAGCGCCGAGGCCGGCCGAAAGGGTGCGGAGCGGGAAGCCACCCTCGGCGCAACCCGGTCCGGCGCGACCGCCATCGACCAACTGGGCATCGACACCATTCGCACGCTGACAATCGACGCGGTGCAGAAGGCCCAGTCGGGCCATCCGGGTACGCCCATGGGCATGGCGCCGGTGGGCTACACGCTCTGGACCCGCCTGCTCGACTACGATCCGAAGGACCCGACCTGGCCCAATCGCGACCGGTTCGTGCTCTCGGCCGGTCACGCCTCCCTGCTGCTCTATGCTCTGTTGCACCTGGCGGGGGTCGAGGCTGTCGACGGTTACGGCCATCCGCGCGGCCGGCCGGCCGTTCGTCTTGAGGACATCGAGAATTTCCGCCAGCTCGACAGCGTCTGCCCCGGGCACCCCGAATACGGCGTCACCACTGGCGTGGAAACCACCACTGGCCCGCTGGGTCAGGGCGCCGCCGACAGCGTGGGGATGGCCATGGCCGAGCGCTGGTTGGACCGGCGCTTCAATCGCCCCGGCCTGACGCTGTTCGACTACCGGGTTTACGCGCTCTGCAGCGACGGCGACATGATGGAGGGCGTCAGCGGCGAGGCGGCCTCGCTGGCCGGCCACCTGAAGCTCTCCAACCTCTGCTGGATCTACGACGACAACACCGTGACCATCGAGGGCCACACGGATCTGGCGTTCAGCGAGGACGTGGTCCGCCGATTCCAGGGGTACGGCTGGGCGACTCTCGAGGTGGAGGACGCCAACGACTGCGACGCCTTCGCCCGCGCCGTTGAGATCTTCCGCACGACGTCCGACCGGCCGACCCTGATCCGGGTGAAGAGCGTCATCGGCTACGGGTCGCCGCACAAGCAAGGCACCTCCAAGATCCACAGCGACCCGCTGGGCGATGACGAGGTCAGGCTGACCAAGCGGGCTTACGGGTGGCCGGAAGATGCCCAATTCCGGGTTCCCGAGGGTGTGCGCGAACGCTTTGACACCACCCTCGGCGCGCGCGGTCGCAGGCTCCGCGCGGCGTGGGAGACCACCCTGCGCCGCTACGGCGAGACTGAGCCGGCCTTGGCTGAAGAGCTGCGGTTGATGCGTCTTGGCGCGCTTCCGCAGGGCTGGGACAAGGACATTCCAGCGTTCCCGGCCGACGCCAAGGGGATGGCCAGCCGCGAGGCCTCGGGCAAGGTGCTCAACGCCGTCGCCCAACGCGTGCCCTGGCTGATCGGCGGGTCGGCCGACCTGTCGCCGTCCACCAAGACCCGCCTCGAATTCGACGGGGCCGGAGATTTCCAACCCGAAAGCTACGGCGGCCGAAACCTGCATTTCGGGGTGCGCGAACACGCCATGGGCGCCGTCGCCAACGGCTTGGCGCTGTCCGGCCTGCGCCTCTACACGGGCACCTTCCTGATCTTCAGCGACTATATGCGCCCGCCCACACGGCTCGCCGCCCTGATGGCGCTGCCCGTGGTGTTCGTGTTCAGCCACGACTCCATCAGCCTGGGGCAGGACGGCCCCACGCACCAACCGGTCGAGCAGTTGGCCGCGCTGCGCGCCATACCGGACATGATCACCCTTCGCCCTTGCGACGCCAATGAGACCGCCGAGGCCTGGCGCACGATCCTGGCCCAAAACGGCAAGCCGGCCTGCCTGGTGCTGTCGCGCCAGGCCCTGCCGACCCTCGACCGGTCCCGGTACGCCCCGGCGAACGGGCTCGCCCGCGGCGCCTACGTCCTGGCCGACAACAGCGTCGATGGCGCGCCGCAGCTGATCCTGATGGCCACCGGCAGCGAGGTGTCGCTCTGCGTGGCCGCCTACGAGCAACTGATCGCCGACGGCGTGCGGGCCCGGGTGGTCTCCATGCCGTCCTGGGATTTGTTCGAGGCGCAGGGCGAGGCCTATCGCCACGCCGTGCTGCCGCCGCAGGTGACCGCGCGGGTGGCGGTCGAGGCGGCCGCGCCCCTGGGCTGGGATCGATATGTCGGCTCGACGGGTGAAGTGATCGCCATGCGCGGGTTCGGGTCTTCGGCGCCTGCCAAGGATCTGCAGCGCCGGTTCGGCTTCACGTCCGAACAGGTGCTTGCCGCCGCCAGGCGGCAGCTTGCAATCGAAAAGCCCGAGGCCGGAGAGCAACGTCCATGACCAATCCCCTGCTGCAGCTGGCCGACGCCGGTCAATCGGTCTGGCTCGACTATCTTCACCGCAAACTCATCGAGAGCGGCGAACTGAAGCGACTGATCGACGAGGACGGCCTGAAGGGCATGACCTCCAATCCCTCAATCTTCGAAAAGGCCATCGGCGACGGCGACGACTATGATGACCGATTGAAGGCTGTGCTGGCGACGCAGGATCTGGAGGCGATGGACCTCTACGAGGCCCTGGCGATCGCCGACATCCAGGCCGCCGCCGACCTGTTCCGTCCCGTCTACGATCGGCTGAACGGCGCGGACGGCTTTGTCAGCCTGGAGGTCTCGCCCTACCTGGCGATGGACACCGAGGCCACGATCATCGAGGCGCGCCGGCTCTGGCGCGCGGTGGACCGGCCCAATGTGATGATCAAGGTCCCGGGCACGAACGCCGGTGTCCCGGCCATTCGCCGGCTGGTCGGCGAAGGCATCAACATCAATGTGACCCTGCTGTTCGGCCTGGCCGCCTATCGGGCGGTAGCCGAGGCTCACATCGCGGGATTGGAGACGTTCAGGGCCGCCGGCGGCGACGTCTCCAAGGTCCATGGCGTAGCGAGCATCTTCGTCAGCCGCATCGACACCCAGATCGACAAGGCGATCGACCGCCGGCTCGCGACGGGGGCCGGGACGCACGCCGATGAGCTTAAGGCGCTTCGCGGCAAGGTCGCCATCGCCAACGCCAAGCTTGCCTATCTGGACTACCAGGACCGGGTCGCCAGCCGTCGATGGAAGAGGCTGGCGGCTGCGGGCGCGCGCCCGCAGCGGTTGCTGTGGGCCTCCACCGGGGCCAAGGACCCCACTTATTCCGACGTTCTCTACGTCGAAGGGCTGATCGGCCCGGACACCATCAACACCATGCCGGTCAAGACTCTGGAAGCGTTCCGCGACCATGGCCGGATCTCGCCGAGCTTGACGTCTTCCCTGTCCGCGGCGGGGCACGTGCTGGGCGGCGCCGATACCCTGGACCTCGACCTCAACGGCGTGTGCGATCGCCTGGTGGCAGACGGCGTGACCCAGTTCGCGCAGGCCTTCGACAAGCTGTTGGCCGCGGTCGCCGACAAGCGCGTCCGGATGCTTGGCGAACGGTTGAACCGGCAATCCATCACCTTGCCGGCGGACTTGCAGCCGGCCTTCGACGAAGCCCTGGAGCGCGCCCGCGCCGAGGGCTGGTCGCGGCGGATCTGGGCCGGCGACGCCGCTCTGTGGACCGGCAAGGACGAGGCCAGCTGGCTGGGCTGGCTGCAGGCGGGCCGCGGCCAGGCGATCGACCTCGCCGCCCTGACCGCATTCCAGACCGAGGTGAAGGCCGACGGCTTCGCCCACGCCGTCCTGCTGGGCATGGGTGGCTCGAGCCTCGCGCCGGAGGTGCTGGCGCAGACGTTCGGGGCGCGGCCGGGTATGCCCGAACTCCTCGTCCTGGACTCCACCGACCCGGCCCAGATTCGCCGGATCGAAGCACAGATCGACCCTGCCGCGACGCTGTTCATCGTCTCCAGCAAGTCGGGCTCCACCTTGGAGCCCGACATCCTGCATCGGTACTTCTTCGACCTGACCGCGCGAAAACTGGGCGCCGCCGACGCGGCACGTCACTTCATCGCGGTCACCGATCCCGGCTCGAAACTGGAAGAGACCGCGCAACGGGAGTGCTTTCGCCGGGTGTTCCACGGCGAGCCTCAGATCGGCGGCCGCTATTCGGCGCTCTCCAACTTCGGCATGGTTCCAGCTGCGGTCATCGGGATCGATGTGGCGGCGTTCATCGGCGCGAGCGAGCTGATGGCGCGCAGCTGCGGACCCAGCGTCCCGCCTGCCGCCAATCCGGGGATCCTGCTGGGCCTGGTCCTGGGGGCCGCGGCGAAGGCCGGGCGCGACAAGCTGTCCATCGTGGCTTCCAAAGGCATAGCCGACCTCGGCGCCTGGCTCGAACAGCTAATCGCCGAGTCGACGGGCAAGCGCGGCAAGGGCCTGATCCCGGTGGACGCCGAACCGCTTGGCGCACCGGGCGCCTACGGCGGCGATCGCCTGTTCGTCTACCTGCACCTTCAAGAAGACGCTGCATCGGACATCGACGCGAGCGTCCGCGAATTCGAAGACTTCGGCCATCCGGTGATCCGCATCACCCTGTCCAACCGCGACACCCTGGGCCAGGAGTTCTTCCGTTGGGAGATCGCCACGGCGGTGGCCGGCGCCGTGATCGGGCTCAATCCGTTCGACCAGCCGGACGTGGAGGCCAGCAAGCTCAAGACCAAAGCCCTCACCGAGGGCTATGAGGCCACAGGCCACCTTCCGCCAGAAGAACCGATCCTGCGCAGCGACGGCCTCGCCCTCTACGCCGACCCGCGCAACGCCGACGCCCTGCAACAGGCGGCCGGCGCCCGGTCGCTGGACGCCTTCCTCGGCGCCCACTTCGAACGCGCCCACAAGGGCGACTATATCGGCCTGCTGGCCTATCTGGATCGAAGCCCGGCGCACATCTCTGCGCTGCAGCAGGTCCGCAAGACGCTGCGCGATCGCAAGAAGGTCGCCACGGTGTTGGGATTTGGACCGCGGTTTCAGCATTCCACCGGCCAGGCCTACAAGGGCGGACCCAATTCCGGGGTCTTCCTGCAGATCACCGCCGAGCCGGCCGCCGACCTTTCCGTGCCGGGCCACAGCTACAGTTTCGGCGTGGTCGAGGCCGCCCAGGCTCGGGGCGATTTCGATGTCCTGGCCGAACGCGGCCGGCGCCTGTTGCGGCTCGACCTTGGCCGCGATGTGCAAGGCGGCCTCAAGCGCCTGGCCGAGGCGCTCGATCGGTCGTTGGCGTGAAAGGCGAGGATCAGCGCATGCAACTGGGCATCATCGGACTTGGCCGTATGGGCGCCAACATTGTCCGCCGTCTGATGCAGGATGGGCATCATTGCGTCGTCTATGATCGCGATCCCAAGGCCGTCGCCGAACTGGTCAAGGCCGGGGCGACCGGGGCGGCCGATCTTGCTGCGCTCGCGCGCCAACTCGCGGCGCCACGCGCGGTCTGGGTGATGCTTCCCGCGGGTCCGCCCACGGACGACACCGTCACCGCTCTGGGCGACGTGCTGCAGGCCGGCGATACGGTGATCGACGGCGGCAACACCTTCTACCGGGACGACATCCGCCGGGCCAAGGTCCTGAAGGCTCGGGACATCGCGTACGTCGACGTGGGCACCTCCGGCGGCGTCTGGGGGCTTGAGCGCGGCTACTGCATGATGATCGGCGGCGAGCACGCCGTCGTCGAGCGCCTCGACCCGCTCTTCAGGACACTGGCGCCCGGCGTCGGGACCATACCGCTGACGCACCGGCCGGAGGGCTCCGATCCGCGCGTCGTCCAGGGCTATATGCATGCCGGGCCAGTGGGCGCCGGCCACTTCGTGAAGATGGTCCACAACGGAATCGAGTACGGGCTGATGCAGGCCTTCGCCGAGGGCTTCGATATCCTTCAGAACAAGGCGTCTGATGCCTTGCCGCAGGACCAGCGCTTCGATCTCAACCTGCCGGACATCGCCGAGGTCTGGCGGCGCGGCAGTGTGATCTCGTCCTGGCTTCTCGACCTCACCGCCCAGGCCCTGGCCGGCGACTCCCGGCTGGAAAGCTATACCGGCGCGGTGGACGACAGCGGCGAGGGCCGCTGGACCCTCGACGCAGCCATCGAAGAGGCGGTTCCGGCCAATGTGCTGGCCGCCGCCCTTTTCGCCCGTTTCCGATCGCGTGAGGCCCACACCTTCGGCGAGAAGCTGCTGTCGGCCATGCGCTACGGCTTCGGCGGCCACGTGGAACAGGCGGGGGAGAAATGAGGGCGGCGGCGGACGCCTCCCCGGCGTCGCCGGCGCCGGACTGCGTGCTGGTCATCTTCGGCGCCGCGGGCGACCTGGCCAAACGGCTGCTCATTCCGGCGTTGCTAAACCTCGCCCAGGCTAGCCTGTTGGCCGATGGCTTCAAGGTGCTCGGCGTCGATCACAACGATGGCGACGACGCCAGCTTTCGCGAGGCCGCCGGCCAGTTCATCCAAACCGTCGCGGCCAGCAAGGATCGCCAGGTTGGGCGGCGCGAAGGCGATGCGGCCGCGTGGAAGGCGCTGAGTGCGCGATTTCACTATCAAGTCGCCGATTTCGAGGACGATCAGAGCTTTCAGCAGCTGGCGGTGGGGATTGCGGCCCTGGCTGGGACGGGCCCCCTGAACGTGCTGTTCTATCTGGCGGTCGCGCCCCGCTTCTTCGCCGGCATCGTCGAGCGCCTCTCGAAGGCGGGCCTTGTCCAAGACCAGGCGGGAGGTTTTCGGCGGGTCGTGATCGAAAAGCCGTTCGGTGAGGATCTCGCCTCGGCCAAAGCCCTGAACCGGCGGATTCTCAAGCATCTCGACGAACGACAGATTTTCCGGATCGACCATTTCCTCGGCAAGGAGACGGTCCGCAACATCATGGTCACCCGGTTCGCCAACGGCGTGTTCGAGCCGCTGTGGAACCGCCTCCATATCGACCACATCCAGATCACCGCCGCCGAGACCATCGGCGTGGAGCAGCGCGGCGCCTACTATGACAAGACCGGCGCCCTGCGCGACATGGTCCCCAATCACCTCTTCCAGCTCCTGGCCATGACCGCCATGGAGCCCCCCAATTCCTTCGCCGCCGCCGCCATCGCCGCGGAGCGAAGCCGCGTGGTCGACGCCGTGCGCCTGCAGCCCCCCGGGGAGGCGCTGGCCAATTCGGTGCGAGGCCAATACCGCGCAGGCAAGGTCGCCGACCATGGCGTGGTCGACTATCGGCGCGAGCCGGCCGTGGCCGCCCGCAGCCGCACCGAAACCTATGTCGCCCTGAAACTGACGATCGACAATTGGCGTTGGGCTGGAGTTCCTTTCTATCTGCGGACCGGTAAGGCGATGCGCGTGCGCGACACCGAGATCTCCATCCGGTTCAAGCAGGCGCCCGGCGCGTTGTTTCAGCACACGGCAGGGATAGGCGCCGAGGCCAACACGCTCGTCCTGCAAATCCAACCCAGGGAAGGCATTTCGCTGCAATTCGAAGCCAAGCGGCCAGGGCCGGACGTGGTCGCGGCGCCGGTGCAGATGGACTTTCACTTCGCCGACTATTTCGACGCCGCGCCGTCGACCGGCTACGAAACCCTGATCTACGACTGCATGATCGGCGACAAGACGCTGTTCAAGGGCGCCGAGGAGATCGAATTCGGCTGGCGCGCGGTGCAGCCCTTTCTCGACGCCTGGGGGGAGGCCGGCGAGGTTCACGGCTACGCTGCCGGGTCCGTCGGCCCGAGCGCCGCCGACGAGCTTCTGGCGCGTGATGGCCGGTCCTGGCGCTCGATCGGACCATGAGCACGTCGCGCCCCAAACGGCCGGCCCGGAGCCGCGATGTCGCGCTGGTGATCAGTGACGTGGATGGCACCTTGATCAGCCCCGACCGACGCCTGACGCCGCGCGCGACCGCCGCTGTCGCGCGTCTCGCCGACGTCGGCATCGGCTTCACCTTGATCTCAAGCCGCCCGCCGCAGGGCCTGTCCGCCCTGGTGGCGGCCCTCAACGTGCGCCTGCCATTCGCCGCGTTCAATGGGGGCAACTTGCTCGCGCCGGACATGAGCCTCCTGGAGGCTCGCCGCCTGTCGCCGGAGGCGGCCCGGCAGATGCTGGCTCTACTGGCGGCGCGGGGCGTCGATCCCTGGGTGTTCACGGACGAGGATTGGCGCCTGCGCGACGACTGCGGGCCGCACGTGGCGGCCGAACGCGGCGCCAGCGGGCTCGAGCCGCTGGCGGTCGATGATTTCGAGAGCGTCATCGCGCGCATCGACAAGATCGTGGGGGTCTCCGACGATCTTCCACGGCTGGCCAAGCTCGAGTCCGAAGCCCGCGCGCGGCTGGGCCAGACGGCCACGGTCCAGCGGTCGCATCCCTACTATCTCGACGTGACGCACGCCAACGCCAACAAGGGCGATGGGGTCGAGGCCCTCTGCCGGCGCATTGGCGTCGATCTGCGCCGCACCGCGGTGATCGGCGACATGTTCAACGACATGGCGATGTTCGCCCGGGCAGGGTTCGCGATCGCCATGGGTCAGGCGCCGGCCGAGGTGAAGGCGGCGGCCGACACCGTCACCGGCTCCAATGCCGAAGACGGTTTCGCGAGCGCGGTAGAACAGCTGATCCAGGCCCATGGCGCCGGGACGGAGGCCTGACGTGGCGCAGCCGATCCTCGTCGCGCCTTCGATCCTGGCCGCCGATTTCACCCGCCTCGGCGAAGAGGTCCGAGCGGTGGACGCCGCCGGCGCGGACTGGATCCACATCGATGTGATGGATGGACGGTTCGTGCCGAACATCACCTTTGGCCCCGACGTCGTGAAAGCGATCCGGCGGTGCACGCCCAAGCCCTTGAACGTGCATCTGATGATCGTCGAGCCCGAGCGCTACCTGCAGGCCTTCATCGACGCGGGCGCCGATCACCTCTTGGTCCAGGCCGAACCAGGCTCGACCCTCCACCTGCACCGCGTGCTGAGCCGGATCCGGGAGCTGGGCTGCAAGCCCGGCGCGGTGCTGGACCCCGCCACGCCACCGGACTTCGTCGAATACGTCCTGCATCTTTGCGACGTAGTCCTGGTGATGACCGTCAACCCCGGCTTCGGAGGCCAGGCCTTCCTGCCGGAGATGCTGCCGAAAATCCGCCAACTCCGCGCGCTGTGCGAGGCGCGCGGTCTCGACCCGGTGATCGCGGTCGATGGAGGTCAGAACGCCTCAACGGTGAGCCAGGTCGCGGCCGCCGGCGCGGACGCCATCGTGGCCGGCTCGTCCATCTTCGGCGCCGGGGACTATGCCTCGGCGATCGGCTCGATCCGACAGGCGGCCGCGACGACCACCGCGGGGCGCGCAACCGCACAGGTAAGAGGAGATCGACCATGACACCGCGGGTCCGGGAGATCCTGAGCTGGTATGGCGCGGAGAGCCCAGGAACGCTCACCAACCTCGCGCGGCTGTTGAACCACGGCCGGTTGGGCGGCACCGGGAAACTGGTGATCCTGCCGGTCGACCAAGGCTTCGAGCATGGGCCGGCGCGGTCGTTCGCGCTCAACCCGCCAGCCTACAATCCGCACTACCATTTCAACCTGGCGATCGAAGCCGGCTGCAACGCCTACGCGGCGCCACTGGGCTTCCTGGAGGCGGGCGCCCGCGATTTCGCCGGCGAGATACCGCTTATCCTTAAGGTGAACGACAGCGACGTCCTGCGTGACGAGGCCGATCCAAACCAGGCCCTGGTTGCGAGCGTGGACGACGCGCTGCGCCTGGGCTGCTGCGCGGTCGGCTTCACGATCTATCCTGGATCGGCTCACGAATTGGCGATGTACGAGCAGTTCCGCGCCTGCGCCGAGGAGGCGAAGCGCCAAGGCTTGGCGGTCGTCGTCTGGTCCTATCCTCGGGGCTCCAGCCTGAGCAAGGACGGCGAGTCCGCCATCGACGTGGTCGGGTACGCCGTCCAGATCGCCGCGCAACTCGGCGCGCACATCATCAAGGTGAAGCTGCCGACCGCCCATCTCGAGCAAGAGGCGGCGCGCAAGGTCTTCGAGGCGCAGAACATTCCCATCGCCACCGCGACCGAGCGCGTCCGCCATATCGTGGATTGCGCCTTCGCGGGCCGCCGTATCGTCATCTTCTCCGGCGGCGCCGCGATCTTCGACGACGAGAAGTTGCTCGACGAAATCCGTGCCATCCATGCCGGCGGCGGGTTTGGCTCGATCATCGGCCGCAACTCGTTCCAGCGCCCGAAAGCTGACGCGCTCCGAATGCTTGGCGACGTCATGGACATCTATGCGGCGCCGAAGCCTAGAGTTCGAAAGCCTTGAGCATGGACCGACAGGCCACCGAGCCGGACGGCGCGCGAACGTCGCGTCCACTTCGGCCGCGGCGACATTTCCCCCGTGCGGGGCAGCTGGATCGGCCAACCGCCTACGGCACGAATATCCTGGAGGCCACATGACCAAAAGACCAACCACGGCGACGCCGTTTCTGTCAGACATCCAGACCCTGCGCGCCCGGGCCCGCGAGCATCTTGAGGCGGGGGCCATCGCCTCGAGCTACGTCGGTGATGTCGAGCGAACGATCGACATCCTCCAGACGGTTCTTGCGACCGAAATCGTCTGTGTCCTGCGCTACACGATGCACACGGTCGCAGCTGCGGGCATCTCAAGCGAGGGCGTCAAGGCGGAATTCAAGCAGCATGCCAAGGAGGAACACGACCACGCCTTGGCCGTGGCCGAGCGGATAAGCCAACTTGGCGGCGTTCCGAACTTCAACCCCGATGGCCTGAGCCAGCGCTCTGCCTCGCAATACACAGAAGCGGAAAATCTGGTCGGCATGATCCGGGAGAATCTGATCGCCGAACGGATCGCCGTCGATCACTATCGGGAATTGATCCGCTTCTTCGGGGATGACGATCCGGCGACGCGGGTGATGCTGGAAGGCATCCTGCGCGTCGAAGAAGAGCACGCGAGCGACATGCACGACCTCCTGGTGGCTCACCAAGGCAGGCCCATGCTGCCGGCCACTTAAAAAAAGGCACGCCGCCCATCGCCTTCGGGTCTCCCGTCCTTTGCGTCGTCCGAGGGCCGGAACATCGATCCGATGTACGGCCTGCGGCGCTCATCACGCGTCCACCCGCGTTTGCGGTGCGATCGTCACCGGATCGCGCCGTCATGTCGCGAACTCCATTGGCCTTCCGCCTACTCGCCCCATATATATCGTAAGCCGATGTTTAAGGGTAGCCGCGCGCGATCCGCACGGCCGTCCGCATTCGGTGCAATGCGCTCAGGGCCTGGTTGCTCATTCCCGGGCCAGAAAGGACAAAGAATGGTCGAAGCTCACGAGCCGGTGGTCGCCGCCTGTCCCGAGGCGAGCCGAGAGGATATTCAACATCGGGAAGACGCGCTTGATGAGGCGCTCGCCGAGAGTTTTCCCGCCAGTGATCCGCCAGCCATGGTCCGCCCCGCGCGGCGCTCCGACCTCTGCGCTCGCCAGGCGGCGTCATCATCGCAACTCGTGACCGGCCAGGCGTCATCGTCGAATCCGTCGCCCGCCGCGCCGACAGCAGAGAGGAACCCTGACAGGTCGGAAGCCCGGCATTTTCCAGAGGTGCTGCAGGAGCTGACTCCGCTGCTCGACCATCCGCCCGCGACAGGTTCGGTCGAACACCCGAGGTTTCTACAGCTGATCGCCGAAGTCGGGCGTCACGGGGCCATGGGGGCCCAGCATCCCTACGCCGAACAACTCGGAGCGCTGAGCGCTCGGATCGACGCCATCACGCAGCGTCGGGATGAGGAACAACATGCTCACGACTTCGCGCCGGGTGGCCAGCCGATGTCGCCAATGCTCGGGTTGGATTTCCGCGGCCGCTAGGCCGAGCTGCCGGCCCAGCCCGCGCCGCGCTCCGGGCGACCTCGCGCCGGCATACCCGGCGTCGTGTAAACAATTCGTCAGACGACGTCTTCTGGGCTTGAAACCCCCCAACGAATACATAGATTCAATACGCAGCAGGAAAGTACAGGCCGTCGCAAGAGGCAAGGATAGAAAGCAAACTGCATTCAGTAGGAAGTGGGCGGGGGAACCGTCAACCCAGAGGCTAGCTGCGAATGTTTTTCGTGGAGCCGGTTAGTCAGAGCTATTGCAATGAAGATTGACGAATTTGGCAACGGTTTCGGACTTCGACGTGAGGGTTTTGCGCTGCCGCCGATCCACATCCTTGAGGAAGACTACGATATTCTCGCCGATATCGTCTGCGGTTCCACCTCCGCGACGGCGGGGATCGAGCTGCTCTGGCGCGAGCTTGAGCGCGCTGTAATCCTTCCCACCGGCCAGGCCCCGCAAGGCTTGATCCACCTGAACTCCACGGTCGGCTATACCGATCTGACCGACCCGCTGCATCGGACGGTGCAACTCGTCAGCCCCGGGAGACGCAGCCGCCGGGGGGTGTCCGTCGCAAGCTCGGTCGGCGCGGCGCTGATCGGCCTGAAGGTCGGCGATCGGTTCCCCTGGGTCTCGCCGCACGAGGGCCTGCGGATGCTGCGCGTGGACCGGGTCGCCGCCGACCCCGATGCGCAGGATCGCGTCGCGGGTGAACGCCTTGCAGCACGGCGGCGGTTGATCGCCGAACTGCTCTCCGCGCGCTGACAGAATCTCGATTTCGCCGGAACGTGTGGCCAGAAATTCGGCTTGCCGCCTCTAGTTATATCGTACTACGATACTATGTAGAAGATATAGGAGGCTGTGATGAAGAACATTGCGGAATGGCTCGCATCCAACGGCATGTCGGGCCGCGACTTTGTGGAGGCCGATCGGCGCTGGCATCGCTCGGCGGAGAGTTCCTGGTACCGGGCGCCGGTCTCACGCGAGCCGAACCCGTCGGCGGAATTTCTCGCCGCGGAGCACCCCGGGCACCTGTTGGTCACGGCGGGTCGGGTCGGCGATACGCCCGTCTTCGACAAGACCGGCGATCGGTTGGGACGCGTCTTCGACCTCTCGATCGATAAGGCCAGCGGACAAGTCGCCCATGTGTTGCTTGAAGTCGGTGGATTTCTGGGGTTCGGGCGGCGTTTCCACCCCCTGCCCTGGAGGCTCTTCACCTACGCCCCGGAGCTCAGGGGCTATACGCTGCCCTTTGCCCGCGATGAGGTCGCGGCCACGCCCAGCTTGCAGCGCACCGATCTGGAGTGGTGCGGCGCGGGCTACGGGTCACCCTTCGATGAGGCCCACGACCGGCCGGACCTCGACCTACCGATCACCTCGCGGGCCGGGGACCCCACCGATGCCGCGTCGAACCGAAGCGTCGCGCGGGCGAGATCGACCCATCCGGAACACCATGGTCGTTGAATCGGGCTACGATATAATGCTGCGACAGCGCGATTCTTGGTCAGGCCGTTCGGCAATCTGTTCCGCCGTCGGTCGAGCGAGGGCCTGAAGACCTGATGACGTCCGCCAAACCGTCCGCGCCGGGAAAAGCCCTGCTGACACCCGGAGACTACGACACCTTGGCTTCGTTCCGGTACGGCGTGCGGCGCTACCTGGCGTTTGCCGAGGCCAACGCCCGCTCCGTCGGCCTCACGTCGCAGCAGCATCAGGCCCTGCTGGCCATCAAGGCTCGCACGGCGACCAGGCCCATGTCGATCGGCGACCTGGCTGCGGAACTGCTCATCAAGCATCACAGCACGGTCGAGCTGGTGGGGCGCCTGGAGAAGGCTGGCTTCACCCGCCGGAGCGTGGACGTCGAGGATCGCCGCAAGGTCCTGGTGACCCTAACGCGGCGCGGCGAGAAGGTCTTGGCGGACCTTTCCGTAAGCAATCTGCGAGAACTGCGGATGATCGCGCCTGCTTTTGCGGGCCTGCTTGGTCAGATGGACAAGCTCAGCGGCGGCTGATGGCGTCCGACGCGCCGAGCCGCGTCGAACCGCACCGCCCGGGCGTCGCCCTACGCCGGCTCGCCCGACATCCGGGCGAGCACCGCCTCGGTGATCCGCGCGCAACGAGCGCCGAGGAAGGGATACGCCCCCACCATTACGTCGGCGAGTTGGTCGTCGAGCGCTTCGCGCAGCCGACGGCGCGCGCGGTGCAGACGAGTCTTCACGGTCTGGGGCTTGAGGCCCAGGTGGACGGCGGTTTCCTCGACCGACAGCTCCTCGACCTCGCGCAGGATGAACACCAGGCGAAAGGCCTCGGGCAAGTCGTCGACCGCACGCTCCAGGATGCGGCGGATCTGGGCGCGGGCGGCGTCGGCCTCCGGATCGCTGCTTTTGGCCACGCCGGGGAAATTCAACAGCTGCGCGGTCTCCTGAGCCGTCTCCACCTCGTCGAGCTCGACGATGGGTCGGCGGCGGCGCAAGCGCGCGTGTGCCTCGTTGAGCACGATGCGGGTCAGCCAGGTGGCGATGCCCGCCTCGCCCCGGAAGGTCGCGATCGCGGCGAAAGCCCGCGCGTAGGCCTCCTGCAGCACGTCCTCAGCCTCGGCCTCATCACGCATGATGGCGCGCGCGACGCGGAACAGGCGCTGGTTACAGCGCTGCATGATGACGCGGAACGCACCGTGGTCGCCGGTGCGGGCGAAGCCGACCAGCTCGGCTTCGGCCAGGCGGGCGTAATCGAATGCGCGGGCGACAGCCATGGCGAGTCCCTGGTTACACCTGTTGGACGCCGAGGGACCGCGAAGGTTCCCGGGAACCTTCGCGCCGCCCGGCTATCCAATCTGCAGACCGCGTCCAAGCCCGCCCAACCTAACCGGAGAAGACGACCATGTTGAAAGCCCTAGCAATCACCGCCGCACTCGCGCTGGCGGCGCCGCTTGCCGTCCAGGCGCAAGCGCCCAGTATCAACGACGCCCAGATCGCCCACATTGCCTATACCGCCGGCGTCATCGACGTGGCCGCGGGCAAACAGGCGCTCGCCAAGTCGCATGACAAGGCGGTACGCGGCTTCGCCCAGGAAATGGTCCGCGACCACACCGCCGTCAACGACCAGGCGCTGGCGCTGGAGAAAAAGCTGGGCGTGACCCCGCAGGACAATCCCACCAGCCAGGCGCTGAACAAGGGCGCGGCGGCCGAGCTCGAGACCCTTGCGGCGTTGAAGGGCGGCGCCTTCGACAAGGCCTATCTCGCCAACGAAGTCGCCTACCACAAGACGGTCAATGGAGCGCTCTCGGCAACCCTGATCCCCAATGCCCAGAACGCCGAATTGAAGAGTCTGCTGAAGACCGGACTGAAGCTCTTCACCGACCATCAGCTGCATGCCGAACACCTGGCGGCCAGCCATCACTAGGCGCCTTCAGCGCGAGTCTGCTGCGGACCCGACTCCCTTCCGAGAGTCTGCGGCGATCCCCCGCCGTCTGCTGCTCGCGCTGGCCGGGGCGGCGTTTGTCGCCGCCCCGGCGTCCGCGGCGCCCAAGGTCTCTACGATCACCCTTCAGCAGATGGCCTTCGGGCCCGTCCCTGCGGGGCTGCGGGTCGGCGACACCATAGAGTGGGTCAACAACGACATCTTCGTCCACTCGGCCACCGCCAAGGACAAGAGCTTTGACCTTGAGCTGAAGCCCAAGACGCACGTTCGCCTGACGCTGAAAAAGGCCGGCGCCTTCGCCTTCTACTGCCGCTATCACCCGGGCATGATGGGCCGCCTGGTGGTTGCGAAATGATCGGGACCTAGGAAACCAAGGGGGAACCGGGAGTCGTCGTGGCCCGCCAACAGGTCCAAATCCGCCGCGACAGCAACCCCGGCGCGTTTCCTGGGCCGGCAGCGGAGCACCGGAGCCATTTTGCCGCGCTATGCCGCCGATCTCGTGTTGTTGGAAGCGAATCCCTTAGAGGACGTGGCCAACGCATTCCGTCAGGACGGCGTGATGCTTCGCGGACGTTGGTTCAGCGAGGCAGCGCTGCAGCATGCGTTTTGGTCATCGGCGCAAGCCGAAAAGACCGGGAAGTGATTGGTTTGGGGCCCAGGCTGCGGGTCGGCTTTCCACGAGATTGATGACTAGGGTTCCGCTTCCCATGGATTGATCACAGGAACGCCGGCGCTCACAAACGGCGCCGTGTCGCGTGTCGCCACCGTGAAGCCGTGCGCCACTGCCGTTGCGGCGATGTAGCCATCCGTCGCAGCGATGGCCTTGCCCGCTGTTTTCGCCCGGGCGCGAATGACCGCATAGGCGTCCGCGGCGGCGGAATCGAAGGCAAGCACGCGCGGACCAAACAGGGCGACGATGCGACCTTCCAAGGCCGCGCCCAGGCCGCCTTTGCGCCGACCATCCGGTAACGCTGCGACGCCATAGCGAAGTTCGGCCAGGCTGATCGCGCTTAGAAAGAGGGTCTCGATATTCTGTCGATCGAGCCAGGCGAGCACGTTCGGGTCCCTGGTCGGCCTGAGCGGCTCGGAAACGACATTCGTGTCGAGGACGATCATTCGAAGCTCACCGTGCCGGCGGGCGTCTTATCGCGCTCAATATCGAGCTCCACGCCGCCAAACTCTCGGCCGATCGCAGCCAGTACGGAACCGAGCCGGATCCGGTCCGGCGGGCGCACGGCGGACTCCAGGATTGCTCGGATTTCCGCTTCGGTGCTCCGGCCATGTTGAGCCGCTCGCACCTTCAGGGCGCGATGCGTTTCCTCGGGCAAATTCCGGACTGTGACCACTGACATTGACATCATCCCACGGAAACCGTCGTCATTGACAGCGGTATGCGCGAAATGCCGTCAACTTGCCAGGCGCCCAATGGCAGGAAGCGAGCGTGATCTCGGTCGTCGAGGAGCGCATTCAGGTGAACAGGCTCCCCCACCAAGGGCCGGGCGACGACGCCTGCTCAGTTGAACATCGCCGCCATCGGCTTCCAGTAGTTCTCCTGCCAGCCGACCGTCAGGTGCGGGCCTGCGTCCGCCTGGAAACCGGCTTGATCGAACAAGATCTTGGTTCCCCCGACTTCAGGGGTCAGCTGAATCCGCACGATCGAATAGACCCCAGGCGTCCATTCATTTTCCCGCCAGGCCTGGACGATCCGCACGTTCGGCACGAGCTCCATGTTGCGGCCGACCACGAAGCCGCCGAACAGCGTGAATTCACCGCCGACGGCTGTGCTGATCTTGGTCGGGACCGCACCGAGCCGGCCCGAGCGGTAGGCCGCGCCCATCTTCACAACCTTGTCGAAGTCGTTGGTCGAGAGGAGCGTCTCGTAGATCCGTTGAGGCGACGCGGGGATGTGCGCTTCCTGGTGGATGACCGACCCATCGAACGACAGGCCGGGCGATGTCTTCGCGTCCTGAGCCGTGGCGGGGGTAAAGCCCAAAACGGAGAGAAGGGCGAGCCCCGCGACAGCGGAGATCAGCTTGCGCTTGGACGTCATGGTGATCATTTCAAAATCCTCGTGAGCCTTCCGGCGAGTTTGGCCGGGGCACGCGCCCGATGCGCGCTCATGAGGACGTCGGTTGGGCGAGGCCTGGATCGACGGAGGTCAGCGAATATTTTCGTCCGATGATCGGGGAGGGCGATGCATCGCATCTGCGCAAGCCTGCGCCCGCCGCAGCATCAAGGCCTGCTCGGAGTCGTTGCGCGTAAGGCCGGCAGCGCGCTCGAACTCGCACTGTGCGTCCTCCAGTCGCCCCAGCCTTTCGAGGACATCGCCCCGAACGCTCGCCAACAGGTGATAGTGCGTCAACGCTGGCGTCGCTGCGAGTTCGTCGAGGATCACCAAGGCTTCGGCCGGCCCGGCGGCCCGGGAGACCGCGACCGCGCGGTTCAGCTCAACGATCGGGGAGGGCGTCAGGGTCGCCAGGGCGGCATAGAGGGCGGCGATACGGGCCCAGTCGGTCGTTTCGACCGTAGCGGCCCGAGCGTGGCAGGCCGCAATCCCGGCTTGCAGCGCATAGGCGCCCGGCAAGACCCTAAGGGCGTCCACCCGGTCGAGGGCGGCAAAGCCTCGGCGCAGCTGAGCCTCATCCCAGAGGGCGCGATCCTGGTCGGCAAGCAGTATCGGTTCTCCCTGCGGCCCCGCGCGCGCGCTCGTCCTGGAAGCTTGAAACTCCATGAGCGAAGTCAGCCCATGGACTTCCGGTTCGCCGGGCAGCAGGTCTGCCAGAATGCGGCCGAGCCGCAACGCTTCGTCGCACACCTCCGGGCGCATCCAGTCGGCGCCTTCGGTCGCCGTGTAGCCTTCGTTGAAGATCAGATAGACGACCTCCAAAATCGATTCCAGGCGGGCTTGAAGGGCGGCCCCGCGCGGAATTTCGAAGGGGATTTCCTTCTCCGCGAGCGTGCGTTTGGCGCGGACGATCCGCTGCGCGATTGTCGCTTCGGACGTCAGGAAGGCGCGCCCGATCTCCTCGGTTGTGAGCCCGCCGAGCAGACGCAGGGTCAGCGCCACCCGGGATGGCCGCGCCAGAACGGGGTGGCACGCAACGAACATCAAGCGGAGCAGATCATCGCCGATGTCGTCATCGAGGCGCAGTTCGAGGTCCGCTTGGGCGACAGCGTGCAGGGCGTCGAGCTCTCGTCCAAGCTCGCCGTGGACACGCGCGGCGCGCTCCGCATGACGAAGCCGATCGATCGCGCGTCTCTTGGCTGCCGTCATCAGCCAGGCGCCGGGATTCCGCGGAACCCCGGAGCCCGGCCACTGCGCCAATGCCGCCACCAACGCGTCCTGCGCCAGCTCCTCAGCCACGCCGACGTCGCGGGTGTAACGCGCCAGGCCCGCGATGATCTGAGCGGCCTCGATCCGCCAGACCGCTTCGATGCGCTGATGAAGATCGACCCTATCCACCGTGGTCGATCCCACCACTTTCCCCGTTCAGGAACAACCGCGCGCGGTGGGCTAAGCGGGTTGTCGAAATTCCGCCGGAAAATCCGAGGGGGCATAGAGCTGGCGCACCTCGATCATCTCGCACTCGGCGGCCGGTCCGCGTGACGCCCATTCCACTGCCTCCGCCTTGGAGTTCACCTGGATCAGCCAGTAGCCGCCAATCAGCTCCTTGGCTTCGCTGAACGGGCCATCGGTGATGGCAGGCTTGTCCCCATCGAAGCGGACCCGGGCGCCAAGCGAACTCTGCTTGAACCCACCGAGCGCGAGCAGGACGCCCGCCTTACGAAGCTCGGCCGTGTACTTCATGATGCCGGTGATGGCCGCTCGATCGGGAAAGGTCCGGGTCTCGGCCTTGTCCCCCGGGAAGTTGAGAAGAATGAATTGCATCGTGTGCTCCGATCTAAATCCGGTGAGATCCGTTTGGACTTCGATAGACCGTCGATCAGCTCAAGCTGAAATCGACAGCGCGTTGGAAATTGTTTCGGGCGCCGCCCGCCGCGACGTGAAGGCACGGCGTTCGCTTCGCCCATAGCGTTGTTCAGCTAACAAATGTCGCACTGTCCTCTAGGATATCGTTCGAGCCTCCCGCGCCGCGGGAGCCCGGCGAGGGAGGCTGCCATGCGAACGGCGACACGGCGCGGCGTCCTGGCGGGAGCCGCCGCGCTGGCGGTCGCGCCGGCGGCCTTGGCGGCCAAGCTGCCGATCGCGCCCCTTGAGGCGTCCCGCGATGGCGTGACCCTCTCGACCCGGGACCTTGGTCCTCGTTTTCTCGACTTCTATCGCGCGGCCCAAGGGGCAAGCCCCGACGCGCGTTTTGCGATCTGGCAGGATCGCTACGGCTTCGCCGCGACCCCGCCGACGCCGCAGGGCGACGCCATGGCGCGCAAACTGCTGGATGAGGCTTGGCCGCGCTATGCCGCTGCCTTGCCGGTCATCGAAGCCGGCGCCGCAGCGATGCGCCCGGCCCCGCTGGACGTGGCGGTGAGGATCGCCGAGCTGTTACAGGCGCCCAGACCGCTCAAGGTCGGGGTCATCGCCTATGTCGGGGCTTTCGAGACCAACGCCTTCACCAATTCGACGCCGGATGGCCCGGTGGTCGCCGTGCCGATCGAGATGACGCCGGAGGTCCGCAGCCTGATCTTGCCGCATGAGATGACCCACGCCATGCACATCCTCGTGGGCCACCTCTCCAGCGGCTACGAGCGCAGCTTGGCGCGCGTGGTGTTCGAGGAGGGGCTGGCCATGCGCACCACCCAGCGGCTGGTCCCCGGACGGCCGGACTACGCCTATGTCGGCGAGCAAGACTGGTTCGCCAAGGGCCTCGCTCGGCGCACCGCCATCGCCAGGGCGATCGCCCCCTTGAGCGACCGCAAGGATGGCGAGACGCTCTTCAAGTTCACCATGGGAAAGGGTCCGAATGGCCTGGAGCGCGAGGCCTATATCGCCGGCTGGCTGGTGGTGGGCCGCATGCTTGAGAAAGGCGCCACCCTGCCGGAGCTGGCAAGGATCCCTGAGGCGGAGATGCCAGCACGGGTGGGTGCGGCGCTGAAGGAAATCGTAGGCTGAGCGCCGGCGTCGCCAATCTGGGTCTCGGGTCGCTCGACCCCCAGTCGCGCAGAGGCGCCGCCATGAGCCGCACCCGCCTGACCTACCTCGCCCTAGCCGCCCTAATTGGACTGGTCGCGCCGGCCACAGCAAAGGCCGCGGCGATGACCTTCGCCGAGTTCGAAACGACGCTCGATGCCACCGAAAACGCGCTCGGCGAGGCGAGGTTTGACGCAGCGCTGGCCGGGACGCGGCGGCTGATGCAGGTGACGCCCCATCTCCCGGGCGTCGAGTTGCTCAACGCCCGGGCCCTGGCGGGCGCCGGCCAGGCCGACGCCGCCGTCGCGGCCTACGCGGCCCTGGTCGACCAGGGGGTCGGCGCGGCCGTCGCGGCGGATCCGGCCTTCGCGAGCCTGGAAGGGCGGCCGGGCTGGACCTCGCTTCGGCGCCGCGCGCTCGCCCAGCGGCCGATCGGGGCAGACCGGGAGGCCTTCCGCCTCGCCGATCCGCGCCTCATCCCCGAAGGCCTCGCCTTCGACCCCGCGACTGGGCGCTTCTTCGCCAGCAGCACCTTCTTGCGGAAAGTCGTCGTGCGAGACCGGTCCGGCCGAACCGACGATTTCGTCCAGCCGAAGGACCATGGCCTGCTCCAGGCCCTTGGCCTGAAGGTCGATGCCGCGCGGCGCACCCTGTTTGTCTGCACCGGCGCCGACGACAATCACCTGCAGGACACACAGCCAGCCGACATCGGCCGCTCCGGGGTGCTTGTCTACAACCTCAACACCGGCCAGCTGCGCGCCGCCGCCTGGGTTGGGGACGGACGGTCGCACCTCTTCAATGACCTGGCTGTGGGGCCGGACGGGTCGGCCTATGTCACCGACAGCCGCGATGGCCGGATCTTTGTGCTGGACGGCCAGACCCGTCGGTTGACCCCCCTGACCGGCCCAGACAGCTTGCTCTACCCAAACGGAATCGCGATCGACCCCAAAGGTCGGGTCCTGTTCGTCGCCGACCTGGCGGGCGTCGCGCGGATCGACGTTCGCACGGGCAAGATCACTCGGATGGCGGAGCCGGCGGGCGTTGCGTCGGGCGGGATCGATGGCCTCTATCTCTACCGCCGCCAGCTGATCGGCGTCCAAAGCGGCTTCGGCGTGAACCGGGTGATGGCCTTCCGGCTCGACCGCACGATGACCAAGGTCGTCACCGCACGCGCGCTCGCGCGTGACGATCCCCAGATGAAGGCTGCGACCGAGGGGGTGGTCGTCGGGGCGTCGCTGGTCTTCATCGCCGACAGCCAGCAGAACGCCTTCACGGTCGCGGGCGCCTTAAAGGTTGAGGGTCTGAATCAAACCCCGGTCCTGAGCGTGAGGCTCAGACGCTAGGTTGCCGACCGATTGCTGACGCTCTCCGGGACGTCGTCCTGGCGCCACGATCTGCCGTCCGCCGTGCGCCGTAGCTGGCCCGCCCGAGTCGTCTTCGGTGGCGGCGCCCTACCGAATTTTGCGTTCGTCGCCCGCGCGCTGCGTCGCCCAGGTCCTCCCGTCCTCAGAGCTCTGGATCTCGTAGTGGATCCGGGTCGGACCGCTGAAGTCGTTGATGACCCGGCTGTAGTTCTTTCCGTCCGCGTCGGGCTTGTCGGAATGGAAAACCCAGTGCTCTCCCGCGATCGTAAGATGGCTCCACGGGTGGGTCGGCGATCCGTCCGCGCTGAGCGAGGTCGTCAGGTATTCGCGGGTCCCGGCGGGGCCGGCGACCGGGAGAAACACCAGCAGGCCGGTGGGCTTGCCGTCGATGACCTGCTCGCAGGTGATGAACGCCCTATCCTGCGTGCAGCGGTTGTCGATGTCGGTGATCTTGCCGTCTCCCACCGTGGCGGCCCAGTCGCCGTTGTAGCGCATCAGCGGCTCGACGCTGGCGGGCTGCGCCGCGGCCGCCGCTGTCGCCCAGAGGCCGATGAGTGCGGCTGTAAGCGACGCCGAGGTTTGGCGTGTCATATTCGATCTCCTTGGTGCTCGGTGACGTGGAGGGCCTTCTCCGGCCTGCTAGTCGAAGGCGTTGGCGAAGATCCGCACCGCCGCTGCGCGCGCGTGGTCCTCGGCGATCTCGCTGGCGGTCGGATCTCGCCGGCGGGACTTGGCCAGCCAGGCGACGGATTCCATGGCGCCGCGCGCCAGCGCCGCGACGTCCGGCCTTTGCCGGCCGGCCGCCGCGTCCCGGCGACTGACCCAGGTCTCCAGGTCGTCCATTAGCCTGTGCCGCATCTGGCGATCGAAGACGTCGGTGAGTTCGGGGATGTCGTGCGCGCACCGGTCGAGCAGGGAGATCAGCGCCGCGCGAGCGGCGATCGTGTCGTAAAGTTCGCCGGCGATCGCGCCGGCCTCGGCTTTCGCATCCTTGGGCGCTGGCCCGTCCAGGGCGGCCTGCAGGATGGGCCACAGGCGATCTTCAGCGACCAGTTTGCGCAGGATCGCGGCGGTGTCCGCCGGCCCGGAGACTTTTACCGGCAGCGAAAGGGCGTCCGGCAGCAGGCCGACGGCCTCAAGCGCCGCGAGGTGGAACAGCGCTTCCTTGCTCTCTACGTAGCGGTAGATAGTGCCGACCGAGACGCCCATCCGGTCGCTCACGTCGGCGATCTGGGTGAGTCGGAATCCGCCGTCGCTGAAACAGGCGAGCGCGGCCTGCGCGACCTCGCGGGTGCGGTTGACGCCGCGGCGGCGCGCCACGGCCGCGCTCATTGCAGTACCCGCCCTACCAGCGGAATCCGGCGCGCCAGGGGAGCGGCGAGGCCGAAGCAGGCCAGGACGCTCAGGCCCCACAGGAGAGCGAACTTCGGGACCGGAAGCAGCGGTAGCGGCGCGAGCGCCAGCGCCAGGCCGATCAGCACCGGCGGATGGACGACATAGACGGCGAACGCGTTGTCCGACATGAATCGCGCGACCCTTCCCTGACCCGGCAGCCTAGCGCGGAACGCGGCCAGGACGCCAAAACCCATACCGACGCAGACCAGAGCTTCCCAGAGGCTGCGGGCCGCGCTCTGCCAGTGCAATCCGCCGGCATAGGCGGCCGACTGACCCCGGAAGGCGCCGCCAAGGACCAGCAGGGGCGCCCAGGCCAGAACGGCGGCGCCGACGCAGACGCCGGCGGCCCACCAGGCGAAGCGGTCGCTGACCAGAGTGAGCCAGCCGGTCCGCCCCGCGGTGACACCCAGGGCGAACATGATCACGTAGGCTGGGAAGTCGGCCGGCGACATGTTGAAGACCGAGGTTCCACCGGGGATGGCGATGCGTACCGCGAAGGTGGCGAGCGCCAGGCCCGCGACCACCAGGGCGGCGCCCGCCGCGCCAGGCGCCTGCGGGGTGGTGGACGAGGGCCGGGGCGGCCGCGCCGCGCGCAGGGCGGCGTAGCCGAAGCCGAAGATCAGCAGGGCCGCGCAGAACCACATGGGTCCAGTGCCGGAGAGGAAACGGGCTCGGACCACATAGAGGCCCATCTCGTGCGCGAAGGAGTGCGGCGTGCGCCAGGAATGGGCGATGTAGTATTCGGTCACCGGGCCGATCACGGCCACATAGAGCAAGGTCGGCAAACCCAGCCGGTAGAGCCGCCCCGCCAGAAACCGGCCGGGTCCCTTGGCGTCATAGGACTTCGGCGTGAAATAGCCCGCGACGAAGAACAGCAGAGCCATGAAGAAGCCCTGCAGGAAGGTCTGGTAGGTCAGGAAGAAGAGAGTGGTCGCCGGCCCGGCCGCGGGGTGCTCGGTGTAGTACCAGTTGCCGAACGGACTGTAGGTGTCCGCCGCGTGCATGCTGAGCACCAGCAGGATCATCGCCCAGCGGATATTGTCGATGAACAGCAGACGCGGCGCCGCGGACGCCGGCGCCTTGGAGACCGACGTGACGTTCGCGCGGATTGCTGTCCGTCCGTCCATCGTTCTCGCCGTCATGGCCTGGTCTCCGGGCGCCATGGCGCGCCCTATTGCGGTAGCGCGAAAGCCACCAGCTGGTCGCCGCGTTTGGTATCGGCCTTCGAGTGGCCGCCGGCGGCGATCACGACATATTGCCGACCCTTCCAGACATAGGTCATCGGCGTGGCCTGGCCGCCGGCCGGCAGTCGGCCGCGCCAAAGTTCGCGGCCAGTGGCCCCGTCAAACGCGCGCAGGTAATTGTCGAGCGCCGCGCCGATGAACACCAGTCCCGAGGCCGTGGTCATCGGCCCGCCGAAATTGGGGGCTCCCGTGCCGCGCAGGAGGAACTGGCTGCCGGGCGCGAGGTCCTGCGTCGTCCCCAGCGGAACCTCCCAGAGGATGCGCCCGGTGCGCATGTCGATGGCGTGCAGCTGGCCCCAAGGCGGTGGATTGCAGGGCAGGCCGGTCTTCGAGCGGAGCAGCTCGCGGCGCACGCCGAAGGGCGCGCCGGCCTGCGGTGAGATCTCCTGATCGGGTCCGGCGGCGGCTCTAGCCGCCTTCAATCTGTCGGTCGGGATCAGGGTGACCAGGTGCATGGCGCTTGAGGTATTGACGTAGGCCACCTGGCGGGTTGCATCGAAGGCGAGGCCGCCCCAGTTCGATCCGCCGCCGGTGAAGGGATATTCGATCGTCCCCTGGGTGGAGGGCGGCGTGTACAGGCCCTCATGACGGGCGCCGGCGATCACCTTGCGGCACAAGGCCTTGTCCCATGGGAAGACGCCATAGGCGTCCTGCGGGCGGATCGTGCTGGGGGCCAAGGCGCGGGGTGCGGTCGGGAAGGGTTGGGTGGGCGAGAGCACCTCGCCGGGGGCGGCGCCCTGCGGGACCGGCCGCTCCTCCACGGGAATGACCGGCTTGCCCGTGTCGCGGTTGAGGGTGAACAGCAGGCCCTGCTTGGTGGGCTGCAGAACCGCGGGCTGCAGCACCCCGTGCCAGGCGACCATGCCGAGCGTCGGCTGGGCCGGATTGTCGTAGTCCCAGACGTCGTGGTGGACGGTCTTGAAGCCCCAGACGCGCTGGCCGGTCTCGATGTTGAGCGCGACCACGGAATCGGCGTCGCCGTCGTCCCCCTTGCGCATCCCACCCCAGAAGTCGGGACTGGGGCTGGTGGTCGGCAGGATGACCAGGCCGCGTTTCTCGTCGGTGGACATGGGTGCCCAGACGTTGGCGGCGCCGGCCACGATCGGCGGATTGGCTGAGGCGAGGGGATCGAAACTCCAGCGAGGCCGGCCGGTGACCGCGTCGAAGGCGCGCACCGCGCCGGAGACCTCCTTCAGCCGCTGGTTGTCGGCGACGCCGGAGCCGACGACGACCACGCCGCGGGCGACCACGGGTAGGGAGGTGATTTGCATCTCGCCGGGGGTGTTCAGATGGATCCCGGCGGCGGTGTCCACCACTCCGTCCTGGCCGAAGCCTGCGCAGCGGCGTCCGCTGGCGGCGTCCAGCGCGAACAATCGCCGGTCGTTGGCGGCCATGAAGATCCGCTCGGCGCAGGGCGCGCCCGGGTTGGCCGCCGGGTCGCGCCAATAGGCGACTCCACGGGCCGTGAAACCCTCACCGTAGCGCACTGAGGTGTCGATCGCGGGGTCGAAACGCCACAGCGTCTTGCCGGTCGCGGGGTCAAGCGCGAAGACTTCGTTGAACGGCGATTCCACGTAGAGCCGTCCGCCAGCCATGATCGGCGTATCTTCGAACGCGGCGCGCTTGATCGCGTCGCTCTTGCTGGCCAGGTCACCGGTGGAGAAGGTCCAGGCGACCTTGAGCGCGCGCACGTTTTGCGGCGTCACCTGGCCCGCGGCTGAAAAGCGCTGACCGCCCTCATCGGACCCATAGAACGGCCATTCCTTGTCAGCCTCGGTGACGGCATGAATATCCGGCGCTAGCCCGCAGCCGGTGAGGACCAGCAACATTACCGCGCCGAACGAATATAGAAATGAACGGTTCATTCACCTATCGGTAGCGTTGGGAGGGGTGATTGTAAAGCGGACCTCGCTCGACGGCTCCGCGACCGCCGCGCCACGCGCCTGGCCCGCATGCGCTGGATGGCGTTTTCGGTTGTTGGATCGCCCTGGTCGCTTCGGAACAGCCGAACAAGTCGACGTAGGTGTCGACTATGCCAGGGATGAGATGGCCTGCTCGACCAGTTGCGTGACCGCGATCCAGACCTTGGGTCTTGGAGATCCACTGCACCGGAAACAGCATATCCGGCGTGACCAGACGACCGGGCGCCGCGATCCCCTAACCCTTGATGATCACCGGTCCCGAGGGACCGACGTCCGCAACGGTGACGCCGGCGATCGCGTCCTGCCGCACCGCGTGCCGAACGACGCCGTCGATGAACGGTTCAAACCGCGCGCGGTCCAGTAAAGGCGAGCCCAAAGCGGGCTGCGGCGCGGCGGGCGTGCCAAACAACAGTGCAAGGAGGACGAGGGCTGTTACGCGGCCGGAGCCTGAAGGCGTCATCGAACCGGTCCCGCCGCACGTTGCCAAACCTGTCCCTTGCAAACGATCAAGACACAGCCATCGACCTTCAGTTGGTCGTCGCCGATGAGCGTCATTTTCGAATTGTAGGTACGACCGCTATCGGGATCGTAAATGCTGCCGCCGACCCAATGGCCTTCACCAGACGCGATGAAGCCGGATAGAAATGTCGAACCGATAAGTGGGAGAGATCTGCGGGCTGGGTTGGGGTTGTGCTCATCGGTGACGGGATGGCCATGGGCGTCGAGGGGTTTGCTCAAGGCGGTAATTTTCCCGCACAGCTTTGCTTGGCCGTGGTCGGGACAAGGCGCAATAGCCACCCCAAATCCACCCGGCCCCATCCATGTCCCTGTCACGGCTGTGGTCGCGGCCCAAGCTGGCGCCATTGCGATCACAGACAACACACTGGCTAGAGCTGCAGCGATGATTTTCATGATGGTATCTTTCTCTCAGCCAAGGCAGCTGGGCAGCAGCGCGTAATGGTGGAATGCGCGATGAGAGCGCAGGCGTTGATCAGCGCTCGCCGGACGACGGCGTCGACGTAGAGTCAGATCAAGAACCGGCCGACGAGACGGTGGACGACAGGGCCTCTTCCGACGCGCTTTCGGGGCTCCGCCACCCCTTTAGGCTCGGTCCCAGGATAGCCACCAGGCCCACGGCCAACACCGTCATCGAGATAGCCTCAATGCGGACGATGTTTCCACTCAGGGCGTGGACGTCGAAGAGCAGGTTCAACATCAGGTGAGGGATGACGCCTGCGACCAGCAGGTTGCCGTTGGCGTTCACGAAGATCCAGGTCATGACCACGGTCAAGGTCGTCGTCGTCAGCAGGAACCAGCCCAGCGCGAACTGCGACTGGGACAAGTCGGAAACGAAAAACGCCGGCAGGTGCCAGAGGCCCCAAATGAATCCAAGGATGAGCGCCGCGGTTAACGGCCGACAGAGCGTGAGCAGTCGTGGCAGGGCGAATCCGCGCCACCCGATTTCTTCTCCAAAACCACCCGGATCGGTGATGAGGGCGGTCGTGGTCAGCGCCAGCACGGGGGCTCCGACCCACAGAGCGTGGAGATCGACTCCGCCTGCGGCGCCGGCCACGCGCATGGCCAGCTCATATAATGTGAGCACAAGCGGCCAGAAGAGCAGCGCGATCAGCAGCCACGCGGGTCGGGCCGGGCGCACAAATCGCATCGCCAGGGCTTTTACGCCAGCCCAGCCGCCGAACGCCAAGCTCAAGGACACGGCCGAAATCGTCGGCGCATAGACGGCCACATAATAGAGCCAGTGGTGACTGGTCTCGCCGATCGGACCGATGATCGCCTCTAGCTGTGGCCGGGCCAGAATCAACAGGGCCCCGAGGCCCCAGGTGATCGCGAATGTCAGGCCGAAATAGGCGCCCAACTGACGTAGGGTGCGGCTTCGCGACCCGGTTTCATTCGCGAATTCGATCGCCATCGGCCCTATTCCCCTTGCAACAGCATCAAGCCGAATTAACATCGTTCACAGAACGAACGGCATTAATTAACTGTCAGAAAGGCGCGTTCGGTGGCGCTTCCCTTCCGTCCCGCGACCGGACCCGCAACGCGCAAACGCCGACAATTCCTGTCGCGCGAGGAGATCGTCGAGGCCGGAGCCAAGGTGCTGGCCCGAGACGGCTATGACGCCCTGAACATGCGCTCGGTCGCAACCGAACTCGATGTTCAGGCGGCGGCGCTTTATCGCTATGTCGACAGCCGCGAAGAGCTGGACGATCTGCTATTCGACCACCTCATGGCGGACTGCGTGCCTGGATTGGATGGCGCCGATTGGCGCGCCGATTTGCGCGCCTTCGCCGCGGCCTGGCGTCTTCGCCTGATCACGATGCGCGACGCCACCCGCATCGCCCTGGGGCAGGTCTCGATCGGCCCGAACATCGCGCCGCTGATGGATGTGGCTCTAAGCATATTGCGCACATCGGGCCTCAAGGATGACGAGCTGATCGAAGTCTATCAGGCTTGCATGCTGCTGGTGCACAGCCTCGCGAGCGCCGAGGCCAGCTACCTCGAATTGGCTGCGCAGAAGGACGCCGGCGGATTGCGCCACGCACCCCCTCAGCCCGAGTGGGTGGCCTCCTATCCCACGCTCTGGGCCCTGGCCGAGCGGCTGGCCGCGCCGCCAGACTTCGACGCGCGGTTCGCCTTCGGGCTCGAGGCCCTGATTGCCGGCGTTGAGCGACGGCTGGCAGGTGAGACGCCATGACCGGCTTTACCGCTGAAAGACGCTTGAGACCTGTCTGCCTATGCTGTTCAACGACGCGCCTGTGGGCTCCGTCTAAACACGCGCGCCCGTCTCGAAGGCGATCATCCGAGGCAGAGCCGTCGGACGCACCGAGACCTCCTCGAAAATGGAGCTACCCGGAATGCGAAACGCACGACCCAAGCTCATCGACGCCATGGCTTTGATCGCTCGCGCCCTCTCATGGCCGCACCCCGCCGAAGCCCGCGAACGACGCCCAAGCGGTGATCAGGGACCGCCGCCCAAGATGGCGAGACTGGCCTTATGTGTGATCGTCCTCGCGACGGCGGCCCATGGACAGCCGGCTCTGCCCCAGCCGGCCAAAGAGGGTGAACAGATCAAGGCGTCGTTCGTCGATGACCGCGTCACGGTCGAGATGCCGGCGCCCAACGGGCGCCTGCCGATCCGTCTGTTCACGGACTCGGGCGGCGGTTCGCTCCTTCTGTCGCAAGACGCTGCAAAGCGCCTCGACCTGGCGCTCAGGCCCGAAACCGACCCGGACACCCTGGCCGAATTGGGTCCGGACACGAAGTCCGCGGACGCGACCGCCTTCGTCAAGCAAAGCTGGCCCGCGCTTCCGGCCCAAGCCGGGTTCGTCGTCATGCCTACGGTCATCCCGATGGCGGGGTGGCCGCCCATCGGCGACGGAATTTTGGGCAACGCATGGTTTGGCGGCCATACCTGGACCTGGGATTACCCGCACCGCCAGCTGATCCTGAGACCGGCCCATTGGCGTCCGCCTGCTTTGGCCACGCCCCTTGAGGTCGCATTCAAGACGGATGCGGACGGCAAGCGGGCGGTCGACTTTGCACGCGTGACTGTCCGGATCGACGGGGAATACCTGCCGGTGCTGTTCGACACGGGCGCTTCGACCATCCTGACGCCACAGGCGCTTGGGGCACTGTCCGATGGTCGGCCAGCGCTGCGCGCGACGAGCATGATGGCGCACAGCGTCGTCGAAGGGTGGCGAAGGCGGCATCCGGATTGGCGAGTGATCGAAGACGCGCAGGTGGGGACCCACGCGCTTATGATCCTGGTCCCCTCCGTTGAAATCGCCGGACGTAGAACCGGGCCGGTCTGGATCACTGAGCGGTCGGACAAAAGCTATCACGAGTTCATGTCCTCGATGATGAGCGGCCGCGTCGAGGGGGCCATCGGCGGGAACGTGCTACATGGCTTGGCCGTCACCCTTGACTATCCGGACGCCAAGGCCTGGGTAGAGTGAGAGATTCGGACGCCTGCTCAGGCACAGAGCCTTCGCCATCAACCCGGCCAAGATCGCTAGATGACCAACGCAACGCGCGCCTGAAGCCGCCGCGCCACGACCAAATCTCACGCGCGCCCCCAACGGATCGTCTATTTCGCCCTGACGGTCCTGATCACCTGAGGCCTGGGCGATGTCATCCTGTTGTCGAGGCGGATCCGCCGGACGCACCTAGCCATTGTCGAAATGTGGAGCAATCCGGAATGCGAACCGCACGGCGCCGGCTCGTCGGAGCAATGGCTCCGATCGTAGCGACCCTCGTATGGTCGCTCCGCGCCCAGGGACGTGCCCGCGCCATCAGCGGAAACTCCACCCTCCTAAACCCAGGCTTAGGTCAACTCCGGACTCTCATTGTGACTGGATGAGAAACGGAGGTTACGTCAGCGGCGAGTTGGCCCTTTGTGAATTCGTATTCCCGACGCTTCCCGGAGGCGACCGCGAGACTCTATCGCTTCGAACGTTAATGAGCCGCCTCGCCGGCGATCGCCGCTGGCGACCTACTTGCCGCCCTTCTGGAAGCCGTCGTTGGGATCCAGCCGGCGCACTTGCTCATCACGCGCAATCTTCAGGTTCGACAGGTGCAGGTCGAAGATTTTTAGTACCGTGTGGTGGCCGACCTTCTTCACGCCGGGCGTAACGATGCCGTGTTGTTCGTGCCACTTCGAGTCTGGCAGCTCGCTGGCCGAGCGACCGCAGATGAATATCTCCGAGGGCGTGAGGTCGACGCCCTGGTCGCGCGCATTGGCGACGATGACCGTGGTGGCCGCCAGATCCGAGAGGTCGCGGCAGATCTTGTTGAAGCTCTTTCCCGGGTTGTAGGCGGGCACCAAGATATAGTCGAAATCCTTGTGCTCCAGGCTCTGCTGAATGATCGTCATGAATTGGTTGATGTCGAGGATGTCGGAGCAGATCAGCACCAGGACGTTGCCAAATCCGGTCTTGAAAATGTTGAGCCCTTGTCCTTCCGGGACACGGGTCTGTTCGCCGATTTTCCGGGCGGGAAAGCGTTTTCGGTACTGGACCGGCGCGATGATCCGGTCGGTGCTAGGCAGGTGACTTATGTTTTCGAGGCCGCCCCTGCCCTTGACCCGAATGGGTTTGTCGTAAGAGGCCTGCCCGTCGCGGTGCCGTCCCCAGGGGAAGATGACGCCGACATTGTAGAGGGTCATCTGGCAGTGGAATGACCCCATGACCAGGAACACGTGGTGGCCTTTGACCGCCTGCAGCACCAGGCGTTCGAACTCAGACCGGTGAGTTGAGTAGTCTCGGACGTCATCGACGGTCCAGCCGCCGCCGGCGACGAGCGGCGCCGGCGGATACGCGAACTCCGGAAAGATGATGATATCGGGCTTGAGCTTGATGGCCGCCTTGAGCTCGGCGATCCGCTCGTGGATCCAGCGGCTGGGATTGAAGTTCTCCAGAGGCTGAAGGATGCTGCAGCCGTCTTGAACGGTGGTCATCTTCAGCTTGCTCTGGGACCAGATGTCGAGGTCCGAGCCGACGCAGATCACCTTCAGATTTGGCCGCTCGTGGCGGAGTGTATCTTCCGGGAGTTTCTCGAAATGAGTCGCGGTCTCAGGGTGGGCCTTGGTCCGGTAGATCGTATAGCGGGAAAAAATCTGCCGCGTGCGGTCGAGCACGTCGTGCAGATAGATCTCATCGCCGGGGTCGCGTTCATCCTCGTCGAGCTGTCCCTTCTCGACATCCTCGGCCGCGCGGCGTTGTTTCTGCCGCTCACGGCGCGCGCGATAGCCCTTGAAGATGCTTTCGCCCGGCTCTCGGGCCTTGATCTTGTTTGTCTCGTCGAAAGACAGTTTCGATTCGTCAGCTAACGATTCCGACGCGTCTGACGCGTCGGTGGCTGGCCCCTCAGACACCCCTGTACCCCCAACTACTATCCGACAACCATAAGTCGTCAGGGGGCGGTGTAAAGCGTCAGCTAGAACTGCCGCGCGTAGTTGGCGATCAGGCTGGCGCTGACCACATTGGCGACGCCGTGGCGGGCCTCGGCCGGACTGTTGCGCAAGGCTTCCGGCACCCGCCGGCCGTTGTCGACAGCCATCCCGACGAACCGCGCGGTCTTGTTCTTGAACAGCGCCAGATAAAGCGCCTGATCGGCCTCGCCTGTCTCGACGACCAGGAGCTGGCGCTCGTCGTCCGCGCGGAAGGCGGCCAGCGCTTTGTCGCGCGTCACGCCCGTCTGCCGGGTGAGGCTGGGCAGCGCGAAATCGACCAATCGGCGTGCGCCGTCCGAGTCCGCAGCCTGAGCGGTCAGGGTCTCGCCGTCGGCAATGGCGTTGAACACCTCGGAAATATCGCCGCCACGTGCGCCGAGTGTCAGCACCTCAAACGCGCCATTGCCGTAGGCGTCCAGGCTCAGCGTCTGATCCATCGCCGCGCTGATGACCTTGGCGTAGTCCGGCAGGATCGCGTCCACGGCCGCCCGGTGCAGCACAGTGCAGTCTTCGTCGAAGGCGCGCAGAATTTCATCCGGCAGGTCGATCGCCGCATATTGGTCAGCGGTGCTCGCCGGATGCGATTGAAGGATCATCCGCGTCCAGCACTTTGAGAACGGCATCTGACGGTTGGGGTCGGAACCCACGGGCGGCTTGATGCACAGCGTGACGGACGACCGCACAATGATCTGCGCGCCATCGAGCAGGATGGCGAATTCCGGGTAGTTGAAAACGATGCCGAGACCGTGGGCGGGCTCGCCACCCTGACGATCGACCATGGCGTCTTTGAGGATATCCACCCGACCGGGCAGAGCCTGGAGCATCGCGGCCTGGATGGCTTTCAAGGTGTTGGGCGCGGCCAACTGCAGCGCGGCCATCGCGACCCCGCTTTGCTCGACAGTCAGGGCCTCGTGTTTACCTGAGGCTGAGGTGGCGCAAACCAGCTGCCCACGACGCACGACTGGGAAAAGTGTCGTCGGCACGTTGTCCGCCGCCCCCTCGTTGTGACGCCCCCCGGGCGCCGGCTTGCCCATCTTCCGCAGGACGCCAGCCCGCGGTGCGATTTGCGCGTGAGACTCCGCCGCACGCGCTGGAGTTGTTGAATGGCCTCTCTTCGTCATGGGGTCAAGCGCGCAATGCCCTCCACTACGGTCTAGCTTTCCTGCCTCCGCGACACCGGCGCCAGGGAATTAAACCAGCGGAGAACCTGAACACTCCTCTAAGGCGAAAACGCGATGATGCTGCGGCGCAGCATCAGGTCTGACGTAAGGTCCCCTCGGCGTCACCGCAAGCCGGGCCGCCGGCCAGGGACACGGTTCAGTCCAGGTGCGTTGTCTCAACGGCCAGCCGCCTCTTAAGTTTCGGCTTGTCCGACGCTCCAACCCACGTCGTCGTCCGGGCTGCCGTCGAATGCATCATCGACTCAATGGGTTAAGAAGGAACTTAGGGGAAGTCGCAGCGCCTGGCGACCTCCAGACCAAAAGGCGCCCGTGGCAGCCCCACCGGTGGCGCTCGAAAGCCGGCGCGCCATCGTCGATGCGGCGCCCTGACGCGTATCCACACCAGCAAGACGCCCTGGTCGAAGGTCCGGGACCTGGCGCTGACCAAGCGCCCGATTTCCGCCTCTTAGGCCCAGCAAGACAATCCGTGGTTTCGCGTGCCCTGACGCCGGGCCAGGAATCCAAAATCACCAGCTCAAGGACAGAGACATGACCAGCCATCACCGCCGCGCCTTGCTGTTGACCGGTGCCGGGCTGATGATCGCCCCGAGCGCTTTCGCCGCCGGGCCGGACCCGTTCGCCAAGTCGCAGTGGCGAAAGCTTACCGACGCGGAGTGGAAGAAGCGCTTGCCGCCGGAAAGCTACCAGGTGCTGCGTCAGGACGGCACGGAGCAGCCCTTTACGAGCCCGCTCCTGAACGAGCATCGTCGCGGAACCTTCGATTGCCTGGCCTGCGGGCTGCCTCTGTTCAAATCCGCCTGGAAGTTCGACAGCCACACCGGTTGGCCGAGCTTCTGGACGGTGATTAAGCCGAACATTCGATCCAAGTCCGATCACCTGCTCGCACTCGAAGAGCGTACAGAATACCACTGCGCACAGTGCCTCGGCCACCAGGGCCATGTCTTCAACGACGGGCCCAAACCCACCGGACTGCGGTACTGTAATGACGGGGTAGCCCTGAGGTTTCAGGCAACCTGACGCCCAGTCCCCTGCAGCCCGCGTCGCGAGGCTGACCTCGTCGAAGGTCGATCGCGACCATTTCAACGCCCGCCACCAAATCAACCGCGACACCGGCCAGACGTGGCGCTTAGGCGACGAGCAGAGCTTCACTCGACAGGGGTTTCAGGTGACCTTTCGTGGTGTGTGGCGGCGGCCGTCTGATGGCCTGTTCGGCTGCCTAGACGGCGCCCTCAGCGCCTGGATAGACGATCTTCGCAGGACTGCTGATCACAGCGCCAGGCGTCAGCCGAGCTTCGTCGATGTGGGAAGGCCCCAGGATGTTCAGCACGGTCTGCCCGCTCGCCAACAGGTAATCGGCGATGATCCGCCGGTGGCAGCGCCACCAGGCGGCCTCCGCACAAATGATCGCGCAGCGGAACCGACGTCCGAGGTCCTCAAGCTGCGCCAGTTCCTTACCGAAGGCCGGCGTCAGCGCGTAGTCCGCGTAGTTGCGGAAGCTCTTCACCTTCCAATAGCCATTGGGCGAGGACGGGGAGCCGGGCGACCTGGACCGAAGGCCACCAAGGCCCCCCAAATGCTCATAGCCGACCTGCCACGGAGCCAGGGCCTCGGCCAGGCCGTCGCCATTGAACTGCGGATTGGTTCGCGATCGCGGGATGGACCTGACATCGACCACGTGGTCGGCAGGCCGCGAAGGCTTCACGCGTCCGGGTCGAGTGGCCGATCGTGAAAAAGGTATTCGCCATAGCGCCGAACTCTCAAACGAAGACGTTGCGACGGCGCTCGGGCCGACGCAACGCTCGGCATCGATCAATCAACTCAGCTGGCTGGCGGCGCGCCATTCTCGCCGATCAGGATGGCGCGAGCGACAAACGATCCATCCGCCGCTTGGCCCGCGCGCACATCCACCGCAATGCCAGGTTTGATCTGCCCGCGACCGACCGAACTCATCTCGCGAATGGTGATGTTTGGCGGGATGACGATGTGGCGCACGCCTTGCCCCTGCTTGCCGCCATAGCTCACATCCATCTCGCGACCGCGAGGCGTGGAGACCACCTTGGCGGATACCGTGCCGTTGGTCATCATCGTGCCGGGCGCTTCTCCGGACATGGGTCCATTGCCTTCGCCAAGCCCCCGCAGTTCCGGCGCGAACACCCGAAACTCGGTGGACATCCCGCTGCCGTCGGGTTGGTTGGCGTTGGCGGTGGCCACGAAACTGCCGGCCTGAATGGCGCTCGGATCGATTTTCCTGAGCTTCAGGATGCGAACGTCGCTCGCCAGCGTGAAGGTTTTTGCGGTTCCGCCGACGCCCGTCACGGTCAGCACGTCGCCGGTCAATCCGACAACACGACCTTGGGTGGGCGGCGTCGGCCTCAGCGCAGCCGTCGTCGAGGCTCGCGTCGAAGGTGCAGCGGACTGGGCTCCCGCGGGCGCTGCGAACATGAACACGCTCAAAACCAGCCCGATAGAACCCAAAGACGTTCGCCGCATGTGTCTGCTCCGATTAATTGTGCTTGGCCGGGGAGGGGCCGGCATTCCGGTACCAGCTGTACCTATGTACGGAGTCAAGGCGATGAATGATTACACATATCGACGAGGCGCCTCGACCAACCGTCTGCAGGACCTCGAAACCCGTCACGGCGTTCTGGGTCAAAGACATAGGGTCTGAAAGAGTCCTGGGATCAGGTCGAGCAGGGCGTCGTTGCGAGGCGCGGCGATGACCGGCAAGTCGCCGGCGAAGTCGGTCACCAGCCCAACCGTCTGCACGAAATCGGGGCTTTCGAGGTCCGCAGACCCGCTGATGACCACCGCTGCAACCTCGAGGCGGCGGGTCCGCAGAACCTCCAGCGCCGTCAGGGTGTGGCTGATCGCACCCAGATAGGCGCCGCCCACCAGTATCGTCGGCAAATTCAGGGCCGTCATGAGGTCGAGGCCGGTGGCGTGCTCGGCAAGTGGGGACATCACCCCCCCGACGCCCTCCACGATCAACAGGTCGGCGACAGCGGCGGCCATCCGGTTGCGGCAGAAATCCACGATGGGCCGGATCGGCAGGTCGCGGCCCTCCAGCCGGGCCGCCGTAGGCGGAGCCAGGGCCGCCGTGAAGCGCCAGGGGGAGAGGGCGTGCAGCGCCTGAAGCGTTGGCGTTTGGCCGAGGGCCGCCAGCAGGCGTCCGGGGTCGCTGCCGGCCCAGTCACGGAGATCGAACCCGCTCACCACCGGCTTCAGGGCATCGACGGACAGGCCAAGCGGCGCAGAGGGTTTCTTCCGCGTCAAGCGGTATCCCCGTTGACGTCGCCACACAGGCACTGGATTTCGATCGTCATGTCAGGGGTTCACCGGAGCTGAGGAGGGGAACGGTTTGGCTCGGGCCGGCACGTGATCCCGCACAAATGCGCAGGCCACCAGGGCGAGCGGCAGATGGGCGTCCGGTGGACCCGGCAGGGACACCCATTCGCGCAACGGCTTTCCCTGGCCGCGCTCGAAGTAGGCGCCTTCGCCGGTGTCGACGAGGTCCACGGCTTGGTCCCTGGGAAGCTTCAGGACGAGCGCGTTGTTCACCAGCATGGCGAATATCTTGCCGTTGATCTTCAGGGCCTTCGAGCCGAACTGCCGTCCCGGCGACGGCGAGGGGCCATCGAATTCGATCTGGGTCCGCAGCGCTGCGGCGAGCGCCGCCAGGGCCTCAAGGACCGTCGGAGGGGTCGATGCGGACGGCGGTGGCGCGGCGGAACTGCTTTGGTCGAACTCGCCCATCTGGCTTACGCGCTCCGATCTTGGGGCCTTCGACGTACGGCCTGTATAGCTGTACAGGGTCAAGAGATTTTCGACCGCACCGCGCGCTAGCAGCCCGGTCGCGTGGTGGCGGCTTCCTGGGCCTGCGTCCCTCGCCGCAACTCCTTCCGACCCACCGCAAACGACCATGCTCATGCCCCGGCCAGCGCCGCGGCGGGGGCGACGGCCATGACCCGGCGGCTCGCGATCGCGATGACCACGGCGAACAGCCCGGCGGAAATTAGAGTGTTGATCTCGGCCGATGGCCAGTCGAACCAGGTGGGCTGACCCAGCCGCGCCTCAAGCGCCCGCGAGGCAAGATAGCCGACAGCAAGTCCCGCCGCCGCGCCTAGAACCCCCGGCGCCAAGGACTCGGCGACGAACACCAGCAACACGTCGTCGCGGCGCGCGCCCAGGGCGCGCATGGCGCCGATATCCGATCTGCGACCGTTGACGGAGATCCAGCAGATGGCCGTCACGCCCACCGCGCTCACCGCCAGCGCGCTCCATGAGACCCACCGGACGAGGAAGGAAAGGCGCCCGAACGCCGCCAACTGGTCCTCCAAGATCAGCTGCTGGTTGGTCACGGTGAAGTCGGGCTGCTGGCCGCCAAATCGGCGATGCCGGGCGGCGAGCATTTCGGCGGCGCTGGCCGCGAGAGGCCGGACTGCGGCCGCTCGGCCTGCCTGAAGCATGATGCCGTTCAGGTGGTCCACGTTCATCAGGCGGTGCATGCCGGCGGCCAAAGGCACGTAGACCTGGTCGTCCTCGTCGGAGCCATCCAGGCGCCGCCCGCGCTCCTCCAGGACCCCCAGGATCGTGAAGGGGACCCGGTTGATCGTCAGCCGCCGCCCCGTCGGGTCGGCGTCGGCGAAGAGGTCCTTGGCCACCCCGCTTCCCAGCAACACCGTGCGAGCGCCGATGCGCGTCGCCTGCGCCGAAAAAACATCTCCGAGCGAGACGCGCCAATGCTTGATGGCGAAGTAGTCCGGCTCGCAGCCGATCACGACGACCTGCTTGGTGAGATCGCCGGCCCGCACGCGATAGGTGGTCGCGACCGTCGCGGACGCGGCCGCGATTTCTGGCTCGGCGCTGCGAAGCGCCTTGTAGTCGGCCAGGGTCAAGGTGGTGACGGGCGCGCCGGTGCGGGCGCGCCCACCCACTGCACGGCTGGCCGCAGGGGAGATGACGATCATCTTCGCGCCGAGCGCTTCGTAGCGCGCCAGAATCGCCCGGGTTCCGGATTCGGCATAGGTCGATGAGACCACTATCGCGGCGACCCCGCTCAGCGCAGCCAGCGTGATGAGGACGGTCTGCAGGTGGAACCGCAGCGACGCCCGAAGCGCCACGCGCAGCAGCTGGAGTGCGCGCCGGCGGCCCAACACGCCGTCACCCTTGGCTATTGGCGCAACGCCATGGCGGGATCGACGTGCGCCGCCCGCCAGGCTGGCAGCAAGCCGAAGATCAGGCCGACCAGGACGGAGAGCGCCAGCGCCATGGCGACCGCCGGGACGTCGACCACGAAGGGAAGGTGCTGCATAAGTCCGACCAGTTGGGCCCCGGCGATACCAAGAACGGCGCCGATGACCGCGCCCAGGCCAGACAGCGCGGCGGCCTCCAGCAGGAACTGCGCCAGGATGGCGTTGCGGCTGGCCCCCGCGGCCCGCCGCAAGCCGATCTCCCGGCGGCGGGCGGCCACGCCGATGAACATGACGCTGAGGATCACGACCCCGCCCAGCAGCATCGCCAGCAGCGCCACCATGTTGAGCATCTTGCCCATCGCCGATCCCATGGCGCTGACCTGGGCGATGACCGCGCGCGGACTTGAGACCGTGAAGTTGTCGAGCACGCCAGGGGCCAGGTGGTGGCGGTCCCGCAGGAGCGCCTTGATCTGAGCCTCGGCTGCCTTGCTCTGCGTCTCATCCTTGAGCTGAGCCACCACCATGGTCAGGTAGTCGCGGTTGAACAGCCGCTTCGAGGCCGTGGTGACCGGGATGTAGAGCAGATTGTCGAGGGTCTGCCCGGACGGGCCGACCCCCCTCGGGGCTAGGACACCCTTGACTACGAAAGGCACCCCGCCGATGCGGATGGTCTTGCCGATGGGGTCTTCGGTGGGGAAGAGCTTCGCTTTGAGGTCCGCGCCAAGGACCGCCGTCCGCGCCAGGGCATCGACATCGCCTTGGTCGAAGAAGTCGCCCTCTACGGCCCGGTCGCGGCGCACTTGCGTCCAGTTGACGGAGACCCCGAAGACCCCCGCGGTCTCGTGGTGGGCCTGGTAGCTCACGTCGCCGTCGAGGATGTTCAGCACCTGAACGACCTGGCGGATCGCCGGCGCCTCGCGGGCGATGGCGGCGGCGTCGTCAAAGCTCAAGGTCGCGTCGGTGTTGGACACCGTAACCATGCCCCGGTTCTTCGCGCCGCCCGGCTGAACGATAACCGTGTCGAAGGCGCCAAGCATGTTCTTGAAGCGGCCTAGGGTGACCTCCTTGGTGCCGGCCCCGATGGATGACAGCAGGGTCAATGACGCCACTCCGATGAGGACGCCTGACATCATCAGGAGGGAGCGGACCTTACGTCGCCACAGCGAGCGAAGGACGCCCGACACCATCGCTTTGCTGTTCATCGCTTGGCCTCCGTCAGTCTGCCGTCCGTTAGGGTGATCGAGCGTCCCGCCTTGGCGGCGACCTCGTCGTCGTGGGTGACCATGACGATGGTCCGCCCCTCGGCGTTAAGTGCGCCGAGGATCGCCATGACGTTGTCGCCAGCCTCCCGGTCGAGATTGCCCGTCGGTTCGTCGGCGAGGATCAGGGCCGGATCGTTGATCAAGGCTCGAGCGATGGCGACCCTTTGCTGCTCGCCGCCGGAGAGCTGGTTAGGGAAGTGGTTTTTCCGCTCCTGGAGGCCGACCCGCTTGAGCGCCGCCGTGGCGGCCGCGCGGTCCACAGCGCGATCGGCATAGATCATCGGCAGCTCGACATTCTCCACGGCCGTCGTGCGCTGCAGCAGATTGAAAGCCTGGAAAATGAAGCCGATCTTGCGGGCCCGCACCTTGGAGAGTTCGCCATCGTCCAGGGCCGAGACGTCTTCTCCGGCCAGCCGGTAGACGCCCGACGATGGCCTGTCGAGACAGCCAAGCAGGTTGAGCAATGACGACTTGCCCGATCCCGACGCCCCGCGGATCGCCACGAACTCGCCCTTGCCGATCTTTAAACTGACATCGCGAAGCGCTGTCACACTGGCGCCCTTCGCGTTGAAGGTTCTGGTTAGTCCTTCGACCTCGATCACTTTCGCACTCCTGTTTCCACGAGAACCTGTTCACCGGCCGCCAGGCCGCCGGTGATGTCCGCCATTCCCCCCCGCGTCTGGTCGGCGCGCACGCGCCGCAAGACCGGGGGGCCTCCGCCTGCCGCGCGCACCGTGACCATGGTCCCATCGGGGGTCCGCCGGAGCGCGGCCGCCGGCACGGTGACCACGGTGCGCCGCGCGGTGGTGATGGTGACGTTGGCGGTCATGTCGGGCCGCAGCGCCGACACCTCGCCGTCGATGTGCACGGCGACTTCGTAGTTGATGACGCCGGAGATCACGGTGGCCACGGGCGCGATGCGGACGACCTGACCCTGGAAGGTCCGGTCGGGCCAGCTCTCGACGGTGAATTCGGCCGCTTGGCCGATCTTGACGTCGCCGACGTCAGCTTCGTCGACCAGGGCCACGACCTCCAGCGCGTCGGGCTGAATGATGGTGACGAAGGTCGGCGTGGAGAATGACGCCGCGACTGTTTCGCCGCGCTGGGTGGATACCGAAGCGACGACGCCGGAGATCGGGGCGCGGATATTGACGTAGTTGAGGTCGACGCCGGCGGCTTTCAGATCTTCTTTGGCGGCGGCGAGGGTCGCCTCCGCGCCGGCGGCTGCCGACCGGGTGTCATCGAGCTGTTGGCGGGAAACCCAGCCCTGGTCGGCGAGGGTCGAGATGCGCCGCAGATCGGCCTGCGCCTTGGCCAGCAACACTTCGTTGCGGACGACCTGCGCCTTGGCCTGCTCGATCTTGGCCTGGACGGGGCGGGCATCGATCTCGGCGATCACATCGCCCTGCTTCACGCGGCTGCCGACCGTCACGTTCAGCTGCTGGACGATGCCGGAGAGCTGCGCACCGATCCGCACCGTGCTTCCGGTCTTGAGCCGCACCGAACCGGTGGCCGCGACGGTCTTGGCGACGTCCCGGCGGCCTGCGACAGCCCACTGCGCCACCGGAGCCGGGGCCGGTCGCGAAGCGCGAAAGAGCCAGACGCCGGCGCCGAGCGCCAACGACAGGGCGGCCAGCGCCAGAAGCCACCACCACAGCCGGATACCCCGGCGCCGTGACGGCCCAGACGGTTCGTCGCCGCCTCTTGGGGGAGCTTCGGCGTCCGGCCTAACAAGGTGAAATTGGCTCTGCATCGATCTGGGAGTTCGCCCCGCCCATCGATGAGCCTGGGGCCTATACCCCGGTGCAGGGTCAACCGCCCCAAGCCCGCCGTTTGGCAAAGTTGTGCAAAGATTTCCTCAACCTTGCGCGGCCTCGCTAACCTCTTCAGCGTACCGGGGCGAATTTGCCCGCCAGGGCCATTGAGATGCGCAATCGTATTCGCGGGACGATCGTCGTGGCGCTGGCGTTGGCCCTTGCGGGCCCGGCCAGTGCGGCGATCGACGCCGCGGTCGTGGTCCGCATGCGTCAGGCGAACTTCGATCGACTGCTGAGCCTGCACAAGTCGATCCGCAATGAGCTGCGCCAGGCGCGACCGAACGGGGCTGGCGTGAGCCGCGCCGTTCTGGCTGAGGCCCAGCTGGCCCAGCAGATTGTCGCCTGGTTCCCCGCGGGCAGCGGCCCGGACGCCCGCGTTCGGACCGACGCACGTCGTGGAATCTGGGCCGAGCCGCGAGACTTCCAAGCCAAGGCGGTCGCGCTCAACGGGGCGCTCGGCCAGCTCGACGCCGCGGCGCGATCGGGCGATCCAGGCCGAATGCGCGCCCAGCAGCGCGCGGTCGCCGACGCCTGCGAGTCCTGTCACGAAACCTATCTGAGCCGCTTCTGATGCCGTCGGCGACGTGCAAGGATGGCCGCGCCGTGCGGGTTTGGGACCTTCCGACCCGGCTCTTCCATCTTGGCGTGGTGGCCATGGTGGCGGCCTGTTGGTGGACCTACGCCTCCGAGCGGATGGCCTGGCATCGGCTTTGCGGCTACGGCGTCGTAGGGCTGCTGACCTTCCGGCTCTACTGGGGTTTCGCCGGATCCTCCACGGCGCGGTTCGGGGGCTTTGTGCGGGGTCCGCGCGAGGCCTGGCTATACATCCGCGGGCGCGCCGGTGTTGTCGTGGGACACAATCCGCTGGGCGGCTGGAGTGTCCTGGCTCTGCTGGGCGTCTTGTCCACGCAGGTGGTCTCGGGTCTCTTCACTACCGATCGCGCCGATCTCGCACCTGGGCCGTTTGCGTCGGCGCTCGGCCCCGACGCCGCGCGCCTGGCTGAGCGGGTCCACGCCCTGGCTTTCCGGGCGCTGCTCGTCATGGTCGCGCTGCACGTGGCCGTGGTTCTGCTGCACTTGGCGTTCGGTGACGACCTCGTGAGCCCGATGCTGCACGGGCGCAAGCGCCTCCCATCGGCGGGCGTGGCGCCACAGGTCGCCCCCTGGTGGATGTCGATCCCCGGCGGCGCTGCGGCGCTGGTCGTGGTCTTCCTCCTTTGGCGGCTGGATCCGTCGTGAGTAGTCTCGCCGTGGCCGGGGTGGCTTTGCTGGGGGTGCATCCGTGCGGGCAACTTGCGTCGCGCCGCCCGTCGGCAGACAGGATGTGGACCATGGAGCTGAGCGGCCGGATTCTCATCGTCGATGATGACGCGGAGTTCGCGCGCATGCTCGGCGAGTTTCTGGGGCGACAAGGCTTCCTGACTTCCTTCGCCGACAGCGGTCGGTCCGCGCTCCAGAAACTTGAGGCCGAAACCCCGGACCTGATTGTGCTCGACATCATGATGCCAGACCTCGACGGGCTCGAAGCCCTGCGCCGAATCCGCATCGACCGCGACCTGCCGATCATCATGGTCACCGCCCGGGGGCAGCCCGCCGACCGCATCCTCGGCCTCGAACTCGGCGCCGACGACTACCTGGCCAAGCCCTTCGACCCCGCCGAGCTGGCCGCGCGGATCCGCGCGGTGCTGCGGCGGCTGCGCCAGGCGTTCCGGCCGCGAGATCCAGTCCGCATCGGGCCGCTGACGCTCACGCCTTCGGCCATGACCGCCGCAGTGCGAGGCCGCGAGGTCCGGCTGACGCCGGCCGAGTTCATGGTGCTGGAGGCGCTGGCCGGCCAGCCCGGCGTCGAGCTGTCCCGCGCCGCGCTGACGGAACGCGCACTCGGCCGGCCGCTGACGCCCTATGATCGCAGCCTCGACACCCATGTCTCGAATCTGCGCCGCAAGCTGGGCTTGGCCCCGGAGCTGGGTGCGGAGATCCGCGCGATCCGCGGCGGCGGCTATTCCTTCACCCTGTCAGACGGTGCGGGATGAGCAGCCTCTTCGCCCGCATCTGGCTCTCCTACTGGCTGGTTATGGCCTTGACCCTGGCGGCGGCGCTGGCCGTCAGCTTCGCGCTCGCCGTCAAACGCGCCGACGACATCGACCGTATCTCGCCCGCGGCGCTGGCGCGCTCGGCGCAGGCGGACTTCAGCCGCGAGGGCCGTGACGGACTCGGCATGTGGGTGATGAACGAACGGCATGCCCACCCCGAACTGCAGTTCTATTTCGTCGACGACCTGGGCCGGGAGTTCCTGGGCCGTAGCCTGGGCGGACGCCCGCTGCCAGGGCCCGGCGGCGCGCTCGTCCCGCGGCTGACAGCGCCCGGCGCGCCGGCCTTCCGCATGTACGTGCGCCGGACCCGCGAGTTTTCTTTCGGCGCCTGGCAGCTGATGTTCCAGCCGCTCCTGCTGCTGGGGCTGGCGATCACGGTGAGCGGGGTGGGTTCCGCCGCGCTCGCGCACCAGCTTACCCGGCCGGTGGTCCGCTTGCGCGAGGGCGTGCGCGCCGTCGCAGCAGGGGCGATAGAGGCCCGCATGGCCGAGGCGATCACCGGGCGCCGCGATGAGGTCGGCGGGCTGGCCCGCGACATTGACCAGATGACCGCTCACCTGCGCGCCTTGATCGAGTCCAAGGAGGACCTGCTCCGGGATATTTCCCACGAGCTCCGCTCGCCGCTCGCCAGGCTGCGGATAGCGACCTCGCTACTGCGCGACGAGCGCCCGGGCGAGAGCGCCGCCGCCTTTGCGCGGATCGATCGCGAGGTCGAGCGCCTGGACAGTCTGATCGGCCAGGTCCTGCAGTTCTCCCGGGTCCAGGCCGGGCCGCCGATGACCCTGGAGGACGTCGATCTCCTGGCCCTGCTTGAGGAGGCCGTCGAGGATGCCCGTCTGGAGGCCGAGCCGGACGACAAGAAGGTGGTGATCGGCAAGGCCGCCCCGATCGTCGTGCGCGGTGATCGGGCGCTGCTTGCCAGCGCCATTGAGAACGTCCTGCGCAATGCCGTGCGCTTCGGTCCCGCGGGCGCCGCGGTCCAGGTGTCCCTGGAAGCCGTCGGGAGCGTTGCGCGGGTTCGCATCCGCGATGCTGGGCCGGGGATCGCACCCGCCGATCTGCCGCGCATTTTCGAACCCTTCTTCCGGGCCCAGGGCTCGTCCGGCGTCGGCCTGGGCCTGTCCATCGCCGAGCGGGTCGCCGCGCTGCACCGGGGACGGTTGGCCGCGCGCAACCACGCGGCCGGCGGGTTCGAAGTCGATCTCTTCGTGCCGACCGCCCGGGGCGCTGAGGCCGCGCTCGCTGAGTTCGAAGTCTCTGGGTCCGAAGGACCGGGCGCATGAGGATCGGCGAACTGGCGCGGCTGGCCGGCGTGAACATCCAGACGATCCGCTTCTACGAGCGCGAAGGCCTCCTGCGCGCGCCCGATCGGTCGGCGTCGGGGTACCGCTGTTATTCGCTTCACGACCTGCAGGCGGTTCGTAGCATCCGCGGGCTCCAGGGCGCCGGATTCACGCTGCGGGACATCCGCGAACTGGCGGCGTTCGAACAGGTGCTGGCCAGCGACACATCGCCTTTGGACGCGAGGGCCTCGGCCAGGTCGGAGATCATCCGCCGCGCCTACGACCGCCTAGCGGCGCTCGACGACCGCATCGACGGCTTGCATCGCATGAGGGCGCAAATGGAACAGCTCATCGAAACGCTTACCCACTTGGGGCACTGCGTATTTTCCGCCGGCCCAGCGAAAGACGCGAAAGCCTCAGTCGCAACAGCTTGCGAATTTCCGCAGTGAGACACCCTTCTTGTCGAGGACGCCTATGAAGCTTTGCGGTCAGATATCCGTTGAACTGAACGTCGGCGACTACATCGAAGCGGCCGATCACCAAAAGCGCCTGGAGGATATCCTGAAGCTGGTGCGCGACGCCTATCCCGACGCGACGCTGGCCATGCGCGAGCGTCGCCAGCGCAAGGCGCTAAAGCTCACCCGGGCCGCGCCGCGCTCGGCGGCCACCGGCGTCCTGAACCGCTACGCCGACGAATAAGGCGGTCTTTTGCGCCCCAGGGACTCCCTGCTCGAGGCGATCCTCGCGCTGAAGACGCTCGACGCGCGCATCAGCGTCAACGAGATCGTGGCCTATCTCTACGTCTGTGAGAACGAGGGCCTCAGCGTCCAAGAACTTGCCTATGTGGCGGGCCTCACCCAATCCACCGCCTCGCGCAGCCTGCGCTCGCTGGGCCGTCCGGGCTCCGACTGGGCGCACCCGCCGGCGCTCGGCCTGGTGGACGCCTTCCTCCATCCGACGGACGGGCGCAGCCATGTCGTCCACCTAACCGACAAGGGCCGTGACTTGCGCGACCGCCTCGATGACACGATCCGCCGCGCCATTCCCATCGAATTTTCCCCTTAAGGGGCATTGGTGTGTGGTGTCAGCTTTCGACCAGGCAAGCGGGTACGGCCGGTCGCCGCGTTGCCCCTCGACGGAAGCGGATCGCCTCGCCCGGCCGGAGCCCCCTCAAGGCCCCAGCAGGCACCGCCAACACCTTATGCGACAGGCGTCTAGATCTTTGATTTTGCATAAGATAAATTGGGTATAGGTGTTTGGCGCGCAGCCGACTAACGTGAAGTAGGCTCGCGAACGAGAAGCTTCCCAGCGCCAGCGTGTCTCGCCCGAATTGTCATGCGGACGAGACCCCTGAATGGTCTCCCCTAAGCCGCCACGCCCGCTGCGTCCGGCGCGCGGCAGAGGCCTACGAGGATCGGGCAGGGAAGGCGCGGATCGCGCGTCGCGCAGCTGGCCAGGCAGACTTCAAGCTCGGCTTCGAGCCGCTGGAGCGCGGCGAGTTCCTGGCGCACCTTGGTGAGCTTGGCCGCCACCGTTTCCTGCACGGCGTGGCAGAAGGACCGGTTGGTGTCGAAGGATCGGCGCAGCAGATCTTCGATATCCCGCAGGCTCAGACCGAAGCCCTGCGCCATGCGGATGTAGCGCAGCAGCTGCAGCGCGCCCTCGTCGTAGCGGCGAAAGCCGGCCGTCGAGGGTTTGCGCGGCTGCTCCAGGAGGCCGCGGCGCTGGTAGTAGCGGACCGTCTCGACCCCGACGCCCGCCGCCTTGGCCAGTTGGCCGATGGTCCGCCCAGGCTCTTGCATGCTCCGCTCCTCCGCTCGTGCGCCTGCGTCTCAGGACATGATCTTGCTGGCGCTGGATTGCTCCCGCAACACCGCGATCCGCCAGCCGGCTCGGGTCTTGACCAGCACCGCGGTGGCCAGGCCGCGCTCGTCCGCCCGCGGCTTGCCGTCGAGTTCATGGGCGCCGGTGATGTACCATTCGCCGTCGATGACCATCACCCCGGGGGCGATCTGGCGGGTCGTCTCGGCGGTGAAGCCCGCGTCGCTGCCCTTGTAGCCGGCGGCGAAGGCCTGAGCGTAGAAAGCGGCGATCGCGGCGTGGCCGGTGGCGTGGAAGCCAGTGGGATTGATGAAATCCCCGTCAGCTTTGAAGTTGGCGGCGATCAGCTTCGGGTCGGCCCGCTTCCAGGCGTCGATGTAGCCGGCCATCATCTGCCGCACGGCGTCGGCGTCGGATGTCTTGGGATGCGCCCCAGCGGCGGCGGGGGCGAGCGCCACGAGGGCGCCGAGCGCCAGGAGGGTGGAACGAAACATAGGATTCTCCGCTTCAGGCGACGGCCGATGAAGCGTCGGTCCGTCCGAGATTCCGGCCAGGACGAGACTCGCATCGAGGCCGCCCGCCGCCGCTTCGGTTCAGCTTGTAGCTGCCGTACCCAGGTACGGAGTCAATGGGCTTTGCGCCCGGAACATTGCCGCAGCTTCACTTGACTTCGACCCGCCCCGGCGGAGCTTTACGGCCTCCTGGCCACTGAAGGATCCACCCGATGACTCTACGCCGAACCCTTCTCGTGCTGGCCGCGGCGGCCAGTCTCACCGCGCCAGCCGCCATGGGCGCGCCGGATGTCCAGGCCGCCGCCCAGGCTTTGCTTACGGCCTATGCCGCGGGCGACCGGGACCGCGTGGCCGACATGGTCAGCCACGGCAGCCTGCACGTCTACGGCAGCGATGTGGCAGAGGTGACCTCCGGGCGCGACGGTTTCCTGGGGACGCTGGCCGCCGACCACAAGCTTTGGGGCCAGGGCGCGGCGTTCGGCGCGATGCGCAACGTCTCCATTGAAAAGGACGGCGACCTGGCGAGCCTGTTCTTCGACACCGCGTTCACGGTGCAGGGCCGCACCGTGCCCATCCGTTTCGCGACCGTCTGGCGGCTGGAAAAGGGCCGTTGGAAGCTCGTCCAGTGCAGCAATGTCGTGCCGACGGTCGGGCAGAGCGCGGCGGACATCCTGAAGACAATGGCCAAGCCGGCGCCCTGACGGATGGCGCCGCCGAAGTTGCTCACGAAGACAGACCTAGCTGACGGTGCTTGCCGGGTCAGCCGATGATGGCGTGGGCCCGGTTGAATATGAGCGGCTGTGCGGTGGCGGCCTGCACCGCCTGTAGCAGAGCCTCCGCAGTGATGGGCTTGGTGATGTGACCATCGGCGCCGGCTGCGGTGGACGCCGCGGCGTGCTGGGGCATAGCGTTGGCGGTCAGGGTCAGCACCGGGGTGCGCCGCGCATGACGCAGCGCTTCGCCGGCGCGCACATGACGGATCGCCGTCAGCCCGTCCATCACTGGCATCTGCATGTCCATCAGGATCAGGTCGAAGTCGATGTTCGCCGCGCTCTCGACGGCCTCCGCGCCGTTCTCGACGCACACCAGCTCCACGCCGGCCGCGCCGAGGATCAGCTCGACAACCCGGCGGTTGGTTGGGTGGTCTTCCGCGAGGAGCACCCGCAGGCCGGCCAGGCCATCTCCCTCCCTGCCTTGAACGTCAGCGCCCCGGGAGACCGTCAGATCGGCGCAGGCTTCAAGATCGAGGGTCAGCACGAAACAAGCTCCTTGGCCAAGTATCGCGTCGGCCTCCAGTGCGCCGCCCATGGCTTCAGCCAGGGAGTGCGAAATCGCCAGCCCTAGACCGGTGCCGCCAAAACGCCTGGTGATCGAGCCATCGGCCTGCTCGAAGCGGCCGAACAACCGCGCCTTGGTCACCGCGTCGAAGCCAATGCCGCTGTCGCGCACGGCGAAGCTCAGCTGCGTCGCGTCCACCTCGCTGCTGGACTGCGCCGACACGGTCAACGTCACAGCGCCGCGGTTGGTGAATTTGATCGCGTTGGACAACAGGTTGCACAGGATCTGGCGCAACCGTGGGGCGTCGCCGAGGAAGGTGGCGTGCGAGCCCTCGTCCATCTCGACGGTAAAGTCGATCCCCTTAGCCTGGGCGGTCGTCTCGAACAACGCCGCGCAGGCGCGCACGGATGCCGCGAGGTCGAAGGCTTCGGCTGTGATCTCCAGGTGCCCCGCCTCAATGCGCGCGAGATCGAGGATGTCGGTGAGTAGCGACTCCAATGTTTGCGCCGAGGTTTCGATGAGGCCAACCATCTCGGTCTGCTCGGTCGATAACCGCGTCCTGGCCAGCGCTCCAGCTACACCCATCACGCCGTTCAGCGGGGTGCGGATCTCGTGGCTCATGTTGGCCAGAAATTCGCTTTTGGCGTGGTTGGCGCTTTCGGCCGCCTCCTTGGCGGCGAGCAGCTCGGCTTCTGCCTGCTTCTCGGCGTCGATGTTGCGCAGCACGCCAAGGACGCGGGTGATACGGCCTTCCGAGTTCTTGATCGCCTCGCAAGCGGAATCTACCCAGACTGGCGGGCCATTCTTGCTTAGCAGGCGATAGGTTGTGCGGAAGGGAACGCCGGTGGTCACGTGGTCCTCCCAAAGCGCCTGGGCCTGCGCGCGGTCATCCGGGTGGGTGGCCGCCCAGATGTCGCGGTCCAGATCGTCGTAGGTCGTGCCCGCGCCGTCACCGACCGGCGCCGCCCCGCCCCCTTTGAGCTCGCGGCGGCGGTAGTCCATTTCCCAGATCGACAGGTTGGCGAGTTCGGCGGCCATAGTCATCCGTCGCTCGGCGCGCCGGGCGTCTTCCAGGGCCTCGACCATATCGGTGATTTCGAAGGTCATGATCAGCAGGCCGGTGACCACTCCAGCGGGGTTGCGCCATGGGGTCATCTCGGTGCGCACCCAGGGCTGGCGGCCGTCGTAGGTCTGCATCTGCACCTGCTCTGAGTGCAGGGCGTTGCCTTCGAGGCAATGCAAGTATGCGGCCTCCCAGCGCTCGCGCGCTTCCGGGAATAGGTCATAGATCGTGCGCCCAACGATGGGCCCGGCGTTCTCCAGGCCCATCTCGCGCAGCCATCGGTCGCTGGTCTGAACGACGCGCATGTCGCGGTCGGTCATCACCAGCGAGACGGGCGCGGATTTTATGGTGCTGGCCAGCAACTGGTTGACGGCCAGCGTCTCGGCTTCGCGCGCCACCTGCGCCTGCATGCCCAGCCGATGCTTCCACTCGTTGGCGACGAGCGCCGCGAACTCGGCCAGGTCGGCCGCCGCCTGCGGATCGAAACCGCGCGGCGTGCGGTCGAGCAGCATCAGCGCGCCGATCACTTCGCCGCTGGAGAGGCGGATCGGGGAGGCAGCATAGAACCGGATACGCACCTCGCCGTGGACGTTGGGCAACTCGGCGAACCGCGGGTCCAGGGTGGCGTTTTCGACCCACATCGGCTCGCCGCTCTCGATCGCCAGATTGGACAGCGCCTCTTGGCGCGGCACGACGTGATCACCGTCCTCCTCGACGCCCGCCAACAACAGGCGATCAGCCTCCATCAGGCCGATAAAGGCGAATGGGGCGCCGGTGGCCCGTCGCACCAGCCCGCAAATGCGCTCGAACATCGGCCGCGCATCCTCGAACTCTATCCGGCGCAGCGCTTCCAGGCGTCGCGCCTCGCGCGCATCGGTCGCCGCGGACATCCCGTTTCCCTCAAGGCCTTGTTCGGGAGAGGGAACTTAGCAATCAAGGCTTAAATTTTCGTGGCGGTTGATTGCAAGCGAAGCGCGCCTCGGGGCCGCGGTGCGGAGACATGTGGCCCGCTCGTGGGCTTTACCCGTCAACCAACGCGACAGGCGCTAAGCACAAGGTCGAGGCGAGTGCGGCCCGAGCGATCGGCGCGGAGCCGAAAGCCCACTTGGAAGTCGTTGAGACGAACAGCCCGGAACTCTGGCTTCAGCCCGTAGTCGCCCCGACCGCGGTCAGGTTTTGCGGCTCCCATCGTGATCTACATTTGGCGGGACTCTAAGGTGCTCTATCCGAAATAGGCCGGGATCGGCACTGCCGGGGCTCAAAGCCGCGTTCGGGCCACACGAACCCGAAGACCGATTTCGACCCTTCCCCTTGCCCTCTCAGTCGCGCGTGAGGCGGCCGAGCAGCCGGCAGAGGTCGCTTTGCCCGGTCGTATTCGTCTTTGCGTAGATGTGAACGAGGTGGCTCCGTATCGTCGGCATAGCGACGCCCAGATGCTCCGCCGCCTTGCTTGGCTCCATGCCCGCGAACAGCGAGGCCACCACTCGAATTTCGGCCGGCGTGAGGTCGAACAGGTCGCGCAGCATCGATTCTGGCACATGGCCGCCAGTTGCCTGATCGGTGATGCTGACGATGACGGCAGGCCCGGCGGCGAAGGCCCACGCATGCCTGGCCGCGAGCGGCGCCACTTCGATCCAGATCCGGCGCCCGCCGCGCGGCGCGGCCAGGCCCATGGAGCCGCCAGCGCGCAAATCAGGATCTCCGGCGCGACAGATCATGGCTCTCAGGCGCTGAGTGTCGGCATGGGCGGCGCAGACCAGAAGCTCCTTGCGGACCGTGATACCCTTTGCTCCCGCGATTAGGCGTTCTCCGGCCGCGTTGATGTGGCGAACCACACCGGTGCGCTCCAGCACGAAGAGGCCGGTCGGCGAGTTGTCGACGATCTCGGCGTGCCCATCGGCCACCCCGGCCATGTCGGACGTAGCGCGCGAGAGCCGTATCGCCCGCGCCATATGCGGCTGCAGTGACATACAGAGCGCGAGCTCGTCACCGGTGAAGGCGCCCTGCTTCTCGGATCGATAAATATCCACGCCGGTCCAGCAGGCGTTCGCGCTTTCGAAGCCGACGGAGACGTCGGAATGAATGTCAAATTTCTTGTAGAAATCGTTGTAGTATTCGGTTCCGACGAAATCTTCTTTTGGCAGCCAGTCAATGTCCCGCTTGTATCCGGGAGTCCACTTGCGCCCGGCGATTTGATCCAGGGGCGTCTTGAGCGGATTCCGGGTCGCGAACGCGCGGAAATTGGCGGCCAAAGCCGATGGGTCCATGCGGCTGGCGACCACCGGACCGGCCTCGGTATAGAGATCATAGGACCGAAGCACCGCGTCGTGCCCGCCGGCCAGGTCGGCTAGACGCCGCAACACGCGCGGCCACAGGGTAACGTCCACCGCGGCTTCGTAGAGTTCGTCCAGAAAGACTTCGCGGGCGTTCACGGGCGCTCATCGGGTGTTGCGATCACGGGCCTGCCCCGCGCCACACCGACACCATCGCCATAGCGGCGGGCAGACCTCAAGCTTCTTCCCCCGAAAGGCGATCCGCTCCGGTCGACGAAAAGCGCCCCATCTCAACCATCTGGATGACGCGGCCTGCGTTTGGCGCGTGTCACATCTCATCGGTGTCCGTGGACGACCGTGGGCCGAGACCTTCAGTTTGGGAGTTGGGCGTGAAATCTAACAAGCTTTTCGTAGGCGCGGCGGCGATCGCCGCCGCCGCCCTGGCCGGTGCGGCGCAGGCGTCCGTCTATGACCTGAAAACCGATTGGAGCAACGCGAGCAATCCCAACGGGGTCTGGACCTATCGCCAGGGGGTGTCCGCGCTCCCGTTTGTGGCGTCATGGCGACCGTCAGACCTCAATGGCGTCGTCCAGCCTGCTTGGGCGCAAGGCAATACAAGCGGCGCTTTCCTGCCCGGGTTCTTCCAGGCCGTCGCCGCCGGGTCCGCCATGTGCGCGACCTGCGACTGGCAGGTTGGAGATATCCTCGATCACACAACGGACCAGGCCAATGGCGGCGGCGAGGGCATCGCCAATGTTCTGTTCACCAGTCCTTCGAACGGTTCGGCGGACATAAGCGGTCTGGTATGGAACGCGCGGTCGATCAACCGTACCCAGGACTGGAGCCTGTCGATCAACGGGACCGTGGTCGATTCGGGAGTGCTCCTCGGTGACGGGACTCAGGGCCGGTTAAACCCGACCGTATTCAATTTCTCCAACGTCGCCCTGGCTGTCGGCGATCAGGTCGTGTTGTCCTACATACAAGACCCGCGCGCGCCGTTCGGCGACTTGGTGGGCAGCAATCTGGACATCAATCTCACGCCCTCGGGCGGGGTCCCCGAACCCGCTACCTGGGCGATGATGGTGGTCGGCTTCGGCGGCCTGGGCGCGGTGCTCCGCCGCCGTCGCGGCCAGGTCTCGCTCCCCGCCTGATCCGGCATACGGATCGCACGATCAGAGCCCCGGCCTCGCAGGAGCGCCGGGGCTTTTCGCTGTTCGGGCTTGGCGAAGCCGAATGACCGGTTTCCACCCTAGCGGAAGCTCGCAGGTCAGCTTCTGGGCCGGGAGATTGGCTTGCAGAACCGAAACGGCCGTCGTTGCCCGCGGCAAAAACAGATGTTTTCGCCCCCCCCATTGCCAGGGCGGCGACGCCTTTGAACGCACTGTTTTCGGCTGGCAGTCCTTCCGTCGTTTAAGGCCGACGGGGTCGCCCCCAAGTTAGCCGAGTCGCAACTTCAAATGTCAGGAGTCCATCTTTCGCCCAAGGCCCGAGGCTCGTGCGCAGATCGGCGTCATAGGCCTTGGCCAAGTGGCCCATCCGGGCGTCTGAAAACGTCGCGCGCGAGTGCTGACTGGCGATCAGGTCTTCGAGTGGCTGGCGAACTAGCGCTACGAACGTTTTCCTCCCCTTTGACCTCAAGCCACGGCGCGTGGGCAACCTGGGAAGCGACGTCAAGAAGGAGATCGATCTCGCTCATCTCAGCCTCTCCCGTGACCGAGGCGATCGATACAGGTGCGCCCATTGGGCGGGCGATGTTGGGAATCCTCGCCGTCTTCGCCCAGCTAGAGGCCGAACACGCCAGCGAACGGGTCAGAAACGGCTTGAAGGCAGCTAGGAGCCGAGGAAAGCGGCTTGGTTGACCTCTCCACCGGGGTTGCGCCACGGGGTCATCTCGGTGCGCACCCAAGGCTGGCGGCCGTCGTGGGTCTGCATCTGCATTCGCTCTGTGTGCAGGGTGTTGCCTTCCAGGCAATGCAGGTACGCGGCCTCCCAACGCTCGCGAGCTTCCGGGAAAAGCTCATAGATCGTGCGCCCCACGACCGGCCCGGCGTTTTCCAGGCCCATCTCGCGTAGCCATCGGTCGCTGGTCTGCACGACGTGCATGTCGCGGTCGGTCATCACCAGCGAGACGGGCGCGGATTTGATCGTGCTGGACAGCAACTGATTGATGGCAAGCGTCTCGGCTTCGCGCGCCACCTGCGCTTGCATGCCCAGCCGGTGCTCCCATTCGTTAGCGATGGGCTGAAGGTGCTTTCGGCCCCAGTCATAGGGTTGCACGGAATTCACTCAGGATCGGCGTCGCGCGATTTGGCCCGCGGCCAGCGCATCGGAAATCAACCCCCGGTCCGGATACACTGGAAGGGATAGCGATGCTCAAGTTTCTGATGGCCCCGTCGAACGCCGTCTGCGACCGTCTCGGCCTCACCGATGAGCATGAGCGCGGCATGCTGCGGATGCTGGTCAACATGTTGATCTTCACGGCCATCGTGGTCGCGGTGTTTTACGTCGCATGGCGCGCGTTCGAATAGCGACGACGCACGAGCTGAGCCGAAGATCATCGTGCTCAACCTGACAGAGCCCGCCTCATGAAAGGCGCTGGCGATACAAGGACACTCGCGCGGGCCGCCTTCCGAATCATCCCGCTGTTCGGCCGCGCGGTGGTTCCGCGCTGGGTGCTCTTCTTCGCCGCCTTGATGGCGGCGGCCGGCACGCTGTTCTCCTCGTCGGAATCCTCGCTATCAACAGCTGGATGCAGACGCCGGCGGGCTACCAGATCATCGACGGCCGGCCGAAGGCTCCGTGTAGGTCGTCACCAGATAGTCCGTGACCGCCTTGGCGTCGTCGTCGGAAAGGTGCGCGCCGTAGGCATTGCGCATCTTGGCGACCTCGTTCTGCCAGAAGGCGGCGGGCATGTGCGGCGGCTGGGTGCTGACATAGTCTGCCGAATGGCAGGCGAGGCAGTGCTTCTGCGCCGCCTCAACGCCCGGCGCCGCGATGAACCGCGAGGATTCCGGTGGCGGATTGTAGGCCGGCGGCGCCTTGCTCCCGGGCTCGCGGGCGGCCGCGCCCCAGGACGTGGCAAGGAAGATGACGACAAGCAGCGAGCGCGACAGCGGGCTCATGCGGCCATCACCCGCACCAGATCCGCGGCGTTGCGCATATAGGCGCTGGGGTTCCAGTTGGCGGTCAGCGGCTGCAGATCGCCGGCCTTGCTTTTGGCGCGCGCGATCAAGAAGTGCTCGCCCCGATCCAGCGGTACGTGCGCCGACCACTCACGGAAGGAATACTTCCCGTGGTCCTGGCCCAGCGCGGCGGGCTTCCAGGTTTTGCCGCCGTCTGTGGACAGGTCCACCGCCGCGACACCCGCTCCACCATCGAAGGCGATGCCGCGCACCAGCACCCGCGGCGAAGCCTTCGCGGTCTGGCCGTCCTGGAGGTTGGTGATGAAGCTGCGGACGTTGAGCTTGCCGATCGGCCGCGTTGCCGGAGGGGCCGTCCCAGCCGGGACGCAGGCGCAGTCGTTATCCGGGATGCGGTAGGCCTTCTGCATCCAGTAGCTCTGCGAGGCCTGCTCCAGCACGGTCAGGTCGGTCAGGTGCTTGACCCAGTAGGTGCCGTAATAGCCGGGCACGATCAGCCGCAGCGGATAGCCGTTGAGCAGCGGCAGCGGCGCGCCGTTCATCTCATAGGCCAGCATGACCTCGCCGTTGCGCGCGTGGTCGATGCCCAGGCCCTTCACGAAGTCCGCGACCGACGGTATCTGCGGCCGGTCGGCGCCGTTGAATTCCACGGCCTGCGCGGTGGCCTTCACGCCGGCGCGGTCGAGCAAGGCCTTGACCGAGACGCCGCGCCAGAGCGCGTTGCCCATCATGCCCTCGCCGAGCTGGCCGCCCGCGACGCGCGGGGTTGAGAATCCCCTACCATTGCCGGAGCACTCATTGACGGCCGCCAGCTCCACCGCCGGGAAGTCGCGCCGCAGGTCGTCCAGGCTGAGGTCGAGCGGTTTTTCCACCGCGCCTCGCACCCTCACCCGGTGTGTCGCCGCATCCAGGCCGCGGGGCGGCGTGCCGGCCAGATGATAGCGCACGAAGAAGGCGTCGTTCGGCGTGAAGGCGCCATGGTCGAACACCTCGAAGGGCGTTTCCAGTTGCGGCGGCCGTTCGGTCAGCACCAGCATCGGGCGCTTCTCCGGATAGGCGGCCACCGGTCGCTCGCCATTGCCGAAAGGCAGCGTAGCCGTCTCGGCGCGTGCCGCGCCGGCGGCGAGGAGCGCGGCCGCGCCGGCCAGGACCGTCCGTCGGTCTGCGGTGTTCATCTTTACGATCCTTGCTCCGTCAGTCGGCAGAGATTGGCGGAAGCCCGGGGCGAACGCCAGTGGGCCGCCAGCCATTTTGGATAGCTTCGCCGGATCACCGCCGACTCTGCATTGCGCGATAGAAGACGTCGGGGCTAACGCCGATATCTGGGCGACGCCGACTATAGCCGCGTGCTCCGGCCATTGTCCGTCGCCCAAGGCCAGCTAGGCGTCCAGGCGCTCGCGCACGGTCTTTCGTTACTGGCCAATTCCTCGGCGCAGGTCTCGCGGGGATCACCTTCGGATAGCTGCCCGGACCACCGCGTGTGTGGATCCCTATGAGGCGGCAGCGAGCACTGCCTTTGCGGTGAGGAGTGGACCCTCCGGACCTCTTCAAAGAACCGAAAGCGGGGCTGAAGGCGCCCGACATCAAGACCCGGTGCTGCCGCCGCAGCGAGCCACTAGCTCCGAAAACTTACACATTCTCTTACACATTCGGCTTGTGTCAAAAAAATAGCATAGTAGAATCCGTTACTTACATCAGGCGTGTGGGACTCAAAATCCGGTACCGCAAGGTGTGTCGGTTCGAGCCCGACCTCGGGCACCATCCTTCTAAGCCGCGCAGGCAGCGGTTGGCGGGGGCCGCGTCCAGGCGCCGGCGCCGCACCCTAGAGCCCCAGGCAGATGTACTTTTCGACCATGTAGTCCTGCAGGCCGGAGCGGGCGCCTTCACGGCCCATGCCCGACTCCTTCACGCCGCCGAAGGGCGCGACCTCGGTGGTGACCAGGCCCTCGTTGACGGCGACGATGCCGTACTCGAGCTGCTCGGAAACCCGGAACGCGCGGCCGAGATCCCTGGTGTAGAAATAGCAGGCGAGGCCGAATTCGGTGTCGTTGGCCATGCGCACCGCCTGCGCGTCGTCGCTGAACGGGAAGACCGGGGCGAGCGGGCCGAAAGTCTCTTCGCGCGCCACCAGGGCGTCGGCCGACACGTCGACCATGACCGTCGGCTGGAAGAACGAGCCGCCAAGCGCGTGGCGGGCGCCGCCGACGACCACGCGGGCGCCGCGCGCCACCGCGTCGGCGATGTGCTCCTCGACCTTGCGCACGGCCGCTTCGTCGATCAGCGGGCCCTGCTGCACGTCCGGCTCGGTCCCGGCCCCGACCTTCAGCTTGCCGACGGCCGCCGCCAGCTTGGCGTTGAAGGCGTCATAGACGCTGTCGTGGATCAGGAAGCGGTTGGCGCAGACGCAGGTCTGGCCGCTGTTGCGGAACTTCGAGTCGATCGCGCCGGCCACCGCCCGGTCGAGGTCGGCGTCGGCGAAGACGATGAAGGGCGCGTTGCCGCCCAGCTCCATCGACACCTTCTTCATGGTCGCCGCGGACTGGGCCATCAGCGTCTTGCCCACGGCGGTCGAGCCGGTGAAGGTGACCTTCTTGACCGCCGGATGGCGGGTCAGTTCGCCGCCGATCTCCGCGGCCGAACCGGTGATGCAGTTGAAGACCCCGTCGGGAACCCCGGCCCGCTGGCAAAGCTCGCCCCAGGCGAGGGCCGAGAGCGGGGTCTGCGAGGCCGGCTTGACCACGATCGTGCAGCCGGCCGCCAGCGCCGCGCCCAGCTTGCGGGCGATCATCGAGGAGGGGAAGTTCCACGGGGTGATCGCCGCCACCACGCCCACCGGCTCGCGGGTGGTCAGCACCCGACGGTCCTTCCAGGGCGAGGGGATGACGTCGCCATAGGCCCGGCGGCCCTCTTCGGCGAACCATTGGATATAGGCCGCGCTTCCCCGGATCTCACCCCGGGCTTCGGCCAGGGACTTGCCCTGCTCGGACGACAGGATCAGCGCCAGGTCCTCGACGTGCTCCAGCAGGAGGCCGCTCAGGGCGCGCAGGATCGCGGCCCGCTCGCCCGCGGTCTGGGCGCGCCAGCCGGTCAGGGCCGCGGCGGCGGCTTCGATCGCCTGGCGGGTTTCCGCCGCGCCGAAACGAGGGACCTGCCCGATCGTCTCGCCGGTTGCGGGATTGGAAACCGCGATCGACGCGGCGCCGGGCGGGACCCATAGCGCGCCGATGCGGTTCTCGAACCGCAGGAGTCCGGGGTCGTTCAGGACGAGGGTCAATTTGGCCTCTCAGGCGCCGCGGCGGCCCTCAAGGCCGGCCGCTTTCGATGACGATCTTGATGTCGGCGTTGGGGCGCGCCAGCGCCTCGAAAGCCCCGGCCACGCCCGAGCGGCCGACCACGCGGCTGATCACCGGCGCCGCGTCGATGCGCCCGTCGGCAATGTGGGCCAGGGTGTCGGCGAACTCCTTGACCGTGTAGGCGGAGACGAAGCGCATGCTGAGCTGCTTGTTGATCGCCATGGAGGGCTCGAAGCGGTCCTCTTCCATGCAGACCCCCGCCACGATGAGCTGAGCGCCGGGCGCCACGCCCTCGATAATCCCCTGCAGGACTCCCGGCACGCCGACGCACTCGAAGACGACGGGCTTGCGCACCCTTTGTCCAAGGTCCTGCGCGGCCTGGCGCTGCAAGAGCGAGGGCGAGACACCGAGCGGTCCCCAGTGGGTGTGCGGCGACTGGGCCGCGGCGTCGACGATCACGTCGGCGCCCAGGCGCTCGGCCATGGCGCGCCGGGCGGGCGAATAGTCGACAGCGATCACGGGACCAAACCCCTGAGCCTTCAGCGAGGCGACCACCGCCAGCCCCACCGGCCCGCAGCCGATGACCATGCAGACGGAGTCGGCGTCGAGGGTCGCCTCGGCCACGGCGTGGACGCCCACGGCGAAGGGTTCGACCATCGCCGCTTCCCGGTCGGAAAGGTGATCCGGAACCGCCATCAGCATGGCCGCATCGACGCAGATCCGTTCGCCGTAGCCGCCCGGGAAGCGGTTGGAGAACCCCACCGTCTCGCGCCCGCCCGGCCCCGTCGCATAGGGCAGGGCGACGACGCGGGCGCCCGGTTCGAAGCGGCGCTCCGCTTCCGGACCGTAGGTCAGGACCTCGCCGCAGAATTCGTGACCGAAGATCAGGTCCTTGGCAGGATCGGCCGGGTTGGCGCGGCCGGCCTTGCGGGCCACCTCGGCCCGCCGCTCGGCGTGGACATGGACGTGCAGGTCCGAGCCGCAGATTCCGCAGGCCAGGGTGCGCAACAGGACCTGGCCGGCTCCCGGAACCGGGTCCTCGACCTCCGTGCAGATCAGCTGGCTGTCCCGCCGAACGACCGCCTGCATCTAGATGTCCCCCTTGAGGATCTGTGCGGCGATGGCGCCGCCCAGGTCGCCGGTGCGTGCGCGCCCGCCCAGATCGGGCGTCAGCGGCGCGCCCTTCGCCGTCAGCGTCGCCTCAATGGCGCTGAGGATGGCCGCTGCGGCCTGCGGCTCGCCGAGGTGGTCCAGCATCATCGCCGCCGACCAGATCTGGCCGATCGGATTGGCGATCCCGCGGCCGGCGATGTCCGGCGCCGATCCGTGCACCGGCTCGAACATCGAAGGGTGCTCCCGCTCCGGATTGATGTTGGCCGACGGCGCGACGGCGATGGTGCCGGTCACGCCGGGGCCGAGGTCGGAGAGGATGTCGCCGAACAGGTTGCTGCCGACCACCACCTGGAATCGCTGCGGCTGCATCACGAATCGCGCCGCCAGGATGTCGACATGGTGCTGCTCGGTGGTGATGTCCGGATATCCCGCGGCGACGGCTGCGAACCGCTCGTCCCAGAACGGCATGGAATGATAGATGCCGTTCGACTTGGTGGCCGAGTCGACGTGGGTCCTGCCGAGCCGGCGGGCCAGCTCGAAGGCATAGGTGATCGCCCGGTCGCAGCCGCGCCGGGTGAAGACCGCCGTCTGCAGCGCCATCTCCTGCGGCGTCCCGGCGAACTGGCGGCCGCCGAGTTGGGAGTACTCGCCCTCGCTGTTCTCGCGGACGATCCAGAAGTCGATGTCGCCGGGCTCGACGTCGCGCAGCGGCGACCGGACCCCGCGCAGCAGCCGGACGGGGCGCAGGTTGATGTACTGGTCGAAACTCCGCCGGATGGGGATCAGCAGGCCCCACAGCGAGATGTGGTCGGGTACGCCGGGGAAGCCCACCGCGCCGAGGAAGATCGCGTCGTGACCGCGCAGCCGGTCGATGCCGTCGTCAGGCATCATCGCGCCAGTGGCCTTGTAGCTTTCGCAACTCCAGTCGAACGGCCGGAAGCGGACCTCGAAGCCGAACCGGGCGGCCGCGGCCTCGAGCGCGCGGGTCCCCTCGACCATCACCTCCTTGCCGATGCCGTCGCCGGGGATGACGGCGATCTCGTAGCGTTTCATCTCTGGCCGCCCACTCTCTCGTTCCTCGTCGTCCGCCCGCTACAGCCGATGATCGGAGCCCATCCGATCGAGCTTCCGTAGCAGGGCGGGCCACAGGTACTGGTCGGCGATGGGCTGCGGGTCCGAGGAGCCCTGCTCGTGGGTCAGTTGCTGGACCGCCTGGTTGGGCGTCACCAGCGGCCGGTCGCCGGCCAGGGCGGCCACCTGCATCTCGCAGGCGCGTTCGAGCCGGTACATCCGCTGGAAGGCGGTGGCGATGCTGCCGCCGCAGGTGAGCGTGCCGTGGTTGCGCAGCATCATGAAATTGCGGTCGCCCAGGTCGGCGACCAGGCGCGGGCGCTCCTCGTGATCGAGGGCCACGCCCTCGTAGTCGTGATAGGCGAGCTGGCCGCAGATCAGCATGGCCTCCTGATGCAGCGGCAGCAGTCCCCCTTCCTGGCAGGAGACCCCCGTGCCGGCCACCGTATGCAGGTGCATGACGCACTGGGCGTCGTCGCGGGCCGCATGCACCGCCGAGTGGATCGTGAAGCCCGCGGTGTTGATCGGATGCGGCGACGGCGCGACGATATTGCCGTCGAGGTCCACCTTGACCAGCGACGAGGCGGTGACCTCCTCGAACAGCAGGCCGAAGGGATTGAGCAGGAAGTGATGCTCGGGCCCTGGGATGCGCACGGAGAGGTGGGTGTACAGCAGGTCGTCCCAGCCCATCATCGCCACCAGGCGGTAGCAGGCCGCCAGATCGCACCGAAGGCCGGCTTCCGCCTCGTTCTGGTCCGCTGACATGCTCGACGCTCTCTCCGGCCTCAGCAACCTATGCTGACTTCGCGCTTCCGGCGCCCACCGGTCTGGACGATATGGCGATGGTTGTAAATAGTGTAAGAAATGGTACCAATTGCCACCCGCTGCGGCTCGTGACAGTTGGGGTGGAGAGGAACCGATGCGCGCCAACCTGAAGACCGCCAACCTGAAAAGCGGGGACCTGCCGGGCGACGTCACGCATCACCCCTACGACGCCTACGGCTTGCCGCTGATGGTCGAGCCCGCCTCGCCGGCCCTCGCCAAGGACCCGCTGGCTGTGCAGTCGTGGTTCGCGGAACACCACAGGACGCTGGAAGCCCTGCTGCCGACCTACGGCGGCGTCGTGCTCCGCGGTTTCGCCATTCCCGACACCATGGCGTTCAACGCCATGATCCAGTGCTACGACACCGATCCCAACGGCTATGCCGGGGGCCTGACGCCGCGCAAGAACATCGCCGGCAAGGTCTTCGAGGCCTCCCGCGTCCCGGCCGACCAGAAGATCATCCTGCATCAGGAAATGGGCTATCTGCCCAGCTTCCCGAAGATGGTCGCCTTCTATTGCCTGAAGCCATCCGAGACGGGCGGCTGCACGACGATCGGCGACATGCGGCGGTTCCAGAAGCAGATCCCCGCGAACCTGCTGGATGCGGTGCACGAGCGCGGCGTCCTCTATCGGCGCAACTACCGCGCCCCGGGCCCGGTGAGCGATCCTCTGGTGGCGCTCTTCCGCCGCGAATGGACCGACGTCCTCCAGGTCGAGACCGTGGAACAGGCGGAGGAGGCCTGCCGCGCGGTGGGTTGCGAGGCGGTTTGGGAGGACGACGGGTCGCTGTCGATGCGCTACCGCTCGAGCGGCTTCGTGAACCATTCGGTGACGGGCGAGGAAGTCTGGTTCGCGCAGGTCCAGGGCATGCATTTCAACCAAGCCCGCCTGGCGCAGAACTACGACACGCTCAACAAGGCCTTCCCGGGGGGCCGGCCACGCCCGATCGAGATCCTGTTCGGCGACGGCGGCGATATCCCCGAGGACATGGTCACGCCACTCTACGACATCCTCGACCGCCTGGCGGTGAACCTGCCCTACGAGCACGGGGATTTCATGCTGCTCGACAACATCTACACCGCTCACGGCCGCCAACCCTTCACGGGGAGCCGCGACGTTCAGGTCGGCCTGGTGTTCTGACGAGGCCGGCTTAGGCCGCGAGGTCCTCGTAGGCGGCGCGCCGGATCTCCTCCCAGATCGGGTAGGCGTCCTGCGGCATGAACTGGGTCATCATCACCAGGGCGAGGCCGTTAGCCCGGTCCACCCACATGGTCGTGCCCGCCGCACCGCCCCAGCTGACGGCCCCCGCCGGCAGGTCTCCGTCGCGGACGTTCTCGGGGCGCACGATCCGCATGCCGGCCGCGAAGCCGTCGCCGAGCGGCGTGAAGACGCCCGGCGGCGACAGGTTCGAGCAGGCCAGCCGCACGGTCTGCGGCGCCATGATCCGCACGCCCTCGAACTCGCCGTCGTTCAACAGCATGGCGCAGAAGCGCAGATAGTCGCGCGCGGTCGAGACCAGGCCCGCGCCGCCCGAGGGCAGGCGGTCGGGCTGGGCGTAGGCGCTCTGCGCCGGCGCGTCCTCGACGACGAGCCCGCCCTCGGCGAGGCGATAGTTGGTGGCCAGCCGCCCGAGCTTCTCGGCGGGCACGTGGAAGCCGGTGTCGTTCATGCCGAGCGGATCGAAGAGGCGTTCGCGCAGCACCTGCGGGAAGGGCTTGGCTTCCACCCGCTCGATGATGAGGCCGAGCAGGTCGAGCGCCACGCTGTAGTCCATACGCGCGCCGGGGTCGGTGCTTAGCGGCAAGGGGGCGAGGCGCTCGGCGAACGCCTCCAAGGTCGGCGGCGCATCGGTCGATCCGTCGCGGGACAGGGTGAACGGCTCGACGCCGTGGCGGCGATAGACCGGGGGCAGCAGCCCTTCAGGATTGATCCCGTAGGAGAGGCCGGCGGTGTGGGTCAGCAGGTGGCGGATCAGGATCGGCCGCGTCGCCGGCCGGGTCTTTGCGACATCGTCGCCGACGATCACCCGCATGGCCGCGAACGCCGGCAGGATCTCGGAAATCTGCTGGTCGAGTCCCAACAGGCCCTCGCCGATCAGGATCATCGCGGCGACGCCGGTCACCGGCTTGGTCATCGAGTAGATGCGGAAGATCGTGTCGGGGCCGATGGCCTCGGCGTGGTCGAAGGCCGGACGTCCGACGTTGACGTACCGGGTGACGCCGCCATGCCGGGCAGCCAGGGAAACCCCCGCAAGGCGCCCTGAGGCCACGTAGTCGCCAAGGACGGCGGAGGTGCGCGGAAAGCCGCTGGCCATGTGCAGATCCCCCCGGGGCGCGGTCACCGTTTCATTTTCCAGTGACGCGTCCGCTCACGCCATTATAGTGTAATAAATAGAATATTCAGCCTCTCGAGAAAAGGGGCGGGCGTAGGGTGGGCGGATGGCGGCGGTTGAGGCCTGGGATCATGTTTGTGACCTCCTGGTGGTGGGTGCGGGCGGCGGCCTGGCCGGCGCGCTGGCCGGCGCCGAGACGGGGCTCGACGTCCTGGTGATCGAGAAGTCGGCCTATGTGGGCGGGGCCACCAGCCTGTCGGGCGGCACCCTCTGGATCCTCGATAATCCGTTCCTGAAGGCCGCCGGGGCGACGGACTCGCCGGCCAAGGCCAACGCCCATCTACGCGCACTGGTCGGGGAGGCGGGACCCGCCGCCTCGCCCGCCCGCCTGGAGGCCTACGTCTCGGGTGGTCACGCCCTGCTCGACCTGCTGAAGCGGCAGGGCGTGCCGCTCGCCCATTCCGGCTGGCCGGACTACTACTCCGAGCGCGAGGGCGGCGTGCCGCAAGGCCGGACCCTGCACGCCCTGCCGTTCGACAGCCGCAAGCTGGGCGCCGCACGCGACCAGCTGCGTCCGACCATGCTGGTGGTTCCGGCCAACTCAGTCGAGGTCGCGGTGCTGGCGCTCGGCCCGCGGACCTTGAAGGCGGCGGCGGTCTGGGCGCGCGTGGGCCTGCGCGCGCTATGGGCCAGGCTGACCGGCGCGAAGCTCTTGACCCGTGGCCAGGCGCTGATGGGCCGAGTGTTCGGTGCGCTCCTGAAAGCGGGTGTGCCGATCTGGCGCGGGACTTCACTGGTCGAGCTCGTGCTGGACGACGGCCGCGTGGTCGGCGCTGTGGTTGAGCGCGACGGCACGACCCTGCGTATCCGCGCCCGGCGCGGCATCCTGCTGGCCGCCGGCGGCTTTGCCCGCAATGCCGAGATGCGCGCCGAAAGGCAGTCGCCCGCCGGCATCGACGGGACCATGTCGACACGCGAGGACACCGGCGACGCGATCCGCATCGGCAGGGCGCTGGGCGCGGCGGTCGACCTGCTGGAGGAGGCCTGGTGGGTGCCTGGCACCCGGCCGCCGGGCTCGGTGATGCTGCACGTCTGGGACCGCTGCTTCCCGCACGCGATCATCGTGGACAGCCGCGGCGAACGCTTCGTCAACGAGGCCGATCCCTACATGGAAGTCGGCCAGATCATGCTCGCCCGCCAACGGGCCAACGGCGCGCCCTCCTGGATGATCCTGGAAAGCCGGCACCGCGACACCTACGCCTTTGGCATGACCCCGCCGCGGATGACGCCCAAGGCATGGTTCGAGAGCGGCTACATGAAGAAGGCCGCGACGCTCGAAGAGCTGGCCGGCCAGTGCGGGATGGATCCGACGGTCTTCCGGGCCACGGTCGAGCGCTTCAACGCCATGGCGCGCCAAGGCGTGGACGCCGACTTCCATCGCGGCGAGAGCGTCTACAACCGGTTCTACGGCGATGGCCGCAACAAGCCGAACCCCAACCTGGGCGCCATCGAGAAGGCGCCGTTCTACGCGGTCTCCACCTTCCCAGGCGACGTCGGGACGGCCGGCGGGCTGGTGGCCGATGAGCATGGCCGGGTGCTGACCGAGGCCGGCGAGCCGATCCCCGGCCTCTATGCCGCGGGCAACACCTCGGCCTCGGTGTTCGGCCACATGTACCCCGGCGCGGGGTCCTCGATCGGCGCCTCGATGGTGTTCTCGGTCATCGCCGCGCAGCACATGGCCGGCCGGAACATGACGGCGAGCGGGGCCGCCGCATGATCGCGACGCCGGTCCAGGGGCGCGTCAGCACCCGCCTGGGCGAGGTCGCCTATATTCGGGCGGGCCGCGGACCGAGCCTCGTGATGCTGCACGGCAATGGACACTCCTGGCACGAGTTCGCGCCGGCGCTGGACGCCCTGGCCGCCCGCTGGGACGTGATCGCCTGGGACATGCCGGGCCATGGCGACAGCGACGATGTCACGGCCCCGCCTTCGATCGAGGCCTATGCCGGGAGCCTCGCGGACCTCATCGCGGCGCTCGGGCTGCGGCGGCCAGCGCTGCTGGGGAGTTCGGTCGGGGCGTTCATCGCCGCCAGCCACGCGGCCGGCGGCGGCGAGGTCTCCGCCGTCGTGCTGGACGAGATGCAGTTCCGCACCCGCGACTGGTGGCTGGCCGCCTGGCCGCGCGTGGAGCAGATGTTCGGGCAGGCCGAGCAGCCGCTGGAGGCGGTCCAGCCGCGTTTCAACCGGGTGGTGGACACCGAGCTCCTGGACCGCTGGAACCGGGAACGCGTCCGCACCGGCGCGGCCGGGCTGGTCGGGGTCATGGCGGCGATCCGGGACTTCGATCTGGCGGCCGCGCTCGCGAAACTCGACCTGCCCTGCCTGCTGCTGTTCGGCGCCGACGGGCCGACCGTTGACCGCGCCGAAGCCCTGGCCGCCGCCCTGCCGGGGTCGACCACCGCTGTCGTGCCCGAAGCCGGCCACTTTATCAGTCTCGACCAGCCGGCCGCTTTCGCGGCGGCGGTCACCCATTTCCTCCTGGACCATATGGAAACCACCCCGCCATGAGCGACGTCGAGAACTTCCTGGGCTTTCCGGACGGCGCCGTCGCCGTCGTCACGGGCGCGGCCAGCGGCATCGGCCTGTGCACCGCCCGCGAACTGCTGGGGCAGGGCCTGCGGGTGATCGGCCTGGACATCAACGAGGCCGGGCTCGCCGCTCTCGATCTGGGTCCGAGGTTCACCGGCCGGGTGTTGAACACGGCCGACCGTGAGCCGGTGGGCGCCATGATGGCCGCCCTGCGCGCGGAGTTCGGGCCGATCGGTTACCTGGTGAACAATGCCGGTCCGCCCAGCGCGCTCAATCTGACGATCGAGGAAGGCCTCGCCCAGACCGCCGGCAGCGTCCAGATCGTCACCGCCGCCTGGGTGAAGACCGGCCTTCCAGAGGGCGCGAGCGTCGTCAACCTGGCCTCGGTGGCCGGCGCCGTGGCCGGAGGACCGCCGCCTTCGGTGCTGGTGGGGCGGGACCTTTCCGATTTCAACGGCTGGTACATGGCGGGCAAGGCCGCCGTCGGCGGCGTAACCCGCTTCCACGCCGTGTTCGGTCGAGGCGCCTATCGGGCGAACGCCGTGGCGCCGGGCGTGATCGAAACCGCGCGGATCGGCGACCTGACCAGCGGACCCTATGGCAAGCTGATGATCGCGCGTTCGCCGCTGGGCCGGCTGGGCCAGCCCGAGGAGGTGGCCAAGGTGATCGCCTTCCTGCTCAGCCCCGCGGCTTCCTTCGTCAACGGGATCACCTTCGTCGTCGATGGCGGCGGGACGCTGGTCTACTGATGGACAGCTTCGACCACCCCAGCGGCCTGCGGGTCCGCATCGACCGCGCCCGCTGCGTCTGCAGCGAGACCTGCGCCAGCCTCGCGCCACAGACTTTCGAGACCGACGAACAAGGCCTGGTGCGCCTCCTGGACGGCGGTTCAGACCCTGAGGCCGCCATCCGCACGGCGGTTGCGGCCTGCCCGGTGCAGGCCATCAGCATCGAGACCCCAGGAGTTCCGTCATGACCGCATCCACCGAGACCGGCGGGGTCGGCCGCCACGATTGGGAGCGCAAGACCACCAGCCGCACCGGCGCCGGTGTCGTCGACGATCCCTATCCTCGGTTCGCCGAGTTGCGTCCGATCAACGGCGGCGTCCACGACAGCTCGTTCTTCGCGATGTTCGGCATGGGCGATCCGACCTCGGAAGCCTGGAAAGACGCCCAGCGGTTTTGCACCCTGAGCTACGCCGCCACCGAGCACGTGCTGCGCGAGAACAACCTTTTCACCAATGCCGGCATCCGGCGGATGACCCAGCACGCCTTCGGGCCGGTCTCGCTGATGGGGTCCGACGATCCGGAACACCGCCAGTTCCGCCTGCTGGTGCAACCGGCCTTCGGCAAGAAGGCCATGGGCATGTGGCAGTCGTGGGTGAAACCCAGGCTGGACGAGCTGATCGACGGCTTCGTGGCCAAGGGCCGGGCCGACCTCTATTTCGAATACTGCTCCCAGTTCCCGGTGTTCGTCATCGCCATGACCCTGGGCGTCGCGCGCGACGACCTCGATCAGTTCCAGCACTGGGCCGGCCTGATGCAGATCGGCGCCGCGCCGGCCGCGGAAGCCCGGGCCGCGCGCCTGGAGGTCGAAGACTATATGCGCGCCGTGATCGCCGAGCGTCGGCGCGCGCCGCGCGACGACCTGATCAGCCTGTTGATCGAGAGCGAGATCACCGAGGGCGACCAGCGTCAGAGGATCACCGAGGAGCAGGTCCTGGGCTTGGTCTGCAACCTGGTGCCGGCGGGCGTCGGCACCACCTTCCGCAGCCTCGGCATCGTGCTGGTCACGCTGATGCAGCGGCCCGAACTTCTCGCGCGGCTCTACGAGGACCGAAGTCTCGTGCCCGCGGTCGTCGACGAGGTCCTGCGCTGGAACGGGCCGGTGCTCACCTCGCCCTTCCGCCTGGTGGCCGAGGACACCGAGATCGCCGGCGTGAAGATCCCCAAGGGTTCGATCATCGAGCCCGGCATCGCCGCGGCCAACCGTGACCCGGCGCAGTTCGAAAATCCGGATGCGTTCGACCCCTTCCGACCGGTGAAGCCGACCCTGTCGTTCAGCTACGGCCCGCACTTCTGCGTCGGCGGCCAGGTGGCGCGGATGGAACTGCGCGCCGCGCTGAACGCCCTGCTCGACCGGTTGCCCAACCTGCGGTTCGACCCTGACGAGCCGGAGCCGCAGCTCACCGGCCTGCTCTACAGGATGCCGACCGGAGTTCCGGCGGCCTGGGGCTGATGCGCGCCGCCGTCTTCCTGGAGGCCCACGCCCCGCTGGCCATCGAAGAGGTCGAGCTCCTGGCGCCCGGACCGCAGGACGTCGTGGTCCGGGTCACGGCCACCGCCCTTTGCCAGACCGACGTCAGCGTGCGGGCCGGCAAGTACGACTATGGCGCGCCCATGGTCATGGGTCATGAAGCCTGCGGCGTGGTCGAGGCCGTGGGCGAGGCGGTCACCCGCCTGAAGCCCGGCGACCGGGTGATCAGCTCGACGGCGCCCTGCTGCGGTGTGTGCGTCAACTGCCTGGCGGGCAGGCCGAACATCTGCGTGCTGGGGCTGGAGGTGCGCAAGCCGTTGCGCGCGCGCCGCGCCGACGGGTCGCTGGCCACCGGTCTCTACGGGTTGGGGTCCTTCGCCGAGAAGATGTGCGTGCACCAGGCCTCGCTGATCGCCATCCGCACGGCCCTGCCGGACGCGCACCTGGCGTTAGTCGGCTGCGGGGTCACGACGGGCCTAGGCGCGGTGCTCAACCGCACGGATATCGGCCCTGGCGGGTCCCTGGCGGTGATCGGCTGCGGCGCCGTGGGATTGGCCGCGATCCAGGGCGCTCGGATCGCCGGCGCGGAGACCGTCATCGGCATCGATCCGCGCCCGCAGCGCCGCGCCGATGCGCTGCGGCTGGGCGCCACGGCGGTCATCGATCCGGCAGCCGAGGACGTGGCCAAACGGGTGCGCGAGATCACCGACGGCCGCGGCGCGGACGCCTGCATCGACGGGGTCGGCCTGCCGGCGACGGCGGCCCAGGCCTTCGACCTGACGCGCCAGGCGGGGACCATCGTCGTCGTCGGTCTGCCGCCGCGCGGCGAGACCTTCCAGTTCGACGCCTGGCAGTTCTTCCTGTCGGAGAAACGGTTCTCCAGTTCGCTGTTCGGCTCGGCCGACATACGGCGCGACTTCCCGAAATACGTCGCCTTCGCCGAGGACGGCCGGCTTGACCTGGGCGGGTTGGTGTCGCGCGTCCTGACCCTGGACGAGGTGAACGATGGCCTGGACGCGCTGGCGGCCGGTGACGTGATCCGGGCGGTGATCGTCAACGGCTGAAAGTCTAGGCGGCCGCCGCCGTCCTGCGGAAGGCCGGCATCACCTCCCTGGCGAACAGGCGCAGCCGCTCGATGCCGCCCCACGGGTCGTTGAACAGCACGTAATCGACGCCTGCCGCCTCGAGTTCCTTCAGCCGGGCGATGCAGTCGTCCGGCGTCCCGTTGACGGTGGCCTGCGCGGTGGCCTCGTTGGACTTGTCGAGCACGAACGGGCCCGTCGGATTGGGCGGCGGCGCCTGGCCGGGCACCATGGCGCTGGCGGCGATCATCTGGCCGATCCGGTGGCGCATCTCGAACTCGGCGGGCAGTTTCGACGCATGGTCCACCAGCAACAGGCCGCGGGTGAGCGCGACCTGATTGGGCAGGGAGGCGACGCCCGCCTTGGCCTGGGCGTCGCGGTACCAGGCCACCCGCTGGGCGGAGAGCTCGGTCGAGCCGAACTGGTCGAGCAGCAGGCGCTGACCGGTGGCGGCCGCCTTGCGCACCGAGCCCTCGCTGCCGGCGGCGACCCAGATCGGCGGATGCGGATCGTCCTGCACCGGCTGCGGCTCGACGATCACATCGCGGAACGACCAGAAGCGGCCATCGTGGGAGAAGCGTTCCTTGGCCGTCCAGCTCTTGAGCACCAGCGCCAACGCCTCCTCGAAGCGGTCCTGCGCCTCCTCGGCATCGATATTGAAGCCGTGGAATTCGTTGGCCCGGTAGCCGCGGCCGACGCCAAAATCCAACCGGCCGTTGGACAGGATGTCCACCGTCGCCGCCTGCTCGGCGAGCAGCAGCGGATGGTGCCAGGGCATGACGGTGACCGCCGTCCCCAGCCGCATGGTCGAGGTCAGGCCTGCCAGGTAGCTCAGCAGAGTGAGCGAGGCGCTGACCTGGCCCGCGCCGGTGAAGTGGTGCTCCACCAGGAACACCGACTCGAAGCCGAGTTGCTCGGCCTCCGTCACATAGTCGACGAACTGGCGGAACGATTTGCCGTCGCCGGCCTGGCCGGGCGGACGCGCTGGGCCGCCGAAGAGTCCGAAACGCATCCTGCGTCCTCCGCTTGCGATAGTCTGGCTAGCCCATGCCGTAGGCGCCGAGCGCATTGGCGGACTTCGGCTCAAGCACGCCCCAGTCGATGCTGGGCGACGAACGTTCCGAGCTCAGCACGTCCAGCACGTAGGGACCCTTGCCCGCAAAGGCCTCGGTCAACCCGGCCTGCACCTCGTTGATCGAGGCGGCGCGCGCGGCGCCGGTCCCCATGGCCTTGCCGATGGCGGCGAAGTCGACCGGGGCGAAAACGGACTCCGGGGTGATGCCCAGGCTGCGCTCACCTTGGATCACCCAGCCATAGCCGGCATTGTTGAGGATCACGAAGGTGATCGGCAGCTTCAGTCGGGCGGCGGTCTCGATCTCGCCCAGCCAGTAGCCGGCCGCTCCGTCGCCGGCCACCGCGATCACCGGGGTGCCCCTGGGCGCGGCGAGCGCGGCGCCGATGGCGGCGCCCCCGGCCCAGCCGATGCCGGCGAGGCCGCGGGGGGCCAGGTAGCTGCGGCCGGCCCGGCGGGTCTGGAAACGGGAGGCGGTCCAGCCGGAGGCGAGGCTGGCGTCAGACACCAGGATCGCGCCATCGTCCATCAGGACGTTGATCGCCTCCATGACCCGTTCGGGGGCCACGGCCGGATCGTCGGGCTTGGTGCCGGGCTGCGGCAACGGCTCGCCTTCGGGCTTCCAGGAGAACCGGGCCTTCCGGGCGGCGAGGCCGTCGCCGATCGCGCGGGCCGCCTCGCGCGCGTCGCCGACGATCTCAAGGGCGGCGGGAATGGCGCGGCCCAGCTCTTCGCCGTCGATGTCGACGTGGATGATTTCCTGCCCGGCGTTGGGCAGTCGCCAAAGGAAGGAATTGAACTGGGCGAACTTGCTGCCCAGCACCAGCACGGTATCGGCCTGTTTCAGCGTGCGGCTGGCCTCGATGTCGCCGAACACGCCGACCACGCCGAGGGCCAGCGGATTGCGCTCGCTGACCACACCCTTGCCGTTGATGCTGGTGACGATCGGTATGCCGAACTCGTCGGCGAACCGGGCGATCTCCGCGCCCGCGCCGCTGGCCATGGCGCCGCCGCCGGCCAGCACGATCGGCCGTTTGGCCCTCGCTAGGCGCGCGACGGCGTCCGCGACCGCCTGCGGGAGGGGCGCGGTGCGATGGCGCGGCCAGACCGCGCTCGCCGGGCTGAACTTCGACAGGTCCGGCTCCGGAATCGGCGCGGCCATGAAGTCTTCGGGGATCTCCACCACGACCGGCCCGGGACGCCCGGAGGTCGCCACCCGAAGCGCGTGGTCGAACACCGCCACCAGGCTGCCCGGGGTCTGAACCCGGCCGACCCACTTGGTCACCGGCGCCAGGATCGACCCCTGCTCCAGGGCCTGGGAGGAGACGCCCCGGTGGCGCAGGTGCTCGCGGTTGGTCCGGATGTCGGCCACCAGCGCCAGCACCGGGATCGCCGAGGCGTAGGCTTCCGCCAGGCCGGAGATCAGATTGGTCGAGCCCGGCCCGACCGTGGCGTCGCACATCCCGACCCGGCCGCTCACCCGCGCATAGGCGTCGGCCGCGCAGGCCGCGTTCCGCTCGTCGCGCATCAGGATGTGGTTGAAGCCGCGGGCCCGCGCCGCGCCATAGAACGGCACGGTCTGGCCGCCCGGCACACCGAAGCAGGTGTCGATCCCGGCGGCCTCCAGGATGGAGACGATGACGTCGCAGACCTTGACCGTGCTCATTTCAGACCAGCTCTCCGACCACCGAGAGGGCAGGGGCCCCGGCGCCCTGCGGTCCGTCTCCGCGGACCTGCGCGCCGAGCAGGCGGACCATCGGGCGACGGAGCAGGAGGGTGAAGCCGGCGGCGAGCGGACCGCAGATCGCGGCCACCAGCGCCAGGCCCTGGCCCAGGTGCGCGCCGCCGCCGAAGACCTTCGCGGCCAGGACCGTGGCCGTGGGGCCTAGCGCGATGCCGACCATGGAATTGGCCAGCAGGCCGGCGGCTAGGAACTCGCCCTTCAGGTGCGACGGGATCCCCCACTGCACACAGATGAACGGCATCATGCCGGTCCCCATGATGCAGAACATCGCCGCGGCGTAGAACGCCAGGAAGGCGACGCCGCTGGGCGCGAGCGACGCGGCGATGACCAGTGGGAAGCCCAGCAGCAGGCCGCCGGCCAGCACCAGGATGGGCGCATCGGCCCGCCCGCGCGCGCGCCAGACTTCCGCCACGCGCGGCGCCACGAGCATGCCCGAGACGCCCATGGTCATGCTGGCCAGGCCGATGCGGATACCGGCGTCGCCGGTGGCCCAGTGGAACTGGCGCACCAGATAGGTCGGCGCCCAGCCGCTCAGGCCATAGATCATGACCTGTCCGATGGCGGTGGCGATGAAGAACAGGAAGGCGGCGACATAGGGCCGGCTCAGCCACGCGAAGGTCAGGCCCCTCGCATTGGGGACCGGCGCGGTCTCCCGGACCGGCTCCTTGATCGTCAAGGCGATGATCGCGGCGAACAGGAAGGCGGGCGCCCCCACCAGGAAGAACACCGCCTGCCACGGCTTCACCGAGCCCATCAGCGGCAGCACAAGATGGTCCACATTGCCGATGGCGTTCACCACCAACCCGCCCAGGATATAAGAGCCGGTGGCGCCCAGCGCGCCCAGCGACATGAACACACTGGTGGCCCGCGCCCGCCGCTCTGGCGGGAAGAGATCGGAGATCAACGAGAGGCTCGTGGGCGTCAGCGCCGCCTCGCCGATCGCCACCCCGATCCTGAGCAGGCACAGCACCCAGAAGCTGGTCGCCAGGCCCGAGCCGAAGGTGCAGCTGCCCCAGATCAGCGCGGTGCCCACCAGCAGCCATTTGCGGTTGCCGATATCGGCGACCCGTCCGAGCGGCAGGCCGACGAAGGAATAGAACACCGCGAAGGCCACGCCCATCAGCAGGCTGATCTGGGTGTCGGTGATGTGCAGGTCGGTGCGCAGCGGCTCGACCAGCAGGCCCAGGATCAGCCGGTCGACGAAGGCGACGATGTAGAGCGAACCCAGGACCGCCACGGCGTACCAGCCGCGCGCGGTCTTGCGGGCGCTGTCCGAAGTCGTGGCGGTCATGTCTGGAGTTCCCGTACGGCGCGGCCGGTGAGACGCGGGGCAAGGCCGGCCTCGCGGTAGACCGCGTCGATCACGGCCATGTTGGCGATCCCGTCGGCGCCGGGGGTGAGGATCGGCCCGCGTTCGCGGATGATCCTCGCCAGGGCCCTGGCCTGAAAGACGTAGGTCGCGGGCTCGTCGAAACGGGTGGTGCGGGCCTCGCCGCCGGCCTCGACGGTCACCGTGACGCCGCGCTGCGGCAGGAAGGGATTGTCGCAGCGCAGGGTCCCGCGCTCGCCCTCCAGGGTGAACCAGGTCTCCAGCCGCTCGGCCCTGTGCGAGCATTCGAACTCGGCGACCGCACCGCCGGGAAACGCCAGGCCGGCGTGCATGGCGATGTCGATTTCCGAGGAGAGCAAGGTGGGCGTCGCGGCCGTCACCGTCGGCTCCTCGCCGACGCACATGCGCAGAAGATTGATGCAGTAGGCGCCCAGATCCATCGTCGAGCCGCCCCCGAGCTCGGGTTGGAAGCGGATGTTGTCGGGCGTCATCTGCTCGCCACGGATCTTCAGCCGCGCGGCGAGCTTGCGCGGCCGTCCCAGGACGCCGGAGCGCAGGGTCTCGCCGATCAGCTGGGCGACGGGGTGGTAGCGGTAGTGGAAGGCCTCGATCAGCGGCAGGCCGGCGGCGTCGGCGGCGTCCACCATCCGTCGCGCTTCCTCGGCGTTGGACGCCAGCGGCTTCTCGCAGAGCACCGCCTTTCCGGCCTTGAGGGCGCGGATCGTCCATTCGGCGTGCAGGCTGTTGGGGAGAGGATTGTAGACGACCTCGACCTGCGGGTCGTCGAGCAGGGCCTGGTAGTCGCCGTAGGATCGCGGGATGCCGTGCTCGGCGGCGTAGGCGCCGGCCCGGCCGGCGTCGCGCGAGGCGACGGCGGCGACGGCGATCTCGGGCGTCACGCGCGCCGGGTCGATGAGGACGGCCTTGACGATCTGGGCGCAGCCGAGAATCCCCACCCGCACCGGCATCACCGCTTCCCCCCGTTCCGCGCCCTCGGGTTCGCTCCCGCCTTGGCACATTGCTTATTATAAGCGAAATATTACACTACTTAACCGGTGAGACAATGGACGACATGCCTGTCCCGATTTCCGCCTTCAAGGGCCCTGAACTTCGATGACTGACATAGCGAGGCCCGTCCCGCCCAAGGCGCCCGCCGCCGAGGTCCGCATCGATTCCGGCCGCCTGCGCGGACGGATCGAGGGCGACGTCGCGGTGTTTCGCGGCGTGCCCTATGCCGCACCGCCGGTGGGCCAGTTGCGCTGGCGCGCGCCGCAACCCGTGGCGCCATGGAAAGGCGTGCGCCCGGCCCTGGCGTTCGGCTTCGACGGCTTTCATGTGGAGGACCCCGGCGATCCATTGGCCGGGACGCAGCCGCACGGCGAGGACTGCCTCACGCTCAATGTCTGGCGTCCGGCGAAACGGCCCGCGGCGCCGGCGTCGGTCCTGGTCTGGATCCATGGCGGCGGGTTCACCAACGGCGCGGCGTCGGCTGCGACCTACGACGGCGCGGCCTTCGCCCGGCGCGGGCTGGTGGTGGTCACGATCAACTACCGGCTGGGCCGCTTCGGGTTCTTCGCACACCAGGCCCTGACGCGGGAGGCCGGCGGCGAGCGGGTCGGGAACTTCGGCCTGATGGACCAGGTCGCGGCGCTCGAGTGGGTTCGCCGCAACATCACCGCCTTCGGGGGGGATCGGGGCAATGTCACGATCATGGGCGAGTCGGCCGGCGGCTGGTCTGTGAACATGCTGATGACCTCGCCGCCGGCCCGGGCGCTGTTCCATCGCGCGGTCGCGGAATCGGCGGGCGGACGGGTCGGCACATTCGGCAAGAGCCTGGTGTCCTGGCCGAAGGCCCAGGAGATAGGGGAGACCTTCGCCGCCCACCACGGCGTCGCCGGCGGCGACGCGGCGGCGCTGGCTGCGCTGCGGGCCCTGCCGGCCGAGGCGCTGCAGGTCGCGCCCTTCTTCATTGCGCCCCGCGACACCTATTCGGGGCCCATGGTGGATGGGTGGCTGGTTCCGAAGGACCCGGGCGCCGCCTTCGCGGAGGGCGCGGTCGCGCCCGTACCCTATCTGGTCGGCTGCAACTCGCGGGAGGTGGACGACATGGTGGAGGCCCGCCCGATGGCCGCGGCCCTGCTGAAAGCCGCCGGCCCGGGCGCCGCCGCGGCGCTGGCCAGGGCCTACGGCGACGCGGACGCGGCGGAAGCCGGCCTGATGGGCGACATCGTCTTCGTCGAGCCCGCGCGATACACCGCCCGCTGCATGGCCGATCGGGCGGCCGCAGCGCCGGTCTATCTCTATCGGTTCGGATATGTGCCGCAGGCCTATGCCGCGCAGCTGAAGGGCGCGGCCCACACCACCGAGGTCCAGTTCGTCTTCGACAAGACCGGATCGGCCGACGCGCGCGACCTGGCGGTCGGCCGGATGATGAACGGCTACTGGGCGAACTTCGTGCGTTCGGGGGATCCCAACGGGCCCGGACTGGCGCCCTGGCCGCGTTTCGATCGGGCCGGCGGAGAGCTGCTGTTCATCGATCGCGACGGCTCGGCCCGGGCGTCGGCGGATCCCAAGGCGGCCATCCTGGACGCCCTGGCCGCCGCGCCCTTCGACCCGGCCTGAGGCGGCGCACGGGCGACCGACGAAATCGCTTGTATATAGTATAATAAATAGTCCAAAAATGAGAGGTCGTTTTTCGACGCACCGGACCTTCGGGTCCATCTCCTCCCTCTTCGGCGCGGACCGCCAGGTCCGCGCCGAACCTTTGCCGGGCCGCGCGGTCCGGCCGCGACTTTCCGCGTGACAACCTCGGAACAGCCTATATTATATAGGGTAATAATTATGAACAATGGGGGAGTGAATGCGGGCCGTTCTCACCGAAGAGCAGGAGATGCTGAAGACGACGGCGTCTCGCATCGCCGAGTCGGTGACGGTGACCCAGCCGAATGACCTCGCGCGGCTCGATCGCCAGGCGGCGTGGCGCGCGCTCGCCGGGGCGGGGCTGCTGGGCATGCGGGTGCGCGACGAGGATGGCGCGCCCCTGACCTCGGCCGTTGAGGTGATGTTGGTGGCCCAGGGCCTGGCCGGTGCGATCGCGCCGACCCCGTTCATCGGCGTCTGCCTGGCTTCGGACCTGCTGGCGCGCGCCGGCGCGCCGGAGGCCTGGCTCGACGACATCGCCGAAGGCCGGAGCCGCTATAGCGTCCTGCTGAACCCCGGCCTCGATCGGCTCGCCGACGCCGACGCGCTCGCCGGCTGCATCTGCATCGACGCCGAGGGCGCCGCCTACGGCCTGGCGCTGGCCCCGGGCCGCCGCGTCGCGCGCATCGATCTCGCCGGCATGGCCGCCCTGGAGGGCGTCGACCTGAGCCGTCCGCTCGGCGCGCCGGCGTCCGCCGCGGCGAAGCCGGAACCGGTCGGCGAGCCGCTTTCCGAGGCCGACCTCATGAGCTGGACGGCGCTGGCGCTCACGCTGGTCTGCGCCGACATCGTGGGCGTGCTGCAGACCGGGCTGCGGCGCCTCGTCGACTATTCCAAGACCCGCATCCAGTACGGGGTCCCGATCGGCTCCTTCCAGGCCGTGCAGCACATGTGCGCCGAAATGCTGGTCGAGACCGAGGCGGCCGCCAGCGCCACCAACTACGCCGCCTGGGCGGTCGACGCCCTGGACGGTGAGGCGAGCCTGCTGGCCGCGCGCACGGCCAAGGCCTATTGCGCGCCCGTGGCCCAGCAGGTCGGCGAGATGCTGATGCAGGGCTACGGCGGCATCGGCCAGGTCTGGGAACACGAGGCCCACCTGCGTAATCGCCGGGCGATGTTCGACCGCAAGATCTTCGGCGACGAAGCCCATCAACTGCTGGCGATCGCGGACGCGCGCCTGGGACAGGCGTGATGGATTACCGCGAGAACGCCGAGGAGCTCGCCTTCCGGACCCGGGTCCGCGAGTGGCTGCTGGTCAACGCACCGACGAACTGGCGCGAGGAGGCCAAGACCGAAGAGCAGATGGGCGCGCTGCACCGGCGCTGGCAGCGCACCCTCTACGAGGGTGGCTTCGTGGGTCTTTCCTGGCCGGTGGAGTACGGCGGCCACGGCCTCACCGCGACCTATGAGGCGATCCTCAACGACGAACTGGGCCGGGCGGACACGCCGCGCATCTCGTTCCACAACTACCTGGGCCGGGCGATCTTCACCTATGGCTCCGAGGAGCAGAAGCAGCGGTTCCTGCCGCCCATGCTGCGTGGCGACATCCAGTGGTGCCAGGGCTTCAGCGAGCCGGGTGCGGGGTCCGACCTCGCCAACCTGCGGACCTCCGCCGAACTCAAGGGCGACCGCTATGTCGTGAACGGCCAGAAGCTGTGGACGAGCGGCGCGCAGCACGCCGACTGGTGCGTGCTGCTGGTGCGCACCGACAAGGACGCGGCCAAGCACCGGGGCATCACCTGCCTGCTCACCTCGGCGAAGGCGCCGGGGATCACCATCCGGCCGATCAAGATCTCCGACGGCGCGCCGGAAACCTGCGAGATGTTCTTCGACGACGTCGAGGTGCCCATCGACCAGCAGATCGGCGAGACCGGGGCCGGCTGGCGGATCGCCATGACGGTGCTGGCCTTCGAGCGCGGCCCCGGCGACATCGGCATGATCGCCACCTTCCAGACGGCGCTGCGCCGGCTCGAAGGCATCGCCGCCGAGCGCGGGCTGTTGCAGGACCCCGAGACCCGCAAGGCGATCGCCCGCGTCTATGTCATCGGCGAGGCCCTGCGGCTCAACGTCGTGGAGCAGCTGTCGCAACGCAACGCGGGCAAGCCGCCGGGCCCGGAGGGCTCGGTCGCGCGCCTGCTGCTGACCAAGGCCGAGCAGGCGATGCGGACCCTGGAGCTGGAGCTCAGCGGCGCGGCGGCCTTTACCGAGCCCGGCGACACCAGCTTCGCCAGCTACCTGCGCTCGCGGACCATCAGCATCTTCGGCGGCACGTCGCAGATCCAGAAAAACATCCTCGCCAACCAGGTTCTCGGGATGCCGCGGTAGTGCGTCCGCAGCGCCCAAGGGAGAGACGACATGGACTTTGACTGGAGACCGGAAGAGGCGGAGTTTCGTCACGATCTCAAGACCTTCCTAGAGGCCGAGCTGCCGGAAGACTTCGATGCCTTCTCGCTCGAGCCGCCGGAGCAGAAGAAGTTCTCCAAGGCCTTCGCCGCCAAGCTGGCCGAGCGTCGCTGGCTGACGCCGGCCTGGCCCCGCGAATACGGCGGCCTCGAGCAATCCGCCTGGCAGCAGCTCATCCTCAGTGAGGAGATGGTCGCCCACGGCGAGCCCCGGACCGCGCAATATATGTGCGTCAACTGGGTCGGCCCGGCGCTGATCCTGGCGGGCACCGAGGAGCAGAAGCAGTACCACCTGCAGCGGATCAGCCGCGGCGATGTGGTCTGGTGCCAGGGGTTCTCCGAACCGGGGGCCGGCTCCGATCTCGCGGCGCTGCGCACCAAGGCGACCTGGGACGGGTCGGAGTATGTGATCTCCGGCGAAAAAATTTGGACATCCTACGCCGACACCGCCGACTACTGCTTCCTGCTGGCGCGGACGGATCCGGAGGCCAGCAAGCACAACGGCATCTCGATCTTCCTGGTGCCGACCGACGCGCCGGGCGTAACCATCAGCGAAATCCCCTCGATCTTCGCGCCGGGCACCTTCAACCAGTGCGTCTTCGACGATGTCCGCGCGCCGGAGTCGTGGCGGTTGGGGCCGGACAGCGGCGGCTGGCCGATCATCCGCAAGCTGCTGGTCAACGAGCGGGTCGGGGTGGCGCGGTTCCGCCGCGCCTCGTCGACCCTCGACCATGTCGCCAAGGCGGCGCTCGAGGCCGGCCTGCTCGACGATCCGATCATCTGCGAGGCGGTGGCCAAGGCCCAGGCCGCCTGCGACGCGGCCAGGGTGCTGATCTACCGCGTCGTCGACGAGCGGGCGAAGGGGCAGGCCCCGGACCTGACGGCCTATGTCTATCGGGTCGCCACGATCCGCGCGGAGAAGGCGGTCTATGAGGCCGCGCTGCAGGTGGAAGGCAGCGGCGGCCTCCTGAAGGGCAGCTACGGCGCCGCCCAGTTCGGCCACGCGCTCGCCTCCGGCGTCGCCACCGGCACCCTCGAAATGCAGTTGAACCTGATCGCGCGCGACGTGATCGGCGCGGCCCCAAGGTGATCCCATGGACATGCAGCTGAACGAAACCCAGCAGGCGATCTCCGATTCCTGCGCCCGACTGTTCGAACGCCGCGCGGGGCCGGTGCGGGCCCGCGCCCTGCGCAAGGCGGAGGACTTCGACCGCCTGCTGCTAACCGAGATGGAGGAGGCGGGCTTCCTCGACCTCTACGCCGAGCCTGACGCGGGGCCCCTGGTCGCGGCGCTGGTCGTCGAATGGACCGCGCAGGCGGCGGGCCTGGCCCCGGTCGGCGCCCGCAGCCTGATCGCGCCCTCGGTGGTCGACGGCGTGCTGCCGCTGGTCATCGCCGTAGCCGACCAGAAAGGCCTGAACGCGGTGCGCTACGGCGCCGAGGCCGACATGCTGATCGTGGTCGACGGCGACGAGGCGACTGTGGCCCGGCGCGGCGAGTTCACGGCCGCCACCGTGCGTTCGAAGTTCGGCTACCCGATGGCCAAGGTGACCGAGGTCGGCGGCGCGCGGCTGGCGCGCGGCGCCGGCGCGGTGGCCCGGCGCTGGTGGCGGATCGCCATCGCCGCGGAGATCGCCGGTTCGGCCCGCGCGGCGGTGGACCTGACTGTCCGCTACATGCGTGACCGCAGCCAGTTCGACCGGCCGATCGCCACCTACCAGGCCCTGCAGCATCGGATCGTGGAGTGCCACGTCGCGGTGGATGCGGCCCAGTGGGCGATGCGCGAGGCGGCCTATCACGGCGCGCCCGCCGCACTGGCCGCCAGCGCCGCCATCACCGCCTCGGAGGCCGCGCACCGGGTGTTCTTCGAGACCCACCAGCTGACCGGCGCCATGGGCTTCACCACCGAATACGACCTGCACCTCTACACCATGCGCCTGCAGACCCTGCGCCTCGAGATGCAGGGCATGCGCGGCCACGCCCGCGACCTGGTGGCCGCGCGCTGGCCGGCGGCGAGCTGAAGCGAACGGAGAGCCCGCAATGTCCGCCTACGACGCCTTCACCACGGTCCTGGCCCGCAAGGAGGGACACGTGCTGACGGTGTCCCTCAACCGGCCGGCCCAGCGCAACGCCATCAACGGCGAGGTGCACGCCGGTCTTCGCGAAATCCTGGCGCTGGCCGCCGAGGACGCCGACGTACGGGCGATCGTGCTGCGCGGGGAGGGCAAGGCCTTCTGCGCCGGCGGCGACGTCGGCACCATGGTGGGGGCCGAAGAGGGCGGCGCGACCAGTCCGGCGCTGGGCGTGCTGTCGACCCTCGACGCCACGCGGATGATCGACATGCTGCTGGCCGTGCGGCAGCCGATCGTCTGCGCCCTGCAGGGTTTCGCCATGGGCCTGGGCGCGACCATCGCCCTGCTCTGCGACGTGGTGGTGATGGCCGAGGACGCGGTGATCGCCGACACCCACGTGAACATCGGCCTGGTGGCCGGCGACGGCGGCGCGGTGCTCTGGCCGCTGCTGGAGTCCTTCGCGGCCGCCAAGTGGCACCTGATGACCGGAGAGCGGGTCAACGGCCTCGACGCCGTTCGCCTGGGCCTGGCCCTGAAGGCGGTTCCGGCGGCCGAGCTCGACGACGAGGCCCAGCGCCTGGCCGCCCGGCTGGCGCAGATCGCGCCGCTGGCCGTCCAGGGCACCAAGGCCACCCTCAACCGGGTCATCCGCGACCGCATACACCTGCTGCTGGAGACCGGCCTCCTGCTGGAAGGCGCCACCATGGTCAGCGAGGACCATCACGAGGCGGCCACCGCCTTCCTGGGCAAGCGCCCCGCCGTGTTCACGGGCCGCTGAGCATGTCTATCGCAACGCTGGTGAAGACCGGGACGTCGGCCCTCGACCGGCTGTTCACGCCCAAGTCGATCGCGATCGTCGGCGCGTCCAACCGCATGCCGGGCATCGGCGGCTATGTCACCGCCAACATCGCCCGCGCCTTCTCCGGCCCGATCTACCCGGTCAATCCGCGCGAGCAGGAGATCCAGGGCCTGAAGGCCTATCCCAGTGTCGCCGACCTGCCGCGCGACATCGACCTGGCCATGATCGTGGTGCCGGCCGAGGGGGTGGCGGCGGTGCTGGAGGCCTGCGCGGCGCAAGGGATCGGCGGGGCGGTGATCATCACCTCCGGCTTCGCCGAGGTCGGCGGCCCGGGCGTGGCCCTGCAGGCCGAGGTCGCCGCCATCGTCGCTCGCACCGGCATCCGCGTCGTCGGCCCCAACTGCATCGGCTTCATGAACCTGGCCGACGGGGTTATGGCGAACTTCGTGATCGACCCGACCGATCCGCTGCCGCGCGGCGGGCCGGTCGCGCTGATCTCGCAGAGCGGCGGCCTGGGCGGCTACATGGTCCGCAAGGCGATCTATGCGGGCCTGAACCTCGGCTGGTTCGTCAGCACCGGCAACGAGGTCGACCTCAGCATCGCGGCCACCCTGCGCTACATCGTGGAACGCGAGGACACCCGCGTCCTGCTGGGCGCCTGCGAGGGCCTGCACGATCTCGAGCTGTTCATCGACACCGCCCTGCGCGCCGCCGAGCTCGACAAGCCCTTCATCCTGCTGAAGGCCGGCCGTTCGGAGGAGGCCGCCCTGGCCGCCCAGGCGCACACCGGCTCGCTGGTCGGGTCGGCCGAGGCGTTCGACGCGGTCTGCCGGCAGTACGGCGTGTTCGTCGCCCACAGCCTGGAGGAGATGCTCGACCTGGGGGTGATCTTCCAGGGCGGCCGCCGCGCACACGGCCGTCGCGTGGGTATCATCACCGGCTCCGGCGGCGCTGGCGTGATCCTGGCCGACGCCTGCGTCCTGGAGGGCCTGGCGGTGCCGCTGTTGCCGGCGGCCGAGCAGGCGGCGCTGCTCGAACTGATGCCCAAGCCGTTCATGGGCTCGGTCGCCAACCCGGTGGACGTGACCGCCCAGGCGCTGGCCAAGCCCGGCGCGTTCGAGGCGGTGCTGACCGGCGTTCCGGCCGGCGACGGGGTCGACATGATCGCGCCGGTCATCATCGGCAACCCGACCCATCCGGAGATGTACATCCGCGCGCACGCGACGACGCAGAAGCCCGTGGCGTTCGTCTCGACGCTGTTGCCGACCAGCCTGCTGGACGCCGGGATCGCCGCCTACACCGACCCGCGCCGCGCGGCGCACGCGCTCTCGGCCCTGGCGGCCTTCTCGCTGCGCAAGCCGCGCACGACGCGGCCGGCGACGCCACGGGCCGACCCGGCCCGCATCGCCGCGGCGCGGGCGATCCTGCAGGCCCCGCGCGACGGTGAGACCTTGATGGAAGTCGACGCCAAGGCGCTGCTGGCGCTTTACGGCGCGCCGGTGACCCGCGAGGAGATGAGCCGCGCGCCTGACGAGGCCGTGGCCGCCGCGGCGCGGCTCGGCGGCAAGGTCGCGCTGAAGGTCATGTCCTACGCCCTGCCGCACAAGTCGGATGTCGGCGGCGTGCGCCTGGGCCTTTCGGGCGACGACGAGGTCCGCGAGGGCTTCGCGGGTCTGATGGCCGATGTCGCCCGCAACGCGCCCGGCGCCCGGATCGAAGGCGTGCTGGTGCAGGAGATGGCGCCGGCCCGGCTCGAGATCCTCTGCGGAATGAAGCGCGATCCGGTGTTCGGTCCGATCGTCGCGGTGGGCCTGGGCGGCGTGCTGGTCGAGGTGCTGGGCCAGGCGGCGGTGATGCAGGCGCCGTTCGCGCCCGACGACGTGAAGGCCGCGCTGGGCGGGTTGCTCGGCGGGCGGCTGCTGACCTCCAAACGAGGCCTTGCGCCTGAGGAGCTGGAGGCCGTCGTGCGCCTGGCCGTGGCCCTGGGCCAGGCGGCTCTTGAGCTGCCGGAGATTTCCGAAATCGACGTCAATCCGGTGCGGGTCGCCGATGGCTCGGCCCTGGCGGCCGACGCGCTTATCGTTGTGGGAGCTTCCTGATGGCGGCCGTCGCAGACTTCCTCGGCTTTCCGGAGGGCGGCGTCGCCGTCGTCACCGGCGTGGCCAGCGGGATCGGACATCAGCTGGCGATCCAGCTCCTGGCCCAGAACCTCACGGTCATCGGCCTCGACATCAACCAGGCAGGGCTCGACGCGCTCGATCTCGGCTCGGGCTTCCACCCCCGTCTGCTGAACACCGCCGACAAGGACGCGGTCGACGCGCTGTTTCCCAAGCTGCGCGAGGAATTCGGGCCGATCGCCTACCTGGCCAACAACGCCGGCCCGCCAAGCTCGGCTCCGCTCTCCATCCAGGAAGGCCTGGCCCAGACGGCCGGCAGCGTCCAGATCATGACCGCTGCCTGGTCGAAGACGCCGCCGCCGGACGGCGCGGCGGTGGTCAATGTCGCCTCCGTGGCCGGGACCTTCTCGGGCGGGCCGCCGCCGGCCGTCGTCGCCGACCGCATCGCCGCCGTCGGCGGGATCGGCAACGGCTGGTACGGCGCCGGCAAGGCGGCTATCGCCGGGCTCACCCGCTATCAGGCGGTGATGGCCGCCGGCGCCTATCGCGCCAACGCCGTCGCGCCGGGGGTCATCGAGACGCCGCGCATCGGCGACCTCACCAAGGGCGCCTACGGCAAGCTGATGATCGAACGCTCGCCGCTGGGCCGGCTCGGCCAGCCCGACGAGGTGGCCCGGGTCATCGCCTTCCTGCTCAGCCCGGCGTCGTCGTTCGTCAACGGCGTCACCCTGATCATCGATGGCGGCGGCACCCTGGTCTACTGACGGTCGCCAAGCCGCGGCCCGAACTTCGAGGTCCTCAATGATCGATGAGATGCCGCTGGCGTCGGTCCCGGCTCATTTCGCGAAGCTGCGGCCGGACGCGACCGCGGTGACGTCGGCGGCCGGAACCCTGAGCTGGCGCGACCTCGATCTGCGGACCAACCGCATGGCCCGGGCCCTGGCGGATTTGGGGGTGGCGGATAACGACCGCGTCACCGTCGCCCTGCCCAACGACGCCGGGTTCGTCGAGGCCTGTTTCGCGATCTGGAAACTGGGCGCGACGCCGCAGCCGGTATCCTGGCGCCTGCCCGCCGCCGAGCTGGCCGCCATCGTCCAGCTCGCCAACCCGCCGGTGGTGATCGCCGGGCCCGATATCGCGTCAGCCGGCCGCCCGCGGGTCTCCGTCAACGACCTCCTGGCCGGCTCGGACAACGACGGCCCCCTGCCGGAGAAGATCGCCACCTACGCCAACGCCCTGACCTCCGGAGGCTCGACCGGACGTCCCAAGTTGATCGTCTCCAACGTGCCGGCGACCACGCAACCGGGCACGATCGCCGCTTGGCGGATCGAACCCGACAACATCTCGGTGATCCCCGGTCCGCTTTACCACAGCGGACCCTGGGCCGGCGTCTTCTGCACCTTGATGGCGGGCGGCCATGTGGTGATCCTGCCGCGCTTCGACGCCGAGGCCGTGCTGGAAGCCGTCGCCCGGCACCGGGCGAACTGGCTCTATCAGGTTCCGACCATGATGGGCCGGATCTGGCGGCTGCCCGACGAGGTCAAGGCCCGCTACGACATCTCCTCGCTGAGGACCGTCTGGCATCTGGCGGCGCCTTGTCCGCCGTGGCTGAAGGAGGCCTGGATCGGCTGGGTCGGCGGCGACGTCCTGATGGAGCTCTATTCCGGAACCGAGGGCCTCGCCGTCACGATCATCAGCGGGACCGAATGGCTGGCGCATCGCGGCTCGGTCGGGCGGCTCTTCGCCGGCGAGATGAAAGTGGTCGACGTCGACGGCCGGACCGTTCCGCCGGGCGTGCACGGCGAAATCTACCTACGCCCCTCGCCCGAGCGCGGCCAGACCTACCACTACATCGGCGCCGAGGCGCGCGCGCAGGCAGGCGGCTGGGAATCGCTGGGCGACATGGGCTGGTTCGACGCGGAGGGATACCTCTACCTGGCCGATCGGCGGACCGACATGATCCTGGTGGGCGGGGCCAACGTCTATCCGGCCGAGGTCGAGGCGGCCCTGGAGGACCATCCGCTGGTCCAGTCCTGCGCCGTCATCGGCCTGCCGGATGAGGATATGGGATCGCAGATCCACGCCATCATCCAGCCGCGGCCGGGCCTGGACCTGGACGACCTGGCGCGCCACCTGGGCGAACGCCTTGTCGGCTACAAACGGCCGCGCAGCTACGAGCTGACGGATGAGCCCTTGCGCGACGAGTCCGGCAAGGTGCGCCGCAGCCGGTTGCGCGACCAGCGTCTCGCCGAGCCGACCGGGCGCTGAGCCCTCAGTAGACGGCGAGCGGGGTGTCTTCGCCGAGTTCCGCGAGGATCACCTTGCGCGAGCGCTGCATGTGGTAGCGCCAGATGGTCTCGGCGGCCTCGCCGTCGCGCGCGGCGATCATCTCGAGCAACTGGCTGTGTCCGTTCAAGGCCGCCTTGTTCAGCGAGACCTGGTCGGGCCTGGCGCGGGCGATGAACCGCGTGAGATGGCGCAGGTAGAGCTCGTCCAGCATGCCCACGAAGAGGGCCAGGGTGATGTTACCGGCCTGCCGCACCAGGATGCGGTGGAATTCAGCCGCGGCGACGCCGAACGCCCGGAAGTCGGTGAGGTGCTCGCGTTCGTATTCGATGTGCTGGCGCAGCTCTTCCAGGTTTTCGTCGGTGCGGACGTTGGCCAGGTGATGGATCAGCGGCGGCTCGATGATCAGCCGGGCGTCGAACATCTCCCGCAGCGTCGCGCCGCGGATCTGCAGCAGGATGCCGACCGACTTGGCCGCGGTGTCGTCGCGCGGAAGCCGTATACGGGCCCCGCCACGCGCGCCGCGCTTCACCTCGATGAGCGACTCCGCCTCGAGGATCCGGAAGGCTTCGCGCAGCGACGCCCTCGAGACGTGGAACTCGACCATCAGGTCGGGCTCGGACGGCAGGGCGTCGCCGGACTTGAGCTCGCCCTGGACCACGCGCTGGCGAATGGTCTCGGCGATCAGTTCGGCTGCTTTGGGAACCCGTATAGACCGCTCGGATCGAATGGCCTCGCCCGCCTCTGGCGCGATGGCTTTCTTTCTCAACCTGATTCCCTCAGCCTCTCGCTCCAGCCGGAGCGCCCTTTGCGAACTGCGAACGCCCGTCGGATGGGTGAACTGCACTCATTTGCCCGTCGCTGACCCTGCGGCATCGACTGCCGAGGCGCAAGAGACCGCCAGAAAGCCAACCCGAAGTTGTGGGCGTGCAGGGCGTGAGCCGCCGGCGCGGCTGCGATTTTCACCGCGGCGATAGAATGGGTGCGCGCTTCCACAGTCATCCGCGTCATACAGTATAATAATTCGATGACAACCGCGGCTCTCGATCCGTGGGCGGAGGAAACGATTATGATGCGGCGCGTCCTGGCCCTGGCGATTTGCCTCTGTCTGGCGCGCCCCGCCGCACCGGCCCTGGCCGCCGTCACGGGCGATCCCATCGGCGTCGATGGCGGGCAGGTCAGCGGTGTCTGGCGCGAGAACGCCGCCGTCCGGGCCTATCTGGGCGTACCCTTCGCCGCGCCGCCGCTGGGCGACCTGCGCTGGAAGCCGCCGCATCCTCCGCGCGCCTGGACGGGGGTGAAAGCAGCCGTCGCCGCCGGTCCGCAGTGCGTCCAGCGCCCGACCCCGCCGGCCTCGCTCGGCTATGAAGTCTACGGCTCGCCCCCGCAGAGCGAAGACTGCCTGACGATCAACGTCTGGGCGCCGCCGGCGAAGCCAGGCGCCAGGGCCCCGGTGATAGTCTGGATCTACGGCGGGTCCTTCGACCACGGGTCGGCGGGCTATCCGGTCTACGACGGCGCGCGCCTGGCCCGGCGCGGCGTGGTGGTGGTGAGCTTCAACTACCGGGTCGGCGTGCTGGGGTTCATGGCCCATCCCGAGCTGACGGCGGAGGGCGGCGGCGCATCGGGAAACTACGGCTTCCTGGACCAGGTGGCGGCGCTCGCCTGGGTGAAGCGCAACGCCGCCGCATTCGGCGGCGATCCGGCCAACGTCACCATCTTCGGCCAGTCGGCCGGGGCGGGGAGCGTCTATGCGCTGATGGCCTCGCCCCTGGCGCGGGGGCTCTTCCAGCGGGCGATCGCCGAGAGCCTGGGGCTGTTCGAGCTTGGGAGTCTGGCGCAGGGCGAGGCGAACGGACGGAAGATCGCCGCGACCCTTGGGGCCGCCTCGCTGGCCGAGCTGCGGACGCTGCCGGCCGACAGCTTCCTCGCGCCGGAGCTGGCCGCGCCGCCGATCGTCGACGGGCGTTTCCTGAGCGAGACGCTTAGCGCCACCTTCGCCCGCGGGGGCGAGGCGCGGGTTCCCCTGCTGACCGGGTGGAACAGCGACGAGGGAACAAAATATCCGGTGTTCCCGACGCGGGCGGCGTTCCGGAATGTGCTGCAGGCGGTCTTCGGGGCCAACGCCGAACGGGCGGGCGCGTTCTTTGCGACGCCCACCGACGCCGACGCCGTTGAGCAGAGCCTCGAACTCACGCGCGACGTCGGCTTCGCGGCGCGCATTTACCGCGGCGCCCGCCTGCACGCGCGGAGCGGCCAGCCGGTCTACCTCTACCACTTCGAGCGGCGGAGCCCTTTCCGGCCCGGGCAGCATTTCTCGGAGATCGAACCGGCCTCACGCTTCGGGGCCTATCACGCCGCGGAGCTGCCCTATGTGTTCGCGACCCTGGACACGATCGATCGCGACTTCGAACCCGCGGACCGCGCGCTGTCCGGCCTGCTGCAGACCTATTGGGTGAACTTCGCGACCCGCGGAAACCCGAACGGACCGCGGGCGGCCGCGGGCCGCGGGCCTCTGCCGCGGTGGCCGCGCTACGGCGGCGGGGCGGCCGGCGTGCTGCACATCGGCGACAGCGTGCACGTGGGGCCGGTCCCGAATCTCGAGCGGCTGCGGTTCATCGACGGGGTCGCGGTGCGGATGCCGGGCGGCGGCTGAGCCGGCGTTTTCGAGGCGTCCGCGGCCCGCGCGCCGCCGCCAATGCGTTACGGCGTAAATAGCGCTGGATATAGGCTAATATTTAGGTTTATTATCCCGATAGGCGCCGCCTCGGACCGGCGAGGCGCCGCAATCAGATGCCGGTACAAGGGGGAATGCCGTGGTCCAACTGGGTCGTAAATGCCTGATGGCGGTGCTGTTGTCGGGCGTCGCCCTCACAGCCATGCCGGCCGTCGCCGCCAGCGCCAATTCCAGAGAAGTCGATGAGCTGGTGGTCACCGCGCAGAAGCGCGAGGAAAGCCTGAAGGACGTGCCGATCGCCATGACCGCGATCTCGTCGGTCGAGGTGAAGAAGGCCGGCCTGACGAGCTTCATGGATCTCGAGCAGTACACGCCGACCATGGTCATCAACAACAATGGCGACTCGCGCGTCGCGACGGTCAGTATCCGCGGCGTGGGCTCGTCCCAGGACCAGGGCAAGCAGTCCTCGATCGGCATCTTCGTCGACGGCGTGTTCATGTCGCGCATCGGCATGGGCATCAGCGACCTGCTCGACATCGAACGGGTGGAGGTGCTGCGCGGACCCCAGGGGACGCTGTTCGGCATGAACACCGCGGCCGGGCTGATCAGCATCATCACCGCCTCGCCGAACATCGACGAGTTCCACGGCTACGCCGAGGGCGTGGTCGGCAACTACAATCGCGTCGAGGTCCGCGGCAGCGTCACCGGGCCGATCATTCCCGGAAAGCTCGGCTTCAGCCTGGCCGGCTACTCGGTCGACCGCTCCGGCATCGTCTACAACGCGACCCTGAAGCGGGATGTCGACGACCAGAAGAAGACCGGCATGCGGGCCAAGCTCCGCTACGTCGGCGAGAACTTCAACTACACCCTGACCGGCGACGTGCAGCGTGAGAACGACGAGTGCTGCGCCTACCTGTTCATCGCGCTGAAGCCGGGCGCCAACATTCTCGGCATCCCGGTCGCGCCGCTGGCGCCTCCCGGCTTCCCCTACAGCCGCACCACCGTCACCAATCGGGTCAACACCAACCAGAACCGCGGCGGCGGTGTCTCCGGCGAAGGCAACTGGACCATCGCCGGCGGCAATGTGATCACCTCGGTCACGGCGGCGCGGAACTGGACGATCTCGGCCGACAGCGACACCGACGCCCTGCCGCTCGACATCATCGACGGTCTCTTCGTCCACCAGCACCACAAGCAATTCAGCCAGGAACTGCGGATCACCTCGCCGACCGGTCAGAAGCTGGAATACGTGGGGGGCCTGTACTACTTCACCCACGACGCGGTTGATCAGCAGTACGTCGGGATCGCGGGCCTCGGAAAGCCCGGCACCGACGGACGCTCGAACATCGCGTCCGACCACGAGGACACTTCCAAGGCGGTGTTCGCCAACCTGACCTACCACCTGACCCCGCAAGCCACCCTGGCCGCCGGCGCCCGCTATACGCAGGAACATCAGACCGTCGACTTCACCCAGCTTTCCAACAGCTTCGCCTTCGCCAATCTCGGCTCTATCCACAGCACGAGGGACGACAGCGCGACCACCTACACCCTGACGGCGAAGTACGACTGGACGCCGGACGTGATGACCTATGCGACCTACGCCCGGGGCTTCAAGCCGGGCGGCTTCGACCTGACCCGCCTGCCGAACTTCACGCACCTGCAGTTCGCGGCGGAAACCAACAACAACATGGAAATCGGCGTGAAGGCCTATCTGATGGACCGGCGGGTGACCCTGACCGGCGCGGCGTTCCACACCGACTACAACAACTTCCAGACCCTGGCTTTCGACGGCTTCAACCTGGTGACCACCAACGCCAAGCGGTTCATCACCCAGGGCTTCGAGGCCGAGATCATCGCCCGGCCCCTGGAAGGGCTGCGGGTGCAGGCGGCCTACGCCTATACCGACGCGACCTACAAGGACTTCAAGAACGGCCAGTGCCCGGCCGGCGCCGCGACGCCTATCTGCGACCTGAGCGGGCGGCCGCTCGCGGAGGCTCCGCGGAATTCCTTCAACAGCTCGGTCGAATATCGCCACCCGCTGGGCGGCTCGAGCTGGGCCGGCTACGTGCGCGGCGAATACTCCTACAAGAGCAGCATGTACCTCAGCCAGGCGCTCGATCCGTTCCTGTTCCAGAAGGCCTTCAGCATCGTCAACGCCCGGATCGGGGTGGAAAGCGCCGACGGCCTGAAGCTTGAGCTCTGGGCGCGCAACCTGTTCGACAAGGACTACCTGCAGCTGGGCTTCAACGCCCCGGTGATCACCGGCGGCTATGCCGGCTTCCTCAACGAGCCGCGGATGGTCGGGGGACGGATCAGCAAGTCCTTCTAGACCGCGTCAGGTCACGACCGGGGCGGGAGCCCCGGGCGTTGCAAAGGTCGCCCCGCGCCCAACCCCCGGCGCCCCTCCGTATTACGGGCCGGCCGTAAAAGAATACCCCCCTAAAAAGCCAACCCCCGACCGCCCGCGGCGGGGGGGTCGCTATACGGGGGCCCAAATGTGACCGCCCGGGCGCGCGGCACCCCGGGCGCGCGCTCGTTTCCCGGCGGTCTAGTCTTCCTTCCACGGATTGCTCGCAAACACCGCCAGCTCGGGCCACAGCACGCGGCGCGGCATGTCGAGCGCCGCCATGATCGTGCCGGCGATATCGTCCGCGTACAGCTTGTTCGGATTGTTGCGGCCGGTCCGCCCGCCAAACCCGGTCTGCACCTCCGACGGGCACACGCAGGTCACGCGGATCCCATGAGGCCGCAGCTCCGCCTGCCAGCACTGGGTGATCCCGCGCAGCGCCCACTTGCTGGCGGCATACGGCGTCGCGGTCGCCGCGCCTTTCATTCCCGACGTCGACGCGAGGTTCACGATGTCGCCCTGGCTCTGCGCCTTCATCGACGGCACGACGCGATTGGTCAGGTCGACGAGGCCGAACACGTTCGTCTCGAACATCCGCTTCATCGCATCGAGATCGAGGCTGCCGATCTCCGCGCGATACGCATAGCCGGCGTTGTTGATCAGCACGTCGACGCCGCCCATGTGCGTCTGGCACGCCTCGAGTGTCCGCGCGTTGTCGTCGGCCGCCGACACGTCGGCGCGTACACCGTGCGCGCCGGTCTGCTGAGCGACCGATCCGATCAGCTGATCGTTGCGGCCGGTGAACACGACCTGATGGCCCGCCTTGCGCGCGCGTCCGACGATGGCGGCGCCGATACCCTGGCTGCCGCCGGTGATGAGAAAACGGCTGGTCTGCATGAACCTGATTCTAGCGCGCGAGACTCATTTCGCCGCTGCGTGCCGCAATTCTGAGGCAGAATGCGCTCGTGCTGCAGCGATTGACCGCGCGCAAGGAATGGCAGTTCTTCAGCGT
>NZ_JBEPUO010000010.1:0-117382 GCF_041691455.1 Phenylobacterium sp. | reverse complement strand
GGTGCAGTCGAACATCTCGCACAGCGCCTGGGCGACCATGCGGTTGGTGGCGTTGTCGTCGACGACGAGGATGTGGACCGAGCGTTCCGCGGCCTGCGGCGCTTCGGCCGGGATCTCCAGGGTGGCGGGCAGCAGCAGCTCGAAGATCACGGTGTCGGACTGGCCGCCGAGGCCTTCGTTGCGCAGCACCCCGCCCAGGCCCTCGAGGGTCTGGCGGGCGAGCATGACGCCGATGGCGATTTCAATGCCGAAGCGGGACTCCACGTCCCGGACCCGGGCCTCGACGTCCTGGGATTCCCAAGCTGGGTCGCGCGCGCCGCGCACGCGGCCTTCCAGGCGCACCCCGTCGGGACCGACGATCGTACGGACGCTGGCTTCCACGGCGCCGCGCCGCATGCTGGCCACCGCCTCACCGATGAAGCCGTCGAAGACCTGCAGGAGGCGCGTGCGGTCGCCCATCGCGCAGGCCTCGGGATCGCCGTCGTAGGAGACCAGCAGGGTGACCCCGCTCAACGCCGCGGCGGGCTGCCAGCGGCCGTGGACCTCGTCCACCAGTTCGCGCAGGCGCAGCGGCGTCGGTTCGGGCGTCAGGCCCTCGATCGTCACCTTGCGCAGGTCGCGGGCGGATTCGATCATCCGGCGCACGCCGACGGCGGCTTCGGCCACGCCGCTGATGCAGGCTTCCGACTCCGGGCTCAGCCGTTGCCGCTCCAGCTGTTCGGTCAGCGCCAGCATCCCGTCCATCTGTTGACAGATCTCGGAGATGACTCGGTCGAAGAAGAACGCTTGCAGGGACATGTACAGCCGAAGTTGTGGAACGCGTCTCGGCTTCACCATGGCGCCAAGCGCTTGCGGAGAGGTTAAATGACACCGCTGACAGGCCCCTCTCCGTAAACACCCGTAGGGGGCGGGAAAGGGTGCGCGGTCTTTCGGTTCCGGGCCCGATCGCGCATATGGGGGCGATGATCGACCCCAAAACCGAGCGGGAGGCCGGCGCCCTCGTGCTGTTCTCGGGCGGGCAGGACTCCACCGTCTGCCTGGCCTGGGCGCTCGAGCGCTATGCGCGGGTGGAGACGGTGGGCTTCGACTACGGCCAGCGCCATTCGGTCGAGCTCGAGGCCCGCGCGGCGGTTCGCGCCCGCATCCCCGAGCGGTTCCCCGACTGGGCGGCGCGGCTCGGCGAGGACCATGTGCTGGAGATGCGCGGGTTCGGATCGGTGGCGGACTCCGCTCTGACCGCGGACCGGGCCATCGAGATGACCTCCAAGGGCCTGCCGTCGACCTTTGTGCCGGGCCGCAACCTGGCGTTTTTCGTCTATGCCGCGGCGCTCGCCGACCGGCGGGGCTTGCGGGCGCTGGTGGGCGGCATGTGCGAGACCGACTTCTCCGGCTATCCCGACTGCCGCCGCGACACGCTGGACGCCATGCAGGCGGCGCTGAACCTCGGCATGGCTCAGGACTTCGTCATCGAGACGCCGCTGATGCGGATCACCAAGGCTGAGACCTGGGCGCTCGCCAAGGGCCTGGGCGGCGAGGCGCTGGTCCAGGTGGTCGTCGAGGACAGCCACACCTGCTACCTCGGCGTCCGCGAGGACCTGCACCCCTGGGGCTATGGCTGCGGGACCTGCCCGGCCTGCGAGCTGCGGGCCCGGGGCTGGGAGGGCTGGACCGCGCAGGATCGCCCGGCGCTGCGCCCGGAGGGCCGGCCGTGAGCTATGCGGTCAAGGAGATCTTCCTGACCCTGCAGGGCGAAGGCGGCCAGGCGGGCCGCGCGGCGGTCTTCTGCCGGTTCGCCGGCTGCAACCTGTGGTCCGGCCGCGAGCAGGACCGCGCCGCGGCGGTCTGCAGCTTCTGCGACACCGATTTCGTGGGCTTGGACGGGCCGGGCGGCGGCCGGTTCGCCGACGCCCTCGCCCTGGCCGCCGCGGTCGAGGCGGCGTGGGTTGGCGGGGCGCAGAACCGGCTGGTGGTGCTGACCGGCGGCGAGCCGCTGCTGCAGCTGGACGCGGCGCTGATCGCGGCCCTGCACGGGCGGGGCTTTTCCCTGGCGCTGGAGACCAACGGCACGATCGCGGCGCCGGCCGGGGTCGACTGGATCTGCGTCAGCCCGAAGGCCGACGCCCCGGTGGTGCAGACGCGAGGCCAGGAACTGAAGCTGGTCCATCCGCAGGCCGGCGTCGACCCGGCGCGTTTCGAGGGGCTGGATTTCGAGCGTTTCCTGCTGCAGCCGATGGACGGCCCGGCGCTCGCCGAGAACACCAAGGCGGCCATCGCCTATTGCCTTGCCCATCCCCGCTGGCGTTTAAGCGTCCAGACCCACAAGTACCTCGGCATCGCCTGAGGCCAGCCGCAGGCGCCGCCTGCCTCCTTAAAAGATCCCATGAGCGCCCGCATTTTCGAGATCACCAAGGCCGCGACCTTCGATGCGGCGCACCACCTGCCTGAGGGGCCGGCCGGCCCCTATACGCGGCTGCACGGCCACTCCTTCCGCGTCGAGGCGACAGTGCGCGGCGAAGAGCAGGGGGCGATCGGCTGGGTCGCGGACCTGGGCGAACTCGACCGGGCCCTGAAGGCAGTGGCCGGCGAGCTCGATCATGGGATGCTCAACGAGAAGCCGGGCCTCGAGAGCCCGACGCTGGAGCATCTGTGCCTGTGGTTCGCCGAGCGGCTGAAGGTGGAGTTCCCGGGGCTTAGCCGGGTGGTGGTGTCGCGCCCGACGGTGGGCGAGAGCTGCGCGCTGAACCTGGCGCCCTAGCCGCCGGACTTTTCGTCCTTCTTGCCGCCGGGGATGACGGCGCCGACGACGGCGCCCGCGCCCCGGGCGGTGGCGCCGACCGCCTTGGCGGTGACGCCCACGACAGCCCCGGTCACGCCCACGGCCGCGCCGGCGACGCTGGTCACGAGGCAGCCTGAGAGCAGCACGGCGGCCAGGGCCAGGGCCGCGGCGGGCAGGAGCTTGGACTGGAGCGGCATCTCACGGAACTCCCCGAGGTATCCGGCATCCTGCCTGGGGAAGCGCGCCGAAAGAAGGCGCCCTCAGGTGTCCTTGGATGCGGCTTTTTGCTGCGCCTCGTCGCCCTCGCGCCGCCAGGGACCCCTGAAGGCGGGGTCGGCGCGCCGGCGGCGGTCGGGACCGAAGTAGTTCGGGGTCCGCACATATTGCCGCGGATGGTCGATGATCTGGCCGATCCGCTCGACGACGCCGCGCGCGGTGAGCGGCTTGGCGAGGAACTCGTTGACGCCGGCGTTGCGCGCTTCCTGCACGCGCTGCAGCGTCGAATGGCCGGTGATCATGATCACCGGGCACATCTGGTCGGGGCTGTCGGGCGAGTTGCGGAGCAGGCGCACGAAGTCGATGCCGTCCAGCGGCTGCATCGACAGGTCGGTCATGATGATGTCGACGCGCTGCTGGCGCAGCATCGTCAAGCCCTGGGCCCCGTCACTGGCCTCATAGATGTGCTTGACGCCGACCGCCTTCAGGATCTCGCCCAACAGCAGCCGCATGTGGTGGTTGTCGTCGACGAGCAGGATTTTCAGCAGGTCGTAGCGCAAGGCGTTTCCATCGTCCGTTCTGGGCCGGCTCGTCCCGCGTCCGGATGCGATTCGACGCCCGGGGGGGTCGCTGAATTACGTGGCGGTAATCCAGGCGGTCAATGCCAAATTACGGCGTTCTAGTTAACTGTTAAGCCAACAGATATTCTGAATAGACGACGATTCAAACCAGAGGTGTGTCGAGCAGCCGGCGCCACCTGAAGAGATTTACGGCGTCAGTTCAGCTGTGGCCGGTCTGGCCGCGGTGGCGCAGGAAGGCGTCGGCCAGGACGCAAGCGACCATGGCCTCCACCACCGGGACGGCGCGGATGCCGACACAGGGATCGTGGCGGCCCTTGGTGCGCAGTTCGATCTCCTCGCCGGCCTCGTTGAGGCTGCGGCGCGGCGACAGGATCGAGGAGGTCGGCTTGAACGCCACCCGCGCGGTGACCGGCTGGCCGGTGGAGATGCCGCCGAGGATGCCGCCGGCCGAGTTGGAGAGGAACACCGGCCCGTCGTTCCCGGCCCGCATCTCGTCGGCGTTCTCCTCGCCGGAGAGGGCGGCCGCGGCGAAGCCCGCGCCGATCTCCACTCCCTTGGCCGCGTTGATCGACATCAGCGCGCCGGCGAGCTCGGCGTCGAGCTTGCCGTAGACCGGGGCTCCCCAGCCGGCCGGGGCGCCCAGGGCCTCGACGGCGACGATGGCGCCGGTGGAGGAGCCGGCCTTGCGGATGGTTTCGAGGTGCTCTTCCCAGACCGGCACCATCTCCGGGTCGGGGCACCAGAACGGGTTGGCCTCGGTCTGGCTCCAGTCCATGCGGTCGGGGGCGACGGCGTGGGGCCCGATCTGCACCACCGCGCCGCGGATCTGGACGCCAGGCAGGATCAGCCGCGCCACCGCGCCGGCCGCGACCCGGGCCGCGGTCTCGCGCGCCGACTGGCGCCCGCCGCCGCGATAGTCGCGCACGCCATACTTGGCGAAGTAGCTGTAGTCGGCGTGGCCCGGCCGAAAGGCGGTGGCGATCTCCGAATAGTCCCGGCTGCGCTGGTCGATGTTGTCGATGACCATCGAGATCGGCGTACCGGTGGTGACCTGTTCGGGATGGCGCTCGTCGGAGAAGACGCCGGAGAGGATGCGCACCGCGTCCGGCTCCTGGCGCTGGGTGACGAACTTGCCCTGGCCCGGCCGGCGCTTCTCCAGCCACTGCTGCACCGACGCCTCGGTCAACGGGATGCCGGGGGGGCAGCCGTCGACCACGCAGCCCAGCGCCGGCCCGTGGCTTTCGCCCCAGGTGGTGACGCGGAACAGATGGCCGAACGTATTGTGCGACATGGCCGGGCTTGTAGCGGCTTAGGCTCGCCTCACCAACCTCAGGGCGCGCCCATCGCGCGCCCGAACAGGGTGAGGGCCATCTGCAGGGTCTCGAAGTGGGTCGGCCCCTGAGCCGTCCGCAGGCCCTGGCAAAGGGGCTCGGCGCCGAGGGCCCTGGGGCTGCAGGTCGACAGGAAGTCGTAGTGGCCGACGCCCGGCAGGGCCTTCAGCCGGGCGCGCGGGATGGCGCGGGCGGCGGCCCCGCCGTTGATGTTCGGCGGCGCGACGGGATCGGCTCCGCCGAGGATGATCGCCACCGGGACGTCCATGGCGGTCAGACTGGCGGGATCGAAAGCCTGGATGAGCGCCGGGGCGATGGTGAAGACCGCCCGCACGCCGGCGATCGAATGGTCCTCGCCGGCGTGGGCGACCTCGGCGGCGAGCTCAGGGGCGGCGAGCGTCGCCGCAGCCTGCTCAAGGGTTACGGGAAACTCCAGCTGCGGTTTGCAGAGCCCGTCGTCGGGATGGGCGGCGCAGGAGGCCCGGAAGCGTTGCAGGTCGACGCGCGCGCCGGCCGTGGCGAGGGCGGTGAAGCCGCCGGTCGCATAGCCGGCCACGCCCAGGCGCCTGAGATCCATATGCGGGCCGATCGCCGGGTCCGCCGCGGCCTTGTCCAGCGCCGCCTGCAGGTCGCCGGCCCGGTCCCAGAACATCGCCGAGCCGGCCACGGTCATCTTGTCGAGGCTGTTGTTGCCGGGGTGGTCGACCGCGATGACCACAAAGCCCTGCTGGGCGAGGACCGTGGTGAACCAGGCCATCATCCGCGCCGAGCCGCCGTAGCCGTGGGAAAACAGGATCACCGGCCGGCGGCGGTTGTCGGCGAAGGCCGCGTCCGGGGCCGCCTCGCCGACATAGAACAGCGGCTGGTCGGGCGGACCGATGTCCAGCGACCGTTCGGCCGAGCCCTCCGCCGCGGGGTACCAGACCGTCACTCGCACCGTGGCGCGATGTTCGGCGTCGCGCAGCGCGGCCGTGGGGTTCCGGGCCTCCAGGTGGCGCTCGCCGACCGGGCTCTCGGCCTTGGCGCCGCCCGCCAGGCAAAGCGCGGCGGCGGCCATCGCCAGGAGCATGCTGATGCGCATCGTCGGCGGTCCCCTCGAATCGTCGGCGAGACCCTAGGCGAGGCGCGCGGCCGGCGCCCTCGCAATCGCCCCTAGGGCGCGCCGAGCGTCCGTCCGAAGAACGCCAACGCCATGTCGATGGCCGCCTGGTGGCTCTGGTCCTGCGGGACCTTGACGGCGCAGAGCGGCACGACGGTGGCGCCGAACGGGCTGCAGGTGCTGAGGAAATCATAGTGGCCGACGCCGGGCAGCACCTTCAGCTCGGCGTGCGGGATGGCCTTGGCCGCGACCAGGCCGTTGGTGCCGGGCGGGGCCACCGGGTCGGCGTCGCCCAGGATGATCGCCACCGGGACCTTCATCCTGGCCAGACCCTCGGGCGGCAGGGCCTGGACGATGGCCGGCGCGATGGCGAAGGCGGCGCGGACGCCGGGGATCGCGTGGTCGTCGCCGGCGTGGGCGGCCTCGCCGGCGAGCTCGGGCGAGGCCAGAGCTTTCTGGGCGTCGTCCATGGTGAGCGCGAACTCCTTCTGCGGGGCGCAGACGCCGTCCGTCGGATGGGCGCGGCAGAAGGCCAGGAAGCGGTTCATGTCGACCTTGGCGCCGGCGCTGACCAGGCTGGTGAAGCCGCCGGCCGAGAAGCCCGAGACGCCGAGGCGCTTCACGTCGAGATGCGGACCGATGAGCGGATCGGTCTTCACGCGCTCAAGCGCGGCCTTGAGGTCGCCGGGCCGGTCCCAGCTCATGATCGCGCCGGGCGCCGTCATCTTGTCGAGGCCGTTGTTGCCGGGATGGTCGACGGCGATCACCACGTAGCCGGCGCGGGCCAGGGGGACGCCGAACCAGGCCATCATCCGGGCCGTGCCGCCGAAGCCATGCGAGAACAGGATCACCGGCCGGGGCCTGGCGTCGGCGAAGGCCGCGTCCGGGGCGACGGCGCCGACCAGGAACACCGGCTTGCCGGGCGGGCCGCCGATGTCGATCCGTTCTTCGGCCGCGCCGGCCGCGGCGGGATACCAGATCGTCACCCGCACCGTCGGCCGGTGCTCGGCGTCGCGCAGCGCGGCGGTGGGGTTGGCGGCCTGCAGGTGGCGCTCGCCGACCGGGCCGGCCTGGGCGGCTACCGCCAGGCCGGAGGCTGCGGCGACCGCGCCCAAAAGGCCAAGGATATGCCGCATGCCGTGCTCCCCGCGTTGCGTGTCGGGGGCGATCCTAGGACGGTGCTGCCGTCGGCTTCAGTTAAATCGCGGTCAGGCCATTTCGCCGGCGGGGCGGCCTCAGGCGGCCCAGGCGGCGGTGAAGCGGCGCAGCAGGACGGCGGCGGCCTTGTCGGCCTGGCCGGCCTTGGGCGAGAGCCGCAGGAATAGGTGGCCCTGGCGGTGGCCGCCGCGGGCCGGCAGGCCCTGGCCCACCAGGCGCACCAGCCGCCGTTCGCCCGCCTTCCTGGTCAGCCACACGACGCGGCGGCCGACGGGGGTGTCGAGGACGATCCGGCCGCCTTCCGCCAGCATCTGGGGGGTGACCGCGACGGTGAGCCACAGGTCGTCGCCGCGCACCAGCATATCGGCCGCGCCGCGCACGATGACCGTCAGGGCGGCGCCGGCGACGCGGACCGTGTCCGTGGTGCGCAGGCCGGCCGGCAGGCGAACCCGGACGCGGCGGCCGTCGCCGCGCTGGTGCTCCGCAGAGCCGCCGAGCAGCGCGGTAAGGGGGTCGATGATCAGGACGCTGGGTTCCGGCGGCCGCGGCGCCGGGGGCTGGATGATGCGGTCGGGGCCCGCGTGCAGGTTCTGCAGGCGGTGATAGGCCTCGACCACGCGGCGGAAGCTTTCGGCCCCGCCGCCGGGGCGGTCGGGGTGGGCGGTCTTGGCGGCGTCACGGAAGGCGCGGCGCAGCTCGCCCGGGGTGGCCAGCGGGCCCACGCCAAGCACCTCACGGGCGGCCTTCAGGGAAATCGGCGCGTCGAATGACATCGTGGGTGAGATTGGCGCGACATGGTCAAGGCTCGGTTAAGCCTCGCGAAGGTCTCGCGGAAACCCGCGCGCCTCGGCTATATCGTCGGCGATGACCGAAAAGACGCTCATTCCGCCGTCGCCTTCCGAGGACGACTATGTGCGCCAGGTGGCCGGGGCCGAGGCCCTGCCGCTGCTGAGCGAGGCCGACCCGTTCGTGCTGTTCAACGCATGGCTGGCCGAGGCGCTGGCCAAGGAGGCCAATGACGCCAACGCCATGTCGCTGGCCACGGCCGACGCCGACGGCCTGCCGGACGTGCGCATGGTGCTGCTGAAGGACGCCGACACCCGCGGCTTCGTCTTCTATTCCAACGTCGAGAGCGCCAAGGGCCGCGAGCTGGCCGCCAATCCGAAGGCCGCGCTGCTCTTCCACTGGAAGTCGCTGCGCCGGCAGGTGCGGGTGCGCGGGACCGTGACGCCGGTTTCCGAGGCCGAGGCGGATGCCTACTGGGCCACCCGCGCGAGACCCGCCCAGCTCGGCGCCTGGGCCTCGCAGCAGTCGCGGCCGCTGCCCGACCGGCTGGCCTTCGAGAAGAAGATCGCCGAGTTCGGGCTGAAGTTCGGCCTGGGCAAGGTCCCGCGGCCGCCGCACTGGTCGGGCTGGCGGGTGGAGCCGCAGGCCATCGAGTTCTGGCGCGACCGGCCGTTCCGGCTGCACGAGCGTCTGGTCTTCACGCGCGCCGGCCAGGGCTGGACGACCACCAGGCTGTTTCCTTGAGCTCCAACCTTGCCGGAAAAAGGGGCCAGGAGGCCGAGATCGTCGCCTGGCTGAAGGCCAACTCCGAGCGCGCCATCGAGACGGCCTGCGCGCGGATCTTCCTGGCCGGCGAGGTGGCCTGGAAGCTGAAGCGCAACGTCGACCTCGGCTATGTGGATTTCTCGACCCGGGAGAAGCGCAAATGGGCGCTCGACCGGGAACTGGCGTTCAACGCCACGGCGGCGCCGGATATCTACCGCGCCGTGCGCGCCATCACCCGCGAGGCCGACGGCGGCCTGGCCTGGGACGGCGCCGGCCGGCCCATCGAATACGCGCTGGAGATGCGGCGGTTCGACGATGCGGCGGTGCTTTCGGCCGATCCCAGCGTCATCGACGGGGATATGGCCGAGGCCCTGGGGCGCACCATCGCGGGCTTCCACCTGACCGCGCCGCTGCGGCCCGAGGGGGGTCTGAGCGCGCTCGCCTGGACGATCAACTCCAACGCGGGCCTCTTGCGTGACCTGAAGAGCCAGCTTGGCGAGGACCGCGTCGAGACGATGCTGGCGCTCACCGACGCCGAGCTCGCGCGCCAGACGCCGCTGCTGGCCGCGCGCACAAAGGCGGGGTTCTCGCGCCGCTGCCACGGCGACCTGCACCTGGCGAACATCCTGCTGGAGAACGGCAAGCCGGTGCTGTTCGACTGCATCGAGTTCAACGATCTCCTGTCCGACCTCGACGTGCAGTACGACCTGGCGTTCCTCTTGATGGACCTGGATTTCCGCGGTCGGCGGGACGCCGGGGTGCGCGTGCTCTCGGCCTATCTGGACCAGGCGGCGCGCGGGTTCGGGGCGCAGCTCTGGGAGGGCCTGGCCGCCCTGCCGCTGATGCTGGCGGTTCGCGCCGGCGTGCGGGCCCACGTCTCGATGCATGCGGGCGACGTCGCGCTCTCCAGGGCCTATGTCGACGCCGCCATCGCCCACCTGTCGCCGCCGCGGCCGGTGCTGGCCGCGGTCGGCGGGTTTTCCGGCACCGGCAAGTCGACGTTCGCGCGCGGCGTGGCGCCGGGGCTGGGGGCCGCGCCCGGCGCCGTGGTGCTGCGCACCGACGAGGCCCGCAAGCGGCTGGCCGGCGCGGGGCCGGTCGATCGGCTCCCGGCCGAGATCTACACGGCCGAGTTCTACGCCGAGGTCTATGAGACGATGTTCGGCGCCGCGCGCGCCCTGCTGACGGCGGGCCAGGCGGTGGTGCTGGACGCCACCTTCACCGAGCCGGCGCTCCGAGCCCGAGCCGAAGCGCTCGCCGCCGAATGCGGGGTCCCGTTCCACGGCGCCTGGCTGGAGGCGCCGCTGGAGGTGCTGGAGGCCCGGGTGGCGAGCCGGGTCGGCGACGCCTCCGACGCCACCCTGGAGGTGTTGCACGACCAGATCGCGCGGCACGGCGGCGATGCGGTGAGCTGGACGAAGGTCGACGCGACCCAGGCCAGCGATGCGGCGGCGAAGGCCTGGCTGAAGCGGCGTCCTGGCGACCCTGCGCGGCGAGCGCCTCCGCACGCGCCCATAGCCGCGCTCAAGCCGCCTCCGCCGACCTGAACTCGAGAACGCCCGCGCAGCGACCGCCGCCCGCAGCGGCTCATGTGAGAAACTCGGCGCCGGACCGACTACCTACGAAAGCGGCCGAACAAGCGGATCGAAATGGGCGTCGGGGGTCGGGATCAGGACGAGGGGTACGAGCAGGCGGCGGCCGCGTTTGGGCCGGCGCTCGAACGCCTGGCCCGCGCCTATGAGGCGGACCCCGAGCTGCGCCGCGACCTGCTGCAGGATATCCACACGGCCCTGTGGCGCAGTTTCGCGGACTTCGCGCAGGACTGCTCGGTCCGCACCTGGGTCTATCGCGTGGCCCATAATGTCGGCGCCTCCCATGTCCTTCGCCGGCGGCGCGAGAACAGCGCGGCCTTGGCCAGCCTGGACGAGTTGGCCGCCCAAGCCGACGGCGACAACCCGGAGCAGACGGCGGGGGAGCGACAGGTCCTGGCCCGGATGCTGGAGATGATCTCGCGCCTGAAGCCGCCCGACGCCCAGGTGATGCTGCTCTACCTGGAAGACCTGGACGCCGCGGAAATCGGCGAGGTCACCGGGCTGTCGGCCGGCGCGGTGGCCACCCGCATCTACCGCATCAAGGCCGTCCTGGCCCGACGCTTCCGGAAGGGAGGGCGCGATGACGACTGAACCTCCAGACCAAGACCTCAAGGCCATCTGGCGAGATCAACCCACGGAGAACCTGATCATGTCCGTCACAGAGGTCCGCAAGCGCGCGGAGCGGTTCCAGAACAAGAGCCGCCTGGTGCTGGTCATCAACGGCCTAAACGCCGCCCTTCTCGCCGCCGCGTTCGGCTGGGCGGCGATGAACGCGCCGAACTGGATCATCAGGGCAGGGTGCGCATCCTGCGTGCTGTTCGCGCTGGCGTTCGCCGGTTGGGCCTATCGGCGCCGCCCCGGGCGCATGCCCGGCGAGGCGTCCGGCGCGGCGGTCCTCGAGTTCTATCGGCGCGAACTCCGGCGGATGCAGATGCGGCGCACGTCGGTTCTTCTTCTCGTGCTCCCGGTGCTGCTGGGCCTCGTCATGATCGCCGCCGGCGCTTACGCCCTTCGCCCGGGGGCGAGCCTGCTGAACATGGCGCCCCTCGCGGTGATGCTGGCGGCGTGGTCGGTCGTCATGTGGCTCCGCACCGGGCGATATTCGCGAAAACTGCAGCGGCAGATCGACGAAGCGGACGCCGTTCGCCTGGAATAGTCCCACCCGTACCGCCGCGCTCGCCGCCTTCCCCATTCAGGGGAGGGATCGTTGCTTATGACCACTGATAACAATAGCCTGTGGGCAAGCCTGAAAAGGGCGGGGGTTGAGGAGGAGTTCGGATGCTGGGGCTGATGCAGGACTGGCCGCTGACGGTCGACAAGATCCTCGACCACGCGGCCAACTGGCACGGCGACCGCGAGATCGTCAGCCGCTCGGTCGAGGGCCCGATCGTGCGCACCACCTATGCCGAGGTCCGCGTCCGCGCCAAGAAGCTCTCCAGCGCGCTGAAGGGTCTTGGCGTGCGGCCCGGCGATCGCGTGGCGACGCTGGCCTGGAACACCGGCCGGCATATCGAGGCCTGGTACGCGATCATGGGGATGGGCGCGGTCTGCCACACGCTCAACCCGCGGCTGTTCGCCGAGCAGCTCTGCTACATCGTCAACCACGCCGAGGATAAGGTCCTCTTCACCGACCTGACCTTCCTGCCGATCCTGCTCGAGCATCGCGCCAAGATGCCGACGGTCGAGCATGTGGTGGTGATGACCGACGAGGCCGGGATGAAGGGCGTGGCGTTCCCGGGCGCGCTCTGCTTCGAGACCCTGGTGGACGGCGGCGCGCCGGAGTTCGTCTGGGGCGACTTCGACGAGAATACCGCGTCGAGCCTCTGCTACACCTCGGGCACCACCGGCAATCCGAAGGGCGTGCTCTATTCGCACCGCTCGAACTTCATTCACACCCTGGTGACCCTGGGCGTCGATGTGATGAACCTCTCCGCGCGCGACACGGTGCTGCCGGTCGTGCCGATGTTCCACGCCAACGCCTGGGGCCTGGCGTTCTCCTGCGCCGCGGCCGGCGCGAAGCTGGTGATGCCGGGCCAGAAGCTCGACGGCGCGTCGGTCTACGAACTGCTGGAGACAGAGGGCGTAACCTTCTCCGCGGCGGTGCCGACCGTCTGGCTGGGGCTCTTGAACCACATGCGCGAGAACAAGCTCGCGCTATCGACCTTGAAGCGCGTGGTGATCGGCGGCTCGGCGGTGCCCGAGGCCATCGTCCGCGGTTTCCGCGACGAGTACGGCGTGGACGTCACCCACGCCTGGGGCATGACCGAGATGTCGCCGCTGGGCACGCTCTCCTCGCCCACAGCCCAGATCGCGGCCGCCGATCCGGAAACCCAGCTGCGCTACAAGCTGAAGCAGGGCCGTCCGCCGGTCGGCGTCGAGATGAAGCTGGAGGACGACGCGGGCCAGCGCCTGCCGCACGACGGGACCACCTTCGGGCGGCTGATGGTCAAGGGCCCGTTCATCGTCGGCGCCTACTTCAAGGGCGACGGCGGCGAGATCCTCGACGACGAAGGCTTCTTCGACACCGGCGACGTCGCCACCATCGACCCCGACGGCTACATGCAGATCACCGACCGGGCGAAGGACGTCATCAAGTCCGGCGGCGAGTGGATCTCGACCATCGAGATCGAGAACATCGCCGTGGGCCACGAGAAGGCCGAGCTGGCCGCGGTGATCGGGGCGGCGCACCCCAAGTGGGACGAGCGGCCGGTGCTGCTGGTCAAGCTGATGCCTGGCGTGGAGTCCTCGAAGGAGGAGTTCCTGGGCTTCCTGGAAGGCAAGATCGCCAAGTGGTGGACGCCCGACGACGTGGTCTTCGTCGATGACATCCCGCTGGGGGCCACCGGCAAGATCGACAAGAAGCTGATCCGTGAACGGATGAAGGGCTACGTCCTGCCGAGCGCCAAGGCCAAGGAAACGGCTTGAGCGAGAGCGTTCGGCTGGAGCCCGCTGCCGAAGGCGATCTCCCCGAGATCGTGGCGCTCAGCAACTGGGCCTATCGGGGGACGGGGCCGCAATCGAGCTGGACGGTCGAGAGCTACCTCGAGGGCGAGCGGACCACCGAGGCGGTGCTGCGCGCGGATTTGGCGGCGGCGCCGGGCGCGCAGGTCCTGATCTGGCGCGACGCCGCAGGCGAACTCCAAGGGCATTGCTGGCTTGAGCCCAGCCCGCACCAGGTCTGGTACCTGGGCCTGCTCTCCGTACGGCCCGACAGGCAGGACCGGAAGCTGGGCCGCACCCTGCTGACCGCCGCCGAGGACTACGCCAAGGCGCGCGGCGCGCGGCGCATCCAGATGACCGTGATCAATGTCCGCGACACCCTGATCGCCTGGTACGAACGGCGCGGCTATGCCCTGACCGGCGAGGTGCGGCCGTTTCCCTACGGCGACCAACGCTTCGGGCGGCCGACGCGCGACGACCTCAGCTTCGTGGTGCTGGAGCGCGCGCTCTAGGACCCCGGGATCGGCAGGACCTCCATGATCTCCACCCCGTCGCCCGGGAAGATGCTGAAGTGCGGATGGCCCTCGAACAGCTTGGCGGCGGCCTCGTGGGACTCGGCCCGGACGACCACGTAGCCCGACATCTGATTGCGGATATCCGCGACGCCGCTCGGCGAGACCCGCTTGGTCTTGCCGAGCGGGCCGCCGGTGTCGACGACGGCCGCGGCGTGGTCCTGCATCCAGCCGCCCCAGGCGGCCATGCCCTTGGCCATGGTGGCCGGGTCGAGGTCCGCCGGCGCCCCGCTCGGGGAACCGGTGTAAACGGCGAGGAATGTCTTCACGGTCGTCTCCTGTTCAGGCCAGGCGGTAGGCGCTCTCGGGTCCCGGTTCGCCTTCGGTGATGATCTTGCCCTCGCGGACCAGGTGGATGATGCCGGCCAGCATGGAGCGGGCGGCGGCGGGCCACAGCCGCGGATCGACGTCGGCATAGAGCCGCGGGACGAGGTCCTTGATCCGGCCCGGACCGGCGGCCAGCGCGCCGAGGATCTGGTCGATGCGTTCCTGCCGGTGCTCGGCGTAGGCGTCGATGAACGCGGTCACCTCGCGGATCGGCGGGCCGTGGGTGGGCCACAGCGTCGTGAAGTTGCGATCGCGGATCCGCTGCAGGCTCGCCAGGTAGTCGGTCATGTCGCCGTCGGGCGGGGTGATCACCGTGGTCGACCAGCCCATGATGTGGTCGCCGGAGAAGAGGGCGTTCTCCTCCTTCAGCGCGTAGCAGAGGTGGTTCGAGGTGTGGCCAGGCGTGGGGATCGCCTCCACCGTCCAGCCGGGGCCCGAAACCTCGCCGCCGCCGCAGAGGCTGACGTCGGGTTTGAAGTCTTGGTCGTGGCCGGCCTCCATCTTCACCTCGCCGGTGTCGTCTTCCTCGTGGCCGGCGACCGCGCAGCCGTAGATCGTCGCGCCGGTGGCGGCCTTCAGCGGGCCGGCCAGCGGGGAGTGGTCGGAGTGGTGGTGGGTGATCAGGATGTGGGTGACGCGCTCGCCCTCGAGGGCCTTGAGGATGGCGGCCAGGTGTTCGGGGAGGTCGGGGCCGGGATCGATCACCGCCACCTCGCCCTTGCCCACGATGTAGGTGCCGGTGCCCTTGAAGGTGAAGGGCCCCGGATTGTCGGCCACCACGCGGCGGATCAGCGGCGAGACCTGGTCGCAGGCGCCGTAGTCGAACTGGATATCCCGGACGTAGGGGATCATCCGCCGAGCACGCCGGAAAGGTCGTAGCCGGCCGCCCGGCCGAGCGCGACGAGCTCGCCGCGTTCATGGGCGCCGGACATGGCCTGGCCGATCGACCAGGTGGTGATGGAGCGGGTCCCGGAGCGGCAATAGGCCAGCACCGGCCCGTCGGCCGCGTCCACCGCCTGGCGCATCGCCTCGACCTCGGCGGGGCCCGGCGCGCCGCGCACCGGGATGTGCGCGTAGGTCAGGCCGGCGGCCTCGGCGGCGGCGGCGATCTCGGCGGCGGTCGGCTGCCCGGGGTCCTCGCCGTCCGGGCGGTTGCAGATGATGGCGACGAAGCCCTGCGCCTTGGCCTCGGCCACATCGGCGGCGCTGATCTGCGGGGCGACGGAAAGCTCGTCGGTGACGTGTCTGAAGTCGGTCATGGCGCTCGTCAGGTCTGGGGTTGGGCCCTTCGTTGACATCATCGGGGGCCGGTGGAAGTTTCGCAATGCGCGGCCTGACAAAGGCCCGCAAGCCAGGGGCCTTTTCCCGCCACATGTTCCGCTTCATCGGCCGGCGCCTTCTGGTCGCGATCCCGACGCTCTTCCTGGTGGTCACGCTCGCCTTCTTCATGATGCGCGCGGCGCCGGGCAGCCCCTTCGACATGGACCGCAAGCTCTCGCCCGAGATCGAGAGGAACGTGCTGGCCCGGTACGGCATGAACAAGCCGGTGGGGGCGCAGTACCTTGACTACCTGGCGAGCGTGGCGCGCGGCGACCTCGGCCCCTCGCTGAAATACAAGGACAAGTCGGTCATCGAGATCCTCCGGGAGAACTACCTCGTCTCCCTGAAGCTCGGCGGCTCGGCGATCCTGCTGGCGGGGCTGATCGGCGTCAGCCTCGGCGTGCTGGCGGCGATGCGGCAGAACCGGGCGGTGGATTACGGCGTGATGACCGTGGCGGTGCTGGGGGTCTGCATCCCGACCTTCGTGACCGCGCCGCTCCTGGTGCTGGCCTTCGCCTCGAAGCTGGGCTGGCTGCCGGGGGCGGGCTGGAGCGACGGGGCGCTCATCAACATGGTGCTGCCGGTGACGGTGCTGGCGCTGCCGCAGATCGCCATCATCTCGCGGCTGACGCGGGCCGGCATGGTCGAGGTGCTGCATTCCAACTATGTGCGCACCGCCCGCGCCAAGGGCCTGTCGGAGGGCCGGATCGTCCGGCGCCACGCGCTGCGCGCCGCCATCCTGCCGCTGGTCAGCTACCTGGGCCCCGCCTGTGCGGGCCTGATCACCGGCTCGCTGGTGGTGGAGAAGATCTTCAACCTGCCGGGCCTGGGGAAGTTCTTCGTCGTGAGCGCCCTGCAGCGGGACTACACGGTGGTGATGGGGATGGTGATCTTCTACGCGGGCCTGATCCTGGTGCTGAACCTGGTCGCCGACCTGCTCTATGCGGCGCTGGACCCGCGGGTGCGGCTCGGATGAGCGCCTCGATCCTCATTCCGGGCTCCGGCGGCGGGTCCGAACAACTGGAGCGCGCGGCGCTGAAGGGCCGCAGCCTCTGGGACGACGCCCGCCGGCGGCTCTCGCGCAACCGGGGCGCGGTCGCGGGGCTGGTGGTGCTGGGCCTGCTGGTCGTGGCCGCGATCGTCGGGCCGGCGCTGACGCCCTACGCCTATGACCAGGTGAACAAGACCGACGTCTGGTTCGCGCCCCTGCAGCATGGCCACCTGTTCGGGACCGACGCGCTCGGCCGCGACCTGCTGGCGCGGCTGCTCATGGGGCTTCGGGTGTCGCTGGCCATCGGACTGGTGGCGACCCTGGTGTCGCTGGCGATCGGCGTGGCCTGGGGCGCGGTGGCGGGCTTCGTCGGCGGGCGGCTCGACGAGGTGATGATGCGCTTCGTCGACGTGCTCTATTCGCTGCCGTTCATCTTCTTCGTGATCCTGCTGATGGTGACCTTCGGCTCGAACATCGTCCTGATCTTCGTGGCGATCGGGGCGGTCGAGTGGCTGACCATGAGCCGGATCGTGCGCGGCCAGACGCTGACGCTCAAGCACAAGGAGTTCGTCGAAGCCGCCCGCGCCGCGGGCCTGAGCCAAGGCGGCATCATCGCGCGCCATATCGTGCCGAACCTGCTGGGCCCGGTGGTGGTCTACGTGACCCTGACCATCCCGGCGGTGATCCTGGCGGAGAGCTTCCTGAGCTTCCTGGGGCTCGGCGTTCAGCCGCCGATGGCCTCGCTCGGCACCCTGATCGCCAACGGCGCGCAGGACATGGAGCTCGCGCCCTGGCTGCTGATCTTCCCCTCGGTGGTGATGGTGGTCACCCTGATGAGCTTCAACTTCATCGGCGACGGCCTGCGCGACGCCATCGACCCGCAGGACCGCTAGGCTTGCCTCCCACGCGTAGCGGGGGAGGGGGACCGTTCCCCGAAGAGGGAATGGTGGAGGGGGCGAGACGGGGTTCCTAGTTGTCCCGGTGCGCCCGGAACGCGACGTGGTGGCCGAGCGACATCATGTAGCTGCCCATCGCGGCCTTGCGGATCGTCACCGTGTCGCCCGCCTGCGGGGGGTTGGGCACCTCGTTGGTGTCGATCTGCGACCAGGTGGCGCCATCTTCCAGCCGGATCACCCACTTGCCGGCGTTGTTCTGCCGGGCGGCGGTGATCTTGCCCTCCATGTTGGCGATCTCCTCCGGCTTCTCGCCGCGCTCGAACAGCGCCAGCGAGGGCAGGGTGAAGCCGAAGGCCTGGCGGCGCACCTTGCGGGCCTGTTCGCGGTCGACGACCACGATGTCGCCCTTGGCCTCGGCCTGGTCCATGGCCGCGGCGGCTTCGTCGAAACAGGCCAGGCGGGCCGTGTTGTCGGTGAGCTTGCGGCAATCGATCAGGTGCTGCAGCGCCTGGGCCCGGCCCTCGGTCTTGGGGGCCGGCGGGGCGGCGGCCAGCGGGGCCGCGGCGAGCGCGGCGGCCAGGAAGCCTGCGGCGGCCAGCCCCGCGTGAGTCTTCGTTACGATCATGGAATCGGCCCCGGGGTTTGAGTCTCGCGCGGAGCGGCATTGAAGCCGCCCCGGAGAGCGCAGGCAATCGTCCTTCGGTGAGGCGAGCCTTTGGCCGGAATGCGGCAGTAAGGGGCGAATTGTGCGCGATTGGCCGGTCGCCCGCACAATCTGTGACCAGAATGCGACAGGTCGACGTCCGCAACATTGCCGAAAGCTAATGTTCGTTGACCCTGCCTTCGATACACTCGTAACTCCGCCGTAACCGGGCATGACTGCGAGCCTGGGAATGCATTGTTGGGGAGCTGGTCCGCCGTCACAGGCCGACCGCTGGAGGATGTAGACCTTGAAAATCAATTCCACGCGGGAGCGCCTGTTGGCCTCCTCGATGATCTGCGGCGCGGCCCTTCTCGGGCTCTCCGCGACTTCCGCCTCCGCGGCCGCGGCTGCCGCCGCGGCGTCCGGCGAGGTCTCCGAAATCGTCGTCACCGGGACGCGCATCCCGACGCCGAACCTGACCAGCGTCGCGCCGGTGACCTCGGTCACCTCCGCCGACATCAAGGCGCAGGGCATCTCCCGGGTCGAAGACCTGCTGAACAGCCTGCCGCAGTCCTTCGCGGCCCAGGGCTCCAACGTCTCCAACGGCTCCAACGGCACCGCCACCGTCAACCTCCGCGGCCTGGGCGCGAACCGCACCCTGGTGCTGATCGACGGCCGCCGCCTGCAGGCCGGTAACCCGACCTCCGGCATCGGCGCGATCGCCGCCGACCTGAACTTCATCCCGCCCTCGCTCATCGAGCGCGTGGACGTGCTGACCGGCGGCGCCTCGGCCGTGTACGGCGCCGACGCCGTGGCCGGCGTCGTCAACTTCATCATGAACCGCAATTTCGAGGGCGTGCGCCTCGACGCGCAGTACTCGATCTACCAGCACTCCCAACATGAGGGCGGCGTCTCCGACGTGGTCCGCCAGTCCCGTTCCAGGGCGGCGGTGCCGGACAACTTCATCGTCCCCGGCGACTTCAAGGGCGGCGAGGGTGACACCGAGTCCATCACGATCGGCGTCAACGCCCCGGACGGCAAGGGCAACGTCACCGCCTACGCCACCCACGTGCAGATCAACCCGGTGCTGGCCTCGAGCTATGACTACACGGCCTGTACGCTGAACTCCGGCGCGACCTTCCTGCAAGCCGGTTGCGGCGGCTCGGGCACGGCTTTCCCGACCCGCTTCGGCAGCTTCATCGTCGACCCCTCGGGCCCGGGCAACACCTTCCGCGCCCGCACCTCGGCCGACGTCTACAACTTCTCCCCGACCAACTACCTGCAGCGCCCCGACCAGCGCTACGGCATGGGCGCCTTCGCCCACTATGAAATCAATCCGCACTTCCAGGCCTACGCGGACCTGATGTTCATGGACGACAACTCGACGGCCGCGATCGCGCCCGGCGGCATCTTCGCCTCCAGCGGTCCCGGACCGGGCGGCACCTTCGCCGTCAACTGCGACAACCCGCTGATGACCGCGGTGCAGCAAGGCCAGCTCTGCGGCGCGGCGGCCGGCACCGCCACCAACGTCAACGTCGCGGTCGCCCGCCGGAACGTCGAAGGCGGCGGTCGTCTGACGATCTTCGAACACCAGGAGCAGCGCTACGTCATCGGCCTGAAGGGCGATCTCGCGGCCGACTGGAGCTACGACGCCTACATGCAGTACGGCAAGACGTCGTTGAGCCAGGAGCAGGACAACAACTTCCTGACCTCGCGGATCAACCGGGCGCTGATCGCGCGGCGCAACGCCGCCGGCCAGATCGTCTGCCAGTCGGTCATCGACGGGACGGACCCGGCCTGCGTGCCCTACAACTCCTTCCAGCTCGGCGGCGTCACGCCTGCGGCCCTGAACTACCTGCAGGCCCCGACCTTCTCGGGCGGCAACATCATCGAGCAGATCGCCAGCGCCAACGTCGTCGGTTCGCTGCCGGACTCCATCAAGAGCCCGTGGTCGATGGACAAGATCGGCGTCTCGATCGGCGCCGAATATCGCCGCGAACACCTCGACTCCAAGTCGGACGTGCCGCAGGCGACCGGCGACGTGAACGGCAACGGCGCGGCCAAGCCTCCGGTGAACGGCGGCTACGACGTCTACGAACTCTACGGCGAAGCCCGCGTGCCCCTGGTGCAGGACATGCCGTTCGCCAAGGACATCACCGCCGAACTCGCCTACCGGTTCTCGGACTATTCGAACGCCGGGACGACCAACACCTACAAGGCGTCGGGTGACTGGACGATCGTCGACGGCGTCCGCCTCCGCGCCGGCTACAACCGCGCCGTCCGCGCCCCGAACGTGGTGGAACTGTTCTCACCGCAGAACGTGGTGCTCGACGGTACGGTCGACCCCTGCGCCGGCCTGACCGCCGGCAACGCGCTCGTCGCCCGTTGCGCCACCCTGTTCGGCCTCACCACCGCTCAGGTTCTGGCCCTCGAGCCCGACCCGGCCAGCCAGTACAACGGCCAGACCGGCGGTAACCCGAACCTGAAGCCGGAAACCTCCGACACCTACACCGTGGGCCTGGTCTGGTCGCCGAGCTTCCTGCCGGGCGCGAACCTGACCGTCGACTGGTTCGACATCAAGGTTCAGGACTACATCTCCAACGTCGGCGCCAACGTGATCCTCAACGGTTGCGTCAACGGCACCAACCCGGACTTCTGCTCGCTCGTTCACCGCGACGCCATCGGCTCGATCAAGTCGACCCAGGGCTTCGTGACGGACACCGTCATCAACCAAGGCGCCCTGCACACCTCGGGCGTCGACGTGAACGCGAGCTACCGCACCGGGCTCGACACCTTCGGCCTGTCCAACGCGGGCTCGGTCTCGGCGAACTTCGTCGGCACCTGGCTCGACAAGCTGGAAACCACGGTCCTCAACGGCACCGCGGCCATCGACTGCGCGGGCCTCTACGGCTCGACCTGCACCACGCTGGGCGGGTCCGCCAACCCGAACCCCAAGTGGCGCCACAAGCTGCGCGTCACCTGGAACACGCCGTTCGAGTACGGGTTCTTCGGCAACCTCGGCCTGTCGGCCCAATGGCGCTACTTCTCCAGCGTCGATGTGGACGGCACGTCCAGCCAACCGGCGCTGCACACCCTGAACGTCGCGCCGACCGACAAGACCCTGTCCTCGCGCAGCTATCTGGACCTGCTGGCGACCTTCAAGGTGAAGGACAACTATTCCTTCCGGGTCGGCATCAACAACATCCTGGACCGGGATCCGCCGCTCGCGGGTTCGGGCGGCACGACCAACCCGGCGACGGGTCAGCTGTTCCCGTCCAACTGCCCGGCCGGCGCCTGTAACCAGAACGTCTACGCCCAGATGTACGACACCCTGGGCCGCTACATCTTCGTGGGCCTGACCGCCGACTTCTAACGCGAGCAGACCACCTCCAGAGATCGGGCGGCGGAGCAATCCGCCGCCCTTTTTCTTGGCCGTCATCCTGGCCGCAGGTAGGGTCCGCGCCGATCAGCAGGGCGGACCAAAGCAGTGACGGAATTCAGCTCGGGGCCGATCAGCCTCTCGTTCGGCGGGCGCAAGCGCGACCCGGAGGCCGACCGGGCCCGGCTGCGCGCGATCCACACGACCCTGCAGGCCGGCGATGTCGCCGCGGCCGCGGACATGGCCGAGGCCGCCCTGGCCGAGGGGCTCGAGCATCCGATGCTGTTCAACCTGGCCGCCGACCGGCCGGAGCGGGAGGGGCGGTTCGAGGACGCGCTCGCCCTGCTGGAGCGCGGCCACGCGTTCGCGCCCCAGGACATCGGCCTGCGTCAGGCGCTGGGCCTGTGCCTGCACCGGCTGGAGCGCTACGCGGCGGCTGTGCCGCATTTCGACGCGGTGATCGCCGCCCAGCCGGCCATGGCGCCGGCCCACGCGGCCCGCGGCGCGGCGCTGGAGGTCATGGGCGACATCCGCGGGGCCGAGGCGGCCTACGACCGGGCGGTGGCGCTCGATCCGCGAAGCCTGGCGGCGCTCTCGGGCCTGGCCTCGCTCGCCAGCCGCCGCGGACGGCACGCCGAGGCCCGCGCGCTCGCCGAACAGGTCGTCGCGGGCCAGCCGGACTATCCCGACGCCCTGATGGTCCTGGCCCAGGCCGACCTCGCCGAGCGCCGGTTCGCGGACGGCGAGGCGCGCCTGCGCCGGTTGATCGCCGACCCGCGGGCGACGCCCGTGCAGCAGGCGCTGGCGAACGGCCTGATCGGCGACATCCTCGACGCCCAGGACGCCACGGCCGAGGCCTTCGCGGCCTATAGGGCTTGCAACGACGGGCTGCGGTCGGCCTACGCCTCGCGGTTCGCGGCGGGCCCCAGCGCGCTGGACCAGGCCCGCGAGACGGTGGCGTTGCTGGACAGCATGCCGGCCTCGTCCTGGGCCTCGGGCCCCCAGCCGCCGAGCGGGACGGCGCGGAGCCATGTTTTCCTCGTGGGCTTTCCGCGTTCGGGCACGACGCTGCTGGAACAGGTGCTGGCCAGCCATCCCGACGTCGAGGCGCTGGAGGAGCGCGACACCCTGGCCGACGCCATCGAGGCCTACGGCCGACAGCCGCGGGACCTGGCGGCCTTGGCGCAGGCCCCGCAGTCGGAGATCACCCGCCTGCGCGCGGCCTACTGGCAGCGAGTGTCGCGCGAGGGCGCGAGGCCGGCGGGCAAGGTGTTCGTCGACAAGCTGCCGCTCAATACCTTCCGCCTGCCGATGATCGCCAAGCTGTTCCCCGAGGCCAAGGTGTTGTTCGCCCGGCGCGACCCGCGCGACGTGGTGCTGAGCGCCTTTCGCCGGCGGTTCGCGATGAACGCGCCGATGTACCAGCTGCTGACGCTCCCCAGCGCCGCGGGGTTCTACGACGCGGCCATGCAGGTCGGCGAGCGGCTGGACGACCTCGGGCTGTCGACGCTGGTCGTGCGCCACGAGCGCCTGGTGGAGGCGTTCGACGCCGTGGCGGGCGAGGTCTGCGGCTTCCTGGACCTGCCGTTCACGGAGGCGCTGCGCGGCTTCGCCGACCGCGTCCAGGATCGTGGCGTGGCCACGCCGAGCGGCGCGCAGATCTCGCGTGGCCTGACCGCCGAAGGGATCGGCGCCTGGCGGCGCTACGCCGGCGAGATGGCCGGCGTCCTGCCCGTGCTCCAGCCCTGGATCGAGCGGTTCGGCTATCCTGCTGACTGACCCGGCGACCGAGCGGCCTTCCGCTTTGCCGCCCCGCCGGGCAAGCTGCGGCGCAAAGGGAGTCGGAATGTCAGGGGAAGGATGGTCCAGGCGCGGCCTGACGGCGGCGCTCGCGCCCGCGTTGCTGAGCGCCTGCGCCGCGACGCCGCCGCGCCCGGTGATCTCCGTCAACCTGCTGGACACCGAGCCCACGCCCCGGCCCCCGGGCGCGCCGGACGCCGCCGCGCGGCTGGAAACCGCCTTCGACGACGCCAAGCGGATGGTGGTGCCGGCCTATATCAACGGCCACGGCCCCTTCGGCTTCGTGGTGGACACCGGCGCCAACCGATCGGTCGTGTCCACCGAGGTCGCCGCGACCTGCGGCCTGCCGTCGGCCGGCCAGGCCGACGTCCATGGGATCGCCGGCGTGGAGCCCGCGAACATGGCGTCGGTGCGGCGACTGGCGGTGGGGCAGGTGGTGGCCTCCGCCCTCGAACTGCCGGTCGTGCCGCGCGCGCGGCTGGGCGCCGACGGTCTCCTGGGCGTCGACATCCTGCATGGCCGGCGCATGTCGCTGGACTTCGCGCAGAACCGCTTCGAGATCAGCAATTCCGGGGCAGGAGCCGAGGTCGGCCGCGACTCCAATTCCCGCATCCCGAGCCACGTCGACCCGATCCGCGTCGGCGCCTCCTACCGCTACGGCCAGCTGGTGATCCTCGACGCCCAGGTCGGCGTGGTGCCGGTCAGCGCCTTCATCGACTCCGGTTCGCAGGTGACGGTCGGCAACCGCGCGCTGCGCGATGCGGTGGTCCGGGCGCGGCCCGACTTCGGCGTGCAGCTCGCCCCCGTGCCCTTGATCAGCGCCACCGGCCAGACCGCGATGGGCGAGTTCGCGCCCCTGCCGACGCTCAGGCTGGGCGGGATGGCGGTGAACGAGGTGATCGGCATCTTCGCCCAGCTGCACATCTTCGACCTGTGGAAGCTGGCCGACCGGCCGGCGATCCTGATCGGCGTCGACGTGCTGCGCCATTTCCACGACGTGACGCTCGACTTCGGCCGCAAGCAGGTGATCTTCACCCCGGCCCTGCCGGGCGACCGGAAGCCCCGCCCGGCCTTCTAGGGGCCTAGCGGACGCGGGTCGGGGCCAGCACCATGGCGCCCTGGCTGCGCAGCCGGGCCTGGCTGAGCTCGTCCAGTATGCCCTGCGCCCGCGGGTCGCCGAACACCCAGGCCGCCGCCGCCAGCGTCCGCGCCGACGAGGCCGAGACCCCCAGCATCTTCTGCAGCGCCTCGAAGGACGAGCCGTTCGGCGACATGCGCTTCAGCCGCGCCTCGCCGGTGATGTTGGCCAGGCTCTTGGCCTTGGCCACCGCCTCGTAGAAGCCGCCGATCTCGTCGACGAGGCCCAGGTCCTTGGCCTGGACCCCGGTCCAGACGTGGCCCTTGGCGATCTCGTGGACCCGGTCGGGGGACAGCTTGCGGCCCACGGCGACGCGCTCAACGAAGTTCTCGTAGATGCGGTCCATCCAGTGGGCGAAGGCCGCGCGCTGCTTGGGCGTGAACTCCTGGCCCATGCCGAAGGCGCCGGCGTAGTCGCTGCCGACGGTGAGCTGGCGGATGTCGACGCCTTGCTTCGCGGCCGCCTGGCCGATCGCGAACTTGCCGCCGAAGACGCCGATCGAGCCGGTCAGCGTCGAGGGTTCGGCGACGATCGCCGAGGCTTCCGAGGAGACCCAATAGCCGCCCGAGGCGCCATAGGTCCCCATGGAGACCACCACCGGCTTGCCGGCGGCCTTGGCGGCGCGGATGGCCGCGAGGATCTCCTCCGAGGCGGTGTCGGAACCGCCCGGCGAATTGAGCCGGAAGACGATAGCCTTGACGTCCTTGGCCTTGATCGCGGCGTAGAAGGCGTCGGAGAGGTCGTCGGCGTAGATGCTGGAGCCGCCGCGGAACGGGTTTGCGCCCTGGTCCTCGCCGTCGACGATATCGCCCTCGCCCTCGATGATCGCCACCGCGGGCCCAATGCCCCGCTCGCGCGGCGCGCGGCCGTGGGCGTAGTCCTCGAAGTCGACCATCTGGGCGTCGGCGCCGGCCCGCTTGAGCAGCGCCTCCTGCGCCTCGTGCACCTGGCCGACATGGTCGATCAGATGCAGGCCCGCGGCGTCCTCGGCGAGGTAGGGGCCGGCCTCCAGCGCGGTCTTCAGGACCGCCGGATCGAGCTTGCGGTCGGCGGCGGCGGCGGCGATGTCGGTGGCGTAGACCGAGCCCAGCCAGGAGAGTTCGGCCTCGCGGTGGGCCGGGGTGTAGTCGTCGTAGAGGTAGCCGTTGACGGCGTTCTTGTACTCATAGCGCTGCTCGTAGTCGGCCTTGACGCCGAACCGGTCGAAAAGCCGCTTGAAGAACAGGTCCTCGTTGGCGAGGCCGGTCACCTGGAACGAGGCGCCGGGCTGCATCCAGAGTTCGCCGGTCGCCGCGCCGATCATGTAGGTCGCGGTGATCACCCCGGAGGGATATAGCCCCTGGCTGTGGGCGATGATCGGCTTGCCGGACGCGCGGAAGTGCTTGATCGACAGGCGCAATTCGTCGGCGAGACCCGGCTCGACGCCGCCTTCGGGGAGGCGCACCAGGACGCCCTTCACCCGGTCGTCCTTCTCCGCCCGGCGCAGGCCCTCGATGATCGACATGGCCGAATGGCCGCCACGGGCGAAGCCGGCCAGCGGGCTTTGCGGCGACTGGTCGGTGAGCGGATCGCGCAGGTCGAGTTCAAGCACGGCCTTGGACGGGATGGGCGCCGGCCCCGCCGCCGCCGCCGCCATGGAGATCAGCACGAACGGCACGCCGACCATGAAGATCAGCAGGCCCGCGAAGACCCCGGCGGCGGTGATCAGGAACTGTTTCATGGAAGACCCGGGCGCCTCGCCGAATACGGGGAATTCAAAGGCTGAGCGCCCGCGTCTCGCACACTATTCCGGCAGCGCAAAGACCGGCGGCGGGGAGGGGCGTCAAATACTGGCCGAGGGCTTCTGGACGGGCTTGGCGGCGACCTTGCGGCGCAGCCCCGCGACCTGGGAGGCGGTGACGGCGGGCGCCGCATTGCCCCAGCTGTTGCGGACGTAGGTGGCGACCGCGGCGACCTGGGCGTCGTTCAGTTTCCAGGCGTAGCTCGGCATGGAGAGCGGCGTCGGCCGCGCGTCGGTGGCGACCGTCTGGGTCCCCGAGAGGATGAAGCGGATCACCGTCGTGGGGTCGCGCGACTGGGTCACCGCGGCGCCCGGCAGCGGCGGGAAATAGGTTGGCGCGGCCTTGCCGTCGGCGGCGTGGCAGGCCGAACATTCGTCGACGTAGATCGCCTCGCCGATGGCCATGACCTTGGGGTCCGGGGCCGGCGTGGCGGCGGCCGCGGCGTGGTTGGGCTGGGCCTTCAGATAGGCGGCGATGCCGGTGAGGTCCGTGTCGGCCATCTTCGAGGTCGAGTGGGTGATCACGTCGGCCATGGAGGCCGAGCCGTTGGCGCGGGCGTTGCGGCCGGTCTTCAGATATTCCGCCACGTCTGCCTCGGACCAGGCGCCAAGGCCGGTGCGGGCGTCGGAATTGAGCGCCGGGGCGAACCAGTTGTCGAGCTTGCCGCCTTCGAGGGCGTGGTCGGCCTTGTCGCCGCCGAGCAAGGTCTTCGGCGTGTGGCAGGCGCCGCAGTGGCCGAGGCCGCGCACGATGTGCTCGCCGGGCGAGGGGCCGGTGGTGGGCGCGCGGTCTTCCTTGAAGTTGAGCGCGTTCCAGAAGGTCACCATGAAGCGGATGTTCAGCGGGAACGGCAGCTTGTTGGCGGGCGGCCGATAGCTCGCCGGCGCTACCGTGCGGAAGTAGGCGTAGAGCGCGTCGGACTCCGGCCGCGTGACGTGGGTGAAGTAGGGATAGGGGAAGGCCGGGTAGAGCTTGGCGCCGTTGGCGCGCACGCCCCGGTGCATGGCGTTCCAGAAGTCCTCGGCGGTCCAGGCGCCGATGCCGGTCTCGCGGTCCGGGGTGATGTTGGCCGAGTAGATCGTGCCGAAGGGGGTCGGGAGCGGGACGCCGCCGGCATAGGGCTGGCCGCCCGGGCGGTCGTGGCAGCCCGAACAGTCGCCGAGCACGGCCAGGTAGCGGCCCTGGGCGACCTGCGCCGTCTCCACGACGGGCAGGGTGAGGGCGGGCAGGGCGACGGCGGGCGCGGGAAGCTGCTGGGCGTCGGGCCTGGCCGGCATGGTCGCGGCCAGGCTCGCGCCGATCACCGCGGCGAACAGCGGATGGATGCGCAGGCCCCCCACCGCCCTAGACCTGGACCAGGGGCTGGTGCGGGGCCTTCAGGTAGCGGGCCTTGATGGCGTCGGCGGCGTAGTAGACGAGCGCGGCCACCGTGCCGGTGGGGTTGTAGCCGGCGTTCTGCGGGAAGGCGGTGGCGCCGAGGACGAACAGGTTCGGCACGTCCCAGCTCTGCAGGTACTTGTTGGTGAAGCTGGTCTTCGGGTCGTCGCCCATGATCGCCCCGCCGGTGTTGTGGGTGGTCTGGTAGGGGACCACGTCCCAGGAGCCCTTGCGGTAGTTGGTCTTGATCTCGCGCCCGCCCATGGCCTTGCCGATCTCGGCGGCGCGGTCGGTCAGGTAGTCGGACATCCTGTGTTCGTTGTCGGTGTAGTCGAAGGTCATGCGCAGCAGCGGCCGGCCGAGCGCGTCCTTGTAGGTCGGGTCGAGGTCCAGGTAGTTGCCGCGGTGGGCCATGACCGCGCCGTGGGTCGAGATGGTGGCGGTCTTCAGGTAGTCGCGGGCGATCGCGGTCTTCCAGGCCTGACCCCATTTGGGCACGCCGTCGGGGGTGTTGTGGGTCTCGATCGGCCGCGCGCCGGTCTGCAGCACGCCGACATAGCCGCCGCCGATGAAGCCCAGCCCCGAGTGGTCGAAGTTGTCGCCGTTGAAGTCGTTGACGATGGTCCCGAGCGCGCCGGCGCCCACGAACGGATTGAGGATCTTGTCGTTGAAGAAGACGTTCACCGAGGAGGTGATCTGGTAGGCATAGTTGCGCCCCACCACGCCCTCGCCGGTCTGTGGATCGTAGGGCTTGCCGATACCCGACAGCAACAGCAGGCGCACGTTGTGCAGGATGTAGGCGGAGAGCACGACCATCTCCGCCGGCTGCTCGAATTCCTGACCCTTTTCATCGAGATAGGTGACGCCGGTGGCGGTCTTGCCGTCCGCCGACAGGTTGATCTTCAGGACCTCTGAGTTGGTCTTCAGCGTGAAGCTCTTCTTGCGCATCAGGACCGGTAGGATGGTCGTCTGGGCGCTCGCCTTGGCGTAGTTGCCGCAGGCGTATTTCTCGCAAAAGCCGCAGTAGGTGCAGGGGCCGAGCTGGACGCCCAGCGGGTTGGTGTAGGCGCGGCTCATGTTGGCGGCGGGATGGGGGAAGGGGTGGCGGCCGAGCTCGCCCGCGGCCTTGCCGAAGAGGCTCGGCGCATAGGGCATGTCGAGCGGCGGGTTGGGGTATTCGCGCTCGCGGGGGCCCTCGAAGGGGTCGCCGCCCGGCTGGATCACGCCCTTCAGGTTGCCGGCCTTGCCGGAGACCCCGCAGAGATATTCGAACTTGTCGTAATGCGGCTCCAGCTCCTCGTAGCTGACGCCGTAGTCCTGGATGGTCATCTCGTCGGGCACGGCCTTCTTGCCGTAGCGCTCGAGGTTGTGGCTGCGGGCCTTCAGGTCCGAGGGCAGGAAGCGCCAGACCTGGCCGTTCCAGTGGACGCCGGCCCCGCCGACGCCGGACCCCAGCAGGAAGGAGCCGAGCTGGCGCATGGGCAGCGCCGTCTCGCTCGTCTTGTTGCGGATGGTCAGCGTATCGTGGTTCAGCCGCTGGAACAGCTCGTGGCGCCAATAGTAGCGCAGCTCGTCCTGGGCGAAGGCCGGCGAGAAGTCGGTGGGGGTGTCGCGCCAGTCGCCGCGCTCGATGGCCAGCACATTGAGCCCGGCTTCGGTCAGCTCCTGGGCCATGATCGCGCCGGTCCAGCCGAAGCCGATCAGCACCGCATCGACGGAGGGGAGTTTGGTCGCCATGAGCTCAGCCCTTCGCCGACCAGGCCGGCCGGCCGCCGATGCCGACCGGCGGCAGGGGATAGGGCTTGCCGTAGGAAAGCACATAGGCGCGCTGGTCGTAGCGGGCGCCGGAGAAGCCGATCATCTTCCACGGGCCCATGCCGCGGTTGCCGCCGTAGATCGGGTCGGAGAAATAGCCCTCCATCACGTTCTGCAGCAGCAGCGCGAAATAGGCCTTGCCGTCGACCTCGCCGCCGAGGTCGGCCTTGCCGGCCTCCAGGTCCTTGAGGAAGGCGTCCTGGTCGGCGGCGGCGCGCTTATGGAAGGGCTGGCCGCCGTTCTGGGTGAGGTGGCCGCCGATCGCCTTGATGGCGGCGCGGTGCAGCCCGGCGGGCGGGTATCTGCTCTGGTAGCCTTGGGTCCCCGTGCTCTTGCCGAAGGGGCCTTGCATGTACCAACGGCTCCCCTTGCCGTAGTCGCCGGCCAGCTGGCGGTCGAGGAAGAGCGGGACGCCGGCTTCCACGGCGCTGGGGCCGGTGGCGTCGGCGGGCACCAGGCGCGCGCAGGCGGCCTCGATGAAGGCGGCTTCGTCGGCGGTGAAGAAGACATAACCGGCCCGAAGGTCGGTGGCGGTCGGCCAGGCGGCGGTGTTGGGCGACCAGGCGAGGCCCGTGGCGGTGAACTGGGCCGCCGAGCTCGCCAGCGGGGCGGCGAAGGCCAGCACGCTGAAGCCGAGGACGCTGCGCCGATCGACCTGGACATGGCGCATGGCGCTGCTCTCCGACCCTCTACGGTAACGCTAGCTCCGCGGAGGCGTTCCCGGCCCGCGAAAGTCTTACAGCGTCACGCGAAAGGGCTGGCCGGCTCAGGGCCGCGGCAGGCCGAAGCGGTCGCGGTCGGTCGGGACGAAGGTGAGGCTTTCCACCTGTCGATCGGCTCCGCCGCCGCCCTCGACCGCAAAGCGCATGGCGACCTGGACCGGCCCGATCTTGCGATAGTCCGAGACCTCGACGGCGGCCGGCGCGCCTCCGTCCCGCGCGACGATCCGGCCCAGCAGATGGGTGCGGCGGTCGAACCACAGCTCGCGGGCCTGTCCGCCATAGGGCTTGACCTCGACCACGTCGAAGGCGCGGCCCTGGGCCTGTCTCACGCCCAGGTATCCGCCGCGGGCGTCGAACCGCCCGGGATAGAAGAAACCGTAGACCGCCAGGAAGGCGGTCGTGCGGGCCGCAGCCACGGTCGGCAGGCCGTCGCCGCCGTGCACCTCGCCGTTCGGCAGGATCTCCCACTCGCCCTGGCCATTAAAGCCGTGGACGTGGACGCCGCCCGGCTCCTGGGTCTCGATGCGCATGCCGTAGCGCAGCGGATCGAACCAGCTCTCGTAGGCGAGGCCGCCCATGCGCCCGGTCTCATGCCAGCCGCGCAGATAGTTCCAGCCCGCGCCGCCGGCCGCCGCCCGGGCCGCAGTCAGCACCCGCTGGGCGTCGCGCGAATAGCCGATGGCGCTGGACGCGTGCCGGGCGGGGCGGGCCGCGAGGGCGGCTGGATTGGCGGCGGCGGCGAGGCTGAGGACGACGCCGACCGCCACCAGGAGTTTGCGCAGGGGCGACATCATGAGGGTGGTGAACCAAGCCGGGGGAGCTTGTCCACAATGCGGCGAGGAAACGCCGTCGGCCGTCCGGTCAGATCGCGGCGAGGGTGGTCCGCCGCCGCCGGAGGGCCGCGCCGAGGCCTAAGAAGCCGACCAGCATCATCGCCCAGGTCGAGGGCTCCGGGACCGCCGGGCAGTTGCTGACGCAGGTGATCGCGATGGTGCGGTCCAGGCCCGTCAGATTGAGATTGATGTCGTGGAATTGGGCGCGCGCTGTGCTGGAATCCGAGGGGTCAGATCCGCTGAAGTTGGCGTTGTCGCCGGTCGGCACGTCCACGAGGTCGAAGATGTTGTCGAGAAACCAGGTTGACGTGCTGTCCGCGGCGCCGTGGGCGATGTTGTCCGTCGAGATGGTTGCAAGGCTCCGGGTGTCGAGGCCGGCGAAATCGCCGCCGATCGACAGCGTGACCCCGTTGATCACAAGGCTCGCGCTGGTCATGGGGGACGTCGGCCCGGCTGCGAGAGACCCGAAGACGGGCACGATGCCTGGGCCGCCCTCCCGGTAGAACCCGAGCTGCGCGGCGTTGCCGAAGGGGATAAAGCCGCCGAGCGTTGTGTCGTAGAGATAGGTCGTCGTGAAGGCCGCGCCCGAAAGATCGGCGCCGGCGGTCCCGAAGACGCCTGCGGTGTCCAGGGTCGCGTTTCCGGCGATCGTACCGGTGTAGGTCGCCATCATGATCGCGGCGTTCGCCTGGCCAGCGAGCGCCATCGCGCCTGCCGCGCTAAGCGCAGCCCACCCCAACCTACGCATGATCCGACGCCCCTAAAGGATACTTGCCGTCGACCGTCGGCTTGGCGACAGGCGGAGTCAACGGCACTGCCCCTAGGAGGCGAGTGGCCCCCGCGGCTATCGGAAAAAGGAATTGGTCGGAGTGGCAGGATTTGAACCTGCGACCCCCGCGTCCCGAACGCGGTGCTCTACCAGACTGAGCCACACTCCGACTTTGGAGCGCGCCTTATAGAGGAGGGTCTATGGCCCCGCAAGGCGGCCTAGGCAGGGTCAGCGGGACGTTGCATCGCAGGGTCTCCTGCGCTATCTCGACGCCTCCGCGCGGGGCCCCCTCGCGCCCGTTCCTGCTGGGGAATGGTGTAATGGTAACACTGCGGTTTTTGGTACCGTCATTCTAGGTTCGAGTCCTAGTTCCCCAGCCAATCCTTCCCGTCACCGCGTTCGGCGCTATGGTCGCCGCATGGCCAAGCTTGCGGGCGGTGACGCGCCTGCGTCTGGCGGAAGGAAGCCTCGGTGGAAAAGCTCAACCTCCACGATCCGGTGTTCGCGGCCTATGCGGTCGCGGCGAGCCTGATGATCCTCAAGGCAGTGGCCATGTCGTGGCTGACCGTCGTGCGGATGACGCAGGCGAAAGGCGGCTACCGCTCGCCGGAGGATCTGCGCAAGACGCCGCTCAATCCCGAGCCGAACTCGAGGCAGCTCGAGCCCGACGACCGGGTGGAGCGGATCCGGCGGATCCAGCAGAACGACCTTGAGAACCTGCCGTTCTTCCTGGCCGCCGGCCTGCTGTTCGTGCTGACCGGCCCGTCGCTCGTCGTTGCCCAGTGGCTGTTCTACGGCTATGCGGCGACCCGGTTCGCGCACTTCGCGGCCTATCTGAGCGCCCAGACCCACGATGTGCGGGCGGCGCTCTGGACGCCCGGCTCGCTGATCATCGTCTATATGAGCGGCCGCGTCCTGCTGGCGGCGCTCGGCGTCTGAGGCGGATCAGGGCGCCCGGCGCGCCTCGTCTTCTTCGAACTCGCGGGCCTCGGTCTCGGCGCGGGCCGCATGGGCTTCGGCGCGGGCGATGCGGGCCTTGAATTCGGGTGAATTGACCATCTTCTCCGCGGCTTCGGCGCGGGCCTGGGCCTTGGCGATTTTCGCCTTGAACTCCGGTGAGTTGACCATCCGCTCGGCCGCGGCGGCCTTGGCCTCGGCCTGAGCGATGCGCGCCTTGAATTCGGGCGAGTTGACGCGCCTCTCGGCCTCCGCCCCGGCGGCCTCGGCCTGAGCGATCCTGGCCTTGAACTCCGCGGAGTTGACCATGGCCTCAGCCGCGGCCGCCTTGGCCTCGGCCGCGGCGATCTTCGCCTTGAACTCCGGCGAGTTCACCCGGGCCTCGGCCTGGGCGGCCTTGGCCTCGGCGTCGCGGATCGTCTGTTCCATGCGACGCTGCTCTTCAGGCGTCAGCGCCCGCTCGTCGCCGTTGATCACGGTGATCGATTGTCCGTCGGCCATCGTCCAGCTGTGCCGGTGGTGCGCGTGGCGGGAGGTGATGATCACGCCGCGGCGAGAGGTGATGGTCCCGGCCCGCGCGTCGTTCGGCTCGGGCTTGGCGGCGTCGGCCTGAGCCTGGTCGGCGGCCTGGGTCGCGGCGAGCGCGGTGGCCGGCTGGGCGAACACCGGGGTCACGTGCAACAGGGCGGCTGAGCCCAGGACGCCGGCGCCGAGCGCGGCCAGGCCGCAGAGGCGGGCGGCGCGGACGAAGGGACCTTCGATGTCCCGGGGCTTCATCAGTTGCATCAGACGATCCTCCAGATCGCTCCGGCCGAAGAGGCCGACGGCCAAGGCCGAGTGGACGGGGGCGCCGCGGCCGGCGGCCGGGACGCTGAGGGTTTGGGCGAGGGAGACCAGGCACTTGGCGTAGGTCTTCTGCGAGGCCATGGCCTGGGCGGCGATGGCGTCGCAGGCCAGTTCCCGGCTGCGCCGGACGCCGGCCTTGATCGCCAGCAGCGCCGGGTGCCAGGAGACCGGCAGGGTCAGGACCTCGCAGGCGAGGTTGACCGCGTAGTCGTGGCGCAGGACGTGGGCCAGCTCGTGCAGCAGAGCCGCGCGCAGGTCCTGGTCGCTGGCCGCGAGCGTGTCCGGGATCAGGATGGCGGGCCTGAGCGCGCCGACCACGGCGGGGCTCGGCACGTCGGCGGAGCGCAGCACCGGCGGCGTCGAGCGGCCATGCGCCCGGGCGAGGGTGTCCAGGGCGCGGGCGACCTCGGCCGGCAGGATGGCGGGCCGGGCCTGGCGGACCAGGCGGCGCGCGGCGCGGCCGGCGAGGATCAGGCGGGCGACAAGGGCGAGGGCCACGACCGCGACGAAGGCGGTCATCGCCAGGGCCGACCAGGGGGCGAGATTGAGCGCGGGCGCCGCCGTGCTGGGCAGGATGGCAGGCGCGGCCGCGAGAGGCGCGGCGAGGCTTTCGCCGGCCGGGACCAGGGCGACGCTGCGCCTCGCCTGCGGCAGGAGCGCGGCCAGCGGCGCGGCCGGCAGGATCCCGGCCACGGCCAGGAACGCCAGCCACAGTCGGCTGCGCGCGCCCGGCGAAAGGCCGGCGAAGCGGGAGATGAGCAGGGCGCAGACCGCCACGACCGGGATCTGCCAGACGGCGTTCAGGAGATAGCTCGCCAGGATCTGTTGCATCAGCCGGCGTCCTCGTCGCTGTCGCGGGCCACCAGCCTGGAGGCGCGCGCGATCTGTTCGGGGGTGATCTGCTGGGTGTTGATCAGCGCCATGAGCAGCGCCTCGCTGGAGCCGCCGAACATGCGGGCGACCATGTCCTTGAGCGCGGTCCCGGTCGCGCCTTCGCGGCTGACGGCGGCCTGGTAGGTGAAGGCGCGGCCGGCCTGGGTGCGGCGGACCTTCTTCTTGCGCAGCAGCACCGTCAGCATGGTCTGGACGGTGGTGTAGGCGAGGTCGCCGCCGAGCTTTTGCTGGACGGCCGCCACCGTGCCGGGACCGCCGTCCCACAGCACCTGCATGATCTCCAGTTCCAGAGGCGTCAGGACGCCATCCGCTCGCCGGGCTGTTGTCGCCACGCTCTATCTCCTAAAGTCTTCGGACTTGAGGGTGATCCCAGAGCGCGTGGGACGTCAACTAAACTTTTAGTAGGAAATCGGTTTCAGCTCTTCGGCGGGGGCGGCGCGTCGGGTTTGGGCTCGGGCTTGGGCGCCGCGATCAGGGGCATGCCGCAGGACGGGCAGGCGCCGGGCGCATCGAAGAGCTTGCCGTCGGAGTCGCAGCCGCAGGGCGGGCAGACGAACTTGCTCCCGGGCGGCGCGTCGGCGGCGACGGCGAACCCGGCGGCGACGCAGGCGCAGGCGCCGACCGCGCCGAACAGGCCGCCCCTGAGGACGCCGCGCCGAGAGGGGGAGGTGGTGGTGGGCATGGAACGCTCCGTGATGGCCGCGACTGAGTCCTTGGCCGACCCATGGTGATCCACCCCCGCAGCGGCGGAAATGACATTTGTCCCACCTAAACGGACGCGGGGTCAGTGGCCGGTCAGTTTCACGCCGGGGCCATCCGGCTCGAGGCCGTCACCGCCGTTCAGCGGCTTCTGCATGTGGACGATGTCCACCCAGCGGCCGTGCTTGAAGCCGACGCTGCGTCCGACGCCGGTCTGCTCGAAGCCGAGGGAACGGTGCAGGCCGATGGATGCGGCGTTGCCGCTGTCGCCGATCACCGCCATCAGCTGGCGCACGCCAAGCGCCTCGCAGGCCGCGATGATGGCGGTGAGCACCGCGCGGCCGACGCCCTGGCCGGCCGCGTCCGGGGCCACATAGACGCTGTCCTCCAGGGTGTAGCGGTAGGCGGCGCGGGGGCGGAACGGGCCGGCGTAGGCGAAGCCCAGCACCCGGCCTGCGTCCTCGGCCACCAGGTAGGGCAGGCCCTGGTCGGCGATGACCCGGCGACGACGGTCCATCTCGTCGGCGGAGGGCGCCTCCTCCTCGAACGTGCCGAAGCCGTTCAGCACGGCGTCGCCATAGATGGCCGCCAGCGCTTCGGCGTCGGCGGACGTCGCGGGCCGAACGATCATGCCTTTTCCCAGCCCTTCTCCAGCGCCCAGACGGCGAAGGCGTAGTCGAGGGCGATCTCCTTGAGGAAGTCGAACCGGCCCGAGGCGCCGCCGTGGCCGGCCTCCATGTTGATCTTGAGCAGGATCGGAGCCTCGCCCGCCGAAAATTCGCGCAGCTTGGCGACCCACTTGGCCGGCTCCCAGTAGGTGACGCGCGGATCGGAGAGGCCGCCGGTGGCGAGCACCGGCGGATAGGCCTGGGCGCTCACCTGGTCGTAGGGGCTGTAGCCGGCGATCAGGTCGTAGGCGGCGGGATCCTCCAGCGGATTGCCCCATTCGGGCCACTCCGGCGGGGTGAGCGGCAGGGTCGTGTCGCTCATGGTGTTGAGCACGTCGACGAAGGGCACCGCGGCGATGATCGCACCCCAGAGCTCGGGCCTGAGGTTCGCCACCGCCCCCATCAGCATGCCGCCCGCCGAGCCGCCGTAGGCCGCGACCCGGCCCCTGGCGCCATAGCCCTGGCCGATGAGGTGTTCGGCGCAGGCGATGAAGTCGGTGAAGCTGTTGGGCTTCTTCTCCTTGCGGCCGTCGAGGAACCAGCCCCAACCCTTGTCGGAGCCGCCCCGGATGTGCGCCGTGGCCCAGATCCAGCCGCGGTCGACGAGGCTGAGATTGCGGATCGAGAAGCTGGGCTCCATGGCGTGGCCGTAGGAGCCGTAGCCGTAGAGGAGCAGCGGGGCGGAGCCGTCGAGCGGCGTGTCCTTCAGCATCAGGACGGTGACCGGCACCTCTTCGCCGTCGTGAGCCTTGGCGTAGAGCCTGCGGGCGACATAGCGCGCCGGATCGTGGCCGGAGGGGATCTCCTGGGTCTTGCGCAGGGTCCGCTCGCGGGTGGCCAGGTCGTAGTCGTAGGTCTGCCGGGGCGTGGTCGGCGACTGGTAGACGAAGCGGGCGGTGGTGGTCTGGTACTCGTAGCCGCCCTCGAGGTTGAGCGCATAGGCCTCCTCGCCGAAGCCCACCTCGTGCTCCGTCCCGTCGCGGCCGGTGACTACCAGGCGGTCCAGCGCATTGACCCGCTCGGCGCGGACCAGGTGGCCGGCGAAGGCCGCGAAGCCGGTGATGTAGCGGCCGGGCTGGTGGGCGATCCAGTCGCGCCAGGCAGCCTTGGCGGGGACGGCGGCATCCGAGACCGCGAGCTTGAAATCGACCGCGCCGTCGGCGTTGGTGCGGACCACCCAGCGGTCGGTCCAGTGATCGAGGCTGTACTTCACCCCGACGACCCTGGGTTCGGTGACGACAGGCGCGGCGGTCGGGTCGGCGGCCGGGATCAGCCAGATCTCGGTGGTCTCCTGGTTGCCGACATGGATCAGGACGTGGCTGTCGTCCGACGCCGTCCCGACGCCCAGGAACATGCCCTCGTCGAGCTCCTCATAGACCAGGACGTCCTCACCCCCGCCCGCGGGGCGGCGGAAGACCTTGGACGGCCGGGCGTTCTCGTCGCGCCAGATCCAGAAGATCCACTGGCTGTCCGGTGAGAAGGTGAAGTCGCCGTAGGCGCTTTCGATCGGCGTTCCGAGTTCCTGGCCGGTCGCCAGGTCCTTGACCCGGACCGTGTAGTACTCAGAGCCCTGTTCGTCGGCGGCCCAGGCGTAGAGGGCGTGGTCGGGACTGTGGCTGGCGGCGCCCACCTGGAAGAAGGGTTTGCCCTTGGAAAGCGCCTCCTCGTCCAGCAGCACCTGTTCGCCGGCGGCTTTCCCGCGCGGCCGGCGGGCGTGGATGGGATGTTGGGCCCCCAGGTCGTAGCGGACGTAGTAGTCCCACGGCCCGTCGGGCGCGGGCACGGAGCTGTCGTCCTCTTTGATCCGGCCTTTCATCTCCGCGAACATCTGCGCCTGCAGGCCCTCGGTCTCAGCCAGCATCGCCTTGGTGTAGGCGTTCTCGGCGTCGAGGTGGGTGCGGACGTCGGCGCGCAGGGTCTTGGGATCGCGCAGCACCTGCTGCCAGTTCTCGTCCTTCATCCAGGCGTAGTCGTCGACGCGCGCGCGGCCGAGCTGTTCGATGCGGTGGGGGCGCTTCGGCGCGAGCGGCGGGACAGGCTTGGTCATGGCCGCTAAATGCGCCGCCGGCCGCCGGGTCTCAAGCTTCACGTTCCCGTGCGCGCGTCACCCTGCCGCAAGCCTGCGGCCCCCTGTTATCTTGGCGGCAACCTTCGAGTGATTCACTGTCGGCATATCGAGATCGCGCGCAGACGCGAGGGGCATCCAGAGTTTTCGGGGACCGACATGGTCATCGATCTGTCCGCGCAGCTGATGCAGGCGACTGTGCAGCTTGAGCAACCGCTTGGCGACGGCACCCGGACCGTCGGCACTGGCTTTCTGATTTCCGAGAACGGCCCGGACGGCAAGCCCCGCACCATCCTGGTCACCGCCAACCATGTGTTCGACAAGATGCCGGGCCAGAACGCCCGCATCGGCTACCGCACAGCCAACCCCGACGGCAGCTGGAGCTATTCGCCCCAACCGCTGAAGATCCGCGACGACAAGGGCCATGCGCTGTGGACCCATCACCCGTCGCGCGACGTGGCGGCGATCTCCATCACCGCGCCCGAGGCCTTCACCAAGGCGGCGATCCCGGAGGACTATCTGGCGGCCGACGACACCTTCTCGAAATACCAGGTGGGCGCGGGTGACGAGATGATGGCGCTGGGCTTCCCGCGCGGCCTGGCGGCCAACCCGGCGGGCTTCCCGATCCTGCGCGCCGGCAAGGTGGCGTCGTTCCCGATCGCGCCGGCCAAGATCTTCCCGACCTTCCTGCTCGACTTCGCCGTCTTCCCGGGCAACTCGGGCGGACCGGTGTTCATGAGCGGGCCGACGCGCCGCTCGTCCGTCGACCCCGGGCAACCGCATCCGGACGTGGAGTTCATCGCCGGGCTGCTGACCCAGCAGGTCGAGCTGAACAGCGAGCGGCTGGGCATCGGCATCGTGACCAACGCCAAATATATCCGCGAGACCCTGGATCTGATCGCCGACCCCGCCGCGCCGGTCACCGAGGTGGCCAGCCAGTCGGTGATGACGGGCGCGAAGGCGGCCTCCGCCGAAGAGGCCGCCACGCCGCAGTAGGGGGGTTAGCCGCCGTAGACGATCGAGATCGTCTCGGCGATGCAGGCGGGCTTGTCCTCGCCTTCGATCTCGATGGTGCACTCGTTCTTCAGCTGCATGCCGCCGGCCTTGGGCTCGGCGCCGATCAGCTTCTGGCGCATGCGCACGCGCTTGCCGACCCGGACCATGTTGATGAAGCGAACCTTGTCGGAGCCGTAGTTGATGCCGCGGGTGACGCCCTTCACCGGCAGCATGCCCTGGCCGAGGAACGGGATCAGCGACAGCGTCAGATAGCCGTGGGCGATGGGGCCGCCGATCTCGCGGGTGGCGCGTTCGACGTCGACGTGGATCCACTGGTGGTCGCCGGTGGCCTCGGCGAACATGTTGACCCGGGCCTGATCGACCAGCAGCCAGTCCGAAACGCCCACTTCCGTCCCAATCAGACCGGGCAGGTCCTTGATCTCCACCGGGTTCATTCGTCTCTCCCAAGATTGAAATTTCGAAGCTTCGTCTAGCACGGCTCAGCCGATCCGCGCGCCGTCCTTGCCCCAGTAGGCGTCGCGGATCAGGCGCTTGTAGAGCTTGCCGGTGGCGTGGCGGGGCAGCTCGGCCATGAAGTCGATGACCCGGGGCGACTTCACGTGGCTGAGATGCTGGCGGGCGTAGGCCATGAGCTCGGCGCGGAACTCGTCGCCGGCGTCGGCCCAGTCGAGCGGCTGGATCACCGCCACGACCTTTTCGCCCATCTCCTCGTCCGGCGCGCCGACCACGGCGGCGTCGGCGACCTTGGGGTGGCCGATCAGCACGTTCTCCAGTTCCTGCGGATAGATGTTCACGCCGCCGGAGATGATCATGAAGCTCTTGCGGTCGGTGAGGTAGAGGTAGCCTTCCTCGTCGACCCAGCCCACGTCGCCGAGCGTCGTCCAGCCGTGCTTGTTGCGGCTCTCGGCGGTCTTGGCCGGGTCGCCGTGATACTCGAACTGGCCGCCGCCCTCGAAGAAGACCATGCCCTCGGCGCGGGGCGGCAGGGGCTCGCCGTCTTCGTCGCAGATCTTCACCTGGGCCATCAGGCCGCGGCCGACCGAACCCTTGTGGGCCAGCCAGTCCTCGGAATTGATGATGCAGAAGCCGTTGCCCTCGGTGCCGGCGTAGTACTCGTGCACGATCGGGCCCCACCAGGCGATCATCTGTTCCTTGACCGGCACCGGGCAGGGCGCGGCGGCATGGAACACCGCCTTGAGGGACGACACGTCGTAGCGGGCGCGGATCTCCTGCGGCAGTTTCAGCATGCGCACGAAATGGGTCGGCACCCACTGGGCGGTGGTGATCCCGTACTGCCCGATGAAGCGCAGGGCGTCTTCGGCGTCGAACCGCTCCATCATCACCACGGTGCCGCCCATCGACTGGACGGCCATCGACCAGCCCAGGGGGGCTGCGTGATAGAGCGGGGCCGGCGACAGATAGATGCTGTCGGGCGTCCAGCCGTAGAGCGCCTGGCCGAGGCTGGCGAGCGGGTTGACCGCGTCGATCGCCGGGTCGACCACGCCGGCCCGCTTGACCCCCTTGGGCCGCCCGGTGGTGCCGGAGGAATAGAGCATGGCGCGGCCAGCGGACTGGTCGGCGATGGGCGTCGTCGGGAAGCCCGCGCGGGCCATCTCGAAGCTGAAGAACGGCTCCGTCTCGCCGCCGACCATGAACTTGGCGACGTCGGGGATCGCAGGCGCGACGGCGAGCGCGATCTCCAGGGTCGCGGGCGAGGCCACCAGCACCTTCGCCTCGCAGTCCTTGACGATGTACTCGACCTCGCTGGCGCTCAGCTTCGAGGAGAGGCAGGTGAAGCGCAGGCCCGACCGCTGGGCGGCCCAGAGCAGCTCGTAGTAGCGCGGGTGGTTGTCGATGAAGAAGGCGACGGAGTCGCCGGTCTGCAGGCCCAGGCTGCGGAACAGATGCGCGCCCTGGTTCGAGCGTTCGTCCAGCTCGCGGTAGGTCACCGTCTCGCCCGAGTAGGCCATGATGAAGGCCGGCTTGTCGGGATTGGCCTTGGCGTGGACGCTGGGGTGCATGTTCCTCTCCCGTGGCCGCCTAGCTCCCAAGCTCGCTGGAAGCCGCCGCCAACTTATCTTCGTTCAGTCGCTATAGCGGGCCTTGACCTACCGTCCGTCAAGCAGGCGGCATGAGCGCAAAGCTCAAGGAGGAAACCATGGCCGCGCCGACGTTCGAGACCCTGCTCTATGCCGTAGAGGACGGCGTCGCGACGGTGACGCTGAACCGGCCGGAGAAGCTCAACGCCTTCAACACCCAGATGATGCGCGACATGATCGCGGCGTTCGACGAGACCGACCGGGACGACGCGGTGCGCTGCGTGATCGTCACGGGGGCGGGCCGTGCGTTCTGCGCCGGGGCGGACCTGTCGGCCGGGGCCCAGACCTTCGACTACGAGGCTCGCGGCGGCGAGGACCGGGCGGCCCGCCAGCGCGACGGCGTGCAGCGCGACGGCGGCGGCCTGCTCACCCTGCGCATCTTCGAGAGCCTCAAGCCGGTGATCGCAGCGGTGAACGGGGCGGCGGTCGGCGTGGGGGCCACCATGCAGCTCGCCATGGACATCCGGCTGGCCTCGACCGAGGCGCGCTATGGCTTCGTCTTCGCCCGCCGCGGGCTCAATCCCGAGGCGGCGTCGTCCTGGTTCCTGCCGCACCTGGTCGGCGTCCAGCAGGCGCTGGAGTGGTGCTACACGGGCCGCATCTTCCCGGCGCAGGAGGCCTTCGACGGCCGGTTGGTGCGCTCGCTGCACGCGCCGGCGGACCTGCTGCCGGCGGCCATGGCCCTGGCCCGCGAGATCGCCGACAATACCGCCCCGGTCTCGGTGGCGCTCACCCGCCAGCTGATCTGGCGCATGGCCGGCGCCGCCCACCCGATGGAAGCCCATCGCGCCGACAGCCGCGGAATCCAGGCGCGCGGCCGCTCCGGCGATGCGCGCGAAGGCGTGACCTCGTTCCTCGAAAAACGGCCGGCAGCCTTCCCCGATCGCATCTCCAGCGACCTGCCCGACATCTGGGCGCAATGGCGCGCGCCGGACTTCAGCTAGCGTAACGGCGGCCTCGTCACTCCAGGTAGAGCGATCCGAGTTACTCGGCCAAACCCGTTATTTCAATTCAACAATCTGTTTCGACCTGGAGAGTTCGGCGGATTCGGTGAAATCAGCTCTATTTGTGTGCTTGTGCTCTGGAAAAGTTCCCTATAATGACCTCGCTACTGATCTCGTGAATCAAATCAGCGCCCTCGAACGGCGCGGTTCCTATGGAAAACAAGAATGGATGAGAAGTCGGAAGTCATCGAGATGACGGCGGATATTGTCTCCGCCTATGTGGGCAACAATTCCGTCACAGCGGCTGACCTGCCGGGACTGATCCAAAGCGTGCACCGCGCCCTGGCCGGCATCTCGTCGGGCAGCGAGGCGACGGAAGCCGCGCCGAAGGAGCCCGCGGTGCCGATCCGCCGCTCGATCACGCCCGACTTCCTGATCTGCCTGGAGGACGGCCGCAAGTTCAAGTCTTTGAAGCGGCACCTGCGGACCAAGTACAATATGAGTCCCGAGGAATATCGCGCCAAGTGGGGCCTGCCGAAAGACTATCCGATGGTCGCGCCGAACTACGCCAAGGCGCGCTCGGACCTGGCCAAGCAGATGGGCCTGGGCCAAGGCGGCCGTCAGGCGCCGCGCAAGAAGCGCTAGGATCGGGTCGGTCCGCTCCGGCGGGCCGCATCCTTGAGTTTGGGGACGCCCGCCGGCTTCGGCGGGCGTTTCCGTTTGGAACTTGCGCGCGTTTGGAGTTGAGCCTGGACCGAAACTCAGGTTTGACAGCCGCCATGCCGGGCTCCGACACCAAGACGCTACAGACCCGCCACGGCCCGATGATGGCGCTGGCGGGCGATCAGTACATCACCGGCTCGCTCGAAGCCTATGGCGAGTTCAGCGTCGGCGAGTGGGAGTTGCTCGACCAGCTCGTCAGGCCCGGCATGACGGTGGTCGAGGCCGGCGCCAACATCGGCACCCACTCGGTGCCCCTGGCCCGCAAATGCTTCCCCGGCCCGCTCTACCTGTTCGAGCCCCAGCAACGGGTGTTCCAGATCCTCTGCGCCAACCTGGCCCTGAACGACATCCGCAACGCCTTCGCCTATCCGGAGGCCTGCGGAGACGCGGCCGGCTTCGTGGTGATCCCGCCGCTCGACTATGGCGCGAAGGGCAATTTCGGCGGGATCTCGGTGCAGGCCGAGGGCGCGACCGGCCTTCGGGTGCGCGCGATCCCGTTGGACAGCCTGGAGCTGGCGGCCTGCCATCTGATCAAGATCGATGTCGAGGGCTTCGAGGCCCAGGTCCTGCGCGGCGCGGCCGAGACGATCCGCAAGCACCGGCCGATCCTCTATGTGGAGAACGATCGCCAGGCGCACCAGCAGGAGGTGATCTCGCTGATCGCGGACATGGACTACACCCTCTATTGGCACCTGCCGCCGCTGTTCAGCGCCGAGAACTTCAACGGCAATCGCCAGGACATCTTCGGGAGCATCGTGTCCATCAACATGCTGGCGCTGCCGACGGAGAAGGGCGCCGCTGTGCAGGGCGCGACGCCGATCGATCCGACGAACTGGGCGTCTCCGGTCAAGCTTTCGCTCTGAGGCCGCAATCCGGCCAAAAACGCCGCCGTTAACCCTTTTTTTCTTGCCGCCGATTCGCTCGATCGGCGATAACCGATTCGTTGTGAATCCAACTGGTTGCTAGGGCATCTGCACATGGCGGCGCAGATAGGGGCTCCCGGCGCTGCAGCACGCGCGCATGAGGAACTCTTCGCCTACTGGGCCTCTTTGAGGGAAGGCCCCCGGCTGCCTGGACGGCGGCACCTGGACCCGGCCGGGATCAAGCGTCTGCTGCCCACCGTCAGCCTGATCGACGTGGTCTCCGATCCGCTGGATTACCGCATGCGGCTGGCCGGCACCGGCCTCTACGGCGTCTATGGGCGCGAGATCACCGGCCGCAGCCTTTCGGACATCTACAACACCGCCGCCGCCGACTACTGGCGCGTGGAGCTCGGCAAGGTGGTCAGCGAACGCCGGCCGGCCGTGGGGGTGCATAACCTCGCCTGGCGCGGCGCCTCGCACCTGTCGATCCTCTGGCTGCGGCTGCCGCTGGCGTCCGATGGCGACGAGGTGGACATGATCCTGGGCCTCGACGCCGTGGTCGGCATGAGCCAGATGCACAGCGGCATCCGCGCCGCCTAGGCTTTCACGGCTTCCGCGTCCCGGCGGATCCTGGCGACCATCGAGGCCAACCCGTTCGAGCGCTGCTGCGAGAGCGCGCCGCTCAGGCCCAGGGCCGCGAAGGCGGCCGGGGCGTCGAAGCCGAGGATTTCCTCAGGGCCGCGGCCGGAATAGAGGCGCAGCAGGATGGCGATCAGGCCGCGGACGATGTGGGCGTCGGAATCGCCGCGGAAGGCCAGCGTCCCATCGGCCTGCGGCTCGGTCACCAGCCAGACCTGGCTCGCGCAGCCGCGCACCTTGTTGGCGTCGGAGCGTTCGGCGTCGCTGAGCGGGGCCAGGTCGCGGCCGAGGTCGATCACGTAGCGGTAGCGTTCTTCCCAGTCGCCCAGGACCTCGAACTCGGCAGAGAGCTCGGCGAGTTCGGCTTCGATGCCCATGGCGGCGACTTAAGCGGGACGGGCGCCTTCCGCAACCGGCCGTTAGGCGATCTTCAGGCGGACGCGGGCGCTCATGCCCTTGCCGGGCGCCGAGACCAGCAGCAGCCGCGCGCCCATGGCGCGGCAGGTGCTTTCGCAGATCGTCAAGCCGAGGCCCGCGCCTTCCGCGCGCCGCACGAGGGCGTTCTCCCCCTGCTCGAACGGCAGCATCAGGCGGGGCAGGTCCGACGGATCGACCCCTTCGCCGTCATCCTCGATCCAGACCTCGACCTGGCCGTCGACGACCTCGGCCCGCACGCGCACTTCGCCGCCGTCCGGCGAGAAGAGGGCGGCGTTCTGCAGCAGATGGGTGAGCACGGTGCGCAGGCCCCAGGGGTCGGCCAGCACCAGGGGCAGGGTGGCGGGGGCGATGAGGCGCGGACGCACGCCGCGGCCGTCGAAGTCCGCCGCGGCCCCGGCGATCGCATCGTCGAGGGCGGGTTCCAGGGGTTCGGGCCGCACGTCGAGCTTGATGCCCTCCAGCCGGCCGATCTCGAGCACCTGGTTGACCAGCTTCAGGAGCTTCTTGCCGCTCGCGCCGATGATCTCGGCGTATTCCTTGTATTGCGGCGCGCCCAGAGGTCCGTAGAGCTCGGCCGCGAGGATTTCGGAGAAGCCGAGGATGGAATTCAGCGGCGTGCGCAGCTCATGGCTGACCAGCCGCAGGAAGGCGCGTTTCTGCTCCTCGAGCGCGGCGATGTCCGCCGGCGTTCGCGGCGCGCGCTCGGCGTCGTCCGGCTCGGGCGGCGCAGTTGCGGGTTCGGCCGCTGGGGGCATGAGGAGGCGGGCGCCTTCGTTTTTACGGAGCCGCAGTGTGCCCTGCTGCGCTTACGATTTCCTTTCGCTCCACAGGACGCTCCACAGGACCCAGGTCGCCCGGGAGGCGAGCGCCCTTACACGGACATTGTCGTGAGGCTAAGCTAGAGGGATGTCCGGCGCACAGATGACCCAGCAGGCTTGACGCTGACCAGCTTCAACAGACGCCCGCGCTCCCGCGCGGTTGCGGGCGGCGATCGTCGTTTCGCAGTGAGCTGGCACCTGGCCTGGACGGTCGTGGTGGCCGCCGCCGTGAGCGCGCTCGCCCTGCGCGGCGGCCAGCTGGCCGAGCCCGAGTGGATCGCGCTGGGCGGCGTCGGCGCAGCGGGCGTGCTGGGGGCCTTCCTGGCCGAGGTCGCCGGCGAAGGCGGAGCGGCGCTGGCCATCGTGGCCTGGGCGCTGGCCGGAACCCTCGCCTGCCTGCTCACCGGTGGGACCGCGGGGCCGCTGGCGGCCTGGTGCCTTGCGCCGCTCGCGGCAGGCGCGGCGTTCGGCCGGCCGAAGCTCCTGGCCCTTGGGGCCGCCGCCGGCGTGGCCGCCGCGGCCGTCGCGGCGCTGGGCGCAGCCTTCCTGACCCTGCCGAGGCCGCCTACGGGTCTTTTCAACTGGCTGAGCCTGCTGGCGCTCGGGACCACGGGCATGAGCCTGGCGGCCGGGCTGATCGCCCTGCAGGGCAAGGCGCGGGGCGATGACGCCCGGGCGCGCGAGGCGGAGCTCGAGCTGCGCGAGGCGCTCGACCATCAGCCGCAGCTCCTGATGGCGCTCTATCCCGGCGGCCGCATCCTGGAGGCGTTCGGCGAGGCGCCCGCGGGATTGGAGACCCGGGACCTTCCCGATCGGCGCCTGGGCGACCTGGTTTCCGCCGAGGACCGCGCGGCGGTCGAGGACGCGCTCACCCGCGCCGCCGCCGATGGCTCGGCCGAGGCCGCCTTCGTGCCCGCCCATGACCCGCAGGGCTGGTGCGTGCTGACCGTGCGCCGGATGAGTTCGACGAGGCTTGTCGGCGCGCTTCGCGACGCGCGCGCCCAGCGATCCCGCGAGACCGAGCTGGACGCGGCCCGCGAGCAGGCCGAACAGCAGAACGCCGGCAAGTCGCGGTTCCTGGCCAATATGAGCCACGAGCTGCGCACGCCGCTGAACGCCATCATGGGCTTCTCCGATATCATGCGGCAGCGGCTGTTCGGGCCGATGTCGGACCGCTACGCCGAATACGCCGAACTGATCCACGAGAGCGGATCGCACCTCCTGGAACTGATCAACGACGTGCTCGACATGTCGAAGATCGAGGCTGAGCGGTTCGAGTTGGCGCGCGAGAGCTTCGACGCCCGCGACGCCATCGCCGCGGTTCTGCGCCTGATGCGCGGCCAGGCCGAGCGCGCCGGGATCAACCTGCGGGCCGACCTGTCGGCGGAGTCGCTGGAGGCCGAGGCCGATCGGCGCGCGATCAAGCAGATCGCCTTCAACCTGATCTCCAACGCGCTCAAGTTCACGCCGAAGGGGGGATCGGTGACGGTCACGGCGCGTCCGGCGGCCGGGATGCTGGAGATCCTGGTCAGCGACACCGGCGTGGGCATCTCGCCGCAGGACCTGGTGCGGATCGGCCGGCCCTTCGAGCAGGCGGGCGACGCCGACCAGAGGCACGCCGGTTCGGGCCTTGGCCTGTCGCTGGTGCGCGCCTTCGCCCGCCTGCACGGCGGCGAAATGACCATCGACAGCGTGCTGGGCGAGGGGACCACGGTCGCCGTGCGGATGCCGGTGCTGATGGCCATGGCCGACCCCGAGCACATGGGCGTCAGCCTGGAAGCCTAGGCGGCCCGGGCGCCCTAGCGGGCGGCGACCTGCAGGAACGCCCGGCCGGCGGCGAAATCGCCCACTTCCACATAGGCGCGGCGCACCACGTCGCCCGGGAACAGGAAGTCCACCGCCACGGCCTCGCGGGGGTCGAGCTTGGTCAGCTCCTGGGCGGCGGCGTCGGGGAAGCGGAAGGCCCAGCCGGACTCGCGGCCCTTGGGCATCAGGTCGTCCGGTGCGGCGCTGCGGGCGGCCGCGCTATAGGCCTTCTGGCCGCTGACCGGCGGGAGGCGCTTGGTGAGCGGCAGGCGCGCGGTCGATCCGCGGCCAAACCGGTCGAGATAGGGCTGGCTCGAGCGGCTGACGTCGCGCAGCACCAGACGCGCCGAATAGGGCTCGGCGCCGTCGGCGAAATCCGCCGCGGCGATCAGCACGCCCGCGCCGTCGCGGCCGGCCAGGCCGAACGCCATCCGGTCGGCGCCGAAGCTTGCTTCCTGGACCAGCCGCCAGCGGGCCGTGCGGCCGATGTTGCGGTCGGCCTGCCAGTCGGCGAGGTCGCCGGCGTAGGTCAGGCGGGTCATCTTGGCGAAACCGGCGAAGGCGCTGCGCACCCGGGCCGCGGCCGTGGCGATGTCCGGCGAGCGGCAGTCGACGCCGGCCGCGGCGGCGCGGGCCGCCTGCCCGGTCTGCAGGAGGCTGTCGGAGGAGGTCCCGGCGCGCAGAGCCGCGCCGCGGGCCTGGGCCGTCGCGGCGGCCAGGGCCGCGGCCACCTCGGGCGCGAACAGTCCGCAACGCGCATCGGCGGCCGACATCACCGCGCGCTCGTAGAAAAGGTCCGCCGGTCCCGCCTGCGCGAGACCGGGCGCGGCGACCCCCGCCGCCAACACCAACCCCATCCATCGAGACGCCGGCTGCGCTTTTCTGCGCAAGCTCTTCATGCGTCTTCCGTTTTCTTCTGGTCGCTGGACCAATTGCAAAGCTAACCCGCGAGCGTTGCCATCCCGTTAGCGGGGCCGCATCTTCCGCCCGCTTCGGCCGACGTCAGGACGGGATACGAGCCATTCTGCTTTCCACGGACATCTGGGTCAGCGCGCTGATCCGCCGGGCCGAACTGTCGGGCGCCTTCGGCATGGTGATCCGCAAGGGCGACGCCCGCGCCGGCGCCGTGCTGGTCAAGGTGCTGAACCGGCCGCAAGGCGTCGCGCGGCTCTACGCCGAGGCCACGCGCCTCGACGGCGAACGGGTCTGGATGCAGCCCGTCCCTTCGGACCAGGAGCCGGACCTCGACGCCTATGTCGAGCGCGCCGCGCGGGTCGACCCCGATATCTGGGTGGTGGAGATCGACGACCGCCAGGGCCGGCACTTCCTGACCGAGCCGGTCGAAAAAGGCTGATCGCGGAGCCCCGGTCACGATTAACCGCCTTCGTGAACGGCGATGAAAGCTTGGCGTGCGACAAGGCCTTCCCGGCGGCCCGAGCTCCAAGTCCTGCATGCTTTTCCTTCTGAACGACGTCGTCTTCCGCCTCGATGGCGTGGCCATGGACGCGCAGCTGGACGGCCGGCGGATGAGCCGGCTGGCGTTTCCGGCGATCCTGCGGATGGGCCAGGAGCTCTATGCCGCCGAACCGAAGCTGCAGCGCACCGGCCCTGAGCGGGGGCGCCGGCTGGCGGCGCTGATGTCCGCCAAGGCCCCGATGATCAACGCGGCCCTGTTCGTGGCCCCGTCGCTGCGCTGCCTGCCGGAAGAGGTCACCGTGCGGTTCCTGAACTGCCAGTTCGAGGTGATGGCCGAGCTCTACACCCTGCAGCAGAACGGCCGGCTCGACGCGATCAGCGCCGACCGCCGGATCTGGCAAAGGCTGGCGGCCTAGCCCGCATTTGCGAAACAGGGCCGGGCAGGGCTACCTGCCGCCCATGACCACCTCTTCCGCCGCCGAGGCCGCCAATTCCCGCCCAGGGGTCGCCGCCCAGGCGGCGAGGCGGCGAACCTTCGCGATCATCTCCCACCCCGACGCCGGCAAGACCACGCTGACGGAAAACCTGCTGTTGGCCGGCGGCGCCATCCGGGCCGCGGGGCAGGTGCGCGCGCGCGGCGAGAACCGCCGGACCCGCTCGGACTGGATGAAGATCGAACGCGAGCGGGGCATCTCGGTCTCCGCCAGCGTCATGACGTTCGACCACGACGGGCTGATGTTCAACCTGCTGGACACACCGGGCCACGAGGACTTCTCGGAGGACACCTACCGCACGCTGACCGCCGCCGACGCCGCGGTCATGGTGCTGGACGCGGCCAAGGGGATCGAGCCGCAGACGCTCAAGCTGTTCGAGGTCTGCCGCCTGCGCGACATCCCGATCGTCACCTTCATCAACAAGATGGACCGCGAGGCGCAGGACCCCTTCGCGCTGCTCGATGAGATCGCCTCCAAACTGGCCCTGGATCCGGCGCCGCTCTACTGGCCCGCGGGTTCCGGCGGCCGGTTCAAGGGCATGCTGGACCTGCGCAGCGAGCGCTTCCTCCCCTTCGCCAAGAAGGGCGGCGGCCCGGCGGAGCGCGAGGACGGCCATCCCGACGCCACGGCTCTGAAAAGTAATTCCATCTCGAACTACCTGGACGCCCAGGAGCTTGCGGAACTCACCGACAACGCCGAACTGGTGACCGGCGCCTCCAAGCCCTTCGACGTGCAGTCGTTCCTGGAGGGCCACATGACGCCGGTGTTCTTCGGCTCGGCGCTGCGCCACTTCGGGGTGGACGAGCTGTTGGCGGGCCTCGGCGCCTATGCCCCGCCACCCAAGGCCGTGGCCGCGGTGAAGGGTGGCGAGCCGATCCACGTCGCGCCGGGCGACCGCGAGGTCGCCGGCTTCGTCTTCAAGGTCCAGGCGAACATGGACCCCAACCACCGCGACCGGATCGCCTTCCTGAAACTCTGCTCGGGTCGGTTCACCCGCGGCATGAAGCTGAAGGTGCAGAACACCGGCAAGCAGCTCAGCGTGAACGCGCCGATGATGTTCTTCGCCTCGGACCGCGAACTGGCCGAGGACGCCTTCGCCGGCGACGTGATCGGCATCCCCAACCACGGCGTGCTGCGGGTGGGCGACAGCCTCTCGGAGTCGGGGAGCCTGCGGTTCGCGGGCTTGCCCAACTTCGCGCCGGAAATCCTGCAGCGGGTGCGGGTGAAGGATCCGCTGAAGGCCAAGCATCTGAAGAAGGCCTTGGAGAGCCTGGCCGAGGAGGGGGTGACCCAGCTCTTCCGTCCGACCATGGGCTCGGACTTCATCGTCGGCGCGGTTGGGCAACTGCAGTTCGAGGTGATGGCCGACCGGCTCGCCAACGAATACCAGCTGGAGGTGATCTTCGAGCCCAGTCCGTTCGGCGAGGCCCGTTGGATCGTCGGCGACAAGGTCGACCTGGAGGACTTCCAGTCCAAGCACCGCTCGGCCATGGGCGTGGATATCGACGACCAGCCCGTCTACCTGGCCAAGTCCGCCTGGGACATCGGCTATGCCACGGAGCGCTATCCGAAGGTCAGGTTCGAGCGCGCGAAGGAACGGGCCTGAGGTCCGGCATGGCGGGCGCGATCCTCTATGGCGCCCCCGCGCCTGGCCTCATCGAGGTCCCGCCGGGCGCCGCGCAGCTCTCGCCGCTGATCCCGGGTTCGGGCGACATCGCCGCCCTGCCTGACGGCTCGGCGGATGCGGCGGTGATCCTGGCGCCGCCCGGGACGCTGGAGCGCGATTTCGCCCTGGCCCATGCGCTCCGGGCGCTGAAGCCCGGGGCCCCGATCACCGCCTTCGCGCCGAAGGACAAGGGCGGGTCGCGGCTGAAGAAGACGTTGGAGGCCTTCGGCTGCGCGGTGATCGAGGACGCCCGGCGGCACCACCGGTTCTGCAGCGCCCAGCGCCCAGCCGCGCCGCAGGGCCTGGCGGCGGCCATTGAGGCCGGAGCGCCGCGCATCGTCCCTTCGCTCGGCCTCTGGTCGCAGCCCGGCGTGTTCAGCTGGGACCGGCCCGATCCCGGCAGCCTGCGCCTGCTTGAGGCGCTGCCGGCGCTCTATGGCCAAGGCGCTGACCTCGGCTGCGGCATCGGCCTCTTGGCGCGCGGCGTGCTGACGTCCCCGAAGGTGAAGGCACTGACCTGCCTGGACATCGATGGGCGGGCCGTGGCCTGCGCCGAGCACAATCTGGACGACCCGCGGGCCAAGCTGGTCTGGGCGGACGCGCGCCGGCCGCCGGAAGGCCTCGCCGATCTCGACTTCGTGGTGATGAACCCGCCGTTCCACGATGGCGGGGCGGAGGACCGGGCGCTGGGGCTCGCCTTCATCGAGGCGGCCGCCGGGATGCTCGCCAAGCGCGGGGTCTGCTGGCTGGTCGCCAACCGGCACCTGCCCTACGAGGCGGCGCTGTCGGCAGCCTTCGCCAGCGTGACCGTCCGCGGCGAGGGCGGCGGCTTCAAGGTCTTCGAGGCGCGTAAATGAGCAAGCCGCCCATGGCCCGGCTGGATCGGCTGCTGGCCAACCTCGGCTACGGTTCGCGGCGCGAGGTCACCGACCTGGTCGCCCGCCGCCAGGTGGTGCTGGACGGCGCGGTGGTGAAGGACGCCGGGGCGCGCATCGCGGTCGCGGCCGACCTGCCGGGGCGGATGACTGTCTCCGGCCAGCCGCTCGACCCGCCGGCCCCGCTGACCCTTTTGATGCACAAGCCGCTCGATGTGGTCTGCTCCCACCGCGAAGCGGGGCGCAGCGTCTATGAGCTGCTGCCACAACGCTGGCGCGCGCGCATCCCGGCGCTCTCGACGATCGGCCGGCTCGACAAGGACACCTCGGGCCTGCTGCTGATCACCGACGACGGGCCGTTCCTGCACCGGGTGATCTCGCCCAAGAACCACGTGGCCAAGCGCTATGTCGCGACCCTCGACCGTCCCCTGACCGGGGACGAGGCGGCGGTCTTCGCGGCGGGGACCCTGATGCTGGAGGGCGAGACGTCGCCCTTGGCCCCGGCCGTCCTCGAGCCGCTGGACGCAAGGCAGGCCAGGCTGACGATCATCGAGGGCCGCTATCATCAGGTCCGCCGGATGTTCGCCGCCGTCGGCAACCACGTGACCGCCCTGCACCGCGACCGGATCGGCGGGCTCGCCTTGCCGGAAGGCCTAGACCCGGGCGCCTGGCGGATCCTGACCCCGGACGAGCAGGCGGCCATTTTCGACTGATCTCAGAGGTTTGATCGCGGTTCCGGCGTTAACCAATGCCTGTGGAACCCGCTGAGTCTCGGCGCTTTACTGTGGAAAGAAAGACCCTGTTAACCATAGTGGGTAAATTAACCACTTGTTTACGAACCCGGCTCCGGCTTTGCTCTTATCCGTCAGAGCGCGACGGCGCCGTCTCATCCCGGGACGGCGGCCTAGCGGGAGTGGCGGCATGTTCGAGTTAGGTCGTGAATTCATGCGGCTGTTCGCAGGCGAGCGGGTCAAGCCCTTCGCCGATGGCCTGACCGGCGGCGACGCCACGCTGCTCGAACTCCTCGATCTGCAGCTCCTCAGGCAAGAGGCCAAGGCGGCCGATGTCGCCGCCGGCCGTATCAGCGCCCAGGACAAGGCCCAACGCCGCCTCGACGCCGCGGTGGTCTGGCGCGAGGTCGCCCGCCGCTCCGGCGACGCCGTGGCGCTGCGCAAGGCCGCCGCCGCCGCCGAAACCGCCTGCGCCGCCTTCGATCCCGCCCGCCGCCCCGACGCCTGGGCGCGGGCCCGTTGCGAACAGGGCTTTTCCGGCCTGCTGGGCGCCGAGCTGTTCGGCGACCCGGGGCTCGACGCCGCCGCCGCCGCCACGTTCCGTGAAGCCCGCAACGTCGCCCGTGGCGGCCTGGCCGCGGCCCTGGCCGACGTGGGCCTGGCCCTCGTCGAGGCGCGCGGAGAGATGGCGACCGGCGGCGCGGACCTGGCCTGGGCCGCCATGGCCCGCTTCAACGCGCCGATCGCCGCGCTCGATGCGCTCAGCCGCCGTTCCTCCTCCGCCCGTCCGATCGCCGCCGAAGCGCGGCTGATCCGCGCCGACCTGATCTGCGGCTGGGGCGCGCGGTTGAAGGACGAGGCGCTGCTGCGCGCCGCCATCGACGACGCCCGGGCCGCCGCCGACCGGCTGGACCTGGCCTATGAACCGCTGACCTGGGCGCGCGCCGAGATCCTGCGCGGCCAGGCCCTGGCGCTGTGGGGCGAGGCCGCCGGCGACATCGACGCCGTGGCCGCCGGGGCGACCTGCCTGGCCGGCGCGCTCGACAACCTGACCCGCGACCACAGCCCGCTCGATTGGGCGCGGACCCAGATCGCTCTGGCCCAGGCGCTGCAGGCGCTGGGCGAAGCCAGCTCCGACGAGCGGGCCTATGAACAGGCGGTCACCTGCTACGACCGCGCCAATCTGGTCCTGAAGGACGCGCCGGCGACCCCGCTGCGCGGCCAGGCGGCGGGCGAGCGGGCCATGTGCCTGGCGCGCTCGGCGGAACTGACCGGCGACCTTGGCGTGCTGGATGCGGCGGAGGCGGCGCTGAAGATCGAGCTCGCCGGCCTGCAGCCGCGCCGCGATCCGGTGGCCTGGGCGCTCGTCCAGCTTCACCTCGCCCGCCTCTACGAGGCCCGTGTCGACATCACCGGCAAGGACCGCGGCGAACGCGCCGCCGGGGTGCTGGCTCTGGACGCCGCGCTGGACGTCTTCGGCGAGCAGGGGCTGCGCTCGCTGAGCATCATGGCCGGCGACGCTCTGGCGCGCCTGCGCGCCGGCCCCGCCCCCAAGCGCACGGCGGTCTAGACCTTCTCAAGAGCGGTTTCGACATGCGAAGCTCGCCCTGAATCGGGAGAGACTGGCCATGGCGTCGAGGATTGCGGCCCTGCTCGGAACCGGCGCCCTGACGGCGCTGGCCGGCGCCGCCATGGCCCAGACGCCGCCGATCTGGGCCGAGGCGCCCAGCGCGGCCGACGTGGCGGCGGCCTATCCGGCCAAGGCGAAGGCGGCCGCGGTCGGGGGTCAGGTGAACCTGTCGTGCCAGATCGAGCACCGCCGCCCGACCCTGTGCGCAGCGATCGGTGAAAAACCGCAGGGGTATGGGTTCGGCTTTGCCGCCCGCCAGCTCGCCACCCGTCTGGTGACGCCCGACGGCAGCCTGAACGGCAAGGAGGTGCGGATCCCGTTCACCTTCGATCCGGGGGTGCTTTCGGGCGCCACGACGGTGGCCAGGCCGATCTGGGTGGAGTTGCCCGCGCCATCGGACTTCCAGGCGGAGTTCCCGCAGGCCGCCAATGGCGTGAATGATGTCCGCGTGGTGTTGGCCTGCGTCCTGGGCGCCGGCGGCGTCCCCAGCAACTGCACGGTCGAACACGAGGAGCCGGCCGGCCAGGGTTATGGCGACGGGGCGTTGGCTGTGGCGCCAAAGTTCAGAGCGGCGCCCTGGAGCCACGATGGGGAGCCGACGGTCGGGGCGCACGTGCGGCTGCCGATCCGTTTCCAGCTGACCCCGGCGAAGCCGCGAGCCGCGAAGCCCTAGCGGCCGCGCCACCACCGCAGGCCGACCCGCTCGGCGGCTTCGAGCAGCGCGTGCAGCACCGCGCCCATGGCCCCCAGGACCACCAGGGCGGCGAACATCTTGGCCGTCTGCAGCCGGTTGCCGGCCTCCAGGATGCGCCAGGCCAGGCCCTGCGCGCCGCCGGACCCGGCCACGAACTCGGCGACCACCGCGCCGATCACCGCCAGGCCCGCGGCCACCTTGTGGCCCTCCAGGAGATAGGGCACGGCGGAGGGCAGGCGCAGGCGGGTCAGCCTTTGCAGACGGCTCGCGCCATAGAGGTCGAACAGCCGCTCCAGGTCCGGGTCGGCGGCCTTCAGGCCGGTGACCGCGCCGGAGAAGATCGGGAAGAAGGCCACCACCGCGGCCAGGCCGACGATGGCGCGGCCGGCGTGGTCGAGGCCCGCCCAGATCAGCACCAGGGGCGCGATCGCCACGACCGGCGTCACCTGCAGCACCACCGCCAGCGGGCGCACGGCCCGCTCGAGGATCGGGCTCATGCCGACGAGGAGGGCGACGGCCTGGGCGACAAGGCTCGCCACGAGCAACGCCAGGAGCGCCATGGAAAGGGTGTTCCAGGCCGATTGGAGGAGGGCGGGCCAGTCGGTGGCCAAAGCCCGCGCCACGGCCGAGGGCGGCGGCAGGAAGTAGACGGGCACCGCCAGCGCGCGGCAGGCGACCTCCCAGGCGGCCAGCAAGAGGCCGATCAGCACGAAGGGCGCGAGCGTCTGGGCAAGGCGGTTCATGCCGCCATCCCCCGGGCGAGCAGGTGGGAGACCGCCTCGGCCTTGGCGCGGAACGCCTCGGTGGTGCGGAAGCCCGGCGGCCGGGGAAGCGGGCCCTCGACCGCCACCTCGCCGGCGATCCGCCCCGGGCCCGGCGTCATCACCACGACGCGCGAGCCCATGTAGACGGCCTCCTCGACATTGTGGGTCACGAAGACGATGGCGGGCCTGGTGTCGGCCCACAGCTTCAGGACGTCGTCGGCGAGCGCCCGGCGGGTGATTTCGTCGAGGGCCGCGAAGGGCTCGTCGAGCAGCAGGAGCCTGGGCTCGGTGACCAGGGCGCGGGCCAGCGAGACCCGCATCGCCATGCCGCCGGAAAGCTGGGCCGGCCGCGCGGCCTCGGCGCCGGCGAGCCCGACCCGCGCCAGGGCCCGGTCGGCGCGGCTTTCGGCTTCGGCCTTGCGGAGGCCGGCCAGTTCCAGGGGCAGGGCCGTGTTGGCCCGGGCAGAGAGCCAGGGGGCCAGGGTCGGGGCCTGGAAGACGACAGCGGTCTCGCCCCGTCCGGGCGTGCGGTCCACCGCGCCGCCGCTGGGCGCCTCCAGGCCGGCCAGCAGGCGCATGGCGGTGGACTTGCCGCAGCCCGACGGGCCGACCAGCGCCACGATCTCGCCGGCGCCGATCTCCAGGCTGAAGGGGCCGAGCGCCCGGCCGCGCGGATAGTCGACCTCGACCTGGCTGAGGGCCGCGACCATCCTATTTCGCGGGCGCGCCCAGGAACTGCAGGGTGTAGCCCCTCTTGTAGTCGAGGGTCTTGGGATAGACGCCCTGGCCCGCGGCCATGTCGAAGAAGGTCTGCCAGCGGGCGTCGGTCATGGCCCCGATGCCGCCGGCCTTGGCGTCGCCGCCATCGACGATGGCGTAGGACTTCAGCTTGGCGCGGGCCTGGTCGAGGACATCCTGGGTCATCTCCGGATTGTCCTTCAGGATCAGGGCGTCGGCGGGCTTGGGATCGCCGTTGAGATAGTCCTGCCAGCCCTTGGCGGTGGCCTCGATGAAGGCCTTCACCGCGGCCGGGTTCTTCGCGATCAGCGTATCCGGCGCGAGGATCATGGTCGCGTAGCCGGGGTAGCCGTTGTCGGCCAGCAGGAAGACCACCGGCTTGAGCCCGGCCTGCTTCTCGATGGTGTAGGGCTCGGAGGTGACATAGCCCTGCTGGGCGGCGCGCTTGTCGGCCAGGAACGGGCCGTTGTTGAAGGTGTATTTGCGCACCTGATCATCGGTGAAGCGGTACTTGGCCTTCAGCCAGACCCAGAAGGCGGTGACCGAGGCGTCGCCCAGCAGGATCGGGTGGCCCTTCAGGTCGGCGAGGGTTTTGACGCCGGTGTCCGGGTGGGCGATCAGCACCTGCGGGTCCTTCTGGAAGACCGCCGCCACCGCCTTCACCGGCACGCCTTGCTGGGCGAGGTTCATGACGATGAAGCTGTTGGAGCCGACGCCGAGGTCGACGGAGCCCGCGGCCAGGAGCTGGGGCACGTTCACCCCCGGTCCGCCCTGGACGATCTTCACGTCGAGGCCGCGCCTGGCGTATTCGCCCTCGGCCAGGGCCTCGTAGAAGCCGCCGTGCTCGGCCTCGGCCCGCCAGTCGGTGGCGAACCGGATGGGGGTGAGGGCGTTCGGCGCGGCCTCCTTCTTGGCCGGCGAACAGGCGGCGAGCAGGGCGGCGAGCGCGACGGCGACCGGAATGGCTTTCATGGGTACCCCCGAACAGAGGTCGGGAACCTAGGGCGCTCCGCTTCCGGTTGGAAGACGCCCATAGCAAGAGGGCGGCGCTCCGGTTACCCGGGGCGTCGCCCTCTCATCCAGATCCGTTGGGGGATCTGTGCCTTCCAGGTCGATCGCGCCTTCGGTTCGTGAGCGAACTCACTGGTTTTCCGTCGCGGCCGGTGTCTCTGTGAGTTTTGTCCCGGGTCGCCCCGGTCCTCGTCTCTCAAAAACCTTCTGCTCGCCTCTGCTTCTGGGTCCGCCGTTTCCGGTTTCTCCGTCCGCCCGCGCCGCAGTCCCTATCGGCAAATTAACCGTGCTCCCGAACCCGAAGTCCGGCAAGCGCCCGATTCGGGGGGCGGCCAGCGGGGCTGTCAAAAAGCTGTGAATATATGGTTAATAACCAGGGGAATTCGCCTGGAAATACCAGCGATTTCAACGTCAAAAGATATCCACAGGAAAGCGTGAATCGTCCGTCTAACGACCGATTCCCAGGGCTTCGCGGCGCTCTTCGAGGGCGAGCCACTCCTCCTCGGCCGAGGCCAGCTCGGCGCGCACCGCGTCGAGCTCGCGGCTAAGCTTCTGAAAGGCTGCGGGATCTCGCCCGTAGAGGCCCGGATCGGCCAGCCTGGCCTCCAGCGCGGCGGCCTTGCCGGGCGCCGCGGCGATCAGGGTTTCGAGCTCCTCCAGCCGCCGCTGGTCCTTGTAGGAGAGCTTGGCCGCGCGCGCCGGTTCGGGCTTTGGCGGGGGGGCCGCGGGCGCCTTGGCCGGCGCGAAGGCCGCGACCGGCAGGCGCGCGAAGAAGCCGGGGTTCTGGGCGATGAAGTCCTGCCAGCCGCCCGGCGTCTCGATCGCACGTCCCGCGCCGTCCAGCCCGATGGTCGAGGTGGCCAGGCGGTCGATGAAGTCGCGGTCGTGGCTGACCAGGATCAGCGTGCCCTCGTAGTCGGCGAGCAGGTCCTCGAGCAGGTCCAGGGTGTCCATGTCGAGGTCGTTGGTCGGCTCGTCGAGCACCAGGACGTTGGCCGGATTGGCCAGCGCCTTGGCCAGCAGCAGGCGGTTGCGCTCGCCGCCCGACAGGCTGCGCACAGGCTGGCGGAGCTGGGCCTCGGTGAACAGGAAGTCCTTGGCGTAGGACGCCACATGCCGCGGTTCGCCGCGCACCAGCACATGGTCGCCGCCGGCCGGCAGCAGGACCTCGCGCAGGGTCATCTCGGGCGACAGCGTCGCGCGGGCCTGGTCGATGTAGCTGATCTCCAGGTTGGTCCCGAGCTTCACCTCGCCGGCGTCGGCCGGGATCTCGCCCAGCAGCACCTTGACCAGCGTGGTCTTGCCGGCCCCGTTCGGACCCACCACCGCCACCCGGTCGCCGCGCAGGATGCGGGTGGAGAAGTTCTTCAGGAGCACGCGGTCGCCGAACGCCTTGCAGACCCCCTTGGCCTCGACCACCCGCTTGCCGGAGACCCCGGAGCTGGCGAGGCCCATGTTCAGTTCCTTGCGGGTGTCCTTCAGCCGGTCGGCCTTGTCCTGCCGTAGGGATTCCAGGCGCCGCTTGCGGCCCTCGTTGCGGGCCCGCCGCGCGGTGACGCCGCGGGCCATCCAGTGCTGCTCGCGCTGGATGAAGCGGTCGAGGCGCCGCGCCTCCTCCAGCTCCTGGGCGGTGATCTTCTCGGCCCAGTCCTCGAACCCGGCGAACCCGGCGTCGAGCCGCTTGACCAGCCGGTATTCGAGCCAGAAGCAGCGCTTGGTCACCCGCTCCAGGAAGGCGCGGTCGTGGCTGACGATCAGCGCCGCGGCGCGGGAGGCGGCGAGTTCCTCCTCCAGGGTCTCGATGGCCAGGATGTCGAGGTGGTTGGTCGGCTCGTCGAGCAGGATGACGTCGGCGTCCTCGGCGAAGGCGCGGGCCAGCGCCGCGCGCCGGATCTCGCCGCCAGAGAGCCCCTGGGCGGCCTTTTCGGGATCGAGCCCGAAGTCGGTCAGCCGCGCCTGGGCCATATAGTCCGGCGCGCCGCCGGCCGTGGCATAGTCGAGCAGGGTGGCGCCGGCGATCTCCGGCTCCTGCGGCACGAAGGCGATGCGGGTCCCGGCGGAGATGTTGCGCTCGCCGCCGTCCGGTTCGATCTGGCCGGCCAGGATGCGCAGCAGCGTCGATTTGCCCGCGCCGTTGCGCCCGACCAGGCAGGCGCGCACCCGCGCGTCGAGGGCGAGATCGACGCCGTCGAACAGCATCAGCGGACCGTCCGCCAGGCGGACGTCCTTCAGGGCGAGGATGGGGGCTCTCATTTGAGCGGTGTCAGATAGCGGCCCTGGCGGCGGGCGCAAGCGCCTTGGGTGCAGAGCCCATTCCGGTCTAGATGCGCGGCATGGCCGGCGAACCCTTCTGGCGGCGCAAGACGCTCAGCGAAATGACCGTCCCCGAGTGGGAGAGCCTTTGCGACGGCTGCGGGCTCTGCTGCCTGGTGCGTTTCGAGGAAGAGGACACCGGCGAGGTCATCCCGACGCGGGTGCACTGCAAGCTGTTCGACGCCCACGCCTGCGTCTGCACCGACTACGCGGACCGCAGGCGCTACGTGCCCGATTGCGTGAAGCTGACGCCCGGCAACATCGAGCAGCTGGCCTGGATGCCGCTGTCCTGCGCCTATCGCCGCATCCATGAGGGCCGGGACCTGGCCGACTGGCATCCGCTGGTCTCCGGGTACCCGGAGAGTGTCCACCGCGCCGGGGTTTCGGTCCGCGGCCAGACGATCAACGAAACCGTGCTGAACGAGGCCGAGGACGCCCTCGACTTCGCCGCGCCCGACCTGATCGCCGAACGTGGACGAGGTTAGGCGTGTGGCATTTCGGCAACATCGGCCCTTGCGCGCGGCGGCGAACCGACCAATCTAGCGTTCCGGTCACCAGAACCATTTCGAAGGGCTGAGTTTATTGGCGAGCGACCCCTATCAGGTCCTGGGCGTCCCGCGCACCGCGAGCGCGGACGAGATCCGCAAGGCGTTCCGCAAGCTCGCCAAGGCCAACCATCCCGACACCAACCCCAACAACAAGGAGGCCGAGGAGCGCTTCAAGCGAGTCTCCGGCGCCTTCGACATCCTGGGCGACACGGCCAAGCGCAAGAAGTTCGACGCCGGCGAGATCGACGCGGACGGGCGCGAGACCATGCGCGGCTTCGGCGGCGGCCAGAGCGGCCCCTGGGGTCCGCCGCCGGGCGGCGGGGGCTCCGGCGGCGGCCGCCGCGAGACCTTCGAGGGCGTCGACCTGGGCGATATCCTGGGCGAGATGTTCGGCGGCGGCGGCGGCGCGCGCGGCGGCCGGGGCGGCGCCCCGGGCGGCGGCTTCTCGCAGCGCGGATCGGATGTCCGCGCCCGGCTGCAGATCGACCTCGAGGACTCCATCAAGGGCGGCAAGCGGCGGATCGCCTTCTCCGACGGCCGCACCATCGACGTGACCATCCCCAAGGGGGCGCAGGAGGGCCAGACCCTGCGGCTGAAGGGCCAGGGCTCGCCCGGCCGCGGCGGACCCGGCGATGCCTACATCGAACTCACCATCGGCGCGCACCCGATCTTCCACCTGGAGGGCGAGGTGCTGGTGATGGACGTGCCGGTGACGGTCTATGACGCGGTGCTGGGCGGCAAGGCCGAGGCGCAGACCCCGGACGGACCGGTGACCCTGACCATACCCAAGGGCGCCAACACCGGCACGCGGCTGCGGCTGAAGGGCCGCGGCCTTACCGACGCCCAGGGCCGCCGCGGCGACCTCTTCGCGCGCCTGGTGGTGGCGCTGCCCGACAAGCCCGACCCGGCGCTCGACGCCCTGGCGGAAACCTGGAAGCGGGAACGGCCGTACGCGCCGAAACGCCGGCCCTGAGGCCTGGGCGTGACAGCGGTCGCGCACGGTCCCATAAGCTCCACGTTCAGGCCCGGTTCAGTCCCGGGCGGCTAGAGCGGACCGATGAAACGCCACCTCCTGATCGCCGCCCTGCTGTTGCTGGGCGCTGCGCCCGTCGCGACTCTGGCCGGCGCGCAGGAGCGTGGGCCGAGCCAAGGGGCCGCAGCCTGCTCGGCCGGCAGCCAAGCGCCGCTGTCGCGCGTTCTGGCGATGATCGCCAAACGCTATCCGGGGCGGCAACTGAACACGACGATGGGCGAATCCGGCGGCCGGCCCGCCTATCTCATCCAATGGCAGCTCACCAACGGCCAGATCGTGGTGTTCACGGTCGATGCCTGCACCGGCCAGCTGGTGGGCTAACAGGGCGGTTCGCGCCGCCCGCAGTGAAAGGACGCGACGATGCGCATCCTACTCGTTGAAGACGATCCGGACCTGTCGCGGCAGCTGAAGCTGGCGCTGGCCGACGCCGGCTATGCGGTCGACCACGCGCCGGACGGCGAGGAAGCCCAGTTCCTCGGCGAAACCGAGCCCTATGACGCGGTGATCCTCGATCTTGGCCTGCCCAAGGTCGACGGGGTGTCCGTGCTGGAGCGCTGGCGGCGCGAGAGCATGGCCAGCCCGGTGCTGATCCTCACGGCCCGCGGCGCCTGGAGCGAGAAGGTGGCCGGCTTCGACGCCGGCGCCGACGACTACCTGACCAAGCCCTTCCACACCGAGGAACTGCTGGCGCGGCTGCGGGCGCTGTTGCGGCGCACCGCCGGCCACGCGAGCCCCAACCTGGAATGCGGCGGCCTCCGGCTCGACCCCCGCGCCGCCCGCGCCAGCGTCAACGGCGAGCCCCTGCGGCTGACCTCGCTGGAGTACCGCCTGTTGCACTATCTGATGATGCACCAGGGCCGGGTGATCAGCCGCACGGAGCTGGTGGAACACCTCTACGACCAGGATTTCGACCGCGATTCCAACACTATCGAGGTGTTCATCGGCCGCGTGCGCAAGAAGATCGGCGCCGACCGGATCGAGACCGTCCGGGGGCTGGGCTACCGCCTGACCGCGCCGGATGAGGAGCTGGGCGGCGAGGCCAAGGCCTCGTGACCGGCCTGGCGGCCCGCGCCGCATGATCCCGGCGGGGCTGCGCCATCCCTCGCTCGCCCGGCGGCTCGTGCTGCTGGCGCTGGGCTGGAGCCTGGCGGCCCTGGTGGTCACCGCGGTGGTCTTCGCCCTGCTCTTCCAGCAGGCGGCGGTCCGGCGGGTAGACCAGACGCTGAACGACCTGACGGTCAATCTGGTCACCTATTCGACGGTGGAGGACGGCCAGGTGTTCGCCCCGCCGTTCACCGACGAGCGGGCGCTTCGGGTCTATTCGGGGCGCTACTGGGAGATCGCCGAGCCGGCGGCGCGCGGAAAGCTCCGGCCGATCGCCAGGTCCCACTCGCTGTTCGACTCGGTTCTGGACGCCCCGCCGGACCTGGTGGCGCGGTTCAAGGCCAAGCCCGGCCTCTCCATTCATTACGACACCCGCGGCCCCCAGAATGAGCCGTTGCGGGCGCGGGCGCAGCAGAACTGGCTGCCGGGACGCAAGGCGCCGGTGATCTTCCTGGCCGCCGAGGACCGCAGCTCGGTCAACCGCGACGTCCAGGGCTTTGTCGTCGCCACCGCCGCGGCCTTCATCATCCTGGGCGCCGGCCTGATCATCGCCATCGTCGTCCAGGTGCGGGTAGGCCTGCGCCCGCTGTTCGAACTGCGGCGGGAGGTGGCGGCCGTGCGCCGCGGCCAGGCCGAGCGGCTGGCGGCGACCTATCCCAGCGAACTGACGCCGCTGGCCGACGAGCTGAACGCGCTCGTCGAGCATAACCGGCAGGTCGTCGACCGCCAGCGGACCCACGTGGGCAACCTGGCGCACGCGCTGAAGACCCCGATCTCGGTGATGATCGCCGAGGCCGGCCAGCGGCCGGGCCCGCTTGCCGAACTCGTCACCCGCCAGGCCGACGCCATGCGCCAGCAGGTCGACCACCACCTGCGCCGCGCCCGCGCCGCGGCCCGCACCCAAGGGCAGGGCGAGCGCACTTCGGTGGCCGAGGTGCTGGACGAACTCACCCGCACCCTGCAGCGCATCTTCCGCGACAAGGGAGTCGTCATCGACTGGGACGCGGCCGACGACCTCTATTTCCTCGGCGAGCGGCAGGACCTCTTGGAAATCGCCGGCAACGCCGTGGAAAACGCCTGCAAGTGGTGCAAGAGCCGGGTCCGCGTGCGCGCCGAAGCCTCGGGCCCCGAACGCTTCAAGCTGATCGTCGAGGACGACGGACAGGGCCTGCCGCCGGACCAGCGCGCCAAGGTGATGCAGCGGGGCGCGCGGCTGGACGAAACGGCCCCGGGATCGGGCCTGGGCCTTTCGATCATCGACGAGCTGGCGAGGGCCTACGGCGGCGCGCTCGAACTGGGCGACTCGGTGATGGGCGGCCTGCGCCTGGAGGCCGACCTGCCACGCGCAGCCGCCTGAAATCGCTCATCTCTTCGGACAACCTTAACTCGCGTTGTGCATATTCGAGGCAGCGGGACTTTGTTCCGCTCGCGGAGCTTGCCCATGGTCGCCCTTTCCGACCGGAAGATCGAGATCGTCAGGACGCTGGTTGAATCCGCGCCGGACAAGATCGTGGGCGGTCTGCAGAGGGCGCTGGCCGAGACCAGCGGCGACACGGTGCTGACCAGCGTGCGCCTGCTCGTCGAGGCCGAAGCCCGCGACCGCATGCTGCGCAACGGCGTCTTCCTGCCCGTCACGCCGCTCTTCGTCGGCGACGGCTCCGACAAGAACAGCCTGGTTTTCCCGGCGCGTGCGCTGGCCTGCATCTGGCGCGGGCTCAAGGTCCTGGCGCCCGAGGAGATCGCCGCCGCCGGCGACGCGGCCGATGCGGTGGTCAAGGCGATCTCGATCGATCGCCGCCCGCCCGACACCAGCGAGATCTTCGATGGCCTGGTCGAACTGACCGCCCACGCCCTGCGCACCAGCGACCTGCGCGACTTTCGCGCGGCGGTGGAGCTTTGCGACCGGGCCAGGCCCGGCGGCGCGGAGGCGCTCGCGGCCTGCCTCGACATTTCTCCGGTGGTGCGGCGCGCCGTCGCACGCCTGCCGGACTGGGTCACCCACACCAACGACGACACCAGCGCCGCGGCGCGGCTCGCCTACAAGGACTCCGTCGCCGTCGCAGAGGATGCGGGGCCGCGCTTCTTCGAGATGCTGGCCGGTCACCTCACCCCGCCGTGGATGGTGCTGCGGGTGATCTCGGCGGTCATGGACAAGCCCACCGAGCGCTACCTGGCGGATTCCGAGCTGGGGGGCTTCCCCGAGCGGGTGATGAGCAATATCGACGAGACCCTGAAGGCCATCGGCCATCTGGACGCCGACGGGGGACCGAAGGCGGGCCGCGCCGCGGCGGGTCTGGTGACCCTGGTCACCGAGCAGATCTTCGAGCTCGAGGTCTCCATCGAGCTGAACCGCGAAACCGGCTGGGGCCAGCGGATCCTCGGCCAGAAGCAATCCCTGGCCGCGGTTGTCGAGGCGCGGCTGCGCGACGCCGAGAAACTGGCGACGGCGGCCTTGCCGATGCAGTCCTCGGGTTTCTCGCGGATGCGCAAGACCTGGCCGAAGCTCGACACGCCCCCCGATCCCAAGGTGATCGGCCGGGCCACGACGCTCCTGACCTTCGCCCACGAGCTGCGGCATTGCGCCAATCACGGCGGCTTCTCCGCGACCCACGCCAAGGTCGGCGAACAGCTGGGCGGCATGATCGACCACTATGTGGAAGAGGTGCTCGACCACGTCCGCACGGGCGACGCGCCGGACCTGGCGCTGGCCCATAGCTACCTGAAGGTCGCCGCCAATTTCGACGGCCTGGTCCGCGACGAAAAGGCCGCCGAGCTGATCCGCCGCCGCGCCGCCGCGGTCTGCCTGGCCGAGCCGCCGGCCGACGACGACGCCTAAGGGCCGGATGACGCCCTCGCACTGAGGGGCGCTTTCAGCTAAACGCCGATCATGATCGCCTTCTGGGTCACTGCCGGCATCCTTTCGGCCGCGGCGGCCATCCTGATTTTGTTGCGCGCCGCCAAGGCCGCCGCCCGCGTGGAGCCGGCGGACACCACCTCCATGTTCTACCGCCGCCAGCTGGCCGAGATCGGCGACCTGGCCGACCGCGGCCTGCTGGGCGAGGGCGAGCGCAAGAGCGCCGAGGCCGAGGCCGGACGGCGCCTGCTGGCCGCCGCCGATCAGCCGGTCGAGGTCTGGTCGGCAAGCCCAAGCCGCGGCCCGGTGCTGGCCGCCGCGGTCGCCGCGCCGGCCCTGGCGCTGGCGCTCTATCTGGTGGTCGGCGCGCCGGGCGTGGCCGACCAGCCGTTCTCCGGCCGTCTGGTGAAGTGGCTGGCCTCCAATCCCGCGAGCCTCTCGCCGCCCGAGATGGCCGCGGTGCTGGGCAAGCTGACCAAGGACCGGCCGAACGACGCGGAGGGCTTCCGCTTCCTGGCGCTGGCCGAGGGGGCTTCCAACAACCCGTCCGGCGCCGTGCGGGCGCTGAAGCGCGCGGTGCGGATCGCGCCGCAGCGGAGCGACCTTTGGGAAATGCTCGGCGAGGCCGAAGTCTTCCAGGCCGGCGGTGGCCTGACCGACGACGCCCGTCAGGCCTTCGTCCAGACGCTCAAGCTGGACCCGAAGAGCGTCGCCGCCCGCTTCCACCTGGCCCGGGCCCGCATCAAGGCCGGCGACAAGGCCGGCGGCGTGGCCGACTGGAAGGCGCTGCTGGCCGACATGCGGACCGACGATCCTCGCCGCGCCGACCTGCAGCAGGCGATCGCCGAGGCGGAAGGCGCGCCCGCGCCCGCCGCGCCGCAGGGGCTCACCGGCGGCCAGATGACCGCGGTGCGCGGCATGGTGGCGGGCCTGGCCCAGCGCTTGGCCGCCAGCCCTGACGATCCCGCCGGCTGGGTGCAGCTGGTCCGCGCCTATGCCGTGCTGGGCGACACCGCCAAGCGCGACGAGGCCCTGAAGACCGCCCGCACCCGCTATGCGGCCAAGCCCGAGGTGCTCGCCGACCTCGCCAAGGCCGCGGCGACGGAGCGCATGAAATGAGCTGGCTGCCCAAGTCCCCCAAGGCGCGGCGCCGCCTGACCCTGGTGGCGGCGATCGCGCCGATCCTGATCCTGGCCGTGGGCCTGACGCTCTGGGGCCTCAGCGACTCGATCTCGTTCTTCTACACGCCCTCGCAGGCGGCCAAGGCGCATCCGCCCTCCGGCCGCTCGATCCAGCTCGGCGGCATGGTGCGGATGGGCAGCGTCCAGAAGCATTCCGACGGCCGCGTCGAGTTCGTGGTCGCCGACCGCACCGCGCAAAGCCAGGTGACCTTCCAGGGCGACCTGCCGGACCTCTTCCGCGAGGGCCAGGGCGTGGTCGCCGTGGGCGCGTTCAAGAGCGATGGGACCTTCGAGGCCAAGCAGGTGCTGGCCAAGCACGACGAGCGCTACATGCCGCGCGAACTGACCAAGCAGCTCAAGGCGCAGGGTGAGTGGCGTGGCGACGGTTCGACGCCGGACTATGCGAAGGCGAAACCCAACACATGATCGCCGAATTCGGCTCCTTCGCGCTGATCCTGGCGCTCGCCTTCGCCATCGCCCAGTTCGGGCTGTCGGCGGCGGGGCGTATCCGCCGTTCGACCGTGCTGGCCGCGGCGGGCGAGGGGGCGGCCCTGGCCTCCTTCGCGGGCGTGGCGATCGCCTTCGGCTGCCTGATCCACGCCTTCGTCACCTCCGACTTCTCGGTCGCCAACGTGGCCGCCAATTCGCACACCGAAAAGCCGATGCTCTACAAGGTGGCCGGCGCCTGGGGCAGCCACGAGGGCTCGATCCTGCTCTGGTGCTTCATCCTGACCGGCTATGGCGCGGCGGCCGCCACGCTCGGGCGCGGCCTGCCGAAGGGCCTGAAGGCGCTGATGGTGGCGACGCAGGGCGCGCTGGGCACGGTGTTCCTGGCCTACACCGTCTTCGCCTCCAATCCGCTGGCCCGCATCGCCCTGCCCCCTGTCGAGGGCGCCTCGCTCAATCCGCTGCTGCAGGATCCGGCGCTCGCGATCCACCCGCCGTTCCTCTACTCGGGCTATGTCGGCATGTCGGTGGTGTTTTCGCTGGCGGTGGCGGCGCTGATCGAGGGCCGGGTGGACGCGGCCTGGGCGCGCTGGGTGCGGCCCTGGGCGCTGGCCGCCTGGAGCCTGCTGACGGTCGGCATCACGCTCGGCGCCTTCTGGGCCTATTACGAGCTCGGCTGGGGCGGCTGGTGGTTCTGGGATCCCGTCGAGAACGCCTCCTTCATGCCCTGGCTGATCGCCACGGCGCTGCTGCACTCGGCGATCGTCACCGAAAAGCGCGGCGCGCTCGCGGGCTGGAGCCTGTTCCTGGCGCTCGGCGCCTTCACCTTCTCCATGCTGGGGGCCTTCCTGGTGCGCTCGGGCGTCCTGACCTCGGTCCATGCCTTCGCCGTCGATCCCCGGCGCGGCGTGCTGCTGCTGATCATCCTGGCCGTGACCTCGGGGACCGGCTTCACCCTCTTCGCCTGGCGCGCCCCCAAGCTGGCGCAAGGCGGGCTCTTCGCGCCGATCAGCCGCGAGAGCGCGCTGGTGCTCAACAACATCCTGCTGGCCGCCGCCACCGCGACGGTGCTGCTGGGCACCCTCTATCCGCTGATCCGCGAGGCGATGACCGGCGAGGCCATTTCCGTGGGACCGCCCTATTTCAACCTGACCTTCGCACCCCTGATGGCGGCGCTGGCGATCATCCTGCCGGCCGGGCCGCTGCTCGCCTGGAAGCGCGGCGATCTGCAAGGGGTCGGCCAGCGGCTGTGGGTCGCGGCCCTGGCGGCGCTGGGCGTCGGACTGCTGACCTTCGCCCTGGTGAGCCCCAGGAAGGTGCTGGGCGCGGCCGGCATCGCCATCGGCGCCTGGCTGATCGCCGGCGCGGCGGCCGAGCTGATCGAGCGCACGCGGGCCTTCCGCGTCTCCGCGCGCGACAGCTTCCGGCGGCTGACCGGCCTGCCGCGCGGCGCCTGGGGCATGACGCTCGCCCATCTGGGCCTCGGCGTCTTCGTGCTGGGCGCCTGTTTCGAGCTCGGCTGGAAGGCGGAGTCCGCCGAGACCCTGCCGATCGGCGGGGCGCTGGATGTGGGCGGCTACCACCTGGTGCTGGAAGGCGTCGGCCCGGTCGAGGGCCCCAACTACGACGCCGAGCGCGGGCTGATCCGCGCCAGCAAGGACGGAAAGCCGGTCTGCACCGGCGAACCGGAGCGGCGCTTCTATCCGGCCGGCGGCCAGACCACCTCGGAGGTGGCCATCTGCTACCGCGGCGCCTCGCATCTCTACATGGTGCTGGGCGAGCGGCGCGAGGCCCCGGGCGGCGCGCCGGTCTGGCTGGTGCGGGCCTATTGGAACCCCTGGGCGACGCTGATCTTCCTGGGCCCGGTGATCATGGGCCTGGGCGGCCTGATCTCGCTCTCCGACCGCAGGCTGCGGCTGGGCGTGGCGCGCCGGCGGGAACAGCCGGCGTGAGGCTGCGGGCGCTCGCAGCGGCCCTGGCGGGTGTCTTCTGCCTGGCGGCGGCGGCCGATCCGGCCGATCGCCTGCCCGATCCGGCCCAGGAAGCCCGCGCCCGGGCGATCTTCCAGGATGTCCGCTGCCTGGTCTGCCAGAACGAGTCGATCGACGATTCCGAAGCCGAACTGGCCCACGACCTGCGCCAGGTGGTCCGTCAGCAGGTGCGCCAGGGCCGCAGCGACGCGGAGATCAAGCGGTTCTTGACCGATCGCTACGGCGAGTTCGTGCTGATGACCCCGGCGTTTTCCTGGGTGAACCTGGCGCTTTGGGGCGGACCGTTCGTCGTTGTTCTCCTGGGGGCAGGCCTGCTCGTCGGACGACTTCGGAACCGATCTGTCGACGCGGAGCTATCTCCTGACGAGGCCGATCGTGTGAGACGACTGTCAGAAACCGATTCCGCCTGACATGATTGCGCCCAATATCCGTCCGAAAGCCGAGCGCAGGGTGACCTAAACGTAACTTGAGGGCGCTTGCGCTCTCGTGCATCGAACCTAGGTTTGTGAGGCGCGCCGCCTCCCCGTAAGGCGCGCACAGGGAACAGAAGTCATATGACCTCCAAGAAGACCGGTTATTTCCTGGGCGGCGTCGCCGCCGTCGGCGTCGCGATGGCGGCCGTGGCCGGGGCGCGGGTAAGCCTTCCCGCCACCCACGCCGACAACCAGGCGCATCTGATCAAGGCCTCGACGGCGCCGATCTTCGCGCCGCCGCCGGGCGCCCCGATGTCGTTCGCCGACATCTTCGACCGCGTTTCGCCGGCGGTGGTCTCGATCAATGTGACGAGCCGGGTGGACGCCAGCGCGCTGCGCAAGATCCCGGGCTTCGAGAACTTCCCCTTCGACCTGGTGCCCAAGGGCCAGGCGCCCGGTTCACGAGGCGACGGCGAAGGCGATGATGAAGGCGCGCCGCCGCAAGGCGGACGCACCGAGAAGGGCCAGCCGCGCCTGCCGACCCAGCAGTCGGCCGGCTCCGGCTTCTTCATCTCGCCGGACGGCTACATCGTCACCAACAACCACGTCGTCGAGAACGCCGAGACCATCAAGGTGGTGCTGAAGGACGAGACCGAGCTCGACGCCGTCGTCGTCGGCCGCGACGAGGGCACGGACCTGGCGGTGATCAAGGTCAAGGGCGGGCGGACGAACTTCCCATTCGTGAACTTCGAGAACGCCGGCAAGCCGCGGGTCGGCGACTGGGTGATCGCGGTCGGCAACCCGTTCGGCCTGGGCGGGACGGCGACGGCCGGCATCATCTCGGCCTACGGCCGCGACATCGGCGAGACCTTCGTCGACTACATCCAGATCGACGCCCCCATCAACCGGGGCAATTCCGGCGGCCCGACCTTCGACATCTATGGCCGGGTCATCGGGGTGAACACGGCGATCTTCTCGCCCTCGGGCGGCTCGGTCGGCATCGGCTTCGCGATCCCCGCCGAGGTGGCCGACGCGGTCACCAAGCAGCTGATCTCGGGCGGCAAGATCCAGCGCGGCTACATCGGTGCGACGATCCAGAACTTCACGCCGGAAATGGCGGAAGCCCAGGGCCTCGGGGCCCAGAAGGGCGCCATCGTCTCCGACCTCGTGCCCGGCGGTCCCTCGGCGCGCGGCGGGCTGATGCCCGGCGATGTGGTGGTGTCGATCAACGGCGTCTCGATCAAGAGCTCCTCGGAGCTGACCCGCGAGGTCGCGAAGGGCAAGCCGGGCGACACCCTGCGGCTCGACGTGGTCCGTGAGGGCAAGCATCACACCGTCGAGGTGCGCTCCGGCATCCGGCCGTCCGAGAAGGACCTGGCCTCCAACGACAACACCCCGGGCGGCGTTGACCGCGGCAATCCCGCGACGCCGCAGGCGCCGCACCCTTCGGTGCTCGGCATGGCGCTGGGCCCGCTGGATGAGGCCACGCGCCGGCGGCTGAACATTCCGCCGGAGCTCAAGGGCGTGCTGGTGGAGAGCGTCGAGCAGACCTCCGACGCCGGCCAGAAGGGCCTGCGCCGCGGCGATGTGATCGTCCAGGCGGGCGGCCGTCCGGCGGTCACCGCCGCCGACGTCGCCGCCGCGGTCGACAGCGCCAAGAAGGCCGGGCGCGCGGGCGTGCTGATCGGCGTGGTCCGCCAGGGCCGCACGATCTTCCTGCCGCTCAAGGTTTCCGGTTAGTCAGGGGCTTCGCGGGGGCGAAATGAGATGCGGATCCTGATTGTCGAAGACGACCTCGAAGCGGCCGAAGCCATGGAGCGGGGCCTCACCGAAGCCGGCAACGTCTGCACGCGCGCGGCCGATGGCGAGGAGGGCCTGACGGTGGCCCGCGACAACGAGTTCGACGTGATGATCGTCGACCGCATGATGCCGAAGATGAACGGCGTGCAGCTGATCGAGACCCTGCGGCGCGAGGGCGACCAGACCCCGGTCCTGTTCCTCTCCGCCCTGGGCGAGGTCGGCGATCGGGTCGCGGGCCTGCAGGCCGGCGGCGACGACTATCTGGTCAAGCCCTACGCCTTCGCCGAGCTCATCGCCCGCGTCGAGGCGCTCGCCCGGCGCCGCGAGACCGGCTCCGTCCAGACCCTGCTCAGGGTCGGCGAGCTGGAGATGGACCTGATCGGCCGCGCCGTGCATCGCCAGGGCAAGGAGATCGACCTGCAGCCCCGCGAATTCCAGCTGCTGGAATTCATGATGCGCCACGCCGGCCAGTCGGTGACCCGGACCATGCTCCTGGAGAAGGTCTGGGAATACCACTTCGACCCGCAGACCAACGTCATCGACGTGCACATCTCGCGCCTGCGCTCGAAGATCGACAAGGGCTTCGACCGGCCGATGCTGCAGACCGTCCGCGGCGCGGGCTACCGGTTGGACGCCTAGGCCGCGAGCGGCGCACCCATGCGCCTGCCGCGCATATTCCGCACCACGCCGTTCCGGCTGACGCTGCTCTTCCTGGCGTTGTTCGCGAGCGCCGCCAGCGCCTTCCTGGCCTACATCTATGTGGCCACGGCCGGCGAGGCCACGCGGCGCACCGACCAGGAGATCACCCGCGAGATGCACTCGCTGGTGGCCGCCTACGACCGGGCCGGGACCAATGCGCTCAACCAGTCGCTGATCGAGCGCGCCGCCAGCGAGCGGCCGTTCCTCTACCTGCTGATGGACAAGAACCGGAAGCCGATCTCCGGCTCCATCCAGGAAAGCCCGGTGGAGAAGTTCGCCGGCGCGCCCACCTGGACCAGCTTCTCGGTCACCGACCAGGACCCGGCGGGCCACACGGTCAAACACCCGGCCCGTGGCCTGCAGCAGCGGCTGAGCGGCGGCCAGATCCTGTTCGTGGGCGCCGACGTCGGGGCCGACGAGGCCTATGTGAACAAGATCGTCACCGCCCTGCAGGGGGCCGGCGCGCTGGTCGTGGTGCTGGGCCTGGCCGGTGGGGTGCTGGTCAGCCGCAACGTGACCCGCAGCATGGTCGGCCTGACCGAGGTGGTCGACGCCGTACGCAACGGCGACCTCGGCGCGCGCGCCCAGGTGCGCGGCACCCGCGACGAGTTCGACGAGCTGGCGGCGGGCGTCAACGAGATGCTCGACCGGCTGGAGCGGTCGATGGCTGGCCACCGCCACGCGGGCGACGCCATCGCCCACGACCTGCGCTCTCCCCTGACCCGGCTGCGCGCCCGGCTGGAGGCCGCCTCGCTCGACGTCGAGGCCGGCAAGGGCGATCCGACCCAGGCGCTCGCCCAGGCGCTGGAGGACACCGACGGGGTGCTGAAGACCTTCGGCGCGGTGCTCTCCATCGCCCGCCTGCAGGCCGCCGGCGCCGCCCCCGATCCGGTGCTGTTCGACCCGGCCGAACTGGCCGCCGACATCTCCGAACTCTACGAGCCGCTCAGCGAGGACAAGGGCATCGACTTCGCCGCGGAGTTCTCCAAGGACCTGCAGCTGCGCGGCAACCGCGAGTTCCTGGCCCAGGCGCTGGCCAACATCCTCGACAACGCGGTGAAGTACACTCCGGCCGGCGGCGCGATCATGCTGCGTGTGCGCCGCCGCTCCTCCGGCGAGATCGAGTTCTCGGTGACCGACACGGGGCCCGGCGTCCCCGACGGCGACCGCGAGCGGGTGGTCGAGCGGTTCGTGCGCCTGGAGAACAGCCGCAACCAGCCGGGGGCGGGGCTCGGCCTGTCGCTGGTCGCCGCGGTGGCCGAGGCCCATGGGGGAAGGCTGGAGCTCGCCGAGGGCCCCGGCAAGGTCGGCGAGATGGGCCCAGGCCTTCGCGTGGCGCTGATCCTGCCAAGGCCCGCTTGACCGCCGCGCCGCAAGGGTGGGAAGCCCTGCGGCGATGACGCTCGCCGAACAGATGACGCCCTGCGGCCCCGTGACCGACGAGAAGGCCGCGGCGCGGGCGCGCGAGATCATCGCCGAAACCGTGTGGGGCGCACGGCTCGAGCAGGCGTGGCCGGCGCTCGCCCCGATCTTCGCCGCCTCGCCCTATCTGGCGAGCCTGGCGCGGCGCGATCCGGCGCGTCTGGACGGTCTCCTGGCCGATGACCCGCGGGCGCGTCTCGAGGACCTGCTGATCCGGACGGCGGCCGCCGCGGCGTTCGACCTGGAGGCCGCGCAGGCCGGCCTGCGGGACCTGAAGGCGGAGCTGCACCTGCTGACCGCGCTCGCCGATCTGGGCGGCGTCTGGGACCTCGACCAGGTCACCGGCGCGCTCACCCGCTTCGCGGACGCCGCAGTGATCTCGGCGCTCGCCGTCGCAGCGCGAGGCGAACTCGAGGCTGGCCGCCTGACGCACCTGGGCGAGGGCGCCGAGGGGCCGGTGCCCGGCTGGTTCTGCATCGCCATGGGCAAGCAGGGCGCCTTCGAGCTCAACTACTCCAGCGACATCGACGTCTCGGTGTTCTTCGATCCCGACCGCATGCCGCTGGCCGAGGGGATCGAGCCGGAAGCCTTCGCGGTGCGGCTGACCCAGCGGTTGTCGGACCTGATGCAGGCCCGGACGGCCGAGGGCTATGTCTTCCGCATGGACCTGCGGCTGCGGCCCGATCCGTCCTCGACCCAGGCGGCAGTGCCGATCCCGGCGGCGATCGAGTACTACGAGAACGTCGGCCAGAACTGGGAGCGGGCGGCCTTCATCAAGGCGCGGCCCTGCGCCGGCGACCTCCCGGCCGCCGACGCCTTCCTGGGCGAGCTCAGCGCCTTCGTCTGGCGCAAGAACCTCGACTTCGCCTCCATCGCCGACATCCATTCGATCAAGCGCCAGATCCACGCCCACAAGGTCGACGAGCGGGTCTCGGCCAAGGGCGTCGACCTGAAGCTCGGCCGTGGCGGCATCCGCGAGATCGAGTTCTACGTCCAGACCCAGCAACTGATCCTCGGCGGCCGCAATCCGGCGCTGCGCAGCCGCCGCACGCTCGATGCGCTGGCCGCGCTCGTCGAGGCGGGGCATGTGGCGCCGGAGACCGCCGCGGAGCTCAGCGAGGCCTACAACCGCCTGCGTTCGGTCGAGCACCGCATCCAGATGCTGGCCGACGAACAGACCCACAAGCTGCCGGAGTCCGACGCCGACCGCCGGCGTGTGGCGGCGCTCGCCGGTTTCGACAAGCTGCGCAGCTTCGATGCGGCCATCACCCGCACCCTGAAGCGGGTCAACGCCCGCTACGGCGAGCTCTTCCCGTCCGAGGAGCCGCTGTCTTCGCGGTTCGGCAGCCTGGTGTTCACCGGCGTCGAGGACGATCCGGCGACGCTGGCGACCCTCAAGCGGATGGGCTTCTCGAATCCGGCCTATGTGGCGAAGACCATCCGCGGCTGGCACCACGGCCATATCCCGGCCACGGCCACCGAGCGCGGCCGCGAACTCTTCACCCGGCTCGCGCCGCGGCTGCTCGACGCCGCCCATGCCACCGGCTCGCCGGACACCGCCTTCAACCGCTTCGGCGCCTTCTTCGCCAACCTGTCGTCCGGGGTGCAGCTGCAGTCGCTGTTCCTGGCGCAGCCCAACCTCTTTGAGCTGATCGTCCAGGTCATGGCCTTCGCCCCGCGCCTGGCCGCGACCCTCGCGCGGCGGCCCGCCGCCATCGACGCCATGCTCGACGGCGCCTTCTTCGAGACCATCGACCTCGCCGAGGACCGCGCCTTCATGCAGGCCGCCGTGGCGCGGGCCGCTTCCGAGGCAGAAGGGGGCGGCTTCGAGGCGGCGATGGACGCGGTGCGCGTGGTGCATCGCGAGCAGGCCTTCCGGGTCGGCGTGCAGGTGATGAGCGGGTCGGCGAGCGCGGTCACCGCAGGCAAGGCCTTCGCCGACCTCGCCGACCTCTGCATCGCGGCGCTGGCGGGGGCGGCGCTGGCGGAGACCGAGCGGCTGGGCGGCGCCTTCGCGGGCGACGTGGCGGTGGTGGCGCTCGGCAAGTGCGGGTCGCGGGAGATGAGCGCCGGCTCCGACCTCGACCTGATGACCCTCTATCGGGCCGCCGATCCGGCCGGCGCCTCCGAGCTGAAGGGCTGGGACGGGGTCACCTTCTACGGCCGCTTCACCCAGCGCCTGATCGCCGCGCTGGCCAGCCAGACCGCCGAGGGCGGGCTCTATGAGGTGGACATGCAGCTTCGGCCCTCCGGCACCAAGGGGCCGGTGGCGGTGAGCTTCGCGGCCTTCGAGGGCTACTACGAAGCCGAGGCCGAGACCTGGGAGCTTCTGGCGCTGACCCGCGCGCGGGTGGTCTGGGCGACCGGCGAGGCCTTCGCCGGGGCGGCGCAAGGGGCGATCGACGAGGCGCTGCGGCGGCCCCGCGACCGCGCCCAGACCGCGCGCGACGTGCGCGAGATGCGCGAGCTGATGGCCCTCGAACGCCCTCCGAAGGGGGATTGGGACCTGAAGCTCTCGCCCGGCGGGCTGGTGGACATCGAGTTCGCCGCCCAGTTCCTGCAACTCGCCCACGCCGCCGAGGGCGGGCCGATGAAGCCGAACACCGCCGAGGCGCTGGCCGCGCTACGGGACGCAGGCCTGGCGCCGGTCCAGCCGCTCGGGGAGCTGGAGCGCGCCTGGCGCCTGCAGCAGGACCTGACACAGCTCCTGAAGGTGGCGCTGGAGGACGGCGCCGAGCCCGTGGGCGAGCCGGCCGCGTTCCGCGCCTTGCTGGCGCGGGCCGGCGGGGCCAAGGATTTCCGCAAGCTGGTGTCGTCGCTGAAAGCGGCCCAGGCCGCGGCGCATGCGGCCTACGAGGCGGTGGTCGTGGGCTAGGACGTCGGAGGCGCCATCGCCACCCGCCTATTTGAGCGCGACCGTCGCGGGCTTCGTGGCCTGGGCCCTATGCTCCTCAGCCCGGGCGCCGGCGAGGATGCCGGGCAGGGCGTAGTTTCCTTCATGACAGGCGTATTCGAAAAGCTGGCCCTTCAGCGGATGGAACTCATATTCACCGCCCCAGGGCCGCTCCCAGGTCGTCGGGTCGGCGACCGTGAAGCTGTAGCGCAGCCGCTCGCCCGCCACCCGCGTGAACCGCTCGGTGACGGTGAGGTTCTTCCAGGATCCGCCGTAAGCCTCGGCCTGCGGGAAGTGGTTGGTCTCGACGACCAGGGTGTCGCCGTCATACCAGCCGATGGAGTCTCCGAACCACGGCCTTATGTCATCGGTGCGGTGCTTGGCGTTCAGCCGGACGTGGCGCACGTCGTGCACCATCTCGACCTCGATCGCGACGTCGTTGGCCCCCTGCACGATCAGGTAGTTGTTGTTGTACCAACCGTTGGGGAACATCGGCGGCCCGGCGTTGCGCCCGAAGCCCACGATGCAGCGTTCCCCCACCGAACGGTCCTCGGGATTGTCGTAGGAGCCGAAGCGCCCGGCCTCGGCGCTGCCCTGGGCGGCGAACTGGTCGAAGGCGGCGGCTTGCCGGGCGGCCGCCAGCCCGGCCTCGGGGGTCCCGGCGCCGGGCGGCAGGACGTGCTTCGGCTGGCCCGTGGCCGGCGGGACCTGGCCGTCCCCAGTGGTGATCAACGAGGTGCGCGGCTCGCCGCCGACCCGCATGACCCCTGCGCCGGTGTCGATCCAGGCCCGGTCGTAGGCGCCGACATTGTCCGACGCCCCGCTGCCTGCGTTCACGTCGACCTTCGCCCGGCTCGCCGCGGTCTTCGTCGCATCGGCGCCTTCGAGCACCGCGATCTCCTGCGGCGTCTGGACCCTGCGGGTTCCGTAGAGGGCCGGGCGCACCTGTGGAGTCAGGGTGGCGTTTGACCAGCTCCCGCCGATGTCGGGCTGGCCGAACCCGTTGCGAGGCGCCTTGTAGGCGGGGTCCTTGGCGAGGCCGGAGCCGGGAAGGCCGTAGACCAGGGCGGCAAGACCACAGACCAATGCGCGCTTCACGGCTCGTCCCCCGGCGTCTTCGGCCTATGATCCCGCCTGCGCCCGCCGCCCGTCAATCGCGGTGACGCGCGGTGGCGTGGACGCGGGCGAAGCTCTGACCCGGCCTCCGGATGTCCGTCGTCGGGCCGTGATCCCCTGTCTGCTTTCGACCCGTTGCGGACCCCGGGGTACACGTGTGTATTGCCAAGCATTTGTGGAGGCAGATGAAGTGCCTGAACGTCACCCCGTGGAAACCATCTATCGTGGGCGGCGGGTCGCGGGCGAATGGTACGTGGAAGATGGCTGCGTTCACGTGACGAGCGACTTCGGGAGCAATAGCGCCTCCGTGGGCGGCCCCGGCCGTTCCATAGTTCTCCCGTCCGAGAAAGCTGAACGACTGCTATGGCAGATGGCGCGTAAAGCTGATCCCAAACGATCAATCTTTGATTGGCGCTAGAGCAATGTCGGCGAACGCCCCATCGGCGCCCGATGTCCGCTCCCCACCCCCGGCGGACATTTGGCGCGACCGCCTTCGGCTCTGGGGGGGCGGCTTTTCAATATCCCCCATTCGTGAGACCGTTGGCCGCGTTGCAGGAGGCGACCCTTGCCTTACATCGATCCGCTCAAGGTCGTGCGTAATCCCGCGACGCTCCAGGCCTACCGCCAACATCAGAGAGCTCTTTGGGCCGCCGCTCAACCCTGGTTGGCTATTGGGCTTGTTTCAATCGCTCTCATGATCGGCCTGTTTTTGTTCGCGCTATTTCATAACAGCTTCCGAGATTTGAACCTGTTTTTCAGTCTGCTCATGTTCGCGTATGGCGTGTCGTTCGGCGTCGCAGGCATACGTATCTGGCGGTACAATCGTTCTCATCCTTTCGTTCTGCCCGAAGCCCCCTCGTTGAGCTGGGGCGCCAAGGTCGACTGACGGCCCTTAGCTGACGTTTGGAATGCCGGCTTCGGCCGCAGGCTCGCCTCAGGCGGTCTTCGCCATGGCCGGCTCACTCTGCCGTACGGGCAGCGAGAAGGTGGCGATGGTGCCCTGGCCGGGGGCGCTGCGCAGGTCGAGCAGGCCGCCGTGCATCTCGACGAAGGCCTTGGTCAGCGCCAGGCCCAGGCCCGTGCCCTGCTGGGTCTTGGCGTGCTGGCTTTCGATCTGCTCGAAGGGCCGGGCCAGGCGCGCCAGGTCGTCCGGCGGGATGCCGATACCAGTGTCCTGCACGCTGATCCGCACCCGCTCGCCCAGGGGATCGTCGCGGCGCTCGGCGCCCACGGTGATCATCCCGCCGCGCGGGGTGAACTTGATGGCGTTGGAGAGCAGGTTCAGCAGCACCTGCTTGACCGCCCGGTAGTCGGCCTCGACCTCGGGCAGGTCGCTGAAGTCGAGCCGGAGCGCCAGGCCCGCGGCCTCCGCGCGGTTGCGGACCAGGCGAAGCGCGTCCTCGGCCACGTCCTCCAGGGACACCGGCTCGAAGCGCAGGTTCATCTTGCCGGCCTCGATCTTCGACATGTCGAGGATGTCGTTGATCAGCGCGAGCAGGTGCTGGCCGGAGTTCAGGATGTCGCGGGCGTAGTCCTTGTACCGCGCGTCGCCGAGCGGGCCGTACATCTCCGCGGCCATCATCTCGGAGAAGCCGTTGATGGCGTTCAGCGGCGTGCGCAGCTCGTGGCTCATATTGGCCAGGAACTCGCTCTTGGCCTGGTTGGCGCCTTCGGCGCGGACTTTCTCGGCCTCGTACTTGCGGGCCAGTTCCGAGAGCTGCTCCTGGCTGCGCTCGAGGTTTTCGACCACCCGGCGCAGTTCCTCCTCGTTGAGGCGGCTGGCTTCCTCCTGGGCCTTCAGCGCGGTGATGTCGGCGGCGGTGACCACCAGGCCGCCCTCGGCGGTGGTGCGTTCGGAGATCTGCACCCAGCGACCGTCCACCAGCTCGGCCTCGCGCACGCCCTTGCGGCCGCCCAGCGCCGGGAATTCCTGGCGCACGGCGAGCCGGGCCTGGACCTCCAGGTCCTCGCGCGCGATGCCGGGCTTCAGCGACTGCGGCTCCAGGCGGAAGAAGCTGCGGTAGTTCTTGTTGCACATCAAGAGCCGGCCCTGGCGGTCCCAGAGCACGAAGGCTTCGGAGACGCTCTCGATGGCGTCGCGCAGGCGGGTTTCGGCGGCCTGGGCGCGGGCCTGGGCGAGGCGCTCCTCGGTGACGTCGAGCGCGACGCCGATAATCCGCGCATAGCCGCCCTCCGGGCTCTTACCGAAGCCCTGGCCGCGGGCGTCGATCCACACCGGCCGGCCGCCGGTCTGGCTGGGCACCCGGAAGGAGACGTCGAAGCCGCCATAGACCGCCGCAGCCCCCAGCGCCTCGCGCAGTCCGTCGCGGTGTCCCTCGGAGACGCGCTCCAGCACCTGCTGGCCGTCGACCACCCCGCCCCGCCAGCCGAAGAGGGCGGCGGTGACGTCGGACATGAAGATCCGATCGGCCGCCAGGTCCCATTCCCAGATGCCGCAGCGGGCGGCCTCGACGGCCAGGCGGAAGCGCTGTTCGCTGTCGCTATAGGCTTCGTGCGCGCGTTCGACCCGCCGCGATTCCGCCAGCAGCAGGAGGCCGAGCGCGAAGGCGACCACCAGGGGAACCAGCAGGGAGAGGAGCTGTTCGCTGGGGCTCTCCGGCCCGTGCATCAGCCGGGTGATGGCGAGACCCGTATAGACCGCCAGCAGCAAGAGGGCGGCGAGGATAGCGATGCGCGCAAAGCGCTGCGTCGGCGGCTTCACCAACGCGAGATCGGCGGACCTGTCCGCCGACCGCGACTTGGCCGCGCTCTCGCTCTCGCCTGCAGCCAAGGCCCGCTGCTCCTCCGGTTGCAAAGCAAATCACCCCGATCGCTCCGGAGTCTACGCGGGAAGAGTAAACAGCGTCACTGTCATTCAGCGGCGAATCGTCTCGCTACGGTCGAGCTCACCCGTCTTCGGCGAGCGCGCGGCTGACCAGTTCGAAGACATTCTTCGAGAGGCCCGGCGCGGCCAGGATCCGCTGCAGCTCCGCCTTCATCAGCGCGCCGAGCTCTGGCTTGTAGCGCCGCCAGCCGCCGAGCGGCTCGACGAGCCTGGCCGCGGTCATCGGATTGAAGCCGTCGGTGGCCAGGATCTGGTCGGCGAGAAAGCGGTAGCCGGCCCCGCTGGGATCGTGGAATCGCACCGGGTTGAAGCTCGCGAAGGTGGAGACGAGCGCGCGCAGCCGGTTGGGATTCTTGGCTTCGAACGCCGGATGGGCGGTCAGGCCCAGGACACGGCCCAGAGCGCCTTCGTCCGGATCGCGGGCCTGGACGGCGAACCACTTGTCGATGACCAGGGGCTCGTCCTTCCAGCGCGCATAGAAATCGGCCAGCGCCTTTTCGTAGAGCTCGCCGCCGATCAGCGTCAGCGCCGCGAGGCCGCCGATCGCGTCGGTCATGTTGGCGGCGGCCTCGTAGTGGCCGGCGGCCAGTTCGCCGACCTCGGAGCGCGGGTTGGCGGCCATCAGGTCGAGGGCGGCGTTGCGCAGGGCGCGGCGGCCGGCGCCGGCGGCGTCGGGCGAGAACTCGCCGATCTCCTGCAGGCCCGAGTGCAGACGCTTCAGCTCATCGGAGAGGTGCAGCGCCAGGCGCTGGCGAAGCGCCTCGCGCGCCGCGTGGATCGCCGCCGGGTCGGCGGGGGTCATGGCGAGCGCCAGGTCCGGCTCGGACGGGAGCGCCAGCAGCAGGGCCTTGAACGCCGGATCGGCGGCCTGATCGGCGAGCGCGCGGCCGACCGCCTCGGCATAGCGCTCCTCGCCGACCTCGTCGGCCTCGCCGGTCGCGCGGCTGAGGATCAGGGCCCGCGCCAGCTCCTGGCCGGCCTCCCAGCGGTTGAACAGGTCCGGATCGCCGGCCAGCAGGATGTAGCGGTCGCGCGCCTCGGCGTTGCTGGTCATCTTCACCGGCGCGGAGAAGCCGCGAAGCGCCGAGACCACAGGCTTTTCGTCGACGCCGGTCAGGGTCACCTTGGTCCGCGCGCCATCGAGCACGATCACCGTCTCGTCCAGCGCCTCGCCATCGCGCAGGAAGGCCTGGGTACGGCCATCGCTGTCCAGAAGACCGACGGTGACCGGGATGGGCAGGGGACGCTTGGTGGGCTGGCCGGGCGTGGGCAGGGTCTCCTGGACCAGCTCCAGCTCCAGCTCGCGGCGGCTTTGATTGTAGCGGCTGGTCAGGCTGACGTTGGGCGTGCCGGCCTGTTCGTACCAGGCGAAGAAGGCCGAGAGATCCTGGTCGGTGACGTCGGCGAAGCAGCGGATGAATTCCTCCACCGTGGTCGCATGGCCGTCCCAGCGCTCGAAGTAGAGATCCATGCCGGAGCGGAAGGCTTCGGGCCCGATCAGGGTCTTCAGCATCCGGATCACTTCCGCGCCCTTCTCGTAGATGGTCGCGGTGTAGAAATTGTCGATCTTCAGGTAGCTCGACGGCCGCACCGGGTGGGCCAGCGGGCCCTGGTCCTCGGCGAACTGACGGGCGCGAAGGGCTTTGACGTCCTTGATCCGCTGGACGGCGTGGCCGCGCATGTCAGCCGAGAAGCTCTGGTCGCGGAAGACCGTCAGACCCTCCTTGAGACACAGCTGGAACCAGTCACGGCAGGTGATCCGGTCACCCGTCCAGTTGTGGAAATACTCGTGCGCCACGACGCTCTCGATGCGCTCGAAGTCCATGTCGGTGGCGGTCGCCGGATCGGCCAGCAGGAGCGAGGAGTTGAAGATGTTCAGCCCCTTGTTCTCCATCGCTCCGAAGTTGAAATCGCGCACCGCGACGATCATGAAGAGGTCGAGGTCGTACTCGCGGCCGAACGTGTCTTCGTCCCACTTCATCGAGCGCTTGAGCGCGTCCATGGCATAGGCGGCGCGCGGCGCCATGCCCGGGTCGACGTAGATCCGCAGGTCGATCGTTCGGCCGGTCATGGTGACGAGCTTGTCCTCCAGGACGTCGAGCTCGCCGGCCACCAGGGCGAAGAGGTAGCAGGGCTTGGGGAAGGGGTCGTTCCAGACGGCGTAGCGGCGCCCGGCCAGCAGGTCGCCGTTCTCCATCAGGTTGCCGTTGGAGAGCAGGCGGTGGAAGGCCTTGTCCGCCTCCACCCGCACCGTGAAGCGCGACAGCACGTCGGGCCGGTCGGGCCAGAAGGTGATCTTGCGGAAGCCCTCGGCCTCGCACTGGGTGCAGAACCGGCCGCCGGACATGTAGAGGCCATCCAGCGCCTTGTTGGCCTCCGGGTCGATCTCGACCTCGGTTTCCAGAATGAAGGCGTCCGGCGCGTTCGGGATGGTGAGGAACTCGCCGTCGATGGTCCGTTCGCCCTCGGCCAGGGCCCGGCCGTCGATAGCGACCGAGATCGCCTTCAATCGCTCGCCGTTGAATTTCAGCGGATCGGCGTGCTGGCCGTTGCGGCGGACCTGCAGCCTGGCCTTCACCCGCGTCGCATTGGGCTTCAGGTCGAAGGTCAGGTGGACCTCGTCGACGAGGAAGGCGGGAGGACGGTAGTCGGTGAGCCGGATCGGCTGGGGCGTGTCTGTGCGCATGCCTCGCATCTAGTCCTTCGGAGGTGGCGGCGCAAAGGCGGCCGGGCGAGATCGCGCGGGTTTCGCGCTCCGACCGCGCCCTTTCCCCGCGGCGCGCGCCCGACCCAAGCTCCGCGGTATTTTCGCGCGAGGTCAGGTAGGCGACAGACTCCGCGTCCGAAAGACCGGCAGGGTAGGCCAGCGCCGGGGGGCGGACGACGTGAAGTCCTATCGTATCTACATCGTGGGCGCTGACGGCCGGCTGCGGCTTGGCCGGGCTTTCGAGGCGCCGGACGACCGTACCGCCGGCGCGCTCGCGGAGGGCTACGCGGCCCGGGGCGAGAGCGCCGAACTCTGGGAGGGCGGCCGGATTGCGGGGCGGGTGTCCCGGGACGGCGTCTTCAACCTGGGCGACCGATAGGCCGCGCCTGACGCGAGGTCATACTTTCCACCCCTAGCCCGGCGCGTATGCTGATCCCCGAGGAACTCTCGCAAGTCCGGGAAAACCGGCGGGACAGGCGGCGCATGAACTTCGATTTTTCCGACGACCAGAAATTCCTGAAGTCCGAGGCGCGGAAGTTCCTCGACGCCAACTGCCCGCCGGCCCGCGTGCGGGGCGTCCTGGACGACGAGACCAAGGCCTATGACGCGGCGCTCTGGACGGCCGTGGCCGGGCAGGGCTGGCTGGGGGCGGCGATCCCGGAGGAGCACGGCGGCCTGGGCCTTGGCCACCTGGAGCTCTGCGCGATCGCCGAGGAGCTGGGGCGCGTGGTGGCCCCGATCCCCTTCGCCTCGACGGTCTATTTCCTGGCCGAGGCGGTGATGCTGGCCGGCAACGACGAACAGAAGGCCGACATCCTGCCGAAGATCGCGGCGGGCGAGATCATCGGCGCCCTGGCGACGTCGGAGGGGCCGGGCGTGCTGACCCCGGGCTCGGTGAAGACCACGGTTTCCGGCGGAAAGCTCTCCGGCGTGAAGATCCCGGTGACCGATGGCGACATCGCCGACCTCTGCCTGGTCATCGCCAAGGAGAACGGCAAGCCCGGCCTGTTTCTGGTCGACCTGAACGGCGCCGGCGTGACCCGCGAAGCGCTGAAGACCCTCGACCCGACCCGCGACGCGGCCAAACTCACCTTCAAGGACGCGCCAGCCCAGCGGCTGGGCGACGCCGGCGAGGGTTTCGCGCTGCTGGAGCAGGTCACCGACCGGGCGGCGATCCTGCTGGCGTTCGAGCAGTGCGGCGGGGCCGACAAATGCCTGGAGATGGCCAAGGCCTATGCGCTCGAGCGCTACGCCTTCGGCCGGGTCATCGCCTCCTACCAGGCGATCAAGCACAAGCTCGCCGACATGTACGTCAAGAACGAGCTCGCCCGCTCCAACGCCTATTACGGAGCCTGGGCGCTCAACACCAATGCGCCGGAGATGCCGGTGGCGGCCAGCGCGGCCAGGATCGCGGCCAGCGAGGCCTTCTGGTTCGCGTCGAAGGAAAACATCCAGACCCACGGCGGCATCGGCTTCACCTGGGAGATGGACTGCCACCTCTACTACCGCAGATCCCGCCAGCTCAGCCTGGTGGCCGGCGCGCCCCGGGTCTGGAAGGAGCGGCTGGTCAGCCACCTCGAACGGCGCAACGCGGCCTGAAGGAGCGATAGCGATGGACTTCAACGACAGCCCCGACGAAGCCGCCTATCGCGCCCAGGTGAAGGCCTGGCTCGACGCCAATGCGCCGAAGGTGCGGGTCGGCGGCGACGACGATGAGGGCGCGGGCTCCATGGCCGCCTCCAAGGCCTGGCAGGCCAAGAAGGCCGCGGCCGGCTACGCGCAGATCACCTGGCCCAAGGAATGGGGCGGGCAGGGCGGCACGCCGATCCAGCAGGTCATCTTCAACCAGGAAGAAGCCAAGCATCCGGTCCCCGGCAACCCGTTCCAGATCGGCCTTGGCATGTGCGTGCCGACGGTGGCGACCTTCGCCGACCAGGCCACCAAGGACCGCTTCGTGGGCCCGGCCCTGCGCGGCGAGGAAATCTGGTGCCAGCTGTTCTCCGAACCCTCGGGCGGTTCGGACGTGGCGGCTGCCCGGACCAAGGCGATCCGCGCGCCGGACGGCTCCGGCGACTGGCTGATCTCCGGCCAGAAGGTGTGGACGACCGGGGCGCAGTTCTCGGACTTCGGCATCGTGGTCTGCCGCACCAACCCCGACGCGCCCAAGCACAAGGGCCTGACGATGTTCTGGGTCGACATGCACGACCGGGGCATCGAGGTGAAGCCGATCCACCAGATGTCCGGCGGCTCGGGCTTCAACGAGGTGTTCTTCACCGAGGTGCGGGTGAAGGACAGCCAGCGCCTGGGGGCGATCGACGACGGCTGGAAGGTGAGCCTCGTCACCCTGATGAACGAGCGGCTGGCGGTGGGCGGCGCCTCGGGCGCGGGCTGGCGGGAATTCATGGAGGCCGCGCGCGCCGTGCCCGGCCTCGACGGCGGACCGGCGCTGAAGGATCAGGCGCTGCGCGAGAAGCTCGCCGACTGGTACGTGGCTGCCGAGGGGCTGAGCCATACCCGCAACCGCACCATGACCGCGCTCTCGCGGGGACAGACGCCCGGACCCGAGAGCTCAATCGGCAAGATCGTCTCGGCGCTGCAGATGCAGGACCTGGGCAACACCGCCGTCGAGATGCTGGATCAGTTCGGGATCATCAACGATCCGGACCTGGCCCCGCTGCACGCGGCTTTCCACACCTCGGTGATGTTCGCGCCGGGCTTAAGGATCGCCGGCGGTACCGACGAGATCCTGAAGAACATCATCGCCGAGCGCGTCCTGGGCCTGCCCGGCGACATCCGCGTCGACAAGGATGTGGCGTTCAAGGACATGCCCACCGGCCGGTAGAGCGCGGCGCGAGGCAAGGAAAAGCCCCCGGCGGAACGGCGCCGGGGGCTCTTTCAGCTCGTCGAAGCTTCGGCTTAGGGAAGCTTGGAAGAGATGGTGCTGAAGGTGCCGGACAGCTTGCTGCCCATGGCGCCGAGCGCGGTCACCAGGACCACGGCGACGAGAGCGGCGATCAGGCCATATTCGATGGCGGTGGCGCCGGACTCGTCCTGCAGGAAACGTGAAACGAACTTAGACATGGCCGATCTCCTTTGCGTCATCTTTGCGTCAACATTCAGGCTTTCATCGGCCTGCTCTGTCTTCGTCGCGTTGTAAGTTCGCACAACACGTTTAATGAGCAATGAAATCAGGACCAAATAATTGAGATGTATAGTTAAGCCGAATTTACCAACTTAGCTATTACTGACAGTTGTATTCCATATACAATTCTCATAAATATTCGAGACCGCGTTGCGGGCGCCGCGGTGCAGTCGTTTCCGAGGTTCGGGCGGCTTAGGGAGTTGCTAGGCGCTGAGCCGCAGCGGCGCGCGGCGGGGGCTGCGGCCGAGCAGCTGGACGTAGAGCCGTGTCAGGCCCTCGAAGGTGTGATCCCAGCTGTGGCGGGTCTCGGCGCGGCGGCGGGCGGCGAGCTTCAGGGCGTCGACGTCGCGCGCGAAGAGCGCCTCGGCGGCCTCGGCCAGGCTTGCCGGATCGACGCCGGCGGAGAGCTGGCCGACGCCTTCGTCGAGCAGCTCGCCCACGCCGCCCTTGTTGGGGCCGATCACCGGCAGGCCCGCGGCCATGGCCTCCAGCACCACCAGGCCGAAAATCTCGTTCTCGTTGGCGTGCAGGAAGGCGTCGCAGCTGGCGATGACGCCGGCCAGCTTCTCGGGCTGGCGCTCGAAGTCGATGCAGGCGACGCGGGAGGTGTAGCGGGCGTCCTTGCCCGCCCCGATCAGCACCAGGCGGTACGGGTCGCCCAGCATCTCCACCGCAGCGACCATGGAATCGATGTTCTTTTCGCGCGCCGGGCGGCCGGCGAAGACCAGCAGCCGGGAGTCGGCGGGGAAATCGAGGCGCTTCAGCAGGGCCTCGCGATTGCCGCGGCTCGGCTGGAAGAGATCGAGATCGACGCCCAGAGGGTGGACGCTAACCCGGTCGACGCCGGCTTCGGCCAGGCGGTTGGCGGTATGGCGGCTGGGCGCGACCACATGGTCGAAGCGCTGATAGGCCTGGGCCCAGAGGTTCAGCGTCGGCTGCTCTGCCCAGTCGCCCAGGTGCAGGGCCGCAAGCGTCGGGGCGTCGGTGTGGCAGACGCCGACCACCGGCACGCCGAGCGTCTCGCCCGCGTCCATCGCCGCGTGGCCCGGCACGAAGACGTCGCCGGCCTCGATGATGTCCGGGTCGAGCAGGCGCAGCACGGCCGCCCATTTGGTCGGGCTGGCCGGCATCCGGTAGCCGTCGCCGAACGGCAGCTTGGCCGCCGACACCGTGTAGAGCCCCGGCGCCTCGGCGCGGGTCGCCGCGCCCGGCACCACCAGGGTGTGGCGGATGTCCGGCCGGCGGGTCTCCAGCCAGGCGCGCTTGGCGGTCAGGTAACGTTTCACGCCGCCCGAGCGGGGCGCGTACATCATCGTCGTATCGATGAGATGGAAGGCGGAGGTCGACCCGGTACGGATCGCCGGCTCGTCGGCCTCGAGGCGCGGCGCGGGGTCTGGTTTCGGCGTGGAGACGTCGAACACGCGTGGGGACCCTCTATGCTCGAAGCCCGTCGTCGGCGCCCCCGTCGGAGAAGCAACGAACAGCGCCGCCCTTCGATCCCGCTCGCGCTTGGCCAAGGCCGTCCGGCTGACCGATTTTTTCCAGAGCCTGGCCAGGGGACCGCTGCCTTTTCCGCTAGTGCTGAAGCTACGCTCAGATTGGGGCGAAACACCGACTCGACAAGGGGCTCAGCGCGGATCGTAGGCCTTTGCATATTCCGGCCGCGCGCCGATGTTGGGCAGGAACTGCGGGTCGATGCGGGCATGGGTCGCCTGTTCGAAGGCGTAGCCGAACGCCAGGAGCCGCGCCTCGGACCAGGCCGGCCCGATCAACGACAGGTTCACCGGCAGGCCTACGACGGCGCCCATCGGCACGGTGAGGTGCGGATAGCCCGACACCGCCGGCAGGGTCGAATAGGAGCCCAGGCTGCGGCTGCCGTCGACGGGATCGACTATGAAGGCGGGGCCGGTGGAGGGGCCGACCAGGACCTCGACCTTGTTGTCGCCCAGCATCTTGTCGAGCGCCTCGCGCGCCGCCTTGCGGGCGTTGGCGCGCTTCTCGACGTAGCCCGCGTCGGTGAGCGGCGGGGCCTTGGCGGACTGCTCGAAGATCTCCTGGCCGAACACCGGCATCTCGCGCGGCTCCTTGGCGTCGAAGGCGATGAGGTCGTCGAGGGTGCGGATCTTCACCTTGGCGGGCGTCGAGGCGAGGTAGGCGTTGAGCGAGGCCTTGAACTCGATGCGCAGGGCCTCGCCCTCATTGGCGGCTATGGCGTTCATGGCCGCGTCGTCGGGGCCCTTCACCTCGACCAGGACGGCGCCGGCCTTGCGCAGGGCGCCAAGCGCGTCCTCGTAGATGGCGTCGGTCTGCGGCGAGCGGCCGGCAGTCATCCGCAACACCCCGATCCGCACGCCCTTGAGCGCGTCAGGCTTCAGGCCGGCGAGATAGTCGGCCTTGTGGGCGTCGGCCTCCTTGGTCCAGGCGTCGGCGGGATCGGAGCCGGCGATGGCGCTCAGCATGGCGGCGGCGTCGGCGACGGAGCGGGTCATCGGCCCCGGCGTATCCTGCTCGGGCGAGATCGGCACGACGTAGGTGCGGGAGACCAGGCCCACGGTGGGCTTCAGGCCGACGACCCCGTTGGTGGCGGCGGGGCAGGTGATCGAGCCGTCGGTCTCGGTGCCGATCGCCAGGGTGGCCAGGCCCGCGGCGACAGCCGCGCCGGAGCCGGCGCTCGAGCCGCAGGCGGTGCGGTCGAGGGAATAGGGGTTGCGCACCAGGCCGCCGACCGCCGTCCAGCCGCTGATCGAGCGGATCGAGCGGAAATTGGCCCACTCCGAGAGGTTGGCCTTGCCGAGGATCACCGCCCCAGCGTCGGTCAGCCGGCGGACCAACGGCGCGTCGCGGCCGGTGACGTTGTCCTTGAGCGAAAGCGATCCGGCGGTGGTCGCCGTGCCGTCGGCCGACTCGATGTTGTCCTTCAGCAGCACCGGGATGCCGTGCAGCGGTCCGCGGACGTGGCCCGCCTTGCGCTCGGCGTCGAGCTTGCGGGCGTCGGCGAGGGCGTGGGGGTTGAGCGCGATGACGCTGTTGAGCTTCGGCCCGGCCCGGTCGAGCGCCGTGATCCTGGCGAGGTATTCGCGGACCAGCGCCTCGGAGGTCACGGTTCCGGCCGTCATGGCGGCCTGTTGCTCCGCGCCCGAGGCGAAGGGGCTGAGCGGCTGGATCTTGGGTTGGGCCTGAGCGGTCGTCGCGAGGGCGACGAGCGCCGCGGTGAAGGTGAGTACCCTGAGCATGCGCGTCCCCCGACTCCGACCCGCCCATAGGAGCCGACCCGGCCGCGAAACACCAGACGAAGTTCGCCTAGAAGGCGACTTGTGCGCCGAGTTCCACAACCCGGGAGGGGGGGATCTGGAAGAAGTCGGCGGTGCGCACGGCGTTGCGGGTCAGGAACACGAAGAGGACGTCGGCCAGGTGGCCCAGGCCGCCGCTGCGGCGCGGCAGGAGCGTGCGGCGGCTCAAGAAGAACGAGGTCCGCATGATGTCGAACTTCAGCCCCTTGGCGCGGGCGAGCGCCATGCCCTTGGCGACGTTCGGGGTTTCCATGAAGCCGAAGGAGAGCGTCATGGCCTTGAAGCCCGGGGCGAGGTCCTTGACCTCGACGCGCTCGGCGTCCGGCACCCGCGGCCGCGGCGCGACCTTCACGGTCAACAGCACCACCTGCTCGTGCAGGACCTGGTTGTGCTTGAGGTTGTGCATCAGGGCGGCGGGGACCGAGCGGGGGTTCGAGGTCAGGAACACAGCGGCCCCCCGGGCCTGCAGCGGCGGGCGCGAAGTGAGCATCGGGAGCACATCGGCCAGCGTCAGGTCGCTCTGCTCGGCGCGCGACACCCGGGCCACGCCACGCATCCAGGTCCACATGACCAGGATCAGGGCCGCGGCGATGAGGAGCGGGATATAGCCGCCGTGCACGACCTTGGTGAGGTTGGCGACCAGGAAGGCGCCCTCGACCGCCAGGAACGGTGAGAAGGCCAGGAACGCCTGCCAGATGGGCCGGTTCTTCAGCCGATGGATCGCCACCACCGCCAGCACCGAGGAGGTGATCATCGCCCCCACCACCGACACGCCATAGGCGTTGGCGAGACCGTCGGAAGAGCGGAAGCCCAGGACCAAGGCGGCCACCCCCAGCATCAGGATCCAGTTGACCTGCGGCGCGTAGATCTGTCCGACGTGAGCCTCCGACGTCGGCTTCAGGGTGAGGCGCGGCAGCAGGCCGAGCTGGACGGCCTGCTGGGTCATGGAGAAGGCGCCGGAGATCACCGCCTGGCTGGCGATCACCGTGGCGGCGGTGGCCAGGATCACCAGCGGGAGCTGGAACCAGGCCGGGGCCAGGTGGAAGAAGGGGTTCTCGATGGCGCTGGGATCGGCCAGCACCAGGGCGCCCTGGCCCAGGTAGTTGGCGATCAGGCAGGGGAAGACCAGCGCCACCCAGGTCCACTGGATGGGCTTGCGCCCGAAATGGCCCATGTCGGCGTAGAGCGCCTCGGCCCCGGTGACGGTCAGGAAGACCGAGCCGAGAATGGCTGGGGCGATCTTCGGATGGTGCGCCAGCAGCGACAGGCCGGGCAGGGGATTGAGCGCCAGCAGCACCTGCGGCGCGCGGGTGAGCGAGGCCAGGCCGAGCACGGCGATCGTCGCGAACCAGACGACGCAGATCGGCCCGAACCAGCGGCCGATCCCTCCGGCGCCGCGCTTCTGGACAGCAAAGAGCGCGACCAGCAGCACAAGCGCTATGGGGGCTACGAAGGGATCGATCCGGCCGCTGAGGCCGTGGACGACCTTCAGGCCTTCCACCGCCGAAAGCACCGAGATCGCCGGGGTCAGGATCGCGTCGCCGAAGAACATGCCGGCGCCGATCATGCCGATCACCAGGATCGCCGCCGACGCCCGCCCGCCGGCTTTCTGCACCAGGGCCATCAGGGACAGCGTGCCGCCTTCGCCGCGGTTGTCGAAGCGCATGAGGATCGAGACGTACTTCAGGGTCACGATGACCATCAGGGTCCAGAGCATCAGCGACACGACGCCCACGACATCGCCCTGCGCCAACCGTCCGCCGACCCGGGCGACGTGGGAGATGGACTCCTTGAAGGCGTAGAGCGGGCTGGTGCCGATGTCGCCATAGACGACGCCCGCCGAGCCCAGGGCGAGGCCCAGGAAGCCCCGCAGGCTGGGCGCCGGACGGCCTGCGGCCTGGTCGGACTCTAGGGTGGTGGCGGACATGGGATGGGGAGAACCCGGCAGCTTATCGGACGCCGCTTGTCGCGCCGGACGGCATAAAAATCCCATGTGGTTGTAGGGGGTTGGGCGGTTGAAGGCCTTGCGCCGGGATCGCCAAGGGGCCTTCTTTGCGCCGTCCGATGCGCCAAGGAGGCGCGCCATGAGCCTTTCCGCCGAGCGACCCGCCGAGCCACGCTTCGGGCGCCTGCACCCCGCGGCCGCCTATGCCCTGTCGCTGGCGATGGTCGCCGCGGCCACCCTGGCGGCCGTCCTGGTCGACCAGCTGCAGACCATCCCCAACCTCTCGCTGATCTTCGTCCTGCCGGTGGTGATCGCCGCGGTGAGCTTCGGCTGGGGGCCGTCGCTGGCGGCGGCGGTGGCTGGGGTGCTGGCGTTCAACTTCTTCCTTATCGCGCCGCGCTACAGTTTGAACGTCGCGGACCCGGCGAACCTGTGGGCGCTGGTCCTGCTGCTGATCACCGCAGCCATCGTCAGCGCGGTTGCGGCCCAGTCGCGCCGCCGGGCTGTCGAGGCCTGGAACGCCGCCGACCAGGGGACCGCCCTGCAGGCGCTGGCGCAAAGCCTGGTGGCCGCCAAGAGCGCCGCCGGCGCCGCGGAGGCCTGCGCCCAGGCGCTGGCGCGGCTCTTCCAGGCGCCGGCGGTCGTGTTGCTGCAGGGCGAGGCCGATCTCGCGGTGAGCGGCCAGGCGGGCGGCGGCGAGCTGACGGCGTCGGACCTCGACGCAGCGGGCTGGGCGCTCGCGGCCCGCATGCCGACCCGCGGCGGCGCCTATCCCGTCGAGGCGGCGGCCTACGATTTCTGGCCGGTGGTCACGCCGCAGCGGCAACAGGCGGTGATCGGCGTCTCGATCTCGCTGGGCGAAACCGGGCGTCCCGACAATCCCGAGCGGCTGGTGGAGATCGTCAGCGGCTATCTCGCCGTGGCGCTGGACCGCGAGGCCTACGCCGCCCAGGTGCTGGACGGCCGCGTGGAGGTGGCGAGCGAGCGGCTGAAGGCCGACCTCCTGGCCGCCGTCAGCCATGACCTGAAGACCCCGCTCTCGACCGTGCTCTTCACCCTGCAGAGCCTGCAGAAGTTCGCCAAGACGCACGACGCCAAGACCCGCGCCGACCTGTTGACGCTGGCCGAGACCGAGACCGCGCGGCTGTCGGCGATGGTCGGCAACCTGCTCGACATGAACCGGCTCGACGCCGGCGCGGTGGTGGTGAAGACCGCCGCCGTCGAGCCCGCCGAGCTGGCCGCCGAGGCCCTGCGCAGCGCCGCCGCCGCGCTCGCCGGCCGGCAGGTGCTGAACGAGGTGAGCCCCACCGCCGCCCCGCTGATGGTCGACGCCTCGCTGTTCGAGAGCGCGCTCGCCAATGTGCTGGAAAACGCCGGCAAGTACGCACCCGTAGGCTCGACGATCTGGCTCCGCAGCGGAGCCGGCGCGGGCTCCGGCTGGATCGAGGTGTTGGACCAGGGGCCGGGCTTCCCCGACGCCATCGAGCCGATGTTCGAGAAGTTCTCCCGCGGCGTGGCCGGCGACGGCCGCCCGCCGGGAACCGGCCTGGGGCTTTCGATCGCCCGCGGTTTCCTGGAGGCGCAGGGCGGGCGCGTGGAGGCCGAGAACCTGGCCGGCGGCAAGGGCGCGCGGGTGCGCCTGTCGGCGCCGCTGGCGACGGCGAACGTCCAGCCGGCATGACCGACGCCGCCGACCCCGCCACCGTGCTGGTCGTGGAAGACGATGCGAGCCTGAACGCCGCGCTGGCCACGACGCTGAAGGCAGCGGGCTTCCGGCCGGTGACCGCGCGCACCGCCGCCGAGGGGCTGCGCTGGTTCGCCCACTATGCGCCGGACATCGTGCTGCTGGACCTCGGCCTGCCGGACCGCGACGGCCTCGGCGTCATCGCCGAGATCCGCGGCCGCAGCCAGACGCCGATCGTGGTGCTGTCGGCTCGCGACGCCGAGGCGATGAAGGTCGAGGCCCTCGATCTGGGCGCCGACGACTACGTCCAGAAGCCGTTCGGGGTGGAGGAGCTGCTGGCCCGCCTGCGCGCCGGCCTGCGGCACGCGGTGCAGGCGCGAGGCTCGACACCGCTGGTGCGCACCGGCGACCTGGAGATCGATCTCGGCCTGCGGCTGATCACCAAGGCCCGCGAGCCGCTGAAGCTGTCGCCGAAGGAGTACGACCTGCTGGCCGAACTGGCGGTGAACCTCGGCCATACGGTCAGCCACAAGGACCTGCTGCGCGCCGTCTGGGGCAGCGAGCGGGCCGACATCCAGTACCTGCGGGTCTATGTGGGCCAGCTGCGCCAGAAGCTCGGCGGCTTCGACGGCGCGCCGCTGCTGGTCAGCGATCCGGGCGTCGGCTATCGGCTGGCGCAGACCGCGCCGGCCTAGCGCCAGCGCTCAGGCTGCAGCGGCGCGGCGCGCCGGTTCGACGGCCGTGGTCTGGGCGATGCGGTCGGCGAGCAAGCCGATCGACCGGTGGGCGGCGAAAATCGCGCCCTCCTGCCAGCCGGGCAGCTGGCTGAGGTGGGCGCCGGAGAAATAGACGCGGCTCAGCGGCTCGTTCAGCAGGCGGTGCGAAGGATGGTCGATATGGCCCTCCTCGATGACGCCGCGCCCGCTGTAGTTCGGCCAGGCCCCCAGATTGAACGGGATCTTGCTCCAGTTGACGACCGCCGGCTTCTGCAGATCCTGGCCGTGGCCGGGGTGCAGGGTTTCGACGGCCTTTCGCGCCATCTCGATCTGTTCGGAGAGCGGCCGCGCGGCCGCCGCCCGGGCCGCGGCTGCTTGAGGAAAGCTAGCCAGCAGCATGCCGCGCTCGGTGTGCAGGTCCGCGCTGGGATACCAGACCATGTTGGTTTCGCCCCCCACGAAGGAGATGCCGCCGTAGATCTGCTGGCGCTCCCAGAAGCGGGGCGCTTCGAAGCCGATCTTGTTGGCCAGGTCGTAGCGCACGGCGGCGATCGCCTGGCTCACCTCGGGCGGGAAGTTGGTGTCGATCTTCGCCAGGATGACCAGCGGCAGGGTGATGATGGAGAAATCAGCCTCGGCCAGCGCGGTCTTGCCGGAGGCGCGATCGCGCCAGGTCACCTTCACGCCCCGCTCGTCCTGATGAATCTGGGTGACCTCGGCGTTGCGGATGATCCGGCTCGTGATGGCGCGTTCGAAGGCCGCCGGGATGCGATCCATGCCGCCGACCGGCTGGAACATGGTGGCCTGCATGTAGGGGCTCTCGTCGAACCAGCTTCTGTCTATCTGGGCGTTGGTCAGCAGCTCGTGAAACGGTAGGGGCTCCCGGGCGACGGCCAGCTGCGCGGCGGGGCCGGGAAGCTGGGTGTAGCCCGAGCGCTCGCTTCCCCTGAAGCTCATGTCCGGCGCCAGATCCCCGTAGAGCTTCAGGAAAGGGAGGAGGCGCGCCCGGTCGTCGGCCGTCAGCTCCTGATCGAGTGCGCCCTTGTTCACCGCCTTGGCCAGCAGCTCGGCGATGTGGCCACGCGCGTCGTGGATCCCCTGGCGCATCTGGATCGGCCGGCCGCCGTTGGAGTCCCGGTCCCAGAGCCAGGCGCTGCGGCTGGCGTTGACCTCCACCTCCAGGGCCACGCCGAGCTTGCGGCAGTAGCCGAGCAACCCCTCGTGGTGGCTGGGGATCCGGGCGGGCCCGGCGTTCATGTAGATCCCATCCGAGAACTGCACCGTCTGGTCGGCTTCGCCCACCATCTCGATCTTCGAGCCGCCGCGCAGGGTCCAGTTGCGTCCGCCGAGCCGGTCGCGGGCCTCCAGCACGGTCACCGTGAAGCCGGCGCGCTCCAGTTCGTAGGCGCTGACCAGGCCGGCGATACCGCCGCCGAGGATGATCACGCTCTTGCCGCGGCCGAACCCGCTCGGAAGCCGCGGCGCGGCCGTCGCTACGGCGGGGGTGGCCATCAGGCCCAGCGCGACCATGGTGGAATAGGCCGCGCCATAGCCGCCGGTGGCTCCGACGCGGTGCAGGAACGAACGACGGCTGATGGGCATGACGGGTCCTCTCTGGAACCCGCTAAGAGCCAAGGCGCGGCGAAATCCGCCATTTGACGGGGCGACTTGGCGTCCAGACGCAGCAGGGGCCGCGCTCTGCAGCGCGGCCCCTGGCCTCGAAAGGCGCCCTCGTCAAACGGCGCGAAGGCGGGTCCGTTGGGGACGCGGAATCTCGCCGTCGGGGAACGAAGGGCGCGCCTGAGCCTACTTCTTGAGCGCGCTCCGGGCGGCGTCCTTCAGGGAGCCGACGCCCTTCTGGACCTTGCCGGCCACGCGGTCGGCGGCGCCTTCGGCGGCCATCTTGTCATTGCCGGTCGCCTTGCCGACGCCTTCCTTGATCGAACCCTTGGCGTCCTTGGCGGCGCCCTTGATCTCGTCCTTGTGCATGGGGAGCACTCCACTTGTGTCACACGGGCCAGGACGGCCCCGTTGCGATGAGTACGCAAAGGCAAGCTCAAGGTTCCGCCGGTCAGCCGGCGGCTCTTTGAGGCGGGGCGATTGCGCCCGGGGCCGCCCGCCGCTATCTGCGGGGCCACAATTCCCAATCATTCCTGTCGAGCGGTGCGGACGCCCCATGGCGCAGCAATACATCTATCAAATGCAGGGCCTGACGAAGGCCTTCCCCGGGGCTCCGAAGAAGACCTTCTCGGATATCTGGCTGTCGTTCTATCCGGACGCCAAGATCGGCGTGGTCGGGGTCAACGGCTCCGGCAAGTCGACCCTGCTCAAGATCATGGCGGGGATCGACAAGGACTTCACGGGCGAGGCCTTCGCGGCCGACGGCGTCAAGCGCGGCTACCTGGAGCAGGAGCCCAAGCTCGACGACAAGCTCGACGTCTGGGGCAATGTCATCGCCTGGTGCGAGGAGAAGAAGCTTTTCGACGAATACAACGCCATCGCCGCCAAGCTGGGCGAGGACTACACCGAAGAGCTGATGGAGGAGATGACCGCGCTCCAGGAGAAGCTGGACGCCGGCGACCTGTGGGACATCGACAGCCGGATCGAGATGGCGATGGGCGCGCTGCGCTGCCCGCCCAACGATGCGCCGGTCGACAAGCTCTCGGGCGGCGAGCGGCGGCGCGTGGCCCTGGCCCGCCTGCTGCTCTCCAAGCCCGACATGATGCTGCTCGACGAACCCACCAACCACCTGGACGCCGAGAGCGTCGCCTGGTTGCAGCACCACCTGGAGAACTTCCCGGGCTGCATCATCCTGGTGACCCACGACCGCTACTTCCTGGACCAGGTGACCAAGTGGACGCTGGAGCTCGACCGCGGCAAGGGCCTGCCGCACGAGGGCAACTACTCCTCGTGGCTGGAGGCCAAGACCAAGCGGATCGCCCAGGAGGAGCGCGAGGAAGCCGGCAAGAAGCGGGCGATCGACCGGGAACTCGCCTGGGTGCGCTCCTCGCCCAGCGCGCGCCGCACCAAGTCCAAGGCCCGCCTGTCGGCCTTCCACGACCTGCAGAACGAGGCGGAGAACGCCAAGCAGACCTTCGCCCAGATCCAGATCCCGCCAGGGCCGCGCCTGGGCCAGCAGGTGATCGAAGTGACGGGTCTGGAGAAGGAATACGGCGACAAGCTGCTGTTCAAGGACCTCACCTTCAAGCTGCCGCCGGGCGGGATCGTCGGCGTGATCGGCCCGAACGGCGCCGGCAAGTCGACGCTGTTCAAGATCATCACCGGCCAGGAGACGCCCGACCAGGGCAGCGTGAAGCTCGGCGATACGGTGAAGCTCGCCTACGTCGACCAGAGCCGCGACGATCTCGACCCCAAGAAGAACGTCTGGGAGGAGATCTCCGGCGGGCTCGACATCATGAAGGTCGGCGGGCGTGAAATCCCCAGCCGCGCCTATGTGGGCTCGTTCAACTTCAAGGGCGCCGACCAGCAGAAGAAGATGGGCCTGCTCTCCGGCGGCGAGCGCAACCGCGTGCACCTGGCCAAGACCCTGGCGGCCGGCGGCAATGTGCTGATGCTCGACGAACCGACCAACGACCTGGACGTGGAAACGCTCGGCGCCCTGGAATCGGCGCTGGAGGACTTCCCCGGCTGCGCCGTGGTCATCAGCCACGACCGCTTCTTCCTCGACCGCCTGGCCACCCACATCCTGGCCTTCGAGGGCGACAGCCAGGTCGACTGGTTCGAGGGCAATTTCGAGGCCTATGAAGAGGACAAGAAGCGCCGGCTCGGGGCCGACAGCCTGATCCCCCACCGCATCAAGTTCCAGAAATTCACGCGCTAAGCGTGCAAGCTTGACCTGGAATCAGCGCCCCTCCAGCATGCGCGCGGGGGGAGTGCGGGGCGTCTTGTTCCGGCCTGGCTGATCGCTACTCGTGCGTTGGCGGCCGATACAGGCGTCCGGCTCCGGGTGGAGCTGACGCATGACGACCTTTTTCTCTTCATCGATCACCGACGCGCAGGCGCTGACCTACAGCGCGGCCACGGACTCGCTGATCTTCAACAACGGCGAGACGGCCGCCGATGTGCGCTTCGTCATCACCAACAGCGCCATCGCGACCAATGCCGTCATGACGACCCCGAACGGTCACCAGGTGACCTTCGGCCTCGGCATCCTGGGGGAGAGCGATTTCACCTTCCTCGACAATTCCAAGCTGTTCATCGGCACGTCGCAACAGGACCGGATCTTCGGGACCCCGGGCCGGGACGCCATCTTCGGCGGCGACGGCCCGGACTCGGTGGGCGGCAGCGGCGGCGGCGACGTCCTGAATGGCGGGGCCGGCGTCGACAACCTGCTCGGCGGGTCGGGCGGGACGACCTTCGTCTTCGACCCTTCCCAGTCGCCGGTCGCCACGCCGGACTTCGTCTCCGACTGGGTGAGCAGCGACACCCTGGAATTCAGCGGCCTGCTCGGCAAGGCCGGCCGCTACGAGGAGGCGAGCGCGCAGAGCCTTGAGGCCGCGACCGCCTTCGCCAACCAGGAGATCGCCTCGGGGGCCGCGGACTATGTGGCCGTGCAGGTCCAGAACTTCGTCATGGTGTTCGCCGACACCCACAACGACAACGGCGTCGCCGACGATGCGGTCCAGCTCGCCGGGGCCCGCCTGTTCGACATCTCGGCCGCGAACGTCGTAGGCGCTACGGATGTCACCCCGCCGCCGGTGGTGGCGATATCCGGCGTGACTGGGACGATCACCGGCAACATGGAGGCCGCTCGCCTTCACGACCTCAACCCGGCCGTCATCGACGTCGCCTCCGACACCATATTCAGGGCCGATGGGGCGGGTGGGCTGAGGATCGAGCTGGACGGCCAGGGTTTCACCTATTCGGATCCGTTCATCACCGGCGGGACGGTCGCCTCGGTGCATTTCGACGACGTGGTGGGCGGAAACACCCCCGCGCAGACGACCGTCATGAACATGAATCTTGTCCTGCCGGCGTCCGGCCTCTTCGCGCCGCAATTCGAAACCTGGCTGGTCGCCGACGACATCACCTCGGCCTTCACCACGATGCTGGCCGGGGACGACAGGCTGAACGGCGCGGGCGGGGCTGACCTGCTCCATGCCTATGCGGGCAACGATACCCTCTCGGGGCTCGGGGGTGGCGATACGCTCTACGGAGGCCTCGGTAACGACATCATCCGCGCCAACTCCCCCCAGGCCGAAAACGTCGGGCCGCCGGCGTCCACCTACCTGCGGGGAGAGGAGGGCGACGATGTCATCTACGGAGGCACGGGCTTCGACGACATCAACGGCAACATGGGCAACGACGTCCTGCACGGCAACGACGGCAACGACTGGGTCGTCGGCGGGAAGGACAACGACAGCCAGACCGGCGACGCCGGCGACGACGTGGTCTGGGGCAATCTGGGCAACGACACCCTGGACGGCGGCGACGGCGCCGATCAGGTGCGCGGCGGCCAGGGCGACGACGTGCTGACCGGCGGGGCGGGCAATGACTATATCTCCGGCGACCGGGGCAACGACACTGAGAGCGGCGGGGCCGGGGCGGACCTGTTCCACGGCTCGCAGGACGCCGGGATCGACCGGGTGCTGGATTTCCATCTGAGCGAAGGCGACCGGGTGATGCTCGACCCCGGCACGACCTACACGGTGACCCAGGTCGGCGCCGACACGGTCATCGACATGGGGACGCCGGGCAACCAGATGATCCTGGTGGGCGTCACCATGTCGACCTTGCCTCCCGGGACGATCTTCCTGGGCTGAGCCCCGCCCCACGACGGGGAGCGGGGTCTACTTCGGCGGTGGCGCAGGTGTGCTGGGCGCCGCCTCGGGAGGCGTCGAGGTCTGCGGATTGACTTCACCGGCGGGCGGCGTCGCGACGGGCGGCGTGACCGGCGCGAGCGACGCGCCGCTCGTGCTGGGGGTGCTCGGCGCGGCGTCCGGAGTGGAGCGGACGTCGGAGCCGGCCGTTGTCGTGGCCGAGGTGTTCGCGCTCGCGCCCGTGGATGCGGCCTCCTGGCCGGACCACCAGTCCTTGGACGCCCGCTGCTTCGGCGAGGCCTTCAGATAGGCGCCGAGCTGGCTGTAGGGGATGGGCTGCTTCGGAGCCGCGGCGGTCGCGGGCTTAGAGGCGGCGAGGACCGGCCCGGCGGTGATCGCCAAGGCGACGGCGCCAGCGGCCAACAGAATGGTCTTCATGGAAAGTCTCCCTCACGACGAAACGCCGCCGAGGCGGCGCCCGGTTAACCTGTGAAGCCGCTCCAAGGTTTCGCTCACGGCGCGAGTGAGGTTTGGCCGCTCTCAGGCTTCCTCTTCGCCTATCGGCATCTCCCTGACCTTCCAAAGCGGCGACAGGGCCCCGATCAGCGGGCCAATGAGCAGGCCGGCGATGGCCGCCAGAAGCGTCTGGCGCAGCCCGAACGCCTGGCCGAGCGCTCCGCCGACAAGGGCCCCGACCACCGCCGCGCCGCCGCCGAGCGCGCGGAAGGTCGCCCCGACACGGCCGAGCAGGTTCTGCGGCAGCACGGTCTGGCGCAGGCTGCTCGCCAGGATCAGGGGGATCACCCCGAAGGCGTCGCCCAGGAACTGCGAGACGACCAGGCAGGTCATGGCGCCCACGGGGTTCGACGGCGCGAGAAGCAGAATCATGGTGCCCAGCGCCGACAGCGCGCCGGAGATGCAGATCGCCGGGCCGACGCCCAGCCGCCGCGCCATGGGCTGGGCCAAGGCGGACCCCGCCAGCGCGCCGACGCCGCCCGCGGCGATGCCGATGCCCAGAAGCGCCGGGCTCAGGCCAAGGCCACGAAGCACGAAGACGATGTAGAGCGCGCTGAAGAAACCGCCGAACAGGGCGCCGACACCGGTCATGATCAGCAGGATCCGCACCCGCGGCTCGTCCCAGGCGGTCCGGGCGCCGGTGACGACGCCGTCGACCCAACCACGCCGCCGCGCCTTGTCCGCGAGCGGCGGCTCCGGCGTTCGGATGCGCGCGAGCAACAGGGCCGACAACAGATAGGTGGCCGCGTTCACCGCCACTGCAATCGGCGCGGTCAGCCATTGGAACAGGATGCCGGCGAGCGCCGGGCCACCCATCTCGGCGACCGACTCCGTGGCGCTGATCTTGGCGTTGGCGTCGGTGATCAGCCCCTTGCCGACCAGGCCCGGCAGATAGGCATGGTCGGCGATGTCGAACAGCACGCTGCTCGCCGCCACCAGGGCCGCCGCCGCATAGACCTGCAGCATGTTGAGCAGGCCGAGCCAGGCGGCGATCGGCAAGACGATGAGGATCAGGGCGCGGGCCAGGTCCATGGCGATGAGGATCGGGCGACGGGCCGTGTGGTCGACGAAGTCGCCGGCCGAAAGCCCGACCAACAGGGCCGAGCTACTGGCGAGGGCGGCGAGCAGGCCAAGCTGCGTCGGCGAGGCCGCCAGCCCGATCACCGCCATCATCGGCAAACCCTCGCGGGTGATCCGCGCGCCGAAGTCGGACACGGTCTGGGCGGCCCAGAGCCGCATGAAATCGCTCTGACGCCAGAGCGGGCTTTTGGAGGTCATGGAAAGGTTCAGACGGCTGGAAGGGCGGTCACGCGACCGCAAGGCCTCCGGCCGCATCGCGACCGGCGGAGCTCGGGTGAGCGCGTATTTTTAAGCCGCCGCGCCGCTCACCGGGCGCGCTTGTGCCGACCGGCGTTCTCTAAGTCAAGGTCGGAGCAGCCAGGAACCGCCGCAGGACCTTGCCTGCCCGGCTTGGCTATAGGAGTGAGGAGCGGGGCGAACGACCCCGAGATGGAGCGACGATGTCCGAGCCGCTGACCCTGATCGCCGTGCCGTTCCTGACGGTGCTGGAGCCGGCTTTCCAGAAGGGCGGATTGTCGACAGCGCGGGCCTGGGACCTCACCGAGGAACAGCGTCCGCAGGTGCGCTCCATCGTCCATGCGGGCGAGGTGGTGCTGACGCCCGAGTTCCTGTCCGGCCTGCCGGGGCTGGGGCTGATCGCCTGCGTGAGCGTGGGCTATGACGGTATCGACGTGGCCTGGTGCCGGGCGAATGGCATCGAGGTGACCCACGCGCGCGGTCTGAACGCCGAGGACGTCGCCGACCACGCCATCGGTCTGATGCTGGCCGCCTGGCGCAACATCCCGGCGCTGGACCGGATTGTGCGCGAGGGCCGCTGGAAGCAGGAGGAACGGATCGGCTCGCAGCCCAGCCTCGGCGGCCGGACGCTGGGGGTGGTGGGCCTGGGCCATATCGGGGCCGCGGTGGCGAGGCGCGCCGAGGCGCTGCGGCTGAACGTGCAGTGGTGGGGTCCGCGGCCCAACGACGAGGCGCCCTGGCCCAGGGCGGAGAGCCTCAAGGCCCTGGCCGAAGCCAGCGATATCCTGGTGGTCTGCGCCCGCGCTGAGGCGGCCAATCGCGGGATGATCTCGCGGGAGGTGATCGAGGCGGTGGGTCCGCAGGGCATGATCGTCAATGTCGGACGCGGCTCACTGATCGACGAGGACGCCCTGATCGCGGCGCTGAAGGACGGGCGGCTGTGGCGGGCGGCCCTCGACGTCTTCGTGCAGGAGCCGACGCCCGCCGAGCGCTGGGCCGAGGCGCCGAACGCGGTGCTGACGACCCACACCGCCGGCTCCAGCAACGAGGCGGTGCCCTTGATGGTCGCCCAGGCGATCGACAATGTGCAAAGGTTCCTGGCGGGCGAGGGGCTGGCCAGCCCTGTGGCGCCGGTGGCGGACTAGGGAGGGCGGCATGGCCAAGGTGCTCGGCATCGGCGGGGTGTTTTTCAAGGCGGACGACGGCCCGGGCTTACGCGATTGGTACGCGCGCGTGCTTGGGTTCTCGGTCGAGGACTGGGGTGGGGTGGTGTTCCCGCCGTCCGGCCGGGGGTATCAGGTCTGGAGTCCGTTCAAGGCCGACTCCGACCATTTCAAGCCGTCATCCGCGCCCTACATGATCAACCTGATGGTCGACGATCTGGACGGCGTGCTGGCCAAGGCGGCCGCCGAGGGCGTCGAACCCACGGGCCGGCAGGACGACGAGAGCTTCGGGAAGTTCGCCTGGATCATGGATCCCAACGGTCTGAAGGTGGAACTTTGGGAGCCGGCCGCCAAAGCGCCCTAAGCGCGCGACTCGTCGGCCGTTAACTTGACATAAAGACATAAAGATATCTTTATGCGCACATGAAGCTCTCAGCGAGTCAGGCTGTAGAGGTGCTGCGCGCCGCGGGCGAGCCCTCGCGCCTGCGCATCCTAGCACTTTTGGCGCGCGAGGAACTCGCCGTCCTCGAACTGTGCCGCGTGCTGGACCAGAGCCAGCCCCGGGTCTCGCGCCATCTGAAGCTCCTGGCCGAGGCCGGGCTGGTCGAACGGTTTCCCGACGGGGCGTGGGTTTTCTACCGGCTGACCGCCGGCGGGCAGGGCGGCGACCTGATCGCCGAGGTGCTGGCGCGCACCGATCCGGCCGACCCGATCCTGGTGCGCGACGCCGAGCGATTGTCGGCCGTCTGGGCCGAGCGCGCCGCCGACGCGGGGGAGTATTTCGCGCGCAACGCCGCGCGCTGGGACGAGATCCGCTCGCTCTACGTCTCCGACGCCGACGTCGAGGCCGCCATCCTGGCCGCCGCAGGCCCCGGACCTTTCAAGCGGATGGTCGACCTGGGCAGCGGCACGGGGCGGATGCTGACCCTGCTCGCCCCCCACGCCCAGGCGGCGCTGGGTCTCGACCTGTCGCAACAGATGCTCAACATCGCCCGCAACCGGGTGACCGAGGCGGGGCTGCAGCGCTGCGAGCTGCGCCACGGCGATATCTTCGGCACGCGTCTTCCCGATGAGAGCGCCGACCTGGTGGTGGTCCATCAGGTTCTTCACTACCTGGCCGACCCGGCCGCGGCGGTGAAGGAAGCGGCGCGCATCGTGGCCGGCGGCGGCCGGCTGATCATCGCCGACTTCGCGCCGCACCGCCTGGAGTTCCTGCGCGAGCAGCACCAGCACCGGCGGCTGGGCTTCGCCGAGCCGGAGATGGCCCGCTGGCTGGCCGAAGCCGGCCTCAGCAAGGTGCGGGTCACCGCCCTGCCGCCGGCCCGCAAGGAAGGCCTCACCGTCAAGATCTGGACCGCCGAGCGCGGCCAGGAACGCCAAAGGAGCGCCGCATGAGACGCCGGAAGTCCGACTTCGGCGACCAGGTCCTGGGCCCCATCGCGCGCGCCGGCGGCGAGGCGCCGAAGCCCAGCGTCTCCTTCGAGTTCTCGCCGCCCAAGACGCCCGAGGCCGAGGACACCCTGTGGGAGGCGATCCGCCGGCTCGAGCCGCTGAACCCGACCTTCGTCTCGGTGACCTATGGCGCCGGCGGCTCCACGCGCGACCGGACGCACCGCACGGTGCTGCGGATGCTGAAGGAGACCACGCTGAAGCCCGCCGCCCACCTGACCTGCGTCGAGGCCAGCCGCGGCGACGTCGACGAGGTGATCCAGGACTATTGGGACGCCGGCATCCGCCACATCGTGGCGCTGCGCGGCGACCCGCCCGGCCAGATCGGCGGGAGCTACACGCCCCGGGCCGACGGCTACTGTAACGCCACCGAACTGACCGCCGGCATCCGGGCCATCGCGCCGTTCGAGGTGAGCGTCGGGCTCTATCCGCACGTCCATCCGGAGAGCCCGTCGATCGACCACGACATCGACGTGCTGAAGGCCAAGGTCGACGCCGGGGCCACCCGGGCGATCACCCAGTTCTTCTTCGATCTGGATGGGTTCCTGCGGTTCATGGACCGGGTGCGGGCGGCCGGGGTGACCATCCCGATTTCGCCGGGGATCATGCCGGTGACCAACTTCAAGGGCCTGAAGAAGATGTCGGGGCCGATCGGCATCCAGCTGCCGGCCTGGCTCGGCAACCTGTTCGACGGGCTGGACAGCGATCCGGACACGCGCCGGCTGCTGGCCTGTTCGGTGGCCACCGAGATGTGCGCCCGGCTGACCGAAGAGGGCTTTTCCGACTTCCACTTCTACACGCTCAACCGGGCCGACCTTACCTATGCGATCTGTCGCGTGCTGGGCGTGCGCGAACCCGAGACCCCCCAAGACGCCAAGAAGGAGGCCGCGGCATGACGCGGAGCGAACGCATCGCGGCCCTGAAGGCGGCCGCCAAGGAACGCGTCCTGATCCTCGACGGGTCCTGGGGCGTGATGTTCCAGAAGCGCGGACTGACCGAGGAGGACTACCGCGGCGAGCGGTTCAAGGACCACCTGGGCCAGATGAAGGGCAACAACGACATCCTGTGCCTGACCCGGCCGGACATCGTCGGCGAACTGCACGACGCCTACTATGCGGCCGGCGCCGACATCAGCGAGACCAACACCTTCTCGTCGACTTCGATCGGCCAGGGCGAGTACGCCCAGGAGGCGGCCGTGCGCGACATGAACCTGGCGGGCGCCCGGATTGCCCGCGAGGTCGCCGACCGCTGGACGGAGAAGGAGCCGGGGAAGCCCCGGTTCGTGGCGGGCTCCATCGGCCCCCTGCCGGTCATGCTGTCGATGAGCTCCGACGTGAACGATCCAGGCGCGCGGAAGGTGAATTTCGAACAGGTCTACCAGGCCTACCGCGAGCAGGTGCTGGCGCTGCACGACGGCGGCGTCGACCTCTTCCTGATCGAGACGATCACCGACACGCTCAACTGCAAGGCCGCGATCAAGGCGATCCTGGATCTGCAGGACGAGGGGTATGAGCCGCTGCCGATCTGGATCAGCGGCACCATCACCGACCGGTCGGGGCGCACGCTCTCGGGCCAGACGGTGGAGGCGTTCTGGAACTCGGTGCGTCACGCCAAGCCCTTTGCGGTGGGCCTCAACTGCGCGCTGGGCGCCGACCTGATGCGGCCGCACATCGCCGAGCTCAGCCGGATCGCCGACACCTTAGTCTCCGCCTATCCGAACGCCGGCCTGCCCAACGCCATGGGCGAATATGACGAGACGCCGGACGAGACCGGACATCAGCTCCACGACTGGGCCGAGCAGGGCATCGTCAACATCCTGGGCGGCTGCTGCGGCACCACGCCGGACCACATCAGGCACGTGGCCGACGCGGTGCGCGGGCTCAGCCCCCGACCCGTGCCGGAGCGCCCGACGGCCATGCGGCTCGCCGGCCTGGAGCCGTTCGAATTGGTTTAGGTCTTCCTTCTCCCCTTGCGGGAGAAGGTGGCCTCGCGAAGCGAGGTCGGATGAGGGGTCGCCTGGCCCATCCGCCGACCTCATCGGATAGATTTGAGAGACCCCTCATCCGTCGGCTTTGCCGACACCTTCTCCCGCAAGGGGAGAAGGGGGGTCATGAAGCGGATTTGAATGCGACCTCTCTTCATCAATATCGGCGAGCGGACCAACGTCACCGGGTCGGCGAAATTCAGGAAACTGATCGAGGCCGGAGAGTATTCTGAAGCGCTCAGTGTCGCGAGACAGCAAGTTGACGCTGGTGCGCAAGTATTGGATGTCAATATGGACGCCGGACTGCTCGACGGGCAGGCGGCCATGGTGACGTTCCTGAACCTGATCGCGGCCGAGCCTGACATCGCCCGCGTGCCGCTGATGATCGACTCCTCGAAGTGGGAGGTGATCGAGGCCGGCTTGAAGTGCGTGCAGGGCAAGGCGATCGTCAATTCGATCTCGATGAAGGAGGGCGAGGCGAAGTTCGTGGACCAGGCCAAGGCTTGTCTGCGCTACGGCGCGGCCGTGGTGGTCATGGCCTTCGACGAGATCGGCCAGGCCGACACCGCCGCCCGCAAGATCGAGATCTGCCAGCGGGCCTACAAGATCCTCACCGAGCAGATCGGCTTTCCGCCCGAGGACATCATCTTCGATCCCAATATCTTCGCCGTGGCGACCGGGATCGACGAGCACAACAACTACGCGGTCGACTTCATCGAGGCGGTGAAGGTGATCAAGGCCACCCTGCCGCACGCGCGGATCTCGGGCGGGGTCTCCAACGTCAGCTTCAGCTTCCGCGGCAACGAGCCGGTGCGGCGCGCGATCCACGGCGTCTTCCTCTATCACGCCATCGCCGCCGGCATGGACATGGGCATCGTCAACGCCGGCGACCTGCCGGTCTATGACGACATTCCCGAGGAGCTGCGCGAGGCGGTCGAGGACGTGATCCTCAACCGCAAGCAGCGGACCAACATCTCCAACACCGAACGGCTGGTGGACCTGGCGCCCAAGTACAAGGGCGGCAAGTCGGAGGCCAAGGGCCCGGACCTGACCTGGCGCCAGGGCACCGTGGGCCAACGCATCACCCACGCCCTGGTGAACGGCCTGACCGACTTCATCGAGGCCGACACCGAAGAGGCCCGCGCCCAGTCCGAGCGGCCGCTGCACGTCATCGAGGGCCCCTTGATGGACGGGATGAACGTGGTCGGCGACCTCTTCGGCTCCGGCAAGATGTTCCTGCCCCAGGTGGTGAAGTCGGCCCGCGTGATGAAGCAGGCCGTGGCCTATCTCGAGCCCTTCATGGAGAAGGAAAAGGAAGGCAAGCCGCGCGAGGCGGCCGGCAAGATCCTGATGGCCACCGTCAAGGGCGACGTCCACGACATCGGCAAGAACATCGTGGGCGTGGTTCTGCAGTGCAATAACTACGAGGTCATCGACCTGGGCGTCATGGTCCCGGCCGACCGCATCCTGGACGAGGCGATCGCCCACAAGGTCGACATGGTGGGCCTCTCCGGCCTGATCACGCCGAGCCTGGACGAGATGGCCTATGTGGCGGGCGAGATGGAGCGCCGCGGCTTCACCATCCCGCTGCTGATCGGCGGGGCGACCACCTCGAAGACCCACACCGCGGTCAAGATCGAGCCGAAGTACAAGGGCGGCCAGACCACCTATGTGCTCGACGCCAGCCGCGCCGTGGGCGTGGTCTCGGGCCTGCTCTCGCCCACCGAGAAGGTGCGGCTGCAGGCCGAGACGGCGGCCGATTACGTCAAGGTGCGCGAGGCCTTCGCCCGCGGCCAGGACAAGCGGGCGCGTTCGAGCCTCGCCGAGGCGCGCGACAACGCCTTCACCCCGGACTGGACCGCCTATGAGCCGCCGAAGCCGGGCTTCATCGGCACGCGGACCTTCGCGCCTTACGACCTCGCGGACCTCGCGCGCCACATCGACTGGTCGCCGTTCTTCGCCAGTTGGGAGCTGATCGGCCGCTATCCGCAGATCCTCGAGGACGACGTGGTCGGCGAGGCCGCCGTCAGTCTGTTCGCCGACGCGCAAGCCATGCTGCAGCGGATCATCGGCGAGCAGTGGTTCGAGGCCCGCGGCGTGGTCGGCTTCTGGCCGGCCAACGCCGACGGCGACGACATCGTTCTCTATACGGACGAAAGCCGCGAGACCGAGCTCGCCCGGCTGCACAGCCTTCGCCAGCAGATGGCCAAGGCCACCTCCCAGGCCGACGGCGGCCGGGCCAATGTGGCGCTGGCCGACTTCGTCGCCCCGGTGGGGACCAGGCCGGACTGGGTGGGCGGCTTCGCGGTCACCGCCGGCCACGGCGAGGCCGAGATCGCCAAGCGGTTCAAGGACGCCGGCGACGACTATTCGGCGATCATGGCCTCGGCGCTGGCCGACCGCCTGGCCGAGGCCTTCGCCGAGGCGCTGCACAGGAAGGTCCGCACCGAGCTCTGGGGTTATGCCCCGGACGAGGTCTTCGACATCGACGCCCTGGTGGCCGAGCAGTACCGCGGCATCCGCCCGGCGCCCGGCTATCCCGCCCAGCCCGATCACACCGAAAAGGCGACGCTCTTCAAGCTGCTGGACGGCGAGGCCGCGACCGGCCTCTCGCTCACCGAGAGCTACGCGATGTATCCGACCGCGGCGGTCTCAGGCCTCTACTTCGCCCACCCAGAGAGCCACTACTTCGGCGTCGGCCGCATCGAAAAGGACCAGGTCGCCGACTACGCCCGGCGCAAGGGCTGGGACCTGAAGACGGCGGAGCGGTGGCTGGGGCCGATCTTGAACTACGAGGCGTGAGCGGGCGGGGCGTCGGCTTCTGACTCATCCCTACCGTTCGGAATGTCCGCAATAGGAGGTGCGCCAACGGCGACCTCCTCCTAGTCAGGCCCTGGCGGTGAACACCCGATCGGGCCACAGCGATGTCAGCCAATCGTGGAACGCCCGCATCGCCGGCGAAGGCGGGTGAGATTTGAGCCAGGTAAGCCAGTAGCCGTCGGCGCCGGCCTCGATCGCGAACGGCCGCACGAGCTGACCGTTGTCCAACTCACGCTGAAACAGAGCATGAGGTGCGAGCGCGACCCCTTCGCCGCGGATCGCGGCCTGCGCCATGATCAGCGAGGAATCGAAAAGCGGGCCCCGCACGTTCACAGCATGGATCCCTGCCGCCCGGAACCAGTTGAGCCAATCCTGCGGCCGGTAGGAGCGCAGGAGCGGCAGGCGAAGCAAATCGGCGGGTTCCTGGAGCCGCTCGGCCAGTTGCGGCGCGCAGAGCGGCGACATCGGCGCACGGCAGATCAACTCGGCTTCGCAGCCGTGCCACGCGCCATCGCCGAACCGGATGGCGTAGTCCAAGCCTTCGGCGACCACGTCGACCTTGTTGTTGTTGGTGAGCAGCCGAAGGTCGACCAGCGGATAGGCGATACGGAAGGCGGGCAGCTGCTCCAGCAGCGCGCCGACGACAAAGGTGCCGACCGCGCTGACCGTGAGGACCTCTTGCAGGCCGCCAGCCTCGAATTGTTCCAGCAGTCTGTCGATCGCCCCGAAGGCTTCAAACAGCGTCGGCGCCAGCGCCAAGCCCTCGTCAGTCAGTTTCAGTCCGCGATTGGAGCGTCGGAACAAGCTGACACCTAGCCGCGCCTCCAGCCCTTTCACCTGATGGCTTATCGCGGTCTGGGTTACGCACAGCTCCTCGGCGGCGCGGGTGAATGAAAGATGCCGCGCCGCAGCCTCAAACGCCCGCAGCGCATTCAATGGGATCGTCGCGCGCATCTCCAGCCCCAAGATTTTCTCATGATCCGGCTGCGGTCTTATCCTTTGCGCACGCCGTGCGGAACAGTTGATTTTCTCAGCTTCGCGATCGGGAAAGCGGGGCCGCCGATGTTTACGACACTGCCGATTGGAAACGGGCGCCCAGCGGGATTCTAGCGGTGGGATTGGTGCTTGCTCTTATGCAATTGGCCCTGGCCGATCTGTCGGGTCAGGCCGCCCCATCCGGAGCTACCTCGGCCAAGCTGGGAAGCACGACCGTAACCGGCATCACCGTGAACGGCGCGCGCGCCCAGGTGGAAACGTCCATCGATCGGAAAAGCTATTCTGTCACCAACGACCTTACGGCTCAGACCGGCAGCATCGCCGACGTGCTGCGCAACATCCCGTCCGTGCAGGTCGACGCGCGGGGCAACCCCAGTCTGCAGGGCGAAGGCAATGTCATCGTCCTCATCGATGGGCGGCCATCTACGCAACTCAGCGGCCAGAGCCTCGGCGAGGCGCTGCAGGCCATGCCGGCGGATCGGATCGACCGCGTCGAGGTGATGACCAATCCGTCCGCCGAGTTCCAGGCCGCGGGCACGGGCGGGATCATCAACCTGATCACCAAGAGGGCGAAGGGCGCGGGGTGGACGAGCTCGGCGCGGCTGAGCACGGAAACCGAGGATCGCGCCTCGGCCACGGTCAGTTTCGGCTACAATTCGAGCAAGCTCAGCCTCACGGGCGACGCGACGTACAGGCACGCGCGCCAGTCGGAATTCGACACCGTCGATGTGAGTCAGCCCGACCCGGCCACCGGCCGTGTCAGCGACAGCCAGGACGTGGGCCGGGTGCGCAAGACCAACGGTTACTGGCAGGCGCATGCCGGCGCGGACTATGACGTGGACAGCCGCACACGGATCAGCGGCTCGGCGCAGTATCACACAAACCGATACCGCAGCCTGTACGCCGACCAGTTTGTCCAGGACGACGCAGCGGGCGGTCCCATATCAGCCCTGGACCGGACGGGCCTCGAACGCTGGTTCCACAACGCGGGCGACGCCTCGCTGAGCTGGCGTCGAACCTACGGCGAAGGCCATGACCTGACCTTCAACGCCAACGCCAGCGAGTCGGAGATCCACAACGATCGCACTGATGTGCTCGCGCCGTCGGCGCCCCTGGGCCAGGCGCCGTCCAGCCGACAGGTCATCTGGACGATCCTGGCGAAGCAAGCGCGGTTCACGGCGGACTACGAGCGGCCGCTCTACGGAGGCCAGCTGAAGCTGGGCTATGGCTTCGAATATGAGCCCGGTCGTGTCGAACAGATGGCGGGTCTTGGCGGAGCCGGTGGCCCGATCACCCTCGATCCCGGCCAGCGCGACGTCTTCGTGGACAACGAAACCGACAACGAGGCCTATGTCTCCTACGAGCACCGATCAGGGAATGTCACACTGCTCGCCGGCCTGCGCGCCGAAAACGCCCATTTCGACCTCGATCAGCAGGCCCAGGGCGTTCAAGCGGCCCACGACTATGGACGGCTCTTTCCCAACCTGCACCTGGCCTACGATCTGGGAGACGGCCGCCAGCTGACGGCCAACTACACCTGGCGCACGAACCGGCCCAGCGCGCGTCAGCTGGACCCTTTCGTCACCTCGCAAACCCCCGTTTCCCTGCAATCCGGCAATCCCAACCTCAGGCCGGACGACCAGTCCCGCTACGAGCTGGGCTTCGAGGACCGGCACGGCGACGGCGCCACGGTCGTCACGCTCTACTATCATCACCGGAGCCACGCCTTTAATCAGCTCTACACGAGCCTCCCCAACGGCGTTTTCCTCGAGGAAAGCGTCAATGCCGGCGAGGGTCGGACCGCCGGCGGGGAGTTGGCGGCCAGCGGCAAACTGACGCCCACGCTCCGGTACAACCTGAGTTGGGACGAGTACTGGATCGAGCTTACGCCCTCCCCGGGTCTCGGCCTCTTCCAAACCCGTTCGGCGGTCACCGGCTTTGGCCGTGCGGGCCTGACCTGGAACATCACCGGGAAGGATCTTCTGCAGATCGACCTCGTCAGCACGGCCAAGGGGTTAAATCCGCAGGGCCATTCGGATCCGACCTATTCGGGGAACATCGGCTACCGCCATATCGTCAATGGCAATGTCTCCTGGGTCTTGGCGATGAAGGACCCCTTCCACACCCTGCGCTACAGGTCCGTGGAAGACATCCATGGGGTCGAAGACCGTCGTGTCACAGTGGCGTCGAGCCGTTCCGTATCCTTGACCCTCGTGTGGAATTTCCTCGGCAAGCCAAAGGACGAGGGATTCGATTTCGGATCGGGCGAGGGCAGGCGATGAGCCGCCCGCGTATCGCCGTCCTCATGGACGAGAACACGTCGTCCGGCGGAACACACTATGAGGCCCACAAGGGGTACTTCCACCGCCTGATCGATGCGGGCGCGGCGCCGTTCGGCGTTCCGTATGAAATGCGCCTAGTCGACGAAGTGGTCGATTCCTTCGACGGACTTCTCACCGCAGGAGGCCGCTTCGCATTCCCTGCCGCGTGGTACGCGATGCAGGCTCCGCAGGCGCCCCAGACCGCGCGGCCAGAGGTGGAAATCGCGCTCGTCCGGGGCTTCCTCAAACGAGACAAACCCGTGCTTGCGATGTGCGCCGGCATGCAGGCCTTGGCGTGCATCCATGGCGCGAAGCTTGATGGGAACGTTGCCGGTCACGACGCAGGCGGACCCCATCACGTGACGACGTTGCCTCGGACGCTTCTCAGCACACTCGCCGGGGAGCGTCTCTCGGTGAACTCGCATCATCGGGAGGCGCTGGCCGCACTATCTGACGCCGTGATCGCCAGTGCGGTCGCTGAAGACGGAGTCATCGAGGCCATCGAGCTTCCAGCGCACAGGTTCGCGGTGGGGCTGCAATGGCACCAGGAGCTGCATGGATCCGATCATCCCGGACAGGCGATCTTTGGCGGCTTCGTCAAGGCAGCGACATCGCCATAGCCAATGGCCGACAGCGGCTTGAACGGGTTACTCGAAAACTGGGTCGAATGTCCCCAGTCCGGCGCAACCTGAAGGTCTCCTCCTGGCGCGAGGCAGGCGTTCTCTGTGGTCCATTTTGCCGTTGTTTGCATCCCGGAGTCCTCATGGGCGAACGCGAATGATCGTCTTCCCGGGGTGTCGCTCGGTCGGGTTGAAGGCGGCGACGGCGTCGTCGAGGGCCGAGACCGTGCCTATGTTGGTCCGCAGCCGTCCGTCCCGCACCCGCTGGACAATCTCACTCAGTTGGGCGCGATCGGACTCGACAACGAAGTTGACCGCCAGGCCGTCGGCGGGCCGCGCCTCGGACGGACCGACGATGGACACCAGCGTCCCTCCGGGTCGAACGAGTCGCGCGGATCGCTTCCCGATATCGCCGCCGATGAGATCGAACACCAGATCGACGCCGCCGACGTCTTCGAGGACGTCGTTCTCCAGGTCGACGAATTCCTGCGCGCCGAAGTCGAGCGCCTTCTGGCGGTCGGCCGCGCGCCCGGTGCCGATGACGTAGGCGCCCGCCAATCTTGCGAGTTGCGTCACCATCGACCCGACGGCGCCGGCCGCGCCGTGCGCGATCACGCGCTGCCCCGCTTGAAGGCGGCCGTGCACGATCAGCCCCTGCCACGCCGTCAGGCCCGAGATCGGCAGGCTCGCGCCTACCGTGAAGTCGACGTCGCCCGGCAGCGGCGCGAGGTTGCGCGCCTCGACGGCGGCGTGCTCGGCCAGGGCGCCGTCTCGATACCAGTCCGTGAGGCCGAACACCCGCTGTCCGAGCGACAGCCCCGTCGTGCCATAGCCGAGGGCGGTGACCACGCCGGCCAGCTCGTGTCCGGGGATCGACGGCGGTCGGTCGCGGCCGAGGCGGTCGGTCCAGGTCGAAGGCCAACCCAGCTCAGTCCCGACGAATCCCGCCGCGTGAACCCGAACAACGACGTCGTTAATCGCTGCCTGCGGTTCGGGCCGCTCAACCAGTTTCATCCCGGCCGCTCCCGCGGCCTGGTCCGTCACCACGATCGCTTTCATCGTCCACCTCCTCGTATGTGGGACTCGTGGAGGGCGACAACGAGGCGCCCTCGGTGTGTCATGGCTCGTAGGCCGATATTGCGGAGCAGGCGAGCAAACGTCCGCTGCATGGCCCAACCTGAAGGTCAGCTCATGGCGCAGAGTCGCCGTCAGCGGAGTTGGCTGTCCTTGGAGCCTCGGCGGTTGATGCCGGCGATGACGACGCGGCTGTCGCGGCCGGACTGGCATTTCACGCAGGTCGTCGCGCCGGGCAGGGCGCGGCGGCGGGCTTGCGGGATCTCATCCCCGCACTCGACGCAGTCCTCGGTCCCTTCGCCGGCGGGCAGGCGCGCGCGGGCGGTCAGGACACCGTCGGTGATGGTGTCCTCGATCTGATCGAGCACCGCGCCTTCGCGCGCCCAGCCGGTCGCCATGTCCTCTCCGATCGTCGTGCCCCGCCTGGAGGTTAGATAGGGGCAGGGCCGCATCCCCAAGCTTCACCCTGGGTCTCGGAGGGCCTGCCCCTGATCGCTCTTGGCCGGCGCGCCTTGGTCCGCCGCGGGGCCGGCCCGCTCCCTACCCTCTCCCTCTCGGCTTCGCCGGGGGAGAGGAGGTGAGCCGCCGGACGTGGCAGAGATGTTCCTATTTTGTTCTTGCATATTCCCCTAAATTGCGCCATCCTCCGAACTGCCCCTGCCATGCGCTTTGCGCCGGCAGGGGTCGGTCCTTTGGCGGGGATTTGGGATGGCGGAGGAGGGCGGGGTTGTCCTGGCGGGGTCGCTCGCCGGGGAGGAGGGCTTCACGCCCGAGATCGGGCGGACGATCTGCGCGCGGGTGGCGGCCGGCGAGAGCTTGCGGCGGCTCTGCCGTGAGCCGGAGATGCCGCACCGCACGACGGTGCGCCGATGGGCCAACCGGGAGCCGCAGTTCGCGGAGGATCTGCGCGAGGCGCAGCGCGAGGCGCGGTTCGAACAGCGGCGGCTCGACCGGGAGCTGGCGGCGGCCAAGCGGGCGCGGCCACGGCCTGAGAAGGGCGGCTCGGACAGCAGCTACACCCCTGCGGTGGGCGAGGCGATCTGCCTGCGGCTGGCCAACGGCGAGAGCCTGATCGCCATCGTGCGCGATGCGGACATGCCCTGCTACGGCACGGTCTACGGCTGGCTGAAGCGGCATCCGGAGTTCGAGGCGGCCTATGTGCAGGCCCGGATGATCCAGGCCGACTACTTCCTCGACGAGGCGCGCGAGGTGGCGCTGGGCTCGACCCACGAGACCGTCTGGTCCGACCGGCTGGCCTTCGACACCATCCGCTGGATGACCGCGCGCATGGCGCCGAAGAAGTACTGCGAGCGGCTGGTGCTGGACGCCGAGATCTCAGCGCGCAAGGCCGAGGCCGCGGGGCTCGGCCAGCGGCGGCTGACGGTCCAGGTCGTGGACTTCAGCCGCGGTCCGAACGGCGAGGTGCTGGTGGCGCCGCCGCGCAACGCGGAGGAGGAGGCGGGTTGGGAACGCGCCTACGGCAAGCCCTACGACGGGCCCCGCTGAGCACGGCCGGTTCGGGCCGGGCGCGGGCGCCCGCGCCTCAGCGTTCGGGGCGGCGGTCGCCGGCGTCGGCTTCCCATTGGCGAAGCTCCTCGATCCGCTGTTCGTAGATCTCGGCGACCGCGCGATGCGAATGCCGCGCGGCGTCCTCCCGGATGCTCAGCCAATCCTGCTGTTCGGCGCGCAGCTCATCCGGCGGCGCGCCCGCCGCCAGCGCGGCCCGGTAGGCGCGGGTCATTCGCCGGTCGGCGTCGGCCAGCTCGGGATCCTCGCAGGCCAGCTGTTGGCCCAGGCTGCGTGCCAAGGCGCAGTCGGGCCCGGTCCCGAGGCGGGCCTGGGCCGGCGGCGGCGCCAGGACCGCAGGCGCGGCGGCGGGCGCGGGCGGCGGCTCTGACCTGGCGACGGCTTCTTGCGGCGGCGCGGAGCGGGCCGCGGCCGGCGCGGGGGGCGGCGGCGAGGCCGCGACCACCGGGGACGGGGAGGTCGGCAGGGTCGGAACCGGTCCGGGCCGAGGAAGCGGCTCTCCCCGCAGGCTCATGGCGAAGGCGGGTTGGGCCGGGGATGGGACAGGCGCGAGCTCGGCTTGCAGCCGTGGCGCGTTGGGATCGCGCGCAGCTTCCCGATCCGGGGCCGGGCCCCAGGCCGGCGTCGCGGTCCAGGCCAGGGCGATGGCGGCCGCGGCCACCAGGCTGACGATCAGCCCTATGGCGAGCCCTGAGGCGCGGCGGCGAACCGGAGGCCCATCCGGCCGGTCGGCGAGGTCCGGATCGCCCCAGGCCCCATCGCCCCAAGCTCCGGCGCGCGCCGCGCCGGCGTGCGGCGGCGCGGCGCGCAGCGTATCGTCTGCATTGCTGTGGAAGCCGATGCGGTGCGCCCCGCCCGGTCTGTCAAATTCGTCTGCCGACATGCCGCGGCCAATCCCGTTGAGGTCCCTCCCAGGCTTTAAGTCCCGGGACGTGGAATTGTTGCGCGGACCGGAACCGGGCGACCGCGCGATCCTGACGCGGGGGAAGCGTTGCCAGGGGCCCGCGAACCGGGCCATCTGTCCTGGGCGGGAGGGTCCTCACATGGCGAACGGGTTTCTGAGCAGGCGGGCCGCGGTCGCGGCCGTGGCGCTGGCGGTCGGGCTGGGCTTGGCGGCCGCGGGGCCGGCGGCGAGCGCGGGCAAGGTCGTCGATCCGAAGGTCTCCTCGATCGTACCGGGCGATGCGGCGGCGCTGGGGTTCGATCCGGCGAAGTTCGAGGCGGCGCGGGCCGGCCTCAAGGCGGACGTGGCCGCCGGCAAGATCTCCGGCGCCTATCTGCTGATCGGCCGGCACGGGAAGGTGGCCTTCCAGGAGGGCTTCGGCGTCCAGGGGCCCGGCCAGACCGCGCCGATGACCGACGAGACGATCTTCCGGGTCTTCTCGATGTCCAAGCCGATCGTCTCGGTGACGGCGATGACCCTGGTCGAGGAGGGCAAGCTCGACCTCGACGCGCCGGTCTCGAAGTACCTGCCGGAGTACGCGAACCTCAGGGTCTGGCAGGCCGACGGGGCGAGCGTTCCGGCGACGAAGCCGATGCTGGTGCGCAACCTGATGAGCCACACCTCCGGCCTGATCTACGGCTTCATCCAGCCGGCCACGCCGATCTCCAAGGCCTGGGCGGCGGGCGGCGAGAACAACGACAACGTGACCACGCGCGAGTACGCCCGGGTGATCGCCAAGCTGCCGCTGCGCTCCGAGCCGGGGACCGCCTGGTACTATTCGCGCTCGACCGACGTGCTGGGCGCGGTGGTGGAGGTGGCGGGCGGCAAGCCGCTGGACGTTCTGGTCAAGGAACGGGTGACCGGCCCGCTGGGCATGACCGACACCGGCTTCTCGCAGCCGGAGGGCCAGCGCAAGCGCTTCGCCGAGCCCGCGAAGGGTGATGCGCAGGTCTATTACGACTACGCCAAGAAGCCGTCGCTGCTCTCCGGCGGCGGCGGGATCTCCTCGACCGCGGAGGACTATCTGCGCTTCGTGCTGATGCTGGAGGGCGACGGGCAGTACAAGGGCGTGCGGATCATCAAGGCTTCGACGCTGGCGCGGATGCGGCAGGACGAGACCACGCCGGAGATCCGCAAGGCGGGCCTGTTCTTCCCCGGCCCGGGCATGGGGTTCGGCCTCGGCTTCAGCCTGGTCAATGACGACAAGCTGCAGCGGCCCGGCAACGGCACCTTCTCCTGGTGGGGGATCGCCGGGACCGAGTTCTGGGTCGACCCGAAGAACGACGTCTTCATGGTGTTCATGGTGCAGAGCCGCGACCTGGCCATGGAATACCAGCGCAAGAACCGCCAGTGGATCTACGACGCCCTGGTGAAGTAGCTCAGTAGGGCGGGTCGGCGAGGGCCGCGAGGCCCTGGCGCCGGTCGAGGTCCCGGATCGACTGGGCGTAGAGGTCGGCGATGTCGGCGATGGCGCTGGCCGGGCGCGCGGCGGCGGCCGTGTCGCGCGCGGCGGCATGGCGCGGCAGGCTTATCAGGCGATGGGACGCCAGCTTCGGCGCGGGCGGCTTGGTCAGCGCGCGGTGGCGGCGGGCCAGGTGCGCGGCCCTGGCGCGCGGCGGGGCGGCGG
>NZ_JBEPUO010000009.1:0-132387 GCF_041691455.1 Phenylobacterium sp. | reverse complement strand
CGGTAGGCGACGTCGATGGTGATGCCCTGTTCGCGCTCGGCGGCCAGGCCGTCGACCAGCAGGGCGAAATCGATCTCACCGCCTTGGGTGCCGATCTTCTTGGAGTCGGCTTCCAGCGCCGCGAGCTGGTCCTCGAAGATCATCTTGGAATCGTAGAGGAGCCGCCCGATCAGGGTCGACTTGCCGTCGTCCACTGAACCGCAGGTCAGGAACCGGAGCAGGCTCTTGTGGTGGTGGGCGTCGAGATAGGCCTCGATGTCCTCGGCGATCAGCTCCGACACCCCCATTTCGAACTTGGCGGCCACTAGAAGTAGCCCTCCTGCTTCTTCTTCTCCATCGAGGCGGCCTGATCGTGGTCGATCACCCGGCCCTGGCGCTCGGAGGTGGTGGCCAGCAGCATCTCCTGGATGATGGCCGGCAGGGTGGCCGCCGTGCTCTCGATGGCGCCGGTCAGCGGGTAGTCGCCCTGGGTGCGGAAGCGGATCGACTTCATCTGCGGGACTTCGCCGGGCAGGAGCCGCATCCGGTCGTCGTCGACCATGATCAGGTTGCCGTCGCGCTCCACCACCGGCCGCTCGCCCGCGAAGTAGAGCGGCACGATCGGGATGTCCTCCAGGTAGATGTATTGCCAGATGTCGAGCTCGGTCCAATTGGAGATCGGGAAGGCGCGGAAATTCTCCCCCGGGCCTTTGCGCGTGTTGTACAGCCGCCAGAGCTCCGGGCGCTGCATCTTGGGGTCCCAGCGGTGCTGGGCCGAGCGGAAGCTGAGGATCCGCTCCTTGGCGCGGGACTTTTCCTCGTCACGCCGGCCGCCGCCGAAGGCCGCGTCGAAACCGTATTTGTCGATGGCCTGCTTCAGCCCCTCGGTCTTCCAGAGGTCGGTGTGCAGCGAGCCGTGGTCGAAGGGGTTGATGCCGCGCGCCTCGGCCTCGGGGTTCTTGTGGACGATCAGCTCCATGCCCGTCTCGCGGGCCATCCGCTCGCGCATCTCGTACATCGCCCGGAACTTCCAGGTGGTGTCGACGTGGAGGAGCGGGAAGGGCGGCTTGGCTGGATAGAAGGCCTTCATGGCCAGCCGCAGCATCACCGCGGAGTCCTTGCCGATCGAATAGAGCATCACCGGGCGCTCGCACTCGGCGACCACCTCGCGGAAGATGTGGATGCTCTCGGCCTCCAGGCGCTGCAGGTGGGTGAGCATGGGTGCGGAGAGGCCGCTCTTCGTGGCTATGGGGTCGGGCGCGACGCGAGCGTCCATCAGCGGACCTTACAACAAAGATGACGAAAGCCGCCCATCCGGACGCGTGACTTAGAGACGGCGGCAAACGGCGGCAAGGCGAAGCGCCCCCAGGAATTCTTGGAGCGCCAACAGGGGATGTGGCCGGGGTCTCGTGTTTCCGGGCGGTCACAGCTCCGCGCTTGGCGACCGGCGGCCGCACATGCAACATGACCCCCAAGGAAACGTACCGGACGTTGGAGCCAGAACACTGGCGGGCGCGTCCGGATGGCTGGGGGACTCGATGACCGCTGCGACCACAACCGCGCCCAAGGCGGGGACGGGCTACCGCTATCTGGTCGTGGGCCTCCTGGCCGTCGTCTACACCTTCAACTTCATGGATCGGCAGATCATGTCGACCCTCGCCGAGCCGATCCGCAAGGAGCTTGGCCTCAGCGACACCCAGCTTGGTCTGCTCGGCGGCATCTATTTCGCGCTTTTCTACACCACCTTCGGCCTGCCCGTGGCCTGGCTCTCCGACCGGTTCAAGCGGGTCTGGATCATGGCCACGGCCTGCGGCATCTGGAGCCTGTTCACCGCCGGCTGCGGCCTGGCGACCAACTTCACCCAGCTGGCCATCTCCCGGATCATGATCGGCGCGGGCGAGGCGGGGGGTTCGCCGCCGTCCTATTCGCTGATCTCCGACTATTTCCCGGCCAAGGAGCGCGGCACGGGGCTCGCGCTCTATTCGCTGGGCGTGCCGCTGGGTTCGATGCTCGGCGTGGCCTTCGGGGGCGGCGTCGCGGCCGCCTACGGCTGGCGGATCGCCTTCTTTGCGGTGGGCCTGCCGGGGGTCCTCCTGGCGCTGATCATGCTGCTGGTAGTGCGCGAGCCGAAGCGCGGCGGCCTCGACGAATATGCGCTGGGGGCCGATGCGCACGCGCCGGCGCCCCCCGCCTTCCAGGTGATCGGGGCGTTCCTGACCAACCGGACCCTGCTCTGCGTGGCCATCGCCTGCGGCCTGTCGGCCTTCATCGGCTACGCCATGCTCAACTGGAACGCGCCGCTGCTGATGCGGGTGAAGGGCGCGAGCCTCAAGGAGGTGTCGGCCTACTACAGCCTGGTGATCGGCGGCACCGGCGTGATCGGCACCTTCGGCGCCGGCTGGCTGGCCGACAGGCTGAGCCAGAGCGACCGCCGCTGGTACGCCTGGATTCCGGCTATCGCCTTCACCCTGACGCTGCCGGCGCTGGCCGGCCTGATCTGGGCGCCGACCTGGCAGATCGCCCTGATGTTCATCGCCGTCCCGGCCTTGCTCAACAACATGTACCTGGCCCCGGCTCTGGCGGTCGTCCAGAACGCCGTGCCCCCCGGCCAGCGGACCATGGCCGGCGCGATCCTGTTGTTCATCCTGAACCTGATCGGGCTCGGCGGCGGTCCGGTCTACCTTGGCCACATCAGCGACATGGCCAAGGGCAAGTACGGCGACCATTCGCTGCTGGTCGGCTACGGGGCGCTCGCCCCGGTGATCGTGATCGCGATTATCGCCCATCTGACGGCGGCGAATTCCATCGCGCGCGACAAACGATTGGCGGCGGCGCTGTAAACCGCGCCCAAAAGTCGCGCAATTTACCAAGTCGGAAGCATTTTGCCGTTGAGTCACGCTGGACTGCGCATCGTCGTGCGTGTTCCGTCGCGGCGATCCGGACGCCAACCATTTGGACCATAGGGCGCAGATTGCTATGACCTACGCGGGGGCTTTTGATCAGAAGCCCGAAGGGAAGGCAGTCTTGCGAGGCGTGCAGTCAGAACACCGACGACTGGAAGCGACTCTCCCAGCTTTGTTTGAAGCCCAGGCGGTCAGCACGCCAAAGGCCGTGGCGCTGACGTTTGGCCGCGAATCGATGACCTACGGCGAGCTTGAGGCCGCCGCCAACCGTCTCGCCCACCACATCATCGCCCAGGGCGTCGGCCCGGACGACCTGGTGGGCATCACCCTCGACCGCTCGATGGACATGATCGTGGCGATCCTGGCGACGCTGAAGTCCGGCGCGGCCTATCTTCCGCTGGACCCGGCCTATCCCAGCGACCGCCTGAGCTTCACGCTCAAGGACAGCGGCTCGAAACTCCTGTTGACCCGATCGGACGTCGAGAACAGCCCGGCCTGCGACATACCCGTGCTGACCCTGGACGATCCCGCCCTGAAGAAGGCGCTGGCCCAGCGTCCGGCGACCGCGCCGACCGACGCCGACCGCGCGACGCCGCTGCATCCCGACAACCTCGCCTACGTCATCTACACCTCGGGTTCGACCGGCAAGCCGAAGGGCGTGCTGATCTCGCACCGCAACGCCGCGCGGCTGTTTTCCGAGACCAAGCCCTGGTTCGAGTTCGGCCCCAGCGACGTCTGGACCCTCTTCCATTCCTATGCCTTCGACTTCTCGGTCTGGGAGATCTGGGGCGCGCTGTTCTATGGCGGACGCCTGGTGATCGTCGAGGACGCGATCCGGCGCTCCCCGCCGGATTTCCTGACGATGCTGTCCGAGCAGGGCGTCACCGTCCTCAACCAGACGCCGTCGGCCTTCTACCAGCTGCTCGCCGCCGCCGAGGGGCGTTCGGACGTCGAGCTTGCCCTGCGCTACGTGATCTTCGGGGGGGAAGCGCTGGAACTGAAGCGGCTGCTGGGCTGGTACCGCGGACGTCCCAAGGACAAGACCGTCTTCGTCAACATGTACGGCATCACCGAGACGACCGTGCATGTCACCTATATCCCGCTGACCGAGGAGATCGCCGCGGCGGCGGCGTCCAGCCTGATCGGCGAGGCCATTCCCGATCTCGACCTCTACGTGCTCGATGCGTCGCTTTCGCCCGTGGAGCCCGGGGTGACGGCGGAGCTCTATGTCGCCGGCGAAGGCTTGGCGCGCGGCTATATCAACCGGCCCGGCCTGACCGCCGAACGGTTCATCGCCTGTCCCTTCGGACCGCCCGGAGCGCGCATGTATCGCACCGGCGACCTGGCGTGTTGGCGCGAGGACGGCGGGCTCGACTACCTGGGCCGGGCCGACCAGCAGGTGAAGATCCGGGGCTTCCGGATCGAGCCCGGCGAGATCGAGGCCGCGCTCATCGCCATCGACGGCGTGGGCCAGGCCGCGGTCATCGCGCGCGAGATCGCCGGCGACCTTCGCCTCGTCGCCTATCTGGTCCCGCAGTCCGCCAGCGGCCTGCCCGAGGCCTCCGTGATGCGGGCCGCGCTGGCGGCCGTGCTGCCGACGCACATGATCCCGGCGGCCTTCGTCCCGATGGACGAGCTGCCGCTGAACACCAATGGAAAGCTTGATCGCCCGGCGCTTCCGACGCCGCAGGTGGCCAGCGAGGCGCCCTATCTGGCGGCGCGCGACGGAAACGAGCGGCGGCTCTGCAAGCTGTTCGCCGAGCTGACGGGCGCGGGCCGGGTAGGCATCGACGACAACTTCTTCGACCTCGGCGGCCATTCCGTGCTCGGCGCGCGGCTGATGGTCGAAATCGAGAAGGCCTTCGGGGTGAGGGCGCCGCTCGGCATGCTGTTCGCGGCCCCGACGGTGCGCGAGCTCGCCAAGAAGATCCAGCAATCGGACTTCGCCTCGCCGTGGACCTCCCTGGTGCCCATCCAGACCGAAGGCGCGGCGCCGCCCATCTTCATGGTGCACTGGATCGAGCGGGACCTCGCGCGCCACATCGGCGCCGATCGCCCGATCTACGGGCTGTCCTACGGCCTGGCGGGCGATATGGGGCAGGGCTCTCTGGCCATGCCGGACACCATCGAAGACCTCGCGGGCCACTACATCAGCGAGATGCGCAACCTGCAGCCCAAGGGGCCGTACTACCTGATCGGACACTCGGCCGGGGGCGTCGTGGCCTATGAGATGGCCCAGCAGCTCAGCGCGCAGGGCGAGACGGTCGCCCTGCTGGGCCTCCTGGACACCTATGCGCCCATGGCCGGGACCAGGGGCGCGGCCCTGAACCTTGGCGGCGTCGTGAAGAACGTCCTGCGCACGCCGCTGCTGACCCTGGCGAAATACACCCTCAGCTTCGTGCGCGAGCAGGTCACCAAGCTCGAGCCTGTCCGGCAGCTGCTGATGCGCAACGACGCGCTCCCGGCGGCGCTCCGCCTGCGGCTCATCAATGAATTCATCAACAATTACAAACCAAAGACCTATGCCGGAAAGGTCGACTTCTTCAAGAGCATGAAGCCGCCGCTGATGATCCGGCACGCGCCGCCGCCGCCGCTCGATCTCGCATGGACGGGCCTGGCGGTCGGCGGACTGACGATCCACGAGATCCCTGGCGACCATATGGAGATCGTGAAGGATCCGCTGGCCGCGGTGACGGCCGCGAAAATCCAGCACCGCCTCGCCGGCTGACGGGTCGGTCCGCGCGCCCCGGACGCCGGCCTTTACCTAGCGCTTCCGGTCGCGGTCCATGGCGGCGCCCAGGCTGGCCGGCCGCATGTCGGTCCACTGAGCTTCGATGAAGGCGATGCACTCGGCCTTCGATCCGCTGGGGCCGGTGAGCGTCCACCCCTCCGGCGCGGCTTTTCCGGCCGGCCATATCGAGTATTGGCCTTCCGCGTTCACCAGCACGGCGCAATGGTCGCCATCGATGGATGCCGGTTCGCCGTCCGCGCCGTCTTTGCTGCTCATCGCCTTCCTCTAGCCGCCCCCACCGCCGCCTTCAATCTCACGGCGCAGCCGAAACATCTCCTGATCCGCCCGGACCCACATGATCGCCGCGATCGTGCGGTCGTTCCAGTGCATATGTCCCCACGCGGAGCCGGCCTCATAGGCGCCGGAAGACAGGCTTCGGTTCGCCAGGCTGGCACTGTATTCATGCGATAGACTGTCGAAAAAGACCCTCACCTCAAGAAAATCGAGGAGCGTTCCGGTCATCGAATAGTACAGCTTTATGAAAGCTTCCTTGGCGACGAAGAGGCGCTTGGCGGGATCTATTCGGCGGACGTCGAGGCCGCGCGCGCTTTGCAGCTCCTCCGGATGGCAGACGATTCGGGCCAGATCCGATTCCAGGGGCGAGGCGAGGTCCACGTCGAGGCCCATCGCCCGAACGGCGGCGCGCGGCGCGGCCACGGCGATCGCCAGGTCGTCGCTGTGGGAGATCGAACCGGCATATCCGGTGGGCCACAGCGGCTCTCCGCGAGGCCCCTTCAGGATCGGCGACGGCGCGCCACCGGCCTGGGAGAGCGCCGCGCGGGCGTGCAGCCGCCCGGCGCGGAATTCGAAGACCCGCTTTGCGCGGGCGCGGCCAACGATCGCCTCCTCCTCTGGAAACGGCCCCTCCGGCGATTCGCCGATCGGGCCGCCCGAGACGCCGCACGCCGCCGGCAGGACGTCTCGCAGCCATGTCAGCACAGGGTCGGCGCCGTTCACGTCGGACTGGCTCCGCTTGCCAAGGATCATCGAGGGCCATGGGGTAAGCCGACTCGCCGGTTTCGCGAGGTTGACCGGCGAGGGCGGCGGCCTATACGGGCTTCAGAGCGTTTGAGGGACGCAACGCTCTGGCGGGACTTAAGGATTTGCTTGCCGGAGCACGCTAAGAAAACAGCATGCGGTTCTGAAACGCCGCCCGGAATGTCCTACAGGCAAGGGTTCACATGAAAATCCTGATCACCGGCGGGGCCGGGTTCATCGGATCGGCCGTGGTGCGCCGGGCCGTGTCCGACGGCCACCAGGTGGTGAACCTCGACGCCCTGACCTATTCCGCGAACCTCGAGAACGTGGCCAGCGTGTCCGGCGACCCGGCCTATGCCTTCGAGCACGCCGACATCTGCGACGAGGCCGCGGTGCGCGCGATCTTCGCCCGCCACAAGCCGGACGCCGTCATGCATCTGGCGGCCGAATCCCACAACGACCGGGCGATCGAGGGGCCGCTCGATTTCGTGCGCGCCAACGTCATGGGCACCGCCATCCTGCTGGAGGCCGCCCGCGCGCACTGGAATGGGCTTCCGGACGCCAAGAAGGCGGACTTCCGCTTCCACCACGTCTCGACCGACGAGGTGTTCGGGGCGCTGGGCGAGGACGGCGATTTCACCGAAGCCACGCCTTACGACCCCAATTCCCCCTATTCGGCGAGCAAGGCCGGCGCTGACCACCTGGTGCGCGCCTGGGGCCGCACCTACGGCATGCCGGTGGTGATCACCAACTGCTCGAACAACTACGGGCCGTTCCAGTTTCCGGAGAAGCTGATCCCGACGGTGATCACCCGGGCTCTGGAGGGCAAGACGATCCCGGTCTACGGCGACGGCCGGCAGGTGCGCGACTGGCTGCACGTCGACGACCACGCCGAGGCCCTGCTGCTGGTGCTCGGAAAGGGCCGCCTCGGCGAAACCTACTGCATCGGCGGTGACGCCACGAAGCGCAATATCGAGGTGATCCGCATGCTCTGCGCCCACCTCGACGCGCTGGCCCCGGCCAACACGCCGCACGCCGAGAAGATCACCTTCGTCACCGACCGGCCGGGCCACGACTTCCGCTATTCGATCGACGCCTCGAAGCTCAGCGCCGAACTCGGCTGGTCGCCCCGCATGCAATTGCAGGAAGGTCTCGAAGACACCGTGCGCTGGTACGTGGAGAACCCCGGCTGGATCGACGGCATCCGCCAGCGCGGCTTCCAATCCGAGCGCCTGGGCCTGGTCAAGGCATGAGCATCCGCGTCCTGCAGTTCGGAACCACCGGGCAGCTGGCGCTGGAGCTGCTGGCCGAGGCCAAGGATTTCGACGTCGAGATCACCGCCCTGTCGCGCGCCGAGGCCGACTTCAACGATCCGCAAGGCGCGGCCAGCCGCGTCCGGGCCGGCGAGACGGACCTGGTGGTCATCGCTGCGGCCCACACGGCCGTTGACGACGCCGAGGCCGAGCCCGACGTCGCGCAATGCGTCAACGCCACGACCCCCGGCGCGATCGCGCGGTCCGCGCAGGCCGCCGGCGTTCCTGTGGTCTTCGTCTCCACCGACTACGTGTTCGACGGCGCGAAGGGCGCGGCCTATGTCGAGACCGATCCGGTCGGCCCCATCAACGTCTACGGGCGTTCGAAGGTGGACGGCGAGGCGGCGGTGCTTGGGGGTTGCGCGCGGGCCCTGGTGCTCCGGACCTCCTGGGTGGTCTCCAGCCACGGCAAGAATTTCGTGAAGACCATGCTTCGGCTGGCCAAGGGGCCAGGGCCGATCAAGGTCGTCGATGACCAGTTCGGCCGCCCGACCGCGGCCCGCGACCTCGCCCGGTTCATCCTTGGCCAGGCCGCGACGCTGGCGACCGCCCCGGCCGGTGCGCCGGTCTTCGGCCTGTTCCATTTCGCCAATGCGGGCGAAGTGACCTGGAAGGGCTTCGCCGAGGGGGTCTTCGACCTGGCCCTGGGCGCCGACGCACCGAAGGTCCAGGCCATCACCACAGCGGAATTCACCAGGCCGGCCGCCCGGCCGGCCCGCGGCACGCTCGACACCGGCAAGCTCGAACGCACGTTCGGCGTCCGACCGAGACCCTGGCGCGAGGCCCTCGCCGAGATCGTGGGCGAACTGAAACTGGAACAGAGGTCGGCGGCATGAGACGAGGCGTCATCCTGGCCGGGGGCTCCGGCACGCGGCTGCATCCGCTGACCCTGGCGGTCTCCAAGCAGCTGCTGCCGGTCTACGACAAACCGATGATCTATTATCCGCTGTCGGTGCTGCTGCTGGCCGGCGTCCGCGAGATCCTGATCATCACCACGCCCGAGGACCAGGCTGGGTTCAAGCGCCTGCTTGGCGACGGCTCGCAGCTCGGCGTGCGGTTCGAATATGTCGTGCAGCTGAAGCCCGACGGCCTGGCCCAGGCCTATATCCTCGGCGAGGAGTTCATCGCCGGCGAGCCCAGCGTCATGGTGCTGGGCGACAACATCTTCTTCGGCCAGAATTTCACCGGCTCGCTGCAGGCCGCCGACGCCCGCGAGCGTGGGGCCACCGTGTTCGGCTACCTGGTCCAGGATCCGGAGCGCTACGGCGTGGTCGAGCTCGGCCCGGACGGCAAGGCCTTGGCCATCGAGGAGAAGCCGGCGGTCCCGAAATCCAACTACGCCGTGACCGGGCTCTATTTCTATGACGGCCGCGCCAGCGAGTTCGCCAGGACCCTGAAACCCTCGCACCGCGGCGAGTTGGAAATCACCGCCCTCAACCAGGTCTATCTGGAGGCCGGCGAGCTCAACGTCGAGCTGTTGGGCCGGGGGTTCGCCTGGCTGGACACCGGCACTCACGACAGCCTGATCCAGGCGGGCGAGTTCATTCGCGCCGTCGAGCAGCGGCAGGGCTTGCGGATCGGCTGCCTGGAGGAGATCGCCTTCCGCCGCGGCTGGATCGACGCCCAGCAGCTGCGCAAGCTGGCCGATGTCCTGGCGAAGAGCGAGTACGGCCAATACCTGCGCCGGCTCTCGGAACGACCGCTGTCGCCGGACGAGGCCGAATAGCGGCGGGAATGGCTGGGGCCGACGGGGTCCTAGAAGAAGAAAGCGCGGATCGCGGCCGCCACGGCGACCCACAGGCCGACCGAGGCGCAAGCCGCGATGACCAGGCCGATCCCGAGGGGCAGACGACGCGTCGACGTCGTCTCGATCGAGAGGCTGCTCGGGCTGACGTTGTCGAACGAGACGTCCGCTGGCATCGCTCTTGCTCCAGGCCCGCCCATCGGGGCGCGTGTCCCATAGAACGACGGGTTGGCTTAAGAGATCGTGCGGATGAGTGGCAAATGTCGGGTTAACGACGTTCGCAAACCACGCTCGGTGTGTCGGGAAGGGGCAGGGGGCAGGTCGTGAGCGTGCTGGCGAGCGAAGGCGATCGGGCGAGGCGGCAACTGTCGGCGATCCCCCATCCTGCGGTCCACCCCGTCGCGATCCATCCTTTGAAGCGTCTGTTCGACATTGTGGCGGCGGGGTCTGGGCTGCTCCTGTTCCTGCCGCTTCTGCTGGTGGTGATGTGGGCGATCAAGATCGAGTCGCCGGGCTCGGCGATCTTCCGCCAGCGTCGGACCGGCTACCGGGGCCAGGTGTTCACGATCCTGAAGTTCCGCACCATGACGGTGACCGAGGACTGCGACAAAGTCCGCCACGCCACCAAGAACGACGCGCGGGTCACCGAGGTGGGGGCCTTGCTGCGCAAGCTCTCCATCGACGAGCTGCCGCAGCTCTGGAACGTCCTGAAGGGCGACATGTCGATCGTCGGGCCCCGGCCGCACGCGCTCGCGCACGATGAGTACTACGGCGCCCTGATCCCCACCTATGCGGCCCGCTTCCGGGCCAAGCCCGGCCTGACCGGCTACGCCCAGGTCAACGGCTTCCGCGGCGAGATCCACGACACCCGCTGCATGAGCGACCGGGTAGCGGCCGACAACAGCTACATCGACGCCTGGTCCCCGGCCCTCGACCTCGCCATCCTCGCGCGCACCGTGCCGCTCATCTTCCGCGACCCACGCGCTTACTGACCAAATCGCCTGGCAAGCGAATAATGCGCCTGCGAGTTGGTATTACGCGCGATACACCTGCGGAAACGCCCAGATATAATGAATTGTTTATTGACGGCGCGGCCCGCGACGGGCTTTTAGACGCTGGTCGCCAGCGGTGAAGCTGGCTTCCGTGCGGTGCTCGGAATCCTCGCACGGATCTTTGTAGGGTGGCTTCAGGTGTTCGACGCTGCGAACATGCCCGACGACCAGTCGGCCGAACTCTACAGCGCGACAGCGGATTTCCGACTCCAGTCGCCGGCCTCGCCGTCCAGCGTCGCGATCCATCCTTTGAAGCGTCTGTTCGACATTGTGGCGGCGGGGTCTGGGCTGCTCCTGTTCCTGCCGCTTCTGCTGGTGGTGATGTGGGCGATCAAGATCGAGTCGCCGGGCTCGGCGATCTTCCGCCAGCGTCGGACCGGCTACCGGGGCCAGGTGTTCACGATCCTGAAGTTCCGCACCATGACGGTGACCGAGGACTGCGACAAAGTCCGCCACGCCACCAAGAACGACGCGCGGGTCACCGAGGTGGGGGCCTTGCTGCGCAAGCTCTCCATCGACGAGCTGCCGCAGCTCTGGAACGTCCTGAAGGGCGACATGTCGATCGTCGGGCCCCGGCCGCACGCGCTCGCGCACGATGAGTACTACGGCGCCCTGATCCCCACCTATGCGGCCCGCTTCCGGGCCAAGCCCGGCCTGACCGGCTACGCCCAGGTCAACGGCTTCCGCGGCGAGATCCACGACACCCGCTGCATGAGCGACCGGGTAGCGGCCGACAACAGCTACATCGACGCCTGGTCCCCGGCCCTCGACCTCGCCATCCTCGCGCGCACCGTGCCGCTCATCTTCCGCGACCCACGCGCTTACTGACCAAATCGCCCTAGGGACCGCGGCGACCGCGAGGACCGGACACGAATGACGCCAGCACCGGGAGTTGGGGCGGCGGCGCCCATCCAGATCCGTTCGCGGCTCTTGCTCTTCTGCAGCGTCGTCGGCTGGTGTCTCGCCGTCCTCGTGGCCATCGCCTTCCTGCTCGTCCTCCGAGCGGGACGCCAGATGATCCTCGCGGAGCAGCGTCATAGTCATGTCAGCGCCGACGCCTTCATCGCCCGCGTGAGAGCCTGCCGGCGGCAGGCCGTCGGGCCCATGCCGAGCTGGAACGCCTGCGAGCGCCACGTGCGGTCCGAACTGTGAAGGGTTTTGTCCGTGCAACCCCCGATTGCCGATACTGGACACCGCTTTCCTATGCGGTTAACAGAAATCGCGTTCGGCAAGCCCGCGTTGCCGGGGGTCACCAAGGAACGGCGCCGCCGCGGCGCGTCGAGAACCCGACCTCCAGAATTCAAGACTTCCCTCATGAGGGGAATTCGTTTGCCGGTCTGTTTTCGCTATGGTTATGTCCGAGTTAATTGGATAGATCAGGCTGAAATTGGGGTGCTCAACATGCGAATGAAACTTCTCTCGTCGGTTGCTTTGGCGGCGTCGATGGCTCTCGCCATCGGTTCGGTCGCTCACGCGTCGACCAATCTTATCACGAACGGCAGCTTCTCGAGCTCGACCTACGCCGCTGGCACCAACGACCAGTTCGGCACGGGCTTCGGCGGCCAAGGCGTCACCGGCTGGACCGGCGGCAGCGGCTATCAACTGTATGAAGGCACGTCGCCGCAAACGCCGGCGAGCAGCCAATACGGTGGCGGCGAACGGTTCTACGACTCGTTCAACGCGGCGAGCCCGGACGGCGGCGCTTTCGTCGCCATCGACGGCGACGCTGACGTGCGTGGGTCGATTTCCCAGACGCTGAACAACCTGGAAATCGGCAAGGTCTATACCCTGACCTTCGATTGGGCCGCGGGCCAGCTGGCCAACCGTAGCGGCGCCACGACCGAACAGTTCGCGGTCACCTTCGGCGGTCAGACGATCAACACTGCGGTGCTGAACATTGCGAGCGGCGGGTTCTCCGGCTGGCAAACCGCCACGATGTTCTTCACGGCGACTCAGGCGACCCAGACCCTGACGTTCCTGTCCATCGGGACGCCGAACGGTCTGCCGCCGATGGCCGCGCTTGACGGCGTGTCGCTGACGGTGCCGGAACCGGCCACCTGGGCGATGATGCTCGTCGGTTTCGGCGGCATCGGTGCGATGATCCGTCGCCGCCGCCAGACGCTCGTCGCCGCCTAAGCGACAAGCTAGTGTTTGCTCGGCTCACCGCCGGGCTGAAGAGGGGAGCGGCGCGAGCTGCTCCCCTTTTTATTTTTCGGAAGTGGTAGCGGCGTATGGTCTCCCACATCGTGCAGCACCTCATCGCCCTTGGAATGCAGGCCGCCAGCCTCACGCTCTGGCTGGTGATCCTGACGGTCGTCTTCCTGCCGCTCGAGCGTTTCTTCGCGCTCCACCCCACTCGGGTGCGCGCGCGGACGCTCGCGAGCGATCTCGCCTACTATTTCCTGAACGGCCTGGCGCCGGCGCTGGTGCTGGCCATCCCGATTTCACTGATCACCGCGGTCGTTCAGCGGGTCACGCCGCAGGCCTATACCGACGCGATCGCCAGCCTGCCGCTGGGCGCCAAGATCCTGATCGGGATTCTGGTGAGCGAGGTGGGCGCCTATTGGGGTCACCGCCTGAGCCACCAGACCCCGTTCCTGTGGCGCTTCCACAAGGTGCACCACAGCCCGGAATCCATGGATTGGCTGGTCAACACCCGCGCCCATCCGGTGGACGTGGTCTTCACCCGGCTCTGCGGCCTGGCGCCGCTCTATGCGCTGAGCCTGGCGACCCCGCGCGGCGAGGGTCAGCTCCTGCCGCTTATCGTCACGCTCGCGGGCACCGCCTGGGCCTTCTTCGTGCACGGCAATCTGAACTGGCGCTTCGGGCCGCTGGAATGGCTGGTGGCGACGCCGCACTTCCACCATTGGCACCACACCAATGACGAAAACCGCGACCACAACTACGCGGCCCTGCTGCCGGTCGTCGACCGGCTGTTCGGCACGCATCACGCGCCCAGCCACTGGCCGCCGGTCTATGGGGTGGACGAGCCTGTGGCGCCGTCGTTCGTAGGCCAGTTGCTCGATCCGCTGAGCGCGCCGCGCGCCCGGACCCCCCGCGCCGAGGCGCCGGCCGACGCCGCCTCCGACGTTTAAGCGCCGCTAGGACAGCAGCTCGACGAACTCGATGGTGATCCCGCGCGTGTAGATCGGGCTCAGGAAGTTGCAGAGGAAGTTTCCCGCGCCCTTCACGTGCTCGGCCTCGAGCAGCTTCATGTCCTCGCGCTCCAGGGCGGCGGCCAGCTCGACGAGGCTTGGCACCTGCAGGGCGATGTGGTGCAGACCGCCGGCCCCTTTGTTGAACCGCTCCAGCGGCCCGCCGTCTGGAATGACGAACTCGATGGGCGACGCGCCGGCGGCCTTGGTGAAGATGCACAGCGCCGACCATTGCGGGACGAAGCCGCGGTAGTCCTCCTCGAGGCCGAGCAGGCCCATCAGCGCAAGGGCGTCTTCCTCCGACGGCTGCACGATGCCGACGTGGTGCAGCAGGCGCGTCTGGATCATCGTTTCGGCTCCGGCGCGGCGAGCGCGCTTGCGACCAGCGGCGCGGTCCAGTCGGTCAGGAGATTGGCGCCGCTCGTCGTCAGGTGTGCGTAGTCCGAATAGAGCTCTGCGTGCGACGCGAGAAACCCGGCGTTCCAGACCGGGCCAGACTGCCGGTAGAGCGGCTCTTCCTGGATCGTGGTCGGGCCGGTGTAGTAGGGCAGGAAGAGGAAGGCGACCTTGACGCCCTTCTTCTGCGCGGCGGCCACCATGCGCCGGACGTAGTAGCGATCGTCTCCGAATTCCAAATCGGCCCAGCGCCGCGGCAGGATGGGCGGTCGCGTCCCGGCCTCCAGGTCCCTGACGCCGGCCGCCAGTTCCGCAGGCGGCGCCGCCTCGTTCGCGCCGCGCACGACGCCGCTGTCCAGCCGGAATCGCACTGGACCCGCTGGATCGGGATCGTAGGCCTTGGCGTCGAAGGTCTTCGTAAGGCCGGCCGCTCCGGGCGCCACGTCCGCCGCGAAGAGCCGCATCTGTCGATAGGGCAGGTAGATCAGATCCTGCAGGTATTTGATGTTCGTGAGGTATCCCGGATTGATCAGGAGGGACCGCGGCGCGAGGTACTTGTAGGCGGGGTGCCCGAAGCGGGACGGCTTCTCGATCACCCCGATGATCAGCAGCCGGGGCGTCTTCGCCGACAGCATCTCCTCGGTGATCACGTCATTGGTGTTCCGCCCCCCTTCCGGCAGGGCGAAATTGACCACCCGCGCGGGAGTACCGAGCCGTGTGAGCGCTGCCTGTAAGCGTTCGGCGTCGACCCCGCGGGCCGTGCGCGATGGCCCGACGATCGCCACGTCAATGGGCCGCGGGTCGAAGTGGATACGCTCGTAGATCCAGCGCGACCGGCCGTGGATCGTGCCATCCAGCAGTTGCCACTGCTGATACCGGTTCGTCGGGAGGAGGCAGACCGCGACGGCTGCGGCCACGGCGACGCCCAGGATGGCGACGAAGGTCCGCAAGGGGTGAAGTCGTGTCATGGCGGTCAGAAGTTGAAATAGAGGAAGATGGCCTTCCCCCTTTGGATGAACATGACGCCGAGGAACAGTGTCACCCCGGCGAACAGCAGGCCCGCGGCGTTCGGCTTCCAGGTCCACTGGATCGGCGATTTCGCCACGGCGCGCCACTCCCGCCAATTATAGGCCGGATCGAAGCGGCCCATGATCTGCTGCGTATTGGGCGCCAGGAAGACCAGCCCGACGCTGACCAGGAGGCTGGCGGCCAGGCCCCAGTCGAGGGCGGTTGAGGCCAGGCCGGCGCCGTTCAGCCCGGTCATGCCCTTCCAGACGAAGACCGCGTCGCCGACCGTGCGCGCCTTGAACATGACGTTGGCGTAGATCACCGCCACCAGGGTGAGGGCATGGAAGAAGAGCGTCCTGGCCGGTCCGGGCTCGGCCAGGGCCTGGCCGAGCTTCTTCAGTTGCCGGCGCCGGCGCTTGCGCCATTCGCCCCAGGCTTCGTTGGTGCAGATGTAGATGGCGTGCATCACGCCGAACGCGACAAAGGTCCAGCCGGCGCCGTGCCACGCGCCCACCGCCACGAAGGTGACGAAGGCCGGAATGCCGACGCCGATCGCAAACGCCGGCCAGTCCTTCAGGCCGCGCATCGCCGCCCATCGGTTAAGCGGCAGCGACAGCGGCTGGAAGATATAGGCCACGATGAAGCGCTGCAGCGTCATGTGCCAGCGCCGCCAATAGTCGGCGATGTTGGGCGCGCGCAGCGGCGAGTGGAAATTCAACGGCAGCTTCACGCCGAGCATGCGGCCAAGCCCGATCGCCATGTCCGAATAGCCGGAGAAGTCGAAATAGAGCTGGAAAGTGAAGGTGATGGCGGCAAGCCATCCGCTGGCCAGGCTGAACGGGTGGCCGTGCGCGCCGGCCTCGAACATCGGGTTGGCGTAGCTCGACAGGGTGTCGGCCAGCACCGTCTTCTTGAAGAGGCCCATGGCGAAGATCACCAGGCCCACCATCAGGTTGCGCCCGATGAGCTTGCCGAACAGCCGGCTCTGGATCTGCGGGACGACCTCCTTGTAATGGACGATCGGTCCGGCGATCAGCTGCGGGAAGAAGGACGCGAACAGCGAGAAGTCGAGGAAACTCATCTTCCGCGCATCACCGCGCGAGGAGTCGATCAGATAGGCGATCTTCTGGAAGGTGAAGAAGGAGATGCCGAGCGGCAGGGCGATCTTTGCGAGGCCGACCGGCGTCCCGGTGACCGCGCTGATATTGTCAGCCACGAAGTTCGCGTACTTGAACCAGCCCAGGAAGGTGAGGTCGGCGGCGAGGCCCAGCACCAGCCACACACGCATCGCCCGCTCGCGGCCGGCCGCCAGAGCCGACTGGATGCGGTCGCCCATGAAGTAGTTGACGACGATCGAGCCCAGCAGCAGCGGCAGGTGGATCGGCCGCCACATGGCGTAGAAGCCCAGCGACAGCAGCGTCAGGACCAGCTTGGCGACGCGGCCGAACCGCCCCGCCACGTAGAACAGCACCAGCGCGAGCGGCAGGAAGCCGAAAATGAACAGGAAGGAGTTGAACAGCACTCAGGTCGTCTCCGACCTGCGGGCGTGGAAACGCGGCGGCGTCGGCCCGTCAGCGCGTCTCACGCGCGGTCCAGATCGCAGATTTTCGCTCACAGCCCCCGCCGCCGCCTAATTCGGTCGCGCTATGACGCCGGCCGAGACGCTGATCCGATTCGTCAGGGCGGACTCGATGCGTTTTGCCTGGGTCGCGAACAGGGACAGCTGCTCGACCTTGAACCCGGCGCCCTCGACCAGGGCGGTGACCTCTTCCGGCGTCGACAGCAGGTAGATGTGATCGGGCGAGGGGCTGTTGAGCGGCACATTGATGAAGATGCGGCCGTCGTCGGTGATGCAGTCGCGCAGGAAGCGTAACGCGACATCGGGCGCCTCGAGATGCTCCAGCACCTCGGAAATCACGATCAGGTCGAACCTCCGGTCCGGGCGCTTGGTCTGCAGGATGTCGGTCTCGACGAGTGACACCGGCTTGGTGAGGCCGAGCGTCTTGAGCGCCGCTCGGGTTTCACGCAGGGACACCGCGCTGACGTCCCAGGCCTCCAGCGTGCGGCAGAGCGGCGACTGGGCGGCGAAATAGACCATCAGCCCATGTCCCGGTCCGACCTCCAGATAGTCGAAGGGCTTGTCCGCGTTCGGCAGCACCGAATTCAGGAACATCTCGAACGTCGCGACGTGATTGTACCAGAGGAGCTGGGTCAGCAGCAGGCCGTTGACGTAACGGCCCATGTAATCGTGGTTCGAATAGACCTCGGCGTTGGCCTCGGCGAAGGTCGACAGCCGATAGTGGCCTTCGCGGTGGAAGAACAGCTCCTCGTCGCGCAGGCGATCACAGGTCCAGCGGTAATCCCCGGCGAAGGTCGCTTCCTGTCCGGCGATCAGCTTGCGGGCCGCACTGGCGGCAGCCTCGGTCGCGTCCAGCATGGCCGTCGTGCGCGGCGAGAAGCTTTTCAGCAGATATGCGGCGTGTTCGGGCCAGACGGCGAGGAGCGAGTCCACCACCTGCAGGGTCTCGGGCCGGCCCGCGAGCAAGGCCCGCAACTCGTCGGTCTTTTCGTCGCTCATGACTGCATCTCCAGGACAGCCAGGGCGCGATCCTCGATCCGCATAGGCAAGTTGGGCGCCGCATAACCGGCGAGCGCCAGGCGGTAGACGGCCGTGCCGTCCGGTTGTTGTTCGGTGAGCTCGAAGCCCAGCTTTTCGTAGTGTTGGGCGACCATCTTGTTCTTCGCCGAGGGGATGTAGCGCCCGACCAGCGCCTGGACGCCCTCAGCCGCGGCGGCCGCGGCGAGGTGGGCGAGGATGGCTTCTTCCACGCGCCGCCCCAGCACCCGGCAGCTCATCAGCCAGGTGTCGATCTCCCAGGCCTCGCCCCCGCGATCGGCGATGATCACGCTGATGATCCCGTTGTCGCCGAATGCATCCACCAGGCGCACCTGGATCGCGTGCCGCTGCTGATCGGCCTCGACCGCGGCGACCTCGGCTTCCGAGTAGCGGCGTGTCGTCAGGTTGAACTGGTTCGACTTGTTGATCAGCTGGGCCACTCTGGGCCGGGATACCGGGTCGACCGGGCCGATCGTGCAGACCATGTCCAGCGAGGCCAGGTAGCTGTCCATATCGCCGGAGGCCTGCAGGGAGGCGGCGCGCTGGGCGTTGCCCTGGTAGTAGGCGGCGCGGTCGCGGTCTTCCTGCGAGAAGGCCACCGCCTCGAAGTAGCCGGCGGAGGCCAGCATGCGCGGGTAGAGCGCCGGATCCTCGGGCAGTTCCGGGATGCCGACCATCGGCAGTTCGCGTCGCACCTGGGCGCGCTCGGCTGGGTTGTCGTCCAGGAAGACCAGGGCGTCGACACCGATGTTCAGGGCCGCGGCGATGGCGCGCAGATTGGCCGCCTTGTCCGTCCAGTTGGCCTGGAAGACGGCGATGTCGTCCTCCTTGATCAGCATGTCGGGGTGTTCGCGGAAGGGCAGGCGGGCCGCATCCTCCTCGTTCTTGGAGCAGACGGCGAGGACGACGCCGCGGGCGCGCAGCTCCAGCGCCATCCGCTGGATCGCGATGAAGGCCTCGCCCGAGGCCGATCCCTGGCCGAGCTGAATCCCCGTCAGGCCGTCGTCGCCGATGATCCCGCCCCACAGCGTGTTGTCGAGGTCCAGGACCAGGCACTTGCGGGTCCGGCCCAGGACGGCGGCGATGGTCCGGGCCACGACGTCGGCGTAGACCGGGATGAGGTCGGGCGAGAAGCCGAGCTTCGAGGCATGCCAGTGCCGTGGCTCGTCCCAGGTCTCCAGTCCGACGGACCCGGCCAGGCGGGCGATGTCGGTGAGCACGACGGCGCCGGAGGCGGCCCATTCGGCGAGGCGGCGGTTAAAGGTCTCGACCATGGCGAACGGAGAGCCGGCCTCGACCCGGTCGAAGCTGCCGAACAGGGTCTCGAGCGGCGCGGCGACGGTCTGCACCAGGATCGCGGAACGCACGGCGGGCCGCAGCCCCTCGACGATACGCTTCAGCCGCTCGAAGGCGTTGGACACCTTGGCCTCGGCCTCGTCGGGCGCGGCCGCCGCGCGGTCCAGGCCCAGCAGCCGGGCGTCGCTGACCACCAGGGCCATGTCCAGATTGGCGGTGCGCAGCGGACTGTCCGGGTCCGTCGCCTCCTGCAGCGCGCGGCTGTAGTCGCCCTCGACGATCTCGATCGCGGCGCCGTGGCGCAAGGCCGAGCCGGAGATCGCCGGGCCGAGCAGGGTCAGGGTGCCATCGCCCAGGACGCCCAGTTTGACCCGGTCGAGCCCAGGGATCGCCTCGGGGTGCGCCGCGATGGCCGCGGAAAGGCGGGCCAGTTTCGAAAGCTGCGTGTCGTCCAGCGCCGCCGTGGCCAGGGCAATGACCCGTTGCGCGAAGTCCTGTCCGGGCGCCGCCGCGATCTCGGCCTGCAGCTGGCGAAGGTCGTCCCGGAAGGAGGGGCCCGGCGCCGGCAGCCAAGGCAGATCGCGCAACATAGAAGGCACCCTAAGTAGAAACCCCTACCAGCCCTATCCGACCTTTGTTGCAACCAGGTTGACGAGCTCGCCCACGTTCTTGAGTGACTCGATTTCCGAGTTCTTGAATTTGAAGCCGAATTTGCGCTCCACCGCGACGATCAACCGGATATGACTGAGGCTGTCCCACTCCTCGACGTCCTCGGCGCTAGTTTCGAGAGAGACTTCGAGATCGTCTATATCGAACACGTCCCTCATGATCTCAGTGATCGAGGACAGAATTTCGTCTCGCGACAAGGACAATGGTCACCCTCTTCAAGTCTTGCGGAGTTGGGGTTCGATAGCCCTGCCCTGTCAGGGGTGTCAAGAAAGCCGGACCGGCCCCGCAGGCCGGCCTCGCGCGCGGCGACAGACAGGCCGTTGGCGGGGGGCGTCGGCGCTCGACCTTCATGCGGCGCGCGGCCCCCCGACGGGCGTCGGCGCATCCTTCCTGCAAGTGCGTCATTCGGACGCCTCGCACTTAGGTGAGTCGGTCGGTAGCTATCCCCGTTAGTGCTGCGGGGGCGGCCACTTCGAGCGACGACCCGCGGGCGCGAATCCACAAGACTCATCGATCTAAGTCAAAGCGAGCCCTTCGACGGGTCGTTTTCGGCTGAACAACGATGTGTGCCCAAGTTCTATGCAATAGAGGAAACGCCAGATGAAGATGTAAAGTATACAAAATGTAAATGTTTATTTATATTAACTTAATACCTTAACGAGGTCGAAATCCATGCTGTTCCATTGTCCAAATAGGGCATCGGCGACTTTGCAGCAAAGCATTGTTGCCACAGAACACTTGGAGATGCGTTGTGATCACTACTGTCAGCAATACCGACGGGCTCTGGGCAGCCTTGAAGGCCGCCCACGCTGGGGACACCGTCCTGCTGGCCCCCGGAACCTACAGCGCCATTGGGCTGACGGGGTTCAACTACACCGGCACGGTCACCGTGCAGTCGGCCGATCCCGCCCATCAGGCCGTGATCAACGGCCTGACCATGACCAACAGTTCAGGCCTCGCGTTCAATCATATCGAGTTTGTGGCGCTCGGCGGCACGGCCGTGACGATGTATAGCTCGCAAAACGTGTCCTTCGACTCCGTCAAGATGGACGGCGGCGGCGTGGCCGGCGGCAACGGCATGATGATCCGTGACAGCTCCGGCGTGAGCGTCACCCACTCGGACATCGGCAAGCTGGGCACCGGTATCAACGAGATCAACAGCTCGAACCTCACTGTCACCAACAACACCTTCCACGACATTCAGGCCGGCGCCATCCGCGGCACGGGCGCCACCCAGGAGACGATCACCGGGAACGCTTTCGTCGACGGCAAGACGACCGTCGCCGACCATTCCGACGTCATCCAGCTGTGGCAGGACAACACCGCCAGCCACGTGACGATCGGCAGCAACACCTATGGCGTGGCTCCGCCGCCGGTCGTGGTTCCGCCCGTCGTCGTCGTGCCGCCGGTGGTGGTTGCGCCGCCCGTCGTGGTGCCTCCGCCGGTGGTTGTGACCCCGCCGGTCGTCACCACGCCCACGACGCCTGTCGCCGGTTCGGTGACCGTGTCGAGTTCCGCGGCCCTGGTGACCGCGCTGAAGGCCGCCCACGCCGGCGACACCATCCTGCTGACGGCCGGAACCTACAACGGCGCCGCGGTGACCGGCTTCAACTTCAACGGCGCCGTCACCATCCAGTCGGCCGACGCCGCCCACCAGGCGGTCATGAGCAATCTGACCCTGACCAACGACTCGGGTCTGGCGTTCAATCACATCGAGTTCACCGCCGGCAGCGGCACGGCCGTGACCATTTCGAACTCGCACGACATCGCCTTCGACTCCACCAAAATGGATGGCAGCGGCGCGGTCGGCAACGCGATGATGATCCGCGACAGCGCGACCATCGGCGTCACCCACTCCGACATCGGCAAGCTGGGCACCGGCATCAACGAGGTCACCACCCAGAACATGGTGGTCACCGGCAACACCTTCCACGACATCGCGAGCGGGGCCATCCGCGGCACCGCAAACACCCAGGAGACGATTTCCGGGAACGCGTTCGTGGACGGCAAGGCGAGCGTCGCCGACCACTCGGACGTGATCCAGATGTGGCAGGACAACACCGCCAACCACGTCACGATCACCAACAACACCTACGGCGTGTCCACGCCGCCGGTCGTGGTTCCGCCGGTCGTCACCCCGCCCCCGGTGGTCGTCACGGCCCCCCCCCCGGTCGTCACCGCCCCGCCAGCCGCTCCGGCCGGCGGCCACACGACCCTGGTGTCCAGCACCGACGGCCTGATGGCCGCCCTGAAGACGGCGCACGCCGGAGACACAATCCAACTGGCGGCCGGCAACTATTCGGCGGTCTCGCTGTACGCCCTCCACTTTGACGGCACGGTCTCCATCACCTCGGCGGATAGCGCCCACCAAGCGGTGCTCAGCGGCGTAACGCTGAACAGCGTCTCGGGCGTCTCGTTCAGCAACATGACCGTCTCGGCTCTGGCCGGCGCCACGGCCGTGAACGTGATGAGCTCCGCCAATGTCGCCTTCTCGGCGGTGAACGTCCACGGCGCCGGCGCCGGCGCCGGCGGTCTGGGTTACTTCGTCCGCGACAGCACCGGCGTGTCGGTCACCGGCTCGGACGTCAGCGGCCTCGGTTCGGGCATCGGTCACTACAACAGCGACGACGTGACGATCTCCAACAACAACCTGCACGACCTGGCCACCGACGGGATCTTCGGCGGCGGATCGTCCCACATGGTGATCTCGGGCAACCACATCACCAACTTCACCCCGAACCCCGGCGACCACCCGGACGCCATCCAGTTCTGGGGCGGCGCCAACGGCGCGCCTGGGGTCGACATTCTCGTCAGCGACAATGTCATCACCCGCGGGACCGGCGCAGTGATCCAGGGCATCTTCGTCGAGAGCACCGACAACATCACCATCACGGGCAACGCCCTGACCGGCACGATGTACAACGGGATCTCGCTGTCCACGACGGCCAAGGGCCTGATCGAGAACAACTTCGTTCAGGGCTATTCCGACATGGACTCCTGGATCGTGGTGCGCGGCCAAAGCTCGGACGTGAGCGTGGTCCACAACACCACCCAGTCCGTCCAGAACGTCCTCGACGGCGGGATGGCGAACCCTAACTATGCCGCCAGCGACAACACCACGATCAGCTCGACCGCGCCGACCAACGCCTCGGCTGTCAACGCCTGGCTGGCGCAACACACCGGCCTGACGCTGACCGGGACCTCGGCCGGCAACGTGCTCACCGGCGGCGCCGGGGATGACACGCTCGACGGCCAGGGCGGCGCGGACACCATGTCCGGCGGCTTCGGCGACGACGTCTACACCGTCGACAGCACCGGTGATGTGGTGACCGAGGCGCTCAACGCCGGCGTCGACACGATCCGGACCGCGCTCACCAGCTACACCCTGCAGGCCAACGTCGAGAACCTGGTCCTGACCGGCACATCGGCGCAGACGGCGATCGGCAACGCCCTGGACAACAAGCTCACCGGCAACGGCGTGCAGTCTGTCCTGAACGGCGGCGCCGGCAACGACATCCTGGTCTCGACCGGGGGCGTCGACACGATGACGGGCGGGGCCGGCAACGACACCTTCTACTTCTCGAAGACGCCGACCTCCGTCGATCAGATCACCGACTTCACGCACGGCCAGGACACCCTGGACCTCCACACGCTGCTCGGAAACTACCAGGGCACCAACCCCCTGGCCGACCAGTGGGTGAAGTTCACGTCGGACGCCACGGGCACCACCGTCTACGTCGACGCGGACGGCCCGACCGGCGCGGGCGGGTTCGTGGCGGTCGCCAAGCTGGTGGGCGTGAGCTCGCTGGTCTCCACCGACTGGGTCTTCCACTAGCCGCACCCAAACGTTCTGAATTCAGGGGGCTCCCCGGACCGCGAGGTCCGGGGAGCCCTTTTTGATTCCGCCCTGCTGTGGGGTCACTGACCCGGCGGTACGGCCGCCGCAGGGCGGCGCCGGCGCGCGGGAAGGGGGCCTGGCCTGAGGATGTCAGGCAGGCCGGACGGCGTAGGTCCGGCTTCGGCCACGGCGGCTCTCGTCGCCCAAACGGAAAAGGCCCCGCCTGGGAGGGCGGGGCCTGATCGATCGGTCGTCAGCCGGCGTGGGGCCGGCGGGCCAGGGAAGGCGGCGCCTAGCGGGCCCTGACCCGCTGGGGCGCCACGTCCTCCTCGCGGAAGGTCTGCTGCGCGGCCAGGAACCACAGGTAGGACGGCACGGCGTCTTCGATGAAGGCGTAGCGCTTCCCGAATCCGTCATCGCGTTCTGAGATGAGAATCTGCTGGGACGCCAGCTCGCCGACAATGCTCTTGCAGCGGGCGGCCTTGGTGGCCGTGCCCGCCTTGGCGTCGAGCATCGCGGCGTCGAACTCGCCGCCGCCGGCCAGGGACGCCGAAGCGATCAGGCTGAGGAGATCGGTGCCGCTCTCGTTCACCAGGCGACGCACCTGGCCCATGGTGTTCTTGGAAATCCGCGTGCCGAGCTCGCTCAGCGCCTGTTCGAGGGCCGAGGCCACGTCCGCCGGCACGACGTCCAGCCGCTGGTCATCGATCGCATCGAGCGCGGCGTGATGGCAGAGCAGGCTGGCGATATAGGGCGAGCCGGCCGAGATGGAGACGATGTGGTCGCGGGCCGCCGGGGTGACGGTGACGCCGCTGGTGCGTTCGCCGTTGGCCACGAGCTCGCCGATCTCGTCGACCGACATCAGCGGCACCGGTATCGCCAGGATGTTGCGGCGAACCGACGGGATGTGCTCGACGAGTTCGGCCAGGTCGGCGGCGACGCCGGCGATCACCAGCTGCACCCGGACCGAGCGGTCGGACAGGATCTTGATCAGTTCGGCGAGGTCGCGGCGGAACTCGATGTTCTCGGCCCGGTCGAATTCGTCGAGCACGATCAGCACCCGGGTGCCGGTCAGCTTCGTGCAGAGGTCCCCGAACTGGCGGGGCAGCACCTTGCGGGACGGCAGCAGGCTGGCCAGCGACGTGCCGGTCTCGGCCTCCGCCGTGGTCGGCGCGTAGTCGCTGTGGAACAGCAGCGGGATGTCGGCGGCCACGGCGCGGAAGGTCTCGTCGAAATTCGAGGCGGCGCCGCAGGAGGAATAGACGACGATGTAGCGCGCCTCGCGGGCGGCCGAGGTCAGCATGTGCAGCAGCGACGTCTTGCCGATGCCGCGTTCGCCGTAGATCACCAGGTGAAGCCGCTGGTCCTCGATCGAACGGATGGCGGCCTTGAGCACGCCCAGCCGGCCGGCGAACATCCGGCGATCGAACACCGGCTGCGAGGGGGTATAGGCGTTGCGCAGCTTCATCCGCGCCGCGCCGAATCGATCGTCGCGGCGGTTCGGCTGGTCGGCGGCGCTCGCCGAGAAACGCGGCAGATCGGCCGACGAATTCGAGGGCGCGACCTGCTGGAACATGTCCGGCAGAGCCAGCCGCAGTTTCTGCGCGGCGTCTGCTGGCGCTGGTCGCCCTTTCCGCTTGTTTGACGAGCGGAAGAGTTTTGGCAATGCCACGTCGTATCTCCATCGCAGCCGCGGCGCGGCGGTACATCGTCAAGCTTACGCCACAGAAAGCTTACTGCTTCATGGCCGAGGCTAATAAGTGGCGAACCTGGATATTTGTTGAACGCCCGATAGGTAACGCATCAGATGGCCCCTCGGCTCGCCCTCTGCGACCCTCGGACAACGATTTTTCCTGCGGTAAGGTCAAGGCAACGTCCGGCGGCTAGAGCTGGCCCAACGAGGAAGCGAGCTCTCTTTCATGACGGCCGTGCGAGCCAGTACCCCGAAGGTGAGCGTGATCGTTCCCCACTATCACGACCTGGACGGCTTGGCGCTGTGCCTGGCGTCACTCGGCCGGCAAACCTACCCGAAGGACCGGTTCGAGGTGATCGTGGCCGATAACGCCTCGCCCGAGGGCGCTTCCGCCGTCGAGGCGGTGATCGCCGAGCGCGCCCATCTGGTCGTCGTCCCCGAAAAGGGCGCCGGTCCCGCCCGCAACGGCGGCGTCGCCGCCGCGAGTGGCGAGGTGCTGGCGTTCATCGATTCCGACTGCGTCGCGGAGCCGGCATGGATCGAAGAGGGCGTCCGGAGCCTGCAGTCCTTCGACTTTGTGGGCGGCCGCATCCGTGTGCTGGTGGCCGACCCGGCCCAGCTGACGCCGGCCGAGGCCTTCGAGCGGGTCTTCGCCTTCAACAACAGGGCCTATGTCGAGCGCCAGCATTTCACGGTGACCGCCAACCTCTTCTGTCCGCGGACGCTGTTCGACCGGGCAGGCGGTTTCAAGACCGGGGTTTCCGAGGACGTCGAATGGTCGCGGCGCGCCCAAGCCACGGGCTTCTCGCTCGGCTACGCCCCGCTCGCGGTCGTAGGGCACCCCGCCCGACGCTCATGGGCGGAGCTCGTCGGGAAGTGGAAGCGGATCAACGCCGAGACTTGGGGCCTTTCCGCCGGCGAACCGGCGCGGCGCCTGCGATGGCTTGCCTGGACGCTGCTGCTTCCGGCGTCGGCGGTGGTCCATACGGCGAAGGTCCTGGCCAGTCCTGATTTGAACTCGGCGAGTCAGCGTCTGGCCGCGATCAGCGTGCTCTTCCGGCTTCGCTTCTGGCGATTCGGCGATTCCCTGCGCCTGCTGTTCTCGGGGGCTTGAGGATGTCGCTGCATGTCGCCATCGCCATCGTGAGTTTCCGCAATCCGGGGGATGTCGAGGACTGCCTCGCGGCCCTGGCGCAAGCCCGCCATCGCGATTTCGAGGTGGTGATCTGCGAAAACGGCGGCGAGGCAGCCTTCGCAGAGCTAAAGGCCAGGACGCCGGCCCACCTGCCGTCCGGCCAGCCTGTGCAGCTGATCTGCGCGCCGTCCAACCTCGGTTTCGCTGGCGGCGTGAATGTCTGCATGCGCCGCGCTCCCGACGCCGCCGCCTGGTGGGTCCTGAACCCCGACACACAGCCCGACCCCGACGCCCTGTCGGCCCTGGTCGAGCGCCTGGCCCGCGGCGATTGCCAGGCGGTTGGCGGCACGATCCAGCTGGGCGACGGCCGGGTGCAGTCCTATGGCGGCCTGTGGCAGCGGTGGCTGGCCCGGGCGGTTTCGCTGGGCTACGGCGACGCCACGGCCGCCGACGTCGACGCCGGGCGGATCGAGCGCACGCAAAACTACCTGAACGGCGCCTCGATGCTGATCGGGCGCGAGTTCCTTGAAGCCACCGGACCGATGCGCGAGGACTATTTCCTCTACTGCGAGGAGGTCGAATGGTGCCTGCGCGGGCTGAAGCGCGGGATGCGGCTGGGATTCGCGCCGCAGGGCGTCGTGCTGCACAAGCAGGGCACGAGCACGGGCGCCTCGGCCGACCTCAAGGCCAGTTCGCGGCTCTCGATCTATCTGGGGGAGCGCAACCGCATCCTTTTGACCCGAGACTGTTTCCCTGCGCTCGTCCCCGTGACGCTCCTGACCGCCCTCGGCGTCGCTCTGGTCCGTTGCGCCAAGCGCGGCGCCTGGCGTCAGTTCGCCTATGGCCTGCAAGGGTGGGCGGCGGGCCTTTTCAACCGCCGCGGCGTTCCGCGCTGGGCGGCCGGCTAGTGGAGGCTCATCTGACGCCGAACTGCTCGTTTTCGGAGTTCCCGGCGATCGCCTATCGCGGGAGATGTGGATTGCGTCGCGTCATGCCGCATCCTATGCCGGGCGTGGTCGGAGGAATCCCGAGCAAGGGGGGGCGGACCAAACGGTCCGAGGAAGACGCTTCATGTCGATAGAAGCCCTGGTCGAAGACGCCGACGGGCTGGTCAGCGTCATCCTGCCCACGTTCAATCGCGCCGCGACCCTGCCGCGCGCGATCATGAGCGTGCTGGACCAGAGCTATAAGAACCTCGAGCTGCTGATCGTCGACGACGGATCCAAGGACAACACCGCCGAGATCGTGGCCGCCATCGGCGACCCGCGCATCCGCTACATCCCGCTGGAGGTCAACGGCGGCGCGTCGAGCGCGCGCAACGCCGGCCTGCGGCTGGCGAAGGGCCAGTTCATCGCCTTCCAGGACAGCGACGACGAGTGGCTGGCGGGCAAGCTTGAGCGCCAGGTCCGCGCGGCCCAGGCGGCCGGCGACGAGGCGGTGACGGTCTTCCACCCGAAGATTCTCTACGGCCGCGACCTGAGCGGGCTCTACGGCCCGCACCGCGTCTGCCTGATTCCCGCGATCGAGGACCAGGCTGAAGCCGTCATCAAGAAGCTCATCCAGTCGCAGAACCTGATCAGCACCCAGACCCTGCTGATCACCCGCAAGGCTTTCGACCGCGCCGGCTATTTCGACGTCCATCTGGTCAACAGCGAGGACTGGGCCTTCGGGATCGAGCTGTTCTACAATTCCAAGGTCGTGTTCATCGACGAACCCCTGGTCATGAGCTACCTGCAGAACGACAGTATTTCGATGCTGCGCCGCCGCGGGGCCAAGGCCCAGATTCGAATCATCAAGCGGCTATCGCGCAAGCCCGACGTCAGCCGGGAAACCATCGGCGCCCACCTGGGCCGGCTGGGCTGGGGCGTCGCGAAACTGGGGTGGCCCCGGCGCGGGCGCCTGCTGCTCATGAAATCCCTGTCGCTCAAGCCGATGGACTGGCGCAACTGGGCGCGGCTGGTGATGATCCAGTCGCGGATCATGTTCGGGATCCGAGAGCGCTTCGGAGACGAACGGCCAAACGCGCCCGACGCGGCCTGGCGGCGCTGATCTCTCAGGCTCTGCGCGGCGCGCGCCTCGGTCCACGGGGCGCGGCGGAGAGCGGCTTCGGGCTCGCCGGCGCCGGCGTCGCCTGCGCGGTCTGAGCCCTGATGCGGCTGACCAGGGCCATGACCATCCCGACCATCATGAAGATCACCGGGTGCATGTCGGGCTCGCCGAACACGCCGCGGAGCACCAGGAAGGCGCAGATGCAGGTGGCGAGCGGCAACAGCAGGCCGGCTTCCCGGTCGTTGGTCTGGGGGCTGCGCAGTATGGTCGTCACGGCGGCGCCGATGACCATGGCGAACATGGCGACATAAAGCACCAGCCCCACGATCCCGAAGTCGAGCCCGATGTTGATGTAGTAGCTGTCGATCGCAATGAAATCGCCGGCCCCATAGCCCATCGCCAGCCCCGACTGCCCGGCTCCGTGGCCGATGGGATTCTTGAGCAATGCGGGTATGGCCATCCTGAACTGGTTGCCCCGCGCCTCGTTGCTGGCGGCGGTCGAGCCGCCGCCGAACACCAGCACGTGGATCTTGTGGACGAACATCGTCGCGGCGACCGCGGCGAGGAACATTGAGGGATAGGCGTAGACGACCGCCGCCGTCAGGATGTCGCCCATCCGCCGGCGCCACCGCACGAGGCTCCAGAGCAACAGGTAGATCATGCAGGAGACGAGGTACCCGACGACGCCCAGACGCGAATCGGTCAGGCGGATGACGAAATAGAGCGTCGGGATCAGCGCCAGGCCGGTCAGCCGCATCAACATGCTGTAGCGCCCGACCGCCCAATGCAGGGCGAACGGGGTCATCAGCGAGATAAATTCCGACAGGCCCAGCGCCGTCGCGAAGGTCGACTTCGTGCGGTACTGACCGGTTGCGCCGCGGACCGCGCCGGCCAGCGCCCGCTGCGCGGAAGGGTCCTCCACCCGCAGGAAACTCGGCACTGATCCGCTCCAGAGCACCTTTTGCACCTCAGCCTCCCAGATCGACAGGACGATGATGGTGAGGGTGAGCGCCAGCATGAGCCGCAGGTAGCGTTCCGCCCGACCAGGCTTCCGGAAAATATACAGGCAGATCAGAAAGACGCAGGTCCAGTTCAACTGCATCAATATGATCTTGTTTATGGAGTCCCCGAAGTTGTGCGTGAAGGGAAGGCTCACGAATTCATTGGCGGTGAAGAGCAGAAACGCGCGAAACGCCAGCGGGGTCGCGCTCGCCGTCTCGACGATGTGATGCCGGAACGTCGGAGACATCGACAGGCTGATCAGCAGGAAGAACGCCATCGGAAAGCCGGTCAGCCGAATCATGGTGATCCAGGGCAGGCCCGGCAGGGTGAGGGCCAGATAGTTGGGCCACAGGATCAGGCCGATGATGCTGGCCGCGAAAGCGAACTCCATCGCCTTGGTCGGCACGACGTTGTTCTCCGGAAGCGCCCAGATCGCCAGCAGGCTCAGGATCGCGATCGGCACGGCGAGCGGCACGATGAGGAACGGCGCGGTGATCGCGAAGAAGAAGCCGTAGACGATGCAGAACAGGCCCACGCCCGCGGGCACCAGGAAGCGCGCCGCCAACCGCCAGCGGCTGTGAAGGTCGACATAGGGGCGAAGCACGATCGGCCGCTTCCGCGCGCGCCAGTCGCGCCACAGCTGGCGGGCGGCGTCCGGATCGGGAAGGAACGGCCGCGCGGCCTGCCACCAGGCGGCGGGCTGCAGTCGGACCTTCCTCATGCTCGGTTTCAACGGCTGTCCTTGACGTTCTGACGATCCGCTCAGCGGCCTTGATAGGCGATGCAGGCCTTAAAGGACGTTGATCAAATCGGCGAGGCCGCGATTCGCCGCGAGCTTGCCTGCGGGCGCGTCAGCTTTCCACAGATTCGGTCCGGGCGCGGCTCCGAACGCCTCATCCCGCTGGACCCGCACCTTCCACCTCGCCGAGGCGCCGCGCACGGCGTCGATCGGACGCAGCTCGACAGACAAATGATGTCATTTATGGTCTGACCCTGTACTCTTATGGGTGCGTCGCGCGGGTACGAAACTTGCTCGAGCCAGCGCTGGAAAAACGAAAAAACGTCGGGGCTATCGAAAATGAGAACAGTTTGCGTGGCGGTCCTGGCGCTCGCCGTGTGTCTGCCCTTGAGCGGGTGCGGCGGTAGCGGCAAGGCGCCAACCGGCCAGGTCGCCGCTCGTGTGAACGGTCAAGAGGTCACGGTCCAGGAACTCCAGGCCGAGCTGGCCGGCTTCAATGCGCCGGACGCCAAGATCCGCAAGCTCGCCGAGCAGCGGGCGCTTCAGAACATCGTGGCCCGCAAGCTGCTCGCCAAGGCGGCCACGGACGCCGGCGTCGCCAAGTCGCCGGACTTCGCCCTGCAGAAGCAGCGGATGGAAGAGACCCTGCTGGTCCAGGCCTGGCAGAACAATCTGGTCAAGGCGGTCCCGCAACCGGCGCCCGAGGAGATCCAGCAGTTCATCAGCAAGCACCCGGAATTCTACGCCGAGCACAAGGTGTTCACCGTCGACCAGTTGCGGATTCCGCCGATCAACGATCCGGCGATCCTGGCCGAACTCAAGCCGCTGAACAGCCTCGAGGCTATCGGTCAGGTGCTCACGAGCCACGGCATCCGGTTCACCTCGGCCAAGGCGACCATCGACGCGCTCGCCGTCGAACCGGCGCTGCTCGCCCAGATCGAGAAGCTGCCGCCAGGCGAGGTCTTCGTGGTTCCGGCGTCCAGCATGCTGATCGCGAACAAGATCATGGATACCAAGGTCGTGCCGGTGCCGAACGATCTGGCGACCAAGCATGCGGCCCAGTTCATCAAGGGTCAGCGCGCCCAGGAATCCGTGCGCCGGCAGTTTGGAGCGGTGGTCGCGAATCCGAAGGCCAAGGTTGTGTACAACAAGGCCTATGCGCCGCCTCCGCCGCCGGCGAAGGGAAAACCAACTCAAGGCGGATCGACCGCACCCGCCGGCAAGGCCGGCTGACACAAACGAGGGGCGAGTGCGTCTAGGCGACACTCAGGGGTAAAATGGCAGCCAACGTCTGCGTGACTTCGCATGGTGATCGACCGGTGGCGGCGCTCCGCCAGCCGGAGGCGGTCGCAAGATATCGTTTTCGCTACGCCCTCGCCGGGGTAGCGACGCTCGCGCTGGCCTCGGCTGCGCCCGCCATCGCCAGCGCACAGGCGGTGTCGGTCGGCGGGGCCGCCAAGCCGCTGACGATCGGCGTCCAGGAGCGGACGACCTACGACACCGACGCCGCGCGCGGCAGCGACCAAGCCGCCACGCTCCGTGGGCTGGACACCGCCGACGTCATCTATGCGCCCAGCATAACGGTCGACTACGCCTCGGGCATCGGCCGCCGCGGCTTGGCGCTGCGCGGCTACTTCGGGTACGACTACTACCAGAAGAATACGACGCTGCGCCGCGAGCACATCGACTTCTCCGCCGCGGCCAACACCGCCATCGGCGCGCTCTGCACGGTCGGAGCTCAGGTGGCCTATGACCGCGGGCAGAGCGGCCTGGAGGATCTGACCCTCCTCGTCACCAAGAACACCATCCAGACCTACACAATCTCGGCCAACGAGAGCTGCGCCAGCACCGCGGGCCTGACCGAAAACGTCCAGGTCTCGCATTCCGCGGCCCAGAATAGCTCGGCGACGCTGATCGACTTCAACACCACCGGCGTCTCGGCGTCGGTGGGGTACGGGAATCACGCGCTCGGCAACATTTCGCTGATCGCCGGCTACAACAAGACCACCTATGACCGCTCGGCCGTGCCGTTGGCCGGGGTGCCCAGCGACCTGCAGGTCTCGAGCTTCGGCGTCCAGTTCTTCCGGCCGATCGGCATGCGCCTGTCGGGGACGGCCGGGGTGTTCTATTCCAAGTCGACATCGGAGCTCGGCCCCGGCGCGGTCGCGGGCCAGAATTCCTCGTTCAGCGGGCTGACCGCCAACGCCGGCCTGACCTACCACCTCGGCCCACGGATCAATCTCGCCGCCAATCTGTCGCGGGCCGTGCAGGCCACGATCCGCCAGGACGTTGGCTACTCGATCAACAACCAGGCCTCGCTCAGCGCGGACTACACGGTATCTTCACGCATCCACGCGAATCTGGGGGCCAGTTGGTCACGGGAAGATTTCCGTGGCGGTGTTGTTCTCGTACCGACCTCAGCGCCCAACCGGGTGGACCTGAAGTCGGTGACGGCGGGGGTTTCCGTCAAGTTGGGACGGACTTCAGCTTTGTCAGGTGAGGTTCAGCATGAGGAGAGCACTACCGACCTTGCGTTGTTCAACTTCAAGTCCGACCGGGTCAGCCTCACGCTCTCGACGTCGTTCTAATTTGGTCTGGGAGGTTCCCATTCGTTCGCTGCGATCCCTAACGGCCGCGGTCCTGCTGCTCGGCTCCGTCGCGCCTGCGTACGGGCAGACTCCAGACGCCGCGCCGGGCGGCGCGTCGGCCAAGGCCGCAGCGCCCGCTCCAGCCGCCGCGCCCCCCGCCGCCGGCGACACTGCGCCCTCGGCCGTCGTCGTCGACCAGGCCTTCGCCCTGGGCGTTGGCGATGTCGTGGACGTCGGCGTCATCGGCCGGACCGACTTCAACGTCCGCGTCCGGGTCTCCACGGAGGGCACCATCGTCCTGCCGCTGCTCGGCCGAGTGAAGGCCGTCGGCCTGACGACCTCGGAGCTGGCGCAACAGACACAGGACGCCCTGGCGAAGGGTGGCTTCTATTCGAACCCCGTCGTGCGCGTCGAGGTGACCGGCGTCGCCAGCCGCTACGCGACGGTGCTCGGCAATGTCGCCACCCCCGGGCTGATGCCGCTCGACCGCACCTATCACCTCTCCGACGTCATCGCGAAGGTGGGCGCCCACACCGGCGAAGGGGCGAGCTTCGTCGTCCTGACCCGCGCCGACGGAACCTCCAAGAAGTACTCCATGGAGGATCTGGCGACCGGTGGCGGCGGCGCCGATCCCCTGGTGATGGCGGGCGACAAGATCTACGTCCCCGCGGCCACCAGCGAGGTCTTCTACATCTCCGGCCAGGTCAAGAACCCGGGCTCCTTCCCGATCACCAAGGAGCTGACTGTGCGCGAGGCGATCGCCAAGGGCGGCGGCCTCACCGACATGGGCAGCGACAAGAAGATCAAGGTCTTCCGCAAGAACGAGGAGGTGAAGGGCGTGAAGCTCGACACCAAGCTCGAACCCGGCGATATCCTTCAAGTGGGGGAGCGCCTGTTCTAGGGCAGCGAAGACCGCATGAGTATCATCCAGTTCCTCCGCATCCTCTGGGCCCGACGGATTCTCGTCTTCGTGGCGCTGTTCGCCTCGGTGTTCGGGGCGTTCGTCGTCGTCACGCTCGTGCAGCCTCGCTACGAGGCGACGGCGCGCGTGAACATGGACATCCTCAAGCAGGATCCGCTCTCCGGCGGGGGGATCGACGTGCGCAACGCCGGGGTCTACTTCGACGCCCAGCAGGAGCTCGTGAAGGACTATTCCGTCACCGGGCCGGTCGTCGACAAGCTGGGCTGGCTGTCCGATCCGGGCCGGATTCGCGCCTATCAGGGCCGTGCGCCCAACGACACCCGGGACTTCCGGCGCTGGCTGGCGCAGCAGGTCACTGACGCGACCTCGACGGCCATCACCTCGAGCACGGTGCTCGAGATCACCTTCAAGTCGGCCAATCCGGTCGAGGCCAAGACCGGGGCTGAGGCGCTTCGCGAATCCTTCATGTCGGCCAGTCTCGCCAGCAAGCAGCGCGACGCGGCCAAGCTCGCCGGCTGGTACAACGAACAGGCCGAGGGTCTGCGGAAGCTGGCCGAGGAAGCCGAGACGAAGAAGGCCGCCTACGAAAAAGAAACCGGCATCGTCATGCAGTCCAACGACACGGACATGGACAGCGGTCGTCTGGCGGCGTTGGCCGGTCAGATGGCGATGCCCACCGCAAACACCGCGATGGCCTCCAGTTCCGGGGCCCGGCTGCAGCTTGCCCAGATCGACGCCCAGATCACCCAGGTCGCCAAGAACCTCGGACCGAACCACCCCGAGATGCAGAACCTCCGCGCCCAGCGCGCGACGATGGCGGCGGTGGTCGCCCAGGAGGATGCTGCGGCCCGTCAGGCGTCCAGCGGCGCCTCCGGCGCGGCGGCGCTCAGCCGCGTTCTGCAGGAAGAAAAGACCCGCGTGATCAGCCAGCGCGACAAGGTCGAGCGGCTGCACCAGCTGCAGGCCGAGGTCGATCTGCGGCGCGACGGATACAAGAAGACCGCGGCGCGCGGCGCCGAGCTCGCCCTGCAGGCCGCCCTGACGGATTCCGGGTTGACGCCGATGGGCATCGTGCTCGCGCCCAATAAGCCGGCGTTCCCCAACAAACCTCTGATGATGGGCGGGGCCGCCGGCCTCGGCATCGGCCTGGGCCTGGGCCTCGCCCTGCTGCTCGAACTCTTGAACCGGCGCGTGCGTGGCGTCGAGGATCTGAACCTCTCGAAAGAGGTGCTGTGCATCGGCGTCATTCGCTCGCCGCGCCCGAAGCTCGGCCTGCTGCGCAGGATTCTCGGCCTCGGTCCCCCCGCGGTCCGATCGGCGCCCGCGTGAGGTCTCTCCTTCTATCTCTGGGGTGGGGTGAATGACCGTCCATCAAGCCGTCGAGGCGGCGAACGTGCGGCGTGGGCAGTACTCCTTCTCGGAGGCTCTGGTCACGCTCTCGGATCCGTTCGCCCAGAGCGCGGAATACATCCGCGCTCTGCGTACCCACATCATGGCCCAGCACGTGGAGGCCGGCCGCCGCGCCCTGGCGATCTGCGAGGCCAGCCCCAAGCTCGGCGCCACCTTCGTCGCCACGAACCTCGCCGTCTCCCTGGCCCAGGCTGGGGTGAAGACGCTGCTCATCGACGGCAATCTGCGCGAGCCGATGATCCAGCATGTCATCCGTCCCGACCGCGAGCTTCCGGGCCTGCGCGAATGCCTTTCGGTGGCGGGCTCCTCGGTCGGCGACTACGTCCAAGGCGATATCCTGCCGAACATGTCGGTCTTGTTCTCCGGCGGGTCGGCTCCGAATGCGCAGGAACTCCTGGCGCGATCGTCCTTCGAACAGGTCGTCAACAGCTGCCTGCGCGACTACGAGATGACCATCATCGACACGCCTCCGGCGAACAGCTGCGCCGACGGCCGGCGCATCGCCTCCGTCGCGGCCTACAGCCTCATCGTGTCTCGGCGTCACAAGGGGCTGGTGTCGGACGTGAAGACCCTCGCGGCCCAACTGCGCGCCGACCATTCCACGGTGATCGGCACTGTCCTGAATGACGCGTGACGTGGCCGCCGCTGCCGAAGGCGCCGCGCCGCGGTTGGACCTCAAACAGCTTCTGACGACCTGGTGGCCCTGCGTTGTGGGGCTGGCGGCGTTGGCCGTGCCCACCATCAACACCCTCGCCGGCCAGGCCTGGAACCGGGAGTCCGGCGCCCACGGCCCGATCGTGCTGGTCACCGGCCTTTGGCTGCTGAGCCGCCAGTTGACCGCGGCGCGGGCCATCGCCAAGCCGGGCGCGCTCTGGCTGAGCGCCCTGGTGCTGTTCGTCGGCCTGGCGACCTATGTCTTCGGGCGGGTCTTCGACTTCATCAGCCTTGAGACGCTTGGCCTGTTCGGCGTCGGCCTGGCGATGCTGCACTCGGTCTTCGGCGTGGTCGCCCTGCTCAAGAACTGGTTCCCGCTGTTCTACCTCGGGTTCGCCATTCCGCCGCCCGCATGGCTGATCGACAGGATCACCGCGCCGCTCAAGCAGTTCGTGTCCGAAGTGGCGATGCGTTCGCTGTACGGCGTCGGCTATCCGGTGTCGCGCGAGGGCGTCACCATCTATGTGTCCAAGTACCAGCTGTTGATGGAAGACGCCTGTTCGGGGATGAATTCCCTGGTTGGGCTGACGGCCATCAGCCTCCTCTACATCTATCTGCTCCGGGGCGCCTCGGTGCGCTATTCGCTGCTGATGACGGCGTTTGTCATCCCGATCGCCATCCTGGGCAACATCCTGCGGGTGATGATCCTCATCCTGCTGACCTACTATTTCGGGGACGAGGTCGCCCAAGGCTTCCTGCACTACACCGCGGGCTTCCTGCTCTTCGCCATCGACCTGATGCTGGTGTTTGCGGTCGACAGCCTGCTGGTGCGGATCGTGCCCCGCAAATGGCGGCCGGTTTGATGAACCGTCGCGCACTCTTCGCCGGAGCGGCCTGTGTCGGCGCGGCCCTGGTGGCCCGGCAGCTGAAGCCGCATCACTACGTCTCGCTGCTGCAGTCGGCGAAGCTCGACGATCTCGTTCCGCGGAGCTTCGGCGCCTGGACCTCGGAGGACGTCGGCGATCCCCTGGCGCTCAACGGGCCCGGCACGCTCTCCTCCAAGCTCTATAACCAGCTGGTGACGCGCGCCTACACCGACGGCGCTGGCGGGCACCAGGTCCTGATGCTGCTGGCCCATGGCGAGCGGCAGAGCGACGAGCTCCAGTTGCACCGGCCGGAGGTCTGCTATCCGGCTTTCGGCTACGCCCTGCTGCACAACGAACCGACGCAGGTCAGGCTGGCCGACGCCATAACGGTGCCGGCGCGCCGGCTGCTGGCCAAGTCGCCCAGCCATGAAGAAAGCGTCATCTATTGGTCCAGGCTTGGTGAGTTCTTCCCGATCGATGCCTCGGAACAACGGGAAGACCGGTTCAGGAACGCCGTCGCCGGGCTGATCCCCGACGGCATTCTGTGCCGGTTCTCCAACGCCGACGGCAGCGCTCAAGCCTGGCCGAACCTCGAACAGTTCGTCCGCGACCTGATCGCCGCGACGAGTCCGGCCGGCCAGCGGGTCCTGGTGGGCACCGACCGCGCTCGCCGCCTTGGCCCACGCAAGGTCTGATCGGGTCGCCTCGGCTACTTCAGCTGCCCGATGGATTCCTTGTGAGTGCTCGCCCAGCTCAGGGCTTCCGTCGCCTTCTGCGCCTGGTCGAGCGTCAGGCCCGCCTGGGTCTGGCTGGCGATGCGCGCGATCGTGTGGTTCTCGGTGTCATAGACCATGAAGCCATCGGGACCTTCGCGGGTCTCGTAGCGCTCCGAGAGCTTTAGCGGGGTCTGGGCCGAACGCATGTTCATCGCGTCCGGATAGAGTTCGATCTCTTTTCGCGCCGCCGTCGCGTCGCTGGTCGAGGCCAGCTGCTCCGTCGCGGTGCGGGTATTCTCCGCGACGGCCGCGACGGAATGAAGCGCGCGGCCGCAGCCGCTCAGCAGCAATCCCGCCGCGCAGATCAGTCCAAGGGTCGTACGCATCGTTTCGCCCATCCCGGCGCCGCGCCCACCGTCCGCTCGGCAAGCCAGCCCAATAATACCGCAAAACGCGGCGTCGGGATGCAAGACTGCAAGCCGCGTGCCCGCCAGCGCCGGCTTGTTGGACCAGGTTTGGCCGCATGGCTAAAATCCGCCTGAATTTAACCTTCGTTAGTCATTTCAGCGGCCCTCTTAGTGCGAGTGAGTCGGTGTCGCGTGTGACGCGCATCACATTGACAAGCTTGGCTTTAGGGCGAAGGTGACGGCTTGATCGCGCGGTTTCGGGGCGGGCGATCAGGCGCGGCGACGGTCGTTGGACCTGTCGCGTAACGAGGGGCGAACAAAATGCCAGTTCCAACGAAACCTGGGGCCGCGCTAGCGACCGTTTCGAGTCCCGATGGCCTGTTCGCCGCGCTGCAGTCGGCCCATGCCGGCGACACCATCCTGCTGGCGGCGGGAACCTACGGCGCCATCAACCTGAACGGCTTCCATTTCGACGGTCCGGTCAATATCCAGTCGGCCGACCTCGGCAATGAGGCGGTGCTTACCGGCCTGACGCTCAACGGGAGCTCGGGACTGTCCTTCAATCACCTGGTGATGACCACGCCCGGCGGCACGGCGGTGACCGTGATGGACTCGTCGAACGTCGCCTTCTCCGCCTTGACCGTCCACGGCACGACCGGCAGCGACGACGGCGTCGGCTTCATGGTCCGCGACAGCTCGGGGGTCTCGATCACCGGCTCGGACTTCAGCAAGATCGGCTCAGGCATCGGCCACGTCCACGACAGCGGACTGACCGTCTCCAACAACACCTTCCACGATCTGCAGACCGACGGGGTCTTCGGGGCCGGATCGTCCCATGTGGTGATCTCGGGCAATAGCTTCTCGAATTTCCACCCGTTGCCAGGCGATCACCCGGACGCGATCCAGCTGTGGGGCAACACCGATGGGAGCCCTGGGAACGACGTCACCATCAGCAACAACATCATCACGCGCGGCAGCGGCGACGTCATCCAGGGCATCTTCATCGAGTCCACCGACAACGTCACCATCACCGGCAATGCCCTGACCGGCACGATGTACAACGGCATTTCGGTGTCCACTACGGACCACGCCGTGATCTCGGGCAACTTCGTCCAGGGTTTCACCGACATGGACTCGCGGATCGTCGTGCGCGGCCAGAGCGTCGACGTTAGCGTGCTGCACAACACCGCCCAATCGGTCATCAATGTCCAAGACGGCGGACTGCCGAATCCGGGCTACGTCGCGAGCGACAACACCATCATCGCGGGGACAACGGCGAGCGACCTGTCGGGAGTCAACGCGTGGCTTGCCACACATGCCGGGGTCGGCGCCGTCCAGATCCCACCGGTCGTTCCGCCCGTCGTGGTGATTCCGCCAGTCGTGGTGGCTCCCGTGGTGGCCCCGCCGGTCGTCGTGGCCCCGCCGCCGATCGAGCCCCCGGTCACCGGCGGCGATGACCACGGTTTCAACCAGGCGCCCCCGAACTGGGCAGAGATCCAGGACCTGATCGCGCACGACATCGCCGCACAGCTCAAGGTATTTTTCATGAGCCACACCGACTGGGCTATCTTCTAGCGAGAGGCGCATGCCCCCCAGTCGGCCGTTGGTCGATCCAGACGCGCGCCAATCTCCTGGCGAAGGCCCGACATGAACATATTCCGCCTCATGACCATCGCCGACTACGCCTTCATGTTCGCGGGGGTCGGCATCGCCCTGCTGATGATTGCGATGGGCGGCAGCGAGGAGCGCCGCCAGAGCGATCGGCTGGGCTCGCCCAATGCCGAGGTCCCGCCTGAGTCGGCGATAGGACGCCGGCGGCGGCGCTAAGGACTGACGAAGCCGGGAAGCGGCGCCGCGCGGTCGGATCAGTCCGGCGGATCCCCGCCGTTCAACCACCCCATGACCACGGTAAAGACGATTATGAGTCCGAACAGGATCGGCAGTATGAAACGGTCCATATGGCGCACGGACTATGAGTTTGCCTGCCGCTGTCAAGGTGCTGGTCGAGGAACGCCATGAACAAGAACCGTCACAGCCATTCAACGGCCGCCCGGCGCGGAGGTGAGCGCGCGCTGATCCTGTTGGCGGCGTCCGCCGTCTTGGCCCTGGCGGCCGCGACGGGCTGCAGCGCTCAGGAGCCGGCGCGGCGGGGGGGCGAGGTCGTGACGCCGAAGACCTTCTGGGCGAAGGTCCAGGCGGCTCAGCCGGGCGCGGTCATCCTGCTCGACAGCGGCGACTACGGACCGGTCAAGTTCTACGGGAAGAAGCTCGCCAAGCCGGGGCTCCGGATCGAAGCGAAGCCGGGCGCCAAGGCGGTGTTCAGCAGCCTCACACTGGAGAACTCCGAAGGAATCGACGTGCGCGGCGTGGAGGTGGCGAGCGCGGGGGAGGGCGTCGCGGTCACCGTCGTGGACTCGGCCGACGTCTCGCTATCGGGATTCAAGGTGCACAACGCAGCGGGCGCCGGGCACGGCGGCGTAGGATTTCTCCTCCGCGACAGCACCGGTGTGTCGGTGACCGGCTCGGAGGTCACGGAGCTGGGCTCCGGCATCGGCCATGTGCATACCAGTCATCTCACCATTTCGAACAACACGCTCCACCACCTGCAGACCGACGGGATATTCGGCGGCGGCTCGTCCCATGTGGTGGTCTCAGGCAATCACATCGGCGAGTTCCATCCGCAGCCGGGGGACCACCCCGACGCCATCCAGTTCTGGGGCAACAGGGACGGCACGCCGGGAACCGACGTCGCGATCCGCAACAATGTGATCGACCGCGGCACGGGCGAGGTGATCCAGGGTATTTTCATCGAATCCACCGACGACCTGACCATCACCGGCAACGCCATGACCGGGACGATGTACAACGGGATCTCGCTGTCCACGGTCAAGACCGGCCTGGTTGAGGACAACTTTGTCCAGGGGTTCACCGACATGGATTCCCGCATCGTCGTGCGCGGGGCGAGCAGCGACGTGACCGTCCGCAACAACGTCGCCCAGTCGATCTTCAACCTGGACAGCGAAGGGAAGAACCCCCGCTACAAGGAAGATCACAACAGCACCGTGCGCGCCGCGAAGCCGGGTGATTCCACCGCCATGAAGGCGTGGCTCTCCCAACACCCGCAGCACTGAGGGCCGGTCCTAGGCTATCCGCAGAGCGCCGGCCGACCTCAGAACTTGAGGCCGCCGAAGGGCTTGAGGACCAGCACGATGTAGATCAGGACGGCGACCACGATCAGCGCCGAGATCGGGCCTTGCCCGTGATTGCCGACATAGTTGGCGATGGCGCAGCCCACCGCGGGCGGCAGATAGTGCAGGATGGTGTCGTTGGGCTCCTGCTCGCCGACGGAGCGGTGCAGGAACAGCACGACGAGGCCGCCGAAGATGGCCACCGTTATCCAGTCATAGACCGTTTCCAAACCGACTCCCTCCCCAGTTCACAGCCCGCCGCCCTCGTAAGCGGGCTGCACAATCGCGGCAACCCATCGAGACGCGGCCGGCGCCTTGGCGCATTTCGCCGGGCGGACATGCAATCCTCATGCCTCGCCCCGCTGGACCTCACCGTCAGGCCCCAGGTTTCCTTGCTTGAGAATCGTCGGTGTGTCGATGTGGGCCTGGTTTCCGGTGCGCCGCAATTTCCACTTCATCGCCGGCCGCTCGACGGCCAGCCAGCTCGCCAGGCCGCAGGCCGCGGCGCCCAGGAAGGTGATGCCGGTCAGCACTTCCAGCGGAATATCGCGCCAATAGTAGATCAGGAGGGCCGCGATCGGCCACGCGTAGAGGTACACCCCGTAGGAGATATCGTCCTTGGCGTTGATCGTCAGCAGCGGCTTCCAGCGGACCTCGAAGGCCACCCAGAACAGGATGTAGCCGCCCAGGAGGAGGAGGGCGGTCTCCGCGAGCGGGGGCACGAACATCAGGCCAAACAGCGGGACGGCGGCGGCCAGGGCGTAACGGCCCTTAAGGACGACGTCTTTTCCGTAGAGCCAGAAGCAGGTCCCGATCATGAAGGCGGCCAGCAGCCGGGCCTGCTGATCCGGCTCGCCGAAGGTCGCCACCACCCAGCCTGGCGGGGTGAAGTTCAGCAAGCCCGGCCAGAACAGCACCAGATTTGCAGCCACCATCGCGGCGGTGAGCGCCACGAACAGGCGGCGGCGGCGATAAAGGCCGATCAGTCCGAGCGCGGCGGCCAGGATGTAGCACCTGAATTCGTAGGAGATGCTCCAGGCCGACCCGTTCAGCCCAGGGTGAAAGGGCACGTTGGAAAAGGCCTCGTTCACCTCCGGCGCCTTCAGGAGGGCCACACGGTAGGCGAGCCGCCCCCAGTCCCCGATGCTGAGGGACTGCAGGTGCGCCCCGCCTAGCGGCGCCACGATGGCCACGCACAGGAGCGAGCAGATGACGAAGGCTGGGTAGATCCGCAGGATGCGCTTGGTGAAGTATGCGCGCACGCTGGAACTGGCCGCGAAGCTGGCCGCGATCAGATAGCCGCTGATCAGGAAGAAGGCGTCGACGGACAGCTGGCCGAAACTGAGGGTGTGGAACACCATATGGAGCGGGTCGCGGCGCAGGTCGCCGTCAAGCATCTCCGGACTGTGGGAGACGATCACCAGCGTGGCGAACAGGAGCCGCAGCGCCCCGATGCCATTTTCACGTCTCGCGGCGGGCGAGGATATCGGAGCCGGACGCAAGATCGAACCTTCCTTCGGGAGCCAGGGGGCAGGTGCTCCGCAGGCCCTGCAAACCTTGTGCCCGGACGACGTAACATGGCAGGTTCAGCGCGGCAGGCCCTTCAGGCGCGCAACCGGAACATCGGGCGCACCGAGAATCGTCTGTCGGTAGCTTCGGCAGCCAAGCGTATGCATAAACAGATTTCCTGACTTCCGCGAGGCGCACCCAGTGTTCCGACGAGTGTTGAACGCCTTGCGGTCGTGGCCCAAGCATCCGATCGACCAGTTCTACGGCATCGAGACCTCTCAGAAGGTCCTGCGCTCGTTCCTCAGGACCGGCGACAAGGAAGCTGACGCGGGCAACAACGGCTATGCGGGAAGCCAGCCCAGCATCATCCGCCGGGCGCTGCAGGCGCTGCCGCCGCTGAACAAGGCCGTCTTCATCGATCTGGGTTGCGGCAAGGGCCGGGTGCTGGCGGTGGCGACGGAATTCGATTTCGGCGAGGTCATCGGGATCGAACTTTCGCCGACCCTTTGCCGCAGCGCCCAGCGCAACGCCGACCGCCTCGCCGCCGGACGCCCCGAGCGCACCGCGATCCAGGTCGTCCTGGGCGATGCGACGCGCCCGAAGTTTCCCGCGAGCGGGGACGTCGTGCTGTTTCTCTACAACCCCTTCCGCGAGCCGCTCGTGGCGAGCCTGGTGAAATATCTCGAGCAGGAGATCGGCGACGCCCGCGAGGGTTCGGTCTTCGTGGTCTATTACAACCCCGCCGGCGTAGCCCAGTTCGACGCCAGCGCCCGGTTCGTCCGCTACTTCGCCGAGCGCATGGATTTCGCGCCGGACGAGCCGATGAACTTCGACAACAACTTCGACAGCGTGGTGATCTGGCAGGCGCGAGGCCGCAACATGGCCGCGCCGCTGCCAGGCGCCGACCGCTGGGTGGAGGTCCGCGTGCCGGATTCCGCGGCGGTCGTCCGTGACGAACCCCAGCCGGCCCACGCTGCCGGCTAGCCGGCGCATGACAGGACGGCGCGTCGGGGCTTAACCCTCCATCCGCATATTTCGGCTAATGATTCTTCGCACGGACGAGGGCGCGGTTGCGCCCGCGATAAGGCTTTCTTACGAAGCACGCCTTATGGCCACGAGCGGGTTGGCGGGCCATTGGGCTCGTCGGCGATCCGTCGGGTTTTCGTCAGCTGCCGCTTGGAGTGTTCATGAGCGCCAAAGGCCAGGTAAACGTCGCCGTTGTCGGCCTCGGGAAGATGGGCGTGTCCCATCTGGCGATCGCGAATGCGAGCCGACGGCTCAACGTCTCGGCGGTCTGCGACAGCTTCACCCTGCTGGGCCAGATGGTCGAGAAGCAGTGCAAGATCCCCTACGTCCCCAACTATGCCGACGTCATCGCCCAGCCCGGCCTGGATGCGGTGATCGTCGCGACGCCGACGCGTTTCCACGACGACATGGTCCGCGCGGCCCTGGCCAAGGGCCTCAACGTCTTCTGTGAGAAGCCGATGACCCTGTCGGCGGCGGTTAGCGAAGAGCTGGCGGCCGAGGCGGTCAGCCGGGGCCTGGTCTGCCAGGTCGGCTATCATAACCGGTTCGTCGGCACCTTCGCCGAGGTGAAGCGCCTGCTGGCGACCGGCGCCATCGGCACGGTGCGCCACGTCCATGCGGAGGCCTATGGGCCGGTGGTGCTGAAGCCGGTCGCCAAGACCTGGCGCAGCCAGTCCAGCGAAGGCGGCGGCTGCCTCTATGACTACGCCGCCCATCCGATCAACCTGATGAACTGGTACGTGGGCGAACCCAGCCAGTGCGGCGGCGCCGAACTCGCCAAGCAATATTCGTCGGACGTCGAGGACGCGGTCTACGCGAACCTGCGCTTCCCCTCCGGCGTGACCGGCCAGGTCACCGTGAACTGGTCCGACGAGACCGTCCGCAAGATGTCGACCCAGATCACCATCTGGGGCGACGGCGGCAAAATCGTCGTCGATCGCCAGGAGCTGCAGGTCTACATCGGCGCCACCGGTAAGATCCAACCCGGCTACGGCCAGGGCTGGACGGTCCGCTACATCACGGAGCTGACGCCCAACGTCGACTACTACCTGCGCGGCGAGGAATACACCGCCCAGCTCGAGGGCTTCGCCATCGCCGTCGCGGACCGGCAGGTCGACTGCGTCAACGACTTCAAGAGCGCCGCGGAAACCGACCGCACCCTGGAGATGATCCGCGCGCGCGCCGCGATGGACCTGCCCGAGGCCGTGTTGGCCGCCAATACGCCGGCGAGGCCGCGCGGCGTCCTGGCCCGCGTCCTGGGCCGCTGAGCACCATGGCTAAGCCCAAGCTCCTGGCCCTGGCGTCGGGCGGCGGCCACTGGGTGCAACTGCAGCGCCTGCGGCCGGCCTTCGACGACTTCGAGACGGTCTATGTCTCGATGTTCGAGAGCTACGCCGAGCAGGTGGCCGGAAGCCGCTATTACACCGTGCCCGACGCCTCGCGCTTCGACCTGAAGTCCTTCGCACCGGTGTTCTTCCGCGCAGTGCGGATCCTGCTGCGCGAGCGGCCGAAGGCGCTGGTGACCACCGGGTCGGCGCCGATGCTGGCCTTCGTCCTGCTGGCCCGCTTGATGGGCGTGCGCACCTTGTGGATCGACAGCATCGCCAACTCCGAACGGATGTCCTCGTCCGGTCGCCTGGCTAAGCGCCTGGCCCATCGCGTCGTCTCGCAGTGGCCGGAGGTCGCCGAGCGGGAGGGCGTCGGCTGCTGGGGCGCGGTCATATGATCTTTGCCTCCGTCGGCTCCATGCTGCCCTTCGACCGCCTGGTGCAGGCGGTGGACGAGTGGGCGGCCGCCAATCCCGCCGAGCCGGTCTATATCCAGATCGGCCACGGGGAGTACGAGCCCAGACACGCACCCTTCACGCGGATGATGCCGCACACCGAGTATCGCCAGCGGCTGGAGGACAGCACGCTGTTCGTGGCTCACGTCGGCATGGGCTCGATTCTGCAGAGCCTGGAGGCGAAGAAGCAGCTCCTGATGCTCCCGAGGCTCGCGGCGCTGCGCGAACACACCACCGACCATCAGCTCCACACGGCGGCGCGCTTCCGCGACACCGGGGGCCTGCTGATCGTCGACGACACCGACGCGCTGCAGGCGGCCATGAGCCGGCTGCTTCGCGAGCCGCTCGCGCCGTCCGCGGGAATCTCCCGCTTCGCGCCCCAACAGATGATCGACAACGTCGCGCACTATCTGACCGCGCGCTCGACCCAACAGTGAGCCAGGCGATGGACCGCATCTTTTTCGGCGACAATCAGTTCTTCGGCGTCAACCACATGTCCGAGGAGAAGGCGCGTCAGCAGCTGATGCGCTTCCAGGACATCAACGCCATCGTGGACGTCCTGCACGCGGCCTATTCGGCCGGGGTGCATGGGTTCATGTGCACCACCCACGAGCGGATGATCGAGGTCACCGAGATCATCCGCAAGCAGCCCGGAAAATGGACGGGGATGCGCTTCTACCCGGGCATGCCCTATGCCCATAAGTACGCCAACGCGATGACCGAGCTCGGCCCCCTGGAGGCGCTGAAGCAGTTCCTGCCCAGCGACGGCCTGTTCGATGCGATGATGCGCGGCGGCAAGGCGCTGGTGAAGCGCGACGTCGAGAGCCTGATCACGCTCTTGGTCGACGCGGAGATGAAGGCGTTCGAGGGCTTGGACACCCCGATCATCTTCCTGCAGAACGTGGTCACCGACCTGGTCCTCGGCCTCGGCTACTACGACGCCTTCCGGGTGTTCTCCGACCATGTGCGCAAGCGCTACAAGGCCGAGCCCGGCTTCTTCACCATGAACCTGCCGATGCTGGTCCCGGCGCTGGCGTCGGTCGGCATCGAGAATCCCATTGTCTGCGCGAACGTGAATAAGATCGCCTTCCGGATGTCGGGCGGCGTCGAGGCCTACCGCGAAGCGACGGCGAAGCACCCCTCTCGGGTGATCGCCATGTCGGTGCTGGCCTCGGGCGCCCTGCCGGCGCGGGAGGCCATCGAGTGGGTGACCAACGAGCCCTACGTGGAGTCGATCCTGTTCGGCGCGTCCAGCCAGCGCAATATCGAGAATACGGTGAGCCTGATCCGGGAGGCCGACGCGGCCCGCCTCGCCGTCGCCTAGCGCGGATCGCGACATGTACCTGCGCCTGAGCGGCCTGGCCGCCGCCATCGTCGCCTCGGCGGTCTTGGCCCTGCCGGCGCCGCGCGCCGCCGCCCAGGCCGAAACCGCGCCAATTCCCATGTCGACCTATGACCGGCCGGGGCGGCTGGTCAGCCTGCCGGATCGTCGCCGGATCAACCTGCGCTGCAGCGGGCAGGGGAAACCGCTGGTCCTGCTGGAGGCGGGCTTCGGGGCGAGTTCGTTCGCCTGGCCCAAGCTGCAGCCTATGATCGCGGCGCGGACGCGGGTCTGCTCATACGACCGCGCCGGCTACGGCTTCAGCGACCCCGGGCCCCTGCCACGGAATGGGGCGGCGATCGCCAGGGACCTGGACTACGCGCTTCATGCGGCCGGCGAGCACGGACCCTATGTCGCCGTCGGACACTCGGCCGGCGGTATCTACGCCCAGCTCTTCGCCGGCCGACGGCGCAAGGAGGTCGTGGGCCTCGTCCTCGTCGATCCTTCGGTGATCTACCAGGAGAAGCGGATGGCGGCGATTTTCGGCCCCGGCGCCGGCAGCCTCGACCCGATCCGCGCTCGCGTGCGTCGCTGCCTGGCCGCTACGGAGAAGGGCGGCGCGGCCGTCGCCGATCCCGCCTTCAACGAGTGCGTGGCGCCCACCGCCAGCGCTGAAATCCGCGCCGAGGGGCTGAGGCCGGCGCTTTGGCGCGCCCAGGCATCGGAACTCGACACGCTGTTTACCGAGACCTCCGATCAGCGGGCGCGGCTGGGCCGTCTGATCCGCGACGTGCCCACGATCGTGCTGACGGCGTCGCGGACCGGCGAACCGGCGGCGGACGCGGGCGGCGACCGGGCCCGGGAAGCCATGCACCATGACCTCGCCGCGGAATTCTCGCGCGGCTCCCAGCGGCTGGTGAAGTCTGGGCACCTGATGATGAACGATCGGCCGGACGCGGTCGCCGCGGCGGCCCTGGAACTCGTCGATGCAGGCAGGAAGACTCGCCGCTAGAGACTTGCGGCGCGCGGGCGGGATGCGGCCGGAGGCGCTGCGGCGATCTGGGCCGCGCCGACGTAGAACCCGGTCTTCATGAGCGACTTCAGGCTGCGGCCGGTCGCGCCCAGGAGCCAGGCGGCCGCGAACACGGCGCCGTTCAGCGCAGCGCGGGCGTAGAGGCTCAAGGGCCCGCCGGCCACCCGGGCCATCTCGCGCTCGTTCGCCGCCATGTGGTGGGCGCCCGGCCAAGTGCGTTCCATGTAGGCCACGGTCTCGCCGTAGGCCTGGAAGTATTCGAAGACATAGCGCCAGGTCTGGCGCTGGACCGGGATGATGTGCTGCACCTTGGAGTCCGGCACCCACCAGCCGACGCCGCCGGATTCGATGATCCGGAAGATGACCTCGGACTCCTCGCCCAGTCGCTTCTGCAGCGGCGAGACGCCCAGGCCCGGTTCGTAAGGCGCCAGCCGCTGTTCGGCGGTCCGCACGGCGAAATTGGCGCCCCAGGGCACGGCGTTGTCCGCGAAACCCAGGGGTATGATGTCGTCGCCGAAGTCGCGCTTGGCCAGCAGCGTCGTGAGCGGCCATTCGTCGGCGAACCTGGCGAACCAGCGGGGCGTCGGCGCCTCGAGGACGGGAGTGATCCGGCCGCCGAAGATCGCGGCCTCCGGATGGCGCTTGAACGCCGCGGCGTAGGCCGCCAGCCAGTTCTCGTCGAGCACCAGATCGTCGTCCGTCCAGCAGATATAGGCGCCCCTGGCCTCGGCGACGCCGCGATTGCGGGCGTTGGAGAGGCCGGCCTGCTCCTCGCGGATCACCCGGATCGACAGGCGGTCGCGAAAGGACAACGCCACCTCCTGGGTGTTGTCGGAGCTCCCGTTGTCGACGACGACGACCTCCCAACGAAGGCCGGGGGGTTGTTTCAACTCGGTCAGGGACTGCAGGACATTGCGCAGCCGCGCCGCCCGGTTTCGGGTGCAGATGATCACCGTGATGTCGATGGCGTCGGGCGCGGTCGCGCGGCGCGGGCTGCGCTGGGTCATCCGCGCACCGTCGTCCACATCCCGCCGAGCGCCAGGGCGAGGCCGGCCGCGGCCGCGCCGCCGGCAATGAAGGTGAGGAGCGTGGCCGCTTCCAGGCCCATCGTGCCCGGCATGTGCCGCCGCAGGCCAGGCATCAGGGCGCTGTAGGCCACGAATGGCACCACCATCAGCACCCACATAGCCCCCGGCAGGCCTAGGCCCAGGACGTGGACCATGAGCCACAGGCCGGCGATCAGCACCACCAGTCGGACCGAGTTGGCGAAGGCCGAATAGAGGGATGCGCCGGAGGCGAGCAGGGCGCTTCCGGCCGGAATGGCGAAGATGTCGAAGGCGGCGCGGAAGCCGAGGAACTGCACCATCCAACCTAGGCCGGCGTAGGACTTGTTGAGATGCAGCAAGGCGACGAACGGTGGGCCAATGAGGATCGCCCCCCAGGCGACGCAGACGCCGAGGCCGGTGAAGGCCCATTTCACGCGGCGGAACTGGCGCAGCGCCGTCGCCTTGTCCTCGCGAATCCAGCCCGCCAGCATGGGCAGCAGGACCTGGGAGCCGAGCTGGATGACCGCGCTCACGGGTGTGGTCACGAGCATGGTGGCGAAGGCGAAACAGCCGAACTCGACGTCCGGCACCGAGCCTTTCAGCATCAGCACTTCGCCGCGGCTGGAGAGGAAATAGGTGCCGGTCGACAGGATGATCCAGCCGCCGAACTGCACGATTCCCCTGGCGACTGTGCTGTCCCAGCTGAACCGCGCGCGGGCTGCCGCGAACTGCGAGGCGATGGCGAAGGCGGCGGCCGTCGCCACGCTGCCGGCCACCAGGGCCCAGGCCGAGGGCTGTTTGAGCGCCCAGGCGACGGTGACGATGAACCCCGCGGCCTCGGAGATGATGGCCACGATCGTCGGACGCCGCAGGGCGACTTCGCGCGTCAGGACCGCAAGGCCGGGATTCACGAAGCCTCGGAACAGCACGGCCGCCGCCCCGAACAGCAGCAGCGGGGCCAGTTGGGGGTCGTGGTAGATCCAGGCGATCGGGAAGGCCATGGCGGAGGCCAGCAGATAGAGGGCGCCGCTGCGCAGCACCTGGACGCTGAAGGCGGTGCCGAGGAAGCGGGCATCGGCGCCATCGCGATGCTGCACGATATTCACGTTGATCCCGAGGTCGGAGATCATCTCCAGCCCCATCAGGATCGTCGTCACCACCGCAACCGTCCCGAGCGGGGCGGCGCTGATCAGCAGCTTGGCCAGGACGATCCGCGAGATGAACCGCAGCGCCGTCTGGGCGCCGTAGCCGGCGAACGACCAGGCGCCGCCGCGCAGAACCTTACCGGCCTGGGCGGAGTGGCGCATGTTCATGACCTGCCGCAGGGCGACCGCCATTCGGGCCCTCGTGCCGCCGGAAGGGGTGGCCAGCTCGGTCACGCGCGACGGCTCCGGCGACTGGTCGATTTCAGGCCCCCGTGGACGAGCTGCGGCGCGGGCCGCCCGGAACCCAATGGGCGCTTCGCAGGCCGCGTCTGCGGATCTGCTGCACGCGCGGATTCGTCGGACGGCGTTGCACTCAGCATATCACAGGTTATCGCACAGCCTGGGTGTCGCCGAGCACGCAAGGCAGGGTCCGCACCATGATCGCCAGGTCGAGCCAGACCGACTGGCGCTCCACGTACTCCAGATCGAGCGATACCCGACGGCGCACCGCCTCGGGCGTGTCGACGGGACCGCGCGAGCCGTTGACCGCCGCCCAGCCGGTCAGCCCGGGCTTCATCCGGTGGCGGTGGGCGTAGGTCTCGACGAGCTTGGAGGCCTCGGCGCCATTGGTCAGCATGCCGATGGCGTGCGGGCGGGGTCCCACGAGGGACATCTCGCCACGGATCACGTTCCACAGTTGCGGCAGTTCATCGAGGCTGGTGCGGCGCAGGAAGCCCCCGACGCGCGTAACCCGATCGTCGTTGGCGGTCACCTGCCGCGCCGCGGCGTGGTCGGTCGTCTCGGTGCGCATCGAACGGAATTTCCAGACCAGCACTTCTTCGTTCATGTATCCGTGACGCCGCTGCTTGAAGAGCACGGGACCCGGGCTGTCGAGGCGGATGGCGACCGCGATGGCGCAGAGCGCCGGGGCGAGCACGACGATGGCCGCGATGCTGAAGACCACGTCGATCGTGCGCTTCAGCACCCCCTGCAGCAAACCGCGGCGGACGCCGGAGAGGTGGGCGAGGGGCATGTCGAGCAGGCGTTCATGGGCGGCCTGTTCGTCGGCCGGGCCGAAGCCATCCATCAGCAGGTTGACGGCGTTCGGGCAGGGCGCGAGTTCGGCGATGAGCTGGGCGATGCGGGCGGTGGCCCCCGAGGGCACGGTCACGACGATGCGGTCGACGTAGGGCAGGAGCCGGTGATTTTTCACGTCGGCGGTCCGTCCCAGCACCGGCACGCCGAAGATGTGCTTGGGGCTGCGCTCTCCGCGGTCGTCGAAGATGCCCAGGATGTTCACGTCGCGATTGGACAGAGCCATCGCCACCAGGCGCTGGGCTGCGGGCGTCGCGCCGACGATCATCAGGTTGGGGGTCAGGAGTCCCTGACGGCGCAGGCGGCGGATGTAGCTGAACCAGGCTAGGTGGGAGGCGCAAAGCAGGCCGACGGCCGTCAGGCACCAGTCGACGATATGCAGGATGTTCGCCGCCTTGGCCGCCGGCGCGGTGAAGGTGGCGAAGGTCAGCATCATCAGGCCCGACCCGCCGACCGCGCCGATAACCTTGTACAGGTGATGATAGAGGCGTTCCCGGGCGTTCAGCTGGTAGGACTCGAAACTCATCAGCGTCGCCGCGACGAGCACGGAGGCGGCCACGAGCAGACCGGTCGCGCCGCCCAGACCGCCGTTGAGGGATTTGACGAAAAGCAAGCCGGCCAGCAGCGCCAGGTCGCTGGCCTGTACAAGTCCGGTCAGCATCCCGCCGCTCAGGCGCGAACGGGCGCTCGCCAGGCGCGAGGGCCGCAAGGGCCCGCGCCGTTCAGCGCCGGTCTTTTCGCGCTCGGCGCTCGCTGCGCCCGTGTCGTACGGCATCTTGGCTTCGCCTCGACTTTGCTTCTGGCTGACAATGCGGGTTGCGGCTGAGCAAGCGGTTAATCCGGCTACAAAAACCGCGATTTGAGCCGGCTCAGAGCCGGCGATGGCGACCGGCGCGGGGCAGCCGCCGGCCCGAGGCGGCGGGAAGCCGCGCTTCGCGGGGCCGAACGGAGCGGAGGAGGCGGATCGGCGCCGGCCCCCCGGACGGTTCATCCTCTTCAGCGGCAAGGGGTTCGGTCGAGGGAGCGCCGGCTTCCAACGCCACGGATGACGCGCGCAGGCGCTCCAACTCGGCGAGGACGTCGGGCCTGCCGGCCGTCCGCTCGGCTACCTCACCGAGGCCCAGCGCGCGATAGAGGTTCCGCCGCGCCCGCCGCTCGGCGCGCGACATGGCGATGACCAACGCGACGGTTGCAGCCGCCGCGATTACTAGCCCAACGAGAAGTAAAACCCACAAGATCATCGAACCCCGTCGCGTATGGAGCCCTGTTCCATCCGCCCGCCTGTACCGAACCTGAACAACGGCTCGCACCTGACCTGCCGCCTCGCAAAAATTAAGCCTAAGCGGTGACAAAAGCATGCAGGCGATGGCGTGAGCGCCCAGCCGCGTCGATTGATGTCCGAAAACCGCGAGACTTGCGAGAGGCGAACCCCCATCTTGTCGCCATGGATATGGATTTCGAAGCCTGCCGCCGCGCCTTCCTGACCCGCGATCCGCGGTTTGACGGGCGCATCTTCGGCGCCGTCAGGACCACCGGCATCTACTGCCGCCCGATCTGCCCGGCCAGGACGCCGAAAGCGGAGAACATGACCTTCTACCCGACCGCCGCGGCATGCCAGGAGGCGGGCTATCGACCCTGCCTGCGTTGCCGCCCGGAGTCCTCGCCGGACCTCGGCGCCTGGCGCGGCACGTCCAATACCGTCTCGCGCGCGCTGGCGCTGATCGAGGCCGGGGCGATGGACGCCGGCGACGTCGATGCCCTCGCCTCGCGCCTCGGCGTCGGCGAACGGCAGCTGCGCCGACTGTTCCGCCAGCACCTGGGCGCCTCGCCCGTGGCCGTCGCCCAGACCCGCCGGGTTCTGCTTGCCAAGCAGCTAATCCAGGAAACCCTACTGCCGATGGGCGAGGTGGCCCTGGCCTCTGGCTTCGGCAGCGTGCGGCGGTTCAACGAGACTTTCCAGCAGCTGTTCGGCCGGCCGCCGGGCGCCCTGCGCCGCAGCCGCGCCGAGGAAGCCAGCGCCGCGGCCGCCGGCATCACCGTCAGGCTCCCCTATCGCGCGCCCTACGACTGGGCGGCGATGATCGGCTTCCTCGCCGCCCGGGCGATTCCCGGCGTGGAGTCGGTCACGGCCCGCCGCTATGCGCGGACGCTGAGTGTGGACGGCGCGCTGGGCGTGGTGACCGTCTCGCCCGGAGCCGGCAATTTCCTGGTCGCGGAGATCCGCTTCCCGAAGGTCCAGGCGCTACCGGCGGTGATCGCCCGCATCCGGCGGGTTTTCGACCTGACGGCCGATCCGGCGCTGATCGGAGACCACCTGAGCCAGGATCCGGCGCTGGCGTCGCTGGTGGCGGCCAGGCCCGGCCTGCGGGCGCCCGGCGCCTGGGACGGCTTCGAGCTGGCGGTCCGCGCGATCCTCGGCCAGCAGATCACCGTGACCGCCGCCCGCGGCCTCGCCGCCAAGCTGGTGGAAGCCTATGGCGCCCGCGTCGACGATCCGTTCGCGGCTTCCCTCGGCCTGACGCGGGCATTCGCGACGCCGGACCAGCTGGTTGGCCAGGACATCGCGGCGCTCGGCATGCCCAAGGCGCGCGGCGCGGCCCTGGAGGCGCTGGCGCGGACCGTGGCCTCTGACCCGACGATCTTCACCCCGCGCGCCGACCTGGAAAGCGCCATCGCCGCCCTGAAGGCCCTGCCGGGGGTCGGCGAGTGGACCGCCCAATACATCGCGCTGCGCGAGTTGCGCGAACCCGACGCCTTCCCGCAGGCCGACATCGGCCTCCTGCGCGGCATGGCGGACGAGGCCGGCGTCCGGCCGAGCCCGGCCGAACTGCTGGAGCGCGCCGAGGCCTGGCGACCCTGGCGGGCCTACGCCGCGCAGCATCTCTGGGCGGCCGACGCCGACCAGCCTTCCAAGACCACCGACGCCAAGACGGGCGAAGCCAAGAGGACCAAGACCGATGCCGACCACCAACGCGCCGCCTGAAATCCTCACCCTCGACCGGCTGGCGACCCCGATCGGCACGGCTCTGCTGGTCACCGATGAGCAGGGGTTCCTGCGCGCCTTCAACTGGACGGACTACGAGGCGGCGATGCGGGCCTGGATCGCGCGGCGCTATCCGAAGGCCAGGCTGACCGACGGCAAGGCGCCGCCAGCCGTGCGCGGGCCGTTCGAGGCCTATTTCCAGGGTGACCCCCGGGCGCTCGAGACCGTGCCCTGGCGGGCGTCGGGCACGGCCTTCCAGCTGAAGGTCTGGGAGACGCTCTGCACCATTCCGGCCGGGGAAACCTTGAGCTACGCGGGCCTCGCCCAGCGGATCGGACGGCCGAGCGCCGTGCGCGCCGTGGGACTGGCCAACGGCGCCAACCCGGTGGCCGTGGTCGTACCCTGCCACCGGGTGATCGGAACCAACGGTTCGCTGACCGGTTACGGCGGCGGCCTGCCGCGCAAACGCTGGCTGCTGGACCTTGAAGGGGCGGCGCTGAAGGACCAAATCGCGGCCTGAGGTTATTCACGCATCGCCGGCTGACCGGCCGACGGGCTGTGCTAAGAGCGGCCTCCCGAACGGCCACCGGCGAGGCGATGGAAGAGTTCCTGCGACAGTATGGGCCGATCGGGATTTTCCTGGGCGCGGCGTTCGAGGGTCAGACCGCGGTGATCGTCGGCGGCCTTTTGGCGCGCCAGCACATCCTGCAGCTTTGGCTGGTGCTGTTCAGCGCCATGGCCGGGTCGGCGATCCTCGATCACCTGCTGTTCATCGCCGGCCGGCAGTTCCGGACCCATCGCTGGGTGGTGCGAGCAACGCAGCAGCAGGCGTTCGCCCGGGCTCTGCGGTTCATCGAGCGGTTCCCGATCAGCTACATCCTGACCTTCCGATTCATCTTCGGCCTGCGGGTCGCCAGCCCGATCGCGATCGGGGTTTCCCAGGTGCCGACCTGGCGCTTCGCGCTGCTCAACATCGCAGGCGCGATCATCTGGGCGACCGCCTTCACCATGCTGGGTTTCATCTTCGGCGAGGCGGTGCACAATCTCTTGGGCCATGGCCACCATGCCGGGCGCTGGACGCTGATCGCCGCCGGCGGAATCATCGTGGTCGTGCTGATCGTCTGGGCGGTGCGCTACCTCCTGCGCCGCCGCCACGGCCCGCCGGTCGAAACCCCGGCGGACGCGCCCTAGGGCGCGAGGTGCGTTGCGGGAACGCCGCGCGAAGCGTAGCCGTTGGCGTCTCATGGCCGAATCCGGGATCTCACGACGTTCGCTGTTCGCCGCGGCGGCGGCGCTTGGCCTTGTGGCCCCTGCGTCGGCCCAGCCGGCCCGCGCCTGGCCGAACGGCGCGCGGGCGGCGGTGAGCCTGACCTACGACGACGGCCTGAACAGCCAGCTCGACAACGCCGTGCCGGAACTCAACCGGTTGGGGCTGAAGGCGACCTTCTTCCTCACGGAGGACAACGCCCATTGGCGGCTCTCCGACTGGGAGGCCCTGGCGCGCGACGGCCATGAGGTCGCCAACCACACCGTGACTCATCCCTGCGCGCTCAGCGGCTACAGCGCAGACCGGTTCGAGCACTCCGAGATCGAGGGGATGGAGGGTTACCTCGACGCGCACTTCGGCGCCGACCGGCAGCGGACCTTCGCCTATCCCTGCGGCTATCTGGGCATCGGTCACGGGCCCCGCCGTGAGCGGTACGCGCGCTACCGGCGCATCCTGGAGCGCGATAGCGTCATCGCGGCGCGCACGACGGCCGGCGGCCCCAACCGGCCGGCCGAGGCGGTGGCCGATCCGCTGCATCTGCACGGCTTTGAGCCGACCTTCGAAGGCGATGGCGTTGGCCCCGCGATCCGCTACCTCAATGAGACGGTGGCCCGGGGCGGCTGGGCGATCCTGGTGTTCCACGACGTGCTTCCGAAGTGGCATACGGACGGCGACGCGAGCGTCGCGACGCATAACAAGATCCTCGCGCGCGTCGCGGCCCTCGACGTCTGGTGCGCCCCGATGGGCCAGGTGTTCGACTATGTGGAACGCCGCTGGCGCTGAGGCCTCGCGAGGCCCGCAACATTACGCAAAATTCACGCGCCCGGCTGTCGCTCCATGGCGTGGCTTGGCATATAACACCGCTCGACGGAATCGCTTCGGAGCCGGGGTTGGCGATGACGACACTTACCGAGATTGTCGCCGCAGTGGTCGTGCATTCGTCGGCCGTCGCGCTTTCGCATTTTGGTGTCACCGTGGAGCCGGCCCAGATCGAGCGGCCCGCGCCGGCCGCCGAGCGGGTGGTGGCCCGCACGCCCACGCATCGTCACGCGCTTAAGACCTCCTGTCCCGGACAGCACCACCGCGCGCGCGTCATCAAGGTCTGAACTTCCGCAGAACACCGCCTTTATCGGGCCTTACGCGCGCACGGCTGTTTGCGTCGCGACCCATCGCGGGTAATCCTGCGCAGGCAGTGGGGGCGTCGGCGCCGGTCCAGCCCGGCGGCATCGACGGAAGAGGCCTATGAGGATCAAGAAGCGGACCCGGCCGGCGGACTTCGGTGCGTCGCCGCGCGACACCTTCGCGGAGGCATCTGCGGACGGCGAGACGTCATTTCGGGAGCCCGATGGACGGGCGTCCGCGGACGCTTCGGCGTGGAGCACGTTGGAAGAGCCGCGCTTCCACTCCATGACCGCGAGCTCGGCGCGCACGCCGGCGCCGCAGGATGTGGCGGAAGACGACTATGAGGACGCCGAGGTCGATCCCTATCGGCCGCCGCCGGGTTGGCCGATTTATCTGACCGCCCTGGCGGTGGCCGGGCTTTGGGCGCTCGGCCCGATCGCATTCGCCCTGGGCTACCGCCAGGGCGTCGTGCCGCTGCACAACGACACCTTCGCCCTCTTGGTGTTCAGCCTGCTGGCGGTTGGACCCGGCGTCTTCGTCTTCTTCGCCGCCTACATGGTGCGCCAGGGCCAGAAGCTCGGCGCGGAGTCCCGCCGGACCAAGGCCATGGCCGAAGACATGCTGGCCCCCGCCGTGGTCGCCGCCGCGCGCGCCGGCCTGGTGACCCAGGGCGTCCGCGAGGAGATTGTCCGCGCGGGCGTCGCGGCCCACGAGGCGCGCGAGACGCTGCAGGCGATGCGCGAAGCCCTTGCCGCCGAGAGCCAGAAACTGCTCGAGAGCACGGAGACCTCGGTCCGCACCACTCACGAACTGACCACCACGCTCGGCCGCGAGCGCTCGGAGATGGGTGCGCTAACCCAAAGCCTGGACGCCCAGGCGGCCCGGGTGGTCGACAGCATCGGCCAGCAGGCGCGGATGGTGGCCGAGGCCTCAGAAGTCGCCGAGGCGCAGCTGCGCGAGGCTGAAGCCGCGCTTGCGGCCCGCGCCGCCGACATCACCGCGGCGGCCGGGGAGGCGAGCAATGCGGCCCGCACCGCCGGCGAGGACCTCACGCGCCATATCGCCCGGCTGGAAACCGCGGGTGTCGGCGTCGCAGAGCAGGTGCGCGCCGCGGAGAGCGGCCTCACTGAGCAGCGGACGGCGCTGATCACGCTCGCCGAGACACTGAAGACCGACAACGAGGCCTTCGCCGAACAGGCCGAGACCCACGCCGCCAAGCTCTCCGAGTTCATCGAAGAGGCCCGCGCCTCGTCGGTGGAGCTCAGCGACCGCGCACTGAAGGGCGGCGAGAGCCTGCGCGCCCTGGTGACAACCGCCGCCGAGCAGGTTCGCGAGCTCGCTGCGACCGCGGAAACCGAGCGCGAGGCGTTCGGCCAGTCGACGCAGCGATCCCTGGAGACCGTGTCTCAGGCTGCGGCCGACGAGCGCGAGAAGATGGAGGCCCAGACGCGGGCGGCCATCGAGGCGTTGGCCGCCGCCGCGGAGGAGACGCGCGCGGCCGCCGCCATCCACTCGGCCAGCGCCCGCGAACAGGTCGATCAGCTCTCCGAAGCCGCCGCCACGGCCGGCCAGGCGGCCAACCAGGCGTTCGAGGCGAGGCTCTCGGAGGCGCGCGCGCTGGTCGAGCAGTCCTCCGCCATGGTGGACCAAGCCGGGGCCGCGACGGCCAAACGGTTGGAAGAAGCCGCCGCGGCCGCCCGCGCCGCGCTGAGCGCCCTGCAGGAGATGATGGGCGAGATCGACCAGCGCGCCGCGCGCATGCCGGCCAGCGCTCAGGCCCAGGTCGATATGGTGCGCGCCTCGGTGACCGAGGGCCTGGAGGCGTTGACCGCACAGGCGCGCCGCACCGCCGAGGAGGCGCAGGCTATCGACGCCTCGTTCCAGGACCGCGCTCGCCGCAACTTCGAGATGCTGGGGGAGGCCGTGCGCCTGATGGGCGTCTCGGCCGCCATCCCCGCCGGCGCCGCCCCGCCGCGGCCCGCGGCCCCGCCGCCGGTCGCGCCGCCACCAGTCGCGCCGGCCCGCCCCGTGCTGGTGGAACCGGTCGCCCCGGAGCCGCCGCCCGCGCCCGCCGCAGCCGCAGCCGCAGAGGTCGCGGCCCCGGAGGTCGAAGCCGCCGAGGACGAGGACGATCGGGCGTTGGAAGAGCTGATGGAGCCGGCCCCGGCGCGGGCTGCGGCCGAGGACCCGGGCCTGCGGCCGCGTCTCAAACTCACGCCCACGGCGACGGACGAGGAATTCTCCGCGGTGTTCGAAGCCGCCGGGGGCCTGGCGGCCGATCCGGCGGAGGCTCCGCACGAGGGGGAGTCCTGGACCTGGAAGGACCTGCTCGCCTCCATCGACGGCGCCGATCCCGAAGGCGAGCGGCTGCAGGACGTCCTGGGGAACGAGCTTTCGAAGATGGGCGTGGAGCCGGCCAAGCTCCTGCCCAAGGCGCGGATCGACGAGATCGCCGCGGCCGTGCAGACCGGCGACTCCGAGGGGGCGCGGACCGTGGTCAGACGGCTTGCGCCCGCCGCGACCCGGCGGATCGAGCGGCGCCTGTTCACCGACGAGGATGCCCGGCGACGCGCCGAGGTCTATATCCGCCGCTACCAGACCCTGGTTGACGACGCGATGGTGCGCGATCCGGAGGGCTTCCTGATGGCCACCCTGCTCGGCGACGACGCCGGGCGGATCTATCTGCTCCTCGACGCGGCGGCGGGAGACCTGGGCTAGGCGTGGCGGGGCTAAGCGCCCGTGTCGAGCGCTGGCCGCTGGCCGCGGCCTTCGTTATCTCCCGCGGCGCCAAGACGGAGGCCGAGGTGGTGGTGGCCGAGATCATCCAGGACGGCCATCGCGGCCGGGGCGAGGCGGTGCCCTATGCGCACTACGGCGAGACGGCGTCGGGCGTCCTGAGCGAAATCGAAGACGTCCGGCCGCGGATCGAGGCCGGGATCGCGCGCGGCGCGCTACAGGGCCTCCTGCCGCCCGGCGCGGCGCGCAACGCGCTCGACTGCGCGCTTTGGGACCTGGAGGCCAAACAGGCGGGCGTGCGGGCCTGGACGCTCGCGGGCCGGACGCGGCTCGATCCGGTGAAGACGTGCTTCACGATCAGCCTGGGGGCGCCCGAGGAGATGGCTGAGGCGGCCCGCGCCAATGCGCGCCGGCCCATGCTGAAGCTGAAGATCGGCGGGCCCGACGACCTCGCCGCCGTCGCCGCCGTCCATGCCGCTGCGCCGCGCGCCCGGCTGATCGTCGACGCCAACGAGGCGCTGAGTTTCGACGATCTGCGCCGGCTCGCGCCCGACCTCGCGCGGCTCGACGTCAAGCTTCTGGAGCAACCGCTGCCGGCCGCCGAGGACGAGGTGCTGGAGGGCTATGAGAGCCCCATCGCCCTGTGCGCCGACGAGAGCCTGCACACACGCGGGGAGCTCGCTGCCTGTGCGCGGCGCTACGGCCTGGTCAACATCAAGCTCGACAAGACCGGCGGCCTCACTGAGGCCCTGGCGCTGGCCGCCGAGGCGCGGGCCATGGGACTGGGCCTGATGATCGGCTGCATGGTGGCCACATCGCTCGCCATGGCGCCGGCGCTGATCCTGGCTCAGGGCGCCGAGTTCGTGGACCTCGATGGGCCGCTGCTGCTGGTCCGCGACCGCGAGCCGGGGCTCGCCATCACCGGCTCGCTGATCGAGCCGCCGCCTGCTGCGTTGTGGGGCTAGGTCGCGCCGGCCCGGGAGGCTGAGGGCAGCAGAACCTCTCGCAGGGCGTCGAGCAGCCCGTGGCCATATTGGGCGTCCGGCTCCACGTGATTGCCCTCAGCCCACTCGTTCCAGGATTTCAAGAATAGGATCCTGTGCTCCGGGGGCCGGGCCTTCAGGAGGTTCACCGCCTTTTCGAGGTAGGCCTTGAAGAGCTCGACTGTCATCCCCTCGTAGACCAGCCCACGTTCGCCCGAGCGGGGCGTGTTGTCCCACCCGGCGAGGACTGACAGGAGAAAGCGCGGATCGTCGGGCAGGTCCTCGAAGGCATGCGCCACGACGTCCGCGAAATCGATACGGGTCGGCCGGCGCAGGGACGGGGGTTTGAACCGGTTCAGGCGGCCGACGTTCAGCTCGGCGAGGCGCCGCGACAGAGAGCGGCCCGCGGCCCAGCCGTGGGTCTCCAGATAGTCCTGCGGACCGCAGATCGTCACGGCGTCGAACGGCTCGAGGATCTTGTCGCGGTAGCGGTCCACGCCCCGCGCGTGGACGTGCGAGATCGCCACGAAGTAGAGACCCGGCAGGCCGGCCTTCAGCGCCAGCTCCCGCCAGTGGTCCAGCATGGCCGCGCTTGAAGGCAGGTCGTTGGGGCGGAAGATCACGAACAGCGGCTTGCCGTCCACCCGGGTGTAGCGCGGGTCCTCGAAGGCCTTCAGCGCCCAGCGGAAATGGGCTTCCTCATCGGCCCTCCCCGGGTACGACTGCTCGATCAGGGTGGCGTTCGGCGCGCCGTGCCAGATACCCGTCCATGTCTGGTTTGCCCAGGCCAGGCAGAACGGGAAGTCAGGCGCGCCCGAGGCCAAGACTTCGTCGAAGGGCCGCTCCAGGATGCGGCGTCCGTCGCCGAACCAGTAGTGCCAGTAGCAGAAGGACTCGATGCCGGCTGCGCGGGCGAGCTGCGCCTGATGTTCCCGGACTTCGGGCGCCCGCAGGTCGTAGAAGCCGAGGTCGGCCGGAAGCCGCGGCTGATGATGGCCGCGAAACATCGGCCGGGCCTTGGCGACATTGGTCCATTCGGTGAAGCCCGGGCCCCACCAGGCGTCGTTCTCCGGGATGGGATGGAACTGCGGCAGATACAGCGCGAGCACGCGCGCCAGGGGTTCCGTCATTTCCAGTCCCGGACCGAACGTTGATAGGGGAACGCTTCACTACAGGCCTGCCGCGACTCGGCAAGCGGCGCCAGGGCGAGCTTGACCGGCCGCCTTTACCAGGATGCTAGGCGCGCTTCGTCCCGCCATTGAGGGAGGTCACGAGCCGCCAGGTGGTCGCCAGGAGATCGCGGCCGCCGGGCATCGCCAGCGATACGAGGCCAAAGACCGCATAGGCCGCGAAGAGCGCGGCCAATGTCAGCCATCCGGTCAAGTGGCCCGACAGCGCCAGTAGCGCCGCCGTCGTCACCGCTGCCGGAATCAGCAGCGGAAGCAGGGCGCCGGCGAAATCACGAAGGGTGACGAGGCCGTTCCTGGCCGCGCCCCAGACCATCAGAGGCGTCTGCAGGAGAATGAAAGTGAAGGCGTTGAGCCGCACGACGCCGATGGCGCCCCAGCGGATGCCGATCACGAACGAGGCGAGGCTGATCAGGGCGGTGGCGACGGACAACCGGAATTGGCGGTTGGTCCTTCCCTCGCTGGCGAACAGCCAGCCGGTGGTGGTGAAGATCGGCGAGACGATCCCGCCGACCGAGAACCAGAAGAATATAGGCGCGGCGTTCGTCCATCGGGGACCCCAGAGGAACTGGATGAACGGGTGGGCGAAGGTCACGCAGAACAGCATGACCGGCGCGGTCAGCAGGAGGCTGAGCTTCAGCATCTGCACATAGATCCGCCGATAGCGGGCCGGATCGTCGCGGACCCGCGACAAGAGCGGCAGTGCCACGCGGTTCAACGGGGCGAGCAGCTGATTCAAAGGCTGCAGGACCAGGCCGTAGCTGCGATCGTAGAGGCCGAGCGCCACCTTGCCGGCGAAGGCGCCGACGATGATGTTGTCGGCGGTCATGCTGACGTAGCCCGCGACGCTGACGCCCGTCAGGTTCGCCCCGAACCGCGCGATCTCGCCCGTGCCCGGCGCAATGCCCGGAAGAGAGGGACGCCACCGGCTGAGCGCGAACGCCAACACCGCTGTGGCCCCCGCGCCGACCACCTGGCCGATCACCAGGGACCAATAGCTGAAGCCCGCCCACGCCGCCCAGATGGTGGCGCCGATGCCGAGGGCGATGCCCGCCAGGTCGGCGACCGTGGCGGAGACGAACCGCATCTCGCGGGCCAGGATCGCCAGCGGGACCATCGAAAGTGTGCTGAGCAGCAGCCACCCGGTCATCGCCGCGAGCACGGCGGTGACATGGGGTTCGCGGTAGACCAGGGCCGCGACGGGCGAGGCGACGAGCAGCACAGCCGCCAGTCCGGCGCTGACCAGCAGGCTGAGCCAGAACAGCGAGCTGATCTGCTTCGGGGGCAGGGCGTGGTCCCGGATGATGGCCTGCGAAAATCCGACGTCGTTGAGCGCGACGGCAAACGCGACAATGGGGCTGACCATCGCGACCAGACCGAATTCGGCCGGCGCGAGCAGCCGCGCCATGACCACCGTCGAGCCGAACCGCAGGACGAACTTCACGCCCTGGGCGACCAGGGTCACGGCCGCGCCGACCGCCGATCGGCGCCGCAGAGCGTCGTTGTCGAAGCCGGCCTCTACATCCGTGGCGCCGAGATCAGACATCCATTGCCTTGCGACGTGCCGTACCAGCGAAATAGCGCGAGCCCATTAACGACGAGTTCCGCGCCTTAAGCGAGAGTGGGGCCCGTGCAGCCCATTGCTGCGGCAAGACGTTGGGGAGCCATGACCACGACCAAAGACCGCGCCCACCGCGCCTGGCGTAACGCTGAGCGGATCAAGCAGCTCTCCGACAACCTGATCAAGATCGGGCCATGGGGCATTGGCCTGGACGGCGTCCTGGCCTGGGTGCCGGCCGCCAATACGATCTACAGCGTCGGCGCGGGCGGCCTGCTGATCTACGAGGCCATCAAGGCCGGCGCGGGTTCGTGGACCCTGGCGCGGATGGCCGCCTATCTGGTCCTCAACAGCGCCATGACCGACTTCCCGATCGTCGGCTGGGCGATGGACACGCTGTTCCGCGGCCACCTGATGGCGGCCAACGCGCTGCAGAAGGATATCGAGGCCCGCTTTGGCCCGGCGGAGGTCGCCGTGGACGCGGCCTCCTGGCGGCCGGTAAGGCGCTCCGTCCCCTAGGCCCCGTCCGCGCTTCCCGGACCGGACCCAAACCGTGCTAGTGACCGCGCCAGACCTTCCCCGCACGAGATCCTGATGCTGCAGAACCCGTTCACCCAGACGCCCGCGAAGATCGCGGTGATCGGCCTGGGTTATGTGGGGTTGCCGCTGGCCGTCGCCTTCGCCGCCGCGCACGAGGTGGTGGGCTTCGACATCAAGGCGGCGCGGATCGCCGAGCTGCGGGCCGGGGAGGACCGCACGCTGGAGGTCTCCGCTGACGAACTGGCCGCGGCGCGTGGGCTGAAGCTCAGCGCCGATCCGGCGGACCTTGCGGCCTGCAACGTCTTCATCGTCACCGTGCCGACGCCCATCGACGCGGAGAAGCGGCCGGACCTAGCGGCCCTGATGGCGGCCAGCCGCACGGTCGGCGCGGCGGTCGGCAAGGGGGGGGTGGTGATCTACGAATCCACCGTCTATCCGGGCGCGACCGAGGAGGACTGCGTGCCGGTGGTGGCGGAGGTCTCCGGGCTCACGTTCAACCAGGACTTCTTCGCCGGCTACAGCCCGGAGCGCGCCAATCCCGGCGACCCGAGCCACCGCCTGGCCAACATCGTCAAGGTGACGGCGGGCTCGACGTCGCAGGCCGCAGACTTCGTGGACGCGCTCTATTCGTCGGTGGTGACGGCCGGCACCCACCGGGCGAGCTCTATCCGCGTGGCCGAGGCGGCCAAGGTGATCGAGAACACCCAGCGGGACCTGAACATCGCACTGATCAACGAGTTCTCGTTGATTTTCCAGCGGCTTGGCGTCGACACTTCAGAGGTCCTGGCGGCCGCCGGCACCAAGTGGAACTTCCTCAACTTCCGGCCGGGCCTGGTCGGCGGCCACTGCATCGGGGTCGATCCCTACTACCTGACCCACAAGGCCGAGGCGCTCGGCTACCACCCCGAGGTGATCCTCGCCGGGCGGCGGATCAACGACGGCATGGGCCCCTATGTGGCGCGACAGCTGATGGGCGAGATGGCCCGGCGGGGGACCGCCGTGACGGGCGCGCGCGTCCTGATGATGGGGCTGGCGTTCAAGGAAAACTGCACGGACCTGCGCAACACCCGCGTGATCGACATCGTCCGGGAGCTGGCCGGCGAGGGCGCGGTCATCGACGTCTGGGACCCCTGGATCGACGCCGCCGAGGCGCAGGCCGAGTACGGTCTCGACCTGATCGCGGCGCCCAGGCCGGGGGTCTATGACGCCATCGTGCTGGCGGTGGCCCACAAGCAGTTCACCGAGCTCGGCCCCGAGGCGATCCGGGCGTTCGGCGGGCCGAAATCGGTGCTCTTCGACGTGAAGAGCGTGCTGCCCAAGGGCGCCGCCGATCTCAGGCTTTGACGGCGTAATAGTCCAGGTACCAGTCGACGAAGGCGCCGATGCCCACCTCGATCGGTGTGGATGGGGCGTAGTCTAGAGCCGCCTTGGTTTCCTCGACATCGGCCTCGGTGCGGGCGACATCGCCGGGCTGCATGGGGAGCAGATTGAGCTCGGCCTTCTTGCCCAGCTTCTCCTCCAGCACCTGGATGTAGCGCATCAGCTCGACGCGTTGGCTGGCGCCGAGGTTGAGGATGCGCCAGGGGGCGACGCCGCTGGTCGCGGGATCCGGCTTCTGCGGGTCCCAGGCGGGGTTCACCTGGGCTGGGCGGTCGATGGCGGCGACCAGGCCGTCGACGATGTCGGCGACGTAGGTGAAGTCGCGTTGCATCTTGCCCTCGCCGTAGACGTCGATGGGTCGGCCCGCGAGAATCGCCTCGGTGAACTTGAAGAGCGCCATGTCCGGCCGGCCCCAGGGCCCGTAGACCGTGAAGAAGCGAAATCCCGTCGAGGGGAAGCCGAAGAGGTGCGCGTAGCTGTGGGCCATGGCCTCGTTGGCGAGCTTGGTGGCCGCGTAGAGGGTGATCGGGTGGTTGGCCCCGTCGTGGACGTTGAAGGGCAGCTTGCCGTTGGCGCCATAGACCGAGCTCGTCGAGGCGTAGACCAGGTGCTTGGGCTGGGTGGCCCGGCAGCCCTCCAGAATGTTCAGGAAGCCCACGACGTTGGAGTCGACGTAGGTGCGGGGGCTTTCCAGGCTGTAGCGGACGCCGGCCTGGGCGGCGAGATTGACCACCGCCGCGGGCTTCACCTCGGCGAAGAGCGCAGCGACGCCGTCGCGATCGGCGAGATCGAGCCTGGCGTGGCGATAGGCCGGATGCTTTTCGAGGATCGCCAGGCGCGCGGCCTTGAGGGCGGGGTCGTAGTAGGAGTTCAGGTCGTCGAGGCCCACGACGGTGTCGCCGCGTTCCAGCAACCGGCGCGAGAGGTGGAAGCCGATGAAACCGGCCGAGCCTGTGACCAAGATCGTCATGCCGCCGCAAACTCCTGTCGCCGTTCAGACTGGCTGTGCCACCGCCCGCGCCGAACTTCAAACCCCGAGGACGCAGTTCGAATCTCCCGCTAGGGTTCAGCCTTCAGAATTCGAGTCTCGCGGGGGCGTCATGAAGATTTCCACCCTCCTGGCGGCGGGCGTGCTCGCCGCCGTCGGTGTTGCGGCCCTACCGGCCGGCGCCAAGACGGCGGTCACGCACGAAGCCATCTGGATGATGAAGCGCGTCGGCGCGCCGATCGTCAGCCCGGACGGCAAGTGGGTGGTGTTCGCGATCGTCGAGCCCGCCTACGAGGCTGACAAGCAGGTCAGCGACCTGTGGCTAGCGCCCGCGGCGGGCGGGGCGCCGCCGCGGCGGCTGACCAACACCAAGGCCGGCGAGGGCGGGGCGGTCTGGTCGCCGGACAGCCGGATGATCGCCTTCACCACCAAGCGCGAGGGCGACGACGCCGATCAGGTCTATGTGTTGGACATCGCCGGCGGCGGCGAGGCGCGGCGGGTCACCAGCCTTTCCACCGGCGCCTCGAACCCGCAGTGGCGGCCGGACGGCCAAGCGATCCTGTTCGAGACAAGTGTCTTTCCGAACGCGCTGGACGACGAGGCCAACAAGAAGGCCGCAGCCGAGAAAAAGGCGCGCAAATACAACGTCCGCACCTATGAGCACTTCCCGATCCGCTATTGGAACGAGTGGCTGGACGAGAAGCAGCCGACCATCGCGGTGCAGGGCCTGGCGCCGGGCGCGAAGGCCAAGGACATCCTCTCGGGGACCAAGCTCGCCCATACGCCGGGGTTCTCAGGACCGGAGGGCGAGACCAGCGTCTCGCTGTCGCCGATCTGGAGCCCGGACGGCAAGGAGGTGCTGTTCGCGGCCACCACCGAGCGCTGGAACACCGCCTATAGCCAGGCGAGCTATCAGCTCTATCGGCTGCCGGCAGACGGCGGGGGAGAGGCGACGCCGGTCGTGGGCGCCCGCGGCGAATACGGCGATGCGGCCTTCAGCCCGGACGGCAAGGCGCTCTACTTCAACTACGCCCCGATCGACGGCGAGATCTACCACCTGGGACGGCTGAGCAAGGTGGCCTGGCCGGCCGGCGGGGCCGCGACGGTGGTGGCGAAGGACTTCGACCGCGAACCGGCGCGGTTTGCCATCACGCCGGACAGCAAGACCATCTACCTGCTGGTTCCCGACGCCGGGAAGGAGAACCTCTACCGGGTCGCTGCCGATGGCGGGAAGCCTACGCTGGTGATCGAGCCCGCCACCGGCGGCTACACCAGCCTCGTCATCCCGCAGAAGGCCGCCAAGCCGCTGCTGATCGGCTCCTACGGCAGTTCGGTCAGCCCGGCCGAGGTCGTCCGCATCGATCCGGCCGCCAGGACCCACGCCAACCTGACGCACATCGACACCGCGGCGGCCGCTGCGCTCGACTGGGCCGCGCCGCAGCACTTCTGGTTCACCAGCGCCGGCGGGCGGCAGATCCACAACATGATCGTCCTGCCGCCGAACTTCGATCCCGCGAAGAAGTACCCGCTGCTGGTGTTCATCCACGGTGGGGCCGCCAGCACGAACCCCGACCAGATCGGCCTGCGGTGGAACTACCACCTGCTGACCGCGCCCGGCTACGTGATGCTGCTGACCGACTACACGGGCTCGACCGGCTTCGGCGAAAAGTTCGCCCAAGCGATCAAGCACGATCCGCTGAAGACGCCGGGCCTGGAGATCAACCAGGCGGTGGACGAGGCGCTGAAGCGCTATGCCTTCATCGACGGGACGCGGATGTGCGCGGCGGGCGCGAGCTACGGCGGCCACCTGGTCAACTGGCTGGAGGCCACCACCACGCGCTACAAATGCCTGGTCAGCCACGCCGGCGAGGTGGACCTCGCCACCCAGTGGGGCACCAGCGACGGGATCTATGGCCGCGAGGTGACCAACGGCGGACCGCCCTGGGAAGGCAATGCGATCTGGCGGGACCAGAGCCCGATCACCTACGCGGCCAACTGGAAGACCCCAATGCTGCTGTCGATCGGCGAGCGCGATTTCCGCGTGCCGATCGGGAACACGCTGGAGAATTGGGCCGTGCTGCAGCGTATGAAGGTGCCGAGCCGCCTCCTGGTCTGGCCCGACGCCTGGCACTGGATCACCAAGCCGGAGGACAGCCGCCATTTCTACGCTGAGGTCGACGCCTGGCTGGCGCGCTACCTGAAGGATGGCGCGCAGAAGTGAACACCCGACGTGAGCGCCCGACCGATCGAAACAAGATGTTGTGCGTTGATCGCTACGAACAGCCTGAAATGCTGGCCCGTAGTATGCAGGCGGGCGATCTGCATCTAAGAGACTGTTCAACTTTGACCGTGCCGGGGCGGCTGATTCCGTCCAAATCAGACGGGCGGTGAGTGGGGCGAGGGAGCGTCAGTATGAGCCAACGCAGCGTCCCGGGAGTCGAGCCCGCTCCGACGAAACACGCGAAACTGGTCCAGTGGGTTCGTGAGATCGCCGCGCTGACAGAGCCCGACCGGGTCCGCTGGTGCGATGGCTCCGAGGCCGAGTGGACCGAGCTGACCGGGGAGCTGGTCGAGGCCGGGACACTCAAACGGCTGAATCCGGAAAAACGTCCGAACTCCTTCTACGCCGCCTCGGACCCGCGCGACGTGGCGCGCGTCGAGAGCCGCACCTTCATCTGCTCCGAAAAACCCGAGGACGCCGGCCCGACCAACAACTGGCTCGAACCCGGCGAGATGCGCGCCGACCTGAAGGACCTGTTCAAGGGCTGCATGCGCGGGCGCACCATGTACGTCGTGCCCTTCTGCATGGGTCCGCTCGGCTCCAAGATCAGCGCCATCGGCGTGGAGATCACCGATTCGGCCTATGTGGCCGTATCCATGAAGATCATGACCCGGATGGGCCAAGCCGCCCTCGACCAGCTCGGCGAGGACGGCTTTTTTGTGCCGGCCGTGCACTCGGTCGGGATGCCGCTGGCTGAGGGTCAGGCCGACGTCGCCTGGCCGTGCAACGAGATCAAATACATCGTCCACTTCCCCGAGACCCGGGAGATCTGGTCCTACGGCTCCGGCTACGGCGGCAATGCGCTGCTCGGCAAGAAGTGCTTCGCGCTGCGTATCGCCTCGGTGATGGCGCGCGACGAGGGCTGGTTCGCCGAACATATGCTGATCCTGAAGCTGACGTCGCCGCAGGGCGACGTGCGGTTCCTCTCGGCGGCTTTCCCGAGCGCCTGCGGCAAGACCAACATGGCCATGCTGCAGCCGACGCTGGCCGGCTGGAAGGCGGAGACGATCGGCGACGACATCTGCTGGATGCGATTCGGCGACGACGGGCGGCTCTATGCGGTGAACCCGGAGGCCGGCTTCTTCGGGGTCGCGCCCGGCACCGGCGAGAGCACCAACGCCAACGCCGTGGCCGCGCTCCACGCCAACTGCATCTTCACCAACGTAGCCCTGACCGACGACGGCGACGTCTGGTGGGAAGGCCTGACGGACGAGGCGCCGGCGCACCTGATCGACTGGCGCGGCCAGGACTGGACGCCGAAGAGCGCCGAGCCCGCCGCCCATCCGAACGCCCGCTTCACCGTGCCGGCCTCGCAAACCCCGGTGATCGCGCCGGAGTGGGAGGACCCGGCCGGCGTGCCGATCTCGGCGATCCTGTTCGGCGGCCGCCGGGCCTCGGCGGTGCCGTTGGTCAACGAGGCGCGCGACTGGGCGCACGGCGTGTTCATGGCCTCCAACGTGGCCTCCGAGGGTACGGCGGCGGCCGAGAACGCTATCGGCGAGCTGCGCCGCGACCCCTTCGCCATGCTGCCGTTCTGCGGCTACAACATGGGCGACTACTTCGCCCACTGGCTGGCCATGGGCGCCAAGGCCGACCCGGCCAAGCTGCCCCGCATCTATTTCGTCAACTGGTTCCGCAAGGACGAACGCGGCAAGTTCGTTTGGCCGGGCTACGGCGAGAACGCCCGCGTCCTGAAGTGGATCGTCGACCGGCTGGAAGGCCGCGCGGACGCCGTGGACACGCCGATCGGCCTCCTGCCGGCGCCGGGCAGCCTGGACGTCTCCGGCCTCGATCTGACCCAAGCCCAGCTGGACCTCCTGCTCACCGTCGACGCCGATATCTGGCGCCAAGAGGCGGCCCTGGTGCCGGCCTTCTACGAACGGTTCGGGGAACGGATGCCGGCGGCGCTCTGGACGGAGCTCGAGGCCCTGGTGCGACGGCTGGGCGAACCGGCCCGCAAGCCGGCGATGGCGGCGGCGGAATAGGCCTTAAGGCCACCTAAGCACGGCCGGAAGGTCGGCGGCGATAGCGCGAAGCACGCCGGCCCAATCTCGCGGTGCGGCCTGACGGTAGAGACGGATGCTCGGATACCAGGGGCTCGTCGCGCGCCCGTCGTAGAACCAACGCCAGTCGAGACCGAGATAGGGCAGGATCACCCAGCAGGGCTTGCCCATGGCGCCGGCCAGGTGGGCGACTGCGGTGTCGACCGCGATGACCAGGTCGAGCTGCTCGATGACCGCGGCGGTGTCGGCGAAATCAGCCAACGGCAGAGGACCGCCCGGCTCGAGGGACACCGCGCCCGGCAGGGACTGCAGGAAGTCGGCGCCTTCGTAGGGTAGCGAACGCTGCGCGTCGTTGACGTGGATCGCCTTGCCCCTGGCGACGACGCCGATGCGGGCGGCGGGTCCGATCTTGCCCGCCCACTTAGCGCGGCGATCCGCCGGCGGGGCCAGATAGGGCCAGGAGTCAGCAAGACTTTCCACGGTGACACCGAGCCGGCCGGGCAGCGACCCGATCATCGCCCAGGCGTCGGCGGCAGGCACGCGCAACTGGCCTTGCGCCGGGATCACCGTGGCGCCGAGGTCGGACAGCAGCGCACAGAGTTCCGGCCGCAGCACCAGGGTGACGGCGATGCCGCGGGCGACCAGGGCCGGCACGAAACGCGAATGCTGAATCGCGTCGCCGAAGCCCTGCTCGTCCCAGATCACCAGCGAGCGGACCGTCCCGCCGTCCCACTCCGGATAGGGCAGGTTCGGACGCACGCTGCCGGCCGACAGCGCCGCGCGGGCCTCGAGAAGCGGCCAGGCCTCGGCATAGCGGCCGAGACCCAGAAGCAGGTTGGCAAGGTTGATCTTGAGTTCGGCATCATCGGGCTCGCGGACCAGAGCCAGACGGCACTCGTCCAGCGCCTCGTTCCAGCGATGCTGCCCCTCAAGGAGCTTGATGAGGTGGCGGTGGGTCGCCGGGGCCATGGCCGGGACGGCGAGCGCGCGACGGTAGACAGCCTCAGCGACCGCGAGGTCGCCCTCAAGATGGGCGAGGAACGCGCGTCGCAGATCGACCAGCGTCACGGTGTCGGTCGGGGACATCTGATGGGCCTGGCCGGTGCGTCAGCCGTTGGCCACGACGCGCAGGTTTGGCGCGCCGGCCGCGCGTTCGCCGCGGATCTGGGCGACCAGATCGAAAAGCGCCCGGCGCACGGCGTCTACGTCGCCGCGCTCGGCGAGGGCCTCGATCTCCGCGAGATGGGCGCCGGAAATGCGCACGGCGGAGTTGGAGACCACTTCCAGCACCTTGTGGGCGCAGGGCAGGGACCGCTCGGTCTCGTCGAGCAGGGCCTCGGTCAGCTTTTCGCCGGGGCGCAGGCCGGTGATCTCGATCTCGATCTCCTTGCCGGGCGTGCGGCCGGAGAGCGCGATCATCTGGCGGGCGAGGTCCATGATCCGGACCGGCTCGCCCATCTCCAACAGGAAGAGGCGCGCGTCGCGGCCTTCGCCCTCGGCGCAGGTGGCGGTGGCGTGGAGGACGAGCTGGCTCGCTTCCGGAATGGTCATGAAGAACCGCTCCATGTCCGGATGGGTCACGGTCACCGGGCCGCCGCGCTCGATCTGCGACTTGAAGATCGGAACCACCGAGCCCGCAGAGCCCAGCACATTGCCGAAACGCACGGCGGAGAAGCGCGCGCCCTCGCCGCCATTCTGCTGCGCCTGGATCACCGACTCGGCCAGGCGCTTGGTGGCGCCCATGACATTGGTGGGGTCGACGGCCTTGTCGGTGGAGATCAGGACCATCTGGCCGGCGCCGCAGGCCTTGGAGGCCTCGGCCACGTTCCAGGTGCCCACCACATTGGTGAGCACGCCCTCGCAAGGATGCTGCTCGACCATCGAGACGTGTTTCAGGGCCGCGGCGTGGAACACCAGGTCCGGGCGTTCGGCGGCGAAGGCCTGGGACACCCGGGCGGCGTTGCGGACGTCGCAGAGCACGGCCTGACGGGACATCTGCGGGTGGGTCTCAGCCATCTCGCGCTCGATCTCGAAGAGCGAGGTCTCCGAGAAGTCCATCAGCGACAGGTGGGCGCAACGGAAGGCCGCGACCTGGCGGCAGAGCTCCGCGCCGATGGAGCCGCCGGCCCCGGTGACCAGCACGCGCCGGCCGCGGATCAGATTGCCGATGGCGACGCGGTCGAGTTCGATGGGCTCTCGGGCCAGCAGCTCTTCGATGTTGATGTCGCGCATCGGCAGCAGGGTGACGCCGTCGTGCTGGGCGAGTTCGACGATCGAGGGTAGGCGGAGCAGGCGGATGCCGTCGGTCTTGAGGCGGCCAAGCTGGTCGGCGGTGAGGCCCTTCAGGCGGCCCGGCTCCTCGAGGAAGAGGATGGCGCGCGGATAGCGGTTCCAGCGGCGCAGGTCGGCCAGAGCCTCATCGAGGTTCTCCAGGCTTTCGATGATGCAGACGCCGCGCACCTGCTGGCCGACGTCGCGCGGGTCAGTGCCGACGATGCCGACCGGGGTGTAGGTGCGGTCATGGCTGCGCGCGATGTCGCGCAGGTAGGTGTCCGCCTGGGAGGGCGGGCCGATCAACAGGAGGGACGGCGACTGGGTGATCCGGTCGGTGATGGTCTTGAGCGGCGAGAAGCTGTCCAGCGCGTGCTCATGCAGGGCGCGCCGAAGGATCCGAACGCCCATGGAGCCGACCATCTGGAACATCGGCGCCAGGAACAGCGTCGAGCGCGGCACGCCACGGGCGCGGTCGATGACGAAGACCCAGAGCAGGAAGACGCCGACGGTGAAGAGCGCGATGCGCGCCAGCACCAGCGCGTCGGGGATCGAGGCGTAGCGCCACGGCGACAGTTCGCGGCGGAACAGCACCGTGAAGCCGCCGGCAAGGGCGGCGTAGAGCACGATGAGCTGGATCTGGCTGAGCGAAGCGACCCCTTTGAGGTCAAGGGTCGGAAGGCCCGAGGAGGCGACCTGGAAGGCCAGAGCGAAGGCGATCGCGGCCAGCACCATGTCGGCGACGATGGTCTGGGCTCGAAAGGCCATCCGCTCCATGCGCCGCACTCCGTTTGCTCTTCGAATCGTCAACATAGGCTCGAGGGTGCGAGCGTCCACCGAAACCGATAGGATCAGGCGATCCCAAGAGGGCTATAGCACCCCGCTGCACGATCCGTGCGCGTAGCGAGGCGGGGAAGCCAGAAAAGCAGCGCCATACTGGCGCCCATAGAAAAGCCGCCGCTTTCGAAGGCGGCGGCTTTGGAGCGTAAACGCCGATGGTTACGGGAAAGTAGCTTTCACGCCGAGAACGAGCTTCGATTTGTAGATGCTGCCGAAGCTGTGCTCGTCGGTGTCCCAATAGCGCAGATCAAAGCCGACGTGGCTGTTGAGCGCGTAACCGACGCCAAGGTTCCATGTGTTGTAGTCGAGCGGCCCCACGACTTCCTGGTGGCCCAGCGCGCCACTGACCGAGAACGGGCTCTTGCCGATCGGCAGTGAGCCGTTGATCTCGTAGTAGGTGGCCTTGCCCGTCTCGCCGAAGAAGTCGTCCGAATAGAAATAGGCGACACCGACGGTGGCCGGTCCGACCGCCATGGAGGGCGCGACCTTCCACTCGGTATAGACCTCCTTCGGGCCCGAAGGCTGGTTGGTGTAGCCGTAGCGGATGACGCCCAGGTCGACGGTGACCGGTCCCAGGACCGGCTTGATGCCGGCATAGATGTCGTACTCCATCCGCGTGCCGTTCAGGAAATCGACATTGGAGAGCCAAATCCCGGCATAGCCGATGGTCAGGATAGTCGCGTCAGCGCCGCCGAAGATGCTGGCCTTGTTGTTGGTCTGGCTGACCCCGCGGAATTCGTAGTCGGTGTTGGCGCCGACGTTGAAGACGACCGATATCGGCTTGGTTTCGGCGGGCGCGGGCGGCGCGTCATCGGCCCGGGCGACGCCGGCGATCGACAGTGTCGCGGCCGCGGCGAGGAGCGAGAGTTTCAGAGCCTTCATTCGTGTATCCCCTTGTTCCCGGCCTGCGCTGTCCGGGTTGACCGGATCCGACCGTACGAGGTCATCGTCGCGGCCAGCCCCGGCAGATCAACGTCCGCACACCTCGTAAGGCCGTGCTTGACGGTGCTGATCAATGTTTGGGCGTCGTCGGGCTCAGGCGCCATCCGTTTAGGCGCCCCGCGACATCGGCGAAGTATAAAGGCCCAGCCGGCTCAGCGGGCGACGAGCGGGGCAAAGCTCAGGTGGGAACCTGCGTCCACCAGCAAGGTTTCGCCCGTCACATGGCGCGACGCCCGAGAGGCGAGGAAAACGGTGGCCGCGGCGATGTCGTCCGGCGTGGAAGCGGCCTTCAGCGGTGTGCCCGCCGCGGCGTTGGCCCGGATGCGGTCGACGGCGGCCTCGGTGAGCCCCTTGCCGAACCAGGGGGTGTCGATGAAGCCCGGGCAGACGGCGTTGACCCGGATCTTCGGCGCGAGCGCGCGGGCCAGGGACAGGGTCATGGTGGTCAGCGCGCCCTTGGAAGCCGCATAGGGCACTGAGGAGCCGATGCCGGTGACGCCGGCGATGGAGGCGGTGTTGACCACCGCGCCGGGTTGCGGGGCGGCTTCCAGCAGGACGCGGCAGGCGCGGACCATCTGGTATGCGCCCACGACATTGACCGCATAGAGGTCGAGGAAATCCTGGGCCGAGACGGCGTCCATATCCGCGTGGTTGGCGAAGCGGGTGACGCCCGCGTTGTTGAAGAGGGCGTCGACGCGGCCGAAGGGCTCGGCGGCCGCGGCGATCTTCTTGCAGTCGTCATCGGAGGCGACGTCGCCCTGCACGAGCACGGCCTTGGCGCCTTCGGCCTCGACCAGGCGGGCGGTCTCCTGGGCTTCCTCGGCGCTGCGGGCGTAGTTGATCACCACCGCCTTGGCGCCTTGGCGGGCAGTCTCTACCGCGATGGCGCGGCCGAGCCCGGTCGAGGCGCCGGTCACCACCACCACGAAGTCCTCGAAACCGCCGCCGGCCATGTTCGCCTCCTACTGTTTTGCGGCTTGATAGCGGCAACTGCGGTGGCTGTCTCGGTTGCGGGCGGGGAGGCGCGGCGGTAAAGCCGCGCGCATGGATGAAACCCGCCTGACCCAGCTCGGCCGTGAGGTTCGCGGCTTCGACAGCCCCGATGAGGCCGTGCTCGAGCGCGTGCCGAACCCGCAGGCGGACACGCTCTATCTGACGCGTTTCACGGCGCCTGAGTTCACCTCGCTCTGCCCGGTGACCGGACAACCCGACTTCGCGCATCTGGTCATCGACTATGCGCCGGGCGCATGGCTGATCGAATCCAAGTCGCTGAAGCTCTATCTGAGCTCCTTCCGCAACCATGGGGCGTTCCACGAGGACTGCACGGTGGCCATCGGCCGGCGGATCGTGGAGGTTGCTGAGCCGCAGTGGCTGCGTATCGGCGGCTATTGGTTCCCGCGCGGCGGCATTCCGATAGATGTGTTCTGGCAGAGCGGCCCGGCGCCGCAGGGCCTTTGGCTGCCTGATCAAGGTGTAGCGCCGTATCGCGGACGCGGCTGACGCGACGAGAAGTGAGTCTAGCGGCTGGAAAAACGACCCTCTCCCATCGATTACATGTCGTTAACGGGTTGGCCCCGCTAAAAATTTCAAGAACGACGCCGTTAGTTTCAGATGTCGGAGAGCGACGACTGAGTCAGGTGGTTTCTCGTCTGACGGGAAAAGCTATGGGTGTTATGGCGAAGCCTGTTCGGGCTTTCCAAAACCGTTAATTCGGCCTATATCAAGGACGCCCAACTCTCCTCGGGCGTGTCACCTCAGGCCGGACGGCGTCCCGCGTCGTCCGGCCGTTGTGTTTTCAGGGCCTAACCGGCGTCCCGCCAGCGACTGACCAGGGGCGCGATTTCGGGGCGTTCGCGCTCAAAGGGCGGCTCGCGCGGCGTGCCCAGGAGCAGGAACCCCGCCACCTTTTCCTCCCCATCCAGTCCGAGTACGGCGTTGGCCTCGGGGTCGTAGGCGTACCAGTCGGTGATCCAGTTCGCGCCATAGCCCATGGCGAGCGCCGCGTAGAGCAGGGTCGTGCAGACTGCGCCGGCGGAGAGGCGCTGTTCCCATTCGGGGATCGTGGCCACGCGGGGCGCCGAGATCACAGCGACAGCCACGGGCGGAATCTTGAGCTTCGCGAGCTTGGCTGCGGCGGTCTGGTCGCCGCGCGACTGCGCCAGCGCCTCAAGACGGCCGGCGAAGCTGGCCTTGGCCTCGCCCTCCAGGATCACGAACCGCCAGGGCGCGAGCTTGCCGTGATCCGGGACGCGGGCAGCGAGGCGCAGCAGCGCATCGAGCTCGGCGGCGCTCGGTCCGGGCGCGGCGAGAGTCACGGCGGAGGCGGATCGCCGCGTGGCGAGGAAGGCCAGCACTTCAGGGACCGCCTTGACCTCGACGGGGTCGCCGAATTGCGGGGCGGGGGGCAGGGCGACGGTCACGGGCGGCTCATCAGGTTTAAGAAAAGCGATAGAGTGGCTCCTTTATGGGTGCGCCTGCGCGCATCGCAAGGCGAGCCCACCACCCATGCCGCAGAAACCCGCTTGGCTACGCCCGCATGGAACGCCCTGGAAACCCGGGGAAGAGCGGGTCGTGTATGAGAGCGGCTGGATCTCGGTGACCGATCAGACCGCGATGGCGCCCACCGGCAGGCTCGCGCCCTACGGCCTGGTGCGGTTCAAGAACGTGGCTGTCGCGGTCCTGCCGATCCACGACGACGGGAGCGTGACCCTGGTCGGCCAGCACCGGTTTCCCCACGGCGACTACAGCTGGGAGCTGCCCGAGGGCGGGGCCCCGCTTCACGAGGATCCGCTGGAGGGGGCCCGGCGTGAGCTGGCCGAGGAGACGGGACTGGCGGCGGCCGAATGGCGCGAGGTGATGCGGACGCAGCTTTCCAATTCGGTGACCGACGAGCGGATGATCGGCTATCTGGCGCTGGGACTGTCGCCCACCGCCGGCGCGCACGCCGCCGACGACACCGAGGCGATCGCCATGGTTCGCGCGCCGTTCCGCGAAGCGCTGGACGCGGCCATGGCGGGATATCTTCCCGACATGCTGACGGTGGCGATGTTGCTACGGGGCTACCATATGGCTCGTGAGGGAGCTTTGCCGGGCGCGTTAGCGCTCGCCATGCTAGGATAGGGAGACGCCTCATGGGGCGGGAGGACTTGATGAGCCAGCAACGCCTGGAAGTCGTCGACTCGGCCAGCGCGCCCCCAGTTTGGGCGGCGCTGCGCAATGAGGCCCAGTCCGCAGCCCAGAACGAGGCCGCGCTCGCGAGCCTGATCGCCGCCGTGATCCTGAACCACAAGACCCTCGGCGGGGCGCTTTCCTACCAGCTTGCCCGCAAGCTCGGCGACCAGGAACTGCGCGGGATGAGCATCCGCGAGATCGCCGAAGAGGCCTATGCAAGCGATCCCGGCCTGGTGGACGCCGCTGAGGCCGACCTCAAGGCGGTGTTCGAGCGTGATCCCGCCTGCAAGGGCTATGTCCAACCGTTCCTGTTCTTCAAGGGCTTCCTGGCGCTGCAGACCCATCGGGTCGCCCATTGGCTGTGGAACGAGGGTCGCGAGACCCTGGCCTTCTATCTGCAAAGCCGGATGAGCGAGCTTTTCCAGGTGGATATCAATCCGGCCACCCGCATCGGCCGCGGTGTCTTCATCGACCACGGCACCGGCATCGTGATCGGCGAGACCGCGGTGATCGGCGACGACGTCTCCATGCTGCAGGGCGTGACCCTGGGCGGCACCGGCGCCGAGCGCGGAGACCGCCATCCGAAGATCGGCAAGGGCGTGCTGCTGGGCGCCGGCGCCAAGGTGCTGGGCAACATCACCATCGGCGACTACGCCAAGATCGCTTCGGGCTCGGTGGTGTTGAAACCCGTCCCCGCCGGCTGCACGGCCGCAGGGGTGCCCGCGAGGCTGGTCAACTGCCCGACCTGCGACGAACCGGCCCGCAGCATGGACCACACGCTGGCCGAAGCGGTCTACGACTACGTCATCTGAGGTTTTCGGAACCGTCGCGAACGGCTAGGTTCCCGCCGCCTTTAGACTTCAGGAGCGTTGGCGTGGACGAAAGAATGATCCGAAAGCTCGAGGGCCACCTGCGGGGCACCTTCGCCAACGCCCGCATCACGCTCACCCCGCGTCCCAAGCAGAAGGACTCCGCCGAGGTCTATGTCGGCGAAGAGTTCGTGGGCGTGGTGTTCGAGGACGAGGACGGCGACGGCTCGTTCATGTTCGAAATGGCGATCCTGTCCGAAGACCTGCCCTAGCGGATCTGCTCGACCCTCAGGCTGCCGGCCGGCAGCGCCGGGATTTCGGCGTCGGGCGAGGGGCCGAGCCAGGCCGCCCATTGCGGGCGCGGCACGATCACGATCTGGCGGTTGTGGTAGGGGGCGATGTCCGGCCCCGGCTCGCGCGTCAGCATGGTGAAGCGGTCGTCGCGGACGAAGCCTGCGATGCAGAAGAGATCGTTGTCCGTGGCGGTGAACAGCCACTTCGACTTGGGAGCCTTGTCGCCGGTAAATTCGTAGAAGCCGTCGGCGGGGATCAGGCAGCGTCCGCTTGGGAAACGCCGACCGTCCGAGCGGAAGTTGATCAGCGGCCCGCCTTTGGGCTGCACGAAGCCCCAACGAAGCTGTCGGAGCTCCACGCCTTCGGGTGAGCCGATGAGGATCGGGGCGGGATCAGTCGGGCGGACGGAGTCGCGTGGCTCGAGGTTGGGCGCGCCGCCGGCCCAGTGAATCGGCAGCCTCAGCTGGCTGAACTCATCGACGACGCGGTCGAGGGACTGCTTGAAGCGGTACTCGTTGCACATGGCCCGCCAGATAGGGCGCCGGAGGTGGCGACGTCCATGGCCGCGCTAGCGGCGCTCGCCAATTCCCCAATCGCCGCGGCGCAACGGCGGTCGTCCGCGGCGAGACCGCGATCGAGACAGGCGCGGACCGCTTCCACCGCCCGTTCGGCATCGGTCATGGCGGCCAGCAGGCGGCCTGAGGCGCTCGATCGCCAGATGTGCAGCGCTGAAAGGCGGACGGCGGCTTTCCGCGCGAGGACCGCGGCGCCGGCCACCGCGACCGGGTCCGGGCTCAGCCCCGACCAGGCCACGCCCCTATAGTGCTCCACCTCCCGCCGATGAGCCTGGAGGCGCGCCCCCTGGGCGGCTTCCTCAGCTTCAAGCAGGCGCGAGAATTCAGGATCGGGCGGCATTCCATGAATGTATCAAAAATACAGATCAGAGGCAAAAATTTCCGTAGATGACTTGCCGATCAAGCCGCACCGCGGATGATCTTGCGCGCCTGGAAGGGCGGAATGATCGCGGTGATGTGAGCGGCCCAGCGTAGGCGGGCGTCCTGGCGCGTGGGCCCGGCGATGCTCTCCAGGTCGAAGCGGCCGGCGCGTGAACCCCGCAGCAGGCGCTTGACCAGCACCTCGTCGGTGTCGACCTCGACCACCACGACGTGGCCCAGCATATCGGGCGTCGGCGCAGTGCGTTGATCCTCGAAATAGATCAGGGCCCCGTCGTCGGCGACGCCACGCATGGAGTGGCCGACCACCAGGAGCGCCACCGCCTTGTCGGTGCCGCCGGGCGGGATCGGCGCGAGGTCGCCGGGCTCCTGTCCCGTGGCGAAAAGCACCAGGCCCTCCGGATTGGCGCCCACCCGGCCGATGATCGGCACGAAGCCGGCTTCGGCCGCGGGCAGCATGGCGCCCGCCGCGTCGTAGAGCCACTCCGGCCGCACGCCGAAGGCCGCCGCATAGTCCTTGGCCCGGCGATAGGAGAAGGGCGCGTTGCCGTTCTCATTGGACCCATAGGTGTTGCGGTTCCAACTGAAGGCGTCCGCAGCGGCGGCGGCGGTCTCGAAACCCTTGGCGATGCGCGCCTCTCGCAGGCGCAGGAAACGTTCGTCCATAGGAAAGATCTTTGCGGTCGATGATCGCCGTGGATAATATACGTTTTTAACTTGCGCAAGAGACGTATCTTTTATACATTCTTGGCATGAAGCCTTTCAAGCCCCCTTCGTGGTCTCTCGCCAGCGCGAGCTACGCCGCCAGCCGCCACGGCGGTGCGCCGCCGGATGTGGTCCGGGTCGAACTTGCTCTGCCAGCGGAGACCGCGGCGCGGCTTGAGCGGCTCTTCAGGGCGCGGCCGGGCCGCGGCATGGACGCCATGCGGCCGCGGTATGCGCGGCACGAGGCGCATGTACGGGCGGTGGTCGCCCAGGGCGGCTATCCGGTCCTGTCGGGACGGCGCCGATGAGCCGCGAGGCAGAGGATGCGGCGGCCATGGTGGCGCGCGCACTCAGCCGGCGACCGCCGACCGAGCGGCCCGGATTCCTGCGCGAACTGCTGGCGCACACGGCCGCGGGCCTGGTGGTGATCGAGGGCGACCGGTCGGCGGGCGAGGCGGTCTATCGGCTGGCTGACGCCGTGGTCGCCCGCGGCGGCCGCTGAGTTTTCATTCAACCGATCAAAGAGGAAACGGCATGGGACGCGCCTACGATCCCGCCCGCGCCATGCGCGAGCGTCTGCAGATCCTGGAGGCCCGCGAGAAGGGTCGAGCCGCGGCGCGCGAGGTGGCTGACGGGGTCTCCGAGACGGTAGCCCTGGCTATATCGAGGGGAGCCGCTTTCGAGAAGCCGGCGGCGCCGCGCGGCGGCCGTGAAACGCCCTATCGGCGGCAGGCGGGCCTCGAATGGTTGGCGAAGAAGGGGCGCATCACCGAAACGCAGAAGGCGGCCGGCGAGGCCTATGGCGACTGCTGGCGACGGGCCGGATCGGCGCCGGCGATCGGTTCGACGCTGGAGGTGCAGCCGAGCGGCGGGCTGGCTGGTGGGCCGTCGCTGGGCCTGCTGCTCAAACAGGCGGCCGGGCGGCGGCAGGCGGAAGAGGCGCTGGAAGGGTTGCGCGCGCGACTGTTCGGGCAATCGGACCTGGTGACCGTTTGCGATCTGGTCTGCGGCCAAGAGCTTACCCCGCGTGAAGCCGGCGGCGGCGACCGCGAGGCGGCGCGCGTCGAGGCGGTGCTGAATGTGGCGCTGGATATCCTGTCGCAGCGGGGGCGGCGCCCCGCAGTCGACGGGCCTAGTCGGCGGCCGAGGGACTGATGGTCTGCGCGGGAATGTCGAGTTGGAAGACCAGGCCCTCGGCGGTCCAGGCCGCGGCGACCTCGGCCTCCAGGTGGGCTGCGGCGCGCGCGATGACGGTGGCGCCGACGCCCTGCCGGGCCGGCGGCGACGTCGCAGGCCCGCCGCGCTCGGTCCATTTGAAGGCGATGCGGTCGCCCTTGGCGCGGCGCCATTCGATCAGCACCTTGCCGTCCTGGGTGGAGAGCGCGCCGTGCTTGGCGGCGTTGGTGGCGAGCTCGTGGATGATCATGGCCATCGACTGCGCCGCGGCCGGGGCTATGGGCAGGATCGTCCCGCTGATCCAGACCTGCGAGCCTTCGTCCATGAAGGGCGCGAGCTCCTCGCTGACCAGGTGTTGCAGGTCGGCGCCCATCCAGCTGCTCTTGGCCAGCAGGTTGTGGGCCCGGGCGAGCGCCTGGATGCGGCCGTTCAGGGTGTCGCGGAAATCCTCCACCGTCTCGGCACGGCTGAGTCGAATCATGGACTGAACCACGGCCAGCATATTGTTGGCGCGGTGGTTGACCTCGTTGGCCAGCAGCCGTTGGCGATCCTCGCCGGCCTTCCGTTCGGTGATGTCGACCAGCATGTTGACGGCGCCGACCATCTGGCCCTCCGCGTCGAACAGCGGCGTCGGATAGGGGCTGAAGGTGACACGCGTGCCATCGGGGCGCTCGGCGATGGCCTCGGCCCCTCGGTTGGGCTTGCCCTCTCGCAGGGCGACGGCCATCGGGCACTGGTTGTGCGGCAGGCGCGAGCCGTCGAGATTGTAGAGCTTCCAGGTGACGCACCATTCCTCGCCGAGCGCGGGACGGCGGCCGGCGAAGGCGACGGCGGCTTCGTTGTAGAAGGTGATCTTGCCCTCGGCGTCGGTGGTGTAGATCGCGGCGGGCAGGGCGTTCAGCAGGTCGCGGTAGAAGACCTCGCGTCCCATGAAGGACTGTTCGGCCTGGGCCAGGCGCACGACATTGGCGGTCACCGCCGGCGCCGGTTCGGGCGAGGGCTGCGCCGCACCGGCGTCAGGTCGCGGCGTCATTTTCAGCCCCTAGATGAATGGCGTGACTCAAGACACACCCCCAGCCGCGAAACGCCGTAATTCGAAAAGGGTTCCCAGAGTCGGAAGGGCTCGCCTTATGTTCTCTTTTTGTTCTTGACATTCCCACAGGTTTTTGGAATAATCCGGCGAGCGTCGATCGGCGCGCCCCGTGTTTCGGGAGGCGCCTAGCCGGTGAGGCTGGAGGCCAGCGCGGGGCGAGCGATTTCGCCGGCGGGCGCCGTCACTGTGACCACCAGACCCAGCGAGCTGCTGTCGAAATCCAGCACCGCGCCCATCTGTTCGGCCAGCGAGCGCACGACCCGCATGCCCAGGCCGCCGTCGACAGTGGAGTCGAAGCCCTCGGGCAAGCCGACGCCATCGTCGGACACGGTCAGGATCAGATCGCCAGCGCGTGGCCGGCGGCAGCTGACGTCGATGCGGCCGGCCGCGCCGGCCGGATGGGCGTATTTGACGGAGTTGGTCACCAGCTCTGTGACGATCAGGCCGAGCAAGCCGGCGCGTTCCGGCTCAATCGCGCAGGGCCGCGCGTCGCAGCGCAGGGTCACCGGCCGGTTCAGACATACCGACTGCGAAAGGATGCCGCAGGTGTCGTCCATGTACTCGCCGAGATTGACCAGGTCGCCATCCGGCCGCCCTGCAAGGAGATGGTGCAGCCGCCCGACGGTCTCGATCCGCACGCCCACTTCGTCGAGCATCACGCAGACCTCTTCCGCCGTCAGGCTCCGCTTGGCCTTGGCCATCTGTGAAGACTGGAGCCGCACGAAGCCGGCGATCAGAGCCAGGTTGTTGGCGATGCGATGATGCGCCTCTCTAAGTCGAGTATCAGACTTATGAGATTCGAGTTCAACCGTGACCATTGTTTACGCGGACCTTTCGTCGCCCTCTCGGAGCGATCCTCGACAGCATTCATCATAAGGAGAACATAAGCAACTCGGTTCCACGAACCTTCCTAAACTAGACATTGAATATTTGATCGAAGACGGAAATATCAACTTATACTATATGATGACTTTTCTGCTTCCTGACGCTTATCTGTAAAAAACATATTTGTAGTATTGTCAGATAAATGTATAAAATGAGTAAGAAGCGGTCTTGACGGTCTTTGTGGAAAATATTAATTTTCAGCATGCCCGCAGCCTGCGGGACGGGTTTCGATCGGGTGAGGGGTGCGATGAACGATCTGTCGCGGCCGGAACGGCTGCAAATCATGCTGACCGCCGAAGAACTGGCGGCGCTGGACGACTGGCGTTTCCAACGCCGGATGCCGAGCCGCGCAGCCGCGGTGCGTGAACTGCTGAAGCGCGGACTGGCGGCCGAAGGCGTGGTGATCGCCGATGGCCGCACGAAATCATCGGACTTCGGGGTTATCCCGGTCCAGGATGACGGTCCGGCGTGAAGCTGTCGGCCTTGGTCTCTCCACGAGCCGCAAGCCTTGGTCTACTGTCGCGCCTTCGAACGCGTTGCGGAGCCCGACCATGAGCCGTCCCGATGTGAAGCCTCGTCCGCGCGCGCTGGTCCTTGCGGCCGCCCTTGCCGCCCTCGCCGGAACCGCTGACGCGCAGGCTGTAGCTCAGCCGCTGGTTCTCAAGCCCTATGTGGTGCGAACCGCCGCAGCCACAAGCTTGCCGGTCAAGGCGGTCGCCGGGCTCGCCCAGCCGACGGCCGATCTGGCCAACCCACTCGACGCGCTCGCGCCGACCTCAGCCGCGGCCAGCTCGGTTCAGAGCGCCGTCTTCGCACGGACGGCGGTCGACCATCGCTTTTCGAAACGAGACGATGTCACCGGCTCGCTGGGCTTCCTCTGCGGCCTGCAGCCCGGCCACAACGAGGCGGGCGGCGCGGCGGCCTACGGCGCCGATCCGCACGGCCGGTTCCTGGGCGCCAAGCTGAGCTTCGCGTTCCGCTAGAGCCCTAGCGTCCGGCGCCCGCCGTCGAGAGCTGCTCCACCAGGTCGAGGCTGGTCTTGTGGAAGGCGGGGCGTGCGCTGACCCCGTCCGCGCCGAACTCCAGCACCGTATCGGTCGCGGGGGTGTAGGCCGGCCAGGCGGGGCCACCGGCGGCCCCGGGGTCGGAGGTCTTGGCGAAGGCCGCCCAATAGCTGGTCATGGCGCCGCTGATCTTGCGGTCGGCCGGCGTGGCCGCAGCGATTGTGCGGTCGCCGCGCACGATATCGTGGTCGGGAAGGGTGCCGAAGACATAGATCAGCTCTCCGCCGTGGCTGAGGCCGTGGACGGTCGCCCGCTGCGCCGCCGGAATGTAGGAGTCGTAGTAGACCCAGGCCTTCTGGCCGTTCCTGACGTGCAGACGGGCGAGCAGGCGGTCGGGCTCGATGACGGCGGCCTCGGTGCCCAGGTCCCATTGGACGGTCTTGAGATCGGCGGGGCTTCCGTAGGCGGCGACCAGCTTGTCGCGAAGGGCGCCCGCGCGGTCGAGCGGGGTGGCGGTGGCGAAGAGGCTCGCCTCCCAGCTGTTGCCGCCGGCGATGTAGGGGACCTTGAGCTCGCGCCCAGCGGCGAAGGCCGCGGCGGGGCCCTCGGGCAGGATCTTGCCGTCGAGGATCGGGGTGACCTGGCCGGCGGCCTTGGAGAGCTGCTCGGCGCTGAGCGCGCGGAGCGCCTTCATGGCCTCGGGGCCGGAGCCTGTGACGCCAAGCCCGGCGGCGTAGTCGACGCCGACCTTCTCGGCGGCGGCCATGGGCAGGCCCGGGATGCGGCCGAAGCCGGACTCGGAGATGGCTTTGGCGAACAGGCCCTTCGCCTCGGGAGAGGCCATGAGATCGTTGATCAGGATGCCGCCGGCGGACTCGCCGAAGGCTGTGACATTCTTCGGGTCGCCGCCGAAGGCCGCGATGTTGGCCTGGACCCACTTGAGCGCCGCGAGGTTGTCCATCATGCCGTAGTTGGCGAGCGGGCCGGCGGGCTGCTCGGCGGTGAGCGCCGGATGGGCGAAGAAGCCCAGACGTCCGAGACGATAGTTCACGGTGACCAGCACCACGCCCTTCTGGGCGAAGCGGGTCCCGTCATAGATGGCGTTGGAGCCCGACCCGCCGGTGAAGGACCCGCCGTGGATCCAGACCATCACCGGCAGCTTGGCGCCGGCGGCGTGGTTGGCGGGCGTCCAGACATTGAGGGTGAGACAGTCCTCGGACTGCTTCACGTCCGGGGTGACGGCGCGCATCTGCATGCACATGGGACCGTAGGCGGTGGCGTCGCGGACGCCGGTCCAGGCCTTGGCCGGCTGCGGCGGACGCCAGCGCAGCTCGCCCACCGGCGGAGCGCCGAAGGGGATAGCCTTGAAGCTCGCTACATCGCCGACGACCGCGCCATGCAGCTGGCCCTGAGCCACCTTGGCGGCGTCGGGCGAGGCCTGGGCTGAGGCAGCGGCCAGGACCGAGAAGGCCGCCGCGGCGGCGATGAGGTTGCGAAAGGTCATGTGTTCGTCCCGATGGCCCGCTTGTGCCTGGCGGTCGGTTGCGGGAGCCGGCGCCTATCCAGACGTTCGCGGCGGCTCGGTCGCGGGTCAAGCGCTGGATGAAAACTCGCCGGCTCGATGGCCTTTCGCCGCCGCGGCGCATCTTCTGGGCGAGGCAAGCCCGCGGATCTTCCGGATTGTGCTGTCCTGACGCCATGCGAGACCGCAGTATCGCGATCACGCAAGGCTGCATCCTGGCGCTGTAAGGTGTTGCATGACGGGAAAGGTCAGAACCGCGTCGCTCGAGGTCGGCGGCGTCAAGACTAGAGTGCTGGCCGCCGCCGCCGGCATCCTCGCCACCCAAGGCGCCGAGGAGCTGAGTCTTCGGGCGATCGCCGACAGCGCCGGCATCGGGCTCGCCTCGATCTATCATTACTTCGCCAGCAAGACGGACCTGCTCCTAAACCTGGCGATCGCGGGGTTCGAGGACCTGCGCCGCGATATCCTCCAACTGCAGGCCGATCCGGCGTTTGCATCGCCGATGCGCGGCGGACACCGGGCCTTCTTCAACTTCGCCGAGACGCAGCCCGCGCTCTTTTCGCTGATGTTCAGCGAGCGCCTGATGTCCGGCCACGAGACCCTCCGCGAGGCCGAGCATCAGACCTTCCTGGCCTATCAGGCCGCTGTCCAGGCCGATCCGCGGATACCGAGCGCCTACAAGGAAAAAGCGGCGCTCGCGCTTTGGGCGCTCGGCCGCGGCATGGCGGCCATGATCACCTCGCAGCCCGATGGGAAGCTGCCCCCGGAGACGGCCGCGACCCTCTACGCCGGCGCGGCCTATCTGATCGACCACCCCAGCGGCGAGCCCTGACGCGACTGCGGCCCATTGACGGCGTATATTGAAGGCGCTTTTCGAACGCCGTTCGATCCGGCAGAGTCGCCCGTTAGAAGGCCGGGTCTGCGTACGCGGCGAAGTTTGGGGGATGAGACGCCATGAAAACCACCCGGATCGCCATGCTGATGGGCGGCGTCGCGCTGCTGGCCGGCTGCGCCGCCAACGACACCGCGCCCAACGCGCTGGCCTCGGCCGCGCCCGCCGCGGCGACCGCGTCGATGCGGGTCAGCAACTTCCTGCTGGTCGACCAGAACCTGGAAGCCCACGAGCTCTACCGCCTGGCCGACGCGCCGGCCGTGGTGATCGTCACCCAGCAGAACGGCGACGCGGTGACCCGCACCCTGGCGCCGCAGATCAACAAGCTGGCCGCCGATTACGGCAAAAAGGGCGTTGAGTTCATGATGATGAACTCCAGCCTGAAGGACGGGATGGAGACGATCCAGGCCGAGGCCACGAAGACCGGCTACAAGGTTCCGATCCTGATGGATTCCAATCAGATCGTCGGCGAATCGCTGGGCGTCAGCCACTCGGCCGAGGCCATCGTCCTCAATCCCAAGACCTGGGAAGTCGTCTACCACGGCGCCGTGGCCGGCATGCCGGCGGCGCTCGACGCGATGCTGGCCGGCAGGGCGGTCAGCGCCTCGGCCCAGGCCAGCGCCGGCGCGGCCATCGCTTTCCCGGTGCGGAGCCAGACGGCTCACATCACCTATGTGAAGGACGTGGCGCCGATCCTCGAGAAGCGCTGCGTGGCCTGCCACGAGGAAGGCGGCATCGGCCCCTTCGCCATGTCGAGCTATGCGATGGTCAAGGGCTTCGCCCCGATGATCAACGAGGTGATCCGCACCGACCGGATGCCGCCGTACCACGCCGATCCGCACGTGGGTAAGTTCTCCGACTCCAAGCGGATGACCCCCGAGGAGATCAAGACCCTGGTGCACTGGGTCGAGGCCGGCGCTCCGCGCGGCGAGGGCGATGACCCGCTCGCCAAGGCCCATCTGGTGGCCGTCGACTGGCCGCTCGGCAAGCCGGACCTCATCCTGGATATCCCAAAATTCAAGGTCGCCGCCTCCGGCGTGGTCGACTACCAGCGCCCGTTCACCGTGAACCCGGAGACGGAAGGCCACTGGATCCGCGCAACCTCCGTGAAGCCCGGCGACCGCCAGGCCGTGCACCATGTGCTGAGCGGCTGGATGAGCGCCGCGCCCGCCAACGGCAAGACGTCCAACGAGGGGATGTGGCGCCAGTCCGTCGGCCGCTATGCGGTGGGCTCGGAATCCGACGTCTATGACGGCACCATCGGCACCTACCTGCCGGCCGGCGGCGCCGTGGGTTTCCAGATGCACTACACGCCCTATGGCAAGGAAACGGTCGATAGCTCCCAGATCGGCGTCTATTTCGCCAAACAGCCACCCAAGTACATCATGCGCCAGACGGCGATCAGCGACCCCGGCATCGATATCCCGGCGGGCGCCGCGCACCACATGGAGATGGCCTACCAGGAGTTCCCGAAGGACGCCCTGCTCTACGACGCCTTCATCCACGCCCACTACCGCGCCACCGCCAGCGACCTGTGGCTCCAGACGCCGGACGGCAAGAAGACGCTGCTGGTCAGCCTGCCGCGCTACGACTTCAACTGGCAGCGGGCCTACACCTTCGCCGAGCCGGTGAAGATCCCGGCCGGCTCCAGGCTGATCGCCCGCTACTGGTACGACAACTCAAAGCGCAATCCGCACAACCCCGACCCGAGCATCGAGGTCACGTGGGGCGAGCAGTCGTTCCAGGAGATGCTGTTCACCCAGGTCGACTTCCGCTGGATGGATGAGACCGCCGCCGCTCAGATCGATTCCGACGGCCGCCTAGGCGAGAGCCGCCTGCTCGGCTTCCTCGATAAGGACCTGGACGGCAAGGTGGAGAAGGCCGAGCTCCGCGGCCAGATCGGCAAGGCGCTGCTGGCCCAGTTCGACGCCCTCGACGCCAATCACGACGGGGCCCTGGACAAGGCCGAACTGAAGGTGGCGATGAGCAAGATGCAGGGCTTCCAACGCCGCAAGACCCCGGCCGAGGAATTCAGCGCCCCGGCCGCGGCCTCGCCGACCGCCGGCGGGCGCTGAGGCTCGCGTCGTGCGTGCGCTCAGCCTCGCCGTCGCCACAGCGCTCGCCGGAACCGCGGTGCTCGCCCCCCTAGCGGCGCCGCTGGCGGCTTCCGCACCGGCCGCCGACGCCTACAAGGCGCCGCGCACCGCCTTTGGCCAGCCCGACATTGGCGGCTATTGGTCCAACGCGACGCTCACCCCCATGCAGCGCGACAGCAAGCTCGGCGATCGGCTGGTCTTCACGCCGGCGGAGGCCAAGGCGCTGGAGGTCGACGAAGCCCACCAAGTCGATGTGGGCAACAAGCGCACGGATCCGAACGCGCCGGTGAACGCCCCCAACGGGCTGGAGCTCAAGCCTTCGTTCCTCGCGGCCGGCGGCGACGTCGGCGGCTACAACCGCGGCTGGCTCGATCCCGGCCACACGGTGATGCGGGTGGGCGGCCAGCCCCGCACCTCGCTGCTCACCACCAAGGACGGCCACGTTCCGCCGCGCAAGACCGCCGCAGCGGCGAGCACGGGCTACTACAGCGGCGGCGGCGAAGGCAGCCGGGACCCCCTGGGCTCGTACGACAATCCGGAGAACCGCCCGCTCAGCGAACGCTGCATCATGTTCGGGGGCAACGTCGGGCCGCCGATGATTCCCAACGGCTTCTACAACAACGACTACAACATCGTGCAGACCCCCGACGCCGTGGCGATCCAGGTAGAGATGGTCCACGACACGCGCATCGTGCGGCTGCACGCCCAGCATCGCACCGACGACGTGCGGCCCTGGTTTGGGGATTCCATCGGCTGGTGGGAGGGCGACACCCTGGTCGTCGAGACCAACCACATCCCGCAGAAACAGGCCTTCCAGGGCGCCTGGAAAGACCTGACGATCACCGAGCGTCTCACCCGTACGGCCAAGGACCGGCTGCGCTATTCGTTCGTGGTGAGCGCTCCGGGCTCCTGGGATAAGCCCTGGGGCGGCGAGTACGAGTTCGCGCCCCTGCAGGGCATTCTCTACGAATATGCCTGCAACGAGGGGAACTACGCCCTGCCGGGCATCCTGGGCGGCGCCCGGGCGCAGGAGCGGGCCGCCGGGCCCGTCGCCGTCGCAAAGGCCACCGGCAAGAACTAGCGCCGGCGGCCGAGCGCGCCCGCCATCTGTTCACAACCGAAGGAGTTTCCGATGCCCTCAAGGTCATCGAAGGTCGCGCTTGCGCGCGCCAAATCCCGGCCTGTGCGCCGTCGCAAGGACGGCTCGCGGGCCGTCAGATATTCCACAGCGTTGGCCCGGAAAATCTGTGAGCGGATCGCGCGCGGGGAGATCTGGTCGCAGTTCAGCGGCACGGACGGCATGCCGGAGTATTCGACGTTGTTCCAATGGCGGCGGGAGAAGCCGGATTTCGCCGAGGCCTTCACACTCGCCAGGGCCGCGGCGACCGAGGCGAGGGCCGACGAAGTGCTGGCCGTCTCCATGGGCGCGACCAAGGAGACGATCCAGGAGGATCGGCTGCTGGTCGGTTCCCTGAAGTGGCACGTGTCGCGAGCCGACGGGATCGAGGCGAAGGCGAACACCTGGACCCTCGGCAAGGAACGGCGGTTGGTCATCCGCGTGCGCGAATTCGAACGCGCCTGGCGCGAGGACGGAACGCCCTATGTGCGCGAGATCACCGCTTCGGACAGCCGGAGCGATGCGGAATGATCGAGGAGCACCTCAAGCTGCCCGCCGCCGCTTGGACGCCGCGGGAGTACCAGCTCGACCTGTGGCATTTCCTGCGCGCCGGCGGAACGCGCGCCGACGTCGTGGCCCACCGGCGTTGGGGGAAGGACGACGTCGGGTTGCACTGGGCGGCGCTGGCGGCCTCGGAGCGGACCGGGAGCTACTGGCACCTGCTGCCGGAAGCGTCCCAAGGACGGAAGGCGATCTGGGACGCGGTCAATCCGCATACCGGCAAGCGGCGGATCGAGGAGGCCTTTCCCCCGCAACTGCGGCCGACGGCGCACGACGCGGACATGATGATCGAGCTCGGCAACGGCTCGACCTGGCAGGTGGCGGGGTCAGACAACTACAACAGCCTGGTGGGGTCCTCGCCCGTCGGCGTGGTGTTTTCCGAATGGTCGCTGGCCAAGCCCGAGGCCTGGAGCTTCATCCGGCCGATCCTGGCGGAGAACGGGGGGTGGGCGCTGTTCCTGTGGACGCCGCGCGGCCGCGGGCATGCGACGCGGGCGTTCGAGAGCCGGAAGCTGCGGCCGGACGAGTGGTACACCCTGCGCTCGCCGGCCACGGTGACCGACGTTTTCACGCGCGAGCAGCTGGACCGGGAGCGGGCGGAGCTGATCGCAGAGCTGGGCAGTGCAGAGGAGGGCGAGGCGCGGTTCGCGTCGGAGTACATGGTCGACTTCGACGCCGCGGCGCCCGGCGCCTATTACGCGGGCCTCCTGGCGCAGGCGGAGCGCGACGGCCGGGTGGGGCGCGTGCCCCATGACCCGGCGCTGAAGGTCGACACCGCCTGGGACCTCGGCATCGACGACTATACGGCGGTCTGGTTCTTCCAGCAGGCCGGCCGCGAGGTCCGGGTCATCGACTATTTCGAGACCGCGGGCGAGGGGCTGCAGGCGGTGGTGCGCCAGGCGCTTTCCGGCAAGCCCTATGTCTTCGGCACGCATCACTTGCCGCATGACGTGATGGTGCGCGAGCTGGGGGCGGCGGGGCGCTCGCGGTACGAAACCCTGGGCGGGCTGGGGGTGTCGCCGATCTCGGTAGGGGCGGCGATGGACCCGGAGGAGCGCGTGAACGCGGCGCGCTTGATGATCCCCATGTGCTGGTTCAACGCGGAGACGTGCGCCGGCGGACTGGAGCGGCTACGCGGTTACCGAAAGCGCTGGAACCGAGCGACGCGCAGCTATGGCGGCCCGCTGCACGACGCGGCGAGCCACGGGGCCGACGCCTTCGGCGAATTCGCGGCGAACCGGGCCGGCGGGGCGGCGGTGCGGCGCCCGGCGCGGGCCCGCGTCGGCGAGCCCCTGGGCTGGATGGGCTGAAGCGTGCGGCGCATTTTGTTCTCTTTTTGTTCTTGACATACGCGGGCAGTTATATACGTGACAACGTGAGCCCAAGATGAGAGATTCGCAGGGACAGGCCGGCGCTACTGAGACCGAGACAATCCGAGAGGTAGAGGGAATTTTGGCGGACGCCGAAACCCCCGGCACTCCGCAATCCGCACTTTCGTACGCCGACCTAGCTGCTGAGATTGTCGCCGTAGTGCTGCGTAAGCAGAGGCATGATTAGGCCAAAGTGGTCCACGAGACGCTGACCAAGCGCCTTGATCTCAAATACGAGGTCAAAAAACTCGCTTCGGCCCCGCGTGATCGTTTCCCTTTTCAAGAGGTGACGCTCCGCAGGGTCCCGAGAAACTGTGTGTCGGTGCATCGCTGAGGTATCGCCGGGGAAACCGTCGTGCGCGTAGCCGTGGATCATGTCGTGACGGGTCACGCTTAGGCGCAGGATTTCGTCTGCTATCGACGTGGCTTCTTCTAGGTACGGCGCCAGCGGCGGGAGCTGGCGATGGGATCGCTTGAAAAGCTCGACCTTTCTCCCCAGCGCCAGCGGGAAGACGCCGCGATCAAGCATGGCCCTGGAAAGGCAGGAGTTGACTAGGTCAAGGGCGATTTCCAGCGATGCCCAGGTCTGTGTGGCGCGGCCTATCATCTGATAGGTTAGATTTTCCACTTGTGCTTGCAGCCACGCCATCTCGGCTTCAACTAGCTCTGGCGGGATTTTCCCCGCGTCCACCAGTTGCACAAGGCGCATCGACGCCAACTCTAGGAACGACAGGTCGGACATGACCGATAAGCCCTCAGATCCCCCCGAAGACGACAAGCTACCAGAGGCCGAGGCCGAAGAGCGATTCAAGCGCCTGGTCGGCAACCTGGTGAACACGCCCCATACGCCGCACAAGCCAAAGGATGGCCCTGGTGGACCTAAGTCACCTCCAGACGATGCCCGAGAGCCTGTCCGCCCTGATCGCTAGTTTTTGGCGTCAGTCGGAGGTTCAGACGCGCGAAGGACAAGTTGGGCAATCGTGTCCAGAGAGTCTGCTGACTGATCGAAGCAGCGCGTCGCGGTTTCCCGCATCTCGTTGACAATCAGCGCGGCAACGCCGGACTCCACCGCCCCGCGCGGAGAAGCCCTCAGCATTCTGTCGGCGTGTTCGCTGAGGTGTTTGCTGATCGCCTGAGCGTCATCGGCGGCTTTCGCAAAGCCGGTTTCATCCTTCACCTGCGCGGCGAACTGGATAGCGATCATCGTTTTGATCGCTAGCTCTAACCCCTGCACCTGACCGCTGAGCTTGAAAAACAACTCGTCGCTGACCATCGAAATTCCCCGGTTCGGCTTGAACTTCACACCTTGCCTTTGCTGAGTCGATGGAGGCCCGCGTGATCAATTGCTCTTTGCGGGTCCCGGGCCTTGGACACCTTCTGAGAGGTATCGGCCTACTCCGTTCGCAAGCTGCGAAAGCCGGACCTCGAACGCCATGGTCACCCGGCCGACGGGGAACGCCAGCACCACAAATCCTTCTTCTTTCCCGGCTGCGATCCCGAACTGACCAACACGGATCGACGTCGCCGTCAGAGTGCCCGTGTGCGTGGTATTCGGACGATCTGGCGTCGAGTGACCCGCGACTGTCAGGGCCTCGGCGATAAACTTCTGAAGTTGCTCTGCAGTCACCGTGGCGGCGGCAGCCTGCCGCGCTGTGGAAAGGCCGACGATCACGTGGCCGGAATCAAGATCGCCCTCGATCACAAATTCCTTAAGCGGACCTAGGATCGCGAACGGCTCTTCGCTCATGTGGCTTCTCCGGTTTTGACAACTTTACGGCGAAGGTTCTGGAGTCGCCTCGCCTTCTGCTTACGCGTGCGCGCCTTCGTTAGACCGCCGATAGGTCAGGCGCTTGCCGCTGACATTGCGGAGCAGTTCGTTGGTGCGCTCGGTGTCTTCGATCCCGAGGCCCGAGCGATGGTTGTAACGGAAATCGAACTCGGCGAGGTAGCGGGCGAGGTGGGCTTCCGAGACGTGGATAAACGTCCCGTTGATGCCGCGCTTGAGGATTGAGAAGAAGTTCTCGACGGTGTTCGAGTGAGCGGTTCCGCGGACGTATTCGCCGTCTGAGTGATCGACCGCTTCATGGGAAGCGAACTCGCGACCGAGGTAGCGATAGAAGCGGGCGCCGTCCGTCATCAGGTCCGACGAGCGGTGCACGTTCTGAGTGACCAGCGGGCGCAGGGTCTTCGCCGTGACGTTGGCGACGTGGAAGGAGCGCGCCTCACCGTTGCGCTCGACCAGCGTCAGAACCGCTTCCTTGCGGCCGAACACGTCCATGGGCGCCGCGCGCTTGTTGCGGTGCTTGTTGGCCTCTTTGCCGCCGACATAGGTTTCGTCGGCTTCCACGGTCTTGCCCGCGCCGCCAACCGGCGTCTTGGTCGTGGGGTTCATCGCTTCGCGCAGGCGATGACACATGAACCACGCGGTCTTGTACGTGACGCCGAGCGAGCGATGAATCTGGTGGGCCGAAACGCCCATCTTCGAAGACGCCATCATGTACGAGGCGAGCAGCCACTTATTCAGCGGCACCTTGGAGCGCTCGAACACAGTGCCGACCGTGGCCGTGAACTGGCCGGTGCAGGCGCGGCACTGATAGAGGCCCGGACGCGCGGTCTTGCCGACCAGCTTCGTCGCCTCATCGATCACGCCGCAATGCGGGCAGATCGGGCCGTTCGGCCAACGCTGCGCCTCTAGGTGCTCGCGGGCCTTGTCGGCGTCTTGGAAGATCGGATCGGTGAGGTTCATGACTGGATTTCCTTAGTGAATCCAATCTAAACCCGCTCACCACGTTGTCAAGTATATAACTGCCCATACGCGCGCGTTTTCGGTAGAGTTTCGTCAGCGTTGATTGGTGCGCCCGCCGTCAGGCGGTGAACCCCCGGTCCGCGTCCCCACGAGCCTGGCGACATCGAACAACCGGCTTCCGCCCGTGAGGGAGGAAGCGCGGCCGATGGCGCGCCGCCGCCCTCAAACCGAAAGAACGCTCATGAGATACCGCCTGTCCGGCGCCGCCCTGGGGGCGTGCGTCCTGATGTCCGCGTCCGCGCATGCCGACAACATCACCATCGCCACGAAGTCGGTCGGCTCTGTCGTCGAACATCCCTTGGAGGTCATCGAAGGCGTGTCCGGGGGTGCGCCGACGGCGGTGAACATGACCAACAGCGGGGCGCTCGACGTGACCGTGGTCGGCGGATCGAGCGGCGCCTCGACCAAGGCCAACGCATCGGACCCGTCGCTGACGGAGGGCTCGACCACCAACCAGATCAGCGTCGATCTTGCCGGCTATGCGCGTTCGCTCGCCAAACAGGCCGGGACTTGGAACATCACCAACATCTCCGGCACGATCTCGCTCCCAACGCTGGCGGCCACCTCGACCCTCCAGACCACGGCCAACACCAGCCTCTCGACCATCGCCACCAACACGACGTCCATCGCCACGGCGACCAACCAGACCAACCTCACCGGGACCAAGGCGCCGGGCACGGCGGCGGCCAATTCCCTGCTCGCAGGCGGGGTCTACACCAGCGGCGGGATCACACTCACGACCGGCCAGCAGGCCGCGCTGCAGTTCGACTCGACCGGCCACCTGCAGGTCACCGGCGGCGGTGGCGGCGCCGTCACCGGAGCGGCCAGCGCGTTCTCGGATGGCTGGGACGTGACGCAGGGGGCCAAGGCCGATAGCGCCTGGACGACGGGCTCAGGGTCGGTGATCTCGCTCCTGAAGGCCATTGCAGGCGCGGCGATCGACACCACCACGCCGAGCCCGGTGAAGATCGACCAGACGACTGTCGGGACGACGAACGCCGTGGCGGTCGCCCAGATCGGCGCCAACACGGTCCTGACCGGCAACGGCGTCACCGGCGCCGGCTCTCAGCGGGTCACGGTCGCTTCGGACAATACCCCGTTTGCGGTAAAGGTCGACCAGACCACGCCGGGGACCACGAACCACGTCGATGCCGGCCTGTCGGCTGCGGCCACGGGCGGCTGCACGCTCACCGGCATTCAGTCGGCTGCCTCGAATAACGCCAACTTCGTCAAGGCCAGCGCGGGCACGCTTTGCGGCGGCCTGGCGATCAACACGACGCCGACGCTGTACTATCTGCGGCTCTATAACCTGACTGCGGCCCCCACCTGTTCCTCCGCGACTGGCTTCGTCGCGACCATCCCCGTTCCCGCCTCGGCGACGGGAGCCGGCACGTTGATAAACCTCGGGCCGTTCGGGGCCGCGTTCACCACTGGCATCGCCTATTGCATCACCGGAGGGGGCACGTCGACCGACAACACGAACGCTGCGGTTGGCGTCTTCATCACGCTGGCGACCAAGTAGGCCGGGGCCGATGGGAAAGCTTCTCGGCCGGCTGCTAGCCGGGGTTCTGGCTCTAGCGCCAGGCGTAGCCGCCGCCCAGCTGCTGACGCTCGGCGTTGGCGGTCAGCCTGCGGCCGGGGCCGCCTACACCGGGCCCGGCGATGTCGTCTCAGCTGCGAAGGTATGGATCGGTCTGCGGGCCTACAGCGCCGCCCAGGCCGATGGCGCCCACAAGGCGATTGCGCTGGTCCGTGCGTCGGACAGCCATAGCTGCGACGTCTTCCTGAACACGAGCGGCAATCTCGGGGTCACCACGGCGTGCTCGACGGGCGGGGAAAACGGAACCGCCGTCGCGACATGGTGCAACGCCACCACCTGCTCGATTGACGTGTTCTACGATCAGACCGGCAATGGCTTTACGTTCACCGCCCACACTTCAAGTAACCGAGCGGTGCTGTCGTTCTCGTGCCTGGGCGCGCTGGCTTGCGCGGACTTCACCTCGGCCACGGCCTACTATGAGAGCGTCATTTCCGCGACGGCGGACGGCCTGACCACCTCGTTCGTCGCCATCCGGACCGGCAACTTCACCGCGGAGAACGACATTCTCGCCATCGGAACGGCGGTCTTCTACGACGCGGTCGCCAACAAGGTCGGCGCCTACTTCGGCAACGCCGCCACCGCCACGGCCTCCGACAGCGCCTGGCATGCCATTCAGATTGTGGGGAACAACACATCAGGGGCCATCGCAGTCGATGCGACGCAGACCACGAGCCTCAACATGGGGACCTCGGGCCAGCTCGCCAATCCGTTCCTGGGGTCGGGCAACAGCTCGGGCTCCAACCCGCTCACCGGTAAATTGATGGAAGTCGGCATGTGGCCCGTCGCCTTCACCGGCACGCAGATGACCAACGTCTGCCACAACCAGTTCATCTACTACGGAACCCCGACCTCATGCTGATCCGTCGCGCCTTCCTGGCCTTGGCGGTCCTGATCGCGCTGGTCGCCGCGGCCCCGGCTGACGCCTCGCCGTTTCGCCTGCATATCCGCGGCAAAGCGGTCGCCGGGGCGCCCAACTTGCTCCCCGGTGCGAACGCCGGCGGCGCCGGGTGGACGCTGATCGCAGCCCCGGCGCCAGCGGGCAACTCAGGCGACGACGGCTATGGTGATCAGGCCATCGCTCGGATCGACCAGGAACCTCTGCGGGTCATCCGCACCGGCGAGAGCTTCCATCTCGGTCTCTACGCCAAGCACACGCCGACCTTCGCCGAATACACGGGCGGCGCGATGTCCAACATCTGCGAGGTGGATTTCGCAGTCGATGGTGGGAGCTTCACGCCCGTCACGTCAGAAACCCTGAACCCGGACACTGGGATCACCGACTTCAACATCAACGTCCGCGAAGCTGACTTCCCGACGACCGGCAAGCACGAGGTGCGTTGGAAAGCGGTGCCGTGCACCGGCTACCCCCTGATCGGTCAGGGCGACTGGATCATGGCCGATATCAACTCGGGCTCGATCACGGGAAAAGCGCTTAGCGTCTCAGGCTGGCAGGGCAAGCAGACCCTCAAGGTCGGCATGGGGATCATGGGCAAGGGCATCTTGCCTAACACCTACATCACCGCCGACGCGGGCGGTGGCGGCGGTGATGGAGCCTATACCGTCAACCAATCGCAGATGATCAGTTCGGAGTTGATGGCGGTCAACGGCGCGCCGTCGTTCATCTTCTACAGCAGCCACTCCAACGCCGTTCCGCAGCAGATCATCTACGTCTCGACCACGGGCAACGACACGACGGGCACGGGCTCGACCTCGGCGCCGTTCCGCACGATCCAGAAGGCCGTGGCTCCTGGCTTCGGCAACCAGAACACCGACGAGTGGTTCATCTGCCTGAGGACCGGAACCTATCCGGTCACCTCGTCTGGTGGCGGTGGCGGAGGCCCCGGCATGGGCAACTTCAACTACCACCTGCACGTCCTGCCGACGACCGATGCGCCGTGCGACGGTTCGGGACCGGGAACGGTCACCTTGGACGCCACGCAGGGACAGGCCAATCTCAACAACCTTGGCGCCGTCGATACGCTCTATCAGCACGTCACGATCATAAATAGTCAGGGCTTCAAGGGGGACGATAACTTCGGCACCGGCGCGACCGCGACCGGCAGTCGGCTGATCTTCAAGAATGTCGACTTCACGGGTCTGGGCTTCAACGACCTCGACGCGGGCGTGGGCAACGCGACGGCCGGCTTGTGGTGCCTCGGCGGGACGTTCCGGAACATCGGCAACGGCTGCAACTCCAAGATCGTGCCGCTCGTCGCCAACGCCACCTTCGACCACATTGGCGTCGATATCGCGTCCAACGCCTCATTCGTCTACGGCCTCACGATCACCAACCAGGGCCCATACCCCGGCACCGGTAGCGCGGTGTCGGGATCGAATATCGTGACCGGACTCACCTTCAACACCAACCTGTTGGTGGTCGGGGGGTCCTTCGGCACGCAGGTCAATTCAGCCTTCCCGGTGCCGATGCTCTGCTCTCTCGCGCCCCCCTATCCTTACACGGTCGGAAGTGTCCTCTCGTCGTCCTCGATCACCGTGAGCGGGCCTAGCGGCGGCGTCGCCGTGGCCAGCGAAACTGCTGCAAGTATGGGCGCTGGGGCTGGCTGTTCCCACTCCGACCAAGTCCAGCTGGAGTTCGATCGGTACAATGTGATCGTCGCGAACAACGATAGTTCTGCCGCGTCAAATAACGCGGGCCGAGGGCTCGCGAACAACGGCACGCAATTGCACTGGGCGATTGTGAACAACCACCTCGCCGAGGCCGGCGGCGCGAAGGTCTGGGAATGGGAAGCGCCCTACATGGAGAATATCCTTGTGACGGGCAACGTGTTCGACGGGCCGACCTTCGTGAACCTGTCGAGCACCTACGTCCACAACTACAATTTCAACAACACATGCCAGAGCGCCGTGGGTCGACCAACAGGCATGACGTTCCGAGGAGGAACCTGCTAGACCAGCACGGGCGTCTTCGGCCTTTGCTTGAGCAGGTCGGCCGCCGCCCTGTTGACCCGGAGTTCCAACAGCTTGTGAACCGCGACGCCGCCGAGGGTTGCGGATAGCGCCAGCAGCACGAAGGCGACTGGGGCAGGCAGGATTTGCGGCAGACCCAACTTCACGGCGAGCTTGGCGACGAAGGTCAGCGTCAGGATATGGGTGAGGTAGATCGCGTAGGACGCAGCACCGAGAGCGACGAGCCACTTTGGCGCGGTCAGCAGCCCAGATCGCTCGGCTTCGACACCGCCGACCAGGGCCAGCACCGCCCCGGCGCCGAACAGCAGCCGCGACGTCCATTCCGGCAAGAAGGTCGAATAGTCCAGCGCCAGCCCTGTCGCCAGGAACAGGACCGCGCCAGCCGCCAACACCAGCCTGGGGGCCGGGATGCGCCACCGCTCCAGCGCCATCGCCCCGGCGACACCAAAGGCGAACAGGACGTTGATGAAGCGGGTCATATAGTCCGGCCAGGGCGGGGTGAAGCCAAGGAAGGGCTGGGCGGCGCAGATCAGCGTCCAGATCACGAAGGCCGGAATGCCGACCCGCGGCAGGCCGATCACCAAGGCGCAGAAGCCGTAGAAGACGATCTCGTGCCACATCGACCAGGAGACGAACACCACGGCGTCCAGCGGCTCCTTGCCGACTAAGAGGGCGGATTGCAGGATTTCCAGGGGCTGGCGCCAGGCGGCTTGGCCCAGCGACGGCATGGCGAAGATCAGCACCACGGTGACGGCCAGGACCACCCAGAAGAACGGGTAGATCCTCAGAAACCGCTTGCGGGCGAAGGGCAGGACTTTCGAGGGTTTGCCGACGTCCTTCCGGTGGACCGTCAACATGATGTAGCCGGAGAGCACGAAGAAGAACTCAACCCCGGCATGGCCGAACAGGAAGAGGCCGTGAAAGGCGTCTCCGGTCCAGTATTTCGGGGTGCTGAAGTAGTAGTTCGAGGTGTGGAACAGCACCACCAGTAGGGCTGCGATGCCGCGCCCCGCCTCGACGTTGGTGATCTTACCCACTGATCGGTCCATCGCCGGAATCCTGTAACCGCAAGTCGTGACCGTCAAGTTGATGCGCGTGGAGCGCGATTTCCCCGACGACCGAAAGGACCTGCCATGCCCGGAGATCCGAAGCCCGCGCCGGCGCTTGGCGTCGACCCCACCTCGGTTGCACGCTGGTGGTTGCCGGGGTGGCCACAGGTGCTGGGCGCCGGGCTCTACGCCATGGCCTTCTGGCTGCTGTGGACGCTCTCGCCCGCCAAGGGGGCGGAGCCCAGTGAGCTCTTCAACATGCTCGCACAGGCCATCGTGCTGAACGGCTTCATCGGCGGTGTCGTCGCCGCGGTCTTCGCCATGAGCCGGAGCAGCTCGTCGAAGATCGAGACCGGCGCGACGCCGGCGCCGCTCGTGGACGGTGAAGCCACCGACGCCTGATCGGCCGCCTGGCCGCGACCGCCCGCCTCGCAGCTGGCCGGAGATGTCATGAACCGCTTCCGCGACGCGATCTACGGCGTGTGCCTCCTGCTGGCCGCGCCGGCGTCGGCTGGGACCGTGACGGTCTCGTCGACCGACGCCGCCTATGCCGCGGTGAAGGCCGATCAGCCCGGCGACGTCGTCCTGCTGGCCGCCGGGGTCTATGGCGCGCTCGACCTGAGCAATCTCGTCGTGGCGGCCCCGGGCGTGACCGTGAAGCCGGCGCCTGGCGCCAATGTCCTGCTCGGCCAGGTGACGATCAGCAACAGCCAGGGCCTCAATCTCTCGAGCTTCGAGGTGGTGCAGTCGCCGGCCAGCTGGATGAGCTCGGTCTATGTGACCAACTCCTCGCGCATCAACCTCGACGGCCTGCACGTCCATCAGAGCGACCCGGCGATCAGCTCCAACGGCGTACAGTTCCGCGACACGACCGACTCCAGCCTGACCAACAGCCAGCTCGACCACCTGGGCGTCGCCGGCCTGTTCATCGACGCCCAGCGGTTGACGGTGGCCGGCAACAGCGTCGCCCACCTGACGGCCGATGGCTTCGACTTCGCCGGTGTTGGGGGCTCGCTGATCGACGGCAACCGGCTGACCGACTTCAACCCGGCCGCCGGCGTGCACGATGACGCCATCCAGTTCTGGGGCACGGCCAACAATCCTTCGCCCGTCGGCAACGTGGTCTCCAACAACGTCATCAGCCGCGGTGACGGCGTCGTGGTCCAGGGGGTGTTCGCGGAAAGCCAAGCCAGCCTGACGATCACCGGCAACGCGATGACTGGGACCATGTTCAACGGCATCTCGGTCTCCTCGACCAAGGGCGCGACGATCTCCGGCAATTTCGTACAGGGCTGGGCCGACATGGGCTCGGCCATCGTCGCGCGCGGCGGATCGTCGGACGTGACGGTCGGCGGCAACACCATCTCCAGCCCGGTCAACAATGTCCCCGCCAACGGGACCGAGCTGGCGGTGATCAATTTCGTGCTCGGCCAGAACGCGGCCATCGCCCCAGCGGCGGTGGGCGACACCTCTGCCATGGAGGCCTGGCTGAAGGCCAAGGCCGCTCCGGTCGTGACGCCGCCGCCCGATCCGCGGGACGTCCAGATCGTGGCGCTGACGGTGCAGCTCGCCACGGCCAGGGCTCAGCTCACCAGTTTCGGAACGCAGGTGAAGACCCTGCAGGGACAAGCGACGGCGGCGCAGGCGGCGACCGCAGCTGCAAACGCCAAGGTCGCCGCGCTCCGCAATACCTTGTCGGCGCTCGGAGCGTCCGTCGCCGCGGCGCTGAAATAGCCGCCTCGAACGCTTGCCGACGCCTGACCGGCCACCTCACATCACGGAGATCCGAATGGACAGCAGCCCTTTCGCGTGGCTGGAAGACGCAACGATAAAAATCACGGCCACCACATCGGGATCGGACCGGGCCAAGTTGCTGAAGATGCCGACGGGCAGCGTGCAGTTGGAGTTCTTCAACGCCGGCGCCGTCCCGGTCTTCATCCGGAAGGGGGCCGACGCGACGGTCACCGCCTCGGCCAGCAACCCGGACAAGCCGATCGCGGCAGGCGCCATGGAGGTGCTGACGGTGATCAACACGCCCTCGGCGCCGGTGACCCACGTCGCCGCCGTCACGCTGAGCGGCTCGGCCGACCTCTACATTACGACCGGCGCGGGAATCTGACGTGGCCATCCACGCCGGCCTGCGGGGGCCGGGACATCTGTCGGCGGTCGGTGGCAAGGTCTCCACAGCGCTGGCGCTCAGCGGGACGCCGGGGCCCGCGACACAGAACGCGGCCTACAGCTTCGCGCCGGCGCGCACAGGCGGGACCGCGCCCTTCACCTTTTCGCTGCAAGCTGGGACTCTACCGAGCGGCCTCAGCCTGAGCGCCGCCACGGGGATCGTCGGCGGCACGCCGACCGGTACCGGGACCAGTTCGGGCATCACCCTGCGGGTGGTCGACTCCGCCGCGACCCCGGTTACCGTCGACCTGACCAGCCTGTCGATCACCGTGTCGGCGGCCCTGACCCTGACCGGAACCGCGCCCGGCGCCACGCAGAATTCGGCCTACAGCTTCACGCCGGCGACGGGCGGCGGCCGTGGAACGAAGACCTATGCGCTGACGGGCTCGCTTCCGGCCGGCCTGACGTTCAGCACCTCGACGGGGACGATCAGTGGGACGCCGACCACGCTCGGCGCGACCAGTGGTCTCAACATCACCGTCACAGACGCGGACAGCCGCACGGCGAGCCTCGGGGCCTTCTCCATCGTCGTCTCGGCCGCCTCGAGCGCTTCGACATCGCCCGGTGCGAACTTCATGGCCGACACGATCATCAAGGCGGGTCAGCTCGGAGTGACGAATTCCACGCAAATGACCTGGGCCTTCTCGCTGAAGGGGGACATGAACAGCGGCGTGGTGACCGCCGGGAGCCAGGCCGGCCAGGTGCTTTTCCAGTCGGACCCGGCCAGTGCGGGCGAGGTCACCGCCGGGGTCGCGCCGGGTGTGCTCCTGGCCTTCGAGAACACCGGCGTCGCGCAGTGGAATTTCAACAACAGCGCCGGCGTCACGCCCGGCGTCGACGACATCAAGTTCGGGTTCACCGCGCCCCACAGCGGCTGGTTCACCCCTGACGCCTGGAACACCTACCTGCTGACCTGGGACAGCGCGACCGGCGACTGGGCGCTCTATTGGGGCGACGGGTCCACGTCCGACCTCGTGGACCTGCGGGCTGCGGGCGTGGCCTCGGCCGCCTCGCTGCCCACGAACTGTCTCTGCGACCTGAACAACGCCAACGGCCTGATGCTCGGCGGCTCGACCTGGGCGCCGAGCGGCGGCGCCTGGGGGATGCTGAGCGACATCTATATCGCGACCGGCGAGTGCGTGTCGGACGGCTCCGGCGCGATCGGCCTCGCGACGCGGCGAAAGTTCTATGCGGGCGGCAAGGCGCAAGACCTCACCGGCTTCCCGACAGGCCGGCGGCCGCAGATTCTGCTGGCGGGCGGCGCGGCGGGCATGACGAGCAACCTGGGGAGCGCCGCGCCGTTCGGCGGCTTTGCGGTCCACACCTCTCCGTTCTGCGACTTCATCTCGCCCCACGACGGCTTCACCGGACAGGAGAACATCCGGCTGTTGGACGCGGCGTGGGGACCGGGGGCCGCCGAGCCGATCACGCCGCATTTCAGGTGGGTCGCCGCGGGCCAGCCCCTGGGGTTCGACGACGTCAGCACCCAGGTCCTCGCGCCCGACGGCCACCGGATCACCGCCGGAGACCTGCTGGTGTTCGCCGCGGCGATGGACGATCGCGTCGGCACCTTCAACCACAATATCGCCCTGCCGAACCTGCTGAAGACGGCGGCCGGCGCGAACCAGCCGAACGGCTGGACGTCGGTCACCGGCGGCAATGTCTATCCGGCCTCGGACCAGGTGGCGTTCAATGTAGGGGTCAAGGTCGCCGACGCCGCCGACGTGCGGCTGGCGGAGAGCTATGCGCAGCGCGACACCTCGCTGGTGGCGACCTCCAGCACCTCGGTGACCATCTCCGGCCTGCCGAACGGCGGCGCGGCCTTCAACCAGACGTTCGGCGCCGGCAAAGGCTTCGTCGCGGGCGACGTCGTGGAGGTCTACGCCAATGCGCCGACGGTCAACGAACAGCGCACCCGGTTCTGGGCGACGGTCAACAGCTACAATTCCGGCACCGGCGTCGCCAACCTGACGGCGTTCGCCGCCGAGGGCTCCGTCACGGGCGGCGCGGCCTGGACGATGACACTGGGCGGTTGGCGGTGGAGCTGGACCATGAGCGGCTCCGGCGCAGGCTCGGTGCTGCAGTGCGGGGAGGCCTTCATGACCTGCTATGGCGGCGTCGCGACCGTTGGCGCCATGGGCCACGCCAACAGCACCGCCTGGGCCAATCCCGGCGCCATCGCCACCGGCGGCCTCACCACGACGCATGCCAACGCCCTGGTGATGAGCGGATTCCTGGCGGCCGACCCGGGGCCGGACACCACGCCGCACAGCGGCGCGACCTACGCCGAGCGGTGGCGCCAGATGAAGCGCAGCAACGACTCCGGCGGCGGGGTGATGTTCATCGTCGCCGACGAGGTCAAGCCCACGGCCGGCGCCTATGCCAGCCAGTCGATGGACGTGCTGGCCACGGATCGGTCGGGGCAATGGAACGGCTTCGTACTGGGGTTCAATCTGGAGCTGGCTTAGCCGAACGCCGCCGTCGCGATCAGCGAGGAGGCACGAAATGTTCCTATTTTGTTCTTGACAACCGCGCGCGAATTTGCGATAGTTTTGTCAGCGTTGATTGGTGCGCCCACCGCCTGAGGCGGTGAGGCGCAGATCCGTTTCCCGCTTCAGCCGTTGCGCCCATCCGGGCCGCCTTCCACCCGCCCGCGCGCGGGCGCCATTTGCGTGAGGTCATGCCTTGTCAGACGACGAGATCATCCGGGAGGCCCGCGAGGCGTTCGAGCTGGCGGCGGACGCCGAGGCCGAGAACCGGCGCGAGGCGCTGGACGACCTGAGGTTCGCCCGGCTCGGCGAACAGTGGCCGGCGCAGATCAAGCGCGAGCGGGACCTGGACGGGCGGCCTTGCCTGACCATCAACCGGCTGCCGGCCTTCATCCGCCAGGTGGTCAACGATGCGCGGCAGAACAAGCCGGCGATCGTGGTGCATCCGGTGGACGATGCCGCGGACCCCGAGACCGCCGAGGTGTTCAACGGCCTGATCCGCCACATCGAACAGTCGAGCGACGCGGAGGTGGCCTACGACACCGCGCTGGACTTCGCGGTGACCGGCGGGTTCGGCTACTTCCGGATCAACACTCGCTACGCCACCGACGACGGCTTCGACCAGGACCTGATCGTGGAGCGGGTGGCCAATCCGTTCTCGATCTATGGCGACCCCGACGGGACCGCGGCGGATTCGTCGGACTGGAACTCGGCTTTCGTGGTCGACACCCTCCCCAAGGCCGCCTTCGAGGCGCGCTGGAAGGGTGCGGACGCCGTGGACTGGACGGCGGACAGCTATGCCTCGCTGAGCGGGCCCTGGCTCGACGGCGACCGGGTGATGGTGGCAGAGCACTGGCGGCGCGAGGCGGTGAAGCGGACCATCGTGGCGCTCTCCGACGGCCAGGTGGTCGAGCTCGCGGTCTACGAGAAGCAGAAGACGATGTTCGACGCGCTCGGCGTCAGCGTCGTGGGCCGACCGCGCGACGTGGCGAGCCATAAGGTCACCCAGCGGATCATGACCGGCGCCGAGGTGCTGGAGACCGTGGAGTGGGCAGGGAAGTTCATCCCGATCGTGCCGGTCTATGGCGACGAGCTGCACGTGGATGGCCGCAGGCGGCTGCGCGGCCTGGTGCGCGACGCCAAGGATCCGCAGCGGATGTTCAACTACTGGCGGACCACCTCGACCGAGCTGGTGGCGCTGGCGCCGAAGACGCCGTTCATCGGCCGCAAGGGCGCCTTCGAGACCGATAGCGCCAAGTGGGCGACCGCCAACATCCAGACCCACGCCTACATCGAGTACGACGGCCCCGAGCCGCCCATGCGTCAGGGGTTTGCCGGACCGCCGGCCGGAGCGATGCAGGAGGCGCTGAGCGCCAGCGACGACATGAAGGCGATCATGGGCCTCTATGACGCGAGCCTTGGGGCGCGGTCGAACGAGACCTCCGGCCGGGCGATCCTGATGCGGCAGCGGGAGGGTGATGTCTCGACCTTCCACTACGTCGACAACCTGAACCGGGCGATGCGGCACGCCGGGCGGATCCTGCTGGACCTGATCCCGAAGGTCTATTCGACGCCGCGGGTGGTGCGGATCCTCGGCCCGGACGGGCAGGCGAGGGCCGTGCCGGTGAACCAACCAGCGCCCACTCAAGGCCCGGCGCAGGCGCAGCCGGATCCGATGGGGCAGGCGCATGAGATCGAGAAGATCTACGACCTGACCGTGGGCAAATATGACCTGACGGTAAGCTCGGGGCCCAGCTTCACCAGTCGTCGGGAGGAGGCGGCGAACCAGATGCTCGAGCTGATCCGGGCCTATCCCGCCTCGGCGCCGGTGATCGGCGACCTGCTCGCCAAGAACCTCGACTGGCCCGGCGCCGACGAGGTCGCCCAGCGCCTGCAGGCCATGCTGCCGCCGCAGGCGCGCGGCGCCTCGCCCGAAGGCCAGGCCGCGCAGGCGCAACTGGCCCAAGTCGCCCAAGCGCTGGCCGCGGCCAAGGCGCAGATCGCGGCCCTGCAGCAGGATCGCAGCCACGAGGCCCGCAAGCTGGAGATCGACGCCTTCGAGGCCGAGACCAACCGGCTGAAGGCGATGCAGCGCTAGGCCGAGCGGCGACGACGCGCCTCTGGCGCCAAGCAATACCAAACCGCGGGCTCCGCGCCCCATTCCAAAGGAAAGCCCATGCAAGACAACGACGCGCCCGGCGCGGACGACCTCGTGCGCGCCGTTCCGGCCGACGATTCTCAGCTGGCGACGGACGGGGACGACGGCGACGACGCCTGCCGGATCGAGCATGAGGGACAGGTCTACGAAATCCCATCGGAGCTGAAAGGCGCGTTCCTGCGGCAGGCGGACTACACTCGCAAGACGCAGGAGCTGGCGCAGCATCGGCGCGCGTTGATCGCCGAGCGGCAGGCCGTGGCGGCGGAGGCGCAGGCCGCGGATGACGCGAGCGGAATCCGATTGCAGCTCGCGGCCTTGGATCATCAGCTGACGCAGCTCGGCGGCGTCGACTGGCAGGGCTTCGCCGCTCAGGATCCGAGAGCCGCGCAGGCGCTTTGGGGCCGGTTCCACGAGATGGCCCAGGCGCGGGGCGGGCTTGCCCAGGCGGCGGCGCATCACGCCGAACGAAACCAGATGCAGGCGGCTCGTGAGGCGGCGGCCAAGATGGCCGAGACCGGCCGAGCGCTGCAGCAGGAGATCGAGGGTTGGTCGCCGGAGGTGGCGGCCAAGCTGGTGGAGTACGCCAAGGCGTTCGGCGTGACTCACGAGGAGCTGACCCAGATGGCCGATCCGCGCCTCTGGAAGGTGCTGCACAAGGCCTATCAGGCCGATCAGACGAGCCAGGCAGAGGGCGCGGCCAGCGCCGCGGCCAAGGCCCAGGCCGTGAGGCCGGCGGTGCTGGTCAGCGGTTCCGCGCCCGGCGGCGGCGCGGTGCGCGACGAACTCGCCACCAAGGAGTGGATGAATCGCCGTAACGCGCAGCTGCGGAAAGGTCGCTGATGGCGGTCTTTCTGGATGGGCCGGGGGAGGACTTGGCGCCGGCGGCCGGGCCGCTTCCGGCAGGCCCACTGATGAGACTGAGCGACTGGGCCGCCTTGGCGACGGCCCCGAGGCGGCCGACGGGCACGGAGGTCTCGGTCCAGGCCAAACCGGTATTCAGCTTTTGGCCTGAGGACGCTCCAATCCGTGGACCGCAGCACATGTTCGTCCAGTACGATGACGGGCGAGAACAGCTGATCGCGCGCGGCGGCCCCTCATTGGAGGGCGCCGAGTTCGCAGGCGGCCTGCTCGACGGGAGCAATCGCGTCACGGCCGGCGTCTTTCCGGCTGCCCTGAGCAAGGACTATGGCAAGGGCCAGCGCGAGATATTCCACGGCTTCCTTCCCGGCATCCCTGCGCAAGAGGCGGCCGCCGGCGCGCGGGCCTATGCCGCTGACGTCAACCGCGGAGGGGACGCCTATGCGCCCCTGGGCACGAACTCCAACAGCTTCGCCGCGGACGTCATCGAGGATCGCTTCGGGCGGCGTGTCGGCGACACCGGAACCCCCGGCTACCGCTACCACCTCCACGCCCAGCGGACGGCTCCACAGCCTTTCGACTTGTCGCCGCTGCTTCGAACCGCACCTTATTGAGACCGGCTGGGGTCCCTGGCGCCGGTGAGGAAGACCATTGCGCTCAGGAACATGCAGACGAGGCAGACCAGGCCCAAGGGGAGCAGCAGGATCACCATCAGCAGTCCCAGCGCCTCACCGTCATTCTCAGCCGCCAAGGCGAACCCCGCTGCGACGATCGCCGGGATCGCGGGCATCCAGATGAGCAGCAGCCTCCAGCCCGGCGTCCGGTGATCCGACGCCCCGGCGACAGCCCACCAGATCGCGCCGAGCACATAGAGGCCCACGCCAAGGAAGACACCTGAAAGCCCCACCGCATCGCCCATGCCCACGAGGCCAGGACCGGCGACCGCGGCCACGGCAGCCACGAAAACCAAAGCCGGAATCAGATAGCGCCGCATCGATTTCCCCACCTGCTCGCGTCGTCGTCCGACCTGGCCCCCGAGCGCCGATACAAGCTCGACCGCTCAGGTTCTATATTTGTTCACGATCAAGCCGCGGTCAAGGCGCTGCCCCCGGAGACTCGATCCACCCCTTCAACACGGCCGCCACTCCGCCCTGCAGCCGGCCGGCGAGCAGGCCGAGCACCGACGGACCCGCCGGACAACACCCTGCCGCCCCGAAGAGCCCCAAGCACGCGCGAGTTCGCGCCTCGGGGTGCTCGGCGCGGCGCAAACCCATTCCCTTGAAAGGACAGACCATGGCCAACGCCATCCTGACGCCGACCGCGGTAACGCGGGAGGCCCTGCGCGTGCTGCACCAGAAGCTCAACTTCGTGGGCTCGATCACGCGCGAATACGACGACAGCTTCGCCCGCCAGGGCGCCAAGGTAGGCGACACCCTGAAGGTGCGCCTGCCCAACCAATACACCGTGCGGACCGGCTCGACGCTGGCTGCGCAGGACACCACGGAGACGTCGGTGGACCTGAAGGTGCAGACCCAGAAGGGCGTCGACCTGAACTTCACCTCGGTCGACCTGACGCTGGCGCTCGACGACTTCTCCGAGCGCATCCTGGAGCCCGCCATGAGCGTGCTGGCCGCCAACATCGAGGCGGACGCCATGACCATGTACCGCGACGTGTTCAACCAGGTGGACAACCAAGGCCAGGCGGCGAGCTTCACCAAGGTGCTGCAGGGCCGCAAGATCCTGGTGGACAACCTGGCGCCGCTGAACGGGCGGACCTGTAACCTGAACACCCAGGACAACGTCGACCTGGTGGACGCGCTGAAGGGCCTGTTCAACGACCAGACCACGATCAGCAAGCAGAACCGCGAAGGCTTCATGGGCCGGACCGCCGGGTTCGACTTCATGGAGAACACGCTGTGGCCGTCGCATCCGCGCAGCGCCGCGGCGGGCTATCAGGTCAACGGCGCCTCGCAGACCGGGGCGACCCTGACGGTGAACACCGGCACGGGCATTCCGGCGCAGGGGGATGTCTTCACCGTCGCCGGCGTCTTCCGGGTGCACCCGGAAACCAAGCAGTCCACGGGCATCCTGCAGCAGTTCACGGTCGGGTCGGGCGCGAGCACCACCTCCTTCCCGATCAGCCCGGCGATCGTGACGACGGGCGCGGCTCAGAACGTCTCGGGCTCGCCGGCGAGCGCGGCGGTGGTGACCTTCGCGGGCACGGCCTCGACCAACTACGGAATCTCCATGGCCTATCAGAAGGGGGCGTTCGCGTTCGCCAGCGCCGACATGGTGATGCCGCGGGGCGTCGACTTCGCCGCCCGCGAGGCCTTCGACGGGGTGTCGATGCGGATCGTGCGCCAGTACGACATCAACTCCGACAAATTCCCCTGCCGTCTCGACGTTCTCTACGGCTTCAAGACCATCCGCCCGCAGCTCGCCTGCCGGCTGGCCAACCACTAGCGGCTCCCTCCCGCTGAACCTCCTGGGCGGCTGGCGACAGCCGCCCAGGACCCTTTCCCCCTTTCCCGCTTCGAGGCCGCCGATGGCGATCACGACCTATGCCGAGCTGCAGGCGGCCGCGGCCAACTGGCTGGTGCGCGGCGACCTGACCCAGCGCATTCCCGAATTCATCACGCTCGCCGAGGTCCGGCTGAACCGGGTGCTGCGGGCCAGGCTCGCGGAGACGGAGGCCGCGCTTTCGGCGACAACCGGCGCGCGGTCGATTCCGCTACCGAACGGGTTCGCCGAGCCGCTGGCGCTCTGGATCGTGATCGGTGGCGAGCGGCGGGCGCTACGGTTCATAGAACCCAGCCTGCTGGGCGCCTCCAGTCTGCGCGGCGAGCCCTGCAGCTGGTCGATCGATGGGGCCAGCCTGGCGTTCGACCGGCCCTGCGACCAAGCCTACGACCTCGTGCTGCGGATGCTCGCGAAGTTCGCACTGTCCGACGCGGCGCCGACCAACGGCTTGCTCGCCGACTATCCCGACGCCTATCTGTTCGCGACGCTCTGCGAGGCGGGACCGTTCCTGCGCGACGCGGAACTCGCCGGCGCCTACGAGGCGCGGCTCGAGCGGTCGATCGCCGAGATCAACACGAAGGACGCCCGCGTCCGCGCGGCGCGGACGCTCGTCACCGAAATCCCGCCGCGCGCCGGCGCTCCCTTCGACATCACAGGAGGCTTCTGACCATGCTGACGCCCATCGGCCCGGGAATCCCGGCCGCCTTCCACGCCGTCCTGACCTCGATCCACAACGCGATCCGGGAGCTGCAGACGCCGGAGGAGCCCAAGCCCGTGTTCGCGGCGGTTCAAGCGAAATTGCCGCCGGCCGCGTCCTATCCGCAATGCGTGGCGCTGGTCAGCGACCTGAACATCCTGGCCCACTCCAACGGGGCCCACTGGATCCGGCAGGACACCGGCGCGGTGATCGTCTGATGCCCTCGTCCTGGTCCCCGTCGCTGCGGTTGGAGCTGCAGTTCACCGGCGAGAACATCAACCTGTGGGGCGACAAGTTGAACGCCGCGTTGGGCCACGCCGACTATGCGGTGGCCGGCTGGCTGGCCAAGGCGCTGACCGCAGACGCCGCGCTCTCCACGGCCAATGCCGGCGACGACGAGGCGCGCGCGGCGATGATCAAGTTCACCGGGTCGGGCCCGTTCACGGTGACGATCCCTTCGGTGAGCAAGGCCTACCTGCTGTGGAACGCCTGCGCCGCCGACTTGACCGTCACCACGGGCGCGGGGTCGAGCGTCACGCTCCAAGCCGGCGACATCCTGCCTGTCTATTGCGACGGGTCGAACGTAAAGACGCCCGGCTATAGCGGCCTGAGCGTCAAGCAGTACGTCGATCAGCTGGCCTTCACGGCCAACGCCGGGAACCTGCCGGCCCAGCTCGGCAACGCCGGCAAGGTCATCAAGACCAACGGGACAATGGCGAGCTGGGCGAACCTCTCCACCGCCGATCTCACCGACAACGCAGCCTTCCTTGGGCGGGCCGTGGCGCTCGCCGTCGTCCTCTAAGGAGCATCCATGCCCGGCACAGCCAATTCCATCATCACACCGCAGACGCCGAAGTCAGGGAACGCAGCCTGCACCACGGCGAACACAACCTACACGACCTCGCCGAGCAACACGGTGGCTCTGGTGACGGCGGGCCCCAACGGATCGAGGGTGACGCGTATCGGAGCCATCCCCCTCGCGACCGTCACCGCGACACAACTCCAGCTCTTTCGCTCGAGAGACGCCGGGACGAGCAAGTTTTTCATCGTGAGCGCGCTCATGGCCGCCTATGCGATGGCGCAGACTACGGCGGCACCCGTGACGGACTTCGGTTTTTCGGACGACAATCCACTAATCCTGACGCCGAACGAGATTCTGTATGCGGCTGTCGGTGTGACAGGGGCGGTGACGTTCAACGCCGAATGGGCCGACTACTAGTGGCCGGTCAACCACTCCGAGGGCTCGTTGGGCAGTCACTTGCGGCAAGGAAGTCTCGTCGAGATGCAACGGTAGGTGTTGTCGGAACCACAGATGCAACCACCGGATCAGGTTCGATCATAGCGACAACACCTTGTCAGGCCTTGATCTTTGGGTTTGGCGCTGGAGGCTCCGGGGGATCATCTGGCGGTGTAAGCGCTGGCGGTGGGGGCGGCGGCGCATTTTTCAAGCGCGTGCGACTGACCCCGGGCCAAGCGATTTCCTATTCTGTTGGTGCGCCTGGGGCAGGGAACGTAACTACGACGAACGGTAACAGCGGCGGCGATACGATCGTTACTCTTCCAACTGGCGTTGTCATAACCGCCAAGGGCGGCGCCGCGAATGTCGGAACCGTCGGTGGTATCGGTGGTACGGCTTCCGGTGGCGACATAAATCGCGTGGGCGGATCAGGCGGTGGGCCAAGCGTCCAAGGATCTCCCGGAGATCATGGCGGCGCTGGCGGGGCACCCCTCGGCGGCGAGGGCGGGGGTGGTGGCGGAGCGGGCTTCTCCGACCTAGGCCCGGGCCTTTTGGGCGGCGTTGGCTCGGATGGCAGCAACGGTACACCGACTAGTTCGGGTGGCAGCTGGGGCGGCGGCTCGGGTGTGAGAAGGCGGTAACATGTCCGGCCCGGGTGGCGCGGGCCGCTTGGTGATCTGGCTTATCCGGCCGCGCTAGAGCACCAAATCAGTCGCTTTGCGAATTGAGGGTGCCCAGTCTCCTGCGCCCGGCTGCCGGACGACGGTCACGCGCGGGTACCATGGTGATCGCTCTCGCCACCGCCAATCGGCGGAGTTGTGTTGAAGGAGAACAATCGCCCGTTTCCCCATTGACCCAGCCAGATGGGCGATAGCGGTGTCGACCGAGATCACGGCATCGAGCCCGGCAACTAGGTCCGCGGTGTCCTGAAAGTCCCGTGCGCCACTGTCTTCAGGAAGCAAACTGATGGCACCAGGAATGGCGAGCAAGCGCGTACCGAGGGCTTCAGGAAGAGATCTGCCAGGATCGGGGAGGGGATTGCCGCGCCACGCGACGCCTATGCGGCCGGCGCCGCGCGGCGAGCCGGAAAAATACGGCGCGATCACGGGCGGAGCCCATCGTGGCAGCGACAGCGGTAACGCCCAGTAGTCATACGTTTTGATCGAAATACCTTCCCGCCAGGGAACGACCTCGATTGGCAACTGTGAGAACAGGCGGCAAAGCTCAGGGCGGCAGGCGAAGGTGACGTGAGCCGCTCCTAGAGACCACAGGTAGCGCCCGGCGAAGATCAGGTCTCCGAAGCCTTGCTCGGCCAGCACAATGAGCCGTTTTCCGGCAAGTGATTCACCGCGCCACTCGGGGAAACTTAGATTTCTTCCCTGCGAGTTCATCCGCTCCGGGCGTTCGTCATAGAGAGCCCAACCCTCGATGTCCCGCCCCAGTGCCAGGTAGACGTTTCCAAGATCGCGCTTCGCCTGCCGATTGGTCGGGTCGAGCCTAATGACCTCTGCGTAGGCTTCTCCCGCCTCATCCAGGCGGCACATTTGAAACAATAGATTCGCAAGATTCAGCCGCGCCGGCGACCGCTCTGGCTGAAGCTCGACGGCGCGCAGCAGTAGGTCTTCAGCTTCACCGACAGCACCTCTAACCCGCTGAATCGAGCCCAGATTGCACAGTGCCGTAGCATCTTCACCAGTTGCTAGAACTGCGCGGTAACCCGCGGCAGCGCGGTCAAGATCGCCCGCTCTATGAAGTCGAATTGCCTCCAGGAGGTCGGAGGAGGTTTGACCGAGGCTGCTGTCGTCCATTGGGAAATATCGCTCGATTGCAGCGACGCTCACAACCCTTCCGATCAATGCTTAGCACTCAAACGATCTGGTGGAAGCCGCAACTGGCGCCGTCAACGACCTTGAGACTGGTTGCTAAGCGTCCGCGGCGGCTCCGTGCTCGCCGTGGGCATCGTCCATCATCGACCACCACGGTCAATCGCACGATCTCTTCCAGTCAAGCGAGACGAACATGCGAATTCCTCTCGACCTTCCGCCGGGGTTGAACGGCGATGACACGAGCTTTGCCGGCGCCGGGCGGTGGGCCGATGGGTCCAATGTGCGGTTCCGGTTGGGGCGGGCGCAGACGATCGGGGGTTGGGAGAGCCTGATGGCCGAGGCGCTTATCGGCGTCTGTCGCTCGGCCTTTCCCTGGACGGACAATGCCGCGGTGCTGAACGTCGCCTTCGGGACGCATTCGAAACTGCAGCTCTGGCAGGGCGGGGCCTTGTTCGACATCACGCCGGCGTCCGGGTTCACCGTGGGCGCGATCGACGGGGCGGGGAGCGCCGGCTACGGCACGGGCGCCTACGGGGTGGGCGCCTTCGGCCAGCCCTCGACCACCGACTATTTCCCACTCACCTGGTCGTTCGGCGCGTGGGGACAGAACCTGTTGGCGAGCCCGCGCAACCAGACGATCTTCGCCTGGAGCAACAACACAGCCGCGCCCGCAGCGGCGCTGGCCAATGCGCCGGCCAATGTGACGCACATGCTGGTGGCGCCGCTGAACGGCGGCTACCAAGTCTTCGCGCTGGGCTGCAACGAGGAGGTCTCCGGGACCTTCAACCCGCTCTGCATCCGCCACTCCTCGATCCGAGACAACACCGAGTGGAGCACGCTCGCGACCGGCTCGACGGCGCGGGAATATGTGCTGACCGGCGGCGGCCGGATCGTGGCCGGGCGGATGTGCGGGCCCTATATGCTCGTATGGACGAGCGATGCGCTCTTCCTGGGGACCTTCGTGGGGTCGTTGAACGAGCCCTGGCGGTTCGACCGGGTGGGGCGCAACTGCGGCCTGATCGGGCCGAATGCGGCGGTGGTCGTGGGCCAGACGGCGTTCTGGGCGAGCCCGGACCGGCAGTTCTACAGCTATGGCGTCGGCGGCCAGCCCGAGCCGATCCCATGTCCCATCCGCCAGGCTTTCGCCGATCAGTTGGCGGCGAGCCAGGGCGACAAGATCACCGCCTCGTCCAACGGCGAATTCTCGGAGATCCGCTTCGACTATCCGGACAGCCGCGACGGCTATGAAAACAGCCGCTACCTGGCCCTGGCGCTCTCGGGCGCGGACGCCGGCGCCTGGCATCGGGGGGTGATGGCCCGCACGGCCTTCGTCGACGCGGGGCCCTCGCTCTATCCCCTGGGCGTGACCTATGAGGGTCGCGTCTATCACCACGAGAAGGGTCACTCGGCCGACGGCCAGCCGTTCGCCTGGTTCATCGAGACAGCGGACAGCTATCTCGATCCGGAGACCTGCCTGTTGGTCCGGGAGATCTGGCCGGATTTCAAGGATCAGCAGGGCCCGGTGACAGTGAGCGTCTCGGGGCGCCGGCATCCACAGGACGCCGAGCAGGTGGTCGCGGCGCCGGCTATGGCGCCCGGCGACGCCAAGTCGGACGTCCTGATTTCGGGGCGCTTGTTCAAGGTGATCTTCGCCGGCTCCAGCGCGCCGACCGCCTGCCGGATCGGCCAGCCGGTGTTCGATGCGACGCCGGCCGGGCGCCATTGAGCCTCGACACCGACTGGGCGCGCTGCGCGCCCTGGCTCGATGCGGCCTTGGCCCATGCCGGACGGACGCATTCGCTTGAAGACGTGAAGGCCGCGGTCGATCGCGGCGAGGCGCGGTTCTGGCCGGGCGCGGCGAGCGCCCTGGTGGCCGCCGTTGAGCAGGATCCCGCGGAGCGGCGCCTGCTGATCTGGCTCGCCGGCGGCGCGCGGGACGAGCTGGAGGACGGCCTCCTGCCGCTGGCGGAAGCCTGGGGCCGTGAGAGCGGCTGTCGTCGCGCGCTGGTGATCGGCCGCGACGGCTGGGCGCGGACACTTCGGACCAAGGGCTATGCGCCGCTGGCGCGGATCATCGCAAAGGATCTCTAGATGAGCTTGAAGATCGGGGGCTCGAAGTCGAATTCGAGCGGGACGTCCAACACCCAGATCAACTCCACGACAATGCCCGTCGTGCCAGATTGGGCCTCGAACCTGACGCAGAGCGTGGCGGGACGGGTCGGCGGCCTGGTGGGGCAGGACCCGCAGTCGCAGGTCGCACCCGTCAATCCGCTGCAGACGGCGGCGGGCGCCAACGCCGGCGTGCTGTCCGGATCGCCGTGGAATTTCGACGGGGCGCTGGATCTGTATCGCGGCGTAGCGAACCGGCAGGCGCCGAGCATTTCGGCCAACATCGGCCAGTTCATGGACCCGTACCTGAACGGGGTGGTCAACGCGACGTCGGCGGACCTCGACGCCAGCGATGGGAAGGTGCGCGCGCAGCAGGCTCTCGACCTCGCTGGTTCCGGCGCCTTCGGGGGGTCTGGCGCGGCCCTGACGCAATCGGCGACAGAGGGCGAACTTGCGCGCGCCCGGGCCACGTCGCTGGGCGCGCTGCGATCGCAGGGCTTCGCTCAGGCCCTCGGCGGCGCCACGTCCCAAGCCCAACTTCAGCAACAACAACAGGCGCAACGGCTGGCCTCGGCGCAGGGGATCGTCGATGCGTCGACAGCCTACGACGCCAACCAGCGCGCTAACATCGCCTCCCAGCTCGCGACCGGCGACGACCTGCGAAACATCACTCAGCAGCAACTGCAGGCCCCGGAGACGAGCACCGCCCAGATCGTGGCGATGCTGAGCGGGCTGCCGATCGGGCTGTTCACCGGGCAGGCGACGAACGGGACATCGAGCACGCAGACAACGGGTCAAAATACGAACGTCAACGCGTCAGCAGGTATTGGGCTGGGCTCCAAGGGCTGGGGCGGGATTCCGCTCGGATGACCCGTCCCACACCCCAAGCTGGTGAAAGGGAGCGCCTAGCTGCCCTCGAACAGCGCCTCGTGGATCACGAATCCCGCTGCGAGGAGCGCCTTGGCGAAATCAGAGCCTCGGCCGCCGGCACCCTGAAGGCGGTCGAGGGCCTGAAGAACCGCTTCTGGGCGATCGCCCTCTCGCTGCTCGCCTGGGCGTTGGCCCAGGTCTGGGCCGCGGACCAGGGCCGCGTGGCGCGCCTGGAGAGAGATGTACAACCCGCCGCTGTGATGGAGGTCGCCGATGGCTCCGCCCGTTGAGATCCGCTGGCTCTGGCGGCGAATCTACACCTATGCCGTGACGGTGCTGAACTGCGCCGGGATCGGCGGCATCGTCTGGCGGCTGGACGACGCCGCGGCGCTCCGATGGCTCGGCCTGGCGTTGATCGGCGCCAACGTGGTCACGGCGACGCTCTACCTGGCGGGCGCGACGGTCACCGACTGGGCCAAGCTGGCCCACGCCGCGCGCAGCACCGCGCCCTAAGGCGCGCCGACACACAAACAGGACAACGGACATGGCTACTCAGCTCACGGCGCACTTTGCGCTGGAGGAGCTCGCCTGCACGCAGCATCGCGAGTTCGATAACACTCCGCCGCCTGAGGTGGTGGCGACGCTGCGGACCACCGCGGCGCGGATGGAGGAGGTCCGCCGGCTGCTGGGCGGCCGGGTGATCAGCGTCTCCAGCGGCTACCGCTGCCGGGCGCTGAACCGCGCGGTCGGCGGGGCGGCGACCTCGGCGCACCTGACCGGCCACGCCGTGGACTTCAACTGCTACGGCTTCGGCGATCCTCTGGCGATCTGCCGGACGCTCTCGGAGGCCGACATCGCCTTCGACCAGCTGATCGAAGAGGGGACCTGGGCGCACATCAGCTTCGACCCGCGGCTGCGCCGGCAGGTGCTGACCCGCCGCGCTGGCGGCTATGGCCTGGGGCTGCCCGAATGACCCCGCGGCTCATCCTGATCCTCGTGGCGATCGCGACCGTGCTTTCGGCGGCCGGCGGCCTCTATTGGAAAGGCCGCCATGACGATGCGCTCAAGGAACGGCCGAAGACCGAGGCGGCGCTGGCCAAGGCGGCTGTCGCGGGCCTGGAGGCCCAGGGCGCGCAGCAGAGCGCCCAGCGGGTCGAGGTCGTGGTCCGCCAACGCGACGCCGCCAATGGTGTGGTCGCCCAACTGATGCCTGAAGCTTTGAAATCGGAGGACGCGAATGCGCCGCTTGATCCCGCCCGCGCTGCTCGGTTGCGCAATGCTGATGACGGCCTGTGCCTCGCAGACGCCGCGCTTGCCGGCTGCGCCGCGAATCCAGATGCCGCAGGCCGCTCAAGCGGCGTGCGCGCTCTACCGGCTGCCGGCGGTCCCAATCCAGGCTGATCTCGAGATCGGCTACGCCACGCGCGGGGCGCAAATCGTCGCTTGCGACGCCGCAAGGGCGCTCGCGGTTCAGACCCACGAGGCTGAGCACGCGCTCGAGGATCAGGTCACGGCGAAGGGGGCCAAACCCTCTCGCTGAGTTCGCCGACATAGGCGCCGACATCCTGGGGCCAGGCCGCAATAAGTCCTTCAAACCTCGCGCGATCGGAAGCGAAGAGGGCGCGCGTCGCCTCTTCATAGCCGGGCAGGTCGCCGGCGAGAGTGGTCATCACGCGATAGGTCACCTCCTGTGCCTCGCGCACCGCGCCGGCGTCATCGGTCGCCCGCCGCGCCTGGTCGACCAGCCGGCGCAGGGCCGCCGACGCCCCGCTGGGCTGGATTGCCAGCCAGTCCCAGTGGCGGGGCAGGAGGGTGACTTCGCGGGCGACGACGCCGAGCTTCGGCCGGCCGCGGCTGGCCTTTGGCGCCGGGGTTGAACGCAAACGCGCCAGGACATCGGGCACCGAGCCGCGGAGGTCCAAGTCGACACTACGGCCGGTCGAACCGTCGATGACAACGAGCGCTCCGGCTGGGCCCTCGTAAGCCGCCCTTGCTGCGGTCGCCAGATCGCCCCGCGCCAAGAGCCGGCCCGCCAAGAACACCGCGAATTCCATGCGAGGCGGATCCTTCGCCGAACAATTCCACCCGGGTGAATAGCGCTTCGGCCAAGCCACCGCCATCCCTCGTCCTGCCTTGAAGGAGTCGGACGCTTCGCGGATCTCACAAAACGACAGAGGCAAGCGTACTACCAACCCCTATCGAACTATCGTGTCGATCACACTCTCCCGCGCGACGTGGGCGTACTCGCTGGCTTCCTACCCTCTGTATATGGCGTCTACACCTCCCGAGTAGCAGATGATGAGTCCTAGGTCTGCCTTGATTGTTCCGTTTTTGTTCTTCATACCATCTCACAGACTGTTCAGTGAGCATGGGGGTGGTGAAGATGGGCTGGATGGCTTCCTGGGTGGCAGTGCAGGGTGCGGCCAAAGCAGACGTCCTAGGTCATCTGGAGCTGATGGAAGGCGACGACGAGGTTGTTCCGGGGACTCGTTCCGCACAATTCTCCTGCCGGGAGTTTCCTGATCAGTGGCTGATGATCTTTTGTGAAAAATTAGATTGGGCGGATCAGCAGAGAGTCCTTGAGCTCTCCCGCTTCGGCCTCGCGCTCGCTTGCCAGTTCGAGGACAAGGTCGAGATGACGAGTTCGTTGACCGCCGCGCGGGATGGTGTCGAGCTCTGGCGGGTGTTCCACGACAACACTGGCTCCAAGTTCAGGCTTGATGTCACTGGCGCGCCGCCGCCAGCGCTTGCCGGCATTCGAGAGGCCGCATTCGAGGAACAGCGGCAGGACGGCGGCGAGGACTCCAGCACCGACTTCGTTCACGACGTGGCGCTCGATCTCGGCAAGGCCATCTGTGGATATCGGGCAGATGACGACGCGGCGCCGTTTAAGGCGCTGCGAAAGGTTGGTTCCTCCACGCAGAGAAGCGATCGCGGACCGGTAGGCTTGTTTGCGAAATTGCTGGCGCCGCTGAGACCGAAGCCGTACCCGGAACGCTAGGCTCCAGTCGGCGGAAAAACAAATAGGCCCCGCAGCCTCGGCCGCGGGGCCTATTCGCATAGTGGTGCCACGACAGGGATTCGAACCCTGGACCTCAGCCTTACCAAGCCCGTCCAGGCCTTTTCCGATTGTACGCTATTACACGATTTACGTAGCAAAAACATTGACTTAAGTCGCCGACTGTGCGAGCCTGTACGCTGTAATTTTCGTCCTGGCGCTTACCATGCGCTTACCAGCGAAGACGGGTAAGCGGCGCCGGACGCGAGGTCAGCGTCATGTCGGACAAGCGTCAGAAACTCACCCGGAAGATCGTCGAAGCCGTCGAACCAGGGCCCAAGGATCAGTTCCTCTGGGACAGCGAGGTCGTGGGTTTCGGCGTCCGCGTCCGCCCCGGCGGCCACCGCGGCTACATCCTGCAATACCGCTTCGCCGGGCGCGCGCGGCAGTACCAGATCGGCGCCCACGGCTCGCCCTGGACGGTCGAGACCGCGCGCGACCGCGCCCGGGTGCTCCAAGGCCAAGTGGCTGGTGGCGAGGACCCCCAGGACTCCAAGCTGGGCTCCCGCAAGGAGGTGACCGTGGCCCAACTCTGCGACCAGTACCTCGCCGAGGGCCTGGCGACCCGCAAGCAGACCTCGATCGATTCCGCCCGCTCGGACATCGACAATCACATCAAGCCGCTCCTGGGCGCCAAGCGCGCCAGCCTGGTCACCCGCCAGGATGTCGACCAGTTGCTGGCCGACGTGGCGGCCGGCAAGACCCGGCGCACCGCCAAGACCGCCAAAAAGCGCGGCCTGTCGATAGTGCGGGGCGGGAAGGGCGCCGCCAACTCCGCGGTGGTGACCCTGTCGGCGGCCATGGGCTTCGCCGTCGCTCGTGGCGTCCGCCCCGACAACCCGGCCTTCCGGGTCCGGCGCTTCCCGGAGAAGAAGCTGGAGCGCTTCCTGTCGCCGGCCGAGATCGCTCGCCTGGGCGAGGCGCTGGCGGCGGCCGAGGCGGTCGGCGTAGAGTCGCCGTCCGCCATCGCGGCGATCCGCCTCCTGGTCCTCACCGGCTGCCGCAAGAACGAGGTGCTCACCTTGAAGCCCGGCTTCGTCGACCGGCATCACCGATGCTTCAGGCTTCCGGATAGCAAGACCGGGCACAAGATCGTCCACATCGGGGCGCCGGCGCTCAAGGTGATCGACGGCATCTGCCCGGAGGGCAGCAACATTGAATACGTCCTGCCCGGAGAATGGGGCACGGGGCACTTCGTCAACCTGCAGCGGCCTTGGGAGCGGATCCGCGCTGCCGCGGGACTGGACGACGTGCGCATCCACGACTTGCGCCATGCTTTCGCGAGCCTCGGCGCGGCGACCGGCGACAGTCTGCTGGTGATCGGCGCGTTGCTGGGACATCGCAGCGCCAAGACCACCCACCGTTACGCCCACTTGGCCGAACATCCAGTGAAGGATGCGGCCGCCAGGATTTCGGCGGAGATGTCGCGGCTTCTAGGCGATGAGCTCGTGGCGTTTGAACCGGGGCCGAGCGCGCCTTCGCTGGCCGCCGATGCCGGCGAGAGCGCGCGGGCCCAGTCGCTGCTGGGACGCGTCAGTCAGACCCGCTGGCTGCCCACTGAGGCGGCCGCGGCTTATGTGGGTTTGTCAGTGCCGACGCTGCACACCTACCGCTGGGCCGGGACAGGGCCGGTCAGTCGGAAGATCGGTAAGCGCGTGGTCTACGCGCAAGCCGACCTGGATGCGTGGATGGCGGGCAGGGCGCTGGACGCAGGTTGGATGGCGGCGGAGTAAGGTTCGTCACCGAGTTTGCGAGTGTTGAGCTATAGGGTCTCGCAGACTAGCCCGAGTGGCGACGCTCAGGTGGATTTGGGATGAGGCGCAATTGAACCAGGCCTACTTCTCCTGGACGGCCCAATGGTCGCTGGAGGCGATGCCGGCGGCCCGCTTGAAGCTCGCGACGCTCTTGTTCGATCGCATCTATTTCACTTCGCTGATCCATCTCAGAGGTGACGGGACCCTGCTGCACGACGATGGTGAAGAGCAGCTCGACGCCAAATCTGAGCGACGCTTGCTCGAACTCTGGCGGCCCGTCACTGACGTCGCTCCCGAAATTGCCGACGCCGTTCGCGATAAGCGGAAGCTGTCATGGGACCAGGAGCCGGAACTCGAGGCGGCCGCGAAGAGCGTCATGACCACTTGGGATGTTGGCGGTGGAAAGCCGCAGGCCGTGGCCTTCGAGCAGTTCCGCATGGCCAGCTTCGTGCTCGCTGACCTCCACTACTGGCAGGGGTTCTTCGGAGGGGCGACGCTCCTGGGCGGCGAGCACGGCGCCAGTATCCTCGCCTCGGTCCATCGCGATCCCAGGACATACCGCGAAGAGGAGTGGACGGGGTTCGATGCGCCGGCGCCCGATGTCGGGGCCTTGGGCTGGCCCGAGATCTTGGACCTTCGATGCTCACCATTCCTGGCCGCCTTCCGCGCCAAGCACGCAGAGTTGGTCGCCAGCAATTCCTTGGCCGATCTCGGCCGCCTGTATGTGGACGCCCTGGGCGAGCTCGCTGACGAAGCCAGGCCCAATATTCTGGCTGCCATCACGAAAAACGCCCTTGGCAACATTCCCGCCCTGGGCCTCGCCATCGGTCTCGACGATGTGCGGAAGGCGCAGAGCCTGAAGGGTCGCTTTGGCTGGGCGTTCTTTCTGCGCGACGCCGCCCGGATCGCCGCCTAGCGCTGCGGCCCGGTATAGTGGCCGCATCTCGGATGACACCTTCGAGTCACGCCGCGGCAGGTGGGACGGCGAGGACAGCCAGAATGTCCATCGCCTCCCAGGCCTCTCCGTTCGGGACGGTCACGAATTCCCGTCCCAGACCCCCATGCGATCGGCGTCTCGACGGTCGGTCGGATTGTGGACCAAGCTCAGCGGCCGTTGTTCACGCGTCGTGCCGCCGATCGAGTACCGCGACCAGATCGCCCCGGAAACGTGGTGAGGAAGGCGGTGCGCGGGCGACCTTCGCGATGGGATCGGCCTGCGAGCTCCCGATGATCCAGGCGGGGCGCCTGTTCGTGTTCTGCAACGATCCGGCCGGCTTCTATTGAAACAACTGGGGTTCGGTGCGCCTCGCCGTGGAAACCGTGCCGATCACCTAGCCTTTCAGGTCGCCGCTCAGGACGGATCGGGCCGGTGGATGCGCCTGGACGGACCCGGTTAGGAGCACATCGATGGGCGCCGCGGTGTGTGCTGGCGAAAGCCAATGGCTCCCGAGAGGGATTCCCTCGGGAGCCGTTGGTTGCAGATCAGACAGGATCCATCGCGTCGGCCACCCGGAACAGATGGATGACATTGGTGCGGCGATCGGGCTCGCCGGCGGTCGCAAACTCCTCGACGCGCGCAGCAATCCAACCGATGACCTCGCGACGAAGATATATTCCGGGCGTCGCTTCGCCGCTCTTCCAGCGGGAGACGGTGGGTCGGGTCACGCGAAAGGTGCTGCTGATCGACGATGGTTCGACGCCGTAGTCGTCGATCGCTTCCTTCAGAACCTGAGCGAACGAGCTTGGCGCGACGTCAGTGCCTTCGAGCCGGCGGAGTTCCTGTGCAAATGCATAGAACATCGCCGCCCGGATCATGCCTGACGTTCGCAGTAGGGCAAGGGTCACGGTAACCTCCTAAGGGAACTGCAGGGGGCGCCAGGGCGCCGAGTGCATAGACAGTGCATAGATAGTGTCTAGCCATTGTCACGCAACTGCTGTGCATCACGCAACAAGCGGCCCCTTATAGGGAGGTTGTGACACAGCGCAAGGTTGTTCTTGCGCCAGGCGAGCGGCCTTGGGGGCGGCGGCCTCCGAGAGCTTGGGTCATGTGTGGCTTCCTCTACAGGGGTTGAGCGCCGAACCAGTTTGACGACGCGAGCTTTGGGAATCGTGAATCGATAAAGTTAACGACACGCAAATTTGTTGCATGTTGTATCGCTGCGGTCTACATCAGAGATACGGGACGGCGGCCGACCGCCGGAAAAAGCCTCGGGGGAGGGCAGGCTAGGAAGGGGACGGGCCATGACAATGCCGGGCACAGGCCGACAGCGAGAGAGGATATGGCTGACCATCGCCGATCCCGAGCAGCCCGAAGCCGAACTGCGCCGTCTGAAGGGCTTCCTCGACCGATACCCCTCGGGAAATCTCAAGCCGCGGCCCGACGACGTCTTCGGCGGCGCCATCGAGGACTCCCTGGCCTTCCGACTGCAGTCCACCGCCACCATCGACGACGAAGGCCAGCACATCTGCGCCCAGGGCGGCGTATTCGATTGGCGCAACGGGCAAGTCTACGAGATCGGCGCGATCAGCGTGGCGCCTGCATTCCAAGGCTTCGGACTCCAAAAGCTGATCATGCGGACCGCTGTGATCCGTTTGGTCGAGCAACGCATCCAGGCCCTCGACGACCCCGAATTCCTGATCTTTGCCGCAGTGGCGGAAGACAACATCGCCTCATGGCGCAGCATAGAGTCGGTTGGCTTCGTCCGCCCGGCAGCCAACCACCGGGTCTGGTCCGAGGTCGGCCGCACCCTTGCCGCCTTCGATGAGCTGCAGAAGCGCATGTATGTGCTGCCCACCGACCACTTCGACCTCGTGCGGGATGCCATGGCGCAATTCGCCGCCGACCCCTGCCTGACGGCCGGAGAGCGCAGTCTGCGCGTCGTCTTCGGCCAGGCGCTCGAGCACTACGCTGCCCCGAACTTCTACGCCAACTTCTCCCACTGATCGACACGGCCAAGCTTGGAGGTCGCTATGCAAGACGAGCCCCACCCCACCCCGGAAACGCTGGCCTTCGTACGGTCGCCGAAACCGCCGCTCGTCGGAAATGCACCTGCGGTTTCCTACGTCTATCATTCGGACGTTCTTGGACAGTGTGTCTGCTATGTGCCCCGCATGGGCCTCGCGCCCCATCTCGCGCGGCCGCTGCCGACTGTAGCGGTCGATCGCAGCGTCGAGCAGGTGCTGGCCATCCACGACCTGAACGACCTCCTCGGGACGATGCGTCTCGTCGCGCAAGGCGAAATCCCAGCCGACGCACCTTATGTGATCCCGCGTCGCCTGCCGCTGGCGGCCTTCGAAACTCGAGTTCGTCATCCCCGCACCGGCGCCCCGGTCGCGGTTTTCTTTTTTGTAGAACTCGACGGCATGATCCGTCGGGTGACGTCCTGTCAGGTGGTCCCGATCGTTCCGCCAACCGGCGGTTCGCGCGCCACGGGCAATGGCGGCGGCGGTGGTGGCGGCGGCGGTATCTTCGCCGCCAATGACGAGGGCGCCCCCACCGGCCTGCATGTCGATCCCATGGTCGCCAAGGCGCCGGCGTCGCTCGACGTCGCCCGGATCACCGCCGAGCGCCGGCGCTTGCGCCGACTGATTGCCGAGCGGGCCGAACGAATGGCCCTCGACGCCTCGGCGATCAGCGCGCCGCCCCCGCCCGCTGACGTGGCCGCCACCCGCGCGGGCTCGAGCGTTGAGCACGCCATCGCGTCCGGGGACCGGGCGGGCGACAACCTGGCCAAGCCGCGTTCTGGGCGCCGGACCGTCGCGCAGCGGCCGGATGTTGCCGCTCGGGGGTGCGTTGAACCGCCGTTCGAGCACGGCATGTGGACAGGCGTGGGAAAGCGGATCAGCGGTTCCACGCGCTTCGGCGAAGCGCGGGCGGCAATCTTCACCGCCTGGTCCGTCTTGCCAGACGGCCCGACGTTCGACGACGCCGGGGCTGAAACCTGCGGACTGGACCTGGGCGGGCCCGTCTTCCTGGTCCAACTCTTCGCCCACAATCGCCATTTGCACGTCGGCTCCGCCGGCCGCGGTTTGGCGCCACACGACGGCTGGGCCGGGGTCGGCGTCGCCAAGGTCTTCGTCGCCATGCGCTTCAAGGGCCTCAACGTCGCTGCCCTACTTGTTCGGCATCTGCTGTTGGGCGAACACCTGCGATGCTCCACGCTTGCCGAGACCTGCGATTGGACCTTGGCCGGCCCTGCGCATGCCTTCGACCACGTTTGCCACACGCGCGCAGACGGCGTCGGTCCTTCCCGGCAGCGTTTGGTCACCGGAGCCCCGCTGAACTTGGGCTCCTGCCTTGGCCGAGAAACACGGTCCTTCGACTTCGCGCCGATGGCGTTGGCCGCCATGGAATGGGTTCTGGCCTCACGGATAGCGGGGCAGAGCCTGGTTCGCCCGGCAACAGTTTGGGGGCAAAGGTTGCTGACGTGCGGCAGCTCAGGCCCCTTGGCATTCACCGGCGACGCCTGGGGGCATTTGGAGGACGATAGCATCAAGACGTTCGGGCCTGCGGCGGCTGTCAGCGGCCCCCTTCCGGCCGCCGTGACCGCTCTCGAGGGGCCGCAATGGTCGCCGCCACTTCCCGGTTGATTGAAAGGCCGTCGGCGGGCGTTTCCGGGACGTCCGCCGGTCGGCTACCTTGCCGATCATTGACAGGCTCAGCTTTGTCCGCCATGGCGGAACCCGCAGAAATTGCTGGGGGGCGAGCTGCACGCATGGCGCGCGTACCGAGACATTCTGCGTTCTGGGACCGCCAGCGGGTCCGCGTGGTCGTCGATGCCCTGCTTGATGTTAAAAGGACATTCGGCACCTCACCCGAAGTCCTCGCCACTTACTTGGCCAATCTGGTTCCGGAGGCCGCCCTTCCCGACGCTACGGGATTGCGCCGCCTAATCGGCGGTGTCACGCAACGTCCGCAAAATCGGGATCGACTTCTCGGTCTCATGCAGGCGCTCGAGGCGCTCTATCGACTTGAAGAAAATCGACCGTTCAATAATTCCGCCCGCACGGCCCTTCTGGCGCTCCACAATGAATACCAGCGTTTGACGAACGCCTTAGCGCGTGACGACCGGCGCAGGCCGCGGGCCGCGCAGGAGCCGGGCGATCCCGCGGTCTTTGTCCGCGCGCTTGCAGCGCTCATGAAGGCGGATTTCAGCCAGGTACGGCAGAGGTTCTTCCCCGAGGATGATCCTGCTGATCGCCCGCTACAGTACCTGATCTACCGATACGACACCAAGCCCGGCCGTATTCTCAAGTCTTTCCTTGAACTTCGCCCACCGTCTGACGACCGTGAAGCCTGCATCTTCATTCATACGGCCAAGGTGCCGCGCCAGGTTCGCCTGCGGCGGACCATCGGCATCGTGTTGCCTTTCGGAGCCACGCTTTCATTCGTGGGTCAGATGACCGACGGACCTGGCCTCAAGGTCATGACACTCCCAATGCCGACCAGCGCTCGCGACCGCTACAATGGATTGCTTCTCTCATTCGACGAGAAGGACGCACCGGTCTCCTCGCGCTTTGTCATGGTCAGGACCCAGCACGACAGACCGGAAGCGGCCGGCATCGGCGTATTCCCTCAGCATCACCTGGAGACGGAGATCGCCGACTTCGTGGACGAGATGCGGAATGAGATCCCATTTGTCGGCGATCGGCAGGTCTTCAACCGAGGTAAGCCTCTGACCCAGCAACAAGTCATAGATTTGGTAGAGGCGCGCCTAAGGGACGCCGGGGACGAATTGGTAGATGCCGAAGGCCGCCCGTTCACGCCCGTGGCCACGCTGGCAGCGGCCTACAATGCGGCGCTGCGGATCGTGAGCGAATAGCTCGGGCGATCAGCACTGCTCTAAGCTCAGGGTGATTGAGACGATCTTGTCTGGACCCAACGTCAGGTTTTGAAGCAGCCCTCGTACCATCCCGCGGCTAAGTCCAAACAGGCGGACAAACGACATGCCTCAACCCACCGACGTCAATGGCTCGTCCTGGGGCCTGATGGAACTTGCCAAGCGGCCTGATTGCTTGATCGGAATAGGATTGGTCGCCGCTCAATGGTCGAGCCTTGAATATGCCTTGGCCGATCTCTTCGAAATGGCCAACGCCGACGTCGTACGATATCCAGCCGACGACAGGTACGAGGAGACCACGGTCTTTAGCGTGGATGCCAGCCATGGCGCCGTCATCGACGCGGTGGAGAGCCTTCGAGCCCGCGTATCCATGATCCGTGCGAAGATCCGTCTTCGCGGTGGTGGTGCCCTAGCATCGGAATTTGACGTTCTCGTGCGAGACATCCGTCGCAGGGCAGGTGAGCGCGCAACGATCGTGCATGGACGATGGGGTATTCATAGCGCTCACCCCGATGACCTGCTCCTGCGCCGTGGAAGAGACGAGCCGCTGATGCGTTATACGGCCCAAGATTTCCGTAACACGGCAGAACGGATTCAGGCGCTTGAAACGAAGGTCAGGGCCTTTTCAAAGCGCTGCGAAGTCGCGCTTACACGGCCGGCGGAATGGTATGACTACGGTCCACCGGAGCCTCCAGCACAAAACTAGGAACGAGCCCGGCCCATTCATCATACGGACTTGGGCCCAAGTTTGTTTCGCAGCCCTAAGCGGGCTGGGTCTACGGCGGGCTTCGATCTAAGAGCCGGTCGAAACTGGCCGATCACTGTGAGCACCCATGACCGTTTCTGAGTTGATCCGCCAGTTCCAAGCCCTCCCGCCCGACATGGTCGTGGTGATCCCGTCGGACGAACCGCAGCGGGCTCAGGACTTCGTCGCGGTGAGCGAGGTCACAATTGATACGGTGGCGCCGGAGCGAGGACATCCGACCAACCTGCAACTGGCGGACGAACGCGACACGCATTTCCGGCGGGTGGTTCGCCTTCAATAGGAGGGAGGTTGGCCGCGAAATTGGGTCGTTCCGTCTCACCATTGTGCATGAAATTTAAATGAGAAAACTTGCATAGTCAGTCAGAGCTTCCTAACTTTGCGAGGAAGGACTTTGACGATGACGGCGCTCAGCGAGCTCAAGAAACATCTCCGGCCGGGCCAGGTGTATCGGCGCAAGGACCTGGCGCGCTGGTCGACCGCCGTGGATCGGCACCTACGGCAGTTGGTCGAGGAGGGTCGGCTCGAGAAGGTGTCGGGCGGTCTCTACATGGTTCCGCGTCAAACCCGGTTTGGCCCGGCCGGGGCGGACCAGGAAGACTTGGTGGCCGCCTTCTTGGGCGATGATCGGTTCCTGATGGTCTCGCCTAACGCCTACAATGGCCTCGGGGTCGGGACTACGCAGCTCTACAATGTGCCGGTGGTCTATAACCGAAAGCGCCACGGGCGCTTCGAGCTGGACGGCCGGCCCTACGACTTCCGGCTACGGTCCTCATTTCCGTCGCGGCTCAGCCGGGAGTTCCTGCTGGTCGACCTATTGCACAATGCCGACCGTCTGGCTGAGGAGCCGGGAATAGTCCGCCGGCGCGCCCTGGAGCAGGCGCGGACCCTGGATTCCAAGCGCCTAGCGAAGGCAGTCGACGACTTCGACTCCGCTCGGGTTCGCAATCTCTTGTCGCCGATACTCGCGGGCGGGGATCGAGCGGCGGCATGAGCCTGCTGCATGACCGGGACAACTTCCCCGACCTGATTGCGGCGACAGCGCGTGCGGAGAGGATCGATCCCGGTCTGGTGGAGAAGGACTATTGGGTCATGCACGCCCTCTGGGGCCTGCAGCAGCAGGGCTTCGGATTTCAGCTCAAGGGCGGCACGTCTTTGTCGAAGGGCTGGAAGCTGATCGACCGGTTCTCCGAGGACATCGACATCCTCATCGAGCCGAAGGGCCCTGTGCCCGTCGGCCGCAACCAGGACAGCAAGGCGCACGTCGCGGCACGGAAGGCCTATTTCGACGGGCTTTCCGAGCAGATCGCCGTTCCGGGGTTCGTGGCCGTCGAGCGCGACACGGCTTTTGACGACGAGCGGTTCCGCAGCGCCGGCATCCGGCTGGTCTATCCCGCCGTCAACGTCTTGCCCGAGGGTGTGAAGACGGGAGTGCTGCTGGAGGCCGGTTTCGACCAGGTGCAGCCGAACCAGCCCCGCGACATCACCTCCTGGGCCTATGACCGCGCGCTGGCGAGCGGCCTGGAGGACCTAACCGACAATCGGGCGCTTGGCGTCGCCTGCTACGAGCCGGGCTACACCCTCGTCGAGAAGCTGCAGACCATCTCGACCAAGTACCGCCGCCAGCAGGCGGAGGGGTCGATGCCGCAGAACTTCCTGCGTCACTACTACGACGTCTATTGCCTGCTGGGGGATGAGGGCGTGCAGGCCTTTGTCGGGACCGAAGCCTATCACGCGCACAAGGCGGCGCGGTTTCGCAGCGAGGAGCCGGACCTGACCAAGAACCCGGCGTTCCAGCTGTCCGATCCCGAGACGCGAGCACTGTATGCGGAGGCCTATCGGCGGACCGCGGGGTTGTACTACCGCGAACAGCCGGCCCTTGAGGACGTCTTGACGCGGATCCAGGCGCAGGCGGCGTCACTCTAGAGTCGCGCCTTTGCGATGCCCGGGCTCCGAGAGATAACGTCGAGATGCACATTCCACTTGGCTGCGCCCGCTGCTCAATTGATCGTCCGATCCTTTGCGTCTGACCGCCCGTCACCAGGATCTGAAGCATGGCAAAAGGGCGTTGTTACCGTTGCGGGGCGCCGGGGACGTCGCGGGAGCACTTTCCGCCTAAGGCATTCTTCCCCCGGGCTGCGAACCTGCAGCTGAAGACGGTGCGGTCCTGCGATCTGCACAACACGGAGAAGTCTGGTGACGACCAGTACCTCCTCGGCCACATCTGCCTTCATGCGGCGCGAGGACAGAACCTCGCCGCTCAGGTGTTCATGCGCTCCATCATGCCGCAGATCACGACGTCGAAGTCCTTTGCCGGTCAGTTCAGGGCCGACGCGCCAGACATCGGCGCCGGCGCGATGTATCCGGTCGACGTGGCGCGGTTTGACGCCTTCTTCGACGCGCTATCCTGCGCGATCTATTTCGACCGTTTCCGAACGCAGTTCGACCCTGGCATGCATCGCCTTCGCCACGCCTATCCAAGTCTCGTCAGCGCGGACGGCGCGGACAACCAGATGGCGCGTCAAATGCGCTCGAGTTTTTCATCGTTCTTCCAGCGCTACGAGGACAAGGTCGAACGTTTCCAATCCGATAAGGTCGACGAGGTCATCTACGGTCACGAGATGATGGCGCCTGCCGGGACAAAGGCGTCGATCACGATCGCCCACACCTTCTACGGCGTTTTTGAAGTCATCACGTTGATGACCTTCAGTCCCTGGCAGATCGCGAACGCCGTAGGCTCCTAAGCCACGTCAAACACCCAGTGGATAATCACTTATCGCGCTTGCATGGCCGCGGTGAGGGGATCAATCTTCCCGTCCTAGGCCGTCTCGCCTGACCTGCTGCCGGGTCAAAGTGGACATCTACTCCAGACCCAATCGGCCTTCATCCTGGTCGGTGCGCAATCGGCAGACATCGACTTCATGAAGGACGAACATGACCGCTATTGCCTTTACCGAACCCAGTCTGCTGAACGCCAAGCGCGCCCTGGTTCAAGCGTGCCCCGACTCCCGATCCGCCCATCTCTCCGAAGCCTTGGCGGCGGCCTGCGGCTACGCCACTCATGCGGCGCTGCGGGCTGCGCTCCAGCAGCAGGATCCGCAGGATCCCGACTATCTGTTGCTCGACGATGAGGCATTCACCGTTCGGCTGGATCAGTTGGAGGGGATCAACAGCAATCTCGCCGAAGCGGCGGGATGGTTCGACTTCATCCGCTACCCCACCGACGACGGGGTGGTCCGCACCTTGGCCGCCAGCGGCTCAGAACTGGCGTACACCTCGAAGCGGGCCAGGGCCTGGCGCAACGTCATGGTCGGCGCGATCAACGCCGGCATCGCGCGACGCTTGTTCACGGTGGTCGCAGGCGACAATCGCTGGCCGAATGGCAAGGACCGCCAAACGTCTGAAGGCGTGCGGTTCGAGTTCGACCTCGACGGCATTCCGGCGGTCGCTTGGGTCGACAACGCGGGCTGGGATGAACTCTCGGTCCACGTCGCGCTTTGGCCCACGGCGGACTGCGCCGAATGGATCAACGCCAGCAATGCCGGCTTCCTGGCAGGGGAGGTGTTCGCGCAAGGCTGGTTGGAGCGCCAGGATGGCGCCTGGCTGCAGTTCAATGGCGCGCCCATGTTCAGCTGCCGACGCCACAGGCTGGCCGAGGTCCTGGCGCTGACCCAAAGGCCCCAGGGCTTTGCCGATTGCGGCCCGCTAAAGCTGTAGGGGACACCGCGTTCGGTCATAGGCAGTGTTTGGGGGAAAGCTTTCCCCTGCGGCCGAGCCTCGGTCTCGGCCGACCCCTTCCACTCATGTCCATTTGTCAAGCTGTGAGGCACGGTGAAGCGCCCGGCCGATGGG
>NZ_JBEPUO010000008.1:0-139789 GCF_041691455.1 Phenylobacterium sp. | reverse complement strand
TGCCCTTCATGTAGATGAGGGTGTTGGCGGTGCCGAGGTCGATGGCGATGTCGTTAGAGATGGCGCCGAAGAGCGAAGAGATCATGAGAGGCCCTGGAGACTGGGGGCTGGAAAAAGGCGGTCCACACCGTCAATCCGCGACGATTGCCTCCAACGCGTTAACAAGGCGTCGAGTCGTTACGAATTACCGGCAGGCTCGGCGTTCCCTGCCCTGCCCTATGGTTGAATTCAAGGCATAAAGCGCCGTGTGCGGTTTCGCGTCGCGCGCGAGTTTTAGTGAAGCCGTCGCCGCGATTCCGCCACGAACCGCGGCGCCGTGACACGAACCCGACATTCAATGGCTGTTGGCGGGCGCCGTCTTGGACATGGTCGACAGGTTGATCACCTCGATCCGCTCCGCCTGGCGGGCCGATCGGGCCGGTCGCAGATCGTCTTCGATCACCAGGCGGAAGGGTCCTTCCTCGGGTTTCAGAGGCGCGCCCGCCTCGCGGTCGGCGACAATCATCTTGGCCGCGCGGGTGACAGCGTCGGTTTCCGCCAGACTGACCACGACCTGATAGCCGTCGTGGGCGCTGACCCGGACCACGGTCGCGAGCTCGCGTCCCTTGATCCCCTCGCCGTGCGGCGCGCCGACCTTGGCCAGCAGATCGCTCAGCAAGACCCCGTCATAGGCATGCGGCTGGCCGTGCTGCATCACTTGAATGTGCGCGTGCGGCAGCGCGGCGAACTGGGCGGCTGTCAGGCTCACACGCTGTCCGGCTTGCCCGGAAAGGCTGAGCGTCTGGGCCGCGGCGGGGCCTGCGGCCAGGGCCGCGGCGAGGATCAGGGCGGCTTTCAAGGTTTACTCCACGGCCAGGATGACGTGCGGCGCCTTGATCAGCGCGGTGACGGGTTCGCCGGCCGCCAGCCCCATGGCCTCGGCGCTCTCGCGGGTGATGGTGGCGGTCAGCGTCTTGCCCTCGGCGATGTCGAGCGTGATCTCGCTGGAGACCGGGCCGTCGAGGCGTGCGCTGACCACCCCCTTGATCTGGTTGCGGGCCGAGGTGACCAGGCCCTCGCCCTTGGCCAGCACGACAAAGCTCGACTTGATCAACGCGATCGCCGGACGGCCGACCGCCAGCCGCAGGGCCGCGACGCTCTCGCGGGTGACAACGGCGACGATCTCCACCCCGCCGGCGACCGCCAGGCTCACCTCGGCGTTGACCGCCCCATCGGTGACGCCGGTGACGGTTCCGCGGAGCGCGTTACGGGCGCTGGTCTGCATGCCGAGACTCCAGAAAAGGCGGCCGATGTCGTCCGCGGGCGCGCCGGCCAGGCCGCGTTCGAGGCGGTCCATGACTTCGGCCAGTTCGAACTCCACGCGATGGAAGGCCGCGACCACGGAATGACCGGCAGGGGTCAGGCCCGCCGCCCCGCCCTGCCGGCCGCCGGCCCGGGCGACCACCAGCGGCGCATCGAAGAGGTTGTTCAGCGCCTGCACCGCGTCCCAGGCCGCCTTGTAGCTGAGGCCGACGCGCGCGGCGGCGGCGCGGATCGAGCCCAGTTCATCCAGGGCTTCCAGCAGGGCGATGCGCTCGCCGCCGACGCGCGGGCCTTCGCCCCGGCGCAGGGACAGCGCGGCGTTGAGCAGGGAGGAGGACACCGGGGCGGCTCGTTATGTGGGCGGACTGCCGAACGACCCTAACAGTGAATCCAGGCTTGTCACGAGCCGCTCAGCTCGCGGCGCGCAGCGCCTGGGCGATCTGGGCGTCGGTCCGGCTCAGCATCAGGACGCCGGCGAGCGCGAGCGCGGCGGGGATCAGGGCCCAGCCGAAGAGGCCGGCCGCCAGCAGGGCGGTCGCCGCGGCGATCAGCAGGCCCAGCAGCACCTCGGCCAGGGTGACGAACCAGGAGGGCGAGCGGGCGCGGCGCATGTCGCTGCGCTTGCCCGGCCGCTGCCACCAGACGTTCAGCAGCGAGGCCATGGTCATGGAAGCCGCGCAGCCCAGGGTCGCGGCCAGGGCGACCATCGGGGCGAGCACATAGAGCGGCAGCAGGACCGGGACCAGCATCGCCGCCACCGGCAGGATCGCCGCGGCGATCTTGGCCTGACGGATAGTGCGGGTGGGGGTCGGGGCGCAGCTCAGGAGATCCGGCGCGTCCTCCGCCGAGATGGTGATCCAGGCCAGGCTGCCCGACACCTGGCTCGCCACCAGGCTCAGAGCCGCGGCGCTGCCCGGCAAGACCAGGCTGTGACCCTGCCCCGCCTGACGCAGCAGGATGAAGCCGAGCGGGATCATGTAGAGCACGCGCAACAGCACCTGCGCGATCAGCGCAGGGTCGCGCAGGATGAGCCGCAGCTCCTTCGCAAGCGTCGCCGAAAATGGACTGGCGGCGAACCGCACCCGGCCGCCGGCCTTCGTGCGGCGAGCGGGGCTCGCGCCCGCGCCGGCCGCCGCCGCAGCGTCGGCGGCGAAGTGCGCGCCGAGCAGCTGGTTGGCGATCAGGAAAACCCCGCCGCCGATCCCGATGGCCGCCAGGAGCGGCAGGGGCTCGCCCAGCAGGGCGCGCAGCGGCCAGCTCAGCGCCGGCGACTGGAAACGCGGCTCGCGGGAGAATTGCATGACCACGGCCGCGACGCTGGCGGTCTTGGTTCCTCCCAGGATGTTGCGCGCCTGGGCGATCAGGAAGAAGGCCGCGCCGATCACGGCGGCCAGGACCTGGCCGACCGTGCGCGTCCGCCGCGGGCCGATCAGCCGGAAGAGCCCGGCCGCCAGCAACAGTCCGACTCCGCTCGCCGCGAGCGCGATGCAGAACAGGACCACGATGGCCGCCAGCCAGCCCGGATGACCCCAGATCGCGCTCGGCAGGATGATCGGCGTCAGCACCATGCCGAAGATCGAGAAGGCCCCGACCGCCACCGCCAGGAAGCGCACGATCAGCACCTTGCGCGGCGCGAGGGGCGAGGAGAACAGCAGGTCGAAATCGGCGCGTTCGTAGAGCGCGTCCACCGCCGCCGCCAGCGTCTGCGACAGCATCAGGGTGAAGAGCATGATCAGCGCGGCCGCCGCGATCAGGTTCGCCACCGGAATGATCGGGACCTGCCGGTGCCGCACGCCGAGCGCGATCGGCAGGCCGGCGGTCACCAGCAGGATCAGCGGCAGGGCGATGGTCAGCCAGATCCGGGCGAACTTGCCGCGGCCGCGGCTGCGCTTCTGAAGCATCCCGCGCCAGGACAGGCGCAGCTCGTGGCGCAGCAGCCAGAGCGCCGAACCGGGCGCAGCGATCACGCCGCGGCGCCCTCGGCGCCCACCAGGTCGAGGAACACGTCCTCCAGGGTGGCGCGGCCCTCGCCGCTGCGGGCGCGGAGTTCATCGAGGGTGCCGTCGGCCACCAGCCGGCCGTTCTGGATGATGCCGATGCGGTCGGCCATCCGCTCGGCGACCTCCAGGATGTGGGTGGTCAGGATCACGGTGGCTCCGCCCTTCACACGCTCCTGCAGGAGGTCCTTCACCTGGCGGGCGACGGCGGCGTCGAGGCCGGTCAGGGGTTCGTCGAGGATCAGCAGTTGCGGATCGTGGATCAGGGCGCCGGCGAGCGCGGTCTTCTGCTTCATGCCGCGCGAGAAGCCCTCGCAGCGTTCGGCGCGGTTGTCCCAGAGCCCGAGCCAGCGCAGCAGCTCCTCGGCCCGCGGCGCGGAAACCTTCGGATCGACGCCCCAGAGGCCGGCCACGAAGTCCAGGTATTCGAGCGGCGTCAGGCGGTCGTAGAGCATCGGCTCGTCGGGCGCCCAGGCGATGATCTGCTTGGCGGCGGCGGGGTCGGCCAGGACGTTGCGGCCAAAGACCTCGATGTCGCCGGAGTTGGGCTTCAGCAGGCCCGCGACCATCCTGAGCGTGGTGGTCTTGCCGGCGCCGTTCGGGCCCAGGAGGGCGTAGAGCTCGCCCGCCCGCACGCTCAGCGAAAGATTGTCGACGGCGACCTTGCCGCCGAAGGTCTTGGAAAGACCGCGGATCGTAAGCGCGTCGGTCATCGGAACTCCTCGAGGCCGCCGGGAATATGTCCGAACCGGCCGGCGTCCGATAGTCGCCGCGCCGCCCGCGATCGGATGCGGGGCTCAGCCGAGGGCCGTCGCGACGACGCCCAGAGCCGCCATCACCCCCCCGGCCAACTGGCGCGACGAGAGCCGTTCCTTGAAGAGCCTGCGCCCGGCGGCCGCGGCGATCGGGGCCTCGATGACGCCGATGGCCCGGACCGGTCCGGCCGGCGCGAGCGCCAGCGCCGCGAACCAGCAGGCCGAGGCCGTCGCGCCGAAGAACCCCGCGCCCAGCGACGGGCGCCAGGACCGCGCCACCGCCAGCAGCGACGCCGGACGCCAGACGGCGAGCGCGGTCAGCAGCACCGTCGTCTGGATCGTCTGGGCGACGCAGACCGAGGCGGTGGCGGAATAGATCGGATGATGCGGCTCCAGCGCCAGGCCCGCCTGCCGGTAGGCGTTCAGCGCCACGGCGAAGGCCAGGCCCGAGGCGACGCCCAGCATCGATCCCAGGCCCGCGCCCGCCATCTGGTCGCGGCGCGGCCAGGACAGCACGGCCAGGCCTGCGGTCGTCGTGGCGATCCCCACCCAGGCCTGGGCGCCGATCGCGTCGCCGAGCACCAGCCAGCCGAAGATGGCGGCCAGCGGTAGGGATGACTGCTGCATCACCGTCGCCACCGCGAAGCCCGCCCGGCGCATGGCCACCAGCAGGGCGGCCGTGGCGGCGACCTGCGACAGGGCGCCCAGCACGACCGCCACGGCGAACCGCGCCGAGGGGTGCGGCGCCGCGCCCGGCGTCGCCAGCGCCACGGCGGCGAAGATCCCCAGCGAGAACGGCAGGCCGAACAGGAAACGCACCAGGGTCGCGCCCCAGGGGCCCGCATCGCCCACCAGGCCGCGTTGCAGGGCGTTGCGCGCCACCTGCAGCGGCGCGGCCGCAGCCGTCATCAAGATCCAGAGCATGTCAGCGCTCGCGGCCCCGCTTGCGCGGGGCCGCGATCAGAACCCCGCCGCGATCGCGTCGGGCGCGGACTTTTCCTTGCGCGCCGTGAGATTGTTGAGCGCGTTGACGTAGGCCTTGGCCGAGGCGGTGAGCGTGTCGGTGTCGGCGGCCTGGCCGGTGGCGATGCGACCGTCCTCCTCAAGCCGGACGGAGACCTGGGCCTGGGCGTCGGTGCCCTCGGTCACCGCGTGCACCTGGAAGAGCCGCAGCACCGCCTCGTGCGGGGCGCACTTTCGGATGGCGTTGAACACCGCGTCGACCGGGCCGTCGCCGGTGGCGTTGGCGGAAATCTCCTCGCCCTCGACGGTGATCGTCAGGAAGGCCTCCTGAGGCCCCTCGGTGCCGGCGATCACCCGCAGGGTCTTGACCTGGATGCGGTCGGCGCCCGACGCCAGCGCATCGTCGACCAGGGCGATGATGTCGTCGTCGAAGACGTGCTTCTTCTTGTCGGCCAGGTCCTTGAAGCGCTGGAAGGCCTCGTTGAGCGCATTGGCGCCCAGCTCATAGCCCAACGTCCGCAGCTTCTCGCGGAAGCCGGCGCGCCCGGCATGCTTGCCCATGACCAGGTTCGACGCGCCCTGCCCCACCGTCTCGGGGCTCATGATCTCGTAGGTGCCGCGGTCCTTCAGCATCCCGTCCTGGTGGATGCCGCTCTCGTGGGCGAAGGCGTTCTTGCCGACGATCGCCTTGTTGAACTGCACCGGAAAGCCGGTGATCGCCGAGACGTAGCGGCTGGCCCGCGTGATGTGCTGGGTCTCGACGGCGGTGTGGAATGGGAGCGCGTCGCCGCGCACCTTCAGGGCCATGACGATCTCTTCGAGCGCGGCGTTGCCGGCCCGCTCGCCGATGCCGTTGATGGCCACCTCGACCTGACGCGCCCCGCCCTGAACGCCGGCCAGGCTGTTGGCGACCGCCAGGCCCAGGTCGTTGTGGCAGTGGGTGGAGAGCACGATCCGGTCGGCGCCCTCGACGTTCTCCAGGATGTCGCGGAACATCTCCGCGTATTCGGTGGGATAGCTGTAGCCGACGGTGTCCGGCAGGTTGATCGTCCCGGCGCCGGCCTTGATCGCGGCGTCGACGCAGCGGCGCAGGAAATCCTGCTCGGTGCGGGTGGCGTCCTGGGCCGACCATTCGACGTCGCCGCAGAGGTTGCGCGCATGGCCCACCGACTTGGTGATCATCTCCAGGATGTCTTCCTGGCTGGCGTGCAGGATGTGGTCGCGGTGCGAGGGGCTGGTCGACAGGAAGGTGTGGATGCGGCCGCGCTTGGCCTTCTTGATCGCTTCGGCGCAGCGGTCGATGTCGACCATGCCGGCGCGGGCCAGGCCGCAGACCGTGCTTTCGGTGACCAGTTCGGCGATCTGGCGCACGGCCTCGAAGTCGCCGTTGGAGGCGATCGGGAAGCCGGCCTCGATCACGTCGACGCGCATCTCTTCCAGGATCTTGGAAAGCTCGATCTTCTCCTCGAGCGACATGGAGGCGCCGGGCGACTGCTCACCGTCGCGCATGGTGGTGTCGAAGACGATGACCCGGTCGCGCTCGGAGCGCGGGGCGGATTCGTTCGCGGATTCGGGGGCCGATTCGGGGGTGGTCATGGCTCTAGGTCTCTTCGCGGAGGGTTCGTGGGGCGGGCGAGGGAAACCCCTGAACGCCCGGCCGCGAAGACGCGCAGCCTAGAGAGGCGCCCAGGGGCGGCTAAGCCCCAGCGGAAGAAGAAGAAGCAGGCTGGCGGTGCGCGTGCACATGGCGACAGGCTCTACCGAATAGGGCTTAACGGCGCAACCATCTTGCGCGAAATGCGGCCCTAGGCCGCTTCTACGGCAAGAACCTTGCGCACCGCGGGCCGCTCGGCCACCCGCTGCGAATGCTCGTGGAGCCGCCCGAACTGGCGGGGATCGACCCCGTCGCCCTCCAACCAGCCGAACAGGGTGAAGAGGTAGCCGTCGCAGACGGAATAAGCGTCGCCGAGCACCCAGGGGCCTTTGAACATCTCCGCCTCGATCAACCGGAAACAGGCGATCTCGTTCTCGGGGACCTTGCGGGTCATATCGGCGAAGGAGCTTTCCTCGTCGGCCCAGCGGTAGCCGCGGTGCTTGTGCGCATGGGCCACGTGCACCGTCGAGCACAGGTAGCTATTGAAGGCGTGTGCCTGAGCCCGCTCCCAGGCGTCGACCGGCAGCAGCCGCGCCGAAGGGTGCGTCTCAGGGATGTAGGACAGGATCGCCGGGGTTTCGGTCAGCACCCCTCGCGGCGTCACCAGCGCCGGCACCCGCCCCTTTGGATTAATCGCCAGGTATTCGGCCGTCCGCTGATCACCCGCCTTGGTGTTCATCGCGACCAGCTCGTAGTCCGCCCCGGCCTCCTCGAGGGCGATGTGGGAGGCCAGCGAACAGGAGCCCAAGGCGTAAAACAGTCTCAGCATCAGCTCGCTTCCTTCTCCCGATTGCGCAGCCAGGCGCGGGCGACGAGGCCGATGCCGATCCAGGCCGCGGCGATGGCCGCCAGCCAGAGCGCGTCCTTGCCGATCTCGCCCTTCAGCACCCGGAAGACGGAATTGCCGGCGAAGGCGGTCAGCACGATCTTCGGCACGATGCCGATAGCGGTGCCCAGCGTGAAGTCGACGACCCGCATGGGCGTCACGCCGGCCGCCATATTGACCACGATGAAGGGCGCGGACGGCGCCAGGCGAACGATCAGGCTGGCCAGGAAGCCGTTCCGGGCGATCAGCTTGACGAACCGCGCCACCCCGGCGCCCGAGAACCGCTCCAGCACCTTCGCGCCGGCGACTCGCCCCAAGTAGAAGCCCACCAGCGACGAGGCCATGGTGCCGACCCAGCTGTAGAGCGAGCCGGTCACCGGCCCGAAGGCCACCACGGCGGCGGCGATCAGCATGATCTGCGGCACGCCAACGAAGGCCAGGGCCGCGAAGGCCAGCACCGCCACCGGCAGCGACCAGGGCCCCGGCGCGGCGTGCAGCCACTCCTGGACGGTCATTTCGCCGTTGAACCCGAGCGCCTGGGCGCCGAAGATGAAGACCACGCCCACGCCGCCGAACAGCACGAAGGACACCGCCAGCGTGCGCCACGCCTGGGCGTCCATGTTCGACAGGACCTGGAAGAGGCGGCGCATCACGGGCCCTGAGGTCGCCGATCAGGCGGAGACGGTCAAGCTGCAGTGCGACAGAGCGGGTTCACCCAGGCGGCGGCTTAGGTTAAACCCCGCCGCGTTCCTTCAACCCTGAATTCCCGGGAGCTATGCCCGCCATGTCGCTTGAATCCGCCGCGCTCGCCCGCGTAAAGCCGTCCGCCACCCTGGCGGCCGACCAGAAAGGGCGCGAGCTGAAGGCGCAGGGACGCGACATCATCTCCCTGGCGGCAGGCGAGCCCGACTTCGACACGCCGGACAACATCAAGGAAGCCGCCATCAAGGCGATCCGCGACGGCAAGACCAAATATACCAACGTCGACGGCATTCCGGAGCTGAAGGAAGCCATCGTCGGCAAGTTCAAGCGCGAGAACGGCCTGACCTACAAGACCAGCCAGGTGAACGTCTCGCCGGGCGGCAAGCCGGTGATCTGGAACGCCATGCTCTCGACGCTGAACCCCGGCGACGAGGTCGTGATCCCGACACCCTACTGGGTCAGCTACTGGGACATCGTGCTACTGGCCGGCGGCGAGCCGAAGGCCGCGCCGACCACGGCGGAGAGCGGCTTCAAGCTGAGCGCCGAGGGTCTGGAAGCGGCGATCACGCCGCGCACCAAGTGGCTGTTCCTCAACTCGCCGTCGAACCCCTCGGGCGCCGCCTACAGCCGCGCCGAGCTCAGGGCTCTGGCCGATGTCCTGCTGCGCCACCCGCAGGTCTGGATCCTGACCGACGACATGTACGAGCACCTGGTGTTCGGCGACTTCGAGTTCACCACCATCGCCCAGGTCGAGCCGGCGCTCTACGACCGCACCCTGACCATGAACGGGGTCTCCAAGGCCTACGCCATGACCGGCTGGCGGATCGGCTATGCGGCCGGGCCGGAGCCGCTGATCAAGTCGATGGCCAAGGTGATGAGCCAGACGACCTCCAACCCCTCCTCCGTCTCGCAGTGGGCGGCGGTCGAGGCGCTGAACGGCACGCAGGAGTTCATCAAGCCGAACGCCAAGCTGTTCGAGAGGCGCCGCGACCTGGTGGTCTCGATGCTGAACCAGGCCAGGGGCATCAAGTGCCCGACGCCGGAGGGCGCCTTCTACGTCTATCCATCGGTGACCGGACTGATCGGCAAGACCGCGCCCTCGGGCAAGGTGATCGGCGGTGACCAGGATTTCGCCGTCGAGCTCCTGGAGACCGAAGGGGTCTCGGTGGTGTTCGGCGCGGCCTTCGGCCTCTCGCCCTTCTTCCGCATCAGCTACGCGACCTCGAACGCCCAGCTCGAGGACGCCTGCTCGCGCATCCAGCGCTTCTGCGCCTCGGTGAAATAGGGCTCTAGGGCCGCTTGCCGGGGTTCCAGGCCGGCTGGAAGTCGCTGTTCAACAGCCATAGGATCGGCTCGATGAGCGAACCGATCACCTTGCCCATGAAGTCGAGATCGACGTGGGCCAGGTCGTCGCTGGCGGCGTGGTAGGTGGGCGGGATCGGCCAGGCGCTGACCGTCTGGGCGACGACGCCCTGCAGCGCCAGCTGGTAGTTGTCCGAGCGCTGGAAGAAGTTCTGCTCCGGATAGAGGTCGGGCCCGATCCGCGCGCCGTGCGCCTTCAGGGTCGCACCCAGGTTCGAGCGGTCCCAGCCGGTCAGCATCAGGAAACCCGGCTGCTTCGGGTCGTCGACGCCGATCATCTCGAATTCGAGGTTGGCGGCGATGTCGGTCACCGCGGTCGGCGTATGGGTCAGGAAGTACTGCGCGCCGAGCCCGCCCTCCTCCTCGCAGCCGAACATCGCGAAATAGACCGTCCGCCGGGGCGCCTTGCCGGGGCCCAGGATGCGGGCGAACTCCATCACCGCGGCGGTCCCCGAGGCGTCGTCGTTGGCGCCATGGAAGGTCACCCCATTGCGGACCCCCAGGTGATCGTAGTGAGCGCTCAACAAGACTGCGTGCTGGTCGGCGTCGCGGGCCCGGCCGTGGCGCACGCCGATCACATTGTAGGTGGTCCGCGTGACCGGCTCGCCGCGCGGAGCGTCGATCCTGGCCTCGCCGCCGCCGAACCGGGCGACGGCCGCCAGAGTATCGGCCTTCACGAAGATGGTCGCGGCCTGCGCGGGCGCGGGCCGCTGGACTCCGCCCACGACTTCCGTGCGGCCCGGCGGGGTCCCCGCCAGGAAGCTCCAGCGCTGCAGCATGCCGTCGCTGGCGAGCGAGATCACCGCCGCCGCGCCCTCCGAGACCAGTGTCGAGACGCCGCGCAGGTCGGCCTGGGCGACGTCGTAGACCACCACCTTGCCCCGCACCTCGTCCGAGGACGACACCGCGGCGGTCACGACGATGACCGGGGCGGAGAGCGACGGCGGCGCAGCGCCGGCCAGCATCTCCTGCCCATGGACCAGCTTGAGCGTGGCGCCGTTGGCGGTCAGTTCAAGCGTCGGGAGCGCCGCGTAGGTCGGGGTGAGCAGCTGGACCGGCTGGAGATAGGCGTCGCCGGCCAGCGCGCCCTTGACGCCCAGGCCGGGGAGCGTGTCGGCCAGATACTTCGCCGCGGCGTTCTCGTCGGCCGTGCCGCACTGGCGGCCCCGCAGCGCGTCGCCGGCCAGTTTTTCCATGGTCGCCTTGACGCAAGCCGCGCAGACCGGACTTTCGGCGGGCGCGCCACTGGAGCTGGGCGCGACGAAAACGGCGGCCATCGCGACGGCCGCCGCGATCAACAGAGAAGACTTCACGCGCGCTCCCGCCCAACTCGTAGGTCGGACAGGCGAAGCCGACCCCTTTGCCGCAAATTGGCATGGGGCCGGCCCTGGCGCCAGTCGGCGGCCTGAGCCGCCGTCAGGCCTAGTGCTTGGTGCGCCAGGCCGCCTTGGCGGCGTCCTTGGTCAGGTTGAGGCGCACGGTGTCGTCGTCGATAAGCTCGACCCAGCTCACCGGGATCATGTGGTGCTTGAGGCCGGAGGCCAGATCCAGCTTGGTCAGCTCGATCTCGTCGCCCATCACCTTGTCGACGCGGCCGACGTGGCCGCCGTCGGAGCCCACCACGTCCATATGTTCGCGAATGTCGGAGGATTGGATCATCGTCTCGTCTCCCAGGAAGCGGTTGAGGCTTGGGAAACGACAAAGGCCGTGGGAAGTTTCGCCGATGGTCGAGCCAATCAATCTGAACAAGGCCCGAAAGGCGCGCGCGAAGACTGAGGCCAAGGCGAAGGCCGGGCAGAACCGCTCGATCTTCGGCCTCGGCAAGGCGGAGAAGACGGTCTCGAAACTGGAGGCCGAACGGGCCCGCCGGACCCTCGATCAGACCAAGCGCGAGGACTAGGCCCCGGCCGGGAGCGCCCCGTCGCGGACGTTCGCCGGGATGGCGTTGTAGGCCGTCGCGGGCGTGATGTTGAGGCGGCGGCGCGCGGCCTCCAGCGGCTCGGCCATCAGGCGTTCATAGTCCTCGCCGAGCAGCCATTTGGCGGCCTTGCCCCGCCGATAGCCCTGCCAGATCGCCTTGCGATAGGGATACTGCGATCCGCTGCGCTGCGCGGCGCCCAGCGCGATCAGCGCCCATCCCATGCCCTTGGTCTGGGCAAAGGAGAAGGCCACCAGACAGGCCTCGCCGAGCGCGTCGCGGTGATAGCCGGACAGGATGTGCCAGATGTCGTGAACGTCGCGCGTGCGCCGCCCCATCCAGGCGTAGGGGTGGCGTTCGTCGACGCTGGTCTCGCCCTGGCGGCTGATCTCGGCCAGGCCCTCGGCGGAGAGGTTCTCCTCGCGGATGAAGCTGCGGTAGGCGGCGCCGACGCTACCCTCGGGCAGGCTGTCCAGCCAGGCGTCGTTCATCAGCTTCGCGGCGAACTCGGCCCGCTCATAGGCGATACGGCCGCCCTGCGGCGTGGCCAGCAGCCGGTGGTAACCCTTGGCGGTCGAGCTGCCGTTCAGCGCCCGCATGATCTCGAACACCGCGGTGGTGTCTTCCTTATCGTTCAACAGCCGCTGGAGCGAACGCAGCGCATGGCCCCAATCGAGCTTGGTGGACATCGGACGGAAGGCGGGCGCTGGAGCGGTATCGGCCATGGCCATCGGAAATGCCTCACTACAGGTTGACCCGCCAAAGATGACGCCGCCGTCAACTTAATGCAAGCGGAAAATGACGCATGCGTCATCTTTGCCCAGGCGGGTTTGATCGATCACCCGAAACGGTCGACTATCCTGGTCATGGCCAGCTTAAGAAAACGCTCCGTCCAGCTCTCGGGCCACGCCACCTCCATCGCCCTGGAGCCGGAATTCTGGGCGGTGCTGGACGCCATGGCGGCGGCGGAAAGCCTGAGCCTCGCGGCGCTGATCGGCCGCATCGACGACGCCCGCGCCGGCCGTCCCCTGGCCTCGGCCTGCCGGCTGGCGGCGTTGGCCTTCGCTCAGGCCTGACCGCGCCGGGCTCTGCGGCGCATAAGCCGGACGCTGAAAAGCCCGAAGCGCCAGGTCAGCCAGGCCAGGAACAGGCCGGCCGCAACGCCGATCGGGATGATCCACCAGCCCAGCACCTCGCGACCCAGCGGCGACGAGTTCACGCCCAGCGAGAAGGAGAAGTCGCCCGTCGCGCTCGGTACGATCCAGAGCCCGGCATGCGCGCGGGCGAACGGCTTGACGGCGGCCGTGACGAGGAAGGCGGCGGCCAGGGCATACCCCGCGAACGACACCAGCCCGGCGAACGCGCCGTAGAGGCTCAGGCCCGCCAGGCGTCCAACGCCGCGAAGCACGGTCAGGGGCGACCGATCGGTATCGAGTTCGGCGGCCACGCGCTCGGTGAGGTTGATCCTGGCGACTTCACGCGGACTGCCGAGCGCCGCGATGGCCGCCTCGACCTTCTGTGGGGTCGGCGTTCCCGCGACCTTGTCCAGCACGTGGCTGCGCAATTCGGCGACGATCTCTTCCACCTCCGCCTTCGGAAGACCCTTCAGATTGCGGCGAACCTGGTCGAGGTAGCAGTCCAGGTGGGCCTTGCCGGCGTCATTGCTCATCGCAGGTCTCCTTCCATGGGGGCGAGCAGGCGCTCAAGCCCCCGGGCGAACGCCCGCCAGCTCTGCGCCATCTCGCGCACCCGCCGGCGGCCGGAATCGGTGAGGCGGTAGTATTTGCGCGGGTGGCCCGCCTCGGCCTCCACCCACTCGGAATCGACGAGGCCCTCGGCCTTCATCCGGCTGAGCAGCGGATAGATCGTGCCCTCCGGGATCGACATGCTCGCGTCCCTGTCGAGCCTGCGCAGGATTTCCAGGCCATAGAGCCGCTCCGGCCAGAGGATGGCGAGCACGGCCAGGCCCAGCCCGCCCTTGCGCACCTGGACTTCCCACTTGGCGAGCTCGTCAGCCGGATCGTCTGTCCGATTCTTCATACATGATACCTTGCATATCTAGGTATCATGCGTCAACGATGAAGCGACGCCTGGAGATAGCTCATGACGCACCAAGACAGCTCCCTGCCCGCCTCGCCGCGCTCCCGCTGGTTGAGCGCGGCCGAACTCGGCGTCGCCGCGACGGCCGTCATTGGGCACAACGTCTTCCACCTGCTTCCCAACGAGGTGCCGGTGCTGGTGGTCCTGGCGCTGGTGTCGGTGCGGCTGCGCGAGAAGAGCTGGAGCGCGCTCGGCTTCCGGCGGCCGTCGTCCTGGCGGCTGGTGGGCCTGCTGGCGGTCGGTTTCGTGGCCGTCAGATGGGGCTCAGGCGCCCTGGTCGAGGCGATCACCGCGCATTTTTGGCCGCCGATCGCCGGGCCCAAAGGCGTCGACGAGATCGTCGGCAATCCCCTGGCGGCGCTTGCGGCGCTGGGCCTCGTCTGGACCTTCGCGGCGTTCGGCGAGGAGATCGGCTACCGCGGCTACATCATGAAGCGGGCCGCCGACGCCGGCGGCGGAGGCCGCATCGCCTGGGTGTTGGCGCTGGTCGTCGCCTCGGTGCTGTTCGGCTACGGCCACTACTACAAAGGCCCCGCGGGCGTCCTCGACTCCGGCATCTCCGGGCTGCTCATGGGCGCGGTGTTCCTGGCGTCCGGCCGGAGCCTGTGGACGACCATCCTCGCCCACGGCTTGAGCGATACGCTGGCCGTGACGCTCACCTACCTGGGCCTGGACAACTGAGGCGCGGGCTTAAGTCCGCGCTCGCGTGTGCTACATATGTTCCAATGTCTTCATCCGACTCCCCTTACGAGCCCCCGGCCGTGCGCGTCAGCGACCTGGCCCGCGCCGATGCGCGGCCCGCGGACTATCTGGACGGCCTGAATCCCGAGCAGCGGGCGGCGGTGGAAGCCACCGAGGGGCCGGTGCTGGTGCTGGCCGGCGCGGGGACCGGCAAGACCCGGGTGCTGACCACCCGTCTCGCCCACATCCTGGCCACCGGCAAGGCGCGGCCCTGGGAGCTGCTGGTCGTCACCTTCACCAACAAGGCCGCGCGCGAGATGCGCGAGCGGATCACCCATATCATCGGCCCGCAGGCCGAGGGCCTGCGGTGGCTCGGCACCTTCCACTCGGTGGCTGCCCAGATCCTGCGCCGCCATGCGGAGCTGGTGGGGCTGAAGTCGAACTACACGATCCTCGACGACGACGATCAGGAGCGGCTGCTCAAGCAGGTGCTGGAGGCCGAGAACGTCGATTCCAAGCGCTGGCCGGCCAAGATGCTGGCCGGGATGATCGACCACTGGAAGAACCGGGGCTGGCGCCCCGACCAGGTGCCGCCGGCCGAAAGCGCCCATTTCGCCAACAACAAGGGCCAGGCGCTCTACCGGCTCTACCAGGAACGCCTGCGGGTGCTGAATGCCTGCGACTTCGGTGACCTGCTGCTGCACAACCTGACGATCTTCACGGCCAATCCCGACGTCCTGGCCGAATTCCACGACCGGTTCCGCTATCTGCTGGTCGACGAATACCAGGACACCAACGTCGCCCAGTACCTGTGGCTGCGGCTCCTGGCCCAGAAGCGCCAGAACGTCTGCTGCGTCGGCGACGACGACCAATCGATCTACGGCTGGCGGGGCGCGGAGGTAGACAACATCCTGCGCTTCGAACGCGACTTCCCGGGCGCCAAGGTGATCCGGCTGGAGCGCAACTACCGCTCCACCAGCCACATCCTGGCGGCGGCCTCGGGCCTGATCGCCGCCAACAAGAGCCGGCTCGGCAAGACGCTATGGACCCAGGAGGAAGGCGGCGAGAAGGTCGTGGTGCGCGGCGTCTGGGACGGCGAGGCCGAGAGCCGACTGATCGCCGACGAGATCGAGCGCGCGAAGAAAGGCTCCACAGACAAGAACCCTCGCAAGTACCGCGACATGGCGATCCTGGTCCGCGCCTCCTTCCAGATGCGGGCCTTCGAAGAGCGTTTCGTGCTGCTGCAGATCCCCTACTCGGTGGTCGGCGGCCCGCGGTTCTTCGAGCGCGCCGAGATCCGCGACGCCCACGCCTATCTGCGGCTGATCCAGTCGCCGGACGACGACCTGGCCTTCGAGCGGATCGTCAACACGCCCAAGCGCGGCATCGGCGACACCTCGGTCCAGAAGCTCTTGCAGGTCGCCCGGCTGGGCGGCATTCCGGCGGTCGCCGCCGCGCGCCAGATCGTGCTGACCGACGAGCTCGCCGCCCGCACGCGCACCTCGCTCGCCAACTTCCTGCGCGACCTCGACCGCTGGCGCGCCGAGGCCGAGCGCACGGCGCATCCCAGGCTGATGGAAGCGGTGCTGGAGGAGAGCGGCTACACCGACGCCCTTCGGCTCGACAAAGGCCCCACGTCCCAGACGCGGCTCGAGAACCTGAAGGAGCTCGTGCAGTCGATGGGCGCCTTCGAGACCCTGCAGGCCTATCTGGAGCACGTCTCCCTGGTCATGGACCTCGACCGCGGCCCGCAGGCCGACGCGGTGCAGATCATGACGCTGCACTCCGCCAAGGGCCTGGAGTTCCCGCTGGTCTTCCTGCCGGGCTGGGAGGAAGGCGTCTTCCCCTCCCAGCGCAGCATGGACGAGAAGGGCGAGAAGGGGCTGGAGGAGGAACGGCGCCTGGCCTACGTCGGCATCACCCGGGCCCGCGAGGAGGCCCGCGTCTCCTTCGCCGCCAACCGCCAGGTCTATGGCCGCTGGACCAGCCAGCTCCCCAGCCGCTTCGTCGACGAGCTGCCGCTGGCCAATGTCGAAGCCTCGTCGGAGACCGGCTACTACGGCGGCGGTCCCGGCATGCAGCAGCACGGCAGCCGCTGGGACGAGAGCCCAAGCTTCGGCGGCGGCTATTCCTCCCCCGGCTGGCGGCGCGCCCAGGCCGCCGGCTACAAGGGCAGCCACCCCGGCCGCCAGCAGGTCATCGAGGGCGAAGGCCGCCTGGTCGCCACCTCGGCCGAGAGCGCGGCCAGCGACTACAAGCGCGGCGACCGGGTCTTCCACCTGAAGTTCGGCTACGGCGCCGTCTCCGCCGTGGAGGGCAACAAGCTGACGGTGGCCTTCGAGAAGGCCGGCGAGAAGAAGGTGATCGACAGCTTCGTCGAGAAGGGGTGACGCCTACCGCTTCCGCATCCAGCCGCGGATGGCGAAGACGCTGAGACCCGCGGCGATGGTCAGGCCGCCGGCCACCAGGGCCAGGTTCCATTTCGGCGTCGCCTCAAGCCGTTTGAGGATGGCCGGCTCTTCGCTGGCCGGGGACGTCACCGCGGGCGGCGCGGCGTCGTCCGGCTCCGCCGCGGCCGGCGCTGCGCTCTTGCGGAAGGTGACCGTCCCGCCGGCCTGATCGACCTCGGTGACCTCCCAGCCCGCGGCGGTCCAGGCCTGGGCGTGCAGCGTGCCCGCGTCGTTCTTCCACCAGGCGTCGCTCGTCCGCGCGCCCTTGGGCAGCGGGGCGCCCAGCACCGCTTCCAGCTCGGCGAAGCTCGCGCGCCACTCCGGCCCGGCGAGGCGGGCGAGGCGGGCGGCCAAGAGGTCGTACTTGCTCATCGAGAGGTCTCCGCGACCGGAAACGCCGAGCGCCGACAGATGGCGCCAGCTTAGCCCTGAACCATTCGGCCGCCCACACGCTGTTAGGCCGATCCCTCTGCCAAAGATCGGATGTATTGGTGAAAGTCTTGTTGTCAGGCGCCGCCGCGGCGGCAATCTCCGGAATGCTGCTGGGCGGGGCGATGCAGCCGCACCTTGCAGCCGTCGACGACCGCCCAGCCGGCCCGCAGATGTTCGCCAACTGGAGCGGCACGCGCTCCACCGGCCCCTTCGATCCCGGCACGACCTTCGTCGCCTATCAGGGTCGGGTCCCCGACTACGTCATGGGCACCGACTGGAAGAAGGCCATGACCTGGCCCGGCGAACGGGCCGCGGTCTCCCGGCCGGATCGCGAGGACGAGCCGCCGCCTGAACCGCCCGCCGCCTTCACCCGCGCCGCCTATGACGCTCCGGCGCCCGTCGCGTCCTCGGTCGCCGAGCCCGCCCCTGAGCCGACAGCCGCGGACGAGACACCCGCCGCCACCGGCTGAACCCCCTCGCCTTTCCGTCCGCCGCCCGCTAGAGGCGGCGGATGACCGCCGACGCCGTCCAGACCGTAGCCCGGGGCCCGCGCGCCGATGCCGAAGCCGCGGCGCTCGCCATCGACGCCGAGCCCGCCACCGAAGCCCTGACCTATTCCATCCTGGAGGAGGACGAAGATCGCGACGTCTGGCGGATCGACGCCTTCCCGGTCTCGCGGGAGGAACAGGCCGCGCTCGTCGCCACCCTGGCCCACTTCCCGGCGCTGCGGGTCGCCACTGAAAAGCTCGCCGACGCCGACTGGCTGGCCATGGCGCTCTCCGGCCTGCCGCCGGTGCGGGCGGGGCGGTTCTTCGTCTATGGCGCGCACGACAGGGGCCTGGCCCCGCCCAGCGCCGTGAACCTGCGCATCGAGGCCGGCGCGGCCTTCGGCACCGGTCACCACGGCACGACCGTGGGCTGCCTCTTCGCCTTCGACCAGCTCCTGAAGCGCCGCCGCTTCGGCCGGGTGCTGGACGTGGGTTGCGGCACGGGCGTGCTGGCCATCGCCGCGGCCCGGACCGGATCGGCGACGGCGCTCGGCACTGACATCGACGCTCCGTCCGTCCGCATCGCCAACGAGAACGCCAAGCTGAACCGGGCGCCGGCCCGATTTGTCCACGCGAGCGGCCTCGCCGACGCCCGCGTGCAGCGGCCCGCGCCCTACGACCTGGTGTTCGCCAATATCCTGGCGCCGCCGCTGGTGGCCCTGTCGCAGGACATCAAGCGCGCGCTCAAGCCCGGAGGGATCGCTATCCTCTCAGGCCTGCTGCGCACCCAGGAGCGGCGGGTGTTCGCGGCCTACGCCTCCAAAGGCTTCCGGCTCGAACGGCGCATCCACCGCGACGCCTGGGCGACCCTGGTGCTGCGGCGCGCCTAGCCGACGAGCTTCGGCGCGCCCAGTTCCGCCCGCCAGTGGGCGTCGCGGTCCTTCAAGAGATTGGCGCAGGCATAGGCGCTGAGGTCGTGGATCTCGATCGTCTCCAGCACGTCGAAGGCGAACGCCGCCTCGCCATGCACCGTCCAGGCGACCTGGACGGCGGGGTTGATGTAGTCGCCGCAGCGCAGGCCGAACCAGATGCCGTTCTGCTGTTGCTCCAGGTTGCGCGACTTGCCGACCCAGGCCTCGCCGGTCGCGGCGCAGCGCACCGCGAAGATCCCCTGGCTGACCTTGCGTTCCTTATAGTCGCGGACGAGTTGGCGGCGGCTCTGGTTGTCCATGCCGCCTCCTAGTCCGTTCGCGGTGGAATGTCAATTTTGCCCGGGTAAAATTCACTCATCCCGCAGGATCGCGTACTGATAGCGGTCGCTCCACCCATCCCGGGCGAGCTTGCTGCGCAGGAAGTGCGCCTCCCGCCGCATGCCGAGCTTGGTCATGACGCCGTAGGACCCCGCGTTGCGGACGTCGCACTCGGCCCAGATCCGGTGCAGGCCAAGGACTTCGAAGCCTGCGCGCAGCATCGCCCGCGCGGCCTCGGTGACGAGGCCCTGGCGCCAGTAGGCGCTGGCGATGCTGTAGCCGATGTCGCCGGTGCGGGTGGCCTCGTCGTTGACACCCAAGCGGATGGCGCCGATCACCCGTCCGTCTCCGAGATGCTGGATCGCCAAGTTCACGTCCGACCGTGGCCAACGGAGTTGGGCCGCGAAGGAACGGTCGAGGAACGCCTGGGTCTCCTCGATCGTGTTTGGCCCCCAATCCATGTAGCGGACCACCTCGTCGTCGGTCGCATAGGCATGGACATCGCCGAAGTCGTCCTGCGTGAAGGCGCGCAGCAACAGCCGCTCGGTGCGTATCGGGAACCAGTGTTTCAGGTCTTCGGTCATGATCGTCTCCTGTGGGCTTGAAAGAGCCGGCGGCAGGAGATGGCGTCATCAGCGACCCTGCCGGTGCGGCGGGGTCGCGGTCTTCGCGGGCGGCTAGGCGAGCGCGCGCGAATCCCGACCCCAGGTGGGACCGGACGAATTCGGGCAAGCTTGAGCGGCGCGGAAGATCATGGGCGCCGGATACCCCGAACGCCGTTCGACGGCAAGGCGCCTTTGCCCGGCGCGGTTCAAGGGATTACATCCCCGCCCATGCGCCAGACCTTCGACGAATCCACCGACCGCTCCTTCGGGCCCAAGCACGTGCCCCTGATCCGCAAGGCCATGGCCGACCAGGGGCTCGACGGCTTCGTGATCCCGCACGAGGACGAGCACCAGAACGAGTACCTGCCCGCCGCCAACGACCGGCTGGCCTGGGCGACCGGCTTCACCGGCTCGGCCGGGGCGGCGGTGATCCTCAAGGACAAGGCCGCGATCTTCGTCGATGGCCGCTACACCCTGCAGGTCCGCGACCAGGTCGATCAGGGGACCTTCGAGATCCGCGACCTGGTCGAAGGCGGGGTGCCCGCCTACATCGAGACCGCCACGGCGCGCGGCCAGGTGATCGGCTACGACCCGCGCCTGCACAGCCCCGATGCGCTGGATCGCCTGAAGGCGGCCGCCGCCAAGGCCGGGGCGCAGCTCCGCCCGGTCAGCCCCAATCCGCTGGACACCGCCTGGGGCCAGTCGCGTCCCCCCCAGCCGACCGCGCCGGTGGTGCCGCATCCGCTGCAGTATTCCGGCGAGGACTCGGCCTCGAAGCGCCACCGCCTGGGCGAGAGCCTGGCCGCCCGCGGCGCGCAGGCCGCGGTGATCACGGCGCCCGCCTCCATCGCCTGGCTGTTCAACGTGCGCGGCGGCGACGTGATCCGCTCGCCCCTGCCCATCGGCCAGGCGATCCTCAACGCCGACGGCTCGGCGCGGCTGTTCCTGGATCCGCAGAAAGTGACCCCCGACCTGCCCGCGTGGCTCGGCAACGAGGTGCGCCTGGAAACGCCCGGCGACCTGCCCCAGGCGCTCGCCGAACTGCGGGGCCAGCAGGTGCTGGTCGACCCGAGCCAGTCCTCCTCCTGGTATTTCGAGGCGCTGGGCAGCGCCGGCGCGACGGTGCAGCGCGGCGAGGACCCCTGTGTCATGCCGCGGGCCTGCAAGAATCCCGTCGAGATCGAGGGGACCAAGCGCGCCCACGCCCGCGACGGCGCGGCGCTCACCCGCTTCCTCCATTGGGTGGCCACTGAGGGTCAGGCCAATCCGCCGGACGAGATCGAGGCTGTGTCCAAGCTGGAAGCCTTCCGCGAAGAAACCGGGGCTCTGAAGGACCTCTCCTTCGACACCATCGCGGGCGCGGCCTCCAATGGAGCCATCGTCCACTACCGGCCGACCCAGCGGCTCAACAAGCGCACCGAGCAGGGCTCGTTGCTGCTGGTCGACTCCGGCGCCCAGTATCTGGACGGCACGACGGACGTCACCCGCACGGTGGCGATCGGCGAGCCCTCGGCGGAGATGTGCGAGCGCTTCACCCTGGTGCTGAAGGGCCATCTGGCCCTGGCGCGGGTGCGGTTCCCGGCGGGCACCACCGGTTCGGCCCTCGACGCGCTGGCGCGGATGGCGCTCTGGGCCCATGGCCTCGACTACGATCACGGCACCGGCCACGGCGTCGGCTCCTACCTTGGCGTCCACGAGGGCCCGCAGCGGATCGCCAAACAGCCGAACATGGTGGCGCTGCGGCCCGGCATGATCGTCTCCAACGAGCCCGGCTATTATAAAGAGGGCGCCTACGGCATCCGCATCGAGACCCTGCAGTACGTCACCGAGCCCGCGATGATCGACGGCGGCGAGCGGCCGATGCTGGGGTTCGAGACCCTGACCCTGGCCCCCATCGACCGGCGGCTGATCGCCACCGCCCTCATGACCGCCGAGGAGCGGGCGCAGATCGACGCCTACCACGCTCGCGTCCTGGCGGCGGTCGGACCGCAGGTCCCTGCCGAGGTCCGCGCCTGGCTGGAAGCGGTCTGCGCGCCGCTCTGAGCCGATCACGCCCAAAACCCTAGACGACCGGAACCTGCGGCAGGCCGCCGCAAGTGAAAAGACGCGCGACAGGACTCGCCGGGTGTAGTCCGCGCGAGATACAACTCGGGATTGTTGGCGCTCTAGACCGGCCGGTTGCGGAACCTCGCGGCCGTCATCTCGTTTGAGCCGACGAACGCCCAGCCCAAGGGCCCGGAGCGCTGCGTTTTATTCTATTTTACGGCCTCATTCCTCTAAGTATTCAAATATTCCGATAAGGCATAGTGAAGCTTAGGTTACGGCCGTAACGCCCGATGTCAGGACGTCGGAATGCGTTCGGCGATCTATGTTCGATGTCATCGGAACATCCAGCCGAGACGGTCCAGCATCATATTGGAATGAGGGGCGCCGTTTCCCGGGGCATTATGTGGCCATTATGCGACATATTGGCGTAAGGATCGTGAAGGACTTCGCAATCTGCGTTGACCCTCAACAACAGTCGAAGCTAACTCCAGCGTAACCGGAGTCACCTGTGGCTCTGGGCTGGCAATTGTTGGGGAGCGAGCCCGCCGTCACTGGCCGGCCGCTGGAGGATGTAGACCTTGAAAATCAAATCCGTGCGGGAGCGCCTGATGGCCTCCTCGATGATCTGCGGCGTGGCCTTCCTGGGCCTTTCCGCGACCCAGGCCTCCGCGGCTGCAGCTGACGCCGCCGCATCGGGCGAAGTCTCCGAAATCGTCGTCACCGGGACGCGCATCCCGACACCGAACCTGACCAGTGTCGCGCCCGTGACCTCGGTCACCTCGGCCGACATCAAGGCCCAGGGCGTGACCCGGGTTGAAGACCTGATCAACTCCCTGCCGCAATCCTTCGCGGCCCAGGGCTCCAACGTCTCCAACGCCTCGGACGGCACGGCGACGGTCAACCTGCGGGGCCTCGGCCCGAACCGCACCCTGGTGCTGATCGACGGCCGCCGGCTGATGGCCGGCAACCCGACCTCCTCCATCGCCCCCGTCGCGGCCGACCTCAACTTCATCCCGACCGCGCTGGTGGAACGGGTGGACGTGCTGACCGGCGGCGCCTCGGCGGTCTACGGCGCCGACGCCGTGGCCGGCGTCGTCAACTTCATCATGAACAAGAACTTCGAGGGCGTGCGTATCGACGCGCAGTACTCGCTCTACCAGCACAGCCAGCACGACGACGGCATCCAGTCGGTGGTCCGCGCCGCGCGCGCCAGCGCCGCGGTGCCGGACAACTTCATCGTCCCCGGCGATTTCAAGGGCGGCGAAGGCTCGGAGGTCTCGATCACCCTGGGCGTCAACGCCCCGGACGGCAAAGGCAACATCACCGCCTATGCCACCCACGTGCAGATCAATCCGGTCACGGCCAACAACTACGACTACTCGGCCTGCGCCCTGAACTCCGGCGACACCTTCGCGGCGGGCGGCTGCGGCGGCTCGGGCACGGCTTTCCCGAGCCGCTTTGGCAGCTTCATCGTCGACCCCGCCGGCCCGGGCAACACCTTCCGGCCGCGCACGGGGTCGGACGTCTACAACTTCGCCCCGACCAACTACCTGCAGCGCCCCGACCAGCGCTACGGCATGGGGGCGTTCGCCCACTACGAGATCAACCCGCACTTCCAGGCCTACGCCGACCTGATGTTCATGGAGGACAACTCCACGGCCCAGATCGCGCCCGGCGGCATCTTCTCCGCCAGCGGCCCCGGACCGGGCGGCACCTTCGCCGTCAACTGCGACAACCCGCTGATGTCGTCCCAGGAGGCCAACTCGGTCTGCACGCCCGCGCAAATCGCCGCTGGCGCCAACGTCGACCTCGCGGTCGCCCGCCGGAACATCGAAGGCGGCGGCCGTCTGACGATCTTCGATCACCAGGAGCAGCGCTACGTCATCGGCCTGAAGGGCGATCTTGGCGGCGACTGGAGCTACGACGCCTTCCTGCAATATGGGAAGACCTCGCTCTCCACGGAGCAGGACAACAACTTCCTGACGTCGCGGATCGTCAAGTCGCTGATCGCGCGGCGCAACGCCGCCGGCCAGATCGTCTGCCAGTCGGTGATCGACGGCACGGACCCGGCCTGCGTCCCCTACAATTCGTTCCAGATCGGCGGCGTCACTGCCGCGGCGTTGAACTATCTGCAGGCCCCGACCTTCTCGGGCGGCAACATCATCGAGCAGATCGCCAACGCCAACGTGGTCGGCACCCTGCCCGACGGTATCAAGAGCCCCTGGGCGATGGACAAGGTCGGCGTCAGCTTCGGGGCGGAATACCGCCGCGAGCACCTCGACTCGCACTCCGACGTTCCGCAGGCCTCGGGCGACGTGAACGGCAACGGCGCCGCCAACCCCCCGGTGAACGGCGGCTACGACGTCTACGAACTCTACGGCGAAGCCCGCGTGCCCTTGGTGCAGGACATGCCGTTCGCCAAGGACATCACCGCCGAGCTGGCCTACCGGTTCTCGGACTATTCGAACGCCGGCACGACCAACACCTACAAGATCTCCGGCGACTGGACGATCATCGACGGGTTCCGCCTCCGCGCCGGCTACAACCGCGCCGTTCGCGCCCCGAACGTGGTGGAACTGTTCTCACCGCAGAACGTGGTGCTCGACGGCACCCAGGACCCCTGCGCCGGCCTGACGCTGGCCCAGAACGCCGCCCTGGTCCAACGTTGCGCCACCCTGTTCAACCTGACTCAGACCCAGGTTCTGGCCCTCGAGCCCGATCCGGCCAACCAGTACAACGGCCGGACCGGCGGCAACCCGAACCTGACGCCGGAAACCTCCGACACCTACACCTTGGGTCTGGTCTGGCAGCCGAGCTTCCTGCCGGGCGCGAACCTGACCGTCGACTGGTTCGACATCAAGGTGGACAACTACATCTCCAACATCGGCGCCAACACGATCATCAACGGCTGCGTCAACGGCACCAACCCCGACTTCTGCTCCCTTGTGGTCCGCGACTCCGTCGGTTCGATCCGTTCGACCCAGGGCTTCGTGATCGACACCGAGCAGAACCAGGGCGGCCTGCACACCGACGGTGTTGACGTGTCCGCCGGCTACCACACGGGCCTCGACACCTTCGGTCTCTCCAACGCGGGCTCGATCTCGGCGAACTTCGTCGGCACCTGGCTCGACAAGCTGGAGACGACGGTGCTGTCGGGCCAGTCGGCGATCGATTGCGCGGGCCTATACGGCGCGACCTGTTCGACGCTGGGTGGCTCGAACAATCCGAACCCGCACTGGCGCCACAAGCTGCGCGTCACCTGGAACACGCCGTTCGAGTACGGCTGGTTCGGCAACCTCGGCCTGTCGGCCCAGTGGCGCTTCTATTCGGAAGTGAAGCTGGACGCGACGTCGAGCGACCCGCGCCTGGCCGGCACGGTCTTCCCGACCGACGCAAAGCTCGGCGCGCGCAGCTATCTGGACCTGCTGGCGACCTTCAAGCTGAAGGACAACTATTCCTTCCGCGTCGGCGTCAACAATGTGCTGGACAAGGATCCGCCGCTCACCGGCGCGAACAACTGCCCGGCCGGCCCCTGCAACCAGAACGTCTACGCCCAGATGTACGACAGCCTCGGCCGCTACATCTTCGTGGGTCTGACGGCCGACTTCTAAGTCGCGACAGAGTAGTTCGATGGACTGGGGCCGCGGAGCAATCCGCGGCCCTTTTCCTTTGGATGACTCCAAGTAACATCGTTAGCGGGAATCCATGCATTTTGTCGGCGATGACATAAAACTTATATGGATTTTATGCCGGTTACGCCTAATATCCAGGCAACGGTGGAACCTTGCAGTGGCGTTGTTATGGAAAAATCCCAAATCCGAATCGAGCGTAGCGTCGGCGGCGGACGGGCGGCGAGTCATGGCCGCAGCTTCGCCAAGGACATCGCCGAACTCACCCTCTTCCTCGACCTGACCGAGCCGCCCGGCCCCGTGGCGCGTCTGGAGATCGCCACGGCGGAAGTCGCCCACGACCGCCAGATCCCCGCCACGACGCTCAAGCGGTGCGCTTCCGAAGCGCGCGCGCTGATCGAGTTCGCCAAGGAGAGTGGCGCGATCAGCCGGATCGAACGGCGCGCCGAGGGCGCGGAGTGGGAGCTGCGCCAGCAACTCTCCGCCTGGATCGATGAGACCAGCCTGCCGGCGATCCTCAAGCGGCGCGCGCTGCGCCTCAACCGCAGCCGCGGTGGCCGTCCGCCGACCAAGACCCGCACCCTGCGCGCCGTCGAGGAACTGGTGGAATTCGCACGCGCCGGCCGCCCCGGCGCCCTCGACGAACTCCGCTCGATCCGCGCCCTGATCGGCAACAGCTAGGCGTCCGGGCGCCTCGGCGCCCGACCACGCGTTCGTGATCTGGCGCGCCCGAAACTCCGGGCGTAAGGTTTTTGCCATCAGGGCGGCGCGAGCCCCTGAACCGGTCCGCGACCGTCCCAAACCGCGCCAGGGATGCGCTCCTGCTCCAACGTGCGTCCGTGGCGCCCGAGGTGATGGGAGACGATCATGCCAATCCATCCAGCGGGGTCCGTGCGCGCCTTGGCGCTCGTGGGCCCCACCAGCGCCGGTAAGACCACCCTCATGGAGGCCCTGCTGCAGGTCACCGGGACAGTCGACCGCCGGGTCGGCGGCGAAAAGGTGGGCGACTCCAGCCCCGAGGCGCGGGCCCGCGGCCACTCGGTCGAACTGAACCTCGCCGGCTTCGATTTCATGGGCGACCGCTATTCGATCGTGGACTGTCCAGGGTCGCTGGAATTCTGCGCGGACCTCGACGCGGCCCTGCCGGCGGTCGACCTGGCCGTGGTGGTCGCCGAGCCCGACCCGGCCAAGGCCGCGCTGCTGCAGCCGACGCTGCGCGAGCTTGAGCGGCTTGGCGTGCCCCACGCCCTCTTCATCAACAAGATGGACCTCGCCCGCGGCTCGCTGCCGGAGCTCCTGGCGGCGCTCGCCCCGGTCAGTTCCGCGCCGCTGGTGGCGCGCCAGATCCCGACCTGGGAAGACGAGAAGGTCACGGGATTCATCGACCTCGCCCTCGAGCGCGCTTTCGTCTACCGGCCGAACGAACCCTCGACCCAGGTGGAGATCCCCGGCGAGCTTCGCGGCGCCGAGGAAGACGCGCGCTTCCACATGCTGGAGCAGATCGCCGACTTCGACGACGAACTCCTGGAGCAGCTGCTCTCCGACACCGTCCCCAGCCGCGACGCCGTCTTCGCCGACCTGGTGCGCGAGATGAACGAGGGGCTGATCGTGCCGGTATTCTTCGGCTCGGCGCAGAACGGATTCGGCGTGCGGCGCCTGCTGAAGGCGCTGCGCCACGAGACCCCCCTCCCCGACCGCGCGGCCGAGCGGCTGGGCGTCGAGGCCGGGGCCTATGTGCTGAAGGCCGCCTACGCGGGCCAGTCGGGCAAGCTCGCCTACGCCCGGGTGTTCGGGAAGACCCTGGCGGACGGGGCGGACTTCGTGCTGCCGGACGGCGAGCGGTGCCGGGCCGGCGGCCTCTTCGCCGTGCAGGGCGCCGCCATCCGCAAGATCGCGTCCGCGCCCATCGGCGAGATCTGCGCCATCGGCAAGGTCGAGGCGGCCCACGCCGGCCAGATCCTGTCGAGCACCGGGCGGCCGCAGACGGTGAAGGCGGCCCCTGGCGCGCGCCGGCCGCTGTTCGCGGTGGCGCTCGCCGCCACGAACCGCAAGGACGATGTGCGGCTCTCCGGCGCGCTCGGCAAGCTGATCGAGGAGGATCCGGGCCTGCGCCTGACCCATGACCCGGAGGCCCACCAGATGATCCTGGCCGGCCAGGGCGAGGGCCACGTGCGCCTGGCGCTCGAACGGCTGAAACGCCGGTTCGGGGTGGAGATCGACACCGCCCAGCCGAAAACCCCCTACCGCGAGACCATCCAGCGCGGCGCGACCCAGAGGTCGCGGCACAAGAAGCAATCCGGCGGCCATGGCCAGTTCGCCGACGTCACAGTGGAGATCCGGCCCCTGCCCCGCGGCTCCGGCGTGGTCTTCACCCAGCGGGTGGTTGGCGGCTCGGTGCCCAAGCAGTGGATCCCCGCCGTCGAGCAGGGGGTTCGCGACGGCCTGGAAAAGGGCCAGCTCGGGTTCCCGGTCACCGATCTGGAGGTGACCCTGGTCGACGGCCAGACCCACAGCGTCGACTCCTCCGAAATGGCGTTCCGGATGGCCGGACGGCTGGCGATGGAGGAGGGTCTGCCCGGCTGCGGGGCGATCCTGCTGGAGCCGATCGAAAAGCTGACGGTCTATTCCCCCTCGCCCAGCGCCTCCAACGTAACCTCGGCGCTGACCGCCCGGCGCGGCCAGATCCTGGGCCTGGCGCCCCGCGAGGACTGGCGCGGCTGGGAGCGCATCGAGGCCTATCTGCCGCAGTCCGAACGCCAGGGGCTGATCGCCGAGCTGCGCGGCCTCACCCAGGGGCTGGGGGCGTTCGAGGCGGACTTCGACCACATGGCCGAACTCACCGGCCGCCTGGCGACCGAGGCCAGCCAGGGATCGGGCGCCCGGGCCTGACGGTTCTTCCTCCTCCGAGGTGTTCCCTTCGGGGGAGGAACTGGGCTACCCATTCGGTAAGCGCGGGAGCACACCGCGCGATCCGAGGGGAGCCACCATGACTGCCGCCGCCGCGCCGCCCGCCAAGATCAACGTCGCCAGAGTCGCCATCACCTCGCTCGCCGCGTCGAGCATCGAATGGTACGACTTCTTCATCTACGGGACCGCCGCGGCGCTGGTCTTTCCCAAGCTCTTCTTCGCCTCGACCCTGCCGCCCGCGGTGGCGCAGTTGGCCGCCTTCTCGACCTTCGCGGTGGGCTTCATCGCCCGGCCGGTCGGGGGCGTGATCTTCGGCCATTTCGGCGATCAGTTCGGCCGCAAGCGCGCCCTGGTGACCGCGCTCCTGATGATGGGCCTGGCGACCACGGCGGTGGGCCTGCTGCCCTCCTACGCCACCGCAGGCGTCGTCGCGCCGCTCCTGCTGATCGCGCTTCGCTTCGTGCAGGGCCTCGCCGTGGGCGGCCAGTGGGGCGGCGCCATGCTGCTCGCCTTCGAGAACGCGCCGCCCAAGCAGCGCGGCTTCTACGGCAGCTTCGCCCAGATGGGCGTGCCGGCCGGCGTCGTGCTGGCCAACCTGATCTTCATCGTCATCGACAAGCAGGTCGCTCCCGACAGCTTCCTCGTCTGGGGCTGGCGGATCCCATTCCTGTTCTCGATTCTGCTGGTGGCGCTGGGTCTCTATGTGCAGCTGAAGCTGGAAGACACCGCCGAGTACCAAGCCCTGCAGGCTCTCGAGGCCAAGCAGCAGCAGGCCGCGGCCCAGGCGCTGGCCGCCGAAAAGCAGGTCAGCGTCGACCAGGCCAAGGCCCAGCTCCGCGCAGCCAAGGGATCTCCGATCCTCAGGGTGATCGCCAAACATCCCAAGCAGATCCTGCTGGCCGCCGGCGCCTTCGTCGCGGCCAACGGCACGTTCTACCTGATGATCAACTATGCGCTGGCCTACGCCACCGACCCACACCACGCGCCGCACGTCGCCCGGCCGACGATCCTCTGGGCGGTGGTGCTGGCCAGCCTGATCTCCGCGCCCTTCCTGCCGCTGATGGCGTCGCTGTCGGACAAGGTGGGCCGACGCGCGGTGTTCATGACCGGCGCGGTGCTGATGGGCCTCTGGTCCCTGGTGTTCTTCAAGCTCATCGAGACGGGCGCCTTCCCGATGATGCTGCTGGCCATCGCCATGGGCTCGATCTTCAACAACTTCATGTACGGCCCACAGGCGGCCCTGATGGCCGAGCTGTTCGACACCGAGTTCCGCTATTCCGGCGCCTCGCTGGGCTATCAGATCGGGGCGATCTTCGGGGGCGGCTTCGCGCCGATCATCGCCACGGCGCTCTTCACCAAATACGGAACCTCCATGGCCGTCTCCGGCTACATGGCCGCGCTCTGCGCCGTGTCGCTGGTGTCGGTGTTCCTGCTGGCGGAGACCCACAGCCGGGCCCACCGCGAGGCCATGAACACCTAGCTGGCGGTGCGCCAGTCGGTGGCCGTCGCCGCGTAGAGCTCCACCAGGTCGCTCATCCGCCGGCCTTGGGCCTCCACCAGCGCGCGGCGTGCGCGGCTCAGCGTCCGCTGGGCCTGGACCACGTCGAGCATCGGGCCGCCGCCCAGGCGAAGGGCATTCTGGGCGTCCCGGGCGCCGGACTCGGCCGCCAGGTTGACCACCTTCAAGGAGTCGATCGACTGCTGGTCGGCCCCGAGATTCGAGAGCACGTCGGAGACCTGGACGAAGGCGCGGAGCACCGTCTGTTCGTAGCGCGCCAGCGAGACGCGCGCGTCGGCTTCGGCGGCCCTTCGCTCGGCCTTCAGCGTCCCGCCATGGAAGATCGGCGCGGTGAGCCCGCCCAGGATCGTCCAGGCCGCGGAGTCGGCCTTGAAGATGTCGCCCGGCTTGATCGCCTCCTGGGTCAGGACGGCCGAGAGCCTGATGTCCGGATACTGGTTGGCCACCGCCACGCCGATGGCCGCGGTCGCCGCGTGCAGGTCGGCTTCCGCCGCCAGGATGTCGGGCCGGTTGCGGATCAGCTGCGACGGCAGGCTGACCGGGACCTCGGCCGGCGCGGTCAGCTTCGCCAGGTCGAAGTCCGGCGCCGTCCACGCGGCGGGCGACTTGCCGGACAGCAGCGCCATCTGATGGCGCGCGGCGTCGAGGTCGCGCTGAAGGGGCGGCAGCATGGCCTCGTCCTCGGCGAGCTGGGCCACGCCGCTGGAGAGCGCCGAATGGGCCTGGCCGCCGGCGGCCTCGGCCTTGCGAACCATGTCGATGACCCGCCGGTCGTCGGCGACGATGTCATGCACCTCCGCCATCTGGGCGCGCAGGCCGGCGATCTTCATCGCCTGCATGGCCATGTTGCCCGAGAGCGTCAGATAGGCGGCGTCGGCCTGGCGGGCTGCGGCGTCGGCCTTGGCGTTGGCCTGCTCGGTGGCCCGCCGCTTCTTGCCGAACAGGTCGAGGTCGTAGCTGACCGAACCGCCGACCTGATAGAGGTTGATCGTCGGGCTGGAGATCGGCGGCTGACCGGGGAAGCCGCTGAACCCGAAGGCCGCGAGGTTGATCCGCTCGCGCTCGGCCGACGCATTGGCGTCGACCCGCACGAACTGCTCGCCGCGGACCGCCCGCGCGTCGGCCTGGGTCTTCTCCAAGGTCGCGCGGGCCTCGGCGATCGTCGGGCTGTCGGCCAGGGCCTGGCGGATCGCGCCGTCCAGCTCCGGCGAACCGAACGCCTGCCACCAGGGACCGGCCGTCCGGGCCTCCGGGCTCAGCCGCACGCCGGGCGCCACAGCGTCGCGGGCCATGGCGTAGCCGGCCGCGGCGGCGCCCTTGGGACCTTCGGGCGCCTTGAAGTTCGGGCCCACCGCCGCGCAGGCGCCGAGCGTGAGCGCCGAGGCTGTGGCCGCCAGCAGGCGGACGGATCTAGTCGACAATGGCATGTAGGGGCTCCCCGCCGACCGGCCTTGGTTTGCGCATGAGCAGCAGCATGGGCATGCAGGCGATGGTGATGATGAACATCAGTCTGAAGTCGTCGACATAGGCGACCATGGACGCCTGTCGGGTGATCTCCCCGTTGAGGGAGGTGATGCCCGCCGTGGTGGACGGATCCAACATCCTGGGCAGGGTCGCACGGACCACGGCGTCGGAGGGATCGATCTTCGACGCCAGCGAGGCGTGCATCGTCTGGGTGTTGGAGACCACCAGGGCGTTCATGATCGAGATGCCGACGCTGGAGCCCAGGTTGCGGACCAGGGTGTAGACCGACGAGCCTTCCGGCCGCAGGTGCGGCGGGATGGTGGCGAAAGCCAGCGTCGACAGGGGCACGAACAGCAAGCCAACGCCCAGCCCCTGGATGATCCCGGAGGTGATGAACGGCCAGACGCCCATGGCGAGGTCGAAGTTCATCATCTGCAAGAGGGCGCCGCAGCTGATGATCAGGCCGACGAACAGGATCAGCCGGGTGTCGACCTTGCCGATCAGCCGGCCCACGAAGAACATGGCGGCGAAGGAGCCGACGCCGCGCGGCATGCTGACCAGCCCGGAGGTCAGCACCGGATAGCCCATCAGCGTCTGCATCATCGGCGGCAGGAGCGCCATGGTCGAGAACAGCAGGATGCCGACGAAGAAGCCGAAGACGCTGGCGGTGACAAAGTTGCGGTCGCGGATCAGCGCCTTGTCGAAGAATGGGTGGTCGGTGGTCATGGTGTGGACGACGAAGATCCAGAGGCCGCCCGCGGCCAGCAGGGTCTCGGTCCATATCTCGTTGGAGTGGAACCAGTCCTGGCTCGGCCCGCGGTCCAGCACCATCTGGAAGGCGGCGATGAACAGGGTCAGCATCCCGAAGCCCAGGAAGTCGAACTTCTTGGCCGCCCGCAGCCGGTCGCCGGAGATGAAGAACATGACCCCGAGGAAGGCCAGGATGCCGATCGGCAGGTTGATGTAAAAGCACCACCGCCAGGAGAAGTTCTCGGTGAAATAGCCGCCGAGCGCCGGCCCGAGGATCGGGCCCAGGATCGCGCCCGCGCCCCAGATCGCCATGGCCTGGCCGTGCTTCTCCGGCGGGTTGATGTCGAGCAGCACCGCCTGCGACAGCGGGATCAGCGCCGCGCCGAATACGCCCTGCAGCACTCTGAACAGCACGATCTCCGGCAGGCTGGTGGCGATGCCGCACAGCATCGAGGCCGCGGTGAAGCCGCCGATCGAGATCAGGAACATCCGCTTGCGGCCGATGCGGTCGGCGAGCCAGCCCGAGAGCGGCGTCATGATCGCGGCCGAGACGATGTAGGAGGTCAGGACCCAGGTGATCTGCTCAGGCGAGGCCGAGACCGAGCCCTGCATGTGCGGCAAGGCGACGTTGGCGATCGTCGTGTCCAGCGAGTTCATCACCGTCGCCAGCATGATCGAGATGGTGATCGGCCAGCGATTCTTGGCGTCGTGCTCGGTGACCATGGCCTTCAGGCCCTAGCGTGCGCGGCCGGGCGCGCGGACGTCGACGGTGACCTTTGCGGAGAGACCGGCGCGGCCCGCCATGTCCGGCGGCGGCTTGTCGAAGCTGATCCGGACCGGCAGGCGCTGCACGACCTTCACCCAGTTGCCGGTGGCGTTCTGGGCCGGCAGCGCCGAGAAGGCTTGGCCGGTGCCCGGCGAGAAGCTCGCCACGTGGCCCTGGATGTGGGCGTCGGGATAGGCGTCGACCTTGATCGCCACCGGCTGGCCGACCTTCATGTGGGCGAGCTGGTCTTCCTTGAAATTGGCCTCGATCCAGGGCTCGCCGGAGAGCAGCCAGAACCCGGTCTGGGACGCGTTGAGATAGGTCCCGACCGGCATCTGGTCGACGCGGGTGACGATCCCGTCGGCCGGCGCGACGACGGTGCCGTAGGAGACGTTGAGCTTGGCCTTGTCGAGCTGGGCCTGGGCCTGCATCACCGCCGGCGCCGCCCCGGCCGGCAGGCTCGGATTGCCGCCAAGGTTGGCCAGCACCTGGGCCGCCTGCTGCTGAGCGCCGGCGAGCTGCTGGCGCGCCTGCAGGACGGCCTGGTGGGCCTGGTCGACCTGGGCCTGGGACGAGACGCCGACATTGGCCAGGTTCTTCTGCCGGTTGGCCTCGGTGGTGGCGTAGGCGAGCTGGTCCCGGGCGGCCTGGATCATGGCCTGTTGCTGCTGATAGCTGGCGCGCAGGGCGCCGACCTGTTGCGCCGCATTGGCGACCGTCGCGGCAGCGGCCTCGGCGTTCGCCTGCATGTCGCGGGTGTCGAGCCGGAACAGCAGCTGGCCCCGCTTCACATATTCGTTCTCGTGGACGTAGATGTCGGTCACCCGCCCGGCGATCGAGGGCGCGACCGGCGCCTTGGCGATCTGAACGTAGGCGTTGTCGGTGGTCTGGGTGCGGCCGCCGGTGACGATGAAATAGGCGACGACCAGCAGGATCAGCAACGGGCCGCCGACGATCAGCGGCCAGCGCCAGCGGCGCAGGAAGCTCGGCCTGGGCTTCGCTTCGACCTCGGCGTTTCCGCGAAGGGGGATGACGTCAGGTTCGCTCACGTGGCGAGCCCCTTTCCTTCATAGATGCCGCAAATGGGACAGCGGACGCTGGCCTCGCATGGCCGCGCCGGCGTTCCCGTCGAGACCTGAGATAGGGCTGCCCCGTCGATGATCCAAATGATATGTTGTCACGCAACAAATGAACCTGATTCATGATCCAAGACCTCAATCTGCTGCGGGTGTTCGACGTCCTGCTCGAGGAGCGGAGCGTCACGCGGACCGGCGCGCGGCTCGGCCTGACCCAGTCGGCGGTCAGCCACGCGCTCAACCGGCTGCGCTACATGATGAGCGACGAACTCTTCGTGCGCGGACCGGGCGGCATGCAGCCGACGCCGCGCGCCGTGGAGATGGGGCCGCCGGTGCATGCGGCGCTCAACCAACTGCAGGCCGCGCTCGCGCCCTCCGACTTCGACCCGGCGACCAGCGAGCGGCGGTTCGCGGTGGTGACCGGAGCCTATGCCAGCGCCATCCTGGCGCCGCCGCTGGCGAGCCGGCTGGCCGAGGTCGCCCCGCAGTCGGAGCTGATGATCGCCGAGCTGGCGCTCGACGTGCTGGAGCGGTTGGACGCCCGGCGGGCGGACTTCCTGGTCGGCAGCGTGCTGGCCGCGCCGGAGCGCTTCGCGCGCGAGACCATCCTGACCGAGACCCTGGTCTGGGTCGTGCGCGCGGCTCACCCGGCTTTCCAGGGGGAGACGATCGACCTTGAGACCCTGGTCTCCACGCCGCACGTGGTGATCGCGCGGAACCTGCCGGGCCTGATCGAGGAAGGCGGCGAGCGGCGCCCCTTCGTCAGCCGGGCGAGCTGGGAAGACGCCGGCGCCTTCGAGGCGGCTCTGGCCTCCCGCGGCCTGACCCGCCGCGTCGGCGTCTCGGTGCCCGACACCTATACGGCGCTCGCCGTCGCCAGCCGGACCGACATGGCGACCTTGATCCCACGGCGCCTGGCGATGTTGTCGGCGCAGAGCGGGCGGGTGAGGCTGATCGAGCCGCCCTACGATTCCCCCCCGGTGGACGTCAGCCTGCTCTATCTGACCGAACGCCTGGCCGAACCCGCCATCAGCTGGATGCGCGACCTCATCCGCACCGTCGCCGCCGGCCTCTAGAGGTACAGGATCGCGATGCCGACGCCCTCGCGATCTCGCGGGTAGATGATCTCGAATCCGGTGAGCTCGGCCAGTTGCTCTTCGCTTTCAGGCGAAAAGAACAATCCGATGACCATCTTCTTGCTCGCGCCCAAGCCCATGCGCATCGCGCCCTGGAGCTTCCAGGCGTCGTACCTGAGGCCGTCCACGAAGGCGCGCCAGTTCCTCAGGGACTCGCATTTCATCTCGACGACGATCAGCTCGGACGCGTCGTTCTGGAAGGGGTTGTTGATCAGCAGGTCCGCGCGCGAGCCGTCGAGATAGACCGGCGGCTCGCGGTCGATGAAGGCTTCGGCGACATGGCGGTTGATGTGGCCGGCGATCTCCGCCTGCGCCCACGCCTCCCAGCCGCCCGCCAGCGGCCAGACAACCCGGATCCGGTCCGTGTTCTCGTGGACCCAGCCGATCACCTGATCGCGAAAGTGCTGAACTGTAAGGTTCATAGGCCTGGCTCCATTGGCGAAAATTGGGGCGGACGTCGGCCCGCCGCGACGCGTCTCCGCGCCGGCGAGGCCCGAGGCGGCGTTGCGGCCTTTCGGGCGCTGCGGCTTCGAACGCAGGGACCGTGCGCTCAGCGAGACGCCCGATCCCGGGATGACGGGTCGTCGCATGGATCGGCGCCTCCGCGGCGAGCTCTGACACGCTCGAGTTTGGGGCATGACGCGGCCGAGGCCGGTTTGTGAACGCTCCGCCCGCGGACGCAAAAAATATTCAACCTTTGTTCACAACTTGCCGCCGCGCACGTCGTGGTTGTGGGGTCGCCCTCTCCCGAGGCCACGCGATCCTCGCACCAAAGGGAAGGAGACCTGATGGCTATCCCCACGCCCGTGAACGGTCAGATCACTGACGCGGTCACCCAAACGAACGTTAAGGTCCTGGGCGACGCCCCGGCCATGGCCATGGGCGCGATCTACCAGTCGCTCGCCCATTCCACCGGCATCCTCTTCGAGAACGCGGCCTCTTCGCAACAACAGCTGGCGATCGCGGCGCAAGCCGCGACCAACCAGGGCGTCATCCAGATCTACAGCGTCGACACCATGGCCGGCGCGGTGGCGGCGTCCAAGCTCGCCCAGTCCGACGTCCCCGACAACATGCTCGCGCTGCGCACGGCGCTACAGGCCGTCGGTCCGCAAGGCTGACGCGCCGGGACATTCCCTCCGCGGGCGCCGTCCGCCGGCGCCGAACTCCCCACAATGGCAATTGAGGACACGAAATGGCGCTTCCCACACCCGTAAACGGCATGATCACCGACGCCGTCACCCAAGCCAACGTCAAGGTCCTGGGCGACGCCCCGGCCATGGCCATGGGCGCGATCTACCAGGCCCTCGCTCACTCCACGGGCATCCTCTACGAGAACGCGGCGTCCTCGCAGCAACAGCTGGCCATCGCCGGCCAGGCGGCGACGAACCAGGGCGTGATCCAAATCTACAGCGTCGACACCATGGCCGGCGCCGTGGCGGCGTCCAAGCTCGCGCAGTCCGACACGCCGGACCAGCTCCTGTCCCTGCTCAGCGCCGTGAGGGCGACCTCCACCTGACGGCGTCGGATGTCCGGCGCCGTTCGAGGCGCCGGACATCGGGCCTTCGTGGCGGCGCCGGCAAGCACCTGCGCGGATCAGGCGATTTCAGGGGATGAACATGGCCGACAGAAAGAAATCTGCGGGCGGCGCTTCCCAGAGCTTCGGCTCGATCGAAGACGCCTTGCGGCTGACGATGGAACTCTGCCGGGACCCGAAGATGGCACCCATCGCCGACTCCGTGGCCAGCACGCTGCTGGCGGTGATCGCCACCGGCCCGAGCGTGGCCACGCTGCAGAGTCTGATCGCCGCCAATCAGGCCAGCGGCGCCATGTTCCACAACGCCGTGGCCAACCAGCAGATGACCAATGTGCTGGGAATGGCCGCCACCATGAGCTGCGTGCAGACGCTGCTCGACAGGCCCGGCAACGTGCCTTGGCCGGATATCGCCGAATGGGCCGGGGGGGCATCCGATGACGAAGGCTGAGACCGACTCCAGCCGGCTCGACGTCCTGGCCGAAGCGCTGTTCCTCTGCGCCGGCGCGGGCCTGCTGAGTTCCGGCCTGACCACGCTGATGGCGGCGTCGGACACCTTCTCCGCGCGCCTGGCCAGTTCGGCGGCGCACTCGGCCGAGCTATCGGCCCTGCAGATCCGCAGCCTGGCGGCCTGCTTGGCCGACATGCGCGCGGCGGGACAGGTCTCCAGGACGATGACCCGCACGCGCAGCGGCACGACCGTGGTCATGCCCCCTGGCGCGCCGGTGGTCACCTAGGCTCTCGCGGACGGACAGCAGCTCATGGCCGATCCCAGCATCGTCAATCCGCAGATCACGGACGCCGTAACCCAGACCAATGTGAAGGTGCTGGGCGAAGGGCCCGCCGAGGGCGCCGACATGGCGATCCAGGCGGCCGCCCACGCCACCAGCCTCGCGATGGAAAACGCCAGCCACACCCAAGGGGGAATGCAGCAGATCAACAATGCCGCCGTCGCAGCCCTGATCACCCTGATCACCGGCGTCCAGAGCACATGACCCAGCCCGACCATGACCCACATGACACGCGTCAACCGTCAGATCACCGACGCGGTGACCCAGCAGAACCTCATGGTCCTGGGTTCCGCCTCGGCGATGGCCACGGGCTCGATCTACCAGAGCGCCGCCCATTCCTTGGCGATCGCGTTCGAGAACGCGGTGCAGGCGCAGAAACTGGCGTCGATCTCCGCCCAGGCCGCGACCAGCCAGGGGGTGATCCAGCTCTACTCCATCGGATCGGCCGCGGCGGCGGCGGCGTCAGTGAAACTGGCGCGGCCCGATCCGCTCAAGACGGCCCTCCTCCTGCTCATCGCCTCCAAGGCGCTGAAGCAGTGCTGATTGAATCGGGAAGGACGGTGACAGCATGGCTCTAGTTACCCCGGTCAACGAACAGGTCACCGATGCGGTCACCCAGACCAACGTCAAGGTCCTGGGCGAGGCGCCTGCCCAATCGATGGCTCTAGTCTACCAGAGCATGGCTCATTCGATCTCGCTGGCGATGCAGAACGCGCAACAGGCGCAGGGCGGTCTTCAGCAGATCGGCAACGCCGTGACCTCGAGCGCCGTCACCATGATCATGAACGCGGTTCAGAAATAGCCGCTGACCCGAACCGAAAGGCTCATCGCCGTGTCCGAAGCCCCGCAGACCGCCGTGAACCCGCAGATCGTCGACGCGGTGCAGCTGTCCACGGAATACGCCCTGGGCTTCGGCGCTCTGAACACCCAGGACGCCGATCCTTCCACGGCCGTGTCCGCCGGCGCGGCCATCGCCTACGACAAGGCCGTCCAGGCCGCGGCGCTCGCCGTGCAGGACGCCGCCGACTATCAGCGCAACGTCCTCGCCATCAGCACCGCCGTGCAGGGCAAGGCGATGGCCCTGATCCTCGCCAATCCCGCCGCGGTCGACCCGGACTCCGGCCCGGTCTGGGCCTTCGGCATGGCCGTCCTCAGCTCGCTCGTCGCTCCGGTGACCGCGGGACTCGCGTCCCTCGCCATCACCGAGGCGGTGACCAAGTTCCCCAGGGCCTGAAACCAGGAGACTTTCGATGCCCATCCCCTACCCCCGTCCGCTTCCGCGCCCACTGCCGCGTCCCCGCCACCACCATCGCCCGCTCAGCGAAGCCGACGCCGTCGTCTTCGAAGCCGAAGTGCTTGAGGCGGAGACCATCGCCGAGACCGACCGGCTCGCCGCCTACATCTACGGCGCGGCCTGGCGCGAGATCTTGGAAGCCGAGGAAGAAGAGGCGGAAGAGGCGGAAGACGACGGCGACGACCGCGATGCGCAGTACGTCGTCCTGACCGAGACGGCCGAAGCGCTCGTCGCGGTCAGCGAGAGCATGGCGGATCCCGCGGGGAACGACCCCTATGCGGTCCTGGGCGCCAGGATCCTGAAGAAGGCCGGGCCGCTCCTGGAGGAAATCCGCCTGTTCAACCCGTTGCGGCCGCTCGGGCCCGTGGCGGACGATCCCAAGGCCTGAAGCGGACACCGGCAGATGTCCGTCTTCCCACCCCCGCCGCAATCTCCGCCACCGCCGGATTCCGACGAAGCGCTGGCCGATGCCGAGGCCCTGCTCTCACCCGGCCTCATCGTCCAGGCCGCCTGCAAGACGGTGATCGGGGTGTTCGACACCGTGGCGGCTCAGTTGCCGGAGCTGATCCGCGCCCAGGCCCCGCCGGAGAGCCCGGTTCCGCAGTTCGCCGCCGAGATGGTTGAACTCATGCAGCGGCAACTCCGCCGCGCCATGGGCGATCTGCCTGGTAAGGCGGGGCCGAAATGAGCGAGGCGCCGCCCCCTGGCAGCGGCGCGGAGCCGGTCCCGACGCACCTCTATGACGAGGTGGCCTCGCAACGGGACAAGGTGGTCAGCGGCTTTGCCGAACAGCGCGAGGTGCTGGCCCGCGCGGTGCGGGAACAGCGGCTCGCCGCCATGCCCGAGCACCTGCGCGCCGCCGCCCTCAGCCGGTCGGAGCGCACGAGCGCCGAGATCGTGGCGGCTCTTCAGCAGTTCGTCTCGCGGGAGGTCACGCGCCAGCTCGAACTGGCGATCAAGGCCATGATCGCCAATACAACCCCCAAGGAGTCCGAGGTTCACACCAAGAATACATCGTGATGTAATCGGACGATCGTAAATTCGTCAAAGATAATGTCTGACTTCGTGAAGCGAAAATCTAAGTATCCGATCGCAAAGTCGTAATACGCGCGATAAGCCGTATGCGTCTTTGCCAATACGGGGGCGGCTGCGATCGAATCGCAGTTGCTATGGGCGTGACGAATTCTGGGCCGACGCCACGAGCGGCGGCGGGCTGCATGACAGCCTGCCGACGCGCGCTCCAGTCGTGTCCGTTTTCCTGGCTGCGGGGTTGGGAATGAACGTGGTCAAATTGTTTCCCGCCGCCGCGGATCCGGCGGAAGACGAGGCGGCGGACGGAGCGCTTCCGGCGCCTTGCGACACCGCCGCCTCGCCTGGACGAAGCGCCGCCCGCCAGGAGAAACGGCGCGGCCCGGCCGAGGTCGCCAGCCGCCGTCGCGCGGCCGCGGCGCCGGCGTCTCCGGCGGAAGTCCTGGCCCGCGCGGCGCTCCGCGGGACGGGTCGGCGTCTCGGCGGCGCCCGCCTCAGCCCGGCGGCGGTGATCGCACAGGCGCTGGATCGGCCGGCCCACCTCGAGGGCTTCTGGGCGATGTGGTTGGCGCACCAGGACGTGCTGCGTCATCGCAGCTTCCGGCTATCCGGCGGCAATCGCGCGAACGCCGAAGATGCGCTGGGCAACGCCATGGTGCGCGCCGCCCAGGCCTATCTCAGCCAGCAGGTCCGCAACCCGCGCGCCTGGCTGCTCACCATCCTTCACAACACCTGCATGGATGAGCACCGGCGCGACGCGTCACAGACCGCGATCGAGGACCCGGCGGGGGAAACTGCGTCACCGTCTCCCGCCTGGGCGGGCGTCGCGCTGTCGCCGGAGGAGGAGCTGTCGCAAGCTCAGATGGATCAGGCCTGGCGCCGGGCCATGGGCGCCCTGCCCGGTCTGCTCAGCCATCCGCTGCGCCTGCACCTCGAAGGCTGGTCCGATGACGATATCGCCGAGCGCCTGGAGATCAGCCGCGAGGTGGTCCGCAAGCGCCGACAGCTCGCCAAGGACCGGCTTCGGGCGCTCCTGAAACTCTAGTTTCCTGCCGGACGGAGCCGGCGCGCTCGGATTTCCGCGTGGCGAACGGAGCCGAATCGAGACGCTTTCAGGCCTCGGTCCAGAGGTCCCCAATGCCGACGCGCCTGTCCCTCGCCGCGCTCCTCGTCCGCGACTATGACGAGGCGATCGCCTTTTACGTCGGCAAGCTCGGCTTCACCCTGACCGCCGACACTGACCAGGGCGGCGGCAAGCGCTGGGTGGTGGTGACGCCTTCGGGCGGCGGCGCGGGCCTGCTGCTCGCCCGGCCCATCGACCCGACACAGACGGCTCGGATCGGCGACCAGGGCGGCGGGCGGGTCATGCTGTTCCTCGAGACCGACGACTTCGCCGGCGGCCACGCCCGGATGCAGGCGGCCGGGGTCCGATTCCTCGAAGCGCCGCGCCACGAGCCCTATGGCGTGGTCGCGGTCTTCGAGGACCTCTACGGCAACCGCTGGGACCTGATCGAGCCCCAGGCCTAGGCCGGGACCGTCTGCGGCTGGGCCGGCATCAGGGCGTCGTCGATCTCGCGGGCGCGGACCGCGGCGGGCCGGTTGCTGATCTTCTCCCAATAGGCCTCGAAGGCCGGGCGCTTCTCGAGGGAGCCGAACTGCATGCCCCAGCCGATCTGCGATCCGACATAGACGTCCGCGGCGGTGAACTTGCCGCCGGCGATGAAATCGCGGCCGGAGACCGCGCCCTCCACGGCGTTCATCACGTCGTCCAGGCAGCCGAAGCCAGCCATGCGCCGCTGCTCGGGCTTGGGCTCGAAGCCGAGGCTCCTGGCGGTGACCGCCGCCTCGATCGGGCCCGCCGTGAAGAACAGCCAGCGATAGTAGTCGCCGCGGTCGGCGAGCGGCGGGGCGAGGCCCGCGTCCGGGAAGGCGTCGGCCAGATAGGCGCAGATCGCCGCGCCCTCGGTGATCACGGTGTCGCCGTGCTTGAGCGCCGGGACCTTGCCCATCGGATTGACCGCCAGATAGGCCGGGCTCTTCAGGCCGTGCTCATAGTCGAGGATCTCGGTGCTGTAGGGCTGGCCGACCTCCTCCAGCATCCAGCGCACGATGCGGCCGCGGGACATCGGGTTGGTGTAGAAAACCAGGTCGTTGGACATCGGGGAGCTCCGTCGGCGGGGCCGCGTCGAGCGGCGGAAAACGGACCCTATTGTGAGCCTGCTGACAGCACTCTGTCAGCAGTGCGGTTCGCCATTGCCCGCAGGGCCGTCCAGCTCAGGAACAGTTCGACGACCAGAAGGTTCGACGTCCAGGAAAACCACGAGATGATCCGGTAGCCCTCGAGGAAGCTCATGTGCAGGAACATCGGCGGGATCGGCAGGTAGAGCCTGAGCGTCACCGCCGCGAAGGTCATGGCGAAGGAGCGGATCATCCAGCGGCGGTGCTCGGCGATACGGCCCTGGGTGGCGAGCCAGAAGGCGTAGGCGGTAGCCGAGAACCACAGCACCCCTAGCGTCCCGAAGCCCCACTGGGCGATCGGGCCGGCGTCGGTCCCCCAGGCCAGCAGCAGGCCGGCCGGCGCGGAGGCCAGGCAGGCCGCCACATAGATCTTGCCGATGGTCCGATGCAGCTTCGGCGCGCTCAGGCGCAGCCGCGGCAGGAACTGGAACGGCCCCACCAGCAGGGCGGTGGCCGCGAAACCCGCATGGATCGGCAGCCAGGGCCGGCGCATCAGGTTGGCCAGCACGTCGTCGCCCACCGCCGGCGGATCGGGCGCCAGCAGGCGATAGGAGAAGAGCGCCACGCCCAGGCTGAGGAAGGCGGCCAGGCCCCAGAGGCCTTTGGAAACACGGGACATCGTTGAACTCCGTCGAGGACACCGCCGGGTTGCCAGCCCGGCGCGGACCCCGCGAGCGCCAACCCGCGAACGGCGCGCTTTCTGCGCGAACGGATACGCGGCGCCGTTCGCGCGTGCCAAACTCCACCCGATGCCGAATCCCAGGACCCCGCTGCTCCTGCGCCGCGCCGCCGCCGAGACCGGCTTGCTGCTGGCGGCGGGCCTGTTCATGGCGGTGCTGGGCCCCTTCGGGACCGCGGAGCGCGCCACGCTCGTGCGGATGGCCTATTGGCCGACGGTGATCGTCGGCGGCGGGGTCATCGGCATCGCCATCGACATCCTCGTCCGCCGCCGGGTCGCGGGTTTCTGGCTGCGGCTGGGGCTGGTGACCGCGCTGATGACGGCGCCGGTCGCCGCGCTCGTCTGGGCCGTCTCCTGGGTGATGCTCGGGCCGCAGTCGAACCAGCCGCATCTGGTCGCGCTGTTCTTCCAGGTCGCGGTGATCAGCCTGGGCGTCATGGGCCTGCGCCAGGTCGCCTGGCGGGGCGTCTGGACCGAGCGCGCCGCGACCGACGCCCAGGCCGAGCCGATCGATCCGTCAGGCGTCTTCCGCCAGCGACTCTCCGCCAAGCGGCGCGCGGCGCGGCTCTTGGCCGTCGAGGCGGAGGACCACTACCTGCGTGTCCACACCGACGCCGGCGACGAGCTGATCACCCTGCGCTTCAGCGACGCCCTGCAGGAGCTCGCGGGCCTCGCCGGCTACCAGACCCACCGCTCCTGGTGGGTGGCGGCCGGGGCCATCGAGGCGGTGCGCTGGCGGCGCGGACGCGGCGAGCTGCGTCTCGTGTCAGGGCTGACGGCGCCGGTCAGCCGCACGCACACCGCGGTCCTGAAGCGCGAAGGCTGGTTCTAAGCCTGGGTCGCCACCCACTCCGACACATGCCGCTCCAGTACGGTGAGCGGCATGGCGCCGGAGAGCAGCACGGCGTCGTGATAGGTCTTGAGGTCGAACTTCGGACCGAGCTTGGCCTTGGCGTCGGCGCGAACCTTCGCCCAGACCGTGTGGCCGACCTTGTAGCTGTTGGCCTGGCCGGGGCCGGCGAAATAGCGCTCGACCTCGCGCTGGGCGCGGCTCGGCGTGTTGCCGATGGTGTCGACCATGTACTGGGTCGCCCGGGCGCGGCCCCAGCGCTTGGCGTGGATGCCAGTGTCGGTGACCAGGCGCGCGGCGCGGAACAGGAACGACTGCAGGAAGCCCGCCTCGCCCCACGGGTCCGCGTCGTTGGCGCCCATCTCCTGGGCCAACTGCTCGGCATAGAGCGCCCAGCCCTCCGAGAAGGCCGAGAAGCCGAAGCCGTAGCGGCGCAGCGGCGGGATGAGCGTCGATTCCTGGGCGAGCGCGATCTGCAGGTGATGGCCGGGCACCGTCTCGTGGTGCGCCAGCGTCCACAGATTGTAGCGCGGCCAGTCCGACGTCTCTTTCAGGTTGATGTAGAAGGCCGCCGGGCGCGAGCCGTCGGGGGCCGCGGAGTTGTAATAGCCGTTGGCCGCGCCGTCCTGGATGAACACCGGCACCCGGCGGACCTCGACCTTGGCCTTGGGCAGGGTGTTGAACGCCTTCGGCAGCAGTTTGTAGACCTCGCCGATGTGGTCGTTGAGGTACTTCAGCATCTCGGCGCGGCCGGCGTCGTTGGCTGGGAAGACCTGTTCGGGCTGGTTGTTGAGCGCCATCAGCCGCGCCCCCACCGAGCCCTGGGTCATGCCACGGCCCTTGAGGATCGTGTGGAGCCGGCTGGAGATTTCCGCGACCTGGTCGAGGCCCAGCTGGTGAACCTCCTGGGGGCTGTAGTTGGTGGTGGTCGAGGCCTTCACGGCATCGGCGTAATAGGCGTCGCCGTTCGGGAGGGCCCAGGCGCCCACGTCCGGCCTGGCCTTCGCGCGCACCGCGCGCATCGCGGCGATCTGGCGGTCGAGCGCCGGGAAGACCTCGGCGGTGACGATCTTGGTCGCGCGGCTCTCCCAGTCGCCCGGCAGGTTCGCGGCCTTGGCCTTCTTGACGATCGAAGTGACCAGGATGGTCTGGGCCGCCGGCTGGTCGCGCAGCGCCTTCATCTGGCCGATCGAGAGGTCGCAGATGAAGTCCGGCGGGATCACGCCCTGGGCCACGTCGGCCCTCTGGCGCGCGAGATCCTCGTCCATGGAGCCGGCGAAGGCGTGCAGGCGCGAGAGATAGGCCTCGGCGTCGGCGGCGTCGGCGACCCTATGCTGGCTGTCCAGGAAGTCCGGCACGCTCGAATAGGCGCCGCTCTGCTGGCTGATCACATAGGGCCGGAAGTTGCCGCCGACGTCGCCGAACTTCCACCTGTCGCCGTTCCGGACCGACTGATCCTGCTGGTAGACGACCACGTCGTAGTCGACCTTGGAGGCCGGCGAGAGCTTCGCCCTGTCCATGGCCTTCAGTTCCTTCAGCCAGGTCCGCGACCGCTCCAGCCGGCGCGCCTTGGCGGCGTTGGAGTTGTCGTCGAGCTGAGACTTCAGCGCCGCGCGCTTGCCGTTGTCCTTGCCGAGCGAGGTGGCGAAGCGCGGGCTGTCGTCGACCAGGGTTTCGAAGATGGCGTCGAGCTTGGCGCGCAGCCGGGCGTCCTCGGAGCCGGCCTGGGCCAGGGCCGGGGCGGCGGTCAGCAGCGCCGCGCCCGCGGTCGTCGCGAGGAAACCGCGGCGGTCAAGATCGTTCATGTTTTCCGTCCCCCAGAAGGAAATGCTCAGGCTTTGTGCGAGGCGATATAGCTGTCGACCACGCGTTCCAGCACGGTCAGCGGCATGGAGCCGGCGAGCAATATGGCGTCATGGAACTGGCGGATGTCGAAGCGCGGGCCGAGCGCGGCCCTGGCCTTCTCGCGCAGCCGCAGGATCGTCACCTTGCCCACCATGTAGCTGCAGGCCTGGCCCGGCGTCACCGCATAGCGCTCGATCTCCTGGCCGGCGTAGGCGGGCGGATCGCCCTCGATGCCGCTCAGGGTCTCGACCGCCTTCTCGCGGCTCCAGCGCAGGGCGTGGATGCCGGTGTCGGTGACCAGGCGGCCGGAGCGCAGCAGGGCGTCGTGGATGTAGCCGAGCTCACCCGCCGGATCGTCGGCGTAGAAGCCCATCTCCTGGGCGAGCTGTTCGGAATAGAGCGCCCAGCCCTCGATATAGGCCCCGAAACCGCCGGCCTTGCGGATCATCGGCAGGTCGGCCGCCTGCTGCAGAGTGAGCTGCAGGTGGTGGCCGGGAATGCCCTCGTGGAAGGTGGTGGTCGGCATGTCCCAATAGGGCGCCTCGCCGGTGTCGCGCAGGTTCAGCCAGTAGATGCCGGGCCGCGTCCCATCGAGGCTGCCGTTGGTGTAGTGGGTCGAGGCGCCGGCCTCCGTCGAGGCCGGGATGCGGCGGATCTCCAGCGGCGTCTTCGGCAGCGCGCCGAAGTATTCCGGCAGGCGCTTCTGCATCCGCTGGACCAGCAGATTGAGGTCGGCGACCTCCTTGGCCTTGCCCGCGTCGGTGTTCGGATAGAGGTACTTCGGGTCCTTGTAGAGCGCCGCATAGCGCTCGCCGACCGTGCCCTGGCTCATGCCGATCTTCTTGAAGAGCACGTCGGCGCGGGCGGAGAGGTCCTTGGTGATGTCGAGCCCGAGCTTGTGGACCTCGGCCGGCGTCATGGTCGTCGTGGTCCGCGCCTGCAGCGCCAGCGCGTAGTAGGCCTCGCCGTCCGGCAGGCGCCAGACGCCGGCGTCGTGCACGGCCTTGGGCTGCAGGCTGGCCATCAGCGCCATCTGCCGCTCCAGGGCCGGCAGCACCTTCTGCTCGTAGACGCCGGTCGCCTGGCGGCCCCAGTCGCCGTCGATCCCCTTGGCCTTGGCGCGATCGACGAGGGAGGAAACCAGCGTCGACTTGTCGGCCGGCGCGTGCAGCACCTTCATCTGGGCGATGGCGCCGGCGATGGAGAAGTCCGGCGGGATCACGCCCAGGCCCGCGTCGCGGCGGACCCGCTCGCACTCTTCGTCCATCTCGCGCGCGAAGGCGTCGAGGCGCGCCAGATAGGCCTCGCAGTCGGCCTTGGTGGCGATGGTGTGCTGGCTGTCCAGGAAATCCGGGACCTGGCTCCAGGCTCCGTCGATCTGGCTGATCACATAGGGGCTGCCGGCCCCCGTGCCGCCGTAGACGAACCGCTTGGCCGCCCGGTCGGTGGTTTCGAGGTCGTAGAGCACCGAGTCGTAGTTCACCGCGGCCATGCCGGTGAGCGGCTTGCGGTCGACGCCGTGCAGGCGCGTCAGCTGTTCGGCGTTGAGGCGGCGGCTGTGGTCGAGGGCGGCGATCGAGGCGCGGCTGAGCTTCGACTTGTCCGGGGCGCGGGCGCCCACGTCGAGGCCGAGCGAGGTCGAGACCTCGGGAACCTCGTCCAGCAACTGGGTGAAGAAGTCGGCCAGCGCCGTGTCGAGCTGCGCCTCGGGGCCGGCGGCGGCCCCGATGGCGGAGGTTGCGGCGGAGGTTGCGGCGAGCGCGGCGGTCGCGCCGGCGGACAGGAGGATGTGACGACGGCTCAGCACAGGCGCAACTCCGGTAAAGCTCAGGCCGCAAGGCTTAGGGGGTCCGGACCGACGCGCCAAGCCGGCGGGGGTGAAATTCCGGTAATGCGGGCTCGCGCCGGGTGAGATATGCCGGGGCCTGCCGTCCAGGGGGTCCGCCATTCCATGTCCGTCGCTCGTCTAGCAACCGCCGTTCTTTCGCTCGTCATGCTGGCGGCGGCCGCGCCGAAGCCCGCGGATCCGGCCGACAAGTCGGTCCAGGCGATCGTCCAGAGCCCGGCCTTCAAGACCGCCGTCGCGACGCTCGACCGCGAGCACGACCGCACGGTCGCCGACATCGTCACCCTGACCGAGATCCCCGCTCCGCCGTTCAAGGAAGCCGCCAAGGGCAAGGCCTTCATGGCGATGCTGAAGGCGCAGGGCCTGGCTGACGTGGAGATGGACCCGGAAGGCAACGTCATGGGCCTGCGCCGCGGGACCGGCCCGGCCGGCGGCCCGCTGGTGGTCCTGGCCGCGCACCAGGACACGGTCTTTCCGGAAGGCACGCCGGTGAAGGTCCGGCGCGAAGGGACCAGGCTCTATGCGCCCGGTGTCGGCGACGACAGCCGCAGCCTCGCCGTGCTGCTGGCCTATATCCGCGCGCTCGACGCCGCGAAGATCCGGACCAAGAGCGACATCCTCTTCGTCGGCGACGTCGGCGAGGAAGGCCCGGGCGACCTGCGCGGCATGCGCTACCTGTTCGGCGAGGGGAAGTACAAGGACCGCATCAAGGCCTTCTTCTCCATGGACGGCAATGAGGCGGCCCGCGTGACCTATGGCGCGGTGGGCTCGCGGCGCTATCGGGTCGCCTTCCATGGACCGGGCGGGCACAGCTACGGCGCCTTCGGCATCGTCAATCCGATGGCCGCCATGGGCCACGCCATCGACCAGCTCTACGAGGTGAAGGTCCCGGCCAAGCCGCGGACGACCTTCGCGGCCAGCGTCGTGAGCGGCGGCGTCAGCGTCAATTCGATCCCGGCCGACGTCTGGCTGGAGGTCGACATGCGCTCGGAGAGCAAGGACGAACTCGCCAAGCTCGACGCCCGCTTCCAGGATATCCTCAAGGCGGCGGCCGAGCATGAGAACACCGCCCGCGACACCCGCTTCGGCAAGGTCACGGTGACGCCGAAGCTGATCGGCGAACGTCCCACGGGCGAGACCAGCGAGGATGCGCTCATCGTCCGCACCACGGCCGCCGCGGCGCGGGCCGCGGGCTACACGCCGGACCTCGGCGCCTCCTCGACCGACTCCAACATCCCGATCAGCCTGGGGATCCCCGCGGTGACCATCGGCTCGGGCGGGACCGGCGGGCGGGCGCACTCGCTGGACGAATGGATCGACGTGGCCAAGCCCGAGAGCCTGCGCGGCATGACCGTGGGCCTGGCCGCCCTCCTCGCCATGGCCGGCGTCTAGCGGTTGGCGCCCTCTTCGGCGGCTCGCGTCGCCGTCATCGGAGCCGGACCCGCCGGCCTGATGGCGGCCGAGGTGCTGGCCGAGGCCGGCTGCACGGTGACCGTCTACGACCGCATGCCGTCGGTCGGGCGCAAGCTGTTGATGGCCGGCCGAGGCGGTCTCAACCTCACCCACTCCGAGCCGCTGGAACGGTTCCTGCCGCGCTATGGGGCCGCCGCCGCGCGGCTCGCGCCGCTGATCGAGGCCGTCCCGCCGGAAGCGCTGATCGCCTGGGCCGAGGACCTTGGCCAGGCGACCTTCGTGGGCTCGTCCGGCCGGGTGTTCCCCAAGGCGCTGAAGGCCTCTCCCCTGCTGCGGGCCTGGCTGGCAAAGCTGCAGGGCCTGGGCGTTGAGATCCGCACCCGCCACGACTGGACCGGTTGGAACGCCAAGGGCGCCCTGACCTTCGCGACGCCTGGGGGCAAGGCGACCGCCAGCCCTGACGCCACGGTCCTGGCGCTCGGCGGGGCGAGCTGGCCCAAGCTGGGCTCGACCGGGGCCTGGGCCGAGGTGCTGGCGAAGGCCGGGGTGGCGGTGAGCCCGCTCAAGCCCGCCAATGCCGGCTTCGATGTGGACTGGAGCGAGGTCTTCCGCGACCGCTTCCCCGGCGAGCCGCTGAAGGGCGTGGCGCTGACCTTCGGGCGGGTCCGGGTGCGCGGCGAGGCCATGGTGACCCGCCACGGCCTGGAAGGCGGGGCGATCTACGCGCTCTCAGCCGACATCAGGGACGCGATCGCCCGGGAGGGCGCGGCCCGGCTGTGGATCGATCTGCGGCCGGACGCCCGGGTCGAGGAGCTGCAGGCCAAGCTCGCCCAGCAGCCGGCCAACCAGTCCGCCGCCAACCGTCTGCGCAAGGCGCTGCGCCTGACGCCGCTGGAGACCAACCTGCTGCGCGAGGCGCACGGCAAGGACCTGCCCTCGGACCCCGCCGCCCTGGCGACCGCGATCAAGGGCGCGCCCCTGCAGCTCACCGCCATCCGGCCGATCGCACGCGCGATCTCCACGGCGGGGGGCGTGGCGCTGGGCGCCGTCGACGCCGACCTGATGCTGACCGCGAAGCCCGGCGTCTTCGCCGCCGGCGAGATGCTGGACTGGGAGGCCCCGACCGGCGGCTATCTGCTGCAGGCGAGCTTCGCGACCGGCGTAGCGGCGGCCCGGGGCGTCCTGCGCAGGCGGGCCGCTAGCTGACCGCCTCGGCGCGGCGAGCCGTCTTGGAGGCGGCCTCCACCGGCCACGGATCGACGGTCACACGGCGCATATGGCGGCGCTGGCCGGGATAGTCGTTGAGCGCGAAGTGCCAGACCGAGCGGTTGTCCCAGAAGGCCACCGAGCCCGGCCGCCAGTTGAACCGGCAGGTGAAGCCCTCGTAGCGGCAATGCTCGAAGAGGTAGCTCAGCAGCGCCATCGACTCGCGGGTCTTCCAGCCTTCGATGCGGATCGTGAAGGCCGGATTGACGTAGAGCGCCTTGCGGCCGGTCTCCGGGTGGACCAGCACCATCGGGTGGACATATTCGCCGACCAGGCCGTCGGCCTCGGCGATGGCCATGGACTTGCGCTTCTGGGCGGAGTGGCCTTGCGCGGAATATTCCCGCGCCGCGGAATGGATGGCGTTCAGGCCCTCCAGCGTCACCTGCAGGCCGGGCGACAGCGCCTCGAAGGCGGCAGCCTGGCTCGCGAACAGGGTGTCGCCGCCGAACTCCGGCGTCTCCACCGCATAGAGGATCGAGCCGATGGCGGGCCGTTCCAGGAAGCTCATGTCGGAGTGCCAGCCGCCGCCGAAGTTCACCCGGTCGCCCGGCTCCTTGACCACCTCCATCACCTCCGGATGCCCGGCCATGCCGGCGACATAGGGGTGGATGTTGAGCGGCCCGAACCGCGCGCCGAACGCCACCTGCCGCTCGGGCGTCAGGGTCTGGTCGCGGAAGAAGATCACCTGGTGGTCGAGCAGCGCCTGGCGGATGGCGGCGATGGTCGCGTCCGGCGCCTCCTGGGCGAGGTCGACGCCTGAAATCTCGGCGCCGAGCGCGCCGGCCAGGCGGCGGATCTTCAGGGTCTCGGGCATGGCGGTCTCCGGAACGGCGGGCGGGCCATGCTACAATAGGAGTTCGGAGGCCGCGACATGGATACACAGACCGCCCGCTTCGACGCCGACGCCCATGCCGCGGAGATCCGCGCGCAGGGCTATACGGTGATCCGCGATTTCCTCGACGAGGACGGCCTCTCCGCCTTCCGCACGGCGCTGGCGCCGTTCCTGGGCGCACATCGCGGGCGCAACGACTTCGAGGGCTTCGAGACCGAGCGGGTCTACACCCTGGTGGCGCGCGGCAAGGTGTTTGAGAATCTGGCGACGGACGAGCGGTTGATGGCGCTACTCAGCCGGTTCATGGAGGGCGCCTTCCTGCTCTCGGCGACGCATGCGATCAACCTGATGCCCGGCGAGACGGCGCAGGGCATCCACACCGACGACGGCTTCTATCGCCAGCCGCGGACCGGGACGGCGGTGGGCTACTCGGTGATCGGCACCATCGACGCGTTCACGGAGGCCAACGGCGCCACTCAGGTGATCCCGGGCAGCCATCTGTGGAGCGAAGAGGAGATCGCCGAGCGGCGCAAAGCGCCGGGCGGTCTGGAGGCCCTGCTGGTTCCGCTGGAGGTCCCGGCGGGGGCGGCCTTCGTGTTCCCGGGCAAGCTGCTGCACCAGGGCGGCGCGAACCGGACGGAGAGGCCGCGGCTCGCCTTCACCAACCAGTATTGCGCCGGCTGGGCCCGACCGCAGGAGAATTTCTTCCTGTCCGTGCCGAAGGACGTGGTGCGGGCCATGTCGCCGCGCGCCCAGGCCCTGCTCGGCTATGAGCTCTGGCCGAGCTTCATGGGGATGGTCACCGGCTCGCACCCGGCCAAGGCGCTGGATCCCGACTGGGTCCCGCCCATCGTGGCCCAGCGCCCATAGCAAAAGTCCCCCCGCCTGGCGGCGGAGGGACCTTGAGCCCGTTCGGGCCTAGTGGTTGGCGGCGATCAGCGAGGCGATCAGGCCGGTCGTGATCGCGACCATGGCGAAATTGTTGTCGTCGGTCTGCACCCAGCGATAGCCGCGGGGCGGGGCGCGCAGGTGATGGGAACGATAGTCCACGTAGTGGCTGCGGTCCTGGTAGTAGTCGCGCGGCAGTCGCTGGCCGCGGGCCCAGTGATGGCCCCCGTTGTGACGGTCGTTGCCATAACCCCGGTTTTGATCCTGGCTGTAGCCGCGACTTTGATCCTGGTTGTAGCCGCCGTGGTCGTTGCGGTTATCGTGCCGGTCGGGCTGGGCCATCGCGGCGGTGCCGGTCAGCAGCGTCAGCGCGAGAGCGCCCGTAAGCAGACGTTTCATGGTTGGACTCCTTATCCACGACCACAAGGTACTGCTCGCGGCCTGAGCCCGATCTGAACGCTGCGGCTCAGCCAGGGTTCATCGTATGTCGGCTTGGAAACACAATACCTAGCCGATGCGGCGCCGCCAGAGCGCGAACAGGCGTTCCCAGTGCCGCTCGGCCGCCGGCTTGTCGTAGACCGTCCCCCGTTGCGGGAAGGCGAAACCGTGGTGGACGCCCGGATAGAGCTCCACCTCGGCGTTGAGGTTCTTGGACTTCACCGTCTGGTCCAGCGCCTCGACCATCTCGAGCGGCGCGTAGGGATCGTTTTCGGCGCAGGCGAAGTAGAGCTCGCCCTTGGCCTTCTGGGCGGCCAGGTGCGGGCTGTCGGCCTGGTCGGTGACCAGTTGCACGCCGTAGATCGAGGCGGCCGCGGCCACCCGGTCTGGATAGCGGGCGGCGAAGTTGATCGCATACTGGCCGCTCATGCAGTAGCCCAGCGTCGCGATCTTGCCGTTGCTGGCCGCCGGATCGCGGTCGGCGAAGTCCAGCAGGGCGTCGGCGTCATCCATCACCAGCGCGATGCTGAGCGAGCCCATAAGCTCGAACATCCGCGCCCGCGCTTCGGCGTCCGGCAGCTTTGGCAGATCGGCCAGCTCCATCACGCCGGAGCGGTAATAGAGGTTCGGCAGCATGACGTAGTAGCCGGCCGAGGCGATGCGCCGGGCCATGTCGCGCAGCTCCTCGCGGATCGCCGGGGCATCCATGAAGAACATCACCACCGGATGCGCCCCGTCGCGCTCGGGGTGGGCGATGAACGTGGTGGTCGCCCCGTGCTTGGTGGCGATCTCGATGGTCTGTTCGATCATGCGCTCGTCCCTCAGACCAGTTCGGCCGGCTGCACGCCCTGTTCCTTCAGGAACGGCTCGGCGTAGTTGATGGTCCCGGTGAGGGTCTTGGGATCGCCCGAGGCCAGCCGATAGACCGCTTCGGCGATGAACTTGATCGGCTGCACGCGATCCTTCGTCGCCTCATTGATCAGGCCGTGCACGGCGACGCCGGGGGTGTCGACGAGGCCGGGCGAGACCACGTTCACGGCGATGCCGTCGTCATAGACCTCCGAGGCGAGGCCCGTGGTGAACCGCTCCAGCGCGGCCTTGCACATGCCGTAGACCGTGCCGCCGCCGCGCCGCGTGTAGGGGGCCTTGGGATGCAGGCCGGCGCCGGAGGAGATGTTGACGATCCAGCCCTGCTTGCGCTCGCGCATCGACGGCAGGACCAGCTGCGACAGGTGGAACGGCGCATAGACCTGCACCTCCATCATCAGCTTAAAGCGCTTCTCGGGAAATTCGGTGACCGGCATGAAGTAGGTGATCGCCGCGTTGTTCACCAGGATGTCGATCGGCCCGTAGGTCGCCACGGCTTCCTCGATCAACCGCTCGCGCTCGACCGCCTGGGCAAGGTCGGCCTTGATGAAGGCGGCATGGCCGCCGGCCTTCTTGATGCGGTCGACCGTCTCGTGGAGCGTGCCCGGCAGCCGGCTCTCGCCGCTCTCCGCGGTGCGGGCGGAGACCACGACATTGGCGCCTTCCATGGCGAGCCTGGCGGCGATGGCCTCGCCGATGCCGCGGCTGGCGCCCGTGATCAGCGCGTTTTTGCCCTTCAGCGGGCCATTGGGATTGATGCGGGGCTCACTCATGGCCGGTCCTCCAAATGTATTTTGTTCTAATGTCGCAAGGCTCGCGCGGCTGGCGGCCCAAGGCAAGGCGGGAGAAGCGCAAGGCCGGTTGCGCCAGCGGCTCGGGGGCGGTTGACTGGCGCCATGCGTATTCCTGACAAGAACCTGGCTGAGGTGTTCGACCGCGGCTTCACCGTGGTCGAAGGCTTTCTCGACAAGACGACCCTGAGCGACGCCCAGGACGCGCTGTGGGAGATTTATCCACGGCCCGAAGCCTATTTCGCCGATCCCGAGGCCCATCCGAAGTTCGCCAAGAGCCAGTTCGCGGGCCTGCGGTTCTTCCCCTACCCGTCCTGGGCGCTGAACAAGGTGACCGTCTATCCCGACCTGATCGATGCGGCCGAGCGGTTCCTGCGGACCACCGAGATCGACTGCTACAAGATCGAGCTCTGGGCCAAGTACGCCGGGGCCATCGACTACGACCAGCACCATCACCGGGACTACGAGAACCACACCATCGTGGTGCCGCGCGCCGACCAGCTGATGCCGCAGATGACCTGCTTCATCCTGCTCTCCGACGTCACCGAGCTCGACGGCCCGACCAAGGCGGTGCCGCTGGAGAAGACCCGCCAGGTCCCGATCGGCGTCACTCAGACGGAGATGGGCGACTTCTTCGAGGACGAGGTCTCGGTGACCGGGCCGGCCGGCACGATCCTGATCTACAAGACCGACGTCTTTCACCGGGGCTCGAACTTCAAGGCGCCGGGGCGTTCGCGGTTCGTGATGCCGATCGATTTCAAGCCGCGCGGCTGGCGCTGGCAGGGCAAGCTTGCCTGGCCCGACCGCACGCTCAACCCCGGCTGGAAAGAGGCGATGGTCAACATGACGCCCCGCCAGCGCGACCTCTTCGGCTGGCCGCCTGCCGGCGATCCCTACTGGAACGCCCAGACCCTGAGCGACGTGGCGCTGCGCTATCCGGGGATCGACTTGTCGCCCTATGGCGGGCAGGTACGCGCGACGGCGGGACTGAATCCCGCGTGACGCGTCAGGGAACCGAAGCGTGCTGAAGTTCAACATGGGCAGCGGCCAGAACCCGCGGCCGGGCTATGTCAACGTCGATGCGTCCCCCGCCTGCCGGCCGGATGAGGTCTGGGACCTCGAGCAAACGCCCTGGCCCTGGCCCGACAACTGCGCGGAGGAAGTGCTCTTCATCCATTCGCTGGAGCACATGGGCGGCGATCCGAAGGTGTTCCTCGCCATCATGCGCGAACTCTACCGGATCTGCGCGCCGAACGCCTCGGTGATGATCCACGTGCCGCATCCGCGCCACGACAACTTCATCAACGACCCGACCCACGTCCGGGCGATCTCGCCGCCGATGCTGACCCTGTTCGACCGCGAGGCCAACGAGGAATGGCGGGAGAAGGGCGCCGCGAATTCGCCGCTGGCCCTCTACAACGGCGTGGATTTCAAGGTCGCCGCCTATCGAGGGGTGCTCGCGGAGCCCTATCGCACCCAGGTCGAGGCGGGAGAACTCACCGAGGCCGCGATCGAAGAGATCGTCCGGTCGCGCAACAACGTCCTGACGGAATGGCGCATGCAGCTTCTCGTGCGGAAGTCGCAGCCGGCGGAGGCCTAGTCGTCGCCGAGCACGTTCAACCGCTTCACCGTCAGCTCGTCGATCTCCAGCCGCCTGACGCGAACCCGGCCTACCGCGAGGCGGCCGATCGCCAGCGCTCCGATGGAGACGGCCCCCACGGCCAAGGCGCCGACCGCGGTGGCGCCCACGGCCGCGGCGATCCAGGCGGCCAGCGGCCACGGGCGCTTCGTCGGGACGGGTTCGCTCATGTGGCCTCTCCTTGCGGCGCAGCCCGCTCAAGCTCGTCGCGCGGCCAACTCGCCAGGTCGGCGGCCGCCTCATAGGTCGATTGGAAGAACTCCAGCAGGGCCGCATCGGGATCGCGGGCGGTCCGCACGGCCTCGTAGGGCAGCACGAACTCGCCCAGGCCCGCCGACCAGTCGGCCTCCGCCGGCCGCGCGCGCACGTCGGCGAACCCCGGCGGCTCGGGATAGGCGTAGGCGTAGAACAGCGGCGGGATGCCCGGCGCGCCCGGCCAGAAGCCGCAGCTCGAGACCTCGTGCGAATAGGCCTCGACCGCCACCGACGCCGGCGCGAGCGGAGACCCCGGATGCCGCGGTGCGCGGCGGCCGGAAAACCGCGTCACCGCCAGGTCGAAGCTGCCCCAGAAGAAGTGCACCGGGCTCGCCTTGCCGATGAACCGGGCGCGGAAGGCCTTCATCACCCGGTCTGCCTGCACCAGCGCCCGCCAGAACCGCTGGGCGGCCGCGCCGTCATAGGCGCAGTGGACCTCGTCGGCCTCGAACGGGATCGCGCCTTCGATCTCGCAGGGCGTGGTCCAGATCTCCGCCTCGACGCCGAGGCGGCCGAGCGCGGCCATGGTCTCGCGATAGAACTGGGCGACGCTGATCGGCCGCAGGGGGATCGCCTCAAGCTGGCCGTCGCTGCAGGTGATCCGCAACTGGTGTTCGAGGAAATCGAAGACGATCTCGATGCTGCGGCCGCCGACCGGGATCGGCGAGGTGGTGAGGCCCCGCGCGCTGACATAGAGCGGGACGTGCCACCAGTGGTTCACCGGCGGCGTCAGGGCCATGCGGACCTTGCCGACCACCTGGGTCCAGAGGTGCAGGGTCCCGGCCGTCTCGGCCCAGTCGTCATAGGCGAGCGCAGGCCAGTCGTCGGAGGCGCTCAGATCGCTCATGCCGCATGATTGGGGCGGCGACGCCGGTAAGGCAAGACGGGCCTCAGGCGGCCTTCTGCAGTTCCTGCTTCACCCGCTCGGCCAGGGTCTTGATGTCGATGGGCTTGGGCAGGAAGGAGACGTTGGCCTCGCCCTCCAACAGGTCGGAGAACTCGCTCTCCGCATAGCCCGAGATGAACATCACCGGCGCGGCGCCCAGATAGCAGCGGGCCTGTTTCAGGAGGTCGGGGCCCTGCATCCCGGGCATCACCACGTCGGAGATCATCAGGTCGATGGTTCCGGCGTGGGTCTCGGCGAGCAGCAGGGCTTCCTCGCCGCTGGCCGCCTCGATGACCTCGTAGCCGCGGGCCCGCAGCAGCTTGGCGGCCACGCCGCGCACGGCGTCCTCGTCCTCGACGAAGAGGATGCGGCCGGCGCCGGAGAGGTCGCGGGCCACCGGCCGCTTGGGCGCGGCGGCGATGGCGACCGGCGTGGTCATGGCGCTGGGGATGTGAACGGGCAGGAAGATGCGGAAGGCCGCGCCCTCGCCAGGTTTGGAGTCGACCGCGATCCAGCCGTCCGACTGCTTGACGATGCCGTAGACGGTGGCGAGGCCCAGGCCCGTCCCCTCGCCCACCGGCTTGGTGGTGAAGAAGGGGTCGAAGATCTTGTCCAGCACCGCCGGCGGGATGCCGGGCCCGTCGTCGGAAACCTCGATCAGCGCCTGGTCGCCCTCGGCGGTCGGATAGCCGAGCCCCTGGGCCTGTTCCTGGGTGACGCGGGCGGTGCGGATCCTTACCGAGCCGCCGCCGTGGGCGCGGACGGAATCGCGGGCGTTGACCGCCAGGTTCATCACCGCGGTCTCGAGCTGGCCACGGTCGGCGCGCACCAGCGGCAGGTTGCGGCCGTAGTCGGTGGTCAGCTTGACGTCCTCGTAGAGCACCCGGCGCAGCAGCACCTCGAATTCGCTGATCAGCTCGCCCAGGTCGAGGATCTCGCGCTGCACGGTCTGCTTGCGCGAGAAGGCCAGGAGCTTGCGGACCAGGTCGGCGGCGCGCGTCGAGGTCTGCTTGATCTCGTTCAGGCCCTCGTAGGAGGGGTCGCCCACCGGGTGGCGGGTCGCCAGCACGTCGAGCTGCATGAAGATCGCGGTGAGCAGGTTGTTGAAATCGTGCGCCACGCCGCCGGCCAGCTGGCCGATGGCCTGCATCTTCTGGCTCTGGGCGAGCTGCAGCTCGATCTGCTTCTGCTCGGAAACGTCCACAAGATAGGCCACCCAGCGGCCGTCGCTTTTGGAAAGGTAGAGGTGGGCGATGCGGGTGGGGTCGTAGGCTAGGCGGATCTCCACCGGGGCGCCGGAGCCCTGGCCGGCCGCCAGCTTGTGGGCGGCGTCCGCCCGGCTCGCCGGTTCGATGAGGTCGCCGAAGGCCTGGCCCTTCTCGCCGCCGCCGGCCACCGCCTTCAGCGCCGGATTGGCTTCGACGATCTTGGCCTCGAAGGGGTCGTCGCCCTCCAGCAGCGCCGCGCCGAACGGCGAGGCCGCGGCGAAGGCGTCGAGCACCTTGGGCGGCGGCGGGACCGCGCCGGAAAACGCCGTCAGGACTTCCAGGGCCGCCGAGGGCAAGGCCAGCGCGCCGGTGGCGCTGCCGGTCAGGCGCACCAGGAAGCGCCGCGCGCCCAGCGGCGAGACGATCGCCTCGTGCTCGACGCCGCCGGCCTTGATCGCCGCGCGGCTGATCTCCCCACGGCGGGCGGCGGTGAGCGCGGCGAACAGGCTGGAGCCCGAGGCGCCGGACTTAGGCAGGCGGTTGGCGAGGCCGATGGCCGATTTCCAGGCCGCATTGGCCGCCTGCACCCGTCCGTCGGGCGCGGCGATGGCGGCGGGCTCGCTCAGGGCGTCGATGAACCCCGTCCCAGCGGGCTCACTCTCGCTGGAGGCCTCGGCCGATCCGCGCAGGACGAAGAGGCCGAGGCAGGCGAAGAACGCCAGGCCGATCAGCAGCAGCAGGCCGGCGAGCGTCACCGGCCCGGCGTTCATCGCCGGCGCGGCCGCGAAGACGACCGCCATCAGGAAGAAGACCACCGCGGCGGCCGTCAACGGGTCGAACCGGCCCTTGCGGGCTTTGCGGACCTGTGGCTCGGCCATGGCCGGCGACGGCGCCTCCTTGCGCACCCGCCCTCCTTTTCCCGTCAGAGGGGGCTGTCGGGCGGCTTCGCCCAGCGAATCACTCATATGCATTCTCTCACAGCGGTCGTCGCGTTACAGGGCGCCGCTGCGAAGCGTCCGGGCCGCGGCCTTGCGCCCGGCGTTGAGAATGAAGCCGATGATCTTGGCCACCGCCTCGTAGTGCGCCGGTGGGATCACTTCGTCCACATCGACGGCGGCATAGAGGGCGCGCGCCAGCGGCGCGTCCTCGATCACCGGCACCCCGTTCGCCTCGGCGACCTCGCGGATCTTCAAGGCCAGGCTGTCCATGCCCTTGGCGACGCACATCGGGGCCGGGGTCTCGTCCGCGTCGTATTTCAGCGCCACGGCGTAGTGGGTCGGGTTCATGACCACCACGGTCGCGCCGGGCACGGCCTGGATCATGCGGCGGCGCGAGCGCTCGTTGCGCAGCTGCCGCTGGCGCGCCTTGATGTGCGGGTCGCCTTCGGAGGTCTTGAAGTCCTCCTTGACCTCTTCCTTGGTCATCCGCATGCGGCTCATGAACCGCTGGCGCTGCCAGAACCAGTCGGCCCCGGCCACGATCAGCAGGAACGCCACCACCGCGAACAGCAGGCGGCGCAGGATATCGGTGGCGAAGCCCATCATGGCGACGGGCTCCATGCCCGAGAGGTTCTCCAGCTCGGGCAGATGCGGATGCAGCACCCACCAGGCCAGCACCGCGGTCAGAAAGACCTTGACCAGCGACTTGAAGAACTGCGCCGCCCCGTCGAGGCCGAAGACCCGCTTGAACCCCGCGGTCGGGGATAGCTTGCTGAAGTCGAGGGCCAGCTTCTCCGGGTGGAACGAGAACCCCGTCTGGACCAGGTTGGCGGCCACGCCCGCGACGCAGGCCGCGGCCAGGACGGCGGCCATGGGCGGGGCGGCGGCCATGAGCGAGATATAGAGCACGTGCATGCCACCCTGGCCGCCAAGGACCATGGTCTCGGGCTCGGCGAGGAAGGGTTTCAGCGCCACGACCATGTGGTTGGCGAAGCCGCCGCCGCCGAGGGCGACCACGCTGGAGGCCGCCGCCAGCGAGGCCAGGGCGGGCAGATCCGGGGTCTTGACGACCTCGCCCTTCTCGGCGGCCTGCTGCAGCCTGCGAGATGTCGGTTCTTCTGTTTTTGATGCCGCGTCAGCGTCGCTCATGGCGTCACGCAAACACCGCGAGGAGGTCGCGGTAGTGGTCGACCCAGACCATGCCGATGACGCCCAGGCTGAGCGCGAAGACCGACAGGCCGAGCAGCACCATCAGGGGCGTGGCGACAAAGAAGATCTGGAACTGCGGCATCACCCGCCCGACGAGGCCGGTGGCGATGTTGAAGATCAAGGACAGCGCCACCACCGGCGCGGAGAGTTGCAGGCCCAGGGCGAAGGACCGGCTCATGGTCTGCACCGCCAGGTCCTTGGCGTCCGCCAGCGGGATGTCCTTGCTGAACGGGAAGATCGTGTAGGAGCGCACGATCGCCGACAGGAACAGGTGGTGCAGGTTGGTGGTCATGATCAGCAGGATGCCCATCAGGCCAAGGAAGGTGCCTAGCGAGGTGGAGGGCGAGGCCTGCGTGGGGTTCGCGGTCTGGGCGAAGGCGAGCGTCGTCTGGATCGACATGATCTCCCCGGCCGAGGCCAGCGAGGCCATGAACATCCGCAGGATGCCGCCGATCATCAGTCCGATGGCGGTTTCCTTGATGACCGCCAGCGCCACGCCGCTGACCTCGGTCGGGACCGGCGGCGTGCCCCCCTTGAGAATCGGAAACAGCACCAGCGCCAACAACAGGGCCAGCGACAGGCGGATGCGCACCGGAATGAAGGTCTCGCCCAGGCCCGGGATCAGCATGACGATGGCGCCCACCCGGGCGAACACCAGGCCGGCGACGAACACCTGCTGGGCGGTGGCGTAGTGTTCCATGGGGCGCGGGCTTGCCCGGCCGCTACATGGCCGCGATGCGCGCAGCGATTTGGCGCATGAAGCCGCTCATCAGGGCGCCCATCAGCGGCAGGAAGATCAGCAGCGAGATGAAGATGGCGACGATCTTCGGGGCGTAGACCAGGGTGGCTTCCTGGATCTGGGTCAGCGCCTGCAGGAGGCCAATTCCGACGCCGACCACCAGGCCGACGATCAGCACCGGCGCGCACAGCTGGATGGTGAGCCAGATGGCGTCGCGCCCGACGTCAAGAACCTCGGCGCCGCTCATGAAGACCTCTTGGAATGCTTGACGAATTCGCGCACCTGCGAACCTCGCCACCATGGTCGGGCATGGTTAATGAAAGGCTACGGACCGGGCAGAAATTGCCGCCTTTCCCCTAGCGCGGCGGCGCCGTGATCGCGGTCTCCAGCGCCCGCGCGGCCTCTGCCGGACTGGCCTTTCCCTGGTCGCGGTCGACGCTGTAGTTGGCGGCCTGCATCGCCTGGACCGGGATCCTGCCGACCAGGGGCTTGAGCGCTTCGGTCAGCCGGCGGTCGCCGGCGCGCTTCGGCGAGATCAGCACCACCGCGTCGTAGGGTGGGATGGCCCCCTTGGGGTCGCTCAGGATCATCAGCCTGTGCGCCGCGATCCGGCCGTCGGACGAAAACGCGCTGATCACGTCGGCCTCGCCACCCTGGAGCGCGCGGTACATGAAGGTCGGCTGGTAGGACCGCTTGGTCTTGAACCGCAGGTCGTAGGCCGTCTCGACCGCCTTCCATTCCGGCCGCGACAGGAACTCCAGGTCCGAGCCCAGGGTGAGCTTCGGCGCCTCGCGGGCGAGGTCGGCGATCGAGGCGACGCCCAGCGCCTTTGCCCGGTCGGCACGCATGGTCAGGGCGTAGGCGTTCTCGAAGCCGAGCGAGCCCAACACCACCACGCCGTCCTGCCGCTTCAGCTCGGCGGTAAGCTGTTTCAACACCTCAGCGCGACCGGGATTATCCTTCCGGTTCAGGACGTTGGTCCATAAAGTTCCGGAGTAATCGACGTAGACGTCCAGCTCACCGGCCGCCAGCGCGCGGTAGGCGACGGCCGAGCCGAGGTCCTCCTTGCGGCTGACCTGGGCGCCGGCCTTCTCCAGCCGGCCGGCGATCACTTCCGCCAGGATGTACTGTTCGGAGAAGTTCTTGGCCCCGACCACATAGGACCCGGTCTTGCCGAGCCCGAGCAGCGGCGCGACCGCCAGCGCCACGCCGATCAGCAGGCCCACGGCGCCCAGGGCCACCAGGCGCAGGTCGCGGCGGCGCGCCCCAGCCTCGATCAAGCCGAGCAGCTGGTCGGCGATCAGGGCCAGCCCGGCCGAGGCCGCGCAGCCGAACAGCACGAAGACCCAGTTCTCGGTCTGCAGCCCGGCGAAGATGTAGTTCCCGAGGCTCGTCTGGCCGACCGGGGTGGAGAGGGTCGCGGCCCCGATGGTCCAGACCGCCGCGGTCCGGACGCCGGCCATGATCACCGGCGCGGCCAGCGGCAGCTCGACCTGGAAGAGCCGCTGGCGGGCGGTCATGCCCACGCCGTCCGCCGCCTCGCGGATCGCCGGGTCGACGCCGAGAATCCCGGCCGCCCCATTCCTGAGGATCGGCAGCATGGAATAGAGCGTCAGCGCCAGCAGCGAGGGCAGGAAGCCGAGCGCCGAGAAACCCCGGCCGAAGGTCGCGAGACTGAGCGCAGAGAGCGCCAGCAGCAGAGGATAGAACAGCGCCAGGAGCGCCAGGCTGGGGATGGTCTGGATCAGGCTCGCGCCGGCCAGCACCGGCCAGCGCAGGCGCGCGCTGCGGCTCGCCGCCACCGCCAGCGGCAGGCTGATGGCGACCCCCAGGACGAGCGCGCTGAAGCTCAGCAGCACATGCCAGCCGAGGTACTCCGGCAGCAGCGCGAAGGCCGAGGCGAGCCGCGGGCTCATGCCGCCCCGCCGAGCTTGGCGCGCAGCCGTTCGGCCTGGCGCTTGGGCGCCTCCAGGAGCGCGCGCACGCCTTCGTCCTGCGTCTGGGCCAGGAGGTCGGCGGGCTTGCCGTCGGCGACGATCCGGCCATCGCGCAGCACGACGATGCGGTCGGCCAGCAGCACCGCCTCGCCCATGTCGTGGGTCACCATCACGGTGGTCAGGCCCAGGCGGTCGTGCAGCGCGCGGTAGTCGGTGCCCAGCGCATCGCGCGTCAGAGGATCGAGGGCCCCGAACGGCTCGTCCATCAGCATCAGGCCGGGCTCGGCGGCGAGCGCGCGGGCGACGCCCACGCGCTGGCGCTGGCCGCCGGAGAGCGCGGCGGGGGGCCGTCCGGCCACCTCCAGCGGCAGGTCGACGAGGCCCAGGAGGTTGGCGACGCGGGCGTCGATGCGCTTGCCCTCCCAGCCCAAGAGCTTCGGGGTGATCGCTATGTTCTCCGCGACCGAGAGGTGCGGGAAGAGGCCGACTTCCTGGAAGACGTAGCCGATCCTTCGGCGCAGCAGGTGCGGCGGGCTCGCGGCGACGTCCTCGCCCAGCACTCGGACCTGGCCGGCGTCGGGGACCACCAGGCGGTTGATGGTTTTGAGCAGCGTGGTCTTGCCGGAGCCGGAGCCGCCGACCAGCGCGGTGAATTCGCCGCGTTCCACCGACAGGCTGACGCCGGCGAGCGCGGCCAGCGCGCCGTACCGCTTCTCGATCCCGCTAAGCTCGATCGCCCCCGCCATGGGCCAAGGCGTAGCACGCGGAATCGGAAGCGGCGACGCCTCGATCAGGCGGCGGGGACCTGGTCGAGGAAGCCGGTCACCGACTTGAGCCGGCCGCCCTCCACCTGCACGAAATCGGTTCCCTTGATGGGGGCGTCGGCGCCGTCGGGGCCCAGACCCCAGGAGAACCGCACGCGGTCTCCGAAGCCGTCCGGCTTGCCGATCAGGGCGAAACGGAAGTCGGGGAAGCGCTGTTGGACGCCGGCCATCAACGCGCTGACCTCGGCATGGCCGCGGCCCGCCATCAGCGGATCGACGTAGGTCGCGTCTTCCGACCAGGTCTCGGTCAGGAGCGCGCGCCGGCGCTCGGCGTCGGTCTCATTCCAGGCGGCGATATAGTGCTGGGCGATCGTGTCGGGGGTCATCGCTGAACTCCATGCTTGCGGGTTACGAGCCTTGAAGGCGTCGCGATCCTGGAGCGGACGGAGCGGCGAAGCGATTACGTGCGAGGTAACGGCGCGGGCGCCGTCAGATCGGCATCCGCATGATTTCCTGATATGCGCCGATCACCTGGTCGCGGATGGCCATGACGGTCTCGAGACTGGACTGGGCGGACGACACGGCGGTCACCACATCGACCAGCTGGGCCTTGCCCTGCACCTGGTTGGCCATCTGGGTTTCGGCGTTCTTCGAAGCCTTCATGGCGTCGGTCATGGCCGTTTTCAGGATGTCGCCGAAGCTCCCGCCGGCGGAGGCGGCCTCGGATCCGCCCATGCCGGGATCGACGCCGGCCGCCTTCTGGACGTTGGCGTAGGCCTTGGCGGCGGCAAGCGCGGTCATCATGGCTTAGGGCCCCTAGCGCTTCAAAAGATCGAGGGTGCGCGAATCCATCGAACGCACCGTTTCGATGACATTGAGGTTGGCTTCGTAGGCCCGCTGGGCGTCGCGCATGTCCATGGCCTCGACCAGCGGATCGACGTTGGGCTTCTTCACGTAGCCCTGGGCGTCGGCCGAGGGATTGCCGGGGTCGTAGTCGGACTGGAACGGCGTCGGATCGGGCGCGGCCCGGGTCATCTTGACCCCGACGCCGCCGGCGACCTTGGCCGCCTGGAACACCGGCGCCTGACGCCGATAGGGGTCGCCGCCGGCGGTGCGTGAGGTGGAGTTCGAATTGGCCAGGTTCTCGGCGATGATCCGCATGCGCGACTGCTGCGCGCGAAGGGCGGAGATCGCGATCGACTGCGATGAGCTGGAAATGGGGTCGGCCATCTAGGTTGCGCCTCTCATCAGCCGGCGCCCGGCTTGCGGATCGCGATCTTCAGCATGTCGAGCGACTTCTGGTAGAAGCCGACAGCCGCGTCATAGTCCATCCGCGCGTTGCTGAGCTTCAACATCTCGTCCTCCAGGACGACGGAGTTGCCGTCCATGGTGGTCTCGGAGTCCTTGGCCTTGACCGGCTTGACGGCCATGCCGCGCTTGGCGCCCGGCGGCAGCATGTGTCCGGCCTGGGTGACGGTCATGGTCCCGGGCCCCACGACAGCCTCCATCTTGGCCTGGAAGCTGAACGGCTTCAGGTCGTGCGGCGCATAGCCGGGCGTGGAGGCGTTGGCGACGTTCTCGGCGATGACGCGCTGCTTCTCGGACAGGTATCCCATCCGGGCGCGCAACATCGAGAAGATCGGAATGTCCGCAAGGTCCATGAGGCCCAATCTAAAGAAACAGGGTTAACCCCGGTTTAAGGGACTCACATGTTTCCTGGGCTCCGATCCTGATCGGAAGCCGCAGAAGCGCCCCATGACCTTCGCCGATTTCGCCAGAGCCATGTTCGCGCTCGCCCTTACCCTCGGCCTGGTGGGGCTGGGCGCGGTGGCCCTGCGCCGTTTCGGACCGGACGCCATCGCCCGTTTCGGCGCCAACCGGAAGGAGCGCCGGCTGGCGATCGTCGAAAGCCTGGTGCTCGATCCGGCGCGGCGTCTGGTCATCGTCTCCTGCGACGGCAAGGAACGGCTGCTGCTGCTGGGCGAGGGCCAGCTGGTCAGCGCCCTCGACGTTCCGAAGGGACGCGGCTGATGCTCGGACTGCTCAAGGCCATCCGCACCCTGCCCGCCGAGGACTGGCGCCGCGCCGCCATGCTGGCCCTGGTCGCCACGCTCGCCAGCCTGGCCTTCCCGGCCGCCGCCCTCGCCCAGGCGCTGAACATCAACCTCGGCACCGGCGCGGGCCTGACCGAGCGCGTGGTGCAGCTCATCGGGCTGATGACCGTGCTCTCGCTGGCGCCGTCCATCGTCATCATGACCACCTCCTTCGTGCGGATCGTGGTGGTGCTCTCGCTGCTGCGCACCGCGATCGGCCTGCAGCAGAGCCCGCCCAACGCGGTGATCATCTCGCTGTCGCTGTTCCTCAGCGCCATCGTCATGGGGCCGACCCTGCAGCGATCCTACGATGAGGGCGTCAAGCCCTTGATGAACCAGAAGATGGAGCTTCCCGCCGCCTTCGACGCCGCCGGCGCGCCGCTGAAGCAGTTCATGCTCGGCCAGGTCGACCGCGAAGACCTGGGCCTGTTCATCACGCTTTCCAAGATCCCCAAGCCGGCGAGCGCCATGGACACCCCGATCCGGGTGGTGACGCCGGCCTTCATGATCTCGGAGCTGAAGCGCTCCTTCGAGATCGGCTTCCTGCTCTTCGTGCCCTTCCTGGTCATCGACCTGGTGGTGGCGAGCGTGCTGATGAGCATGGGGATGATGATGCTGCCGCCGGTAGTGGTCAGCCTGCCGTTCAAGCTGATCTTCTTTGTCCTCGTCGATGGCTGGCGCCTGGTGGCGGGCAGCCTGGTGGAGAGTTTCCACCACGGACCGGGGACATAGGGGCGCATGCCCGAAGGCGGCCCCTGGGATCCCAAGGAGCCTGAGACGCCACCGCCCCGGCGGCCGCGCGGCCCGGGGCTCCTCTGGCTGGTCATGCTGGCCGTCGTCGCGGCGCTGGTCCTCCTGCTGTTCAAGGCGTTTCCGGGGGCGGTTCAGTCCACCGACGACTGGAGCCGCGTCGCCTATGCCGCCGGACTGGTGGCGCTGGTCTCCGCCGGCCTGATCCGGACGCGGCGGATCGACTGGGGTCAGCGCGCGCGGCAGATCGCCGGCTGGATCGGCGTCGTCGCGGTGCTGGCCGTCGGCTTCGCCTACCGCGACGAGCTGGGCGCCGTCGGCCAGCGGGTGCGCAGCGAGTTCTCTTCGGGCTATCCGGTCGCCACCGCCCCGCGAGAGGTGGTGGTCAGCCAGGACGACAACGGCAGCTTCTTCGTCATGGGCCGGGTCAACGGCCAGCTGGTCCGCTTCCTGGTCGACACCGGGGCCAGCGACACCGTGCTCAGCCCGGCGGACGCCGAACGGCTGGGGATCGACACTTCATCGCTTAGCTTCGACCGAGCCGCCGAGACCGCCAACGGCGTCGGCTATGGCGCGCGGTACAAGGCCGACAGCCTCGCGGTCGGCCCGATCCTTCTCTCCGACGTGCCGATGGTCATCAACAAGGCGCCGATGACCAGCTCCCTGCTGGGCCTGACCTTTCTCGGCCGCCTGGACTCCTTCCAGGTGCGTGGCCACCGGCTCTACCTGAAGGGCCGCGCTGGCGCCTCCTAGAGGTCGGGCGTCTCGCCTTTCGCCCGCGCCATCCGACGGCTGGGCATGGCCGCCGCCATCTCCTTGGCGTCCAGGACCCCGTCGTGATTGGTGTCGAGTTCGGCGAAACGGGCGCGCAGGCCGGCCAGCGGACCCTTTAGCTCGGCGGGCTCGATCTTGCCGTCGAGGTTCGAGTCCAGCGAGCCGATGACCTGCGAGGCGAACAGCTTCTGCTGCAGGTCGCCGCGGACATGGGTCACGGTCTCGTCGGCCCAGCGGTAGTTGACCCGGAAGTACATCATCTCGTCGGGGGTCTGTTCGCCCCAGGTGACGTTGCGCTTCGGATCCGGGTTGGCCGGATTGTGCTCGGAGTTGTCGTAGACCCAGGTGGCGACCAGTTTGGTCCCGGCCTTCACCAGGATCGGCTTCACCGGGTCGTAGTCGCGCTGCCAGTTGAAGTCGTATTTGGGCAGCGACAGCAGCATCGTGTCCTTGCCGTCCGGCGTCACCGCCTTCAGCTCCACGTGGTAGCCGCGGTAATGCGAGTGCGGATAGAGCGTGTAGAGATAGGCGTCGGCCGGGAAGGTCAGGTAGGCGATCTCCTGGTGCCGCGCCTCGCCCGCCGGGATGTAGAGCGAGAAGGTCGAGATCACCGCCGAACGCTTGATGTACTCGGGCGGGGTCTTCAGCGTGTAGAAGCCGACCTCGGTCTTATCGACCGTTTCCTTGCCCATCGTCGTGTAGTGCATCTGGAAATGCAGCTTGCCGCCCGCGGGCACCGGCGCGCCGGAACCGTCGGCCATGACCTGCGGCTCGGCGCCGGGCGTGTAGGAGCCGACCGAGCCGCCAGGGATCGCCGCGGCCGGCTGGTTCGGATCCGGGATATGGTTGGAGACCACGTGGTGCAGCACCCGCCGGTCGCCGGGCTTCATGGCGATGGCGCGCAGCCAGGTGTCCTGGGTGAACGGGTTCGCCACCTGCTGGTTCTGGTATTCGACGAGGCCGGTGGCCGGCACCTTGAAGGCCGGCAGCTCGACGATCACGTCGGGCTTGCCGAGGTCGGCCGGCCAGTCCGGCGCGTGTTTCGAGGCGTTGGCGAGCAACGGGTCGGGACCGTTCCCGCGCGGCGCGCCGGCCTCGATCCAGTGGACCAGCGTCTTGGTCTGGTCGGAGGTCAGGCCCTGGTCGTTCTTGAACACCCCGATGTGCGGGTCGGCGAAATAGGGCGGCATCCGGCGCGTGCGCACCGTCTCGCGGATCATCGGCGAGAAGCCCTTGATCACATCGTAGCTGTTCATCGCGAAGGGGCCGATGCCGCCGTTCACGTGGCAGGAGACGCACTTCTCCTGCAGGATCGGCGCGACCTCCTTGGAATAGGAGATGTTGGCGAACTCCGCGGCGTGCGCGCGTTCGGGGAAGGCTACGGTCTTGCCGGCGGTGGACGCCTCGCGGGTCACCGCGGGCTGATGGCCGGCCAGCAGCGCATCGACAGCCTGTCCGGCATGCGCGTCCAGCGGCCCGCGGTAGGCCACCGTCCAGGTCTTCGGATTGATCACGAAGACCTCGCCCTCGCGCTGCACGCCGAGCGATTCGCCGACCAGCTGCTGCTCGTCCATCAGGACGGGGACGCTCAGTCCCTCCTTGGCGGCCTCGGCGGCGACCGCGTCACGGCTGTCGGCGAGGTTGGAATCCAGCGCCCAGACCACGACGCCCTTGTCCTTGTAGGCGTCGGACAGCTTCTGCAGGGCCGCATCGCCGGTGCGCGCGGCGGCGCCGTTCGAGCGGGTCATGACCACGATCGCCGGCGTGTAGCCGAAGTAATAGAGGTGCTGCGCCAGCCGCGTGTGGTCGGTGAGCTGGAAGTCGTCGACCCGCTGCGGGGTGGCCGTGGGCGTGTCGGCGGCGTTCCCGGCGGGCGCGGCCAGACCGGCAAGCGCGACCCCGGCCATGACGGCGGCGGAGGCCAGAAGGGCTCGTTTCATGCCAGTTTCTCCCAGCTTGGCGCGGTTCGCATACCATCGGTTCCGTTCAGGATTGTTGCAGTCCGGCGGGCCGGACAGCGGATGGCGGCCGCATCGGTGAAAGTCATCAAAAGCTCTATCGGGTATATGTTTATTGATTTTGTTATATTTTCAGGCTTTTCGCCGCAAATCAGGCCCGGCTAGGCGCCCAGTCTGAAGGTCTCTGACCGGCGCGTCAAAACTTTGCGCCCGCAGCTTGCGGCGCGGGCCTAGCCCTTGGCCGCCGGCGTCGCCGGCGCGGCCTGGGCCTGTTTCGCCGGACCGGCGGGCGGCGTGACGGACTTGCCCGTGCCGATCGGCGCGGGACGGGTCTTGAAGCGCACCTTCATCTTGTCGACCCAGCCCGTGAAGGCCTCGTTGTCGGCGCTAACCCGGCTGAAGTCGGCGACGCTCAGGCGGTTGGTCGAGACGCCGGTCAGCGCGATGCGCAGGGCCTCGGGATTGTGCGCGGCGTCAAAGAAGCCCTTGTACTGGCTGTTCAGCCGCGTCAGGGCCGCATCGTCGCCGGCCAGGCTGTAGGCCACCCCGGCGCGGAGCAGCCTGCCCTCCTCCTCGGCGCTGAGCTGGGTGGGATCCTTCCAGCGGGTCCCGAGCGCCTTTTCGAACTGCGGTCCGGCCTTGGCCCAGTCCTTCTGCTGCCAGTTGATCTCGGCGCGCAGATCCTGGCCTTCCTTGGTGTTATCCTTCTCGATGATCTCGAGGGCGGCGTCATAGCGGCCGACGCCGGCCCAGGCGCGCGCCTCGATCAGCCGCCGCTCGGCGTTCAGCGCGACCGGCAGGATCGTCGTGCGCGAGCCGTTGATCGCCTGGATCGCCTGCTCCGGCTTCTTGTTCATCAGATAGATGACCGCCAGGTCCGTGGCGACCTGGGCGCGGGGCACCCCGTCGAGGCGGTTGTCGGCCTGGTATTTCAAGAGCTCGGCGGCCTGGTCCAGCAGGTCGACGTCGACCAGCCGGCGCACCAGCTTGCGCACCATCAGGTCGCCGTCCGAGCCGATCGGGGTCAGCTCCTTGAAGTCGTAGAACAGCGCCAGCGCCTGGATCGGCTCCAGACCGTCGGCGTTGCCGTCCAGGAACAGCGACCGGAAGGCCACCGCCAGGTCGGACTGCAGCTGCAGCGCCTCGGGCAGGTCCGGCAGGCGCGACCCGGCGGAGCGCAGCGCCTCCAGCGCCTCGCGGTAGCGGCCCTGGCTCAGGTAGAGCTGGCCGAGCGCGCGGATGGTCTCGAGCTCCGTGGCGTCGCCGCGCCACCGGTAGCGCAGGCCGTCGAACACGGTCGCCGCCTGCAGCGGCGTCACCTTGTTGAGTTCCAGCTTGATCTGGGTGGCGCGCAGCAGCGCCGGCGAGGCCAGGGATTGCTTCGGAACCGTGGCGATCGCCGTATACATCTTCAGCGCCCGCTCCTTGTGCCCCTGCTGTTCGATGACGCGGGCCTGGATGAGCCGGGTGGCCAGTTCCTCATAGACGTCGGTCTTGTCGGCCAGCGCCAGCTTGATGCGCGCCTCCGCGCTCGGCAGGTCGCCCTGGGCGAGCGCGGCCTGGGCGTCGGCGCGGGCGAAGCGCGCCTTCCACAGGACCGGGAACTGGGCCAGCGTCTCCGAACCCTTGGCGAACTGCGCGCGGGCTTCCGCCCACTGGGCGAGCTGGACGGCGACGTAGGACCGCCAGAGCGCGCTCGACCGGTCCTCGGACAGCACCGGCGCAGAGAAGTCGGCCTCGGCCTCCTTGTAGCGACGCGCCATGACCCGGGCCATGCCGCGCAGGCCGCGGAATTCCGGGGTGTCCATCAGCTGCGGGCTGGCGCGGGCGGCGTCGTTGAGCACGCCGATGGCCTCGAACGACAGCTCCGAGCCCACCAGGAAGCGGGCCAGCGCCATGCGCGCGCCGGTGGCGGCGTTCTTGTCCTTGGCCGAGCTTTCGATGGAGGCGGCGGTGAGCAGCTGGTTGTAACGGGCCAGGAAGCCCTTGGGACCGGTCTTGGGCCAGTTCACATAGTCGATCAGGCCCGGCATGGCGGCGGGCTTGGGGGCGTCGATATCGAGGCGCGCGACCTGCTGGCTGGCCAGGCTCGGCGAGAGCGCCAGGCCGAGCGGCCGGCTGATGCGGACGATGTCGCCGTCGCGCGCGACGGTCAGGTTCTCGATGTAGGATTCGACCGCCAGGCCCTGCACCGAGGGCAAGGCGGCGAGCTGCACATAGTCGCGCCGGCTGGGGACGCCCTTTGAGGGGCCAAGCGCGGTGACCACGCTGACGGTGTCGCCGGCCTGCGGGTCGGCCATCTGCACGACCTTGGTAGCGCCGGCAACGGCGGCCTTCAGGGTGGCGGGCCCTTCGGCTTCGTCGCGGGTCATCCTGACGACACTGGGCTGGCTCTGGTCGCCGGGCCCAAGCGCGATGGTCCAGGTGGGGCCGACGGCCGTCGCAAACACTGGCGTCCCGTGCGCCGCCTCGATGCGAAGCGCGCTGTAGTCGGCGCCGCGCGTCGACTGGACCCCGGAATATTGCACGAGGCCGCGCGGCGCATGGCTGACGTCGAGGGTGGCCGGCGCGTCGAAGACGACCCAGACCGCGTCGCCGCGCCGGAACACCGCCGCCCCCGCCGGATTGGCCCAGGTGAAGCTGAACAGCACCTGGGAATTGACGACCTTGGACTCCATGCGCACGACGCCGCCCGCGGGAATCGGGTTCGGGCGCTGCGGTTCGGGGGTCGCCGCCGCGCGGGCCGCGGCCAGCTCTGCCTCCGTGGGCGGGGCCTTCTGGAAGACGTTGACGAAGGCCGCGCCATCGGCGGAATCCACCTTGGCGTCCGCGTCATCGGTCAGGGTCAGGACGATCTGCAGGTGACCGCCGGCGTGGCGCTTCTCGGCGGTCTTGATCCACATCGGCGGCGAGGTGCGTAGGCGCGCGATGTCGGGGTCGGCGTCGTGTGGGAAGGTCAGGGTCAGGACCTGGCCCTTGCGGGTGGCGGCCGCGTTCGGCGCGCCGTGGAATTCCACACGCGAGAAGCCGTTGGCCTGGGCCACGCGCACGTCGATGCTGAAGCCGCCAGGGGCCGCGCCCGCGGTCGCGCCGGGCGCGGCGCCGGCGGGCGCGACGACGCCCGCGATGGCGACCGCCGCAACGCCCGCGCGCAGGACCTGGCGCAGGTTCACCGGTTAGCCAGCCTTGGGCGGCGCAGGCGCGGCGGCGGCGGGAGCTGCGGCCGGCGGCGCCGCGGCGGGCGGCGAGGCGGCGGCCTGTTCGCTCTCCGGCGCGGCCTTGCGCGCCGCGGTCTTCTTGACCGGGCGGGGGGTCTTGGCCTTCGGCGGCGAAGCCTTGGCGGGCGGCCCGCCGGTCGCGGCGGCCGGCGCGTCAGCCTGGGCGCTGGCGTTCTGCGCCAGGGTCTGGGCCGCGGCGAAGCGGTGGGCCAGGGATTCGGTGAGCTTCTTGGCCTCCAGCGGCGGCATCTGGCCGATGATCGCCGAGAGCGAACGTTCCTTCATCTTGGCCGCGATCGGCAGGCGCACGCTGTCCTCGAGGATCGCCATGCGGGCGGCGGAGTCCTTGGGCTTCATGCCTTCGAACACCTTCACCAGCCGGTCGACCTCGCTGGCCTCGCGGCCGTCGGCCTGGGCCAGCAGGCCCTGCACGTCGGCCTTCAGCCCGGTGAGCGCCCGCATCTTGGCGTCCACCTTGGCCTCGGCGGCCGCCAGCAGGGCGATCTGGGTCGACATGTCGGTTTCGCGCTGGTCGAGCTGGGTGCGGCGCGCGCCCAGGTTCTGCAGCTGCTGCAGCTCAGCGGGCGAGAGCCCGGCCTCCTTGGCGAGCTCGGCGGCGGTGGGCGCGCAGACCGCCTTGGGCTGGATGGTCGGCGGCGGGAGGCCGACGCCGGCGATGTTGACGGCCTCGCCCGTGGCGGCGGTCGCGCCGGGGATGGCGGACTTGTCGGCGGCCTTGGACTTGTCGTCGGCCTTGGCCTTGCTCGCGCCCTTGGCGGGCTTCACCTTGGCGGCGGCTTCCTCGGCATAGGCCCGGGCGCCGGAGATCAGGCTCGGCAGGTCACGGGCGCCGGCGAGCGCATTGATCGCCAGGACGCCGCCGACGGCGATGCCCACCAACGGCAGGATACGGGGCATGGACTTCACCGTTGGGCTCCACGGATCACGTTGAGGGTCAGCGGCTCGTCATCGAAGAGGTCGTCCTCGACGGTGCGGCGCAACGGCGGTTCGGGCCGTTGGCGGGGGGCGAGCCGCTCGGTCTGGGCGGCGCGCTCGGTCTGCTGGTAGCGGTCCGGACGCGCCTCGCGCGCCGCGGCCAGGAGGGCGCCCAGCCGGCGTTCGGCGACCGGGTCGGCGACCGCGGCGGCCAGGCGTTGCGGCGCCGGGGCGTGGTCGATCAGCCGCTCCAGCTTCGCGGCCAGCGCGCGGCCCTTTTCGATGCGGTCGGCGAGCATGTCGACGGCCTCGTCGGTCGCGGCGCGCAGATCGGTCAGGCCTTGCTCGGCGCGGGCCGCGGCGGTGTTCAGCTCGCGCACGGCGACCGCGAAGCCATCGTGGCTGTCGCGCAGCGCCTTCAGCCGGCGGTTCAGCCGCCAGCCCATGCCGAGGGCCGCGACCAGGAGTCCGGCGAGGAGCAGGTTGAGGGCGACGCCGATGATGCTCATGGGGTCCTCTGCACGGCTTGCCGGGCGCTGGGCGTCAGGGGCGCTTCGACGCGGACGGCGATGTGGGCGTTACGGCGGCCCATACGGCCGCGGGTGAGCGGGATGACGCCGGCCCTGAGCTCGATCAGGCTGTCGGGCGTAGCGTTGAGCATGAGGGTGTCGCCGACCTTCAGCTCCAGGACCTGCTTGAGGCCCAGCTGCTGCTCGTCGAGCACGGCGCGGACCTCCATCTGGGTGGTCCAGAGCTCGGTGGCCAAGTGGCCTTCCCAGATGTTGTCGCGGCCGAACTTCTCACCCATGAATTGCTGCAGCAGCATCTTGCGGATCGGTTCGAGCGTCGCGTAGGGCAGCAGGAGCTCGATACGCCCGCCGCGGTCTTCCATGTCGATGCGCAGCTTCACCAGGATGGCGGCGTTGGCCGGCCGGGCGATGGCGGCGAAGCGCGGGTTGGTCTCCAACCGGTCCAGCGTGAAGGTGACCGGCGTCAGGGGTTCGAAGGCCTCGCGGGCGTCGGCCAGGACAACCTCGACCATGCGCTCGACCAGCACGCGCTCGATGGTGGTGTAGGGCCGGCCCTCGATGCGCATGGCCGCGGTGCCGCGGCGCCCGCCCAGCAGCACGTCGACGATCGAATAGATCAGGTTCGAATCGACCGTCAGCAGGCCGTAGTTGTTCAGCTCCTCGGCCCGGAACACCGACAGGATGGCCGGCAGCGGGATCGAGTTCAGGTAGTCGCCGAAACGGATCGACGAGATGTTGTCGAGGCTGACCTCGACGTTGTCCGAGGTGAAATTGCGCAAGCTGGTGGTCATCAACCGCACCAGGCGGTCGAAGACGATCTCCAGCATCGGCAGGCGTTCGTAGGAGACGAGCGCGGAGTTGATGATCGCCCGGATGCCGGTGCGCTCGCCGCCCTCTTCCTCGGAAAGGTCGAAGCCCAGCAGGCTGTCGATCTCATCCTGATTGAGGATGCGCTCGGCGCTCGGGTCGCTGTCGGACTCCGGCCAGGCGGTGGTGTCGTCGCCGCCCTCTGCGGGAGCGGCCGCGTAGGCGTCCGCCGCGGCGTCTTGGGTCTGGTCTTCGGTTTCGTCGGCCATGCGTGAAAGCGATCGCGCGCGCTCCTGGATAAGGGCGCTAGTTGATCAGCATCTCCTCGATCAGGACGGCGTTGGCCTTGGAAGGCGCGATCACCAGATTGACGCGGCGCAGGATTTCCATGCGCAGCTGGTAGGAGCCCTGGCTGCCCGACAGGTCCTCCGGGCGCAGTTCGCGCAGGAAGCTTTGGAACATGTCCTGCAGCCTGGGCATGTTCGGTTCGAGCGCGTCGACCGTCGCCTGGTCGGGCAGTTCCAGCGTCAGCTTCAGCTTCAGGAAGGTGGGCCGGCCGTCGGCGGTCTGCATGTTCACGACGACGTCGGGCATGGTGTAGAAAAGGACGCCGTCGGGGCCTTCGGTGACTTGGCCTGCGGCCTTGTCATCCTTCTTGCCCTTTTCGTCCTTCTTGCCCTTCTTCTCGGACTTGGCCTTGCCCGCGTGGGCGGCGTCGGGCTTCGGCTTAAGGAAGATGAAGGCCGCGCCTCCGCCGCCGCCGAGCACCACAAGGGCGCCGGCGCCGGCGATCAGCATGAGCTTCATCGAGAGCTTTTTCTTCGGCTTTGCAGCCTCGCCCTCTTCGCCCTCGGCGACTTCTTCTTCGGGAGCCTCCTGGACCTTGTCCTCGGCCACGCGCGCGTTCCTTAGAAACCTAACCCCCAATCCAATGGCCCAGGTTTGGTTAAGAAGCGGTTTTTAACGGAGATTAACGGGGGCCAACCCTGCCCGGCATTTTCCGCCGCCGCGCGGCCGTTAACTCTATTATTTATTGAAATGTCTGGGTTTTTTAGTTGGCCCGAAGCTTGCAGCCTTGGGAGGCGAAAGTGTCGCGTCTCTAAGGCTCCGAATTAATGGACAACGCTCAATACGTCGGACTGTCCCGCCAGATGGTGCTGCGGCGCCAGATGGACATCGTCGCCAACAACATCGCCAACGCCGACACCAATGGCTTCAAGGTGGAATCCTTGATGACCAAGGAAGTGCCCGGCCCGCCGGCCGTCACCGCCGGGGGCCCCGCGCCGGTCAAGTTCGTGGGCGCCGACGCCGTGGCCCGCGATTTCGGCCAGGGTGGCCTGCGCCGCACCGACTCCCCGTTAGACGTCGCCATCGACGGCCAGGGCTTCTTCAAGATCACCACCAAGGCCGGCGACCGCTACACCCGCGACGGCCACTTCCGCACCGACGACACCGGCCGGGTGACCACCCAGGGCGGCGACGTGGTCTCCGATGACGGCGGCGGCGAAATCACCATCGATCCCGCCAAGACCGGCCAGCTCACCATCGCCCCCGACGGCACGGTCAGCCAGGGCACCGAGCGCATCGGCAAGGTCGGGGTCTTCAAGTTCGACAGCCTGTCGGCGCTGCAGAAGACCGGCAGCAACCAGTACCAGAACCCCTCCAACCAGCAGGCCACCGCCGTCACCGACGTCAAGGTGCGCCAGGGCATGCTGGAGGGCTCCAACGTCAATCCGATCCTGGAGATCACCCGGATGATCGAGGTCAGCCGGGCCTACGAACAAACCACCCAGATGATGTCAGCCGAGGCCGATCTGTCGCGCAGTTCGATCTCGCGTCTCGGCCGCGTCCAATAGTGAGGAAGTAAGCGATGCAAGCCCTTCGAACCGCCGCCAGCGGCATGGCCGCCCAGCAGCTCAACGTGGAGGTCATCTCCAACAACATCGCCAACATGAATACGATTGGCTTCAAGAAGCAGCGGGCCGAATTCCAGGACCTGCTCTACCAGACGCTGGAACAGGCCGGAGCCCAGTCCTCCGATCAGGGCACCATCGTCCCGACCGGGGTGCAGATCGGGGCCGGCGTGAAGGCGGGCTCGGTCTACCGGATCAGCACGCAAGGCTCGACGACCGCCACCGGCGGCAAGTTCGACCTGGCGATCAACGGCCGCGGCTTCTTCCAGGTGCTCACCCCCACCGGCGACATCGCCTACACCCGGGCCGGCAACTTCTCGGTCAACGACCAGGGCCAGCTCGTCACCCAGGACGGCTACCAGGTGCAGCCGGCGGTCTCGATCCCGCAGGACGCCTCGGACGTCACCATCTCCGCCTCCGGCCAGGTGCAGGTCACCCAGCCCGGCAACCCGACGCCGAACGTCGTCGGCACCCTGGAGCTCGCTTCGTTCATGAACGAGGGCGGCCTCTCCGCCCAGGGCGCGAACCTCTTCCTGGAGACCGGCGCGTCCGGCGCGCCCATCACCGGCACGCCGGGCACCGCCGGCTACGGCCAGCTGATGCAGGGCTACACCGAGGCCTCCAACGTCGACCCGGTGACCGAGATCACCGCGCTCATCGTCGCCCAGCGCGCCTACGAGATGAACTCCAAGGTGATCTCCACGGCCGACAACATGCTGGGCGTCGCCAACCAGGTGAAGTCGTAAGCCATGCGGGTTTTCGCCATCCTAGCCCTGGCCCTCGCCGTCGCGGGCCCCGCGCTCGCCGGCCAGGCCGTGACGCTGCGCGCCGACACCGCCGACGCCGACGGGATCGTCACCCTGGGCGACCTCTTCGACGGCGCGGGCGCCTCGGCCTCCGTACCCGTGGCCGAGCGCCAGGGGACCAGCGTCCTGCTCGATGCGATGGCCGTGCAGCGCATCGCCCGCCGGGCCGGCCTCGACTGGCCGAACTCGGAGGGCCTGCGCACCATCGTCGTGCATGCGGGCCTGGTCGGCGGCGGGGCCTCGGCGCCCGGCGCGCGCGGCAATGTCGAAGTCCTGACCTACGCCCGCAGCCTCAGCGCCGGCGAGATCGTCCAGCCGTCGGACCTCGTCTGGGCCAAGGCCGCGGCCGCCCCCAGCGACGCGCCCTCGGACGCCGACGCGATAATCGGCCAGATGGCCAAGCGCCCGGTCCGCGCCGGCAGCGTCGTCCAGGCCCGTGACGTGGGCGCCGCCCAGGTGATCAAGAAGGGCGACCTGGTCACCGTGACCTATCAGGCCGAAGGCATCGCGCTCTCCCTGCAGGGCAAGGCCATGGGCGCCGCCGGCGTCGGCGAGGCGCTCTCCGTCGAGAACACGGTCTCCAAGAAGGTCGTCCAGGCCATGGTCACCGGTCCCGGCCAGGCCGTGGTCGGACCCGAGGCCGACCAGCTCAAATTCAACCGTTCCCTCCGCTACGCCGCCCGTTGAAGGAAGTTTCCATGCGTCTTCGCCTCGCCGCCGCCCTGCTCCTGATCGCCCCGCTTGGCGCTTGCTCCACCGTCCGCGAAGCGGTTCGCGGCCCCGAACTCGCGCCGGTGGGCTATCCCGCGGCGCTCGCGCCGATGGACCAGAAGATCCTGGCCCGCGACACGCCCCAGCCGGCCAGCGCCAATTCGCTCTGGCGGGTCGGCGCGCGCACCTTCTTCAACGACCAGCGCGCCTCGAAGATCGGCGACATCCTGACGGTGCAGATCGACATCGACGACAGCGCCAAGACCACCAACTCCACCTCGAGCTCGCGCACCTCTGGCGTCACCGCCGGCATCCCGCACCTTCTGGGCCTGGAATCGAGCCTCGGGAAAATCCTGCCGGGTGGTTTCGACCCGGCCAACGCGCTCTCGACCAATTCCAAGACCACCAGTGACGGCGCGGGCGCGGTGAACCGGGCGGAGAAGATCAGCCTGACCATCGCCGCGGTGGTCTCGGGCGTGCTGCCCAACGGCAACCTGGTGATCCAGGGCACCCAGGAGGTCCGCACCAACACCGAGGTGCGCCAGCTCACCGTCGCCGGCATCGTGCGGCCGGAGGACATCTCCTCGTCCAACACCATCAAGCACACCCAGATCGCCGAGGCCCGGATCAACTACGGCGGCCGCGGCGACATCAGCCGCGTCCAGAAGACGCCGGCCGGCCAGTCGCTGATCGAACGCTTCTCGCCGTTCTAGCGGGGACGGATCGGGAGATTCCCATGCGCCGCCTGATCCTCGCCGGCCTGTTTGCCGCCGCGCTCAGCGGATGCGCCACGCCGACCGAGCGGCCGGACCGGGCCATGCGCTGGGGCGTCAGCGCCAACGCCGACGAAGGGGCCAAGCTGGTGCTGGGCGTGCCCGACACCGATGACGTCCGCATGATGCTGACCTGCCGGCCGCGTTCGGGGCAGGTGAACGTCACCATCGTGGGCAGGCGCGGCGACCCGGCGGCGGTGGAGCTGCAGTCCGGCAAGATCGTCGGCCGCTATGCCGGCGCGGGCCACGCCGACGAGGAGACGCTGGGCGCGATGGACATCGCGTTCAGCGCGCCGGCGTCGGACCCCCTGCTCACCCATCTGGCCGACACCGGGGACCTCACAATCGTCTTCCCGACCCGACGCATCGTCCTGCCCAACGCCTTTGCCGAGGCCCACGATTTCCTCAGGCTCTGCCGCGCCCGCTAAGCGCGTTTGACACGCCGCGCCGCAAGCCTAGCCTTCGCCCAAGTTCGGGGGGAGACGACATGATGCTGCGCGCCATCGCAACGGTCCTGGCCATGGGGGTGGCGCTCGCGGCCACGGCGGCGGCGAACGCCGAGCCGCTCAAGGTGGTCTCGGAGAACCCGGCCATGCCGCCGGGCTACACGCGGCTGGTGCTGCATTCCGACCGGATCGGCCGCGACTTCGCCGTGACGGTGAACACGCCCTCAGCGACCGTCTTCCTGCCCGGCCAGAAGCTGCCGGCGATCTATGCGCTGGACAGCGGCTACGGCCTGGCCGGGCCGCAGGGCGCGCTGCTTTCGAACACCAGCGCGATGGAGCCCGCGATCATCGTCAGCGTCGGCTACCTGCCGGGACAGGCGCTCTTCCGGAACACCGACCTGCTGCACAACAAGACCACCCAGGACAAGAGCCCCTATGGCGGCGGCGGCGCGGCGTTCGAGGCCTTCCTGCTGGAGGACCTGAAGCCGTTCATCGAGGCGAAGTACCCCGCCGACCCGGCGCGCTCGGTGCTGTTCGGCCATTCGTTCGGCGGCCTGTTCGCGGCCAACGTCTTCGCCGACAAGCCGGACGCCTTCTACGGCTACATCATCGGCAGCGCCTCGGCCTGGGCCGACCCGGCGCTGATCGCCCGCGTGGCCGCCGCCGCGCCCAAGGCGCACGGCCGGCGCATCTACCTGACCGTCGGCGAGAAGGAGGGCGCGGGCAAGCCGGGCGGCAGCGCCCAGATGACGGATGGATACAACGGCCTGCTGAAGGCGCTGAAAGGCCAGCCGGGCGTGATCCTGAAGGCCCGGATCTACAAGGGCGAGACCCACCTCTCCTACTATCCGCGGCTGGTGGCGGACGGCTTCCCCGCCGTGCTGCCGCCGGCCATGGCGCTGGGCGCCTACCAGGCCAAGCTGCCCGCCGCGATCATGGCGAAATACGTCGGCGACTATCGCCTGCCGGACGGGCGGACGTTCTCGATCAGCGTCGACAAGGATGGGTTCGTGAACGGCCACGTGAGCGGGTTCCCGCCGATCGGGCTGCAGCAGAACGGGCCGGATCGGTTCTATGCGGCCGCCGCGGACGCCAACATCACCTTCGATGCGACCGGTGCGACGCTGGCCGGCCTGGACGGCGGGACGATGCGGGCCGAACGGGCGAAGACCCCCTAGGCGCGCCAGCCCTTGGCGACAGCGTTGTCCACGCCGAGCGCGGCCAGCGCGCCGCGGACGATGCCTTCGGCGTCGAGACCGGCCTGGGCGTACATCGCCTCGGGCTTGTCCTGGTCCTGGAAGACGTCGGGCAGGACGAGGCTTCTCACCTTCAGGCCCCGGTCCAGTGCGCCATGTTCGGCCAGTGTCTGCAGCACGAACGAGCCGAAGCCGCCGACCGCGCCTTCTTCGACGGTGATCAGCGCCTCGTGGTCGCGCGCCAGCCGCAGGATCAGCTCGACGTCGAGCGGCTTGGCGAAACGGGCGTCGGCGACGGTGGCGGAGAGCCCGCGCGCGGCCAGCATGTCGGCGGCCTTTAGGGCCTCGCCGAGCCGGGTGCCGAACGACAGGATGGCGACCGCCGTCCCCTCGCGCACGACGCGGCCCTTGCCGACTTCATAGGGCTCGGCCAGCGCCGGGATCTCGACCCCGGTCCCCTCGCCGCGCGGATAGCGGAAGGCGCTCGGCCGGTCGTCGATCTCGACGGCGGTGGCTATGGCGCGGGCGAGCTCGGCCTCGTCGGCCGGGCCCATCAGCACCATGCCGGGGAGCGCGCCCATGAAGCCCACGTCGAACGAGCCGGCGTGGGTCGGCCCATCGGCGCCCACCAGGCCCGCGCGGTCCATGGCGAAGCGCACCGGCAGGCGCTGGATCGCCACGTCGTGCACCACCTGGTCGTAGCCGCGCTGGAGGAAGGTCGAATAGATCGCCGCGAACGGCTTCATGCCGTCGGCGGCCAGGCCGGCGGCGAAGGTCACCGCGTGCTGCTCGGCGATGCCGACGTCGAAGGTCCGCTCCGGGAAACGCGCCTCGAAGAGGTCGAGGCCGGTGCCCGACGGCATGGCCGCGGTGATGGCGACGATCTTCGGGTCGATCTCGGCCCGCTTGATCAGCTCCTGGGCGAAGACCTTGGTGTAGCTGGGCGCGGCGGGCTGGGTGGGCTTGGCCTGCAGACCGGTGACCACGTCGAACTTGACCACCGCATGGTGCTTGTCGGCGGCGTTCTCGGCCGGGGCGTAGCCCTTGCCCTTCTGGGTCACGACGTGGACCAGCACCGGCTTGTCGACGATGTTGCGGGCGTTCTGCAGGACGTGGACCAGGGCGTCCATGTCGTGGCCGTCGATCGGGCCCACATAATAGAAGCCCAGCTCCTCGAAGAAGGTGCCGCCGGTGACCATGCCGCGGGCGTATTCCTCGGCCTTGCGGGCGGCTTCCTGCAGGGGCTTGGGGAAGGCCTTGGCCATCGACTTGCCGACCCGGCGGATCGAGCGGTAGCCGCCGCCGGAGACCAGGCGGGCCATATAGGCGCTCATTCCGCCGACCGGCGGGGCGATCGACATGTCGTTGTCGTTGAGGATGACGGTGAGCTGCCTGGTGGTCTCGCAGGCCTTGTTCATCGCCTCATAGGCCATGCCGGCGCTCATCGAGCCGTCGCCGATCACGGCGACCACCTTGTTGTCCTGGCCCTTCTGGTCACGGGCCGCGGCGAAGCCCAGGGCCGCCGAGATCGAGGTCGCCGCGTGGGCCGCGCCGAACGGGTCGTAGGGGCTCTCGGCCCGCTTCGTGAAACCGGAAAGCCCGCCGCCCTGGCGAAGCGTGCGGATGCGATCGCGCCGGCCGGTGAGGATCTTGTGCGGATAGGCCTGATGGCCGACGTCCCAGATCAGGATGTCCTTGGGCGTCTCATAGACGTGATGCAGCGCCACCGTCAGCTCGACCACGCCCAGGCCCGCGCCGAGGTGGCCGCCGGTCTGGGAGACCGCGTCGATGGTCTCGGCCCGAAGCTCGTCGGCAAGCGTCTTCAGCTGGGCGATCGAGAGGCCGCGCGTGTCGGCGGGCGAGGCGATCGTATCGAGAAGCGGGGTTGCTGGCATGGATTTAAGCGAACCGGACCGGACCAAACTAGTTTCGGCGCTCTAGCACGAAATCGACGCTCGCCCGCAGGAATTCGGCCGCCTCGCCGAAGGGCTCGAGGTGGGCCTTGGTCTGGCCGGAGAGCAGGCTCAGCCGCTCCCGCGCGGCCTCGACGCCCAGCAGGGTGACGAAGTTCGCCTTGCCCTTGGCGGCGTCCTTGCCGACCGCCTTGCCGAGGGTTTCCGCCTCGCCCTCGGCGTCCAGCAGGTCGTCGACGATCTGGTAGGCGAGGCCCAGGTCCTGGGCGAATCCCAGCATGGCGTGCCGCTCGGAATCCTTGGCCCGGGCCAGCACCAGCGGCAGCTCGAAGGCGCAGGCGATCAGGGCGCCGGTCTTCAGCCGCTGCATGCGCGCCACCCCGCCGAGGTCGTCGCGGATCCCCAGGATGTCGATCATCTGGCCGCCCGCCATGCCCTTGGCCCCGGCGGCCTGCGCCAGCTTCATGACCAGTTCGGCCCGGATCGATCCGTCGGAATGGGTGTCGGGATGGGCGAGGATCTCGAAGGCGGCGGTCTGCAGGGCGTCGCCGGCCAGCACCGCGGTGGCCTCGTCATAGGCCTTGTGCACGGTCGGTCGGCCGCGGCGCATGTCGTCGTCGTCCATGCACGGCAGGTCGTCGTGGATCAGGCTGTAGGCCTGGATGCATTCGAGCGCGCAGGCGGCGCGCAGCACGGAGCGTTCCGGCACGTCGAACATCCGGCCGGTCTCGAGGGCGAAGAAGGTCCGAAGGCGCTTGCCGGGGCCGAGCGCGGCATAGCGCATGGCTTCGGTGAGCTGCGACTCAGGCCCGTCGGCGCGCGGCAGGAGCTCGTCCAGCGCCACGGTGACCAGGTCGGCGGCCTCCGCCACCCGCTGAGCCAGCTCCTGTGGCACTAGCTGAACTCGGCGGGCTCGACACCTTGCGCGCCGGCCGCGCCCACCACGATCTTCTCGACGCGCAGACGCGCGGCCTCGAGCCGCGTCTCGCAATGCGCCTTCAGCGCCGCGCCGCGCTCATACATGCGGATGGAATCCTCGAGCGGCGCCTGGCCGGACTCCAGCCGGGCGACGATCTGCTCCAGTTCGGCGAGCGCCTGTTCGAAGCTGAGGGTCGCGATGTCGGCCGGTTCGGACATGTTCTCTTCCTGGCCGCCGCGCGCGGCGGCGGGAGTTCTTCCTAGCTCCGCTCGAAGCGGCGCGTCGACCAGTACTTGTAGCCTTCCCGGCTGGTCCGCCGCCAGCCGCGCTTGCGCAGGGCGCGGTCGATCAGGACGTTGAAGAAGCCGTGCGCCAGGACGACCACATTCTGACCGGTCGCCGCGATCGCCTCCAGCTTGGCCGCGGCCTGGTCGGCGCGGGCCTCGGCCTGTTTGCGGTTCTCCTCGCCCTGGTGATGGTTGAAGAACCACCAGTGGAAGCGGGCCATGAAGCCCCAGATGCGCGGCGACAGTCTGAGCCACGAGGGCCAATTGGGCGGCGGCAGCGGCGCCTCGATCAGCACCTCGTCCTGGGCGAACGGCTTTCCCCGACCGGCCGCCTGGGCGCTCTCGACGGCCCGCAACCGGGTGGACGAGATCAGCACGTCACAGGCGTCGACAAACCCCACGAGATGGGCCGGCGGGCTCTGCCCCGGCGCCAGACCCGCGAGCTCGTAGCGCGCCCAGAATTCGCGGTATTCCCTCGAGGATAGCCTGATCTTGCGCGACAGGGCGGGTTCGCCATGGCGGGCCAGGGTGATGGCCCCCGTCCCGGGCGCGTGGGATGGCGCGGCGGTCAAGGCGCTGGCCAGTCCATCCGAACGGCTGGCGTGCAACCCCTCACCCGCTAGTCCCTACCCCTCGGAAAGGGCCCGCACATGCGCCAGTGCAGAGGAGCCCAGAGCCTCAAGGTCGTAACCGCCCTCGAGCGAGGACACAACCCGGCCCTTGGCGTGGCGATTGGCCACCGAGGCGATGGCGCGGGTGGCCCAGGCGAAGTCCTCGGCCTCCAGCGACTGGCCGCCGCCGCCGAGCGGATCGCGGCGGTGGGCGTCGAAGCCCGCCGAGACGATGATCAGGTCGGGCGCGAAGGCGTCGACCTTCGGCATCAGGCTCTCGAAGGCCTTGCGCCAGACCTCGCGCGAGCCGCCCTCGGGCGCGACGGCGTTGGCGATATTGGCCGAGGTCGGCTCGTCCGGATGGCCGGTGCCAGGCCACATGGGCCACTGCTGGATGGAGGCCAGGAACAGGCCCTCCTCGCCGTCGAACGCCGCCTGGGTGCCGTTGCCGTGGTGGATGTCGAAGTCGACCACCGCCACCTTGGAGAGCCCCGCGGCCTGGGCGGCGCGGGCGGCGATCGCCACGTTGGAGAAGATGCAGAAGCCCATCGGCAGACCGGGCTCGGCGTGGTGGCCGGGCGGGCGGACGGCGCAGAACGCCCGGTCCGCCTGGCCGGCGGCGACGTCGCGCACCGCGGACACCACGGCCCCGGCGGCCCGGCGCGCGGCGTTCAGGCTGCCGGCCGACATGAAGGTGTCCTCGTCGAGCTTCAGCATGCCCGCGCCCGGCTGGGCCGCGAAGATCGCGTCGAGGTAGGGCCTGCGGTGCACGCGGGCGAGATCGGCTTCCTCGGCCAGCGGGGCGTCGCGCACCACGAAGCGCAGGTCGCTGTCGCTCAGCGCATCGGTGACCGCCCGCAGCCGGTCGGGCCGCTCGGGGTGGCGTTCGCCTGGACGGTGGTCGAGCATGTCCACATGGGTGTAGAGCGCGACAGTCATGCTTCATCCTATCCCAGATTCTGCGCCCGCCCGATGCCTCAACCCCTGATCCGCCGCGCGGGGTCCGCCGACGCCGACGTCCTCACCGCCGTCGGCGCGGAGACCTTCGTCGAAACCTTCGGTCACCTCTATCCGGAGACCGACCTCAGACGCTACCTGGCCGAGGCCTACGCGCTGGACCGCACCCGCGCCGACCTCGCCGACCCCGCCAAGGCCTCCTGGATCGTCGAGGCGGACGGCGAGGTCATCGGCTATGCGCTCGCCGGCCCCTGCGCCCTGCCCCATCCCGAGGTGACGCCGGACTGCGGGGAGCTGAAGCGCATCTACCTGCGCAGGGCCTGGCAGGGCGGCGGTCTGGGAGCCCGTCTCTTCGGCGAGACCATGGCCTGGCTGCAGGCGCGGGGTCCGCGCACGGTCTGGCTCGGGGTCTGGTCGGAGAATCACGGCGCCCAGCGTTTCTACGCCCGCCACGGCTTCGAAAAGGCGGGCGAATATGACTTCCACGTGGGCGATACGGTCGACCGCGAATACATTCTGACCCGGCCCCCGGTCAGTTTTTCCACCGTCACCACGAAAACGGCGCTGGATGAACACAATCTCGCCTAAGTCTACTCCAGAAGCGGTCAAATATTGCTTCGATTTAACCTTTGAGCGCTTGGCGCGAAGCTCCGCATTTGGGAGTTTGCAGGCTCAGTCTTTCGACAGGCGTGGAGTGGCGGGCGGCAATGCTCAGGATCGGCTACGTGAGGCTGCATGACCCCGACGGCGCCAGCCGTGCGGAGCAGACGGCTGCGCTGAAGGCCGCGGGCTGCCTGGTGGTGCGGACCGAAGCCCCGCCCGCGCCCGGCGGCCAAGACTTCACGGTCCTCAATTCGATCCTCGATTTCATCGCCGAGGGCGATCAGCTGGTGATCGGCGGGCTCGAACATCTGGGGGCCAGCGGCCGCGCCATGCTGCGGGCGCTGGAGCGCCTGGAGGAACGCGGCGCCAGCCTCTATGTGATCGAGCCGGAACTGCGCAGCACGGGCCCCGGCGGCCCGGCCCTGCACGCCGCGCTCGCGGCGGTGGCCTCGGCCGAACCGATCGTCGCGATCCGCCATCGCCGCCCGGCCGCCAACCAGGAGATCCGCGCCCTGCAGCGCGCCGGCGTCGGCCCGGTGGAAATCGCCCGGCGGCTGGGGGTCTCGCGCATGACCGTCTGGCGCAAGCTCAAGGCCATGGAAGCCTGCGGCTAGCCTAGTCCGCGGCCGCGTGGCTCCCGCCGCCGGCCAGCGCCTTCTTGGTCAGCCAGACGCAGGGCAGCAGGAACACCATCAGCCCGGCGGCGATCCGGAAGATGTCGTCGGTCGCCAGCAGATAGGCCTGGTTGGTCACCTGGTTGGTCACCGCGCCCACCGCCTGGGTCATGCTCAACCCGGCGCCCTGCAGCCTGTGCAGGCTCTGGGTGAAGGCCGGGTCGCTGGCCCCCATCACCTCGGCGAGCCGGCTCTGATGCAGGGTGGCGGATTGATCCCACCAGGTGCTGACCAGCGATGCCGCGAAGCTGCCCGCGGTGATCCGCATGAAATTGTAAAGCCCCGAGGCCTGCGGCACCTGGTTCCCCGGCACGCCATTGAGGGTGAGGGTGACCATGGAGACAAAGAAGGTGCTCATCGCCACACCCTGCACCAGCATGGGGACCACCAGGGCCCCGAAGCTCACATCGGTCGTATAGAGCGAGCGTAGCCAGAACGAGGCGGCGAAGGCGACCAGCGACAGCGAGGCCGTCCAGCGCGCGTCGACCCGGTTCATCAGCCGCGCCGCGAACGGCGTCAGGAACACCGCGACCACGCCTGACGGCGCCGCCACCAGACCCGCCCAGGTGGCGACGTAGCCCATCCGCGTCTGCAGCCAGAGCGGCTGCAGGAGGTTCGCGCCGAAGAACAGCGCGAAGCCGATGCAGGAGACAAGGGTCGCGATCACGAAGTTGCGGGACTTCATCAGCGACAGGTCGACGATCGGATGCTGCTCGTTCAGCTCCCAGATCAGCCAGGCAATGAACCCGATGACCGCGATGATCGCCTCGACAATGATCGCCGGCGAATTGAACCAGTCGGCGTCCTTGCCGGTGTCCAGCATCACCTGCAGCGCGCCGACCCAGGTCAGCAGCAGGAAGAAGCCCGTCCGGTCGATCGGCACCTGGCGGGTCGCGGTCTCGCGGCTGCGCATATTGCGCCAGCAGATCACGCTGCAGACGATCCCCACCGGCAGGTTGATCAGGAAGATCCACGGCCAGGAGATGTTGTCGGAGATGTAGCCGCCGAGGATCGGTCCGCAGATCGGCGCCACAAGCGTGGTCATCGACCAGATCGCCAGCGCCGTGCCGCGCTTGGACGGCGGGAAGATCATGATCAGCAGGGCCTGGGAACCCGGGATCATCGGCCCGGAGACCGCGCCCTGCAGCACCCGGAAGATGATCAGTGACGGCAGGTCCCAGGAAATGCCGCAGAGGAAAGAGGCGACGGTGAACATCGCCACCGACCCCACGAAGGTCTTCACAACCCCGTAGCGCATCATCAGCCAGCCGGTCAGCGGCACGGAGACGCCGTTGGCCACCGCGAACGAGGTGATGACCCAGGTGCCCTGGCTGGTGCTGACGCCCAGGTTGCCGGCGATGGTCGGGATCGAGACGTTGGCGATCGTCGAATCCAGCACCTGCATGAAGGTGCCGAGCGCCAGCGCGATGGAGGTGATCGCCAGCAGCGAGCCCGTCATCGGGGTGGGCATGCCGGGGGCGGAGCCGGTGTTGGCCATGACCTGGAGCCTTCCGAGGCGGGCGGCTTAGTTGGCGCCGGCGATGTCGACCGAGGCCTTCATCGAGAGGCCCACGCGCAGCGGATGGCTGGCCAGCTCCTTGGGGTCGAGGTCGATCCGCACCGGCAGGCGCTGCACCACCTTGATCCAGTTGCCCGAGGCGTTCTGCGCCGGGATCAGCGCGAAGGCCGAGCCGGTGCCGCCGGAAAGGCCGCGGACCTTGCCGTGGAACTTCACGCCGGAGCCATAGAGGTCGGAGGTGAGCGTCACCGGCTGGCCGGGGCGCACCTTCTTCAGCTGCACTTCCTTGAAGTTGGCGTCGACATAGGCCTCGGTGGCCGGGACGATCGACATCAGCGGCACGCCGATGGAGGCCTGCTGGCCGACCTCGACCTGCTTCTTGGAGACGATGCCGGCGATCGGCGCCTTCACCACGGTGCGGTCGAGCGCCAGCTGGGCGGCGTCGAGGCGCGCCTTGGCGGCGGCCACCTCGGGATTCTGCTCGAGGCTGACGCCGGCGATCAGCACGCGGTTGGCCTCGCGGTTGCCGGCGGCCGCGGCGCGGCTGGCCTGGGCCTGGGCGAGCGCGGCCTGAGCCTCGGCGAACTTGTTCTTGGCGTTGGTCAGTTCGTCGCCGGAGACCGCGCCGGAGGCCGACAGCGCCTGGCGCCGTTCGAGGTCGGTGCGGGCGCGGTCGAGGTCGGAGCGGGCGCGGGCGATGTCGGCGTCGCGGGCCCCGAGCTGGCCGGCGAGCGCGGTGTCGCTGGCCTCATAGCCGCGCACCTTGCGTTCGGCCTGGCCCAGCGCGGCCCGCGCCTGCTCGACCAGGATCCTGGTGTCGGCGTCGTCGAGGATCACCACCGGCGTCCCGGCCTTCACCGCCTCGGTCTCGCGCACCAGCACCTTGGCGACGGGTCCCGCGACCAGCGGCGTCACCTGGGCGACGTCGGCGCCGACATAGGCGTTGTCGGTCGACACCGCCTTGCCGGAGAAGATCAGCGCGTAGAGGCCGTAGAGCAGGACGCCGACGACCACGGCGACGGCCAGCCAGATGAGCAGGCGCTGGCGGCGCGCCTTGGCGGCGGTGACGCTGGCGGTCGGGGCGGCGGCGGGCGCCTTGGCGAGGGTGGCGGTGTCGGACATCGGGGTGGTCCTTGGAAGCGTAATCGGGCGTCGAGGGTTCGGATAGGGTCGGGTCAGGCGGCGGCGCGATAACCGCCGCCCAGGGCGCGGACCAGGGCCACGTCGAGGGCCAGCGCCCGGGCGTCGAGGTCGGCCACGGTTCGGCGGCGGGTCAGCACCCCCTGCTCGGCGAGCAGCACGGTCGGATAGGTGGCGAGCCCGCCCTTGTAGCGAAGCGTGGCGATGCGGAAGGCGTCCTCGCTGGCGGCCAGGGCGGCACGGGAATCGGCGACCTGCGACTGCAGCGCGCGGCTCGACGCCACCACGTCGGCGACCTGGCGGAAGGCCTCGGTGACGGTGGCGTCGTAGCTCGCCACGGCCGCGTCGCGGTCGGCCTCCGCGCCACGGTAGCCGGCCCGCAGGCGCCCGCCGTTGAAGATCGGCAGGCTGACCGCCGGACCCACGGAGCCGATATCGGACCCTGAGGCGGTGAGCTTGTTGAGGAACAGCGACTGCACCCCGATGAAGGCCGCGAGGTTCACGTCGGGGAAGAAGGCGGCGCGCGCTTCGTGGATGCGTTCGGCCGCCGCCTCGGCGCGCCAGCGGGCCGCGGTCACGTCCGGCCGCCGGCCGACCAGATTGGCGGCGAGTTCGGCCGGCAGGCCCAGCGGCTTCAGCGCCGCGGCGTTCGGGCGGGCGAGGCCGAGGCCCCGGTCGGGCCCGGCGCCGGCCAGAGCAGCCAGCCGGTTGCGGGTGAGCGCGATCTGTTCGTCGATGGCGGCGAGGTCGGCCTTGGCCTGCAGCGGCTCGGCCTCCGCCTGGCGTTGCTCGGCCAGGGTGTCGAGGCCGTTCTTGACCCGGCTCTGCACCAGCTGGCTGGTTTCGCCCTGGACGCTGAGCGCGCGCTCGGCCACGTCGCGCTCGGCATAGAGCCTGGCGAGATCGGCATAGGCCGCCGCCACATTGGTCGAGAGCATCAGCCGGGCCTCGGCGGCGTCGGCCTCGGCGGCCCGGGCGTCGGAGACGGCGGCGGCCACCGCCGCTCGGTTCTTGCCCCAGAAGTCCAGCTCCCAGCTGAAGTCCAGCGTCGCGCGGCCGTAGTCGTTGTAGCCGTGCGGCACGAACTCGGGCGGGATGCCGGCGTTGTAGCTCTGCTTCTGTTCCTCGGCGCTGGCGTTGGCCGAGATCTGCGGCAGGCCGCGCGAGCGCGCCGTCGCGGTGGCGGACTGGGCCTTGCGCACGCGGGCCTGGGCTTGCGCCAAACTCGGCGAGCCGGCCAGCGCCTCCTGCATCAGGCTGTTGAGCTGGGCGTCGCCATAGGCGGTCCACCAGGCGTCCGCCGGCCAGTCGCGGGCCGGACCCGACAGGGACTGGGCGGTCGCATAGCTCTGCGGGGTCTTGGCGACTCGGGCCGGAGTGGGCGACGGAAGGCTGGCGCAGGCGCTGAGCGCGGTGGCGGCCAGCAGGCCGACGAGACCCGTCCGGAGACGGGAGCCTTCTGGCGGGGAGAGGAACGAGCTCATGAGCGGACTCTTGTCATACCGTACGGTACGGTCATATATTGGTGAGCACGATATAGCGAGCGCCACACCGGCGCGTCAAGACTGACCATACCGTACGGTTGGAAAAAAAGATGCAACTGACCAAAACTCGGCTGGACCGCGACCAGCGCCGGGAACTGATCCTAGATGTGGCCCAGGAGGTGTTCTTGGAAGAGGGCTTCGCCAATGCGTCGATGTCGGTCATCGCAGCCCGGCTCGGCGGCTCCAAGGGCACGCTCTACAACTACTTCAAAAGCAAGGACGAGCTGTTCAACGCCTACGTCGAACGGCGCTGCCTGTGGCAGGACGAGATCTTCGCCTCGCCGCTCGCCGACGAAACGCCTGCACAGACGCTGCGGCGCATCGGCCGGGCCTATCTGACCCGGGTCCTCACCGACTTCAACCTGCGCAATTTCCGGCTGATCGCCTCGGAGGCCGAACGCTCGCCGGACATCGGCCTGACGTTCTACAACGCCGGCCCGCGAAAAGGGGCCGAGCGCGTGGCGGAACTGCTGACCGACATGGCCAGGGCCGGTCACCTGGATCTCGACGATCCCGCGGACGCCGCCCACCAGTTCCTGGGCCTGGTGCAGAACCGCTACTTCAAGGCGAGGCTCTGCAACGCCATTCCGGAACTGACGCAGATCCAGATCGAGGACGAAGCGGCGTTGGCGACCCGGACCTTCCTGCGCGCCTTCGGCAAGCGGACCTAGGCGTTCACCAGCCCTCGCGCCGCCGCCGGTCCTGGACGAAGTCGACGAAGGCCCGCAACGCGGAGGGCGGATGGCGCCGGCTCGGATAGTAGAGATAGGGTCCGGGGAATCGCTCGGACCAATCCTCCAGCACGCTGACCAGCCGGCCCGACGCCAGCAGCGGCTCGGCCACCGCGTCGAAGGTCACGTAGAAGCCCGCCCCGTCGAGGGCGGCGCGCAGCAGCAGCGCCGAGCTGCTGGAGACGATCGGCCCCTGCACCGCGACCTTCAGCGTCTCTCCGCCCCGCTCGAACTCCCAGCCGGGCTCGGCGCCGCTCGGAAACCGCACGCGCAGGCAGGGCCGGGTCAGGAGATCGCTCGGGTGGGCCGGCGCGCCCACGCGTTCGATCAGCGCCGGCGCGGCCACCACGACATACCGCTGCGGCGCCGACAGCGGCACGGCGACCATGTCCTGGGCCAGGCTCTCGCCCCAGCGCACGCCGGCGTCGAACCCCTTGGCGACGATGTCGACGAAGGCGGTCTCGCCGACGATCTCGAGCCTGACGGCCGGATGCAGGGCCAGGAACTCGGCGACCATCGGGGCCAGCACCAGCTCGATGGCCGGCTCCGGCGCATTGATGCGCAGCGTGCCGGAGGGCTGGGCCTGGGCCGAGCGGGCGTCGTCGACCGCCGCGGCGATCTGGCTGAGGGCCGGCTGCAGGGTGGTCAGAAGGGCCGCGCCGGCCTCCGTCAGGGCGACGCTGCGCGTCGTGCGGTTGAGCAGCCGCACGCCCAGCCGCGCCTCCAGGTCGCGCAGGGTCTGGCTGAGCGTCGAGGGCGAGACACCGCGCTCGACCGCCGCGCGGCGGAAATTGCCGTGCCGGGCGATGGCCGCGAAGCTGTCGAGCGCGCCGAGGTCGATCCGGTCCATTGTTCGAAATTCCGCACAGTCCGTACGGCATTATGCGGCTTATCCCCAGGAACCCGCAGCCCTAAATTCCGGGCCACAGCGGCGATCCGGCCGAACGGGAGATGATCAGATGAAGATGCGCAAGCTTGGAAAGACCGGTCCGGAGGTCTCCGCCATTGGCCTCGGCGCCATGGGGATGTCGGGCATGTACGGCCCCTCCGACCGGGCGGAGAGCCTGGCCACGATCCACGCCGCCCTCGATGCGGGGATCAACCTGATCGACACCGGCGACTTCTACGGCATGGGTCACAACGAGCTCCTGATCGGCGAGGCGCTGAAAGGCCGTCGCCGCGACGAGGCCGTGGTCAGCGTGAAGTTCGGCGCCCAGCGCGGCCCGGACGGCGGCTGGATCGGCTTCGACGCGCGGCCCGCCGCGGCCAAGACCGCCTGCGCCTATAGCCTGCAGCGGCTCGGCCTCGATCACATCGACGTCTACCGCCCTGCCCGCCTCGACCCCAATGTGCCCATCGAGGACACCGTCGGGGCCCTCGCCGAACTGGTGAAGGCCGGCTACGTCCGCCACATCGGGCTCTCCGAGGTGGGCGCGGCCACGATCCGCAAGGCCGCCGCCATCCATCCGATCGTCGACCTGCAGATCGAATATTCGCTGATCTCGCGGGGTCCGGAGGACGAGATACTCGCCGTCACCCGTGAACTCGGCATCGCGATCACCGCCTATGGCGTGCTGTCCCGCGGGCTGATCGGCGGCCACATGCAGGGCGGCGTCGCCACCACCGGCGTCCATGGCCAGGGGGATTTCCGCGGCCACAGCCCTCGCTTCCAGGGCGAGAACCTGCAGAAGAACCTGGCGCTGACCGAAGCCCTGCGCGGGGAGGCCGCGAAGCTCGGCCTCTCGCCTGCCCAGGCCGCCATCGCCTGGGCCCTGGCGAAGGGCGAGGACATCATCCCGGTGATCGGCGCCCGCACCCGCGAACGCCTGGCCGAGACGCTTGGCGCGCTCGACAAGCCGCTGACGCCGGACGCGGTCGCCGCCCTCGAAGCGGCCGTGCCGAAGGACGCCGCGGCCGGCGATCGCTATCCGGCGATGCAGATGGCCAGCCTGGACAGCGAGCGGCGCGGCGTCTAGCCGCCCGCCCTCCTCTGGACATCGGGGACCCAACGCCCCATCCTCCGCGTTCAAACAGACGTTCGTGACGCGAGAGACTTCGGCATGTTCATGCGTTTCTTCACCGAGCTTCGCCAGGCCAAGGTGCCGGTGACGCTGAAGGAATATCTCATGCTCATGGAGGGCCTGGACAAGCAGGTCATCGACCGCTCGGTGGACGACTTCTACTACCTCAGCCGCGCCGCCCTGGTGAAGGACGAGAAGAACATCGACAAGTTCGACCAGGTCTTCTCCCACGTCTTCAAGGGCCTGGAGCGGATGGGCGACGACGTCACCGCCGACATCCCGGCCGAATGGCTGAAGAAGCTCTCCGACCAGTTCCTCACCGACGAGGAGAAGGCGCAGATCGAGGCCATGGGCGGCTTCGACAAGCTGATGGAAGCGCTGGCCGAGCGCATGAAGGAGCAGAAGGAGCGCCACGAGAAGGGCGACAAGGCGATCGGCACCGGCGGCACCTCGCCCTTCGGCGCCAACGGCTATCACCCCGAAGGCATCCGCATCGGCCAGGACAAGGGCCGCCACGGCAAGGCGATCAAGGTCTGGGACAAGCGCGAGTACAAGAACCTCGACGACCAAGTCGAACTCGGCACCCGCAACATCAAGGTGGCCCTGCGGCGGCTGCGCAAATGGGTCCGCGACGGCTCGCCCGACGAACTCGACATGAACGCCACCATCAAGGGCACGGCCGAGAAGGGCTACCTGGACATCAATATGCGCCCCGAGCGCCGCAACAAGATCAGCGTGCTGATCTTCTTCGACATCGGCGGCTCGATGGATAGCCACATCAAGGTCTGCGAGGAGCTGTTTTCCGCGGCCCGCTCCGAGTTCAAGAACATGGAGTTCTACTACTTCCACAACTGCCTCTATGAGAGCGTGTGGAAGGACAACCGGCGCCGTCACGCCGAGAAGCTGAACACCTGGGACATCCTCCACAAGTTCCCCCACGACTACAAAGTCATCTTCGTGGGCGACGCGACCATGAGCCCCTACGAGATCACCTATCCGGGCGGCTCGGTGGAGCACTGGAACGAGGAGGCCGGCGCCGTCTGGATGGACCGCGTGGCCAACATCTACGAGCACATGATCTGGCTGAACCCGACCGCCGAGCGGCACTGGGACTACACCCCCTCGGTCGGCGTCCTCAAACAGCTGGTCAACGACCGGATGTATCCGCTGACGTTGGCGGGACTCGAGAAGGCCATGAAGGAGCTCGCCCGCTAGGCGGGGCCCGCATGTCTGAGCTGACCCCCGAGGCGCCGGAGATCGTCGCCGACGAAGAAACCCACGCCGCCACCAAGGCCGCGGTGTTCGGCGCGGCCGAGCGGCTGTTCGCCCTGCACGGCTTCCAGAACGTCTCGGTGCGCGACATCACCGCCGAGGCCGGCGTCAACCTGGCGAGCGTGAACTACCATTTCGGGTCCAAGGACGCCCTACTGTTCGAGATCTTCCGCCGGCGGACCGGCGAGCTGAACCGCGAACGCGCGCGCATGCTGCATGAGGCCTCCGACCGCCACGCCGGCAAGCCGCCGTTGCGCGAGATCCTGGAAGCCCTGTTCGCCCCGCCGCTGCGCTGGGCCGATCCCGCCCACGACCGGCGGATCAGCGTGCAGTTCATCATTCGCGCCCGCTCCGAAGGCACGGCGGAGATGCGCGACGCCCTGCAGAACGACGTCTCCCACCTCGCCCGCTTCGCCGAGGCCCTGAAGACCGCCCGGCCCGACCTGCCGCCCGAGAGCGTCTACTGGCGGCTGCATTTCGTGCTGGGCATGGTCCACAACAACCGCTTCGTGGAATTCGACCGGCTGCACCACCTGTCGGGCGGCCTGACCCGCGAGGGCGACGTGGCGGCGCTGCTGAACCGCATGCTGGACTTCGCCGAAGCCGGCTTCCTCGCGCCCTAGGGCCCGGCCGTCCTCGACGGCGGAACGACATGCAGCGCCGCCGCCGCGGCCTGGCAGTCCTCCCGCTCCCGCGCCGCCCAGGCCTGGCCGTCAGCCACGTCCTTGGCGTCGGAATAGGCGATGGCGACCATCTTGGCCTTCACGCAGCGGTCGAGCGGAGGGCCGGACCTAACGGCCTGTTCGTAGTCGCTGATCGCCGTCTTGATCCGCAGGTTCTCGACGAGCTTCGCCTGGGCGTCGGCGACCTGGCCGCAGCCTGCGCATAACAGCCCAACGCCAAGGATCACCGCACCCTTCATCGCCGTTCGAGGCCCCCCTTGGTCCGCGCAAGCTGGACCTTGGATGGTGGGCTGCGGTGTGTGGCCCAATCGTGGCGGTCAGCGGCCCTTGGTGAGGACGATGGTGCCTTCGACCATCAGCTCGCGCTTGGCGTGCCAGGTGAGCGCGGCGTCGAAGCTGTCGAGAATATCGATGGCCCAGGGCGGCAGCGTGAGGTCGCCGCGGCCGGTCGCCAGCCGGATGTGGACGGCGGTGACGTCGCGATAGAGCGTCTTGTGATCGTTGTGTGGGACGAACTGCGCCACGCCAAAGCCCGCGGCCCGCGCCGATTCCGTGATCCGGCTGCGCGAAAACAGCCACTTGTCGTCCATGGCCTTGAACGCCGGATCGCCGGCGTCGGGCTCGCTGCGCGTGGCCACGTCGAGGGCGAGCTGGCGCAACGCCGTGTCGACAAGCGGGTCTAGCGGGTCGTTGCGCAGGGCCGATTCCGCCAGGATCCGCTCGAACGCCAGCCGCAGGATCGCCCAGCCGTTGAACGGCTCGAAGAAGATCGCATGGCCGCCCGGCTTCAGCGCCCGGGCGGCGGCGTTCATGCCCCGCTCGGGGTTCTCCAGGTGGTGCAGGATCGAGGCGCCGGTGACGAGGTCGAAGGAGCCGGGCGAGACCACCTCGCTCATGGCGTCCATCTTCACGCAGACCACCTCGGCCGCGGCGCCGTTGTCGACGGCGTAGTTGGCCAGCATGGCGAGCAATTCGCCGGAAAGGTCGGTCGCCACGATCCGAGCGCCGGGGAAGAGACGCCGGCAGGGCACGACGGAATTCACCCCCGAGCCGCTGCCGATGTCGAGGATCAACGGCGCCGGCGCCACGACGAGGCTCGTGGCCAGCAGGCCCTGCCGGAACAGTTTCTCGAAGTGATCGCTGGCCGCGTAGCGCCGGTGGTATTCTTCGGCGTTGGCCTTGAACTGGTCGGTGATGGTGGCGGTGGAAGCTCGGTCCTCGATGGTCCAGACCAGCACGTCTCCGCTGTCGCTCTGCAGCTCGGGGGCTAGATCGGTGCTGAACAGCGCCTGCGCCCAGGCAGGCGCGCCGCCGCCGCCGGAGGCCACCCGCGGCGCCTCGACGGGCCTGCGGCGTAGCAGATTCATAAGCGACGCCATGTCGACCTCGGATCAGCGGGAGCTCCACCCCTAAGCGAAGGCCGCCGGGGAGGCAATCAGCCCGCCAGACTCCAGGCGAACTTCAGGTCCTCGACGAACTGCGCATAGGCCCGCGCCCTGGCCTCGTGATCGGGAAGGCGCAGCAGGTAGGACGGGTGATAGGTCACCACCCCCTGGGCCTGGTCGGGAAGCTGCAGGGCCTGCTGACGCAGCTTGCTCACCGCGAGCGCCTTGCCGAACACGGAAAGCGCCGCGGTCCCGCCCAGGGCCACGATCACCCGCGGCCGCACGATCCGCCGTTCGGCTTCCAGCCACCAGCGGCAGGCCGTCACCTCGCCTGTCGTGGGCGTCTTGTGGATGCGCCGCTTCCCGCGCAGCTCGTGCTTGAAGTGCTTCACCGCATTGGTGACGAAGGCCTGGTCGCGCGGCACGCCGGCGGCGGCCAGCGCCTTGTCGAACATCTGGCCCGCGGGGCCCACGAAGGGACGGCCGGCCAGGTCCTCCTGGTCCCCCGGCTGTTCGCCGACGAACATGATCCGGGCGCGCGCCGGTCCTTCGCCGGAGACCCCTTGCGTCGCGTCGCGGTAGAGGTCGCAGCGGCGGCACATCTGCACCCCGGCATGGACCTCTTCGAGCGTGGTCACCGCCTCTCCATCATAGGAGGCGTCGCGGCTGGCGCGCTGGGCGGCGCGCATGACCCGGCGAGACGGCGTGGAAGGGGCTTGGCTGACCATGGCGTCGGTGCGGCCCTCGGCTCGGGCGATAAGCTCGGGAATGAGCCGGGCCTCCGGCAGGTTCCGCCAATAGCGTTTCGGCATCTCCTTCTGCATCGCACCGACCTTCAGCCGCGCCGGGTTGAAGATCGAGGCGTAGTAGGTCCGCCAATAGTCTTCCAGGCTGTCCTCGCTCGGGGCGTCCGCGGGATCGGCGCCCGGCAGCACGGCCAGGCGCTGGGTGTCCCAGTGGACACAGACGTCCGGCGTCAGGATCGAGAAATTCATGGTCGCGAACCGCCGCGCGAAGAACGGCGCGGTCATCTCGGTCACCCGGTGCGCCGGCTCGAACCAGGCCACGTAGCTCTCCCCGCCCTCCGGATCGGTCGCCAGCCGGAAGCGCACGAACGCCTTCATCTTGTGCGCCGCCAGGCCCACCGCCTTGGCGAATCCTTGGGCCTTCTGCACATCGGGGTCGGAGTGGATGCGCAGGAGGTCCGGCTCGCGTCCCAGGCGCCAGAGCAGCCGGTAAAGCAGCGCGAACCGCTCGTCCGAGCGGTGCAGGATCACCCTGTCGGCCAGCTCGACGAACTCGCGCGGCACGGTGAAGGCCGGCGCGCCCGCGGCCGGCGACGGCGCCGCCTCCCCGAAGAGGTCGCCGCCCGCGCCATCCACGGTCCAGAGCGTCGCCTCGGGCGCCACCTGGCTCGACCGCAGCGCCCGGGCCGCCTCGCGCCATCCCTGGAAGTCGGTTTCGGACGCGAGACGCACGGTGGGCATCAGAAGAGGCTCTGCTGTTGCGGCGCGACGCGCTCGCGCAGGTCCGCCTTGTCGATGAGCGCGCCCGGCGACCAGTCGGCCGTGACGATGAACGGCTTCAGCTTCTCGATCCCGCGGGTCAGCCGCCGCACGTCCTCCAGCGTCAGCGCCTTGAACCGGCGGACCTCCAGCATCCTGTCCACCGAGCGCACCCCCAACCCCGGCACGCGCAGCATCCGCTCCCGCTCGGCCGTGTTGAGATCGAGCGGAAAGTCGCCACGGTTCCGCAGCGCCCAGGCGAGCTTGGGGTCGATCTCGAGCTCCAGGTCCTCCGCCTCGCCGACGATCTCGGCGCGGGCGAAGCCGTAGAAGCGCATCAGCCAGTCGGCCTGGTAGAGCCGGTGCTCGCGCACCAGCGGCGGGCGGGCGAGCGGCAGGCGCGCGGTGGAATCCGGGATCGGCGAGAAGGCCGAGTAGTAGACGCGCCGTAGCTGGTAGGCGCCGTAGAGCCGCTCGCTGCGCTTGAGGATCTCGCCGTCCGAGGCCGCGTCGGCGCCGACGATCATCTGGGTGGACTGTCCGGCCGGCGCATATCTGGCGGGCTTGGCCTTACGTCCCTTTTCCTGGCCGGCGTCGACGCCCAGCCTCACCGCGCCCATCGCCTTGCGGATGGTCCCGGCGTCCTTTTCCGGGGCCAGCGCGCTCAGGCTCTCGTCCCGGGGCAGCTCGATGTTGATCGACACGCGGTCGGCGTAGAGCGCGGCCTGGTCGATCAGGCCCGGCGCGGCCTCCGGGATCAGCTTCAGATGGATGTAGCCGCGGAAGTGGTGGACCTCGCGCAGATCGCGCGCCACCCGCACCATCTCCTCCATGGTGTAGTCGGCCGTGCGGATGATGCCCGAGGAGAGGAACAGGCCCTCGATGTAGTTGCGCTTGTAGAAGCCCAGCGTCAGGTCGCAGACCTCCTCCACGCTGAACCGCGCCCTGGGCGTGTTCGACGAGACGCGGTTCACGCAGTAGGCGCAGTCGTAGACGCAGAAGTTGGTCAGCAGGATCTTCAGGAGGCTGATGCAGCGCCCGTCCGGCGCATAGGCGTGGCAGATGCCCATGCCGCCATCCACCGAGCCCACGCCCTTGCCGCCCAGGCTGTCGCGCTTCGTCCCGCCCGACGAGGCGCAGGAAGCATCGTACTTGGCCGCGTCGGACAGGATGGCGAGCTTGCGTTTCAGATCGAGGACGGCCATCTCCCCGTTCTAGGGTTCACTTTTTGTTCTGTCCAGCCGAAGAAAGGACTGCTGACAGAACGCTGACAGGAGGGGCCGCCCATGGTGGCCGCCTGCCCAGCAAGGAACAGCCCATGATCACCCTCTTCACCCTCGGCTCCCTCTGGGGCCTGCCGGATCCCAGCCCCTTCGTCATGAAGACCGAGGTGCAGCTGAAGATGTCGGGTCTGCCGTTCACGACGCGGAAGTCTCGGCCGCCGGAAGCGCCCAAGGGCAAGCTGCCCTACATCGAGGACCAGGACGTGCTGATCGGCGACTCGACCTTCATCCGCGAGCATCTTGAGCGGAAGTACGGCGTCGACCTCGACGCGGGCCTCACGCCGCGCCAGCGGGCGATCGCCTGGGCCGCCGAGCGGATCGTCGAGGACCACATCTACTGGGCGACGATCTACTCCCGCTGGGGCGTGCGCGAGAACTTCGACAAGGGGCCCGCGATCTTCTTCGGCGGGGCGCCGCCCGAGGTCGCCGAGGCCGGCCGCGCGCGGGTGCTGGAGAACCTGCACGGCCAGGGCTTCGGCCGCCATTCGCTGGCCGAGGTGGCCGACCTCGCCCGCCGCTCGTTCGCCGCGCTCTCCGAACTGCTGGGCGACGGGCCCTACCTGTCGGGCCAGACGATCTGCGGCGCCGATGCGACCCTCTTCGCCGGCCTGGCGGCGATCGCCACGCCGCATTTCGACACGCCCGTCCGCGACGCCCTGTTGAAGTTCCCCAACCTCATGGCCCATCACGACCGGATGATGGCGCGCTTCTACCCCGCCTTCGCCCATGCGGAGCCGGAGCTGGCCTGACGATCTCCGCGGAACCGCCGGCCGTTCCGGCGGTTCCGCAAGCGATGGCCCGTCTCTGCATCCGCCACGAGACGCTCTACACCTATGAGCGCCCGGTTCGTTTCGCGGCGCATCGGCTGCTCGTGCGGCCGCGCGACAGCCACGCAACCCGGGTCGTCGACGCGCATCTCACCCTGTCGCCGCCGGGCGAGACGCGCTGGCTCTATGACGCCATGGGCAATTCGGTCTGCATCTTTGCCCCAGGGGGCGAGGGCCGGTCGCTCTCGATCGTCAGCGACCTGACCATCGAGCGTTTCCCCGCGCCCCTGCTGCGGCGCGACATCGCCGACCCGCAGACCGTGACCCCGATCGTCTACGCCGCCTCCGACCGCGCCGTGCTGGCGCCGTTCATCGATCCGGTCAGCGAGGATACGGACGGCCACCTGCTGGCCTGGCTGCGCGACAAGATCGGGAGCCCGCGCGAGCCGGCGCTCGATTTCCTGCTGCGGCTGAACCGGACGATCCGCGCCGACTTCGAATACCTCGCCCGCGACCTCGGCGCCGCCCAGGAGCCCAGCCATACGGTGAGCGTCGGCTCGGGGACCTGCCGGGATTTCGCCTGGCTGATGGTCGAGGCCCTGAGGCGGCTGGGCTATGCGGCGCGGTTCGTCACCGGCTACCTCTATTCGCCGGCCACGGCCTCCGGCGCCGTTCGCGGCGCAGGGGCCACCCACGCCTGGTGCGAGGTCTTCCTTCCGGAGTTGGGCTGGACCGAGTTCGATCCCACCAACGCGCTCGCCGAAAGCCCGGACCTGATCCCGGTGGCCATGACACGCACGCCCGCCGAGGCTGCGCCGGTGTCGGGCGCCATCTATGGCGACGGCGGCGACTCGGAGCTGACGGTTCACGTAGACGTGCGGCCGGCGGAGTCGATTCCAGCCGCGGCCTGAGCCAGGTTGGACAAGGGCCAGATGAGGAGACGCGCAGATGACGCGAGGTTTCGATCAGCAGGACCGCTCGGACTTCAGCTTCCTGAAGTCCGCCCCCACGCCGCAGCACGGCCAGAAGCCCGATCCAAAGAAGATCGTCCCGACGCGCCCGCCGCGCGCCTTTGAGCCCCGCCCGGGCCATTAGCGCATCCTTCGGCGTCCCGGCCGCGTATGTCCCCGGACGGCGCTCGCCCGCCGCCGAGGAGGTTCGCGATGTCCGAGGTCTCTAAACCATTGTCTCGCCGCGCCGCCCTGGCCGGCGGGCTGATCCTGGCCTCGGCCCCGCGGCTGGTCCTGGCCGCCACGCCGCGCGACCTAACCTTCGCGGTGTTCCGCAATGGATCGAGGATCGGCGAGCACCACGTGACCTTCGCCGGCGGCCAGGACGCGCTGACCGCGACGACGGACGCGGTGATGACGGTCCGGCTGGGGCCCGTGCCGGTGTTCCGCTACCACCACCACGCGGTGGAGACGCGGAAGGACAGCGCCTTCGTCTCGCTCGAGACCGCCACCAGCAGCAACGGCAAGAAAGAGCATGTGCTCGCCGAGCGCCGGGGCGGGGCGGTCCGGGTGGAAGGCTCGACCGGCCACGAGACGCTGGCGGCCGACGCCAACCCGATGAACCACTGGAACCCGCAGGCCTTCCTTGGCCCGCTGTTCAACCCGCAGACCGGCAGGCCCCTGAAGGTCCGGGCGACCAGGGTCGCTCCCGGCCGCTGGCAGATCCGCGGGGAGGCCGAGATCGACGACGCCTATGACGAGACCGGGGCCTGGCTCTCGTTGACGGGCAAGCTCGACGACGGCTCACGGATCGAATACCGGCGGCTCTGATGCCCGGCCTTTCACGCCGCGGCGGGACTCTGATAGACCAGCGCTATTGAAGTCATCCCTTTGCTGAAGGGCGCCGGGGCCGGACCGATTTGCCGGCCCGAAGCGGCGTTGGTCATTTGGACGCCAAGATTGAACCCACCGACGCGCCCCGGGTTCTCGATGGGGCTGTCGGCGAGCCCGACCTCGCCACGCGCGAGGCCCAGTATGAAAAGTTCGTCTGGGACAATCTGAGGCGCAACTACCTCGGCAACTACCTGCACGGCATGCTCGGGATGACCGGCTTTCGGCTGGTCAATGCGCCGACCTTCCTGCCGGCCTATCTGCACATGATCTCCGGCTCCAACGGCATCGTCGGCCTGGGGCTCGCCCTGCAGCAGGTGGGCGGGGTGATCTCGCCGATCTTCGGGGCCAGCCGGATCGAGCATCGCACCAAGGTGATGCCGGCGGCCCTGTGGATGGGCGGCCTGGCGCGCACCGCCGTGCTCGGCATCGCCCTCTCCGGCTGGCTGCTGAAGGGCAATGCCCTGGTCGGTTCGATCCTCGGCTTCATGCTGATGTTCGGCCTCTTCATGGGCGCCCAGCGGGTGGTGTTTTCGCTCCTGATGGCCAAGGTGATCCCGATCAGCCGCCGGGGGCGCCTGCAGGCCTGGCGCAACGCCACCGGCAGCCTGATCGCCGCGGGCCTCGCCTATCTGGCCGGCCGCTACTTCGTCGGGCCGAACCTGTTCGGCAACGGCTGCGGCACGACCTTCGTCTGCGCCTTCGTGCTGACCACCCTGGGCCTCTGGGCGCTGCAGCTCCTCCTGAAGGAACCGGAGCCGCCCACCACGCGGGCGCGGGGCAAGTTCCGCGACCGGCTGCGCGAGTTCCCGCGCCTGATCACCGAGGACCGCGCCTACGCCTATTTCCTGGTGGTGCAGATGCTGTCGAGCTCGGCCCGCATCGCGACGCCGTTCTACATCCTCTACGTCTCGGCCTCGGTGCACATGACCGGCAAGCTCCTGGGGGCGCTGACGGGCGCGTTCATCGGGGCGGACGCGCTCTCGAACCTCGTCTGGGGCTATCTCGGCGACAAGACCGGCTTTCGGCTGGTGCTGCTCTTCTCGCTGATCGCCTGGGCCGCCTCGACCGTGCTGCTGATCGAAGTGCACGAGCCCTGGGCGATCTTCCTGGCCTTCTTCGGCCTTGGCGCGGGCCAAGCCGGCTACAACATGTCGGCGCAGACCATGATCCTGGAGTTCGGGGCGCGGGACGACCTGCCCATGCGGATCGCGGTCTCCGCCACAGCGGAGAGCATCACGGCGACACTGGCCCCCCTGATCGGAGGCCAGGTCGCCGACTTCCTCGGCTACAATGTGGTGTTCGGCATTTCCATCGGCGTGCTGGCCGCGGGCCTGCTGGTGCTGATGACGCTCGTCAAGGAGCCGCGCACCGCGCGCCTCGCGGCGTTCTACGCGGGGGCGTCCTCAGGCGACGGCGATCGCCAGGCCCACGGCGGTGATCATCGCCTTGCAGGTGAGCGCCACCAGCGGGATCGAGGCCAGCGCCAGGCTGGCGAGGCTCGCATAGGACGAATAGGTCTTGAACACGGAAGGCTCCTGATGGCTCGACGCCGAGGATCGGCGAGGCGCCTTATCTCCGGTTCATCGTCCGCCGGCTGTGACCGGGGTCACCCGTCCGAGCCGCTCAGGTCCTAGGCCGCCGCCTTCTTCTGCTCGGCCGCCCGGCTGATCCGCGCCTTGGCCATTTCGTTGGCGACCTCCGAGGCTGGGCGCTTCTCGGCCTTGGAGCGGTCGAGGACCTCGTCCAGAGTCTCCATCAGGCGCGCGAGCTTGCCCTCCACCCAGGCGGGGTCGAAGGCCTCGCCCCGGTCCAGCGCGCGGATCTCGCCGGCCACATTGATGATCCCGCCGCCGTTGATGACGTAGTCCGGCAGGTAGAGGATGCCCTGGTCGTAGACCGCGCGCCCGACGTCGGCGTCGGCGAGCTGGTTGTTGGCGCCGCCGGCGATCACCTTGGCCCGCAGCCTGGGCAGGGTGTCGGCGTTGACCGCCCCGCCCAGCGCACAGGGGGCGAAGACCTCGGCCTCGGCGTCGAAGATCGCGCCCGGCGAGACGACGCGCGCCCCGGTCCGCGCGGCCACGGCCTTCAGAGCCTCGTCGTTGACGTCGGTGATCACCAGCTTGGCCCCTGCCGCGTGCAGCTTGTCGGCGAGGTAGGCGCCCACGTGGCCGACGCCCTGGATCGCCACCGTCACACCATCGAGGTCGCGGTTGAGCGCGCGCCGGACGCCGAGCGTGATGCCGCGGAACACGCCTTCGGCGGTCACCGGGCTCGGGTCGCCCGAGGCCGCCGGGCCGCCGGTGAGACCGGCGACGTAGCGGGTGGTCTTGCGGGCATGCATCAGGTCGGCCGGCGAGACGCCGACGTCCTCGGCCGTCCAGTACTTGCCGCCGACGTCCTCGACCGCGCGGCCGAAGGCTTCGAACAGCGCCGGGGTCTTCTGGGTGCGGGAATCGCCGATGATCACCGCCTTGCCGCCGCCCAGCTCCAGGTCGGCCATGGCATTCTTGTAGGACATCGCCCGCGACAGCCTGAGCGCGTCTTCGAGCGCGGCGTCGGCGCTGGGGAACGGCCACATGCGGCAGCCGCCCGCCGCCGGGCCCCGGGCCGTGGAATGCACCGCGATAATGCATTTGAGGCCGGATTTTTCGTCGAAAAACGCGTGGACGCCTTCGTGGCCCTCGAAAGCGGCGGAATCGAACAAAGTCATGCCTGAGACATCGCTGATGCTGGGGAAGGAATTGCTGGAAGCCTCTACGCCGGACGCGCCCGCCTCACAACCCCGCCGAGGCCTGAGACTGTCCGGTGGGCGCGGGCGCGGTGGGGATCTTCGGCGCGCCCGAGGGCAGCGGCGCGCCGGGATCGCGGATGAAAGCCAGGATGTCCTTCCAGACGAGGGGCCCCTGCTTGTCGCGCGTCATCAGGTGCCAGCCCTTGGCGTAGTAGGCCGAGCGGTCGGTGGGCTTGAGCTGGGCGGCCGCCTTGAACGCCGCGTTCTTGGGGATGATCTGGTCGTGGGCGCCATAGAGGTAGAGCGTCGGCGGCCTCGCCTTGCCCACGTCCTCCGAGCCCCGCTCCATCGTCGAGACCAGTCCGTAGATCGTGTCCGACCGCGCGCCCCAGATCATCAGCGGGTCGCGGCCCATGGCGATCAGTTCGTCGCGGTTGTCGGTCGGACTGACCTTGGAGGTGAGCCAGCGCGGCGGCGTATAGACTTTCGGCCCGGTGAAGTTGGCCGCGAACCACAGCAGCGTCTTGTTGGGCAGCGGCTGCTCGCGCCAGCCCCAGACCGCCGGCGACAGCAGCACCAGCCGGTCGGCCGTCGGCGGCCGGTCCGAGGCGAAGGCTTCCGCCGCCACCGCCCCGCCCAGGCTCTCGCCCGCCACCACCACCAGGGCGTTCGGATACTTCCGCCGCACCAGGGCGGTCACGGTCCTGAGGTCCTCGACCATCAGCTCGTCTCCGGCCCAGACGCCCCGGCCCGGCGAGCGGCCGAACCCGCGCTGGTCGTAGGCCACGGTCGTCACGCCCTGCTCCGCCCACCAGGGCGCGGCCATGTGGAAGGCGTTGGCGTAGTCGTTCATGCCGTGGACGCCGACGATCACCGCCCAGGGATCGCCCGGCGCATCCCACTCCGACAGCCCCAGCCTGGCGCCGTCGAAGCTGACGATGTCGCTGGTCTCGATCCGCGGGCCGGCGAACCCCAGCGGCGGCTGGCCCACCTGCTGCATCATCAGCGGCGTGCAGCCGGCCAGCATCAGGGCGGCGAAAAGGGCGGCAAGGAAACGCGTCATAGTCCCGAAGCTAACTTCCCCGCCCTTTCCCGGTTGCCAACATCTAGGCGGCGAGTTGAGCCTTTTCCTGGGCGATCAGCTTGGCGAAGGCCGGGCGCTCGCAGATCTTGGCGACGTAGGCCGCCGACCTCGGATGCGCGCCGCCGTCCACCGAGCAGTCGGCGAGGCTCATGGTGACCAGCGGGCTCACCACGGCGATGTCGGCGAGCGTGAAGCGGTCCTCGACCAGGTAGCCCGACGCCGGCAGCACCTTTTCCAGGTAGTCGAGCAGCTTGGGGAACTCGGTCTTCTGCGCCTCGTCGGCGGCGGCCAGGTCGCCCGGCCGGCCGAAGAACTTCGGCGAGACCACCCGGTTGAAGAAGATCTTGCCGCCGCAGGCCGCGACGATCGTATCGCCGAACTCCTCGTACCAGATGGTCCGCGCCCGGGCCTTGGCCTCGGTCGGGATCAGGTTCGGCTCGGGCTTGATGGTGTCCAGGTAGGTGATGATCGCGGTGGAGTCGGAGATCAGGAAATCGCCGTCCTTAAAGCCCGGCATCTTGCCGAAGGGGCTGGCCTCCTTGAACTCCGGCGGGCCGCCCTGGGCGCCGGCCATGACCAGTTCGAAGTCGAGGCCCTTCTCGGTGGCGAAGACCACGGTCTTGCGCACATAGGGGGACATGGTGGAGCCGTAGATGATCATGACGCGTCTCCTTCAGCGGGGGTTTCGGCATCCGGCAGCCTGAGCCGGTACACGCCCTTGAAATCTTCCGGATCGGCCGGCTTGTTGTGCCGCAGGATCACCAGCTTGCCCTGGCGCGCAAGCCCCCGCGCCACGGCCCGAACGTGGCCGAGCAGCCGCCGCCAGCCCTCGGGGTCGACGCGGCGGGCCACCTCCTCCGGCGAGATCGACTTGCCCGGCGCGATCTTGGCGGCCAGCAGCTCGAAGATGGCGCCTTCCACATCGGCCGACATCAGCCGCCCCGCTTCAGGGTCTCGCGCGCGATGACCACCTGCTGGATCTGGCTGGTGCCCTCGTAGATGCGGAAGATTCGGACGTCGCGGTAGAGCCGCTCGATCCCGTGGTCGGCGACGTAGCCCGCCCCGCCGAAGATCTGCACCGCCCGGTCGGCGACGCGGCCGACCATCTCCGAGGCGAAGTACTTGGCGGCCGCGGCCTCCATGGTGACGCTCTGGCCGGCGTCGCGCTTGCGCGCGGTTTCCATCGTCAGCGCCTTGGCCGCGAGGCTCTCGGTCTTGGAGTCCGCGATCATCCCCTGCAGCAGCTGGAACTGGCTGAGCGCCTGGCCGAACTGCTTGCGCTCGCTCATATATCCGACGCTGTCCTTGATCAGCCGCTCGGCGACGCCGACGCAGACCGCCGAGATGTGCAGCCGCCCGCGGTCCAGCACCTGCATGGCCACCTTGAAGCCCTCGCCCTCCTGGCCCAGCCGGTTCTCGGCGGAGACCCGGACGTTGTCGAAGACCACGTCGCAGATGTGGGCGCCCTGCTGGCCCATCTTCTTCTCGGGCTTGCCGACGCTGAGGCCCGGCAGGTTGCGTTCCACCAGGAAGGCCGAGACCCCGCCCGCGCCCGGCTTCGAAGGATCGCTCCTGGCCATCACCGTGAAGAGGTCGGCCTTGTTGGCGTTGGTGATGAACCGCTTGGAGCCGTTCAGGACGTAGTGGTCGCCGTCCCTGATCGCCCGGGTCTGGACGTTGGCGCTGTCCGAGCCCGCCTCAGGCTCGGTGAGCGCGAAGGAAGTGATGATGTCGCCGGATGCGATGCCCGGCAGGTACTTCTCCTTCTGGGCGTCGGTCCCGAACATCACCAGCCCCTGGCTGCCGATGCCGACGTTGGTGCCGAAGGTCGAGCGGAAGGCGGGGCTCGTCCGGCCGAGCTCAACGGCCACCAGGCATTCATCCTCCATGGAGAGGTCGAGCCCGCCATATTCCTCGGGGATCGACAGGCCGAAGAGCCCGAGCGCCTTCATCTCCTCGACCACCTCGGGCGGCATGGCGTCGTCCTCGGCGACCTTGGCCTCCAGCGGGCGCAGCCGTTCGGCCACGAACCGGCGGACGGTGTCGATCAGCTGGTCGCGGGTCTCGGCGTCGAGCGCCATGGTTTGGTCCCCTGGTTGTTGACGGGCGTGGCGCGGACCGGCCGCGGGGCAGCCCGCGGCTTGGGCGTCTCCTGGCAGACCACCTGGTTGGTGTCGCGCGGCGTGAAGTGGCTGAGCAGGATGGCGGTGACCCGCCGCCGGGGCCAGGTCTCCCAACTGGGCAGCAGCGGCAGCACCGTGCAGACGCCGGTGGGTTCGCGGACCGGCGCGGCCTCGGCGCCCGCCAGCAGCAGGACCGCCTGATAGTCGAAGGCTTTCGACGCGCCGTTCTCGACCTTGAGGATCGCGCCATCGCCCAGGGGTCCGGCCAGGAAGGACACCGTGCCGGCCGGGGTCTCGACCAGCGGATTGCCCGCGCCCGGCGGCCTCACCGCGCCGGGCTTCGGCGGCGAGGCGTGGGCGCCGTCCTCGGCGACGACAGAGACCAGGGTCAGGCGGCCGCCGGGGCCAAGGCGCACGGTCACCCGCTCCCCGGGCGTCAGCATCAGCGTCGTCTCGTCCACCAGATGAGAGGCGCCCCCGGGCGACGGCGCCTGGGCTGCCGCCGGCAGGGCCAGGGCCAGCACGAGGGCTGCGATCCAGGCGCCGCCCCGCACGGTCTTCAAGCCTTCGCCAAGGCGAGCGCGGAACCCTGGCCCACGCCGACGCACATGGTGGCGAGCGCGCGGTCGCCGCCCTTTTCCTTCAGCGCCCGGGCCGCTGTCAGCGCCAGCCGCGCGCCCGACGCGCCCAGCGGGTGGCCGATGGCGATGGCGCCGCCATGGGCGTTGACGTGTTCGGCGTCGTCCGCCAGGCCCCAGGCCCGCGTGCAGGCCAGCGCCTGGGCGGCGAAGGCCTCGTTGAGCTCGATGACATCGAAATCGCGCGGCGTGATGCCGAGCCGCTGGGTTAGCTTGTCCACCGCCGGCACGGGCCCGACGCCCATCACCCGCGGCGCGACGCCTCCGGACGCCCCGCCCTCGATGCGGGCCAGCGGTTCAAGCCCGTACTTCTTCACCGCGTCTTCGCTGGCCAACACCAGGGCGCAGGCGCCGTCGTTAACGCCGGAGGCGTTGCCCGCCGTCACGGTGCCGTCGGCCCGCACGATCGGCTTCAACCCTTGCAGGGCCTCGAGCGTGGTCTCCGGCCGGGGATGCTCGTCCTGGCTGACGGTGACGTCGCCCTTGCGGTCCTTGATGACGATTCCGGCGATCTCGCCGTCGAAGAAGCCGCGGGCCCGGGCCGCGCCCACCCGCTGCTGGCTGCGGTGGGCGAAGGCGTCCTGGTCGGCGCGGTTGATCTGGTAGTCGGTGGCGACGTTCTCGGCCGTCTCCGGCATGGACTCGACGCCGTATTGCTTCTGCAGCGCCGGATTGACGAACCGCCAGCCGATGGTGGTGTCGTAGATCTCCGCCGAGCGCGAGAAGGCCGAATCCGCCTTGCCCATCACGAAGGGCGCCCGCGTCATGCTCTCCACCCCGCCGGCGATCACCAGGTCGTTCTCGCCGGTGGCGATCGACCGTGCGCCGGCGATAGTGGCGTCGAGCCCGGAGGCGCAGAGCCGGTTCACCGTCATGCCCGGCGTCCGCGACGGCAGTCCGGCCAGCAAGAGCGCCATGCGCGCCACATTGCGGTTGTCCTCGCCGGCCTGGTTCACGCAGCCGTAGACCACCTCGTCGATGGCCTCCCAGTCGAGGTTCGGCAGCCGCTCCATCAAGACCCGTAGCGGGTGCGCCGCCAGATCGTCGGCCCTGACCTTGGCCAGCGCCCCGCCATATCGCCCGATCGGACTGCGCACGCCTGTGCAGAGATAGACGGTCCGGCCTTGCATGATGGCTCCTGGGAGGCTTTTTGGGCGCGGGTCAAACTAGTGTTCGAATCCGCGGGGGGCAAACCCTTCGCGGGCGGTTCTGTGAGGGTCCATGGACGGCGGCGAAACAGACAACAGCTACACGTCGAAGCTGACCCCAGTCACCGAGGGCGAGTGGGCCGGGTGGTCCTGGTATCCCGGCGGCGATCCGTTCGAGGACCTGGCGGGGCCGTTCTATTTCAAGGTCGGCGAGGACGGCCGTCCGGTCTGCGCCTTCCGCGCCGAGCGCAAGCACATGAACGGCGGGATGTTCATGCACGGCGGCTGCGTCATGACCTTCGCTGACTTCTGCCTCTTCGTGATCGCCCGCGACGCGATCCAGGACAGCCGCTGCGTCACCGCCACCTTCAACGGCGAGTTCGTGGGCTCCTGCGGCGTCGGCGACCTTGTCGAATGCACGGGCGAGGTGGTGAAGGCCGGGCGCAGCATGGTCTTCGTGCGCGGGATCATCTCCAACGCCTCGGCCGGGGGCCAGCCGATGATGAGCTTTTCGTCGGTCCTGAAGAAGACCGCCCGGCCCAGCTAGACCGGCCCCAGGATGCGGTCCAGATGCCGGTCGATGGCTTCGCCGGCGGGGACCACCGCCGCCACATAGCCGTCCGGCCGGACCAGCACCCACTCGCCGGGCGCCAGGCCATAGGCGTCGCGGAGATGGCCGGCGTCGTCGGCCAGGCCGCCCGGACCGCCCACCCTGAGAATCTCGACACCGGGTCGCGGCCGTGGGGCTGGCCGCTCGTCGGCCTCATAGCCCAGCGCCGTCCAGTGCGGACCCCGGAAGAGGTCGAAGAGCCTCGTCGGCCGGCCCGCCGGGTCGCCGACCGGCGCGTCAGGCGCTCGGTCGCCGGCCTCCACGCCCTGCAGCCGCGCGGGTCCCGCGAGCGACAGGGGCGAGCCGGGATAGCCGATGTCGAGTTGTTGGGTCTCACGCCCCCGCCGCATGGCGACGCCGGCCTTTGCGTCATCCAGCAGGCGCTTCGACAGGCCCAGCACCTCGGCGGCCACCGGGCGGCGCTCGGCCTCGTAGCTGTCCAGCAGGCCGTCCGGCGCGCCGTCGAGCACAGCGGCCAGCTTCCAGCCCAGATTGTAGGCGTCCTGCAGGCTGGTATTGAGCCCCTGCCCGCCCGTCGGCGGATGGATGTGCGCCGCGTCGCCGGCCAGGAAGACCCGGCCCACCCGATAGCGGTCGGCCAGCCGCGCGTTCATCGAATAGGCGGAAGCCCAGGCGACCGACGTGACGACGAGGTCCGAGCGACCGGTGCGGGCCGCGACCATCGCCCTCAGCCCTTCAGCCGACAGATCGACATCGCCTTCCAAGGGGATCGGGCCCTGGAGCTGGACGAGGTCGGTCCCCCAGAGGGGGCAGAGACCGATCATCTCCAGGCCCTCGCCCCAGCGATGCCAGGCGTCCCGGGAGAGCCCCTCCAGCCTGACGTCCGCGACCACGGCCCGCACGCCAAGCGTCGTGCCCGGGAAGTCGACGCCCAGCGCTGAGCGCACGAAGCTGCGCCCGCCGTCCGCGCCGACCAGATAGCGGCAGCGCAGGGTCTCCGCGCCGTCCGGCCCCGTCAGCTTCGCGGTCACGCCGTCGGCGTCCTGCGAAAAGCCCGTCAGCTCGACCCCGAAGCGCAGGCGGCCGCCGAGCGCCTCGAGCCGCTCACGCAGCGCCCGCTCAGTCAGGAACTGGGCGGAAAGCAGCGGCATGACATAGGACTCCGCCGGCGTCGGACTGAGCAACTCGGAGACCAGCGTCTCCTCGCAGCCGCCGTCCGCCCGGTGCGCCCGCTGCGGCGGATAGGGGCCGGCGGTCTCCAGGATGCGGTCCAGAACCCCCAGGTCCTCGAACACCTCCTGGCTGCGCGGCTGGATCCCCTTGCCGCGCGAGCCCGGAAACGGCCCCCCGGCCTTGTCGATCAGCTGGAAGGTAACGCCGCGCCGCGCCAGGTCCACCGCCAGGGTAAGCCCCGCCGCGCCGGCGCCGCAGATCAGGATGTCGGTCGAGGTCGAGGGCGTCATGTCCGTGATCCATTTATGTGTATTTTGCACTTAAATGGACAGGCCGTGTGTCGCGTCAAGCGAATTATGTGTATCCTGCACCTATGACCAGCATCGTTCGCCAGTTGCATGACGCCCTGCTCGATCTGGTGGGACTGCTGAACCGCGCCCAGCCGGACGAGACCATGCTGAAGACCGCGGGCGTCTCGCTCGACCGCGCGCTCTTCCCATTGCTGGTGCGCATCGAGCGGCGGGGCCCGATCGGCGTGGGCGACCTGGCCGACCTGGCGGGCCGCGACTATTCCACCGTCAGCCGCCAGGTGGCGAAGCTGGAAGGCCTCGGACTGGTGACGCGCGGGCCCTCCGCCGCCGACCGGCGGGTCAACGAAGCGGCCGTCACGCCACGGGGCCGGGCGATGATCCGGGACATTGACGCCGCCCGCGAGACCCTGGCCGGCCGCCTGCTGGCCAGCTGGAGCGAGCAGGACCAGCACGACCTCGCCCGCCTGTTGCGCCGCCTTGCCGATGACGCGCTCGCCGCCCAGAGCGTCGGGAACCGGCTGGACAGCGACGGCAACCTCGGTCCTCCTGCTTGAAACGCTCCGGGGAGGACGCGATGATCGAGGCCGCCTGCCACTGCGGGGCCGTGCGTCTGACGGCGCCCGGCGCGCCGCACACAGTGACCGAGTGCAACTGCTCCATCTGCCGCAAGCTCGCCGCGCGCTGGGCCTACTACAAGCCGTCCGAAGTCGGGATGCCGAAGGCGGGCTCGACCCAGCCCTATGTCTGGGGCGACCGCATGCTGGCCTTCCACCGCTGCAAGACCTGCGGGGTCACCACCCACTGGCAGAGCCTCGACGGGGCCCAGGATCGCATGGCGATCAATGCGCGCCTGGTCGACGACCTCGACTGGCCCAACATCCGCATCCGCCATTTCGACGGGGCCGACACCTGGGCCTATCTGGACGATTGATGCGCGCGCGCCCAGATGTGCGCCCATGATCCTCTCCGCGCTCGACCTCTCGCCCGTCACCGGTGACGCCACCCAGGCCCAGGCGGTCCGCGAGACGGTCGAGATCGCCAAGGCCGCCGAGCGGCTTGGCTATCACCGCCTGTGGCTGGCCGAGCACCACAACATTCAGGGCCTGGGCTCGCCCGCGCCGGAGATCCTGATCGCCGCGCTCACCCAGGCGACAAGCACCATCCGGCTGGGCTCCGGCGGGGTGATGCTGGTCAACTACTCGCCGCTGAAGGTGGCCGAGGTGTTCATGGAGCTGGAGGCCCTGGCCCCCGGCCGCATCGACCTCGGGCTCGGCCGCGCGCTCGGCACGGACGCGCGCACCGGCGGCGCCCTGCGCTCGGTGGGGTCGGACGCTTTCCCGCAGTATTTCCACCTCCTGACCACCTGGCTGCTGGACGCCTCGGGCAAGGCCCCGATCGGCGAGGGGCACCCGCTGCACGACATCCACGCCAATCCCGCCGGCCCCTCGCATCCCGACGTCTTCGTGCTCTGCACCTCGGAGGAGAGCGCGACCTTCGCCGGCCAGATGGGCGTCGGCATGGTGTTCGCAGAGTTCATCGCCCGCACCGATGGCGGCCCGGCCGTCGCGGCCTACCGCAAGGCCTTCCAGCCATCGCAGTTCCGCAGCGAGCCCTGGGCGGGGATCGCGCTGATCGCCTACGCCGCGGAGACCGCCGAGGCCGCCTGGCGCGAGGACGCCCTGCGGCGCGCCGCCAATGTCTCCATGCTGTCGGGCCGCCGGCGACGGTTCACGGACCTGGCGAGCGCGGACGCGTTCCTGGCCGAACACGCCGGTACGCCTGTGCGTCAGATGGTCGAGGCCCGCACCATCGCGGCCGAAGCCGGCGCCGTTCACGCCCGGTTGGCCGACAAAGTCCGTGATGCCGACGCCGACGAGGTCTTCGTCATGGCGACAGGGCCCTCGCTTAAGGCCCGAATCCGCTCATTGGAACTGATCGCCGAGGCCCACCGGAGCGCCGCATGAAGCTCGCGACCCTGATCGCCGCCACCCTGCTGGCCCTGCCCGCCGCCGCCTCGGCCAAGCCGCTTTTCCAACCCTGGATCGATGGGATCCAGGCCGGCGAGCCGCAGATGCAGGTTCAGCGCTACGACGCCGACACCTATGTCATCCGCCAGTCGGTGAAGACCAACTTCGAGGCGCCCTTCCTCTATCTGCTGTTCGGCAAGGACCGGGTGCTGCTGCTCGACACCGGGGCCGGCGGGCTGCAGGTCCGCCCGACCATCGACAGGGTCATTTCCGACTGGCTGAAAGCGCACCATCGCGCCTCGATCCCGCTGGTCGTCGCCCACTCCCACAGCCACGGCGACCACCGGATGGGCGACGCGGAGTTCAAGGACCGGCCGGACACCGCCATCGTCGGCTGGACCGCACCCGAGGTCGCCGCCTTCTTCAAGATCGCCGACTGGCCGCACGACATCGTCAAGTTCGACCTGGGCGGTCGCGTGCTCGACGTCATCCCGACGCCCGGCCACCACCCGTCGCACATCATGATCTTCGACGAGAAGGACCGGCTGCTGCTCTCCGGCGACACCCTCTATCCGGGACGGCTCTATGTGTCGGCCGACCAGTTCGCGGCCTTCCGCGACAGCATCGACCGGGCGGTCGCCTTCACGAGGGACCGCCGCGTCAGCCATGTCCTGGGCGCCCACGTCGAGATGACCGCCGCCCCCGGTAAGGACTTCCCTGAGGCAGCGCCCGCGCACCCGAACGAACGCGCGCTCGAACTGCCCTATGCCGACCTGCTGGAACTGCAGGCGGCGGTCCACGCGATGGGCGAGACCGCCGTCAAGGACGTCCACAACGACTTCATCGTCTTCCCGCTGACGCCCAGGCCGAAGCGCTAACGGGCGCCCGGCGGAACCCTTTCCATCGGCCAAGCTTATTGAAGCCAAGGCGGCGCGACCGCCGGCTTCGGCACGTGCCGAACCATAGGGATGAAACAGCCATGGAACCTCACAGCCTGATCGCCTGGCTCGTCATCGGCGCCATCGCCGGCTGGCTGGCCGGGACCTTCGTCAAGGGCGGCGGCTTCGGCCTGCTGGGCGACATCGTCGTCGGCATCATCGGCGCCTTCATCGGCGGTTGGCTGGCCGGCGTGCTGCACGTCCACGTCGGCAGCGGCTGGATTTCCTCGATCCTCACCGCGGCCGTGGGCGCCGTCCTGCTGCTGGTCATTCTGCGGGCGGTGCGCCGCGCCTGACGCGGCTCAGTCGGCGACCTTCCAGGCCCCGCCCTCCAGCACCAGGCTCGAAAAGCCGCCGTCGCCCATGAGCGCCACCGCGGTCTCGCGACGCACGACCACGCGCTTGATGGCCCGGATCCCCTTGAGCATCTCGGGCACGGCGGCCTTGAACTGCTTCAGTTCGCCGGCCGGCACGCCGCGCAGATCCGAGCCCTGGGACGAGAGCGCCAGGGCCGCCGGCAGGTCGCCGCGCCCGATGGCCTCGGCCCGCGCGATCAGCGCCTGCACCTGCGGGCTCTTCTGGGCGTCGGGGCCGCGCAGGTCGGCCTGGACCGGATCGGTGAACACCGGGGCGCTGAAGCTGAACTTCATGTCGCCGCCCTCTCCGCCGTCGTCATATTCGCCGGTGACCCGCGTGGCGGTGACCACGATCTTCTTGAAGACCCCCTGCGAGTTCGAGAGCGAGATATTGGTCAGCGAAGCCCCCAGCTCCTGCGGCCTGGACAGCACGGTGACATGCATGGCCTTGGGGTCCTTGGGGCTGAACTCCAGCATCACGCCGTGGACGGCGTCCTTGCGCGCCATGCCGTTCACCGGCGGGAAGACCGCGCCGTAGAGCGCCGCGACCGGGACCTCGACGTCGGAGAGCACGACCCGGACCTGCGGCCCGTTGTCGAGCAAGCCCTCGGTGTTGTCCTGGCTGAGCGCGATGGCGTGGCTGAAGGTCAGCTTCACGCCGTCGCGGGCATAGTGGCCGGAGGCCGTTCCGGGATCGAGTGCGAGCGCCGGGCCGGCCGTCAGCACCAGGGCGGCGACGAGGAGGTTGCGGCGGGCGATCATGCCGGCGGCCTTTGCGGCATTCCGGCCTTGGCGGCCGGCCGTTCGCGCATGGCGGCGACCCAGCGCGTCACGTGAGTCAGCTCCTCCGGCGCCTGGAACTTGACCATCCGGCTGAAGTCGAGGCCGGAGAAGGTCACGATGTCGGCGATGGTGATCCGGTCGGCCGCCAGCCACTCGTGATCGGCCAAACGCCGATCGAGCACCTTCAGGCCGCCGATGCCGCTGGAACGGCCGCGCTCCGCCACCTCGGGGCTCTGGGTCTCCAGCGCCGCCATCGCCGGATGGCTATGCCGGACCATGTTCATGAACGGCAGCGAGACCAGCATCTCCCCGCGGCGCATCCACATCTCGATCACCGCCGTCTCCTGCGGCGTGCGGCCGAACAGGTTGGGGTCGGGGTAGCGGCTTTCCAGGTAGCGGCAGATGGCGACCGACTCGGTGATGCAGGTCCCGTCGTCCAGCTCCAGCATCGGCACGTTGGCGAGACCGGCCTTGCCCAGGTATTCCGGCGTCTTGTGCTCGCCCTGCATGAGGTTGAGCGTCACGACCTCTATATCGTCGATGGCCTTTTCGGCCATGAACCAGCGCACCCGGCGCGGGTTGGGGGCGAGCGGGGTGTCGTAGAGCTTCATGGCGTCACCGGAGGCGCGGGCGTCGGATTGGGCGCGAGGGTGGGTTTCAGGACGGGCGCACGCGCCGGGGCGGGCGGCGGCGGCTCATGCCCGAAGAGTTCGCTCGGCATGGCGCCCACCACCGAGGCGGTCAGGCAGGTGGCCAGGAAGCCGGCCATCATCGCCTTCCAGACCATGCCCATGATCTCCGCCCGCCGCTCCGGCACCAGCACGGAATAGCCGGCCACGTTGATGCCCACCGAGGCGATGTTGGCGAAGCCGCAGAGCGCATAGGTCATGATCACCCGCGTCCGCTCGTCGATGACGCCGGTGGGGATCGCCCCCATGCGGATGAAGGCGGTGAACTCGGTCAGCACCAGCTTCACGCCGAGCAGCGAGCCCGCGGTCGGCGCGTCGGCCCAGCGGATCCCCAGCGCCCAGGCCAGCGGCGCGAAGATGACGCCGAGGATGCGCTCAACCGAGATCGGCGCGCCGTGGACGTCGCCCAGCATGCCGAGGATGCCGTTGACCATCGCAACCAGCGCCACGAATACGATCAGGGTGGCGGCCACGTTGAGCACGATCGAGAGCCCGTCGGTGGTGCCCTTGATCAGCGCGTCGACCGAGCTTTCGTAAACCTTGTCCTCCGCCGGATTGAGCGGGACCGAGACCTCGGTCTCCGGCATCCGCGGCACCAGGATGCGGGCCAGGAGCACACCGGCGGGCGCGGAGATGATCGAGGCGGTGAGCACGTGGCTGGCCGCGTTCGGCAGCACGTCCTTCAGGATCGTCGCATAGGCCACCATGGTCGAGCCGGAGACGCAGCTCATGCCGACCGCGATCAGCATGAAGAGCTCCGAGCGCGACAGGGTCGGCAGGTAGGAGCGGATGAAGATCGGGCCTTCCACCTGGCCCATGAAGACGGTGGCGGCGGTGGCGAGCGCCGGGGGGCCGCGCAGGCCCATGGTCTTTTCGAACACCACCCCGAAGCCCTGGGTGATCCAGCGCAGGATCCGCCAGTGCCAGAGGAGCGCGGCTAGCGCGCAGACTACCAGGATCACCGGCAGCACCCGGAAGGCGAAGACAAAGAGGGAGCCGGGGTCGGTGAGCGCATAGGGCTGGTTCGGGGTCCCGGCCAGAAAGCCGAACACGAAGGCGACGCCGGCCTGGGTCGAGGCCGAGAGGCCGTCCACCGCGTGGCCGACGCCCTGCAGGCCGCTGCGCAGTGCGGGCAGGCCGAACAGCGCCAGCACCAGGACCGCCTGCACCAGCACCGCTCCGATCGCCAGCTTCCAGGGGAACCGGCGGCGGTTCTCAGACACAGCCCAGCAGATGCCGATGGCCAGCAGAATGCCCACCAGGCTCTGCGCATTCTCGAGACGGAACATGCCAAGCGACCTCAATCGGCCGCGAGTCTCCGGCGGCCCCCCCGGCGATAGAGGATCAGACGCGCGGCTTTCGCAAGCGGGCGGCGCTTCGCCGGGGCGCGCGAATAGCCGGCGGCGACTGGATTACAAAGGTTTAATCGGGGCCGCCGCATCTGAGGGAGCGCCTGAGAGCCTCTTCGTATTAGAGCGCATCACGCGGCCCGTCAGGCCGTCCGGCGGGTCCCGCCTTACCGGGATTTAACTGGCCCCTGACCCAACGGCGGCACATCTCGCGCTCGACAAGGGGACGTCGCGATGTCGCTGGCTCTGGCCACACTGCTCTACGAATGGAAACGCTACAGCGCCGCCATGGTGGCGCTGGCGTTCTCCGGCCTGCTGATCCTGGCGCAGGTCGGCATGTTCACCGGCATCGTGAAGGGCATAACCGCCTCCATCGACCGGTCTCGCGCCGACCTGATGATCCTGGCCCCCAAGAACGACAGCCTGATCAACTCCGGCCCCAGTGGCCTGCCCGAACGCATCCAGCCGCTGATCTATCTCAACCCGCAAGTCACCGAGGTGGAGAGCCTGGACGGCGACGGCGCGCGCTGGGTCAATACACCGGAGCCGGGCAAGAAGGCGGTCACCACCTACGTCAATACCTTCGACGTCGACCCCAGGCCGGGGTCGGTGACCTTGCCGATCGACTATCCGGAGTCGATCCGGCTTGCGCTGCTCGAACCCTACGCCGTCATTCTGGACAAGAGCGCCCAGGCGCGGCTGGGCACCCATCTGGGCGCGGCCGCCAGCCTGAACGGCAAGACCGTGCACGTCCGCGGCCTGCTCGAAAACTATCCCAACGTGGACCAGCCCACCGTTTTCATGTCTCGCGACACGATGCGCCTTCTGGGCATGGGCCCGAAGAACGGCAAGACCGGCCCCCTGATGGTGCGGGTGCGCGACCCGGCCCAGGCGCTCGCGGTGCGCGACCAGCTGAACGCCGCCGCCAACGGGGCCTACAAGGCCTGGAGCAAGCCGGACCTCGCCGCGGCGAACGAAAAGGCCCTGATGGGCCAGCAGATCATCGGTATCTTCCTGGGCTTCTCGCTGTTCCTCGGCCTGCTGATCGGCGTCGGCATCACCTCCCAGACCCTGCGCGGCGCGATCCTCGCCAGCATCAAGGAGTTCGCCAGCCTACGCGCACTCGGCGTCTCCATGGGCTCGCTCAGCATGATCGTGCTGGAGCTGTCCGTCTGGGTCGGCGTCGCGGGCCTGATCGCCACGGCGTTGTTCACACTCGGCGTCTACCTGCTGGCGCTGAAGTTCGGCATGCCGATGGGCTTCCCCATGCCGTGGGTGATTACCGTCGCCGTCCTCCTGACCGTCATCTCCATCCTCTCGGGGCTGTTCTCCCTGGGTGTCCTGAAGAAAAGCCAACCTGCGGACCTCCTGCGATGAGTTCTCAACCTGCCCTGGTGGCCCCCCCTGCTTTGGTAGCGAAGGGTCTCGTGAAGCGCTTCAAGACCGGGCGCACCCACATCGAGGTCCTGAAGTCGGTGGACTTCGAAGCCCTGCACGGCGAGGTGACCATGGTCATGGGGCCGTCGGGCTCGGGCAAGTCGACGCTGGTGGCCGCGCTCTCCGGCCTGCTGAAGCCCGACGCCGGATCGGTCAGCGCCATGGGCGAGGACCTGTGGAGCTACAAGCCCGGCAAGATCGACCGCTTCCGCCTCGACCACTGCGGCTTCATCTTCCAGGGGTTCAACCTGTTCCCGGCGCTAACCGCCCTGCAGCAGGTCGAGATCATCCTGAAATACAAGGGCTACTCCCGCTCTCAGGCGCGTGAAAAAGCTGCGACCGCGCTCACGGAAGTGGGCCTCGAAATGCGGATGAATTCGCGGCCTTCCGAAATGTCCGGCGGCGAGAAGCAGCGCGTGGCGATCGCCCGGGCTATCGCCAAGGACCCGCAGCTGCTGTTCGCCGACGAACCCACCAGCGCGCTCGACGGCGAGAACGGCCAGGTGGTGATCAAGCTCCTGCAGCGCGCCGCCAAGTCGTTTGGCGCGGCCGTCGTCTGCGTGACCCATGACGTGCGCCTGGAAAGCTACGCGGACCGCATCATCCACATCGACGACGGCCGCATCGTCGATGATCGCCGCGCGGTTGGCGGCAACGTCCCTCTCGACCACGCCCACCACCATCCCGCTTTCGCCGGGACCTAAGGACCAAAATCATGTTCGCCTTCCTCCGCAACCGCATCGTCTGGGTCGTGATCGTCGTGGTCGCGGTTCTCGGCGCCGGCGGTCTGTTCATGTCCAGCCAGGCCAATGCCAAGAAGGCTGCGGCGGCCAAGGTCGCGGCCGCCAACGCGCCCAAGAGCCCCTATGTGGCCATCGCCAACGGCAAGGCCGACGTGGAAGGCGGGGTGATCCAGGTCGCCGCCCGCACCTCCGGCATCGTGCGTGAGGTTCTGGCCCAGGAAGGCGACAACGTCGTCAAGGGCCAAGTGCTCGCGCGCCTGGAGGACGACGAGCCCAAGCTGCAAGCCGAGAGCGCCGCGGCCGACATGCGCCAGGCCCAGGCACAGATCCCGTTGCTGGAGGTCCAGCTCTCCACCGCCAACCGGGAGCTGGCGCGCCTGCAGGGCCTCGTCGCCACCAACTTCGTCGCCGCCCAGAAGGTCGACCAGGCCAGGGACGCGGTGCGCCAGGCCCAGGCCGGCATCGAAGCCCAGAAGGCCGCCATCGGCGCCTCGAAGGCCAAGTACAACCAGGCCCGCTACAACCAGGAACTGACCATCATCCGCGCGCCGGCCGACGGCCGCATCGTGCGCCGCTACGCCAATCCCGGCGCCGGCGCCTCGACGCTCAACGTCTCAAACATGTTCGACCTGGAGCCCAAGGCCAACCGCATCGTCCGCGCCGAGATCTCGGAAAGCTCGCTGCCCTTCGTGGTCATCGGCCAGACCGTGCAGCTCTCGCCCGAGGCCGATCCCACCAAGGTGATCCCCGGCCGGGTGCTGCGCCGCGCCGCGGTCTTCGGCGCCCGCAAGCTGCAGTCCGACGACCCCACCGAGCGCACCGACGAACGCGTGGTCGAGGTGGTGGTGGCCACCGACGGCGCGCCGTTCCTGATCGGCCAGCGGGTGCTGGTGAAATTCATGCGCACCCAGCAGCAGGCGGCGGCGAACACGCCCGCCGCCGGCTGACGCGATAGGGCGAGGCGGCATGATTCTGGGTACGCTGACGGCCGCCGCACTGCTGTCGCTCGCCTCGACGGCCGCCGCCGCGGCGCCCGTCGATCCGGTCGCCTACCGCCTGTCGCCGGAACTCGACGCAAGCGGGGCCCTGACCGCGCTCAAGGTCGAGATCCGCTTCCGCGAAGGCCCCTCCGGCCGCACCCGTCTGGCTTGGGCCGACGACTGGGCCGGCGACAAGGAACTCTCCACGCGGGCTCGCGACGTGAAGATCGCAGGCGGCGAGGCGACGCCTGACGGGATAGGCGCCTGGGTCGTCCGCGCCCCGCCGGGCACGCCGATCGTGGCGACCTATCGCGTCGTCTCGGCCTACGACCACGACCCCACCGACGACGACAGCAAACAGTCGAAACCCGTGGTGCGCCCGACCTGGTTCTATTCGGTCGGCGAGACGCTGCTCGCGCTGCCGGAGGACCAGAAGAGGTCGCCCGCCACTTTCGAATGGACCGGCGCGCCCAAGGACTTCGGCTTCGCCTCCGACCTTGAGCATCTGGCGCGTCCCGGAAAGAAGGCCGAACGGGCCGGCACGGTCGAGGACGTCGTCGAAAGCATCGTGGCCGGCGGTCGAGACTTGCGGGTCTTCGAGCAGCGGACCGACGGCGCGCGCGTCCGCGTGGCGATCATCGGGCGCTATGCCTTCGATGACGCCACCTTTGCCCAGCAGGTCTTTCAGGTCCTCAAGGCCGAGCGCGGCTTCTGGAAGGAAAAGGCCTCGCCATTCCTGGTGACCATGTCGCCGACCCTGGGCGCGCCCGGGCGGATATCCTTGGGCGGTACGGGCCGCGCCGACGCCTTCGCCCTGTGGGTCGACACCACCACCACCAAGCTCGACGATCTGCGATGGCTGCTGGCGCACGAATATTTTCACACCTGGAATCCCAAGGCGATCGGCGAAACGGCGGAGGGCGATGCGGAGCCGGCGGCCTATTGGCTGTCCGAGGGCTTCACCGACTACTACGCCTGGACGCTGATGCTTCGGGCGAAGCTGTTCGGGCCCGAGGCGTTCGCCCGCCAATGGAACGACATGCTGCGCGCCTATGCCGCCTCGCCGGTGCGCGAGAAGCCCAACAGCCTGATCGTCACCGACTTCTGGAAGTCGCAGGCGGTGGAGAAGCTGCCCTACCAGCGCGGCGCGATCCTGGCTGCGGTGCTCGATCGGCAGGCGCGGACGCGTGGGACGTCGCTGGACGCGGTGCTTCGCGACATGCGCCGGCTGGCGGCCACGCCGGGCGAGCCCCGTCATGTGGACGACCTGCTGCCGGTCGCCTATCGCAACGTTGTGGGCGTCGACATCTCGGACCTCCTCGCCCGCCACATCGTCGCCGGCGAGCCGCTGGACCTGCCGGCGGACGTGTTCGGAACCTGTTTCCGCGTGAATGCGGTGGAGATGGCGCCCTTCGATCGCGGCTGGGATGGCGCGGCGACCCGCAAGGCCGGCAATGTCGTGACCGGCCTGCGCGACGACACCCCGGCCTACGCGGCCGGCCTACGCAACGGCATGAAGATCGTTGAATTCCTCGCAGGCGATTCCGGCAATTCCGCCGTCGCCGTCTTGCTGAAGGTCCAGCCGCCTGACGGTCCGGAGCGCCTTGTGCGCTTCTTCCCCGCCGGCAAGACGCGGCTGCCGACCCAGCAGCTCGAAGTGGTCCCCGGCTGCAAGCCCTGAGACCCGGCTGATCCAAGCCGCGCTGCCGCTGCGTCCGCCTTGACGCCTCGGCTGTCGCACCGCACAACGCCCGCCGAAATCGCACCGCAGCCAGCTTCAAGGGGTTCCTCATGGCGGACATCCGTTTCGACGGCAAAGTGGCCATCGTCACCGGCTCGGGCGGCGGCCTCGGCCGCCAGCACGCCCTGGAGCTCGCCCGCCGCGGCGCGCGCGTGGTGGTCAACGACCTGGGCGGGTCCGTCGATGGCTCCGGCGGCGGCTCGGAAGCCGCCCACGCGGTGGTCGAGGAGATCAAGGCGCTCGGCGGCGAGGCCATCGCCAACGGCTCGTCCGTCACCGATGACGCGGGCGTCGCCCTGATGGTCAAGCACGCCATGGACGCCTGGGGCCGCATCGACATCCTGATCGCCAACGCCGGGGTGCTGCGCGACAAGACCTTCTCCAAGATGGAGATCGCCGACTTCGAGTTCGTCCTCGGCGTCCACCTGATGGGCACCGTGAAGCCCGCCAAGGCGGTCTGGGAGATCATGCGCGAGCAGAACTACGGGCGGATCGTCTGCACGACCTCCTCGTCCGGGCTCTACGGCAACTTCGGCCAGTCGAACTATGGCGCGGCCAAGCTCGGCATCATCGGCCTCATGAACACGCTGAAGCTCGAGGGCCAGAAGAACAACATCCACGTCAACGCGATCGCGCCGGTGGCCGCCACGCGGATGACCGAGAACCTGATGCCGCCGGCGATCCTGGAGCACCTGAAGCCTGAGTATGTCACCCCGGGCGTCGTCTACCTCTGCTCCGAGGAGGCCCCGACCGGCTGCATCCTGACCGCCGGCGCCGGCGCCTTCGCGCTCGCCCACATCGTCGAGACCGAGGGCGTCTATCTGGGCGAGGCCGGCCTTTCGGTCGAAGAGGTCCGCGACAACTGGGCCAAGATCGTCGATCCCGCGGGGCAGCAGCCCTACAACGCCGGCGGCGAACAAACCGGCAAGGTTTTCCGCAAGATGCAAGGCGGCTGATCGCGCCTCCAAGGCCAAGCTCCAGGCGGCCGGCGCGCCGGTCCGCCGGTCGGCTTGGCGTACCTGCATTACACCGAATCCACTTGCACCCGATCGAAGAGGTGCGGCTAACCTGACGACGTGCGGCCCCATCAGAGGCTCGGCAGTCCCAGGGAGATGCTCGTGTCCAAGGCCCCAGCCGCGGCGCCGTCCGGCCGTCTGTCGCTTCCCGCGGTGCTGGCCTTCGCCTGCGCCTACATGCCCTTCGCCGCGCTGCAGCTCTCGGTCGCCGTGCAGCTGCCGCCGTTCTTCGCCAGCCAGCTCGGCCTGGGCCTGGCCGCCGGCGCGGCCTTCGGCGTAGTCCGGCTCATCGATATCCCGGTGGACCCGGCGCTCGGCCTGTTCATCGACCGCACCAATACGCCCATCGGCCGCTACCGGCCGTGGATGATCGCCGGCGCGCCGATCCTGATGCTGGCGCTCTACATGCTCTACCAGGCCCACGAGGGGATCAGCGAGGCCTACCTCGTCGTGTGGCTGCTGGTCGTCTACCTGGGAATGTCGATCCTGCTGGTGGCCGGCAACGCCTGGGCCTCGACGCTGGCCACCAGCTACAAGGAACGCTCGCGCATCTTCGGCGCCATGCTGGCCATGGGCGTGCTCGGCACCGTGGCCTGCCTCTTGATTCCTGTGGTCTTCGAGAAGACGCACCACACCGAGCTGGAGGGCATGCGCGCGGTCGGCTGGTTCCTGCTCGTGCTGTCGCCGGTCGCGGTGCTCATCGCGGTCAGCCGCACCCGCGAGCGGGCCGTCGCCGCGGAGGCGGGCCCACGCTTCCGCATGGCCGACTACGCGCGGCTCCTGTCGCGCGGCAACGTCCTGCGCATCGTGGCCGCCGACTTCTGCGTCACCATGGGGCCCGGCTGGATGGCCGCGCTCTACTTCTACTACTATCGCCAGTCGCGGGAGCTCAGCCTCTCCGCCGCGAGCCTGCTGCTCACCCTCTACATCCTGGCCGGACTGGTGGGCGGCCCGGCGACGGCCTGGCTCGCGAACCGGATCAGCAAGCACCGCGCGCTGATCGTCTCGACGACGCTCTATGCCCTCATGCTGATCATCATCCCTCTCCTGCCGAGGGGGCAGGCGATGCTCTACGCGCCGCCGATGTTCCTCCTGGGCGCGCTCGCCACCGGCTTCGTGGTCATGGTTCGGGCGATCACCGCCGACGTCGGGGACGAGCTGCGGCTCGAAGGCGGACGCGACCTCATGGCGCTGCTCTATGCGGTCACCAGCGCCACGACCAAGGCGGCCGGAGCCCTCTCCATCTTTGTCAGCTTCTGGCTGCTGCAGGTCGTGGGTTTCGACGCCAAGCCGCATGCCCTCAACGGCGCCCCGCAGATCCACGGGCTGGAGCTGGTCTTCGTCATCGGGCCGATCGTCTTCGTGATGCTCGGGGGGGCCAGTTTCTTCGGCTACAAGCTCTCCGCCGACAAACACGCCAGCATCCGCCGCCAGCTCGACGAGCGCGACGCCGTCTATGCGGAATCGCCGATCACCCAGGCGACCGCGGGCGGGGCGGTGGAGGCGGTGACCGCGCGGCCGGACCATTGACGCGGCGGAAAGCCCTTGCGCGGCCGCGATCTGCAAGCTCTCCTGCCTGGATTAAGCACCCCATCAGAGGGTGACCTATTTATTTTGGGAGACGCACAGTGACCTTAGCCTCAGGGACCCCTGCGGGTCGGTTGTCATTTCCCCGCCTCTTCGCCTTCTCGGCGGGCAGCATCCCGGCCTACCTGCTGCTGGGGATCATGGGCGTCTACCTGCCCAAGTTCTACGCCTCGCACCTGGGCATCAGCCTGCTGACGCTGGGCGCCACCATCGCCGCCATCCGGCTGTCCGACCTCGGGATCGACATCCTGCTGGGCATATTGATGGACAAGACCAAGACGCCGTTCGGCCGCTACCGGCCCTGGTACCTGCTCGGCCTGCCGGCCGCCATCCTGGCGATCTTCAAGGTGTTCAATCCGCCGCTCGACGCGGGCATCCCCTATCTGCTGCTTTGGTACACCCTGCTCTACGTGGCCTATTCCCTACTGGTGCTGGGGCACTCGGCCTGGGCCGGGACGATCAGCGGCGACTACGACGAGCGCTCGCGCATCTTCGGCTGGATGATGGGCCTAGGGTTCGCCGGCAGCGTCACGATCAACCTGCTGCCGTGGATCACCAACGACCGGATCAACCCCGCCAAGGCGGCCAGCATCCCGACCATCGGCTGGATCATCATCGGGGCCGCGGTGATCGTCATCCCCCTGGCGCTCCTGCTGGCGCCCGAGCGGGACGTGCCGGTGGCCAAAAAGGAACGCCTGACGCTCAAGGACTATGCGGCGGTGGTGACCACGCCCTCGATGCTGCGGCTGGTGCTGGCGGACCTCTTCCTGACGCTGGGCCCCGCCACGACGGCGCCGATCTACATCTTCTTCTTCCACGAGGCGAAGAAGTTCTCGCTGCACGAGGTGCCGATGCTCCTCATCCCCTACACCGCCGCCGGGGTCGTCGGCGCGCCGTTCTGGGGCTGGGTGGCGCAGAAGATCGGCAAGCACCGCGCCGTGCAGGTCGCCTGCGTCGCCTACGCCATCACCCAGACCATCCTGATGGCCATGCCGGCGGGCCAGTTCGCGGTCACCGCGGTCGGCATGGCTTCGGTGGGCTTCTGCGCCAGCGCCTTCATACTGCTGGTCCGCGCCATGGTCGCCGACGTGGCCGATCAGCTGCGGCTGGAGACCGGCCAGGAGCGTTCGGGCGTGCTCTTCGCCCTGGTCACCATGACCCAGAAGTTCGGCACCTCGATCACCATCTCGATCGTCTATCCGATCCTCGCCTACGTGGGATTCAATCCCAAGGACGGGGCGGTGAACACGCCCCACGCCATCTGGGGTCTGGAGATGTGCTACCTTTTCGCCCCCATCATCCTGGCGCTGATCGGCGGGGCCATGTTCTTCGGCTACTCGCTGACGGCGCAACGGCAGGGCGAGATCCGGGCCCAGCTCGACGCCCTCGCGGCGGCCGAGGCCGGCGGGGTCGCGGGCGTCGAGAGCATGGGGGGCGGCGTCGGGGAGCGGCCGGCGCCGGCCGAATAGCTCAGGCCAGCTTTCGCGCCATCTCGATGAACACCTGGGCCGCGGCGCTATCCGGCGCCGTGGCGACCAGCGGCGCGCCATCGTCGCCGGATTGCCGCAGGGCCACGTCGATCGCTACCTGGCCCAGCAGCGGCACGCCCAGCGCCTGGGCTTCCTTGGCCGCGCCGCCCTCGCCGAAGATCGGGATGCGGGCGCCGGTCGCCGGGTCGGCGAACCAGGCCATGTTCTCCACCACGCCCAGGATCGAGGCGCCGGTCTTGCGGAACATGGTGGCCGCCCGCCGGGCGTCGATCAGGGCGATCTCCTGCGGCGTCGAGACGATCACCACCCCGTCGAGCTGCAGCCGCTGGACGAGGGTCAACTGAATGTCGCCGGTGCCCGGCGGCAGGTCGACGATCAGCACGTCGAGCGGATCGTCCTTCGTCCCCCAGACGCTGCCCATCAGCGTCCTGAGCGCCGAAGACGCCATCGGCCCGCGCCAGATGTTGGCGGTCCCGTCCTCGACGATGAAGCCGATCGACATCACCTTCACGCCCCAGGCCACGAGCGGAATCAGCCGCTTTTCCTCATCGAACGTCGGCTCGTCCTTGATCCCCATCATGTGCGGCGCGGAGGGGCCGTAGATATCGGCGTCCAGCAGCCCGGCCTGCAGCCCCAGGTGGGCGAAGGCCGCGGCGAGGTTCACCGCCACCGTCGACTTGCCGACCCCGCCCTTGCCGCTGGCGATGGCGATCACCTTGCCGACGAAGGCCGGGCGCACGGCCTCGGCCATGGGCGAAAGCCGCGCCTGCGGATCCTCCTGCACCCGCGCGGTCGCGCGGCGCGGCGTGACCTTCAGCGACGGTCCGGCGGTCTCGGCGGTCAGCACCACCTGGGCGCCCGCCACGCCCGCGACAGCGGCCAGGGCGCGTTCGGCCGCGTCCCTCACCGGGGCGTAGAGCGCGGTGTCGGCGGCCGGGACTTCCAGCATGAAGGCCGCGCGCGCGCCGCGAATGGTAAGCCCCCGCACGAGCCCCGCCGCCGTCAGGCCACGGCCCGAGCGGGGGTCCTGGACGGCATCGAGCGCGGCCAGGATGGCGCCTCGATCGGGGGCGGTTTCTTCGCTCATGACGCCTTAAGCTTGCTTTGGTCCAGCTAGGGTCTCATATCCGGGGAGACAGCGCGGGTTTACACGCCTGCTGCGCCTGGATCGACCACAACAAAGCTTAAAGCAAAGACCGACCCGGCAGATGCCCTGGAACGACAACGCCAATCCCGGCCCTTGGGGCTCACCCCCTTCGGGCGACGACGGCGGGCGCAAAGACCCGCCCCCACGCCGCCCCGGCGGCAATGGCGGCGGCCGTGGGCCCCGGGGTCCCGGCCCTGACCTGGGCGCCGGCATGGACCAGCTCCGCGACCGCCTTCGCGGCCTCTTCGGCGGCGGACCGGGCGGCGGGGTCAGGCCCGGCGCCATCGCGGCGATCGCCGGCGCGGTCTTCGCGCTCTGGGCGCTTTCCGGAATCTACCAGGTGCAACCCAACGAAGAAGCGGTGGTCACCACCTTCGGGGCCTATTCGCGCTCCGAGGCGCCCGGCCTTCGCTACCACCTGCCGAGCCCCATCGAGCATGTGGAGAAGGTGCCGGTCACCTCGCTGAACCGCCTCGACATCGGCGGCAACGGCGCGGCCGACGGAGATGTGCCGCAGGAAAGCCTGATGCTGACCAGCGACGAAAACATCGTCGACCTGAACTTCAGCGTCACCTGGCGGATCAACGACGCCAGCCGCTATCTGTTCGCCACGCGCGCGCCGGAGGAGGCCGTCAAGGCGGTGGCCGAAAGCTCGATGCGCGAGATCATCGGCAAGACGCCGCTCGACCCCATCCTGACGGGCGGCAAGGGGCAGGTGCAGCTGCAGACCGCCGAACTGATGCAGAAGACGCTCGACCGCTGGGGCGCAGGCGTCAGCGTCGTTGAGGTGCAGATCCGGACAGCCAATCCGCCCCCCGAAGTCATCGCTGCGTTCCGCGACGTGACCAACGCCCAACAGGACGCCGCGTCGGCGGTCAACGAGGGCGACACCTACAAGAACCGGGTGGTCAACGAGGCGAAGGGCGACGCCGCCAAGATCATTCAGTCCGCCGAGGGCTACCGCGAGCAGTCCGTGCGCACCGCCACCGGCGACGCCGCGCGATTCAACTCGATCTACGGCGAGTACCGCCGGGCGCCTGAAGCCACCCGCCAGCGGCTCTATCTGGAAACCATGGAAAAGGTGCTGGCCCGTTCCAACAAGGTGATCGTCTCCGGCAAGGGCGTGACCGCCCCGGTGATCCTGCCGCCGGACGTCTTCCGGCCCAGGAACGCGCCCGCGGCCGCTGCCCCGCCGCCGGCCGACACCCAGGCCGCGCCCACCGCACCCGCGCGGGGAGCCGGCCAATGACCCGCAGCCCGCTGATCCTCTGGGCCATCCTGGCCTTCGCGGCCATCGTCATCCTGGCCAACAGCCTGTTCGTGGTCGAGCAACGCCAGCAGGCCATCGTGCTGCGCTTCGGCCAGCCGGTCCGGGTGATCCATGCGCCGGGCCAGCCCGGTGCGGGCCTGAACTTCAAGACGCCGTTCGTCGAGAACGTCATCAAGCTCGATCGACGGAACCTGGCCATGGAAGCCGCCCAGGAAGAGGTCATCGCCTCCGACGAACAGCGTCTGTTGGTCGACGCCTTCCTGCGCTACCGCATCTCGGACCCGCTGCAATACTACCGGACGCTTCGGAACGAGCAGATCGCCCAGGACCGGCTTGAGCGGCTGGTGAACTCGTCGCTGCGCCAGATTCTCGGCTCGGCGGCGCAGTCGGACATCATCTCCGGCCGTCGCGACCAGCTGATGCAACAGACCCGGCTGGACGTGGAAAGCCGGGCCAAGGCCTCGCGGCTCGGGATCGAGGTCATCGACCTGCGGATCAAGCGCGTCGACCTGCCGGCCCAGATCCAGCCGAACGTGTTCCGCAGCATGCAGACCCAGCGCCAGCAGATCGCCGCTCAGACCCGGGCCAAGGGCGAACAGCAGAAGCGTGAGATCATCGCGTCGGCCGACAAGGAAGTGGCGATCACGCTCGCCACCGCCCAGCAGACCGGCGAGACGACCAAGGGCCAGGGCGACGCCCAGCGCACCCGCATCTTCGCCGAAGCCTATGGCAAGGATCCGGCCTTCTCAGCCTTCTACCGCTCGATGCAGGCCTACGAGACGGGCCTCGCCCAAGGCGACACGACGCTGATCCTTTCGCCCGACAGCGCCTTCTTCAAATATTTCGAACAGGGCCCCGGCGGCGCCAGGCGCTGATGACGGCGGCCCTGGTTCGGCCGGACGCCCGGTACATGGCCTCGTTCGTCGAGGCCATGCGTGAGGGTTATTCCCGCGACACCCTGCGGCCCGAGACGCCGGAGACGATCGCCGCGGTCGCCGCCGACCCGGACGGGTTCCTGCGCCAGCTTGCCGACCCGCCCGCGACCATCGTCCTGCCTGACGGCGCGCTCGGCCAGCGGGCGCCCGAGACCCTGCTCTGGTACGTGGACGGCGATGAATTCCTGGGATCGGTCAGCGTGCGGCACGCCTTGAACGCCGCCCTGTCGCAGTGGGGTGGCCACATCGGCTATTCGGTGAGGCCCTCGGCCCAGGGACGGGGTTATGCCTCGGCCATGCTCGCCGGGATGCTGGACCATGTGCGGGCCAACCTGCCGCTCGATCGGGTGATGCTCACGGCCAACCTGAAGAACCCCGCCTCGATCCGGGTGATCGAGAAGAACGGCGGCGTGCTGCAGGACACCATCCCCCACCCCTGGGTCGAGGGCGACCGGGGCCGCCGCTACTGGATCGCGCTGCGCTGAGCTTCAAGCAGTTCCCGCACTTCGTGCAGGTCGCGGGCGATGCGTACGCAGAGGGTCTGCATCTCCTCCGTGGCGTGCAGCAGGTCCGGCACCATGATGGTCATCATGCCGGCCGCGTGGGCCGCACGGACGCCGCTATGGCTGTCTTCCAGGGCGAGGCAGTCCTCGGGCGCGACGCCCAGACGCCCGGCGGCTGTCAGGAACGGGTCGGGCGCGGGCTTGCCACGCGCGTAGTCGCCCTGCGCCACCAGGGCGTCGAAGCGGTCCAGCAGCCCGTGCTGGCCGAGGTGGTGCTGCACGGTCGGGTGCATCGAGGAGGTGGCGATCGCGCGCGGCAGCCCGAGCGCGTCGAGCGCGTCCAGGATCTCGACCACGCCCGCCTTCAGGCAGATCTCGGCGTCGGCGACAATGTGGAACCGGCGGGTCGCCTCGCGGCGGAAGCTCTCCGGCTCGAAGGTCGGCCCGTAGTGCGCCATCAGCATGGGGATGTTCGCCGCCCAGGGCAGGCCCACCAGCTTGAGGAACAGCGAGGACGGCATCTCCAGCCCGAGCTCGGCCGCCGTGGCGATCATGGCGTCGCGGTAGACGCTCTCGCTGTCGAAGAGCAGGCCGTCCATGTCGAAGACGACGGCGCGCACGGTGCGGGGGAGGCTCATGGCGCGGACTAAGCGGAGTCGCGCGCCGACGCAAAATCAACGCCGGCTTCAGTCTGTAACGAAGGCGTCCTCGGCGTAGCCCTGGAAGTAGAGCAGCGCCGTGAGGTCGGCATGATCCACCCGCGCGTCGGCCCGGGCGGCCACGACCGGCTTGGCGCGATAGGCGACGCCCAGGCCGGCCGCCTCGATCATCGCCAGGTCGTTGGCCCCGTCGCCGATCGCCAGCGTCGCCGAGAGCGGAAGCTGCCGGGCGGCGGCCTCTTCCTCCAGCGCCGTGAGCTTGGCCTCGCGGCCGAGGATCGGCTCACCGACCTCGCCGGTCAGCACGCCGTCGGCCTCCAACAGCGTGTTCCCGCGATGCGCCTGGAACAGCGCGGCCTGCGCCACCCGGCTGGTGAAGAACGAAAACCCGCCGGAGACCAGCACGCAGCGCGCGCCGTTCGCGGCCATGGTCCTGACCAGGGTCCGCGCGCCCGGATTGAGCCGCACGCGCTCGTCGTAGGCCTGCTGCAGGACGGTGACCGGCAGGCCCTTCAGCATCGCTACCCGCTCGCGTAGCGCGCTCTCGAAGGGGAGTTCCCCGCGCATGGCCCGCTCGGTGATCGCCGAGATCTCGGCCTTCAGCCCCGCGAAGTCGGCCAGTTCGTCCAGGCACTCGACGTTGATGATCGTGGAATCCATGTCGGCGACCAGCAGGCGCTTCTTGCGTCCTTCCAGCGGCTGCAGGCACCAGTCGAGCTGCTGATCGGCCATCGGGGCCTCCAGCGCCGCTCGCACGGCCAGGAGGTCGTCGGCCTCCAGGATCACGTCGCTCGCCGCGCCGTCGCCCGCCGAGAGCTTGCGAGATTCCTTGCCGCGCGCGCCGACGCTCGCGAACACTTCGCGTAGGTTGATCGAGAAGGCCCCGGCGTTGGGGGGCGCGACGAGGGTGAGCACAAGATCCATGGAGCCCCGCATCTGGCTGATCGCCGGACCCACGGCAAGCGGCAAGTCGGCGCTGGCGCTCCGGCTGGCGCGCGCCACCGGGGCCGAGATCGTCAATGCCGACTCCATGCAGCTCTACCGCGACCTGGCGATCCTCTCCGCCGCGCCGTCCGCTGAGGAGCGGGCCCGGACGCCGCACCACCTGTTCGGAACCGTCGACGCCGCCGACGGCTGGTCGGTCGGCCGCTGGCGCGAGGCGGCGGTGCAGGTGCTGGGCGAGATCGCCAGGCGCGATGGCCAGGCGATCCTGATCGGCGGCACCGGTCTCTATTTCCAGGCCTTGACCGTGGGCCTGGCGGAGATCCCGCCGGTCCCGACCGCGGTCCGCGCCCAGGCGACGGCCGAGTTCGACGCCCTGGGCGAGCCGGCGTTCCGGCAGCGCCTGGCCGGCGCCGACCCGACGGCGGAAACGCGCATCGAGAGCGGCGACCGCCAGCGGCTGATCCGCGCCTGGAGTGTCTGGGCGGCGAGCGGCGTCTCGCTCAGCGATCACCAGTCCCGGACCGAGCCGACGCTCGAGCCGCAGGCCTGGCGCGCCGTCGCCCTGGAGCCGCCCCGCGAGGCGCTCTACGCCCGCTGCGACGCCCGCCTGGAGGCGATGGTCGGGGCCGGCGTGCTGGACGAGGTCCGGGCGCTCATGGCCCGCGATCTCGACCCTGCCCTGCCGGCGATGAAGGCGGTCGGCGTCCGCGAATTCGCCGCCCACCTGCGGGGCGAAACCGCCCTCCCCCAGGCCCTGGCCGCCGCCCAGCAGCAAACTCGCAACTATGCCAAGCGCCAGACCACCTGGATGCGCGGCCGGATGGCCGATTGGCCACGGCTCACCGAAATCGACGCCGAAGCGCAGTGGAGGCAGTTTGTTGCGCTCAACCCCGGCTTGACGGCCTCCTGACGCCATGCGAAACGCCTGATCCTCCAATTCCGAGGAATTCTCGTGCGCAGCATTCTTGTACTCGTAAGGCGGCCCGCCGCGGACTGACATTGAGGTCAGCCCGTCAACGGTCGCTTGCACCAGGCCCCCCGCGGGCCTTTTTTAATGCCCCGAACCCCGAGCCAACCCATGACCGCCCACCAGACGACGATCGAAGCTGACACCATCACCCTCTCCGGGGCCGAGATGGTCGTGCGCGCGCTCATCGACCAGGGCGTGGATGTCCTGTTCGGCTATCCGGGCGGCGCGGTGCTGCCGATCTATGACGCGCTCTTCTCCGAGCCGCGGCTGAAGCACGTGCTCGTCCGCCACGAACAGGGCGCGACCCATGCGGCGGAGGGCTATGCGCGCTCCACCGGCAAGCCCGGCGTGGTGCTGGTCACCTCGGGGCCGGGCGCCACCAATGCGGTGACCGGCATCGTCGACGCCCTGATGGATTCCATCCCGCTGATCGTCATCACCGGCCAGGTCGCCACCCACCTGATCGGCACCGACGCCTTCCAGGAATGCGACACCATCGGCATCACCCGGCCCTGCACCAAGCACAACTACCTGGTGAAGGACGTCGCCGACCTGCCGCGCATCCTGCACGAAGCCTTCCATATCGCCACCTCCGGCCGCCCGGGCCCGGTGGTCATCGACATCCCCAAGGACGTGCAGTTCGCCAAGGGCGCCTACCAGGGCCCGGCCGAGGTCAAGCACGTCCACAACTACGCACCGCGCACCAAGGGCGACCCCGGCCGCATCGCCGAGGCCGCCGCCATGATCGCCAAGGCCCGCCGGCCGATCCTCTACACCGGCGGCGGGGTGATCAACGCCGGGCCCGAGGCCGCCAAGCTGCTGCGCGAGTTCGCCGCCCTGACCGGCGCGCCGGTCACCTCGACCCTGATGGGCCTGGGGGCCTTCCCGGCGTCGAGCCCGCAGTGGCTGGGCATGCTGGGGATGCACGGCGCCTTCGAGGCCAATCACGCCATGCACGACTGTGACGTCATGGTCTGCATCGGCGCGCGCTTCGACGACCGGGTGACCGGCCGCCTCGACGCCTTCTCGCCGGGCTCGCGGAAGATCCACATCGACATCGACGCCTCCTCGATCGGCAAGAACGTGCGCACCGACATCGGCATCGTCGGCGACGCCGGCAGCGTGCTCGCCGACCTGATCGCCGTCTGGAAACAGAAGGAGCTCAAGACCAGCAAGACCGCGCTCGCCGACTGGTGGAAGCAGATCGACGTCTGGCGCGCCCGCGACGGCTTCCGCTATGCGCCCGACGCCAAGCTGATCAAGCCGCAGTACGCCATCCAGCGGCTCTATGAACTGACCCGCGGCGAGGACGTCTACATCACCACCGAGGTCGGCCAGCATCAGATGTGGGCGGCGCAGTTCTTCCACTTCGACGAGCCCAACCGCTGGATGACCTCCGGCGGGCTCGGCACCATGGGCTATGGCCTGCCCGCCGCCGTGGGCGTCCAGATGGCCCACCCGAACGCGCTGGTCATCGACATCGCCGGCGACGCCAGCGTGCAGATGACCATGCAGGAGATGTCGACCGCGGTTCAGCACGAGCTGCCGATCAAGATCTTCATCCTCAACAACGAGTACATGGGGATGGTCCGCCAATGGCAGCAGCTGCTGCACGGCGAGCGCTATTCGCACTCCTATTCGGCCAGCCTGCCCGACTTCGTGAAGCTCGCCGAGGCCTACGGCGGCGTCGGCCTGCGCGCCGAGCACCCCGACGAACTCGACGACAAGATCCGCGAGATGATCGCGGTGAGGAAGCCGGTGATCTTCGACTGCCGGGTCACCAAGGAAGAGAACTGCTTCCCGATGATCGTCTCCGGCAAGGCGCACAACGAGATGACGCTCGCCGACGAGGCGGGCGACCTGGGCGCCCTGGTCAGCGAGGCGGGCAAGCGGCTAGTCTAGCGCGACGTTATTTATACACAATCCATCCACACTTATACACAATTTATACCCAGAAATTCGGGGAAACATCCACGAATTCAGAAAAGGTGTGGATATTCGAGCGTCGTCATCCGAACGCAGTTGACGCGTCAAGACTTCAAGGCGTAGCAGCGATGCGTGGAACCGACTGTTCAATCAGCACTCAATGATCGCTTGCAGGTGGTGGATGAATTCATCTATCGCCTGGAACGTGGTCTGCAGATCCTATCGTTGGAACGGACTGCACTAGTAGAAGCTCTTGAAGCGTCAAGAACTGCCGACAAGCGCAGGGGCGAACTCCCAGACCTCTCCCTGGAAGAGGCTCTCGCGTCGATCGGCGTTCCCTTTCCCAAGGCGCGAAGGGAACCCTCGTTGCCGGAAAAAATAGTCGAGGTGCTAGCGGTTGCCCACAAAGCGGGCGATGCGGCCCTCTCGCCTAAGGAGATCGCGTCCAGAATTCGCGCACGATGGGGCAGCGCTGCGCCTCATTCGAGCGTGGGTCCCGTGACTTGGCGACTGGCCCAAGCGGGAAAGCTGTTCGGCGAGTCAGGCCTCTATCGGCTCAACGCGGACTCCGGTCGGAGCGAGCCGCATGACTAGAAGGAACAACCAAGACAGCCTTCATGTCGAGGTCGGCCCTTTGAAAGCCACGGGCGTTGGCTGGGGAATAGTTGCGCTTGCTGGGATCATTTTGGTTCTAGTGGTTCTGGCCACCGGAGTTGCTGCGTTCAGTCCGAATTTGTTTGATTGGCTGAGACGCTAGAATAGATCGTCATACCTCCTCCGGGATGGAATGCGGTTCGAAGAACTCCCAGACCACCGACACCGCTACTTGGCGCCCAGCCTGATCATCACCTCGCGGGGGATGTCGAACTGGGCGACGATCGCGGCGCGGTCGCGCAGGCCCAGCACCTCGCGCTGGACGAGGAAGCACCAGACCGCATCGGCCGCGGCCTTCAGGACCTGGGCGCGGCCCTCGCCCTCGTGAGCCCGGAGCGCGGCCAGGGCGGCCTCAGCCTTGCGGCCCATGCGGCCGAGGGCTGCGGCCTGTTCCTCGACGATCTCATGGCGCAGCGCAGCGTCGGCGGACTCGCCGTTTAGCTGCTTGACGAAACCCTGGGGCATGCGGAGCGAGGACATCGACGCCCATGTTGGCGCCCTCCCTGCCCCGCGCAAGCCCAGCCTCAGCCGTTATAGAAGAACCGCTCCTCGGCGATCTTGCCGCCCTTCAGCGTGTAGACCGCCATCTCGTCCATGGTCATCCGCGCACCGCCGGTCGGCGTTACGTCCATCTTGAAGCGCACCACGAACTGGTCGCCGTTGACGTAGGGCCCTTCGACCTCGACGCCGTGGATCTCGTGGTTGTTGGCCCACCACTCGCCCTTGCCGCGGGCCGCGTCGATGCCGCGGCTGACCGGATCGCCGCCGCCGGGCGCGCCGGCCTCGACGCTGACCACGTCGTCAGCCCAGTACTTCTCGCCGCTCTCGGCGAATTTGCCTTCCTTGCAGAGGGCGACGAGGTCGTTGGCGATGTCTTGGGTGGTCATGATGATCTTCCTTCTGCAACCCGTCCCGACCTTCACGGTCAGGCTCCTGTCTGAGACGCGGGAGCCGGCGGGAAATCGACACGCGGCGTCGCGGCAACCTCCGGACCTTAGACCCGCGTGGTGACAACGTGCTGGCAGCAGGGCGCAGCTTTCACTTGCCGCCCGCAGCGCCAGCCCGCAGCATCGCGCCGGGCTCCGGATCGGGCCAGCTCCTGGAATCCAGGGGTCGCAGCGTGAGGGGATAGGCGCCGATGAGTCGCGGAGAGCGGGGACCGAAGTTCCCCATTGAACGTCTTCTCGAGTCCTGGATGTTCAACTCGCGGTGGATCCTGGCGCCGTTCTACGTCGGCCTGGCGCTTTCGCTCCTGCTGCTCCTGTTCCGGTTCGGCTACGAGCTGGTGGAGAGCTTTTCCTCGGTGCTCCAGTCCACCACCGAAGAGATCACCCTCGCCGTGCTCTCGTTGATCGACATCTCGCTGGCCGCGAACCTCGTGCTGATCATCGTCTTCTCGGGCTACGAGAACTTCGTCTCCAAGATCGACACCGGCGACAGCGAAGACCGCCCGAGCTGGATGGGGACGCTCGATTTCTCAGGCCTCAAGATGAAGCTGATCGGCTCGATCGTGGCGATTTCCGCCATATCGCTGCTGCGCGCCTTCATGACGCTGCTGGACGCCGAGACGGCCGTGGACGAAACCCGCCTGCGCTGGCTGGTGGTCCTGCATCTGACGTTTGTGGTTTCGGGCGTGCTTTTTGCGCTAATGGACTGGGTGGGCGCCCGGGCCCACGCGCCGCACGCCGCGGGCGCGAAACATGAGTCCGCCTGACATGACCGACACCCAGCCCGCCTCCGTCTACGACCTCGCCCATGCCGACGAGGCCGAGAGCTTGGCGACCTTCGCGGTGCTGGTGGACAACGAGCCGGGCGTGCTGCACCGCCTGGTCGGGCTCTTCGCGGCGCGCGGCTACAATATCGAGAGCCTCACCGTCGCCGAGACCGACCGCAAGGCCCACACCAGCCGCGTGACCATCGTCACCCGCGGCACGCTGCAGGTGCTGTCGCAGATCGAGGCCCAGCTCACCAAGATGGTCTCCACCCGCCACGTGCAGGACGTGACGCGGGACCCCAACGGCCTGGAGCGCGAGCTGGCGTTGGTGAAGGTCAAGGGGACGGGCCCCGACCGGGTCGAGGCCCTGCGGGTCGCCGACATCTTCCGCGCCAAGGTGATCGACACCACTCACGAGAGCTTCGTCTTCGAGCTCACCGGCGCGCCGTCCAAGATCGACAAGTTCACCGACCTGATGCGGCCCCTGGGGCTGGTCGAGGTCTCGCGGACCGGCGTGCTCTCCATTCAGCGCGGCGTCGAGGTGCTCTGAGCGGGAACCGCCAGGGCTGCTGGAGGGCTTTCCAGACCGTGCGCTCCCTCATCCTCGCCGCCCTCCTGATCGCCGCCGCCGCGGCTCCGGCCGAGGCGCAGATCTTCCGCCGCGCCCCGCCCTCGCCCCCGGTCACCAGGCCGCCGCCGGGCGCCTCGCCGGCCGAGGCGGAGATCTGGCCCTTCCCGCCGCCCGACCCGAAGGCCTGGTGGGACGACAAGCGCCCGGTCGCCCCGGAAGCCGCCGACCCGCTGGGCGGACGCCGGATGGCGGGCGGCGCACACGCGATCCCGGTCGACAGCGGCGTCGATCCCTCGACCTACCGGCTCTGGGGCCTCAGCCCCCTCCAATGGCAACTGCCGCGCGGCGACGAGATGGTGCTGGAGGTCTGGGTCAGGCCGGCCCGCAGCGTGCGCCAGAGCGTCGTCAGGATCATCGTGCGGCGGGACGGCAAGGCCTTCGTCCAGGCCCGCGCGGGCCTCGCCTGCTGCGAGGCCGGCATCGCGCGGCGGATGGGCTTCGACGCCGAGCTGCCACCCGGCCAGGCCCAGGCCTTCCAGGCGCTGAAGGGGCTCCCCCTCTGGTCCGCGCCGCGCGACGTGCGGGTGAGCCAGGGGCCGGATCTCGCCGAGGATGTCTGCGTGGACGGCACGGACTATGACCTGACCCTGATGGTCCCCGGCCGGGCCCGCTCGCTGCGGCGCTCCTGCGACACCGCCGCCATCGGGGAGGCGGCCGATGTCCTGGAGCCGGTGCTGCGCGCGGCCCTGGGCCACGATGGGCGCTTCGACGTGATCTTCCCGGGCGGCGCCAGCTTCGCCGGCGCCCGCGACGCCTACCGCGACCTCACGGCCCATGGCGGGTCGCTGAAGCCGGACCCCCACGCCCGGCGCCAGCCGCCGGGCGTGGCGCCGGACGCGGGGGCCTGAGGGCTCAGGCCGCCAGCAGCTCCTGCCGTTGTGTCTCGGCCAGGGCGAGGGCCAGGGCTGCGGTCCGGCGCGCATTGCGGATCGCACGGGCCCGGACCGCCAGGTACTGGATCGCGAAGAGGCCGATCTTCGAAGCCGCCGGGAAGATGGCTATGAACAGGCTCCAGACCGCCAGCGACGTGGCGAGCGCGAAGACCGCGTTCAGGGCGGCGGTGACGAACATCAGGCCGGCCCAGACATAGCCCCAGCCGATCATCACCTCGTCCGACAGATGCTCGCGGCCGGCAGGCGGCAGGTAGGGGAGCATCCAGCCGCGCTCCAGCATGGCCGCGCCGACCAGCAGATAGATGACGCTGGGCTTGGCCATCATGAACCGCGGGTCCTTGGTTAATAGCGTCGCTCCGCCGGTGACCACCACCAGGCCCAGGCTCATCCACTGCATGGCGTTCACATGCTGGCCGCGCAGCCGCAGATAGAGGACCCGCGCCGCGCCGGCGGCGATGGCGACCCCGGTGGCCAGCAGCACGTTGTGCGTGACCGCGCTCAGAACCACGAAGACCAGGGTGGAAATCAGGTCCAGCGCCAGGGGACGCGCCGCGAAAAGCAGATTTTTCATAAGGTTACCTCAGGCTTACATCGGGTGAGAATTCGATGTCCCAAGGCTAGCGGCGGGCCGCCCCGACCGCCTAACCCGCTCACGAACCGCAGATGGCGATTGGCGGAAAACAGCCTGCCATTCGCGCTTCGCGAACAGACGGTCCTTCAGTTTTTAACCCCCGGGGCCTATATTGGCCGGGTCAGGGCTTGCTCTGACTATGGAGATAAACGCGCACGTAATAAGCGGACTGGACCCGGGTGCGATTCCCGGCGGCTCCACCAATCTTCCCGGGTTATCGCCGGACAGTGCGGGGCCGATCAGCATCGACAGACGTCTAAAGGTGTTGCTTTCTCTCGGCCTGACCCACCGTTCCGGGTTTTAAACTAACTGCGAACGATAACTTCGCTGGAGAAGTCCGCCTGGCCGCGTAAGCGGTTCGACGGTTCTCAATCTAAGTCCTAGGGGTTCAGATCCTTAGGCGGGGCCCGGGAGGCGCCTGCCAACAGAAGCCTCCCACCTAACGCCCTGCCGGCGCCTCCCTTCTTATCGGCAAAAGGGCGAGGCGCCTGCCAACAGAAGCCTCCCACCTAACGCCCTGCCGGCGCCTCCCTTCT